>JAXHVD010000001.1:0-386645 GCA_034189385.1 Thermodesulfobacteriota bacterium
GGCCTCGGCGGGTTGTTCCGGCGCCAGTGTAAGCCCCCTTTTCATGA
This sequence comes from Thermodesulfobacteriota bacterium, assembly GCA_034189385.1. GTDB lineage: Bacteria > Desulfobacterota > Desulfobacteria > Desulfobacterales. Next base: position 48 of record JAXHVD010000001.1, read on the forward strand.
CCGAAGAGTTCGCTGTCGACCAGGTTTTCGGGTAACGCCCCACAATTGACCTTTATAAGTGGACCGCTGTGCCGCAGCGAAGAATAGTGAATTGCATTGGCGATGACCTCCTTGCCCACGCCGGTCTCGCCCAAGAGTAACACATGGCTATTCAATGGGGCCACTTGGCGAACCATTTCCATGACGGGTTTTAATCCATACTCTTCACCAATGACTTCGGCCCCTGAAATCTGGTGCAACTCGCTGACCAGGTAGCGGTAGTCATCGGATAGCTTCTTCTGTAGGTGCAGGACTTCCTGGTGCTTTAAGATGTTTGCAATGGCAATGGCAAAAGGATCGTGTAGGAGTTCCAGCAAACGAGCGTGTTCTTTGCGAAACAAGTCTCGCCCCCGCGCTGAAATCACAAGTTCACCAACCCTTTTTCCGGCTACTTTCAGGTGTAGCAGCAAAAAGCAAAGGGGGTGCTGTTTTGCTTTCAATTCAACCTGTTTTGCCACTGGCTGCATTTCTGACCGGTTAATCATGCTAACCACCGGGCCATAACGACCTGTTTCAACGAATAGTGCGGCCTCTTTGGACAACTTGGCCGGATAACGCAATGGCGTTTTAGAATAGATGCTCGCAGAAGCGATATTGCGAAGTATCCGGTTTTCCGGCTCGTATGTATTTAAATCCAGGCTTTCAGCGGGCATGAAGTTTTCAAGATACTTGCGGATGTCTATCAGCATGGTTTTTGCATCCAAGTTACCGCAGATGCGTTTGGACGCTTGCTGGAAGAACTCCTTGTCATTAATGGTCACCACTCTCCCCCCCTGGCATCTGTCGCATGTGACATAAAAACGACAAAATATCATATATGACAAAAATTTTTAGCACATATGATAAAATTTGCCAATTATTTTTCTAACCACTTGGATTAATGGCAAAACTTTTATGGCATGCATCTTGCCAAACCGTATTTCCATCGACTGGCAACAGACTCCTTTCGGGCTTGTTTTGGAATAAGCCGTCAATCATGGGGCGCAAAGAAGAGACAGAGGAAAGAAAATGATGGATGGCCGACCAATAGAGACATAGTGGAAAATGTATCGTGCGTCCAGGTTTTCGGCACACGCACCCAGTGTGTGAACGTGGACGTTTCCATCGCAAAGTGCGCGCCGCTGGGCATACATCCACATAGGAGGCACAAAAGGGGAATTACGGAGGTAATCTACATGAGTAAATATTTTGTATGGTTTCTGGCCATTATCATTTTTAAGCATTTTGTTTTTGTAGGGATTGGGTGCGCTGATGATCAAGCGAAACAGTTTTGGTGGTCTAACATTTCTTATCAATATGACACAAAAAGAGAATTTGTCACATTGACGCCTGAATTTGAAACCAAGGATTTGCCATTTGACTTGGAGCTTTATGGGTTCGTTGATTTTACGGGTGACCATGGTCACGATGAAACCAATCTGAAAAACCATTGCGGAAGTTTCGACCTATTCAAGCCTTTGAACACATTCGGTATTGCCGAAGATAACATTGTCCTGCATATGTTTGATGTGGCCATGGAATATAATATAGATACCTTTACGGATGATCGTTGTTATTTGGGTTTCCGTTGGCGAGGTACCAGAACTTTTGGAGGTATAAGCAAGTTTCTTAATAGAATCCATGCTACTTTTGACATGACCGTCTTTCTGGCTCGCACGGATGGTCGGCAGGGACATAACTGGTGGATGATTTCTCCTTACCTAAAAATTCCATTTAGTATCGGGCGGGTAAACTGCTTTTCCAGTACATGGTGTGACATAGACTTCGATAACCCATTGAATGAATACCGCCATGACAGCGTTTCAGGACAAAGCATGCTCGGAGTCAATATTTGGAAACAACTATATTCCTTCTGCGAGGTTAAATATGAGGATTTTCAGGAACCTTTTGATGATGCCTTCGGGATAGGTTTTGGTCTCATGTGGCAGTGGTACTTTGAGAAGCCAGAATCTGCAACAAGATAGTGGAATTCCGGGGATGTCCATGAAACAATGGCTCTCATTAAAGAAGTCTGTGAATGAAGTTGAGCGCAACATACTGTTAATTCAGCTAGATGGCCTAACCCTTAAGGGGATGAACGCAGATTGGTTGTCCCAGTCGTTAGCGCCCTTAAAAGTCAGAACAGGGTGGTGATGCCGGGTTCCGTCCAAACCGACAACCAGCGCATTCGGGTAGACTACCCGGGGGATTTTCAATCCATGGAGGAGATTGGCGACCTGGTTATCAACAGCCAGAGCCATACCAAAATAACCCTGGCAGATATTGCCACCATCAACCAGGGTTATACCGATCCGCCGGAACCAACCATGCGTTTTAACTGCAAGGCGTCGGGCATCGGTATTTCCGCATCGTCCAAAGCCAACGTGGTCACCATGGGAGATGTCGTACAGGCCCGGCTCGACGCGCTTTTCCAGCGTCTGCCCGTGGGTCTCAAACTCGAAGGGGTATACTACCAGTCCAAACTCGTCAAAGGGGCCATTCGCAAATTTGTCACCAACTTTCTTGAATCAGTTGCCATCGTTATTGGTCCCCTTTCCCGCCCGGATCACCACCGACTGGTCGCCCATACGACCGACCATGTAAAACGGATCCCGCGGTTTGCCACGAAGGGCCAACTCAAGGGCTTGTTTTCCTCAACGCCTTTCTCCAACGTCTTTTTCAAGGCGCTTTGGATCTCAAAAAATCGGTCGGCAGGGCATAAACCGCCAATTCCTTGATGGGGCCGTTTGTAGTCGGGAAACAATCGTTGTTATTTGGGAGTATTTTTCGAGGAATGAAATCTATACGCCGAAACTACCCCTATTTTTAAAGATAGTCGACGATTATTCCAGCTTAGGGCAGAACACGTATAGCCTGCCCCAATCGCTACGGGCATTAAAGTGGGCCAATTAACCTCCCTGAGGTCGGACAGTAGACCGGCCTCGGTGTGTCCCTGAAGTTCGAACGGCGTCTCATACAGGGAACTAAGGGGTCTTCTCTCCTACAACGATGACCACGTTGCTAATGTGCGTTATCAGTTTCTCTTCCCGAGCAGGAACTCATATCTGAACTATGCCGTTCTCTAGAATCTTGACATCAACGTTTTCCAAATAGCCGCCCTCTTCTCCGCGCTTCCATAGAAGCAATGCACTGGCGTTCTTGATTGAGCGTTGTATGCTCAGTTCAGTCATTTGTCATTCTTTCCCTGTTGGCTATGCTGAACCAGGACTGACCAAAATTGGATGACAGTCTAGCAAGTGTTCCCATCCAAGATTGTCCCTATGTTTCCCTGTATATCTTAGCCCCACAGTCTACGCATTGCCAGGCAGGGGAATTCTCAGTAATAACGCAGCCACCAAGAACGATTCTTCCTCCATCAAGGTCTCTATCCAGTTGACGACTTTACGCAGGAAGGCCATAGAGGATTTCAGCAATGCGCCATGAACCGCACTCCGGACATTGGTCTGGCTTCTTGTTGGCTTCGCTCATCATCCCCAGTAAAGCTGCTTATATGTCAACCTTTCACCAGCGTCCCTCAGAATCCCAAAACCCTTGCCCGTCATAGACCAACATCTTTATCGCCGTCTTTCTTTTGTTCATGAACACAAACAGAAACCCTGAAAAGGGATCCGATTTGAGAACGCTTCGGCATATCTGCGACAGTCCGTCAATGCCTTTTCTAAAATCCGCAGGCTCCACCGAAAGGATGATCCGCATATGAGGAGTCAACTGGATCATTTGCCTTTTCGCCAGAATGCCCTGGAAAGCTCCAGCAAATCCAGATCCACTTTTCCTTTAAAACGCATCCTCATTTTGGACCCGAAGGCATCTTCTATCTCTACGATGCACTCTGATCCACAAAAAGGATCAATGCAGTCCAGCTCGACAAATAAGGGAGCGCATTGCTCCTTCACCACGGACTCCGCTTTTTGCCCCATGACACGTCTTTTTAAATCCGTGTGATTGACACGCAACGCTTTCGATAAGCGGCTCAGGGGATATTTATCGCGCAGTTTTGCCGCTTCTTCCCACAGATACTCCGGTATCACCTCCCGGGGCTTTCCTTTGGTCTGGCGCCATTTCTCAAACTGCTCTCGGACTGATTCAAGCGGGGGCGGCAAGGCAGGCATGTTTTCGTGTTCCATCGATCGACCTCCTGTGTTTTTCGACCGATGCTACAACTTTACAAAAATTCGAGTCAAACACGCTTGCCGGAAGGACACAGTGGCTCTGTTTAAGCCACGAGGCGCAACCCTAAGCGCTATCCAGTCAATTCAATATATTCTGGATGCCCCCGGATTCACGCCTTCCGGGGCAGGCTTATCAAGTCCGGCATGACGAATCTGGGGCTTTTTACGAATCCATCATTTTCTTGCAGGTGCACAAAAAAAGCCCCGGGGATAACTCCCCGGGGCTCTTGTTGTAAAGATTACTAAAGGACCTGACTAAAAGTCCATACGCAACAATGCGCCGGCAAACCAGGCAGTGGGTCCGTCTTCCCAATCGTTGACATCACTCTCAACAAAGTCATCGCCATGGTCGTAATAGGAGAATTCAGGGATGACCCAGAAGTTGTCTGTAAAGGGGATCTTTGCATTGACAAAATAAGACATCTGATCATCCTCGTGCCCGTTGCCATAGGCATCGTTTTCAGACCCGGTGTAACCAACGCCCAGGGTAATGGTTGCCGGGTCCAGAGGAAAAGCCAACTGGACATAGGCGCCCCAGCATTCGCTGTCCTCGAAGTCGTCCCCATCCACCTTGGCAAAGGCAGCGGCCTCCCGGTTCCAAAGGCCGAAGTTACCTAGGTTCTGCCCATAATGGATGCTACCCTGAAGATCAGCCGGCCCCAAGGGGGCCTTGCCGTTCAGATAACAGAGCCAGGAATCCAGGTCTTCTTCATCCATGATACCCTCTTTCGAGGCCTCGATCTGATTCCAAGCAAAACCAGGATTCAGAAAGAGGTTGTCCCGCTTGATCTCCCAGCCCACACACAACTTGGGCAGGTCGGCATCACCATGGTCCACATCTAGATCGCCGTCTTCCGTATCCGGCTGGATGGCAGCCAGGTAAAGCCCGCTGTCAAGGGTCAGCTTGATCTGGGGCTGGCGGCTATCCCAGAGGCAGCCGTAACCGATGAAGAGGTTCTCAGCATCGATTTCACGCACATGTTGCCCACCAAGATCGGCCAGCCGCGGCGCCATCTGGTCTGAAATGAATGTGTAAGGATCGTAGTTCTGACCTACCATGAGGCTACCGCCCTTGAATTTCCAGGTGCCGTAAAGGAGGCGGCTGTATGCGGAGTTACCGCCCCGACCGTCACCCTTGAGCCCTAACTCAAAGTGCGCTGAAAGGTCTCCGCCGGTCCATTTGGCCCCAAACCGGCTAAAGTCTCCGAGCTCTATCATAATCGTCTCGTAGTCGCGATCTTTGATATTTAGGTCTACAAGGCCGCCTTCCGCGGTGTTACCAGCAGCGTCCTCCGGGTCAAAGTCCCACCAGCCCACAGCCACCCTCAAGGAGGCATAGGGCTCAAAACCTGCTACTGCAGGCATGGCGAACAGAGCCACCAGAGTAATTGCCAAAAAACCTATTACCAACTTCTTCATGCGCTTTCCTTTCCTCCTGTTAGTGAAAAAAGAAAGTCTATTCGTTTAGTTTCAATGCCTTACCCCTCCTCAAGGGCAAGGCGCCACCGCCGACCAAGCATCACCTGCTCTCTTATCTTGTGGCTTTAACCGACTAATATAACTTTATTTTTCGAAGATAGTAAACCTAATTAGCCCAGTTTTGTACCCCCGAGAAAGGCACATGTCAAGCACAATCCAATGTCATTAACTTAAGCGGTAGTAATACGAAATAACCTATCGAATCTATTGTAAATAACCTTGTTTTAAGTGAATCGACATGGTATACTCACTTTCAATAATAAACGCCAGTTATACAATCGAAAGGAGAATACCATGTCGAAAATTAGCGAGAATTTTGGAGAAGTTGGCACGAATCCTGATTTTCAATGTGTGTGCCAAAGCAATTGAATTTATAAGAAAAAGCATCTCTTCGCCTGACTTCATCGCTCGCCACAGAAAAAACAAGAACGACTTCACCCGTAACAGAAAACTACCGTTTCATGTCTTGATCGTTTTCCTTATCAATCTTGTCAAAGGTTCGTATCAGGACGAACTGGATAAATTCTTCAAGACATTATGCCGCTTCGATGTAGCAAAACGGGTCGTATCTAAAGCAGCTTTGACAAAGGCACGGGTGAAGCTGAAGTACGAAGCCTTTGTTGAATTGAACTTACACGTAATCACTTATTTTGAAAAGCACTTTCGTCCCAGGTTGTGGTTTGGTTTCCGGTTGTTGGCCATTGACGGCTCCACAACAAAATTGCCGATGACGGATGATGTCGCCCAGCATTTTGGCGTATGGAACGTTCGTCAGGGTGCGCCATCTCCCATGGCACGAGTATCTCAGCTTTTCGATGTCCTCAACAAGATAACAGTCGATGCCCTTATCAAGCCCAAACGTATCGGTGAGCGTGAACTGGCGGCACAACATCTGCTCAACGTCATGCCCAACGATCTGATCCTGCTCGACAGGGGCTATCCGGCATGGTGGCTTTTCAAGCTGATCCTTTCCATGGACGCCAACTTTTGTGCCCGACTCTCTTGTGCGAAATGGAAACTGGTCCGCAAGTTTTTCCGTTCCGGGTTGTCTGAAAAGGTCGTTACCGTGCCTGTTCATTCTACTTCGATTGCCCAATGCAGGCAAATGGTACTGGTGTTGAGTCGACAAAGAGGTGTGTCAAGGGTGATGAGCCCTCAGGAGGAGCACTTCACAATATGTTGTGGGTTAGGTCTGAAGACCTCTAGTTCAGGTCAGCTCAACATACCTAGCTGGGGAGGCCTTCACCATCAAGATTGGACTTCCTGCCCCGATGGCACCTCCGAAACGGTCCAGTCCGATGTGTGATTGCCTGCCAATCTGGGTATAATCAAACAAATGATTTTATTGCGGATTTGTAACGCATACCACAAGCTATGTCAAGCTCCTGGAGCCATTTGGCAGGCCTTTCCGTGAAAGTTGGGGCAGGACGACGCTGTTGGGAAGATTCATAAGAGGAGTTGAGTGAAGGTTGGCCCTGAATATCCGAAAATCATAGGCTTTCAAATAGTTGCCTGTTCACCGGGTTATTCAACATTCACCGAAACCGTGCGGCAGGCGTGATCTGCAGCACCAATCTCCACCATTTCATTGACGTTACGTCGACGATGGATAAACAACATGTCGAGCCGGAACCCGAACGGAAAAGCAGGCCAAGATGACCTGCCTTTCTTTGATTAGTCTAAATCTACCTGACTACGGACTGGTCTCAGGTGTACCGGACAGCCCACGACCTGTTCTCATAAGTCTGATGGCACCTCATGCAAGCGTAGTCAACCGTCAAATACCCAGGATTCAATCGTATGCCATTCCTAATGTGTAAAGATGTCTCAGGGACCTCTATAGCGCCGCAGGTCACACGCGCTGCAAAGCACAGCCCATACCTGTTGGTTCAACACGCCTTATTTCTTTTCTAGCTCTTCAACCACCAACTTGTACTTTTCATGAATCATCTTCTTGTCAAATTCCCAAAACCCATCCAACATGGTCTTCTCTTCAGCATCCGAGAAATATGTCATCACAGCAGGGAAGAAGACCTTATCTTCTTTTTCAATATGCTTCGGGTAGAATTCAGTCAGAGTTCGGAGCTTTTCGGAGATGACGTCGAGCGCCGCATTGTCTCCGGTTCTGTAGCGGTCGTTTGCCTTAACCAGTTCTGCTGTTGTTTCCCGGCCGAATACGTGCTCCTCGACCAGCTCCAGCATGAGTTCTCGGTCCTCCTTCTTCATCTGCTTTGCGTCCAGATCACGGAACAGAATATCTTCTTCCTTGCCATGATGTGTCCGATCTGCATACACACGAATGAAGTCAACGACTGTATCAATGACTAGAGGATCGGTCTTTTTTGACTGTTGAATTATTTGCAGTTCGCGTTCAATCAAGGCAATCATTCGTTCAATCACACGATGCTCAATCATCAGTGGACCGCGCCATTGCATGTCCTTCTCCTTTCTTGCCCTCTCCCAATCATGTGTCGTGCAAGGTGTACAATTAAGAATAAGCAGCTTCTAAGCAGAGTACAAATCTGGACACTTGACAGGTTTGACCAAAGCATGAACGGCTAAAGTGCCAATTTGCTCTGAGGATTCTCAACTCAGTATTTGCGCTGGCGGATCATGTTGAAGATCAGCCAAAGGCCGAGCACGGCGGAGATGAGATATCCGATGACACCCAGAGCAGGAAACCCGAAAAGGAGGGGACCAATCCCGGTGGTAATGACCATCGAAGACCCTACAATCATAGCAGCGATAATGATGCCGAAGGTCAGGCGGTTGGTGATGCTGTCTAGGGTATTCCTCAGCCCGCCAAGGTTTTCGTGCCTGAAACCCAACGTGAGATCTCCTCTGTCCGCCTTGCCAAGAATCTTTTCCATACGCCTAGGAAGCCCTTGCTGAAGACTGAAAAACTGAGACAGGGTAAAGCGAAAGCTCCGCCAGAGGGATTCGGGTTTGAATCTCTCTATTGCAAGGCTGGAGATCTGCTCTTTGGCTTCCAAGAGGACATTCAGATCAGGGTAGATGTGACGGGCCGTACCTTCGGCCGAGACCAGCGCTTTTATCATGATGACGAGGTCCGGAGGCAGCCTCAATTGGTGTGTCCCCAGCAGTTCCGTGATGGCCATGAGTAGTTGACCTATATTCATGTCTTTGATGGGAACGGCATAGTAGGAGTCTAATATGTCTAGGAGTTCCCTTTCCAATCCCCTTTGATCAACAGCCTTTTCGGCAGTGCTAATGCGCAACAGCGCATGTACCAGAGCCTCGCCGTCTTTATCCACCACCGATTTCACAAGGTCGACCAGTTCGTAGCGATCCCTTTCTGAAAGACGGCCTATCATCCCCCAATCCATCAAGCAGATGCGTTCCTCCTGAGTGATGAGCAGATTTCCGGGATGGGGATCGGCATGGAAAAAGCCATCCTCAAAGATCTGCTTTATTGCAGCCCTCAAGCCATCCTTTGCCAGTGATTCAGGGTCGCTGAGAGTCTCAGTCTCAAACTCCTTAACCTTTGTCCCCTGGACATACTCCATGGCTAGAAGATGCTCCGTGCAATATTCCTCATAGACCTCGGGTATATGGATTTTCGAGTCTTCACCTAAATGGGCCCGGGCTATTTTCATGTTGCGCGCTTCTCTCTTAAAGTCCAGTTCCTGCAAGAGCGTCCGTCTGATGACGTGGATAAGGTTCGGCAGGTCATAGGTCCTCAGGTACTCGACACGCTCGTGGAGTTGGCTGGTCACGCCAGCCAGAATGTCCAGATCCTTCTTTATTTTGGAGCGAATACCTGGACGCTGCACCTTGACGGATGCAATACGGCCATCCCCTTTGAGGACACCCCGGTGCACCTGGGAGATGGAGGCGGCTGCCAATGGCTCTGCATCAAAGACAGAAAAAGATTCTTCCAAGGGCCGTCCGGTGCTCTTTTCCACCGCCTCTCTTATCTGTGAGAACTCTACTGAGGCTACTTCGTCCTGAAGTTTGCTGAGTTCATCAATGAGTGGGGGCGGAAGCAGATCCGGCCTGAGGCTCATGATCTGGCCGAATTTGACAAAGGTGGGCCCTAACTCTTCGAGGGCGCAACGGATTCTCTCAAAGGTCCCCAGTTCACTATCCACCTTGGCAGTCTTTTTGATGAGCTCTGCGCCAGGCATGTCGAGACGATCGACTAAATCGTCAAAGCCATATTTCACGAGAATCATGACGATATCCTTAAAGCGACCGAGACTCATCAATGTCTTAATATCCATCAGCCTTCCTTTTCAGCGCTGATCTGTTGTTCCAGCGTTTCAATGCGATTTTCAAGCCTTTCCACTTTGGACTTAAGGGCGTACAACTCTTTTTTGCTGGCAATGTCTAGATTGTCTATACCTGCGCGAATGGCCTTTGTTATGGACGCCTCTATCTCCGACCATTGTCTGTCTCCAGTTGCAGACAATTTATCAACCAAATCCCCTGCCTCTTCCTTGGTAAGTTTAGCCTCTTCTACAAGCTTCTGGATCGCCTCTTCCGCCTTTTGTCTGGTCAGTAAGATAACCCCTAAGCTGGGAAGCAAGCCCTTTCTAATTTCTTCAAACATTAATATCTCCCTTGTTAGCAACGAAAAAAGCCCCCTTTTACATCTTCCTGCTGTTTCCAAAACAGTTTGCGGTCCCAGGCCTTCTATTCTGAGTCACGGGCCTCTTTCCTCTGGGCCTTTCCTGGAAGTTCCCAGCTCTCCATCCGCAATCGTTCCTTGGAGACTCCTATCCTCCCCAAATCCTGTTCTAGCTGATCTGTCATCGGCGGCGGTCCACATAGATACCAGAGTTTATCCTTGGGTCGGTCTACATGCCTGCGGATCATTTCCCCGTCGATCCGGCCCCGTTCCCCCTTCCAGTCGTCCGGTATCTCTTTACTCAGCGAATAAACGACAGTAATGCGCCCTTCTTGGTTAAGGCGGTCAAACTCCTCCCGATAGATAATATCCTTCGGCGATTTGTTGCTGAACAAGAGCAACATTTTGTTCCGGAGATCTTTCGCTATCACATAGCGGATAATACTGAGGCAAGGAGTGATGCCGGATCCCCCAGCCAGAAAGACCAGATCCTCCTTGATGGATTCGTCGAAATTAAGTGACTCACCTTTGGGACCTTTCAGCCGCAGTTGGGCCCCTACGGGCAGCTCGTGAAGGGCGTGGGTAATTCTTCCCATTCGCTTTGCCGCAAAGGTGATATGCTTGTCCCAGGGCAGACTAGTAAAAGTCATAGGACGCCATTCGTCTTTGAGATCCTCATCGGAGAGAATCGATACCAAGAAATATTGTCCAGGTGTGAAAGCAATAGGCTCTTGAGGTTTAAGCTCGAAGGTCTTGACGTCGTGTGTCTCAACCTTCACATGCTCAATCTTGGCTATGATTTCTTTTATGCCCATCCGCAATCCTCCTTTCCAGGCATCATAATACCTTCTTACGTCATTCGTCGTGAAAACACGGCATAAAGGCCGAGCATGGGGAGGGCCATAACGTCATCATGAACCCTCCCGACTGCGTTGTAAACGAAAACTTCGGCAAAGCCTAACTAAGGGCCCGCTAGCCTAGTTCGAGAAGCCCCATACATTCCTGAAACGTTGCTGGTCTGAAGAGGAAATGTTGCGCGAGAACTTCAGTACGATGTCATCGCCACGACGAATCCCGTATATCCTTGCCTTGGAGATGCTCTGCTGCTTGGCAATCTCTGTAAACTCTGAGAGGACTCTGCTCGAGACTCTTCCTTGATGGCTTCTGGCTTCGCCGTCTTTGATAGTAACGGTGAACTCTGGAGAGACAATAGCGCGGAATATCCTAGCCAGTGGATTGGTCATGTGGTTTAACCTTGCAAGGATGCCTTTTGCTCTTGGACACCGCTAATACCACCGGTGTTTATAAGAGAAGACCTCCAGTGAGAGGCTAATCAGCACAAACCCAGAGGCGCACGTGACCGCGAAACCGGACAAACCAAGTCCCCCACGCAAGAGGATTTAGACAGGCGTCGGTGGGGTTGAGCTTGTCACATAGCATTGCCACTTGGAATGTCAACAAAAAGGGGGAAGAGCTCCGAAAAGAACTGGACTGGGCAAAGATTTGTCTTGAATATCCGAAAAATGCAGGCCCTTCAAAAGGTTGGCTTCCATGGCAAAACGTTTACTTCGGACCTTTGCGTTCGGACTTAGAACAACAACAGGTAATCCGTAACCGAACACTAAGAAAACGTGGCCTCTGCCACGGCCACCCTCCTGATCCATTTGCAGAGACAAGGGCGTCAGACCCAGTGCCGGGCAGAGGCACCACCACGTCAGAATGCTCATGAGCCTCTTCCTTCAATAACGGAATACTGCGGCCAACGGTGTGCCACCCGGAACTTCATCCGGTTCGACTGCATAGACAGTTCCCCCGTTAAGTAGCGTATGAATGGCAGCAAAATCCAACAAGTCTTCGTCACCCGGCTCTGCTGCTCGCTCGCGAAAGTGAACCGTGTTGCTTGACAGTTCAAAGGTCCCCCAGTATTGCAGGCCAATAGCCACAAAAAGCAATTCGACTCTTCCGCAGTAGGAGGACTGGACGATTACCTCAATATCGCAGGAGGATCTGTCCGTGGCTGCCAGTTGCCTATAATGTGCCATAGCTTCTTCACGAGCTTTTTGAAAGTAGGGCTCCACCCCTCTCCAGGCATGGCCATGAAGTTCCTCCTCACTCAGCCCTTCAGGATTTCCTGAAATGCCTTCGTTAATCAAGTACGGATAAGTGTTGGCCTGGCCGTAAATCGGAAAAAGGAAATCAACACTTGCCAGCACCAGAGGCGCTTGTTCATCTCGCAGCACCTCATGTAGATTCCTGTCAACTTTTCGGAAGCACTGCAGAATGTTCTCCTTGTTCTCCGCAGTGCCACTGCCGTGACCATGAAAAATGGCTGCCCGTTTTGCACTTCCCCGAGGCGTTCCAGTGTGAAAATGGACGTGCTGTTCCAAATCGCTGCGTGAGGAGACTTCCGAAAGACTCTCAGAAATCCCTTTTAGTTCAACTTCTTTCAGGCTATGGCGCGAACCCTGAAACAGCCTCACCTCCTTCTGACTCAGTGCCAACACGTAGAATCGCCCGTCTCCGCTGAGCAGGGGGAAGAGGGGCTTGATGTGGAAACGGTCGGTCACAACCACCAATTCCTTAAAATCCGCGGGAAGGCGGTAAAAGCGGAACATATCCGCGCAAAGGAATACGGCAAGCCCATCCATCTGATATCGCCAAAACAGACTGTCTGCTTGAAGGGCCTGGGTGGGCTCCAGAAATTTTCCTACCTCTGGAAGACTAAGCCCCCTTCTCAACAAATCCTCTTCTGCCTCCCGAAGCAGGTTTTTGAATCTAAGCTGATCCTGTAGGGTTTCTGCCGCCCCCCTGTGTGTTGGCATGAAAATGGAGACGCACGGCCCCTGACGTTCACGCATCAACTCCTGAAGGTCACCTCGGGTAAAAGGCTTCAATTATTTCCCCCTGCTTGCCGGTCTCCCATCTCAAGCCAGCGTCCCATTGTGTCAGGATTCCCTTTTTACTTCTTCAATAACGTCTATGATTTTGTCTCGAATGTCCGGAATCTTCTCCTCAACCCGTTCCCAGGAAGGGAGCTCCCGATTGCAGAGGTATTCACGCTTCAATCTCTCCTCCGTCTTCATAATGGCCTGCTGGAGGCCAAGGCGGTTGAGCTCTTCAAATTCAGGATTCACGGCAGTATACCTCAGGAACATCCCTGATATGTTCTGAGGCACATCCAAGAGTTCTCCCACGTTAACGATGGCGTCGGTAATCACATCGTTCACAAAGGTCTCTTCGCGGTCACGATCATACAGTAATCCGTTGACTTTTGCATTCTCGGCATATTTCTTTATCAAATCCTCTCCTACAGACTGATACGTCAAGGCTAGATCTCGAAAGAAGTGACTGGAAACCTCCAGGCCCTCTTCAACGATAAGGGCATTCAAGAGTGTGGATATGATGTCCGTTGACATCTTGTGCAACCCCTTCTCCCCATCCGATGCTGATATCTTTTGGTGCTTGTGGTCAAAATACCCTTTGGCGAATTCAACTTGTGCAATCTGGTTAGCCTTCCGATAGGCTTCAATAAGGGTCAGGATTTCCACTCCCCAGTTAAGACTGTATTTCATACGGCTCAAGAGCTCAATGTCGATGACGACCTCTCCTGAAAGCTGATAGTTGAATAACAACAAGAAGTCGATGATGCGAAGCATCTTGTCTTCCCCTGTGTCCGTGAACTTGCGTTTTAGTGCTATGAGTATGGGGTCCACCAGCAACCGCTTTACGCGACCGAAAAAGTGCTTGCCGTCACTGCGGGCATAGTAGGCCTTGGCAAATTGGTAGTTGAAGGCCAGCACTGGGTAGAAAAGGCGGTCGAGCTGTGGACGTCTGAACGTCCGTATGTCGGCATCGAGGAGTCCGATGCATGTGGCGCTTAAGGCAATGGCAACGCCAAAGGACATAAAGACATTTCTGCCTTTTCCACGCTGGCTGAGGTCAATGCCGGAAGACTGTAACAACTCGTACAGACGCCTGAAATGTGGTCCATCATTCCATTGGATCAGCACGTTGTGTAGGCCCAGATTATCTATGATTTCCCGGAGCAAAACGACGTCTTGTTCTACAGCGGCATCAAGGCCCAGGATGATATTGCTGAGATAGGTGGCTCCCGCCAGTTCCTGCAAAATGTTTTCGAAAACCGGTCGGTTCTCGGAATCAGTGAATTCTGAAGCCAAAGCCGGAATGATGAGGACCGGCTTTTTCCAATGGGCAAGGCGAGTCAACTTTTCCAAGATGCCTGCCTCGTCTCCCAGTTGGTAAATGTTTGTTATCCTAGTGCTTTTCTGTGAATATTCGGACATGATCTTCTTCCTGTTCCAGGGGATCGGTCTTCCGTGTTCGTTTGAGCCTTGACCCGACTGCCCGAGCCTTAGAGAAGAATCAGGCTCGTGCCGAGCCAAGATAAACCCATTTCAATTCAATTCTCCCTTAACATGGCCTCCTTTTGAACACATATACCCTGTGTCCTTCTCGAAAGAACCTGCCTCAGAGATCGAATTCCATATGGCTAATCCTCATATTGCTCTTCAATCTCATATTCCCTTGTCTGTTCCACAATCTGAAAGTCGAACTCGATCAATTCGTCCTCATCAAAATGAGATGCGATCACGTCTTCCAACTTGGCGGTCCTTTCCTCTACATAGTCAAGCGATTCTGCCTGGACCCCTATCTCTATTCTCACCGAGCACATCAACATATGTAGGCACTCCTTCTGCATCCGCCTGAAAGGATATCTGCTACTAGCTGCTTGAGCCCGTCCATGTCCGGTCCTTACACGAAATACCCATCGGGCTTGGATAGCCAGTCATCATTGGCCATATGCGATGGGGCTGTGACAACGAAGGCAATGTCAGCATCGTCTCTCCTAAGCTTTTCCAACAGCTCAAAACTCTCTTTTCCGTTCATATCGGGATTCACAAATACCATTGCCGGTTGACGCAAATTCAGCAGGGCTTTGGCAAGCTCTCCTTCCCCTGCAGTAGTCACCTCATATCCGGCATTGGACATCTCCTCTACCAGCAGTGGCCGATGGCTTTGCTCTTCATCCACCACTACAATGCTAGTCATTGTTTTTTCCCCGCTTCTTCTCATGAGGCAGAATACACATGAAGTGGACCATTATCGAAAGATCTCTTCAAAAAGGTCCTGCGTCAACTGGCCAGCACCTGGGTGGGTCCTTAACCCGTTTTCAGAGCGCCCGAGAAACAGGGCAGTTACAACGACATCTCTAACAAGGAATGTGCCAACCAGGTAGTATTTGAGGTTATGGCCTTGTGTTCCAACATCTTAGAGCATCATGGTTAACATTGCCGTAAAAGGGAGAGTGCCTTGTTGTCCGTTCTGCCCCGACAAATTCCGAAAGAATCGGACAGAATCCGGCTAAAGCGGACAGATTCTATTCCTAAAGTGCGGTCAACAAGCGTAAAAAAGCTCACCGCTTTAATTCAGCGGTTGCAGTGTGCCCTGTGTGGGTTTGCCAGCGAACTCAGGGACAGCTGGTCTCGTTACCGCCTATCCACGAATCACTCTTGGACTGATAGGCAAGCGCGTAAGTGTCCAATTCAGAAATGAGCGGTTTTTTGATGAGCAAGGCGGCATAAGGGTTTGCGGAAAGGCGTACATGGGGTAGTACGTCGCAGCTGAGAACCTGCGGACAACACCGCTCATCGATAAAAGTGCCGTTTATGGATGTGCACTAGTTGATTCGCTGACCTTCGTGAAAGATGTGCAGTTTTCTGGTGTCAATAGGGATGGTTACGATATCGCCAGCACAGAACGTGGCGTTTTTGGGGGCCCTGAGCGTTACCGGAGCCTTTCCAATCCTTGCGTGGATGTATTGGTCTGCTCCCACATTGCTCATCATTGCTATTTCAGCTTTCAGATCTGCTTTTTCTTCTTTACCACATTCGATATCTTCAGGGCGGATACCCAGTTCCACCTCATGCCCGTCCATGTCTAGAGAAAGGCTTCCCATATGAAGAGAAAAATCCGGATGAAGGAATCTGAAGCGCTTTCCTTCTTTGACACACTTTCCCTTAAAGAGATTCATAACAGGGGAGCCCACAAAAGTAGCCACGAAGGTATCTGCCGGCCGGTTGTAGATGCTCTCCGGATCTCCAACCTGGCGCATTTGCCCTTCTTTCAGGACCACCACCTGGTCGCCCAGCGTCATGGCTTCCACCTGGTCGTGTGTGACATATAAAATCGTTGTTCGAATCTGCCTGTGCAGCTGTTTTAGTTCCAGACGGACATTGAGTCGCAGCTGGGCATCCAGGTTGCTCAGAGGCTCGTCCAGCAGAAAGAGCCTGGGCCGACGCACCAGGGCCCTTCCCATGGCCACCCGTTGGCGCTGGCCCCCTGAGACTTGGCCTGGTTTGCGGTCCAAGAGGTGTTCAATGCCAAGGAGTTGTGCTGCCTCAAGGACCTTATCCCTAATCTCACCTTTGGGAAATCGTCGCATGCGAAGGCCGAAACCAAGATTTTCCGACACCGTCATGTGAGGATACAAGGCATAGCTCTGAAAGACCATGGCCACGTCCCTTTCGCGCGGTGACAGGTGATCTACGTCCTCTTGATCTAGAAGGACCGATCCTTGGTCCTGTCTTTCTAGGCCAGCTATGATTTGAAGCAAGGTGCTCTTGCCGCATCCAGAAGGACCGAGTAAAACACAAAACTGCCCATCCGGCACATGGAGATCCACCGCAGACAAGGCGTCGATGTCTCCAAATCGCTTGCTAATCTCCTTTAAGGTCAACGACGCCATATCATCATCCCTTGATGGCCCCTGCAGACAGGCCGCTTACGATACGCCGCTGGAACAAGAGAACCATAACGACCAGAGGCGCTGTGGTCATAAGCGAAGCCGCGGCAATCTCTCCCCACGGCACGGTATGCTCTCCTTGAAAAAGGGCAATGCCAACAGGCATGGTCTGCCTCACAGGGTCCGTCACAATGAGAAGGGCAAGAAAAAACTCATTCCACGCATAGATAAAGGTTAGGATGGCCGCTGTAAAAAGGCCCGGGGCTGAAAGAGGCACAATGACCCGTACCAGGGCCTGGAGCCTGGTGCAGCCATCTACTAGGGCGGCAGCCTCAAGCTCTTCTGGCATTTCTCTAAAGAAAAGAGCCAAGATCCAAATAGCCAGAGGGAGCGTGAGAGCCACGTACGGAAGTATCAACCCCTGGTAAGTGTTGAGCCAGCCCAAGTGGCGAAGGAATCGCCAAACGGGTCCTACAATGGCGATCTGGGGAAACATGGCACAGGCCAGAATCACCATCAGGGTAAGATGAGACCACCGTCTAGGCAGTCTTGCCAGGCCATAACCAGCCAGGGCACTTAAGAAGACCGTGACCACCGTGGTGCTCCCTGCCACAATGACGGAATTGACCAAGTATTTCAAGATATCGTATCGGACAATGGCAGAGCGAAAAAAGGCCAGAGAAAAGGAGGGCCATATCTGAGGGGGAATGGCTGTCACTTCTGTCTGGGTCTTGAAGGCCGACGATACAAAGAGCAGGAAAGGGATCAATGAGAAGCTTGCGGCCCCCAGAACCCCCATGCCAAAACCCAGCTTCTTCAACCGGCAAACGTTCACAGGCTTTTCTCCAGAAGACGCCTTCCCACTATACGGACATAGACGATGGCAAGAATCAAGATCATGACAAAGACACTCACCGATATGGCCGAACCGTAACCCATCCATCCTTCTATGAACATCTTCTTGTATCCGTAAAGCTGAAGCACATTGGTGGCGTCTGCGGGTCCGCCCTGGGTCATGACAAAGGCGAGATCAAAGACCCGGAAGGCGTCGATGGTTCGAAAGAGCAAGGCCACAAGCAGCGCCGGCCGAACAAGAGGCCACGTGATGTGCCAAAACCGCCGCCATAGGCCCGCCCCATCCACTCTGGCCGCCTGATACAGTTCCTCCGGGATGATTTGAAGGCCGGCCAATATCAACAATGCCGCAAAGGACGACGTTTTCCAGATATCTGCCAAAATAACAGCACAAAGGGCCATGCCGGGTTCAGCCAGCCAAGGCACATAGGCGGTCACCCGGTGACCGAATATGGCATAGTTGATCATACCGTAAGCGTCGTTAAAGAGGAATCGCCACATCTGGGCGGAAACCACTGTAGGAATGGCCCAAGGGATGAGCACACAGGCACGAAGGCCCCCCCGGCCAGGGAAACGACGGTGAATCAAGAGGGCCAAAAGGAGGCCTAGCGCCAGCTCAAAGAAAGTCGTGGTGGAGACAAAGACGATGGTCACCCAAAAGGAATGTCTGGCCACGGCATCGTGAAGGAGCTCTTGATAGTTGGCCAGCCCAACAAAGGGCGTCTGAAGCTGCGGCAGGCTGATGACGATCCGGTGGAGGCTCAAAGAGACCGATTGGATGACAGGAGCGCCAATGAAGACAACCAGCACCAGGAGTGCCGGAGAGATGAGTACGAGGGAGAGTCTGTGTTGTTTGGCAATCAAGGCCGCGTTAACGCCTCCATCTGCAACACCCTGGCTATGTTGGCTGAGGCCCTTTCAGCCAGGGCCGGCACGTCCGATTTCTTGTTTGTAATCGCCCGGCTGAAAAAGCGCTGCAACTCCTGGCTGATCATGGGGTACAAAGAAGACATGGGCCGAGGCCTTGCCTTTTCAAAGGCGGGGAGAAAGGCTTTCAAGTGGGGCACTTTCTCCTGAAATTCAGGGTCTTCATACACGGCCATGCGGGTGGGGGCCCGACCGGCCAGAAAGGCGATCATCTTTTGGCTTTCTGTTGATGTCATGAATTGAACGAATTGCCACGCTTCGTCCAGGTGTTTGGACCACCTGCTTATCGCAAACTGCCATCCTCCAAGAGCAGAGGCCGAACTGTGGCCGACAAAGGCGGGAAGCAGCCCAACGCCCACTTTGCCTGCCACCTTGGATTTGTCGGGATCATTTGCCACGGTCCATGCATAGGGCCAGTTTCTAAGGAAGACGGCCCGGCCCTGGATAAAGAGCTCCAGGGATTCCGGCTCCTCATAGTTGACCACCCCTTTGGGCGCGGCCTGTCCGATGATGTGATCCCGGACGAAAGTAATGGCCTCGATGGACGTCGGGTCCGTGAGAAGGACGCGGTCGGCTGCCGGATTTAAGACCGTGCCGCCTCGGGACCAGATGAACTCCAGCATGTCGCAGACCAGGCCTTCATATTGCTTGAACTGACCTGAGTAGACGTAGAGGGAGGGATCAGCCTCTCCTTTTAGAATAACGTCGCCCTGGGTAAGCATCTCCATCCAAGACCTGGGGGGATCAAATCCGTATTTTTTGAGCAAGTCCTTGCGGTAGTAAAAGAGCCCGGCATCAATAAAAGAAGGGATCCCATAGATTTTGCCGTGATAGGTGTTCGCAGCAATGGGTGCGGTAAGAAATTGCCTTTGTTCTTCTTTAGAGAATCTGGGCGTCAGATCGAGTGCCCAGCCGGCACTGGCAAATTCCGGGGGCCAAATCACGTCCATGAAAAAGACATCCACGGACGCATCCTTGTTTTTCAGGCGCTGGGTCACGATGGCATGATATTCGGTGGATGAATGAGGCCCGACCTGCACCTGGACCCGAATTTTCGGGTGCTCTTGATGAAAACGTTCAATGAGCCGGTCCCAGACCTCTGGTTGGTTGGGTTTCCAGGTAAGGAAGGTGACGGCCTTTGGCTGCTGGGCCCCAAGCTGAGAAGCTCCGATAAAGATCAAGCCAAGGCTCAGCAGTAAAAAGACCTTTCGCTTGACGGGTTCTATGTTCATGCCACTCTTTTCGTCTCGCCTTTCCTGACCGCTGCCAATTGGCATTCTTTAATTTGGCTCTCTGTGACAATGGACTCGGCCCTGTGACGGTTTACAATCTCGCGATAGAGAAGGGGGCGCCGGTACGGATAAAGCTTTTCCTCCTCGCGCCATCTGTCCACTTCTTTCAGATCGATCTCCGTTTCGATAATAGTCTCTTTCCTGCCCCCCTTGCATATGGTGTTCCCCTTGGGGTCAAATATGGCGCTGTACCCTGAAAAGAACGGACCTGGTCTGTTGGCATAAATGATATGAGTCTGATTAAAAATAGCGGCTCCGGAGAAGCGTCGCCACATGTAGTCTTTGGAAAAGGTCTTAGGAACTGCAGATATATTTACTATGACATCAGCGCCTTTTAGGGCAAGAACCCGCCAGACTTCAGAGAACGCAGCATCGAAACAAATCGTGATGCCGATCTTTCCCCAAGGCGAATCAAAGACCTTCAGTTTGCGGCCGGGCATAAAGTTTTCGGTCCAATGGACATGGGTTTTTGTGTAGCGATCTACGGTATCGCCGTCTACATATGTGGCCACATTGTAGTATCGTTCCCCTCGCCGCCTTGACTCGCCAATAATGACTCTTGCCCCATTGTCTTTCACAACCTGATAAAGGTCTTGTGAAATAGACTTGTAAACCGTCTTCATCCTTCTGTGCAGAAACCCCTCAGGCTTTTCAATGGAAGGATGTCCGTGAAGAATCAACTCCGGGAAGACAATGAGATCAGCTGTCCTATGCTCTTTGACAATGGACTCAATCTTTGCCAGATGTCTTAGAATATTCTCGCTGTTGAAATTTATCTGTGCTACGCACACCCTCTTTCTTGAACGCTCCGACACCCTTAGTCCCCTTTTCGCTTGGCATTCACAAAAGACATCTGCCACAGAGCCATTCAGCACCCAGTCAGGGGTTCACCCCACTCCTTCAGCACGGCTCACCAAGACAGCCCCATTCTCGGCAGCAAGAAATGGGGGTATGTACTTGCGCTTGATGTCTTCTTCGATTTGTTGCAGATAGAAACGGGGCGCATCTTCCCCGTAAACGTCTTCTCCATAACGATAGAGGCTGCCCTTATCTCTTCTTATGTTCTCATCCACGAGATCTGAATCAATCCTTCTTATGTTGGCCCTGGCAATCTCCTGGATGATGTTATGAATCCCCGAACCGGATTGTGCAGGATCTTTGATGCGAAAGGAGAGATAGGGGGGGACCCCCAACTCCAGGGCGGCCTGACGATGAACTCTCTTGCGCAGGCTGTCCTCTTTCCCCTCCAGTTTCAGCCTTGGAGATATACGCATGGCCGTTTGAATGACATCTCTGTCCAGGTACGGGGCTCTGAGTTCTATGGAGTGGGCCATAGTGAGCTTGTCTTCTCTTTCCAAGGTGTCCGTATAGAGAAACGTGAGATCCTCCCACAGTTTCTCATGGAGCCTCAAGTAGCCAAATTCGCTCAACACGTCGTTGTACCAGGGGTAGCCGGCAAAGAGTTCGTCTGCCGCCTGTCCCGTAAACATGACCCTGATGTCATCCTCTGCCGCCAACTTCGCAGCCAGATACATAGGGATGGCCACCTCCACCTGGAGAAGGCCACTTTCTTCCACATTTCTTATGATCTCAGGGAGTACCGCCTGTACCATGGATTCATCAATGATCGTGGTCTTTAGCTCAAGTCCTAGGTCTTTTGCAACCGATTGGGCTGCCAAAATATCTCCTGATTCCCTGGTGCCTGTGCAATAGCAGACGACATTCTTCCCCTCCCTCTGAAGGAGCTTTGAAACAAGGACAGAGTCTATACCCCCCGAAAAAATGACTCCGATATTCGACTCGGTGAGTCCTGTGAGCCTTTTTCTAACTGCCGCAATAAGCGCTTCCTTATAAGATTCTACCCCTTTTCGGAAATCAACGATATCGATTTGTGGAAACTGCATGTGAAATCCTTTGTGTATTTCGGGACCAGACGGATCCACGCATAGGATATCACCAGGATGTAGCCTCATGGGATTATCCTTACCATTCCACAATGCCTTCTTTTCTGAGGCAAAATAGGTGACCTTTTCATTCTCAATATAGTAGAGGGGTTTTTTCCCTATGGGGTCCCGCGCTACCACAAGAGACCTTCCGTCTGTCACTGCCATAGCATACATGCCGTCTAGTAGCCCTAACACCTTTTGCATGGCATCTAGAAGATCTCCCTGATAGGCTTCCTCAAGCAGATGAACCACCACCTCACTATCGCTGGTGGTTTTTATGTCATGGGCCCTGTAGAGCAAGCTTCTCAGCTTCTTGTAGTTGTAGATTTCTCCGTTATGTATCAAGACCAGTTTACCGTCACAAGAGGCATAGGGCTGCGTGGGCCTTTCGTTCCCCACGATTCTGAGCCTGGAATGACCCATGGCAATCTGGCTTTTCCTTGACAGCACCGTCGTGAAGTCATGAATCTCGTCGGCCCTCAGGATGTCTAGATCCAAGCAAATACCGTGGGTGTCTGGCCCCCTATGAGCCATCTTGACCAACATGTCATAAATGTCTGTTGATGGAATCTTGGTGTCCCGGACGAAGTGTCCGCATATGGTGCACATCGCTAATAGCTCTCCTTTCCCCCGTGGTGAGGAAATCCTTTGTCAGTCATAGACCTTTTCAGTCATAGAATGGTTGCCCTTAAGAACGATCAGAGACGAGACTTCCCTGTGAAGGTCGGATACCCGAGTGGCGGGAAATTCGAAGACACAGTGAAGAGTATTGAATTCATGAGGAATTGTTGTTTGAGTTCAAATTGTTTCAACTCAAAACATTATAGCATGTTTGACCCATTGTCAACGTCTAGTTGGCCCACGTGACACAACCCTTCTCTCTGCCGCGAGCATGGGCAGTTCCTATTGGAAGGTTGAAAAGACTGTGGGATAGCTGGCATACTTGCCGCCGATAGAAATCTCCTTAAGGGTTACAACATGATAGACTCCATTGCTATCCACCACCACATATCTGTGCATTTGATCCGTAGCAAAGCCAGTTTTTGCTTTTTGTATGGCATCTATCAGGCTCTTTGTCTCATTCCCATCCATGCCTACATCCTTCCTCTCTATGATGCTATCTCTTTGGCGGTCCCATCCTCAATGGCTCAGCCAACTCCTTCAGTAGCCGGGTCCCCAGGTATCTTTGCGACGGCCTTTGGAGGTTGATGAAATATTCTGTTCCCGGCAACCTGTCTTGTCTGCTTGGTCCCGATGTGTCCCAGTACTGAAAAGACCTTGCTTCCGTTTTCCTATGACGCCCTCTATTCCTCTGATATCCCATAATTTGCCCAGTCACCTCATCAGCCGTTTACTTGATTTAGCACTCCAATCGCTCTCAAAACCAATCAGTTGCAAACGTGTGACCCGTTTCTGCTTGTTGCGCCTCAAGCGGCTAAAAGATCTCTACTGAAGCACTATCTTACTTCACCCAAAGGCCTTTCTTGGCCAGTCCCTGCCGTATATGAACAAGGAACTGCTGGGCAACCTCGACTTCGTAGAGCAACTGATGTGCTTCCTCCAAATCCTTCGAGGCTTCCTCATTCACCTCCGTGTATAGTCTCAGCTTTTGAAACAGGTCTTCGACGTGAGCCTTCAACTGGGCAATGGCCTCACAAGGGTTCAGGCTATGGAAATACACAGTCGGCTTCACCATGACCGTGTCGCCGGCTGAATCGTCACTGACTAGCGTATAGAGTTTGTTAGACCTGACACCGCCTCTTTCGCTCTTGTACACCAACATCCCAAGGACAACACTCTTAAACTTCATACCCTACCCATCTCAGTCTTCAATCATTGGAGCTTGTCAGTTACTGATGCATCTCTGAGCCCTCACGTTACCTCCGTCTGAAGGATCTTCTGGGGCGACGGGCTCGTCTTCTTTCCGTGTACCGTTTCTTCTCCACCTTTCCGAAGAGCATGACACGGAATACACTATCGCCCTTGAAGACTAGGCAGTGATTCATTCCCGTAAGAATTCGCCCCAGGGCCTCCTGCATGGGGAGTTGTCTAAAGCGGACAGAAATTTTCTCGTTAAGTAGGAAGTCTGCGCCCTTTTTCGTCTGAAATCTTATCCCTTTCTGCTTCCTAATGGCATCCAAGACCGCCCGTAGGGGCGTATCATCTATATTGGCAGAAAGTGTCCTTTCCTTGAAATCAAGGCGCAAGGCAGTCCCCTGGGAAGCGGTGGTTTCAGGCGAAAAGAGGAGTGACGCGGCCAGCAGCAGTAAAAGGAACACATGCTTGAATCTTTTGCAGGCCCTAGTCATAGACAAACGCTCACGATCATTCTCCTTGCCAAGTGATTTGGTCTCCAATCTTTAGAGTCGTAGTAAAATGCCGGCCCACCTTTATGGGGCAATGGCCCCGCGACATCGCTCCCTGACGAAGGATCTAAAATCTGGGGGCTTGGCCGAGTTTAACCAAGCATTGAGGTCTTCAGCCAAGACCGTGACCTATGTCAACGGTAATGATCGTCTTCAACTATCCAGACCCCGTGGCACACCCTGAATGACTTCAATTAACTGAATATCAAAATTTACAGTCTCTCCCGCCAAGGGATGATTGGCATCCATGACCACAGTGCTTTCGTTGACTTCAGTAATGACAACATCCAAAACACTTCCGTCTGCGTGTCGCACATGCAACTCTTTGCCAACGTCAGGGATGATATCCTTGGGAAAGTCCTCCTTGTCGATGTCTAGCAGCAGCTCCGGCACCCATTGCCCATAGGCATGGTGGGGAGGGACTTGAATGCTCTTTCTTTCTCCCACCACCATGCCAACCATGCCCTGCTCAAAACCTGGCATGAGTTTTCCCTCACCAATGGTGACCTCAATAGGCTCACTTCCTGTCGTGGTGGCAAATACCCTGCCATCTTGACGCCGTCCAGTATAATGGACTTTCACGGTGTCTCCATAACCAGCCTGAGTCACGCAAACCTCCTTTCAATAGAAAGCTCCTGGCAAAATCCGTTACTCTTTGCCACATAGTGCGCCCCGACATCCCGCTGTCTGCTGCAACAGGACTAACATGTCAGCAACGGCCCGCGTAGCCAACCCTGGAATCGTCCTAGCCCTGTTGAGCGTAACCCCCAATCATCTTGTCTATAACCGTGGAAAGCCCTGAGAAGTTTCCGTCAATGTAAGTAAGGTAACGGGGCCGAAGAAGATGAGCCATGGCTATTGTTTCTTCTTCGGTGTCAGGCACAACAACGACAGTAAGAGCGTCACGAAATAGGTGCCTCATGGCGAGAACATCCAGAAAGTCCTCGGGCCTGGCAAGTAGGAGAATGACAATCGTGCGACCATCTTTAGGCTGTCGAAGCCTTTGCTGGAAGTTGCTGGCCGAACGATAGGTCTCCAGAATCCCCTCTGGAATCGAAGGTTCAAGTGCCTGTTTTACCTGTCTCGCCACTTTCTCAGCGGCTGTCGTATACAAGAATACCTCCATAAATCAGGTCTCCATTGAACTGTCTTACCTCACCTGGTCAAAAGCCTAGCCTTTTTCCTTCACTGGAAACAAGAAACATGCCACGGGCTGAAAAAAGTATTTTTAGCAATTATATTAAATAGTTTAGACGCTTTTTGAATGGAAAAAAGAAGAGAAGAAAGGAGTGAATTGTACGGCAAAAGCGGACAAAATCCTTCACTATCGGAAAGGGTCCGACGTAACAGGACATTTCTATGAGTAGTTCTGAAGCAGCTAGAGGGGGGGGGACCTGGGCACTTCATGCTTTTTGAGGAGCTCATACAGGCGGGATCTGGAAAGACCAGATATGCTGCAAGCCTTCATCATGTCACCTCTGGTTGCAGACATAAGGTCTTTCAGGTATCTTTCTTCGACCTCGGCAACGGCAAGCTCTCGCACTTCGCCTAACGTCGGCAAGGTCTTTGAGGCCTTAGTGGCTTTCGTTGGCCATGATCTCTTCGGTTTCCCATCAGCAACTGCCGTGCGGACCACCCTTGCATGAATCTCTGTCGGAAGGTGCTTGGGAAAGATCACTGGTTCATCCCGTGCTGAGACAATGGCTGTCTCAAGGGCTTTGACCAGTTCTCTTACGTTTCCAGGCCACTCATACTTAGCAATGACATCGAAAAACTCAGGCGAAAATTCTTTTTCCTCCAAACCGTATTCTTCACACACTTGAGCCATGTGATGCATGGCCAAGTCCTCAATGTCTTCAATTCTATCTCTTAACGGCGGCAACTCAATTGAAAAGGACCGGAGACGAAACAGCAGGTCTTTTCGGAAAAGCTTATGGCGTGCTGCTTCAATTAGGTCCCGATTGGATGCCGCAATAAGTCTGAAACGGCTTCCCACCTCGCGTCTACTGCCTACAGGACGGAAACGCTGCTCTTGGAGGACCCGAAGAAAGGTCTTTTGGAGGGATAATGGAAGCTCCCCAACCTCGTCCAAAAACAGAGTGCCGCCGTCAGCCTGCTTGATCAAACCGTCGCGGCCTATCTCAGCACCTGTGAAAGCACCTTTCTCATGCCCGAAAAGCGTGCTCTCCACAAGAGTAGCTGGCAAGGCAGCACAATCGACGACCACAAAGTTCTTATCAGCACGACCGCTGTTATTGTGGATGGCCCATGCGAAGAGCTCTTTCCCCGTTCCGGTTTCACCTGTGATGAGCACGCTGGCGTCACTATCAGAAGCCTCGGCTACGATTTCCAGGCAGGCTCTTATGCGGGGGCTTCTTCCTATGATGCCGAGGAAAGTCTCCCTCTTCAAGGTAGTAGAAGGCTTTTTGGGCACCCTTTTTGCCCGATATTGAAGGGCACGAATCAGTGGGAGAGCGATTTCTTTCTCTGAAGAGGGCCTGACAATGTAATCCCATGCACCAGCCTTTATCGCCTGTTCCGCCTCGTCAGGGTCAGCGTTGTCACTTATGATGATGACTTCAGGCAAGGAAGGGACCTTGAGGATCTTCGTTAATACATCCACTCCCCATCCATCTGGCAGCCGAACGCCAAGAAACACGATATCAAAGACTCCAGTCCGGGCCAATTTCAGCCCTTCTCTAAAAGAGTGTAGACAATGGACTACGTGGCCCATGTGAGCCGCCGTCCGGGATAATAGCTCACAGAAGACTCGGTTATGATCAATTATCAGAACATTCGCCATGATCAATTCTCTGTGGCATGGGGCATAGGAAGAAAGGCAGCCGCCTTGCCAGACCATTTGTGGGACCAAATAGGTCCATAGAGATCCCGATAGTAACTATGTCAATGGGTCCATTCCTGGTATTAAAGTAGAAGGGGTGGCCCTCCTTTGCTTGGACTACCTTCCAGAAATCCAACTCGAGATAGAAGCCTCAAGAGCTGTCCTACCTCTGAATCTCACAGCATTTCAGACCTTGACCTTTTCATCCGTCGGTGGTCTAACGCGTTGAAATGCTCCCTGGCGACGAGCCCAGGAAAGTGCCCCAACAGCCTAGTTTCAGCGGCCCCCAAAACACGAAACCCCACCTCTGCTGATGGAAAGCGGGGTTAAGGTTTTCTCTCCATTGCATCCTCTTCGTCTTACTTGACCAGCAAGAAGAGGTCTTGGTACCCCTTACAACCAGCGGGCCCCTTTTGTCAAGGATTCTAGAGGGCAACAAACCGTCAAACAATCTGATGTTACAGCAAAAACTGCATGTTATTCGGAGAGGAACTCCGGCCTTGAGAGCTTTTGGTAGACGAAACACTGAGGTGAAAGTCCTCTACACGCCGGACAGGGGGAAATGTGAGTTGTACGGCATGTTCATTGCCAGGTTGAATCCGAAGGAAGTGGCAGGCAAGGCGCTGGCCCGACGAACGGGAATTGCACATGAGGTGTATATGCTGCATGAGGAGGCCAATATCTCTGAGTAACAGTACCTGAACGGGAAGTCTTGCGTATAAGCGACGTAAACATGAAGGTGGGTCTCCTCATTCGCCTGAATACCCGGCTGGGGAGCGCTTCACCATCAAGGTCGGATTTCCTGCTCATACCTGATTGGCCAACGCTTTTCTGTCGATGGTTGATTACCTGCCCTTATGGTGACGCACCCCGTCGAGAGCTTTCCTTAAGGTTTTCCTGCGAAACCCGCACTCCCTAGATGATTACAGTATTATAAGGCCATCACAACGGTAATTGCCATTCGCAGACCAAAAGCCTCATTGTCGAATCTCGACGAGAGGAACACGACCTGCTGGCCGACAGTCAAGGGTTAAAGGGGGGGTATCGGAGGCATGGCAAAAACAAGTTTTTTGAGAAGGGCAGGTCACATGAAACAGGCGCCCTTTTCAAGGTATCACAACGGAGAAGAAGAGTTGCAGTGGAGGGGTAGGTTTCCGGGGTGCACTGAGATTTCTGAGCCTAGTGTGTCATTCGTTTAGTCCCTTCGCGGTACGCTACCAACCTTGCCAATTCTTTGTCACAGAGGTTTCGACGCGCTTCAGGTTGATAACAAATTGATATTTTTGCAAAAGTGTGCCAAAAGGAGGGACAGCAATTAGCTATACTTACATATAATTTTGCCTAATATAAACCTAAAATAACATGAAGAACATATCTTTCATGTATAAAAGACATGTAGGTATATGACAGAGGGGCGGAGCATAAGGCACAAGGGGGGGGGGATATCCTGTTTCCCCCTTCCGTTGACAGGACGAACATGGCAGAATGTCCAACTGTCTACGCCACTGAAATCGCCTCGCCAATTCCTACGCCAAGACCACAAACCCTCCGGCACCGCCATTTGGATAACAAATTGGTTTTGTAGAAGTTTTAGACAAACAAGACGGGGGGCCATCCTTTAGGGAGTAGCAGGCCCTCCCTCCGGCCTTCCGACTCTCGGACTACCAATGAGACACTGCGGGCAAACCGAATTTTCCTTGATATGCAACAAAGACGTTGCATAATGATTTTGTTGCAGAGCTGAATTGAAGAGGGAAAATCTCCGGAAACCCTGGTGAAAGGTTGAAAGGTCTCTAACGGAGGGGCATGTCAAAGACAAAACCTTTGAGAAGGGCAGGTGGCCTGCAGCAGTGTATCGTGGAGGGTCACATGGGCTCAGAAACCATACTGACCGTGACCTTCGGATTCTTGTGGTGAGTGTGTCTTGATGTGTGAAAGGCGGTTCACCGCTTTGGATTACACAGCCAGGGCCAGGGCTTGTTCGATAGGTCTTGGTAAATCAATCGGAATAAAGAAACCAGAGGGATAGAGATAATCCTCGCCAGATTCGTCAACCACTCGAATCATTTCATGATCAGCCGCACGGGCATCAGGTATGAGTTCATAGATCTTGCGTAACTCCAGAGACGCGGCATAGCCTTCGTTCTTGATGCAGACAACGAATGTCTTCTTTGAATTCACCTGCTCCATCTTTCTTACCAGAAGACCTTCTTAACCTTCATATCCTTTCGTCCAATACCATGGGCCTCATACCAAGGTAATTCAGCTTTGCATATCATACCATCTGGAAGTCGAATTGTCGCCTTTCCTTTCATTTTTCTCCAACGACCGTAACCATAGCTTTTACGCAGGCGGGCAATTTCCCGGATGGAGTTGCCTACTGCAATTGTCTCGATTTCGGAAATATCGTTGACTATTTCGAGGTAGATAGACATCTAAAGTCATGTGCCACTCTCCTGAGTTTCCCCACACTGGCTCACACTCGAGAATGCCAGATCGGCTTTCAATGCCACATTGCCCTAGCTCCAAAGCGCGGGACGACATCTCTCTTCAAGAGAAGTAGGGTTGCAACAATCAGTCCATGGCGCCCTTTCGGTTAGGGTTGACGGGTCATTCAAGAAGTTGAACTCTTGGTATCAGAATTCGCTTCTTTTTGTCAAGAATTCTAAAGGGTAATAGGGCCAGAGTTCGCGGTACGCCACCAACCTTTCCTAATCGTTGTCAAGGGGCTTCCCCCAACTCTTAGTGAGATAACCTGTCGATGTTATGCAGAAAGATTGGGAAATGGGGTCCTCGTATTAAATTGAATTATACATAATTTAATTTCATATGCACTGAAAATGAATCGAAGAGCATATTTTTTATATATAAAAGCAATTTAGGTATATGACAGAAGGTCGGAGCATAAGGCACAAGGGGCAGGGCGCAAGGCGGAGGGATGAGACAGCCCTGGTGCCCCGGACTTTTTTAACCTCGTTGGCCTTTCTTGGTATCTGCTGGAAGGCAGCAGAAAAGGTAGGGGGCTCGGCGGCAGGAGACGTTTTTCTGCGAGGGACAGGAAAAGGGGACAGATTATACACTTTATACAAACAAATCGGAATGGCTGCCTGTTCGAACAAGACAAAGTTCACTTCCCTCTATCCGATAAATAAGCAACCAGTCAGGTTCAATATGACACTCCCGACAATCTTTTAGTGGCCCCTTGAGTTGATGATCCTTGTGCCTTGGTGACAACCTTTCTGCATTAACAATATCCTGAATAATGGTTTTCAGCTTATCCAAATCCTTTCCTCGTTTGATAAGCCGTTTAACATCCCTCTTGAATTGAGTATCGCGCCTGATCGATCTCATATGCTAAATGCCAAGATCGTCAAACAGTTCTTTTGTTGTTGGGAATCTTTTCCCTTTTCCTTTTCTTGAATTATCAATAGCTTTCATAGTACTTTCATTGGGTATATTAAGATCAAATGGCAAACCACGATGAGCAATTACCTGTCTGTAAAATAGCTCAAATGAATTAGAGACTGATAAACCCAATTTCTTAAGTATACCTTCGGCTTGTTCTTTAATCTCAGGGTCCAATAAAGCTCTTGCCGTCGCAGT
The DNA here is from genome assembly GCA_034189385.1 of Thermodesulfobacteriota bacterium. GTDB lineage: Bacteria > Desulfobacterota > Desulfobacteria > Desulfobacterales. The sequence goes on from JAXHVD010000001.1 coordinate 30,920, forward strand.
TTTATTTGTTCCCATACTAGATCCTCCAATTTGCAGCATGGCATATAATATGCCATGCTGACAAACTTGTCAACTGAAATTCCGGGAATTTAGCATCGGAAGATCGGAAGACATGGTCGGACCATGTTAAGGGAAAGACCAGGCAAATCTCCGGCATGCTCTTAAATTTCTAAGTTTTGTGTGTGAGTCGGACCGTTAATTATCAGACTTTGCGGCCCGCCACCCACCTTCCCAAATCTTGGTTAAAGAGCTTTTCACAAGTGTTGAGCGCCTAACATATTAATATTATGCGAAAAAATCACGCAGGTGGGGGCGTAAATTAACTTCACTTACATATAATTTAATATTATATAAACTTAAAATAGATCGAAGAATATATCTCTTATCTATAAAAGCATGTAGGTATGTTGCAAAAGGACAATGGTCTGATTTCAGCTAGAATGAATAATGAAAACAGAATCCAGGTACAGTCCATAGGGCGTGTTAAGCACCCATGTGAGCTGGACCTGGTCCTTCATCCTGCCGAGCAGCGTGCTTACCGTCGATTTGTCAGGCCTGGGCGGATGACAGGGAAGATGTACGAGTAGAGTTGGGCCAAGATTGATCCTGCTGTCGCCAAAAGCAAGGCAAAAAGTCGGGTTCGCTTCTACGGACAAACTGACAACAGGCTCTATACCAAGTCTATCCCGCAGGCATGTTGACCTCTTTTAAGTCATCCGCAAGATACTCACGTTCATTCGGGCCCAAGATTCCAAGAGACAGACAAATCAGCGTCCACAGATGGACCACTGGGAAGTTGGCTCCTGAATGGTGGGACAGGTCATGGATCTGGCTGTGGCAATTGTGGCAAGGGGCGATGCAATAGTCGGCCTTGGTTGCCAGAATCTGCTCGAGCTTGACCTGACCGTAGGTCCGTCGCGCATCGGTATAACCGGACTGCAAGAAGCCGCCTCCGCCTCCGCAGCAGAAGTTGTTCGACCTGTTGGGCCACATCTCGATGAAGTTCTCTTCTCCCACCACGGCCTTGACCGCAAACCGAAGATCTTCTGCCACGGGATCGCCAAAGGACTTTCTGATCAACTGGCAGGGATCCTGGACTGTAAACTTGATCTTAAGGTCTTTGTTCCAGTCCGAGTTGACCTTGAGCTTGCCTTCCCGGATCCATTTGGCGTAAAGCCTGATGATGCTCTCGATTTTAAAGTTATGAGCAATGTTGAATTTTTGCAGTCCCGTCCGGACCGCATACATTTCGTGTCCTCATTCTGTATTGAGCCAGTATTGACACTCCAAATCATCCACTGTTTTTGCCTTCAGACGAACCGTCTTTTCCCATGCCTCGCTGTCGGCCAGAAACATGCAATAGTTCTCCGCAGCCCAACCTGCGGTGGCATAAGTCCAGTCCGCACCGACAAGGTGGAGGATCTTCCACAGGGGAATCAGCTCGTCGGGCTCGGTGACGGGCTCCCTAGAGTTCTGGTTCAACAAGTACATGGCCCCTTTTTTGTTGATGGGGACCTCGAGATTCTCCCAGCCCGGCTGGGTGTCCTTCACCTCCTCCAGCACGTCTTCCACGACAAACTGAAAGTCCTCTGGACTGCATCCCATGGCGCTACAGCTGTCGTTCCTGAGCGCCATGTCGCATGAACCGACGATGCCCTTGGGCCGCTCTTCCCGGGGCCACGAGGCACGGGCATTGTAAACCAAAGCGGGAATGTCGATCTTCATGGGGCAGGCATAGACGCAGCGCTGGCACTGGGTACACATCCATACCCAAGGCGATTTTGTCGCCTCTTCGTCCAGACCGAGAAGGATCATTCTCAGAAACTTCCTGGGATCCATGTCGGCAAGCCCTGTCGCAGGACATCCCGCAGCGCAGGTCCCACAGGTGAAGCAGAGGTCAAAATGACCACCTCCTGGTACGAGACCCTTCACTTTGTCGCAAAACTCTCCCTTGACGCTTTGAACGTCTATTGGGTTTTCTGCCATTGCAATTCGCCTCCCTTCATGTATTCCACGAAAATGCCAAGGTCATTTCCTACACTTTCCCAGGGCCAAAGACCGTTTATGCCCATCGGCATGGTGGGAAATTGCCTCAAAAATGTCAATCTTTTTTTAACCCCCCTCCAACTTTTGTCACGTTGCCCTCTTTACAAAAATGGAATCCATTCATTGTTGCATTCGATTCAGTGCCCTAGGATCGCCAGACAAAAAGAAGTTTTTGTCTAAATAAACGACATGTTGCATTGGCTGAACTGCGAGACTCACTCCCTTCTAATCTCCTGATATTCTACTATTGGAGAGATGTGATGTGGCACCGAGGCATCGCCGTGCATACCACAATCGCCTCCACTGCGTGCTTTGGGGAAGGTTGCTTTCCTGCCTATATATTGGTTTTTCAGCAAGTTAAGGTTTGAGATACAGGTTACATTTCGCCAAAATTGCAGAGGGAGAAGATGACAGGCCTTAGGCGGTTGACCATAAGGTGTGTGGTCCCTGCACTTGCTTCGGAGGCCGGTTGGCGCGAGTCACCTACAGATGAGGCTGCCGTACGATCATGCCCGACAACTGGAAAGGGAGGGCAGGGATGTGTATGGATCGTGTTCTATTTTTATCTATGAGTCTTTGCAGAACGCTGGGCAGGTCCGGGCTGGATTCCATCAGGTAGGGAAATTCATCAAGGGCCAGAACGGCCCCGGGCGAGGCGCGACTTCTCGTTCTCACGATCGAGGAAATGGAGGCCCATCCTTTCGGTCCGAGTATAATGTAATTGAAACATTATGCTCCCAGAGCATAAAGATGGATTTTTCAATCGAAAATGGAGCTGCTCTTTGGGAGGGACGATAAGAGACAGGGCCAGATCCGGGTCGTCAACTATCAGACTTCGCGGCGCGTCACGAACCTTTCCAAATCGTTGTCAAAGGGCCCCCCAAGTCGTAAGCACATAACCTGTCGATGTTCTAAAGAAAGTGTGCAGAAAGGAGGGTTCAAAATTAAATTCACTTATATATAATTAATTATCATATACATTAAAAATGAACTGAAGAGCATATCTATTATTTATAAAAGTAATGTAGGTATATGACAGAACGGACGGGGCATAGGGCACAAGGGGCAGGGCGCAAGGCGGAGGGATGACGGACGACAGCTGACCTGGGAAGGGGGCGGTGGGGAAAAATGAGAACTGAGGTGTGACAAGTAACGGGTGATCCGTACAAATCGACGGAAAAGGGAAAGGGGAGTGACAGGTTCTGGACAATTGACTATGTCGTCGTCATTTTTAGTTGAAAAATGACGACATGGTGGTCAAGATATGTTCCCGAGAAATCTTAAAGTCCCGAAACAGAGCTTCTTTCTCATGGGACCCCATGGGTCCGGAGGAGTCTACAGGATGTCCATTTGTAAATTAGTTGAGGCATACTATGTTGATGATATGAGTTGTCTAGAGACCTCTGGCGTGCTGGTGAAAGATTGAAAGGTCTCTATCGGAGGGAGCATGTCAAAGACAAGTTTTCTGAAAAGGGCACGTGATATGCGCCAGGCGCCTCTTGCAAGGTGTCATGACGGTGAAGGGGAGTTGCAGTGGACGGAGGTCCTGGATTGTTCTTCCGACACCACCCGAAGGCTCAACTTTTTTCACGATGATGTCCTGAAACCGGGCGTATCCGTGGGCGTTCATCACCACCAAAATGATGAAGAGTATTACTACATCATTTCCGGCAAGGGAATCATGACCCTTGACGGCGAGGAATTCGAGGTGGGGCCTGGAGACATTGCAGCCGTGTATCCAGGGGGCTCACACGGGTTGAGAAATCATGCTGACGATGATCTTCGAATTCTTGTGGTGAGCGTATCGTGACCCGCTCGTGGGGGCCAAAGAGGAAGAGATGGGATGAAACGTTCATATTCTAGAAGGGGTTCCATGGAAGAGAAATGCATGATCGATCCTGGGTTGGAGGGTAAGGTCGCGCTGGTCACAGGGGGAAATAACCCTTTTGGCATTGGGGCGGCTATTGCACGGGCCTTGGCGGGCCATGGGGTCCGTGTGTTTGTCCATTACTATCGTCAGCAAACGGACGTTCCGGTGGAAGATACAGATGTTGGCGATAGAGAGACTCCGGGGCTTACCTTCTTTTTCAAACAACAAGAAAAAACGGCTGATGAAGTGGTTGCCTCTATTCGAGAGGCCGGCGAAGAAGCAGCGTCCTGGGAAGGGGATCTTGGGAAGGCGGAGAACGTTGATCGGCTCTTTGAAGCAGCGGAGAAGGCCTTTGGCAAGATAGACATCCTGGTCAACAACGCAGCCGCATACATGGCAGATACCTTTCTTCCGGCCCATGCCTTGGGAAAAGGCGGCGCGGTGTGGGAGGGCGGGCCCACCATATCGACCATCGACGTGGAAAGCCATGATCGGCATTTTGCGGTAAACTCACGGGCCGTGGCCATGCTTACGGCAAGGTTTGCCCAAAGCATGATTGAAAGAGGGGCCCATTGGGGCAGAATCATCAACATCAGTGCCGATTGCGCCTGGGGATGCCCCAAAGAGATCTCTTATCGAGCCAGCAAGTATGCCTTGGAGTCTTACAGTCGCAGTGCTGCGGCCGAACTGGGGCCCTGCGGCATCACAGTGAACGTGGTCTCGCCCGGGCCGGTGCAGTCCGGCTATATCAGTCCTGAAATGGAAAAGGCCCTGGTCCCGGATATTCCCGTCCGGAGGGTGGGGCGGCCGGAAGATATTGCCAATGCTGTCGTCTTTTTCGCCTCAAAGCAGGCAGCCTGGATTACGGGCCAGGTGCTCTTTGTTCATGGCGGGCACAGGATGGCCTTTGGCCAATAGGGCAACCTTATACATGGTTATCGGCCAACAGGGCCAGATTTCCTTTGTCGAGTGGAAGTCTATTTTGATGGCGCGCTGCCCGGAAAATTCTCCCTGACCGGCTCAGACAATTAGATTCTCAAGTTTGCGCCGCACGGCTTGAAAAGAGGCTCACCCTTATCAAAAACCGTTTGAAATATCGGTCAGAGGCGTACTGAGGCCTCTAGAAAACAGCAGGGGCCAGGTTTGGGCTTCGAGACGGCCTATGGTTGGGGTTCCCCTATGGGATTGTCCGGCCCCTCGTCGCTGGCTGACGGAAGAAGCCGGACGTCCCTTTACTTTTCGTCGACCGGGTATTTTCCTCTAAACCACTCGTGCCAGCCGCCCTTTAGTGCGGAAACCTTGGTAAAACCCATTTCAATGAGTTGCTGTGCTACCCGAGCACTGGTGTGTTCAGCGGGTCAGGCGCAATAAAGGACCAGGGCCTTGTCCTTGGCGTACTTATTTGCCCAGGACGCCACCTGGGAAGGGTCTTCCCTCACGGCCGTGTGGATGATGTATTCGCTCGATTTCCAGTCCCTGCCGGACCTCACATCCACAACAGTCACCTGACCCTTTTCTATCAAGGCCTTGAGTTCGTCCTTGGTCATTCTCGCTACGTCTGCCGACAGGGCCGACGTGAAGAGGGCAAAGACCAAGACCATGGAAAGGGCCATCCCTACAAACGTTGGTGCCTTCCCTTTCATTGTTGTACCTCCTTTTTTCTGGGGGTTGCCAAGCGTTTTTTAGGACTGGGTCAGCCATCCCTTCTTGCTGCTAAAAAAGATCCAGAATGCCGCAAGAAAAAGGCCCATAGCAAGAAGGACAATGACAGGCCCGAGAAGGCTCCAGTCCTTTTCCAGTAAGATCATGGCTATTGCCGCAGACACCATGGCCGCCAACCCTGAAATGGACAAAACCCAATCTCCGGCCTCTTTCTGAATACCGGCCCCTGGCCCAAGCCTGGCCATGGTGGCCAAAAGGGCGCCTTGGATGACGGCATAATGGAGCAGCCAGAACCAGGTGCCTGCCTTCATATAAGTTTCAAGAATCGGTTCTCCTGCCATACCGAGTCCCATCATGGCCGCTACAGCCGCCGCCAGCATAAAAAAGGCGATCGTGGCATGGCCCCTTCCCTTTGCCAGGAAAGGGGGCAAGAGCCCGTCAGCCGCCATGGCCGTCATCATTCTGGATACGGCCATGAGCAGGGCGTTCACCGCAGCAGAGGCGCCTGATAGAATGATGAGGCCCATCCAGATTCTGCCCCACTGGCCGAGCATTGTCCTGGCAACCTTGACATAAGGGATGCTCGTATGGGCCAGTTTGCCTGCCGGGACAAATCTCAAAGACACCGATCCCCAGCAGCAGAAAACGAGCCCTGCCAAGAGGATAGCCGCCATCATGGCCCTGGCGGAATGGTGTTCAGTCTTTCCGGAAAACCCGGCCAGGTCAAAGCCTACGAAAAGGAGGAGGCAGGCAAGTCCTGCCTCTGGCATGTGGGCCAAAGGGGTTGGCGCCTGAGGTATGGCCGGAGGGGGATTTCCCCACTCCAAGAAACCCACAAGAGATAGTAAGAGGAGCCCTCCCGCAGCCAATCCCACAAAGAAAAGCTGTCCTATGGCCGCCGCGTTTTTTCCCAGGAGATTAAGAAGAAGGAGGAAACCGAGGAGGCAAAAGGAGAACCCCAGGTTTGGGAACCAATAGAGAAAGACCTCGTTAAATACATAGCCTGCCGTGGCCAGCAGGGCTGTGGAGGCGCAGACTGCCATGGTCACCCTGGCGCACACCGCAGAGACGACTGCAGCAATGGCACCAAAGGCCTTTCTGATAAAGCGGGCCTCTCCTGAGGGGCCGGGATAAAGGGTGAATGCTCTTTCGTACGTGCGGCTTACGAGAAGGTGAGCCAGCCCTGCCAGCAAGACAAACCCCACAAACCCATGGCCTGCCCGTCCCGTGGCGTTTCCCGCCACTGTCAGGGCCTCGGGAGAGAGCAGCAGGCCCATGGCCACACTTATACTGAAGAGTCGTGTCACCTAGATGGCCTCCCTTGAGATCTGGGCAGAGGTCCTTTTCAAAGCAATGTACCACGGGCTTCAGGGAATGGAAAGAGGGTAAAGGGGTTCTTATCGACTCAAAAGGGGGCCTGCGTTGCAGACTCGCTGGCCCTGGGCTTGGTCTTGCGGGCATACCGCACGCTGCCATGCCGAGACCCTGGCCCAAATGGCTTCTCCCCCAACAGTGAAGCCGAGCGCGATCGATTCCGGGCCTAAAGGCCCGGTGCTTGGTTTAGGCTTTATGGTGAGCGACCTTTGATCAGGCCTTTCAGGGCTGTGATCATCCTAGCCCCTGGAGTCTTATCCAATTTTTCTTGTGATTCCGCTTTATATCGGTGTAAAGGTGGAGACAGAATCGGACAAAGGGGTGAAGTCGGGACCGTACAATCACAGACTTCCGAAAAACACGGGAAATGACGTGCAAATGGCTTACCATGTGTCCCTTACGCAGGTTGGAACAGCAAGGCGTGATCGGTCTCACTTGGCGTCGCAGGTACTGCGAGAGTGATACGGACTGGAAAAGATGTGAAAGGTACAAAATGGAAGAGCAAGGCATTCCTCATGCCGACGACATGATGCCTGACGGCAGCTTTGTTGACCCCAATGTTGCATAAGAAATATGGCAAGGAATCTTCAAAAACAGCAATGGCCTGCGTATGCGGTTGTTACGAGCGGCACCGAGGAATCAACTATTGGTGATGTCCAGGAAGCAGGTAAAAGACAGCCATATTTCTTATGCAACTTGGGGTTTATCTGGCGTCGGAAGAGGTCTGAGGACAAAAGGGTTGGGCCGGCCCGGAAGCTTCGAACAACAAGGAGTCAACATGGACAGGCAAGTCATTCATAAATCCTTTGTGTTTGCACTGGTGTTGTTTATTTCCGTGGTCTTTTTGTCCATGATCCGCCCCTTTCTCATGGGGCTTTTGCTGGCCGGCATCTTTTCCGCCCTGGGCCATCCGCTTTACAGGCGGCTCTGTGGCTGGCTGGGCGGCCGCCAGGCACTGGCCTCGGGCCTTACCCTACTCATCGCGGTCCTGGTGGTCCTATTGCCCCTCACCGGTCTTTTGGGTGTTGTCACAGCTCAGGCCGTGAAGGTGGGGCAATCGATCACGCCGTGGATTCAAAAGCAGTTGGCCACGCCTACGAGCTTCTCCGAATGGCTGGGCCACCTTCCCTTTTATGAGCATGTGGTGCCCTACCAGGAGACCATTCTTCAAAAGGCCGGAGAGCTGGTCGGCACCTTGAGCAAGTTTCTCATCAACGGCCTTCAGGCCGCCACCATGGGCACGGTAAACTTTGTCTTCATGCTCTTTCTCCTGCTCTATGCCATGTTCTTTTTTCTGGTAGACGGTGAAAAGCTGCTGGAAAAGATCTTATATTATATGCCCCTGGAAGACGCTGACGAACGGCGACTCCTAGACAGGTTCACTTCCGTGACACGGGCCACCCTCAAGGGCACGGCCGTCATCGGCGTGGTCCAGGGAGGTTTGGCCGGCGCGGCCTTTGCCGTGGTGGGGATTCCAAGCGCTGTTTTCTGGGGAACGGTGATGACCGTGCTTTCCATCATCCCCGGCATCGGCACGGCACTGGTGTGGGGACCGGCGGCCATCATACTGGCGGCACAGGGGCATTGGGGAAAAGCGGCAGGCATTGCCCTCTTTTGCGGTGTGCTGGTGGGCAGCGTGGACAACTTCCTCCGGCCCAGGCTGGTGGGCAAAGACACGGAGATGCACGATTTGATGATCCTCTTTTCCACCCTGGGCGGCATTGCCATGTTCGGAATCATCGGATTCATCATCGGCCCCATTGTGGCCGCCCTCTTTGTCACCGTCTGGGAGATATACGGCGTTGTCTTTAAAGACGCCCTGCCAGAGGTGGCACCTCTGCTCGCCCACAGGGGACCTGATCACGGGTCCGAGGAAGGGGAAGAAGAAAGCGATTAAATCCTCGCCCCTTTGGCTGGAGGAAAGGGGGCCAGGGGCCGAGGTGTGTACATGACAAGCGACAAGCAGGAATATTTCGGGAAAAAGGAGAGCTGCTACCCATGAATGAGAGCATCATCTGTTTTACACTGGGATTAACCCAAAGGGAGATAGAAGCAGGTGAGACGGCCTTTAGGGCCATGGATCCAGGTGCCAAGAGACTGGAAGTCACCACCGTGACAGAAGATCTCTTGACGGCAACAGTGGGTGACACAGTGGATAGAAAGGCCGAAGCATTGAGCAGTGGGCAGACTGATCCTGCGTTGGGATTCAAAGGGGCAGCAGCCACCTTGGGCCATTTGCGAGCAGTGGTCATGGAGGCGGAAGACAGAGAGCAGGTGGTCCAGGTCATGAGAAGCTTCAAGAGTGTGTCTCCCAATCCGCAGGATCTCATTTTTGCCATGATTACGGAAACGGCCCGGACCTGGACCTTTCAGGACTATTTTCAACACCTCGCCAAAGAGCATGAATATATGAAGACCCATTCTCCGGCACATGATCCTGATATGAAACGGATGTAGAGGGTCTCCTGGGGTTAAATGCAGGTCTGACTTTTGTTCACCTTTGGCAGGGATAGCCCAGAATCATAGAAAGGGCGGGCTGTTCCCGTGAGTAGGACTCGCATGATGACGACCATAACGATCAGGGAGATAAAAGGTTTACAGAGGCCCGTAGCGCCCGGAAAGCCAAAGCAGTGAGGGCAGGAACGTTGATGATGGGGTGGAGAAGAAAGGAGGGGCTCGATCCATGGAGTTCAATTTTGAAAACAAGCTGATCGGTGTGGCCAATCGGGGCATTCCGGCCCTTCGTGTGGGACGAACGATCAGAGAGATGGGTGCTGTCTATGCGGCCTTTTTTACGCCAATAGACAAGACCGCGCCGCATGTGTCCAAGGCAGATAAGGCCTTTAGCCTCTCTTCAGTGGGGGGTTATTTGGATATAGAAGAGATTGTACGGATTGCCAAAAAGTATGGGGTGGCGGCCCTTCATCCCGGCTGGGGCTTTGCTGCCGAGGACAACCATTTTCCTTCTATGTGTGAAGCCCACGACCTTGTCTTTATCGGCCCCTCAGAGGGGCCCATGAAGAGCCTGGGCAACAAGGTCAAGGCCAGGGAGCTTGCCAAGTCACTGTCCGTTCCTGTGGTGGAGGGCTCTGACGGGGCCGTGTCTCTTTCAGAGGCACGGGGGCTCGCCGAAGAGATCGGTTTCCCTGTCATGATCAAGAGCGAAGGGGGCGGCGGCGGCAGGGGCGTTGTGGTGGTCCACTCCCAGGAGGAACTAGAAGGCCAGTTTCCCAAGGCCTCTGGCATGGCAGAGGCAAGCTTCGGCAACCCCAATCTTTACATTGAGCAATTCCTCCCCGTGGTCCGGCACCTTGAGATACAGGTCCTTTGCGACAAGCTCGGAAACGCCGTGGCCCTTGACGAAAGGGATTGCTCTTCCCAGAGAAGGTATCAGAAGCTTTTGGAGATTACCCCGTCGCCATGGGAAGGGGCTACCCCGGAGCTGCGGGCTGCCTTAAAAGAGGCGGCCCTGAAGATGGCCACTGCCGTGGGGTATGATTCGATCATCACCATTGAGTTTTTAGTCGATGACCAGCAGAACTTTTACTTCATAGAGGCCAATACCCGGCTTCAGGTGGAGCACGGCATTTCAGAGCTTCTCTACGGCATAGATATCGTGGAAGAGATGATACGAATTGCCTTTGGTGAAAAGCTCCGTCTGAGAGAAGGGCAACTCAGGCCCAGAGGGTTTGCCATGCAGTGCCGGATCAATTTCGAAGACCCCCAGCGTGATTTCATGCCCAATTCCGGCACCATCACCCGGTATCTCTCCCCCGGCGGTGAAGGGGTTCGCCTCGATTCCTGCGTTTTTGGCGATTATGAATTCCCCAAGGCCTATGACTCCCTGGGTGCCTTGCTCATGACCTATGGCGACACCTGGGCAAAGACCGCCTCCACCATGGAAAGGGCCCTTTCGGAATACTTCATCGGCGGGCTTAAAACCACCATACCCTTTCACAAAAAGATCGTCACCCATCCCGTCTTTGAATCGGGCGGTGTCCACACCAAATTCATTGAGAACACACCGGACCTCATTTCTTATGAAGACGTTGTGCCGGAACACCTTCGGCTGGCAAGGCTCATGGCGGAGATCACGGCCTTGGGGCATAATCCCTATATCGGCCTCGGCCCTTATAGAAAGCGTGCCCATGCCAGGGTAGGTCCCATGGCAAGGGTGGAGGTCTCATCATCGAAAGAGCCCTCAAGGGTGAGCTATGAGCCGCCCTTTAAGCCCGATGACCACAGAGAGGTGGTGCTGGCCTATCTTCGAGACTCGGAGTTCGTGGAGTTTGCCAACACCACCCCCAGAGACGTTACCCAGTCAGAGTCCGGAAACAGGTTCAGACTCTTTGACGATCGATTGGTGGGTCCACTGATCGACCAGTGCGGGTATGTGTCCATTGAAAACGGGGGAGGAGCCCACTACCACGTGGGGATGTTGGGGTGTATGACGGACCCGTGGGCCGAAGCAGAGGAATGGAATAGCTTTGCCCCACATACCCAGAAAATGATCCTCATCCGGTCTACCAATATCCTGGGATATGCCCCCCAGGCAAGGGAGGTCATGGAGCGAACAGGCAGGCTCATCATCAAGGATTATCATGTCATACGGTGCTTTGACTTTTTGAACCACATTGACAACATGGTCCCCTTTGCCAAGATCGTGCTTCAGGCAGAAAACCGTATCTTCCAACCGGCCATCAGCCTGAGTTGGGCTGAAGGGTTTACCATCGAACATTACCTTTCCGTCCTGGATGAGATCCTGTCCATGGTGGGTCGCATCCTGGGTTGCGATGAGACCGGGGCCTCCAAACAGATTATTTTTTGTCTCAAGGACATGGCCGGTGTCTGCCCCCCCCGCTTCGTCTATGACCTCATCTCCGCCATCTTGGACAAATACCCGGAACTGGTCATCCAGTATCACAGGCATATCACCGATGGGCTGGCCGTGCCGGCCCTGGGCAGTGCAGCAAAGGCCGGGGCCAAGATCCTGGACGTGGCCGACGGCCCGGCCGTGCGGTTTTACAGCCAGGCGGCGGTCCTGCCGGTAGTTGCCTACGTGGAAGGGGAGCTGGGCCTGAAAACCCGCCTCGACAAAGACAGGATTCGGGAGGCGGCCTTTGTCCTAAAGCAGATCATGCCTATTTATGATCACTACTGCCGGCCCACCTTTCTGGGTCCGGATCACGATGTGACCCGCCACGGCCTTCCCGGGGGCGCTACTTCGAGCAGTCAGGAAGCAGCCTTGAAGCAAGGATACGCTTTTTTGCTTCCCCATATTTTGCTTATCCTTGAACTGGTTCGAAAGCTTATCCGCTACCACGATGTGACCCCTGGCTCTCAGATTACCTGGACAAACGGGTACATGATGGCCGTGAAGGCCTACGAGCGCGGGGGATTAGGAGAAGTTGATCGGATGATCGATCTTCTAAAGACCGTTACCTCCACAAAGGAGGCCGCACTGGACGATGACGTGAAGAAAGACCGCCTGGTCCTATTTTCCCATGCAAACGATGCCTTAAAGAACCTTCTTTTGGGAAAGTTCGGCAAGCTTCCCCTTGGCTGGCCTGCTGACTGGATCTACGAGTCGGTCTTTGGTGAAAACTGGCCCGACGCACAGGCCCAGCGTACAGAGGAGAGTCCTCTTACCTTCTTGCCTCCCGTGGACATGGAGGCCATTGAGAAAGAGCTGGCCGGGCACATCGGACGAGCGCCCACGGAAAATGAAATCGTCAACTATCTTAATCACCCGGGAGATGCCCTGAAGCTCATAAAGAACCTGGAGAAGTATGGAGAGCCCAACGTCTTGCCCGATGACATCTGGTTTGAAGGGCTTGTGCCTGGGGTAGAGCGGGAGTTTGTCAAATCCGATGGAAAGGTGCACACCGTAAAGATCATACGGGTGGGTAGAGTCCGCCCCAGCGGCACAAGAAGGGTGCGGTATAAGCTCGACTATGAAGTCTTTGTGGAAGATGTGAAAGTGGCCGAGTCGGTGGAGGCAGGGCCCGGGCGTGAAATGGCTGACAAGAAAAACCCTTATCATATTGCGGCCCCCTTTGATGCAGACCTGTGGCTCGTGCACAAAAAGGAGGGCCATTCTGTCAAGGCCGGAGAAGAGGTCTTGAACCTCTCTATTATGAAGACGGAGTGCGCTGTTACTTCCTCTGTAGACGGGGTAGTAAAAAGGGTCGTGGTTTTTGCCGATTACAAGGCCGATAAAAAAATGGTTTCTGTGAAAAAGGACCAGCTCCTCATGGAGCTAGCCCCGCCTCTTGAACGATGCCCCAGTTGTAATGCTGGCATTGAAGAGGAGTACAGATTTTGTCCGAAATGTGGGCACAACCTCAAAAGCCCGTGACGATAATCATTGCCCGGGTCCCAGGGAGGCGTATGTTAGCCGGGGCCATGAGAATAAAGGATTTAGGGAATCAAAAGCTTCCAACGGCGCCAGGAGAAGGCCATCAAAGGCATTCGCGGGGAAAAGGAGAAAGACCAGGCTGTGAAAGAAGGCCGAGCTAAAGGGCGCAGCCTTGAGGCTGTTTTGCTCAAGGCAGCTTTCGTTGTGATCCTTTTGGCGGCTGCGGTCCTCTTTGTGCTCAACAACTACTTTCCAGCGGCTGCGGACCGTCTTTTCGGCTCTATGTGAGGCATTGCCACGTGGCGAAAATGGCTCGGGCCTTCATACTAAGCTTTGTGGTCCTATTGATGCACATTTGGGCGGAGCCGGCCTGGGGCAATGCGGCAGGCCATATATGGGGGGTGCAATTTGAAAACGATTTTTTTGGCGGCGGCACGGACAGACATTTTACCCATGGCACGCGTGTGAGCCACCTTACCAAGCCCATCCCGTGGATGACGAAGGCTGCTGACAGACTTCCCTGGTTTAGCGCTGAGGAGGCCCGTGAGGATGACGCAGGCCGATTGAAGGCACGGGCCACCATCTCTCTTGGTCAGAACATTTATACGCCGGAAGATATTGCTGTTCGCGAAATGATAAAAGAGGACCGTCCTTATGCTGGCTGGCTTTACGCGGGCTTTGGACTGGTCATCAATCGAGATGACAAGCGCTATGATCAGGTTGAACTGGATGTGGGCGTCGTTGGCCCCTCCTCGTTTGCCGAAGATGTGCAGAAGAAATGGCATAGCATATTCGGATTGCAGCGTCCCAATGGTTGGAACCATCAATTGGACGACGAGTTGGGTGTTGCCCTCTTCTATGAACAGGCGCGTCGGTTTCATACAAAAGAAGCGATCTGCGGCCTACAGTGTGATGTCATCCCCCATCTTGGCGGGGCCGTGGGTAATGTTTTTACCTATGCTGCCGCAGGGTTGACCATGAGGCTAGGACTGAACCTCGAAGATGATTTCGGCTCGCCCCGCATCCGGCCAAGTCTGCCGGGCGCCGGGTATTATCAGCGCCAAGACTTCAACTTTTACCTGTTCGCTGGTGGGGAGGCGCGTGCGGTCTTGCACAACATATTTCTTGACGGCAACACCTTTGCCGAAAGCCATTCCGTGGACCGGAAGCCTTTGGTCGGGGACGTTCAGGTAGGCATTGCCGTGCAGGTAAGCCGTTTTCGCATAACCTACACCCAGATATACCGGACCAAGGAGTACGACGGACAAGACAGCGCTGACCAGTTTGGCGCCCTGAGCCTTTCGTTAGAGTTCTGACGCGGGATACCTTAGATTTCCCGTACCCTCGGCGTTTCTTGGGTTGGGGGTCATCATACCTCTATCTTATTGCTAGGGTGCAAGGAGGACTTACTATGAAGACGCTTATATGTGTGGACGGAGGGGAGAATGCCCTGAAGGCTGTCAGACTGGCAGGGCGGTTTGCCTGTACCGTAAGTGAAGAAGCCACTTTTCTTCATGTGCAGAGACACAGGTCCCAGACTCGGACCCAGCCCCTTGTACCCCAAACGATCGCCATATCTGCGGAGCAGTGGAGGCAGACTCCGGAGATGAAATCTCTCCTTGAGGCCGAGGACGTTTTTAAGAAGACCCGCACATGGGAAGAACATAGGGCCGAATTGGGAGAGCCCCAGACCGCCCTTATACAAGTTGGCGATGGCGTCTTGGAAGTGGGAAGAGTTCAGCTGGGATCTGACTCGGGAGTCCATCTGAGGATCCGGCCAGGGGTTCCTCAAGAGGAAATACTGGCCGAATTGGAAGAGGCCCGATATGACCTTGCGATTCTGGGCGCTCATCGAATCCCTGGATGCGCATGGTCTGAGATCGAGAACGGCCCCCTGTATGTGGCCCAGAAGGCTCAGCTCCCAGTTATGGTGATAGGTAGGGAATTTGAAGAAGGTCAACCGTTGTTAGTCTGTGTTGGAGAAAAGGACCCTCCAGAGTCCACCCTGGAGCTGGTTCGGGTCGCAGCCACAAGGATGAAGACGGACATTGATGTCCTGAGGGTACTCAAGAGCCCAGACCCCGGCTTCTCCTTTAGTGAAAAGGTCTCTTTCATGATGGAGAGGTGGTTAGCCAGTGGGCTGAAGGTAACGCCGAAGGTTGCGGCAGGGGACCCTGTCACCATGATTTCCGAAATGGCGCCTGACTATGGCCTCATTGTATGTTCTTTTGCTGACAAACATAAGAAGGGGCGCCTGGGGAAGGTCACTAAGAACGTCCTTTGCAGTCAGTTCAATCTACTTGTTACAAGATGATGTCACCATAGGGCCTCATCTTTGTGATGGTGGCGCATCTTTGTGATGGTGGCGCATCTTTGTGATGGTGGCGCATCTTTGTGATGGTGGCGCATCTTTGTGATGGTGGCGCCGGGGGGATGTGCGCATGATTACTGTGACGGCAGGGGTGCTGTTCAGAGAGACCAGGGTCTTCATTGCCAAAAGGAAATCCGTGGGAAGGCTTGCCGGCAAATGGGAGTTTCCCGGAGGCAAGGTTGAGGACGGTGAGACGGCAGAGGAAAGCCTAAAGAGGGAACTGAAAGAAGAGCTTGAGATAGAGGCCGTGGTGGGAGATTGCCTCGGAGAGCGTATCCATCGCTATGACTTTGGCACCGTAAAGGTGTTATTTTTCAGGGTCCACTGGGCCGGTGGAGAGATTCACTCAAAAGACCATGACCAATATGGCTGGGTCCCTTTGGATGAATTGAGTCGCTACGATTTCGTCCCAGCAGACCGGCCCTTCGTAAAAAGGCTTATGAACGGAGACTGTGGACGAGGGGATAGCTGATGCCATCGGGGGCCATTGCAAGATAACGCCGGATCGGAATAGATGTTGACCTGACAGGCTGTGTAGAAAGTGGCAAGAAGACTTTTTTGCAGAAATGTTGTGGCCTTTGGGTACCAGACACGCTATAGAAAGAGCGTTGCCTCTACGTAGGGGTTTTCCTCTACACTTATCTGCTGAGAGACAGAAGGCCCAAGACCTTTTCTGGGATGAGAGAGACATGGGCATCGCCGCACACGTTGAAGAGAGAATCGAACAGAAGAAGACTGATTACACCCATTACGGGTTCACCAGTGTTGAGAGCCAAGCCCTGAAAACGTATTTTGACCTGGCTCAGGAGTTTGAGAGGCTTGAGGACATCTATCAGGTGTCTGTGGCTATACCAAAATTGTATTTTGACCTGGAGGCCAGACTCTATCTGATGGACCTTGAGAAGAAGCGCCTTTGCCTGGTGGCAAAAACGGATGAAGGCGAAGGGGAGATCGGTGGTCCTCCTCCCACAGAGATCAAGCCTGCCCAGGGTGCATATCGCGTAAACCGCTCCATGATCCTTACCATAAGAGGGAACAGGCAGTTTGTAGAACAGTTCCCCTTTGGGCCAGAGAAAGATCTCATCGGCATCCTGGAAGTGTATCCGGTCGAGGAGCAGAATACCCACCAGGAGCTTTTCTTTGAAAAATACGCCAATCGCATCGGCTTCAGTCTACATATTCGTTCTTTGCTGCGGAAGAATATGGAACACTTAGAATTCATCCAGGGATTGGTAGCCGATATCGAACACAATGTGATTGTTCCCAATATGTTGTACCGGCTGTTCTTGAGACGTCTGAGCGGCAAGATTCAGAAAAACAGGGAAATTGAAAAACTGCTGAAGTCCTTTCCTTTGGGAGATACCCCATTGTGTAAGAAAGAGCTGGAACCCATTCTGGCAGAGTTGGCAGAAGTCAATCGTGGTCTTACGGAGGAGTTTCGGAGTATTAAAAAGCATTATCACAGCACAAGCCTTTTCCTTGAGACCTTGCTTCGAAGGAGTCATTTTGACGAAGGCAGACTCACTCTTCGGACCAAGGCCTGCAACATGAAAAAGGCGGTGGTGCAGCCCCAGCTTGAAAGATTTGAGGAACGGTTTGCTGAAAGGGGCATAGCAATAGACGACAAATATAGTGGCATCCCTGACGAAGAGACGATATCTGTAGTGGACATCGGCTTGATGGCACAAGTGTATGCCAATCTTTTTTCTAACGCTCTGAAGTACACTCACGAAATAACCAATGATGCAGGGGAACAGAAGAAATACATCGCCTATGGAAGGGAGTTCATGAAAGACTATTTTGGTCCGGGAAAAGATGGTATCAAGTATAATGTCTTTAGCACGGGGCTTCACATTGCACCTGAAGAAAGAGAAAGGATTTTTGAGGTGGGTTACAGGGGTTCCAACGCCTCCAATAGGCCGGGCACCGGACACGGCCTGGCATTTGTGCGAAACGCAGTAGAAATACACGGTGGGGTGGCAGGCTACGAGGCGAGTCCTTCTGGAAATAACTTTTACTTCATCCTTCCTGTGCGGCATTAAGAAGGGTATCTTGTTACGGACAAACAGGGTTCCACATGTTTACGATTAGAGACATTATTGATTTGGCCATCCAGATAGAAGAGAACGGCGAAAGGGTCTATCGAAAAGCCGCTCAAAAGGTCTCTGCCACGTCCATCGCTGCCTTGCTTCTCCAGCTGGCCGATGATGAGGTGAAGCACGCCAAATGGTTCTCCGATATGAAAGAGAAGGTGACGAGGAGCGTAGACGATTCCGAGGTAGAGGAAAGAGGGAAGAGAGTCTTGCAGGGCATCCTCGGAGACCAGAGCTTTTCACTCAAAGACGCAGATTTTGCAAGTATCGAAGAGGTGGAAGGTCTCCTTAGGGTGGCCATTGAGTTTGAAGAAGACACGGTGCTCTTCTATGAGATGATTCGGTCCTTTGTTGATGATAAAGAGACGTTGGACCATTTGGACACCATCATTGAAGAAGAAAACCACCATGTCTCACTCTTAAAGAGGTCTCTGCTGACGCTCCATGACTCATCCGTTTTGGCGAAGACTTCTCAGTGACGTTGTCTCCGCAATGTGTCTTAGTTTGTACGACAGGTCTGCTGCTTTAAAAGGCTTTTCGATAAACCCGTGGATGCCTATACGAGCTGCCTCGGACACGAGGTCGCTGTCTCCATAGGTCGTGACCAGTATCTTCATAATATCGTAATGAGACGCTCTTACCAGCCTGAATAGCTCTAGCCCATCCATGTCCGGTAGCCTATAATCGGTGATGACGATGTCGAAATCCTGGCCGCGAAGAGCGTTTAGTGCTTCTTCGCCAGTCTCAAAGGCGAGAAATTGGCACCACTCTCCCTCAAAAAAGAGACTCAAAGAGTCTCTTATCCACTCGTCACCGTCTACAAACAGGATCTTCGGCTTTCTCAACTTGGTCTTTAGGCCCATAACGTAAGATGCCGTTTACAGAAGAAGCAGAAAGGGTCGGCACTGCCCATTTGGATCTGGCGTGCCATGAATTGGTAACGTTCAAAAGTTGAGGCAAAGGCCTTCAGCGGGCAGTTAGAGAGATAGGGATGATCGCTGAACGCAGGCATACAGCCGTTGCCATCTACACAAATGGCATGGGCTACCTAAAGGCATTGGATGCCGAAGAGAAGCGATTATCCCTATCTCGAAGTTGGTTGTCCAGAAATCCACTCAGTCAACACTTTTGAACGTTACTACTTGATTAGAACTTTTGCTCCACCCTTATGATTCAGCCTTCTACCATCCTTGAAATAGAGGAAAACCAAGGTACCCAGGGCGATTGTGCCCAATCCGAACAATGAGGTTATTGGTTTGCTCTTAATGGAAAAGTAGACAATCCAGATGTTGCCTAAGATGAATAGAAGGGGGGTGATGGGGTATCCGAAGGTCTTATAGTCTCTTTTCAAGTAGGGCTGTTTCATCCTAAGAAGGATCATCCCTATAACGGTGAACATAGCGCACAGGGAAAGGGTGAAGCCGATGTACAGCAAGAGCTTGTCAAAAGTTGTGGTGAATGCCATTGCAATAGCTATACCTGCTTGCAGCAATATGGCGTACGCAGGCGTTTTGTGGAGTTGGTTGACCTTGCCAAAGAGCTCGAAGAAAACGCCGTCTTTTGCCATGGCATAATAGACCCTTGGCCCAGCCATGATCATGGCGCTTAAGACAGAGAGTAGACCCACAGCAATGGCCCCGCTAAAATATTTACTCATATGGTCTCCGAAGAGGGAAACGGCAGATGTTGCTCCCACTTCCAGCACACCGGTCATCTCATTTGTCGGAAGGGCGTAAATGTAAACAACGTTCAAAAGCAGATAAAGACACATGACCACAAATGTCCCGGTGAGAAGGGCAAGTGGGATATTCCTGCCCGGCCTTTTGATCTCTCCGCCAAGGTAAGCAGCGGCGTTCCACCCACTATAGGCAAAGGAGATGAAGATCAAAGAGATAGCAAACTTGTCTTGAAAGACTGAGCCTATGTCCAGCCCTCCGGCGAAATGGGCTGTAGAGCCGCTGCCCAGAAAAAGCCCCGCCGCGATAAAGACGGCAATGAGCCCGATTTTGAAAACGGTCAGTATGTTTTGCACCCTGCTGCCCAGGAAGACACTATGGTAGTGTATGAGTGAAACAACAACGATCACGGATGCTGCCAGTATGGTGATCGGCGATATGGTGAGAACATGGATTCCCAACAGGGGAACGCTGTAACCCGAAATGGGAACGGCTGGCAGTAGACGGAAGGAATAAGTGGCAAAGGCGATGGAGGCTGCGGCAATGGGGGCAGAAAAGCCTACGATCAAAGAGATCCAGCCAGATAGAAAGGCCACGCCTTTGCCGAAGCTTTCTCGCAAGAAGATATACTCCCCACCTGCTTTGGGAAACATGGCTCCAAGCTCCCCATAGCAAAGGGCTCCGGATAACGCGAAAATTCCCCCAACAAACCAGCAAAGCAGCATGGTCTGAGGATTGCCGAGTTCGGCTATAATGAAGCCGGAGGTGGTGAATATCCCCGTCCCCACCATGTTGGCAATGACCAAGATCGTTGCCGTAAAAAAACCGATCTCTCTTTTCAGGCGGTGGTTATTTAAAGTATTTTTCAAAGCTTCTCTTAGTAGCCGGGAACGACCCAAAACGCCAAGGCATGTTGAGCTGTCTCTTTCATTGTTTGGTGAGGTCTAACCATTTGTAAGGGTTCGTCTCTGCTGTGGTCAATCTTTGCAGCATCTGGGGCGTTACGTCAAACTCTTTTACTACGCCTACGAAGGCATCGGGCCTTTCCAGGTAGGGGAGCATGCCCAACATGGTCTTCAGCTTGTCCATGTCCTTTCTTCTTGCCTTGTCCCAGTTGAAATCGAACACGACGCCCTTTCCCTTGCCTTTCTTCTGGTTCCACACCACGAGAATTCCGGCGGGATTCTCAAATGCAATGTTCTTTTCTTGAGATTCTGTGAGCTTTTCCACAATAAGGCTCTTCTTGCCTGCAGTGACGTCCAGGAGCATCTGCACGGCGTCTTCCTTGCAGAAGGCAGGGCTTGCGATCCAGGTATAGCGTTCTCCTTTTTTAAGGGGATATCTGTCCCTGATCACCTTGGCGATCATATATCCTGAGGAAACGCCCGCGCAGAGGTGATTGTGGAATTCGGCGCATTTCAATAGATCCTGCGGTGCACCGGAAGCCCAGGCGTGGGCAATAGTGCCAACAGTGAAGGCGTCTGGGGCAAGGGGACCGCCTACCTCCTTCCAAAACCCTGGCTTGGAAGTGACCTCTAGGCCAAGGTCGTATTGCTGCGTCTGCACCTTATCCCCGTCGCAGTCTATCACAAAGCATTGTTTGTTCTCCTTGCGAAAGAGGGCTATTTTCAACGGGTGGCACGTGGCCCTGTGGAAAAACAGAAGATTGCCCTTGCCAACCGAGCACCCAGTTTCTTCTTGGATCACATCGACATAGGCTTCCGATGTCTTCCCGTTGACCCTCACATAGGTGGCGTCCGTTATGGCGCAGAGCTCTGTGCTCCCCTTATCAGCCTTCAGCTCTTTGAGCCCTTTTTTTATAGCATCCCTGACATTGGCGGCGTGCACATTGCTGCTGACAACTAAGCATAAGGTTGCGGCCACGGCGATGAGTCGGATTGTTCGATTCATTTTAAATCCTCTATCGTCTCTAAAGACCAATCGTCAAAGATGCGCGATAGGAGTAATCATCACATTCGGCCTTGTCTGGATAAGACTCCTTGTGAGTGGTCGTGAACAGCCAGGGCCCCTTGGCAGTGAGCTTGATCTGGACAAGGCCATCGGCATTGGTCTCCGCCTCCTGAGCCCAGTGATGCTTCTCTTCTGTAAAGCCTTCGTAAACTGCGCTGAGGGTTGCACCTGAAAGGGGTTTTCCTTCAAACAGGACCTTTAGGGGCAAGGTGTCGCCGACTTTAAGATCGGCAGGCGATGTCATGGCCACGATTTCCAGTGGATTTTGAGTCCTCTCTGAGAGATCTGCCTTCTTATCCCCGACGGTGATGAGCGCTTTGGCGCTCATCCTAAAGGCAAAGCAGTAGGGCGCGTCGGGAAAGTCGTTCTTGTTACCGAGCTTGTGACCATCTGCGGTCCTGGAGACAAAACCGGGCTTGACTGCGGCAACGATCTCATAGGCCCCTTTGGTCTTGGGGGTAAACTTGTAAAAGGAAGGAAAGATCTGTTCAAGCGGCAATTCTTTTCCCTTCGGATCCAGGGCGTAGACGCGGTCAAGGCGGCCCTTTTTTAGGATCTCATCGCGGGGATACTTGTGCCCGAATCCGAGCTCGATCCATATGGTCTCTCCTGCCTCGGGAGCATATTTGCTTGCATTGAGCCAAAACATATGCGCCTGGGCTGAAGCAGCTATCCAGACAGGTAATAAGGCCAGCGCCACAACAACGTACCATTTTCTCATTTCCCTTTTCCTCCTTCTCTTTAACCTTGCTCAATCGTGTCTTTCTTTGAGCGGCCTGTCCATTAGATCTGCCCAGGCAGAGTAAACTCGAAGCCGAGGCCGCTGTCCAGCTTTTTCTTGACTGTTGGCTGACGGGCGCTAACTTGCGGTCTTGTAACGCTTCGTCAAAAAATCTCCCACATAGATCAGGTGTTCAAATGGCAGCTTGCCCCCCGTCTCCCTCACAATCGTGTCAAGGGTGCCGCAGACAACCTTTTCTTTGTCCTTATAACCGGCATAGAGCACAATGGCTATAGGCGTTTCAGGGGGATAGTGGGTTTTCAGTTTGTCCACGACCTTTTCCAAGTCCAGGAACATGGTAAAAAAGACCATGGTGGCCTGGTGACGAGAGAGTTCTTCAATGCTGTCAGGTCCGGCATATTCCTCCCGTCCAAAGGAGGCCGTCAGGATGACCGAATGGGCCTTGACTCCTCGCGTCACGCCCTTGACCAGAGCCGCGTTGGCGGCATTGAAACAGCTTATACCGGGAACAATCTGAGGATCCAGATCTTCAAAGGCCTCCGCATACCACATATTCGGGCCATAGATCGTAGGGTCTCCGCTGCAAAGCACAGACACCACCTTGCTTTCTTTCACTGCCGTGCGAACAATCTTTGTGATGTCGTCAAAGGCCTTCATCTTCTCTTCATAACGGAATCGTTTATTCCTTCTTGCCTCCTCAGGAGACTTGCCATAGATGGCAAATATTCCAAAACCGGGATCATGGATTTCCTTCCCCTGCAAAAGGTCGGGAAATTGGTCTGGTATTTCTTTTCTGCAAAAGATGATGTCCGATCCCTTGATCGTGCTGACTGCGCGCAAGGTGAGGTTATCTGCGTCGCCACTGCCCATGCTGACGAGATAAAGCCCCGACTTCAACGTAGCTGGCTTCTTGTCCGGGCCGCAACCGACGGTGAGCATCATGAGGAAAACTGCTAGGGTGGTGATACCTATCCAACTGTGAACAAGGAACCTGTGCATTCAAGCCTCCTTTTTGGAATTGTTTGCCCGGTCTCACGTGACCTGGTATCTCTGTTTTTTCACTATAGGTCGCCGAAGTTTAGATCCTGGCTGTGATCCGGTTTTCAAGAAGTGTGTATCACAGCCTGACTTCGATCCCGCCGTAGAACATGCGATCCGGCATGGGATACTCGTAGTCTTCTTCGTAGTCCTCATCCAATATATTCTCGCAGCCCACAAAGAGATAGGCCGTGTCCTGGATAATAGGATAGGTAATGATGCCGTTAAGGAGGAAATAGCTATCCATTTTTCCCGTTGCAGCAGTGCTCAGGTCCGACTCCCCTAAAGGGACCTCCCGGGAATCCACCCATTTCAAGGTCAGCTTTGCCAGCAACCCGTTATCCCTGTGGTAGGCAATGCCAATATTGAATTTGTGATCGGGCAGCTCGCTGATCTCATCTGAGACATTGGTGAGATCCAGGATGTCGCCCTCCTTGTCACTGGTTTGAAAGGTGTAATTGGCAAATAGAGAGACATTGTCATGAATCTGTGATTCCAGGTCCAGCTCGAAGCCTGTCAGTTCAACATTGTCGATATTGTAGACCACGCGGCTTGGCTTGTAGCCGAAGATCCATCTTAAGTAATCATCAATATCATAGTAATAGACCTTCGCCGACAGGGTCGTGTTCCTGATGCCCTTATAAGTGGCTCCTATTTCGTACTGCATGGCGTCTTCAAAGGTGAGGCTTTTTCTGTCAGGCGGCTGGTATCCGTTGTAGTACCAGTAGTACTTGGGAAGGGTTGGGAAATTAACGGCCCTTGCCACAGTAACAAAGGTCTCAAGATCGGATGTGGGAAAATAGAAGAGGCCGAACTTGGGAGAGACGGGGGTGTCTTCTATCACCTCAGCGTCCTCGTCATCGTCGCCCTTGTAGTCGTCCACCCTAAGACCCAGGTAAATGTCCAGATTCGACAATGCAGACCAGCGGTCCTGGATGAAACCTGAGTTGACCTTGGAGAGTTCATGCTTGTCCCCGGAGTTCTCGAAGGTGCCCGAAAGGAAGGTTGTGTCCACATACTTGTAGGTCGTTCCTCCATAGCCCAGGTAATTCCCCTCGACCCCAGCCTTCAGGGCATGGTCTGACAGGATCTTTTCACTTTTGAGACTCCAGCCCCAGGAGTAGTCTGACGGACAGTCCCTCTCCAGGGCAAGATACCCCGTGGCACGCTCAGAGATGTAGTCCGTGCGGTCTTCATCGTTGAGGTAATACCGTGCCTGCCAGTCGACCCCCAGCAAGCTCTTTTCCACGAGAACGTCCCATTCATATCTCTCCTTCCAATAATAGCTTTCATCTCCGTGGGTTGTGCCCCCCTTCCATCTAAAGCCTGGTCCCACAAGCCGGTCTCCGGTGCTTTCCGGGTAGTCGTTATCGTAATAGGGCGAATCCTTCTGGTTCTCAACAATCATGCCGTACTCTCCCTCGTTGTAGCGTAACCCTGCCTTGAGCTTACCGTCACCAGGTAAATAGTAAGTGAGAGAGAGGGAGGCATCTTTTCTCTCCAGAAAATTATTTCGGAGATACCCATCGCTTTCACGATAACCGCCGCCTGCCACCAATCCAAATTGCCCTATCCGTTTTGAAATCAATGCCTGGGTATCATAGGTATAATACTCTTTGGCCCCTGCTCCCAATACGACCTCCAGTTCTTCCGATGGCTCCTTGGGGACAATGTTCACCACACCGCCCAGGGTATTGCCATATTCGGCTAAGGCGGCCCCTTTTATGACCTCAATGCTTTCCACATCCTGAAGGGAAAGCATGCTCCAGTCCACGAAGTAGCCTCCACGCACGCCTGCACCGGTCAGTGGCCTGCCGTCAAGGTTCACAACGTACCTGTGCTCATCTAGCCCTCGTATTTTCACCATAGACCCGTCGGGCGTGCCGAGGCTCTGCCTGCCGATGTCGATGCCGGACATGGTGTCCAGGACATCTACTGCCGTGGCACCGACCTGATAGGTGGATTCTTGAACAGGTACCTCCACTGTCAGCTCGTCCATCGCCTTGGGGGCAGTGACCACAATATGTTCTAGCTTGACAGGTTCTTCATCTCCATCCATTGTCTCTTCCGCCCAGCTCGTCTGGGCCAGGAGCAAAAACACCATTGCCACAAAGACAGAAACCAGTTTCAACCTCTTCATCATTAACCTCCTGATTACCTCCTGACATCCTGCCCCTCGTCCAAGACCAGCGTGGCCCGCGTAGTAGCAGACAGTGCACAACAAACCATTTGAGGCCTCGCTCAGACCCACGTAGCTTCCTTTTGCTCTCTTCTTATGTGAGCTCAAAGACCATGGTGAGTTCCAGGGGTATCTCGCCCCTGAACAGTTGTCGAGGCGGTTTCGGGAAAGGGGCGGCATCTCGGACGGCCCTGAGGGCCGCGTCATCCAAGGCGCAACAGCCGGAGGCCTTGGCCAGCGTCAAGGCTTGGACTTCGCCTTTAGGGGTAATGACAAAGCGTATTACGACCTCTCCTTCTATTTGTCGCAATCTTGCTGTGTCAGGGTATTGCTTATGTCTTTCTACCTGGAATCTTACCATGTCGAAGTAGCTACGGGAGGTTGCATAATCGACGGCATTCTGTGTCAAATCCACGGGGTCCCAACTGGCTACGTCCAACTTGGGCATGGCCGGAATATTCGGCGTGGCTATTGGTTCCACAAGACTTTCGGGCTCAGCCCTTTCAACCGGTTCCATTTTCGGGGGCTTCAGCCGGGGAATGACTGGCTGGGTGGCCTGCAATCTCTTTATGTCCTGCTGTTCAGGCGGTGTCTTGGGCCTGTGGCGCGGCCTGGGAATGCTTCTTGAGAAGGGTTTAGACAGGTCTTCAACGGTCAACTCAATGTAGCTCAGGGCATTTGACGTATAGATCCCCGATACGTGCAGAAAAAGGAGAAGATGTATACAAGCAGAAAAGCCGATCAGACTGCGAAGAAGCCAGTTTGGCTTTCTATTACTCATGGTTCACCTCTACAATTCCTTTTCAGTAGCCAGGCAAAGCCTCCCGGCCCCAGCGGCCTTGGCGATGTCCATCACCTTTACGGCCTTATTCAGGATGACCGCACGGTCAGCTCGAATAACGACTAATTTGTCTTCCCGGTTTCTCATCATCTCCGTCAGCCGGTCAAAAAGGCTGCCAAGAGAGACTTCTTCGGCACCGAGGAAGGCCCTGCCTTGCTCATCCACGTATACGGTAACCACTTCCTCGGTTTGAGGGGCAGCAGCCTTGGCCTGAGGCAGCTTGATCTTGATGCCCTCCTCCACCATAAAATTGGTGGTCAAGAGAAAGTAGATAAGAAGGAGAAAGACAATATCAATGAGCGACGTCAGGGGCACCTGCGGCGCAATACGGTTTCTGCGTTTAGGATGCACGAGCATGATGACTTTCCTTCAGGGTTGGTTCTGTGCAGACAGGACGAACGACGCTCTTTGCCGGGCTCTGCTGGACATGTCCTGTGTGGTTTCCCGGCCGCTTGCCTATGGCCTTGATGAAGGTCACGATCCCGTCGCGGAGTTGGGCCTCGTATCGGTCCACCCTGGAGACCAGGTAGCTATGGGCCACCATGGTGGGAAGGGCTACGGCCAGACCCAGGGCCGTGGTGAGCATGGCCTCCCAGATGCCTCCGGCAAGAACGGCTGCATTGACCTTGCCCCCCATTTGCTGAATCACCATGAATGCCTTGATCATGCCCAAAACGGTTCCCAAAAGACCCAAAAGCGGAGCGATGTTTCCAATGGTTGCCAGTGCTTGGAGGTACCGGGAGAGTCCTCTCACTTCCTCCTCTGTAGAGTGAACAATGACCGTCTCCAGGGTTTCACGGTCTTGATCCACCACCTCTATGGCGTGGGCCAAGATCCGGCCCATGGGAGACCCGCTTCCGCCTGCAAGTGTTAGTGCCTCCTTGTGCTCACCTTTCCTGATGTGGTGGGCGACATTTCTCACCAACCCAAAGCCTCGAATCTTGACCTTGGCAAAACGGATAAGCCTTTCCAAAAAGATCGCCAGAGCGAGGACGGAACACGTTAAAATGGGCCCCACCAAGATGCCCCCTTTTGCGAGAAAGTCCATCATGTTGTTAAGCCTCCTGTATCCATAGTTCCATAGTAACGTTAGAACTTGAGATAAGCCCCTTTAGCCCTCTGCCGAGGTCTTTTCCTCCACAGCGGGCGTGTCCACCGTGTCTGGTTCCCCATCGAAATTCAGATCTCTTGACCGCTTTACCAGGGCCTCTGACTGGTCGTATTCCTCCCACAGATCTGGTTTCCCATCGCTGTTGGTATCTTCCTCCACGCTGGTGAGGTTCCCCTTGTCGTAGTAATACCAAGTGTCCAGGCGGCCATCTCCGTCGGTATCCTTTTCCGCCCGGATCGCCTCTTGAGAGTCGTTGTAATGCCAGGTGATGGTCAGGCGCCCGGCCCCCTCGTCATCTTCCTCGCTCTTTGTAAGCTTGCCGTCAGCATCATATTGCTCTCTTAGGTTGAGGCATCCGTCACTGTCTTCATCGATCTCTCTTGACCGTAACGTCCCGTCCTGATAGCAGTAACGACCCTCAGGCTTGCCGTCACCATTGGCGTCCAGCTCGGTCACCATGGACCAGGGAGGTCTCTTGAACCACTGGGTGATCTCAAAGCGGCCGTCACCGTCTTTGTCTTGAATCAGTTTCTGTTTCTTACCCTTGTCGTAAAAGACTTTCAGGCTCACCCTCCCACCGCCTGTGGGGTCTCTCTCCATCCTCGCCAGCGCTCCCTCTTCATAGTACTCCCGGGTGTCGATGGTTCCATTGAGGTCCGTGTCGCTTTCCACACGCTCCTTTTCGTGTTTGGCGTTAAAGTAGATGGTTACGTCCGGCCTCCCATCTTTATTGTTGTCCCGGCTCTGCAAGGCAGGCTGGCCGTTCTTAAAGAGGGTCGCGGTTTCTTTGAAGCCATCCCCGTCTCCGTCATGGACCATCTTGACGGGCTCCCCTTTGCTATAGGTCGTAATCCGGTCGATCTGGCCCGTATGGCTGGTGTCTTCCTCCATCTTTTCCGCATGGCCCTGGGCGTCAAAATGGATGAACACGTCCTTTCTGCCATCAAAATTCGTATCCTTTTCCTGATAGGTGGGCTGTCCTGCATCAAAGCGGGTGATGACGTCAAATTGTCCGTCGCGATTTCCGTCTTTCTTCTGTTCAACCGGCTCCCCGCCATCAAACCGAGTGACAAGCTCAAACCTACTGTCCTGGTCGGCATCCTTTTTCTGCTCCCACAACTCGCCCTGGCGATAGAGGCGGACCACCTCCATCTTACCGTCTCGGTCCAGGTCGTGACGGCTCTCTTTGGCAAGGCCCTCTTGGTCAAAAAGGGTGACCTTCTCGACCTGGCCGTCGCCGTCTTCATCCCTACGACTTTCAACAGGTTTGTCATCTTGAAAGGTCTGCCAGACGTTGACTCTCCCATCGCCATCGGTATCTTTGGAAGAAAGGGAGAGACGGCCTTCCCGGAAAACGTAGACGGTGTCGAACTTGCCATCTTGTGTCGTGTCTTTTTGCACTTTCAAGGGACGCTCTTGTGCATCAAAGGATATGATCTGTTCTACCCGGCCGGTCTGGGCAGAGGCACGTTCGCGTCGGATTCTTTTACCGCTTTTGAAATAGTCCCAAGTATCTACCTTGGTGTCATGATCGGTGTCTGTTTCGATCCGTTTGATTTGATCGCCTTCGTAGTACTGCCAGCGGTCCATGACCTGGTCTGCATTGCCGTCAATCTCCAGCTTGACAAGGGTCCCCTCTTCGTCAAAATGGGCGACCTGGTCTATCTTCCCGTCCCCATCGCTGTCCTGCTCCACGACCTTGACCTCCCCAAGGAGGGGTATAGGCCAAAGGACAATGGCCAAGGCACAGATGACCGTGCAGACAATCCCACAGTGTTTGACGTAACATCCTGTCATCGCTTCTTTTTTTCTGAATGGGTCCATATTCCGCTCTTAGTACACGAGGCACTTAACCCGCGTCTTGTGCGCACTTTGCCCCTTCCCCTACAGCATCAAGTGTGCCAAGAGGTATGAAGTGAATAATCGCCATAAATTTTAAAGAGTTAGTCCAGTTAGCCCTTTCTTGAGGTCCTGTGTCAGAGGGCAAGTTTAGAAGAATTGCGAACAAGGATTAGAAGAATTGCGAAATAGGTGAGGGCGAACCTGGATTGGGACAAAAGGGCTACTGGATTTGAAGCTTCTTTTTGCGGTAGCGAAAGGTGTGGTGGTTTAGGTTCAGGAGCTTTGCGGCCTTGCTCTCATTGCCTCCAGCCATCTTCAGGGCTTCTTCGATATAGTGTCTTTCCAAAGATTCTTGCACAGCGGTAAGGTCGATGCCGGTAGCCGGAAGGGGGGGGGACTCTGCCGCCATTGGGCTATGGGCGGTTTGACCTCCACGGGAAGCCTCAATCCCAAGGTCCTTCAGTGCAATCTCCGACCCTTTGCCGACGAGAACTGCCCGTTCTATCACATTTCTCAACTCACGGACATTGCCCTCCCAATGGAGTTCATTCAAGGCGCCTTCGGCTTCACCAGAGAGTCTGCTAAAGGGTTTGCCGTGTTTCTGACTGAATTCTACCAGGAAGTGTCTTGCAATGGGAACGATGTCGTCACGCCGCTTATCAAGGGACGGCACCTCTACTTTAATAACGGCGAGGCGATAGTAAAGATCTCGTCTGAAATCGCCTTGTTGTATCATCATCTCCAGGTCCTTGTTGGTGGCAGATACGACCCGGGTCTGGACTCGCAGCTTCTTGGTCCCCCCCAACCTGTAAAATTCCCCATCTTCAAGAAAACGCAAAAGTTTTGCCTGGGCTGCCAAGCCCAGGTCGCCCACCTCGTCTAGGAACAGGGTCCCCTTTTCCGCCTCTTCTACCAGCCCCTTTTTCCCGGATGTATTTGCCCCGCTGAAAGCCCCCTTCTCATATCCAAAAAGCTCGCTTTCAATGAGGTCGTGGGGGATAGCCCCGCAATTGACAGTTATCAGGGGGCCCTCAAAATGGGGGCTCCTGTAGTGTATGGCATTGGCAATGAGTTCCTTGCCTGTTCCGGTCCCACCAAGAATCAGGATCGGCGTGTCAGGGCTCTTGGCCACCTTTCCTATAAAGTCCATCACGTCTTGGATGACGTTGCTCTCTCCTATGAAGCAAGGCAGGTTCTCCCTGAGATATTTCTCTTGCAGGAGCTGCACTTCTTTCCTCAGGCGGACCGTCTTGAGCGCGTTTGTGATGGTCACCTCTAGGCCGTCCATATGAATCGGTTTTACCACATAGTCGTAGGCCCCCAGCTTCATTGCAGAGACTACGGTTTCGATATCCTCATAAGCGGTTATCATGATGACCAACACATCAGGATGGCGCTCTTTCACCTTGGCAAGGGCTTCAAGCCCGCTCATGCCGGGAAGTCCTATGTCAAGCAATATGAGATCAGGGGGGGTCTTTCCCATGGCTGCAATGGCCGTTTCAGCCGAGGCAAATCCCTCCATCAGGTAATCCGGCTCAAGGGCCATGGTGATGCCTTCCCTTATGGTTTCTTCGTCGTCCACGATGTATATGGAATATGAGATCATCTTTTTTCAACCCTTTTTTCCACGGGGATTTCAATCCTAAACTCTGCACCGCCCCATTTACTCGAGTTAACAGATAATGATCCGCCGTGGTCTGATATGATTCTATGGCTGAGGCTCAGCCCTATGCCTGAGCTGTCGCTTTTGGTAGTAAAGAAGGGATCGAATATCTTTTCTCTGTCGCTGAAAGGCACACCAGGCCCGGAGTCTGAAACCTTTATGACAATGTGGTTGTTCTTCTCAAAGGAGGCTATCTCCACTTTCTTGGGTCCCGCTGCTTTTCTCATGGCTTGGGCAGCATTGGTGACCAGGTTCAAGATCACCTGTTCAATCAGATGGCTGTCCGCATGGCACTGAGGTAGCGCCGGGGACAATGCCTTTTCAAGCTCAATTCCCCTTTTTCGCAGCGTCACCGCAGAAAGATTGATCGCCTCTTCAATGGATGTATTGATGTTTGTCAAAGCCAGCTTGGGCCGACTCGGTTTCGAGAAATCCATCACCCGTCTTACGACCGACTCTATTTTCCCTGAAGCAGACTGGATTTGTTCGACGATTCTTTTGGCCTTTTGCAGGCCTTTTTGACCAATGCCCTCAGAATCGCCAAGAAGTTTTTTCAGGGTCGCCAGATAGATATTGATGCCCGATAAGGGATTTCTGATTTCATGGGCAATGCCGGCAGCTACGTGGCCCAGGGAAACCATCTTTTGCTTGGTGAGGACCAGTTGCTCGAATTCCTTGGCCCTGGTAATGTCCATCATGTTCACCAGTACCGCTCGCTTGCCTTGGTACTGGATTAGACTGGCTCGGCAGTGGACCCATCTCATGTCAACGGCGTTGCCTATCCTGTCCATTGGATAGAACCTTAGTTCTGTGTCCAGGGCCTGGGCAGCCCCTGACAAGACCTTCTGGTAAAAGCGGCCAAAGGCTTCTGCATCATGGGGATGAATGCTTTGGAAATCTTTGAAGCTAAAGGGTTCAGGCAAAGGCCCAAAAAGCCTTTCCTGTTCGGGATTCTTATATACGATTTTGTCTTCTTGTATAATGAATATACCGGTCAGGGAGTTGTCCACCAAATCACGCGAGCGGCGCTCGCTTTCCCGCAAGGCGTTAGCTGATGCAGCCATTTCCTTCAAGTACTTGGCTTCTGTCTCAAGCTCTGCCTTTCGTCTTTGGGTCTTCAATAAGAACGCGCCGCCAATTCCAAAGAGAAATACGACAATGACTGCAAGGGCAAATATGTTCCTTGCATGTTTATTGATCGGTCCTGCAATCTCATCATATGGCAAGGCGACGACCAAATTCCAATCCCTGTCTCCTATGGCCACTCTCTTATAGGCTACCAACTCATTTTCATTGGTCTCACAATTGACGAAGAGACCAAATCCGCTGTCTTCTACCTTCAGTCTATTGAGGTAATTATGATCCTTCAGAATGTGCTCCTTCAGGCCGTGTTTGTGAAAACGTTCCCCCCTTACCAGATGCATCTTCCTGATGACGTCTTCAATGGACAGCCCAATGAACCTCTTTTCGGGGTGTGAAAGAATGACATCTTTGTAATCAAACATCCACGCACAGCCTCGGCCTCCCAGCTTGACCGGCTGGATGAAACGCTCTGAGATGGCGTCCAGAGTAATTCTGCGTTCAATGATTCCCCTAAAGTGATTCTCATAGAACACAGGCTCCAACAGTGAGATAGTAAGGGTCCCTGCCTGGTTGAGGAATACGTCACCAACATACGGTTTGTGCTTCTTGAGGACATAGGCGACACTGGGCCTTTCAGCCAAGTTCTTTCTGCCTTCAGAACCGTTCCCTTGCCAGGGTGGAGATCGATGCAACATCACCCCTCGAGCATCGAACAGACAAATGGCATCAACATCGTTCTTGTGGACTTCGTAGAAGAGCTCCAGTCTAGAATAGCCGAGGTCTGCCAAGTCACGGGAGGTAGCCGTCCCCTTTTCTGCCTGTAAGAGTGTCTCTTGTGCCATCGTCTGCAGGGCCTCTGAATGCAGCGTGACGAAACCTTCAACGCTTCTAGCCGTTGCCTTTGCAATGGTGAGCAACTGCTGTTCAGTCTGGTAGACCATTGTATCTCTAAACTCCCTTTGGGAGACGTATGCAAGGCCAAGGACGACTGCGATGACAACCACACCGATGACAATGCCTATTGCCACGGTCACAGATGTTCTTATCATTCTCATAGACGTTGACGGGATATGGTCATGGCTTAGGCGAGTCGGCCCATGGACAGATAGAGCAAAATGGGCATCCTCGGCTCTCCCTCGATTCAGGCACTAGTCAATCGGGAAACGCTATGGTTCTTGGAGGCGTGAGAATCAATGATAGACAGATATGGGTGTGGGGCTTTTGAACCGAATAAGCGAGCGCAGCCCCCGCAGGTTCTGCCCGTTGGCAGTGCTGGCGCGGCGCAGGCTGCGGGGGTAGCAAGCGTATAGTTAAAAATACAACAACCTTGCGGTGAACATTCCCCGTGCCTTGACTTCGACGAGCTCCATTCGGCCCGAGCTCATGGCCGAGGGCAGTCGAGTCGCCACGGGGAGGGTTCAATCCTTAAGGAGGACACTACTCGTCCCGCTTCATGCCTTCGGTTCACAGTTTCTTCAAGAGCCCCCTTTCGCGTTTGGACGCATCAGTCGTCGTCCAGCACCCTCCGGACGGTTTCCGCCATCTCACGTTTGACCATAGGCTTTATGACAAAAGCGCGGACTCCCATTGCCGTGGCCTGCCGTTCATTCATACGTTCGCTGTAGCCCGTGCAAAGTATCACAGGAATGTCGGGACGGACCTTCAGGACCTCTTTGGCCAAATGGTCCCCCGTCATACTTGGCATGGTCATGTCTGTGATCACCAGATCGAATTTGTCAGGTTGTTTGCAGAACACATTCAAGGCTTCCAAACTGCTGGTCCTGGAAACCACTCTATAGCCCAGGCTTTCCAGCATCTGTTCTCCCACTTTCGCCAAGGCGTTCTCGTCGTCGACAAAGAGTATCCGCTCATTTCCCCTGGGCAGCGGTTCAAGGCCTGAACGTTCGCCCGTCACCTCCGAATCAACACTCGGCAACCAGACACTGAACGTGGATCCCTTGCCAGCCTCGCTATCCACCGTCACAGCCCCACCATGGGTTCTGACGATGCCATGGACTACTGCAAGACCCAAGCCTGAGCCTTCCCCTACTCCCTTGGTGGTGAAATAGGGATCGAAGATACGGTCTAGGAATTGAGGTTTTATACCGTAGCCTGTATCACTTACTGTCAACTTGACATAGTCTCCCGGCATGAGTTCCTGTTGCCCAGACACACCATCCTCATCGAGCTTCGTGTTTTCTACAGTTACCTCCAGGATGCCCCCGTTTTCTGCCATGGCATGAGCCGCATTGCTACACAGGTTTATCAACACCTGGGTAATCTGGGTGGCATCTGCAAGGACGGTATGCGATTCAGCAGGGATGTTTGAGCGAATGTCGATGGTTCTTGGAATCGATGATCGCAGCAACTGCACCGTATCTTTTAAAATACGACCCATGTTGACTGGTCTCTGCTCCTGTTCTGTGTGGCGGCTAAAACCCAAAATCTGCTTCACCATGTCCCTTGCTCGCAAGCAGGCCCTCTTCACCTCTTCTAGACTCTTCTGGGCCGGGTTTTGCTCAGGGATGTCGTCCATGGCCAATTCTGTATTGCCCACAATGATACTGAGGACATTGTTGAAGTCATGGGCAATACCTCCAGCCAAGGTCCCAATGGCCTCCATCTTCTGGGCTCGTTGAAGGTGGGCCTGACATTCCTTGGTCCCGGTGATATCCGTAAGGTTCACCACCATCCCTGACGGCCTTCCTGTCGACTCCCAGATGAGTGCAGCGCTTGCGAGGATATGCAGGCTAGCCCCTCCTTTGGTCAGTCTCTGTGTTTCAAAGGTAACTGGTTCACCAGATTCATAGATCTCCTTAATCTTTAGAGCAGTCATCTCCTTCTGATTGTCTGCGACAAAAGGGATAGTCTTGCCCCCTAATTCATCCAAAGACCATCCAAAAACCCGAGTAAAGGCAGGATTCAGGTATTCTGGGTGTCCTTGGGTGTCATATACCACTACAGGATCAGGGCTGGCCTCAAAAACGGCCCGCATTCTCTCCTCGCTTTTCCGCAATGCCTCCTCGACTTCCTTGCGCTCGGTGATGTCAGTGCAGACACCTATCCACCTGCAAGGACGTCCTGCCGCGTCTAACACTGGCAGAGCTCGATCGCTCCAGTATCTCCAAGACCCATTGTGGTGCCTAATCCTGTATTCATAAGAGATGGCTTCTGTTGAGGTCCTGTGGAGTTCCACGGCATCTTCCAGACCGGAAACGTCGTCAGGGTGGATGAGGCCTATCCATCCTTTTATGGTTTTTGGTATCTTGTTGGCGTCGTAGCCAAGGATGCCATCTATGTCGCCGAACCATTCCAGGCTATCATCTTGAGCATCCCATTCGTAGATCAAGTCATAGGCTACTTTCCCGGCAATTTTAAGACGTTGCTGGCTCTGCCGAAGTGCCTTCACCGCCTGTTTTCTTTCAGTGATCTCTCTGGACACACTGCCGATCATCTGGTTGGTGACTTCCCTCAGGGACTCTAACAATTCCACTTCTGAAATCCCAGATACCCGGGCAGTGAGATCACCCGACGAAACCCTGTGGAGTACGTCGAAGTGCTCAGCAAGACCGATGGCAAATTCGTGAGACATATCCACGATTTCTCCAAGGTTCTGGGCAGTCAAGTTGACCATATGTTTCAGCTTGGCAATCAACTCCAGTTTCGAATCTTTAGAAACCCTTACGGCAGGATCTCCTGAGGAAATCCTTTTCAAGGCCTCGAAAACCTCAGACAAGCCCATGGCCAGTTCCATGCTTGTGCTTTCGAGTTGCCTGTCTCGAAGATCACCCATCTTCCTGAATTCTGTGAATTGCCTGTGGACGACCTTGAGCGTTTCTTTCGCTGAATCAAGATCCATGTTCGCCCTGAGGACCTCACAGTTGATACACATCTCTATCTTTTCTACACACCTTCCCTGGATCTCATTTCTACAATGGGTGCCTGAGATGAGCCAACACCTTGGGTCTTTTGATTTGTAAACTGGGCATGCCTCTTCATTACAATCAAAGAGAGCCCAGCAGTTCTTGTTTTTTTCCATTTCTTTCGCGCTATCTCCGAGCCCCCTCTGCCCTTGCCGTCGTCCTTGATGGATATTGGACGCCCGTAAAAATTCAGTGGCCTTGGGTGCTATTTTCGATTATATGCCCTCTGGGGGTGTCTGTGCATCTGCGTCCTGTGGCATGCTTCAGAAGGCAGTATATGCCATGGCCTCAGGCATCGTCAAGCCGGCCGGCGGACAGGCCTTGCCCACTAAACCCTCGACTGTGGCCCCCCAGGCCGAGGATGAGCGTCAAAGGTGGCGCCTGACGGCTTGAAGACGGGCAGTTGGTTTCGCTCCGTGTCAGGATGTAGGGGGCCTCTCCCTAGAGCGTCAACAGGTTCATATACCAGTGAAAGGGGAGTCATAAGGGTTTCACAATAAGATGATTTTGGTGGAAGGGCAGATGGGGTTGAGGGGAGAGCCGGTGTGACATGTTGTAAGCCCGCAGCTTGCTGCTAGGGGCATCTTTACACCTTTATGTTCACCCGCGGTTTATTAAGAGGGAGATACCCCGGAGGGGTCTCCCGAAGGAGTCTGCCATCATTGCTGTAGACTCTGACCAGCAATTTCCCATTTTCCAGCCCAAAATCACGCTTTTCTCCTATAAATTCAGGTTGCTGCTGAGGAGCCATTCCTTCTTCGGGAGTCTTGTTTCTTGTTTCCTGGTCGTTGTGAGCGTTCTCTTCGTAGTCAGAAGAACGGCCTACAGCCTGTGGCCGGGGCGAGGCTTGCTCTGTTTGCCCCTGTGGGACGGTGCCTGCATGATGATGTGCCGTGTCCGCAGAGCGTTTGTTCGTAGCCTCGTTGCTGGTGGTGACGGAAGCTACCGTAGTGATAGGGTTCACCATTTCTCCCCCCTTATCCAGTGAAAAATTTGTCCTGTTGAATGGTCACGCTATATCATACGTGCGTCTGGCCTTTCGTTTTTGCCCAAAGGGCGGGTCAGAGGTGGGACCTGACGAATACATCCAAGCATCCAGTGGCCATGAGAGTTCCACTTCGTTCCACCTCATATGGTAATCGTGGCCCAAGGCCACCTGCAAGGGATGTGGTTCCTGTGCCCCCCATGGAGACCCAGAGGGGATGATCCCTCAATCCCCTTATCGGCATTTGTGGCAGAAGACTTTAGGAAAAAAATGCAGACGGTCTGGCAAGGAGTCCCTTTTACATGTCAGCGGGCTAACATCTTGATTGCACGCATATCCGAGCTATGGTATGAGAGTATCGGGCCTTACGATCCATGACTTGGCACGAGAGACTAGAAGATTTTGGGGAAGAGATAGAGCCTGGAAGCAAATTTCACTTTGAATGCCACCCGGGTCTCAAGTGCTTTGGCACCTGTTGTGCCACGGACGTAACCCTTACGCCCTTTGATATCGCTCGCATGCGACGCCATATGGGCATAGACACCCACCGGTTTCTCGCCGACTATTGCCAACCCTTTGTAGAGGCCATCACAGGATTTCCCTCCGTGATTCTGAAACACGGCCAAGACGGAAGGTGTATTCTCTTGAACAGCCGTGGATGTAGCCTGTACGAGAGCAGGCCGAGTTGTTGCAGGTACTATCCCCTGGCAAGGGTCATAGGAAATGATGGCGGCAGCAGGTCGGCCACCTATTACCTTCAGCGCCGTGTGGACTATTGTAATGGGCTGGGCAGAGGCCCCAAGTGGACTACAGAGGCCTTCTGTGAACAAAACGGTCTTGGGCCTTACGAAAAGGCTAATGACATCTTCTTACAGATCCCCTTTGCTTTTGACAAAATCCCTTTTAATCTCAGGCACGACAAAGAAGTGCAGACGATGGTCTATCGAGCCGTCTTTGACTTTGACCGATTCTTTGAAGAATACGCAAGATTCGGGCAAGCTGTTCCCAAGGCAGATGACCATGAAATGGTTGCCATGCTTACCAACATTGTTCTGAAGCTGCTCGAGAGGACGGCCGAGCTGGCGTTTAAGCAATAGCTACCGATGGCCGATATCCTGTGACCAAGAGGAAAAAGACCCTCATGCTCAAGCCTATCCCTTTCTCACATCCATCTTTACCGAGCACATGGGACGGGAGACCGTGGCAGGAATGATCAGCGGTGCCTTGGAACAGGGCGACATGTCTGCCGAGGAAGCCCCAAGAAGGGTCACAGAATTTGTCGAGGTCTTTAGGAACGACAGGAGTTGGGGGGGAACTCAGCGACTAACGTGCCCCACCAATTCGGGAAGGATCTCTCCAGCCCTTCCTTCAAAAGAGATGTCGAAAAGGGGGCTTTGGGGGGTCCTTGAGCGGTTCACTTCCACGACAAAGGCGCCGGCCTTTTTTGCCAGCAGACCAAGAGAGGCCGCCGGCTGGACCTTGCCTGATGTCCCCACGACCAGCATCACCTGAGCCTTCTCCACGCGATGGGAGATAGTGTGTAGTATATCCACGTCAAGGGCCTCTCCGAACCATACCACATCCGGTCGAAGGAGCCCGCCACATGCCTTGCATTTAGGCAGAATCTGGATAGGAACGTCCCTGTTCTCGAAGCGTTTCTTGCATTGCAGGCACCTGACACGCCATAGGGTCCCGTGCATCTCGATAGGGTTTTTGCTACCAGCGGTCCTATGTAGGCCGTCCACGTTCTGGGTCACCAGGGTAAACGCTTCTATCGACTTTTCCAACTCGGCCAGGGCATAATGTCCCGGGTTTGGTGCCAATGGCTTGATGAGACTTCGCCGCCAGTCATACCACTGCCACACCGTCGTAGGGTCTCTTTGGAAGGCTTCAGGGGTGGCTAGGTCTTCGGCCCGGAAATTCTTCCAAAGGCCGTCAACCCCCCGAAAGGTAGGTACCCCGCTTTCTTGGGATATCCCAGCCCCGGTGAGGGCCAGAACGCTCGTGGAGGCCCTCAGCCTCTCTGCAACTTCAGCAAGGCCTTCAGCTTTCATGGGTCCTCCCGAAGAATTTCTACGTGGAACGTAGGGGATTTCAATGGATCTAACGACGGGGAAAGGTTTAGTCAAGAATTAGTCGTCAGGGCCCTGGTGTTTTTCGAGGATCTTCTGAATGGCGACGGCGCATTCAGCCTTGTTTTCACCAGGACATTCAATATCCAAGACTTGGTTCTCCAAATCGATCCGCTTCACCTTGGCTTTCCACTTTTCCGCTTCCTGTCTAACGAGCCTTATGATCGTGTCATCCTGCTTGGCTACAATCGGCATGGGTTGCTCTCCTCTGCATCATACCCTGGGTTGTCGGTTCACAGTGAGGTTCTACTTTGCCAGGTTTATATGTTCAATCTTCATGCACTTGTTCATGACGACTTGAAGGCCAGCCTCACGGGCCTTTTCTGCGGCCTGATTGTTGGCGATTCCCAATTGCATCCACACCACCTTGGCACCCATCTCTATGGCATCGTCCACGATGGGAGGGATGGCCTCAGGCCTTCTGAATATGTCCACAATATCTATAGGGAAGGGTATGGCTTTTAAGTTAGGATAGGACTTTAAGCCCAGAATCTGCTTTTGGCCTGGATTCACAGGAATAATCTCGTAGTCCTCCTCTTTGAGGTAGCTCGCCACCTTGTGACTGTCTCTTTCTGGTTTAGGAGAAAGCCCGACGACGGCAATGGTCTTATACTCTTTAAGGATGGTCTGGACCTCTTCTGACGGGGGGTTGTATTCGGGCAACTCGCACTGTATGGTGGCCATCATCCGCTTCCTTTTCCTTAGTTTTGTTCACCATATTAGACTAGGTCTTCAGGGTCAAGCTGCAAAGGAGCCTTTGGAAGCTTTCATCGGAGGTTCTGCATTTCAAGGAGCACAGACGATGGGGATTCTCTCGTTCGTGAGAAAAGTGCGGCAAATACAGAGGCAAAGGCCAACGATACCTAAAGCCTTTGAAAAGAATAGAGTGGTGAAGACCATATTGCATCGCAGAAG
Source organism: Thermodesulfobacteriota bacterium (assembly GCA_034189385.1). Taxonomy (GTDB): domain Bacteria; phylum Desulfobacterota; class Desulfobacteria; order Desulfobacterales. Next base: position 70,795 of record JAXHVD010000001.1, read on the forward strand.
CGTCAGAAAATTCCAGAAGCACGATGTCATGGATGAGGAAATGGCCCTTGTCCTGGAGGCTGGGAGGCTCGCGCCATCGACGGTGAATATGCAGACATGGTCTTTGGGGGTCTTTACGGAGAAGACCTGGAAGGAGACTTTTGGTCGTTCTATCCCCTATGGGGCCAAGAGAGCTGTCATAGTCCTTGGCGACGTGACCAGGATCAAAGAGGCCACGGACATTTTTCCGGATACGCCTCTGGTCCAATACACGGTGAGCGCTATTAACGCCTCGCTGGCGGCCATGAACATGACGATGATGGCAGAAGCCCTTGGCATGGCCAGCGTCATGCTTTCTGACACGGGAAAGACAGGGTTCTTTAGTGCTGCCTACCTGAAAGAGACGTTGCAGCTTCCGCACGGGGTCTATCCTCTCATGACCGTGGTCTTTGGCTACCCCAGGGGGCAGCATCCTCCCATGCCCCCGAAGTTCAACTTGGAAGATGTTACCTTTGCCGGCACCTATCAACAAACGGATGGCCAGAAGATCATGGAGTGGTTTTCCCTCATGGAGGCAGGATACAAGGCGAGCAACCCCTTTTCTTCCTTTAAGGCAAAACTCAGGTACTACAGGGACCATCTGAGCCGAGCTGAAAAAGAGCTAGAGGACATGATCCTGGGGTGAGGGGTTGAGGGCTAAGCATGTTTCCAATGCATAAATGAGGACCTTTTCCCATGAGCAAGGTCTCAAAAGGATTTTCGTCGAGGCGTACACATAGGACGTCGCAGGCCGAGGTCCGCGGAAAGACTGCCGATGAAGAAAAGGATCGTTGATGGAAGGAAACTGGCTAAAGGGCCCGCAAATACTCTGGTTTTAGAGGAATACCGCCAGTCAGGGCCTCTTCTATCAGGCCGATGGTCCTTTCCTTGTCCCTGGGCAGCCTTGCCCTGATGGGAAGATAGTTGGAGGCGTGATTGGCATGGAACAGTCCTGAGGAAAGATCCGTATGAGCAATCATAGATTGCAGTTCCCTGAGCATTTCCATAGGGCTGATGAGCTTGAAGCGGCCTTCTTTGAAATCCCGTCCCAAGGGGGTGTTGGGAAGGAGCATCAGGCTTAGGGCACCTATGTAATCAGGGTCCATATGGGTCAATGCTTGGCCTGTGGCTTCGGCGTGCAACTGAGAACGTTCAGGGCCTGCTAGGCCGAGGAGCACCGTCACGGACAACTTGATCCCCGCCTCAATGACTTTTTGACCCATTTCCACCATGGTCTGAACTTTAACGCCCTTTCGAACGTTCAAAAGCGTGGTGTCATCACCGCTTTCAAGGCCCATGTAGACAATCCCAAGGCCATGGTCTCGGAGGATCTGCAGGTCTTCCAGGGTCTTGGTGCGAATGCTTTTTGCATTTCCATATATCCCCACGCGAGTCACCCAAGGTAGAGACTGGCGAACGGCCTGTAACAGACCTAAGAGCCTGGCCTGAGGCAAGATCAGGGCATCGCCGTCGGTGAGGAAGACCCTTCGCTGTCGCTTGCAGTAACGTGCTGCAAAGGCAATATCTTTGTTGATAACGGACTCTGGCTTGATCCTGAAGCGCACTCCCTTATAGGTTCCGCAGAACGTGCACTTGTTATGAGAACACCCCACCGTCACCTGAACGATGATGCTGTTTGCCTCACTGGGAGGTCTAATGATGATCCCTTGGTAGTCCATTTAACCCTTTTTGCCTTGACACTCTCACAGCTTCTTTGTACTCCGGACAGAGCCCATATTCGCCTTCGTCAGGATACCCTGCAGGTGAGGACGGGGAGCTCCAGTATTGTTTTATTGCCACAGATAATCAAGACTAAAATGGCGGCAGGCATGGTGGGGCAAGGAGATAGATGATGATTGGCAAGGATGTGGCATATAGAATCGAAAAAGACACCATGGGCGAGGTGCGTGTCCCTCAAGAGGCCTACTATGGTGCCCAAACCCAGCGTGCTGTGGAGAACTTTCCCCTGAGCGGAAAGCGGTTCCCAAAGGTTTTTGTGCGGGCACTTGGCCTGATCAAGAAACACGCGGCCGTGGTCAACCAAGACCTCGCACTCCTAGATGGGAGACTTGCCGTGCCGATCATAGAGGCTGCTGATGAAGTGGCTACGGGGAAGTTGGACGAACAGTTTGTGATAGACATTTTTCAAACGGGCTCAGGCACTTCGACCAACATGAACGCCAACGAGGTCATCGCCACAAGGGCCAATGAGATTCTTACCGGTCACAAAGACACCAGAGGCCCGGTCCATCCTAATGACCACGTGAATATGGGCCAATCGAGCAATGACGTTATCCCCAGTGCCATTCACGTGGCCGCTGTGACCTCCATAGGCGACAGTCTTGTGCCGGCACTCAAGACCCTGCATGTGGCACTGGAGAACAAGGCCACGGCCTTTGACAGTATTGTCAAGATTGGGCGGACCCACCTTCAAGATGCCGTTCCTATCAGGCTTGGTCAGGAGTTTTCTGGCTATGCACGGCAGATCCAGTTAGGCGTGGAAAGGGTCCAGTGGGTTGCGGGACACCTGGCGGAGTTGGCCCTCGGGGGCACGGCAGTTGGGACAGGCCTAAATACGCCCCTGGGATTTGCCTCTCGCGTGATCAAAAGGATTTCTGAGGAAACAGGATACCCCTTCCGGGAGGCCGACAATCATTTTGAGGCCCAAGCGGCCCAGGATAGCGTTGTTCAAGCCAGTGGTGCTCTCAAAACGGTAGCCGTAAGCCTAATGAAGATTGCAAATGACATCAGATGGCTCTCGTGTGGGCCGCGATGTGGCATTGGGGAAATCGACATCCCCCCTCTGCAGCCAGGCTCTTCCATCATGCCCGGAAAGGTGAACCCGGTGATCCCGGAAGCGGTGACACAGGTTGCTGCCCAGGTCATGGGCAATGATACGGCAATCACCATAGGATGTCAGGCAGGCAATTTTGAGCTCAATGTGATGCTCCCTGTCATGGCATACAACTTGCAAAGTTCCATTTCACTACTTAGCGCAGCGGCAAGGATCTTTGCCGAGAAATGTGTAGATGGCATTTCCGCTAATGAAACAAGGTGTAAGGCCTTTATAGAAGAAAGCCTTGCCATGTGTACAGCCCTTGCACCAGTAATAGGATATGAGCAGGCGGCCGCCATCGCCAAGGAGGCCTATGCAACGGGCAAAAGGGTCAGAGAGGTGGCCATGGGGAGAAAGGTCATTCCTGAGGAAGAGCTGGAAAAACTCCTCGACCCCGCGAACATGACTTGAGGGTTCGGCTACTTTGTCAAATGCATGGATATAATAAATGTTTGGTCCGTTCTGTCGGTCTATACGAGTGTGCGGGAGAGAGCTTAGTGTTGTGAGTGTTATCTTCTAAAGAAGGACGAGTCTCGGAAGGAGGTTGGAGCTATGCACGGGGGGACAAGAACATTGATAGCTCTGGTAAGCATCACAGTCCTGGTGGCAACTTTCGCTGGATATCCGGCCGTGGCCCAGGATGAGATGCCGGGGGAAAAGGGCTCTGCGGAAGCCATGATTGGCGACCTGGTCGTCGTCAGGCCACTAGGGATTACGGCAACGGCCTTGGGTGCCGTCTTTTTTGTTGCCTCTATGCCCTTTAGCTTAGCAGGCATGAACACTGAGGAGGCCTTTAAGAAACTTGTGGCCGAACCGGCCGATTTCACCTTTGCCAGGTCTCTCGGGGACGTGGACTACTAGAGGATTTTTGCGACAGCGGCGGGATCCTTGTATTTGAGGTACGGTCAAGAGGATTGGACTGTGGAAGTCCGTCCATGAAGAGAGCTTTGCATAACTCTTTCTTGCGTTCATAGGGGGCTTTCGGGGTACCCATTCCCGACTCCGTCGGGATGAGCGGCCCAAGAGAGTGGGCAAATCGTGAACTGTTTGAGGCTGCTAGGCCGAGTATGAGCGCTGACGCTTCACTCCGTGTCGCGATTCAGCGAACAAAGCCGAAAATGGATCAAAAAGCTCACAGAACCAAGCAAGAAGAGGTTGTGCAAGGCTCTAATGAAGAGGTGCCCCAAGAGAGTTTTTCCTTGCTTGCCCTGTCATTCCTGTCCGGACTGCCGGTTCTTCAGAACCTTTCATGATGCTCCAGCACGCCGCCGTCACCACAGCCATTCAGCACTTGTCGGCTCGCCACCCTAGCCATGTCTAAACCAGAACCTGCCGAGACATCCTATTCTGCATTCCAAACCAGCCAGGTCTTGACCGTGGCTGCAGGGCACTTTGTCCACGACCTCTATAGCAGCTTTCTTGCCCCCTGGCTTCCCCTGCTCATTGAGAAGTTGAGCCTTTCCCTGACCCTTGCAGGTTCTTTGATTCTATTCATACGTCTGCCTTCACTGTTGAATCCCGTCATTGGTGTGGTGGCCGACCGCATTGAGGTACGCTACATGGTCATTGCAGCCCCCGCTGTCACTGCCGTGTGCATGAGCCTCATCGGCTTGGCGCCAGACTACGCCGTAGTGGCTTTGTTGCTTTTTATCGTCGGGTTGAGCGCTGCGGCCTTCCACGTGCCAGGTCCGGTGATGATTGTGCGTATGTCTGGCGCACAACTGGGCAAAGGGATGAGTTGTTTTATGGCGGCTGGTGAATTGGCCCGGACCGTTGGCCCACTGGTGGCAGTGGCCGCCGTCTCCTTGTGGGGCTTTGAAGGGAGTTACCCCGTCATGATCTTTGGGTTGGTGGCTTCGGCCTTTTTATACTGGCGACTCTGTGACGCGAGGGTGCACAGAAAAAGGGTGGTTGGCACCTCTATAGCCAAGACGTGGCAGGCCATGCGACATGTGCTGGTGCCCTTGACCTGTCTTGTGGTGGCCCGGGCCTTGATGGTTGCCTCGCTTACAACGTTTCTGCCCACCTTCATGGCGGTTTCGGGGGAAAGCTTGTGGGTAGGTGGCACTGCTCTGGCCGTCCTTGAGTTTAGTGGTGCCTTTGGAAGTCTGGCCTCAGGCACATTGAGTGACCGTTTGGGCCGGCGTTTTGTTCTCCTTGCCGCCATGATGGCATCCCCTTGCCTCATGCTGACCTTTCTCGTCGCCCGCACGTGGGCCATCTTTGCCGTGCTGGTGCTCCTGGGATTCACCGTCTTCGCGGCCGCCCCGGTCATGCTGGCTGTGGTTCAAGAACATGCACAGGGGATGCGAGCCACAGCCAACGGGCTTTACATGGGGATCAACTTCGTGGTTATATCAGCCATTACGGTATTGGTGGGCTGGATGGGGGACATGATGGGTCTTCGTGCAGCTTTTGCATGGAGCGCTGTGTTGGCCTTGGCCGGGGTGCCGGTGATTTTTTGGCTTCCCAAACAGACAAGGGAGAAGAGGTAGTGTTAGAGCACTGAGGGAAGGGAGCGGGAGGGCAAATTGCTTGACAAAGGCGAGTGACTCCCCTAGAGATTACGAGCTGTGGGAAAGGCTGACGCGCCGGTGACGTGTAACAGAGTATCCCAGGTCCTGGGGTGACAAAGGAGAACCGTCCGGTATGTCAGGTGTTGGTTTGAAAATCTGATGACTCATATCCAGTAAGCGAGTGATCCATGAGAGTAAGTCTGAGCTGGCTCAAAGACTACGTAGCCATTGAAGAGGATGTAACCAAACTTGCCGATGCCCTCACTATGGCAGGGCTTGAGGTGGATGCCCTGGTTGACCGTTATGCCTATTTAGCATCTGTGGTGGCAGGGCGGATTGTTGAAATAGGCCCCCATCCCAATGCCGACGCCCTGTCCGTATTAAAGGTAGATGTGGGCTCCGGCACAAAGACTATTGTGTGTGGGGCGACGAATATCAAAGAAGGAGACCTTGTGCCGGTGGCACTGGTTGGATCCGAGCTTCCTCCGGGAGATACCATTGAGGCCGGTCATATTCGGGGCCAGGACTCAGAGGGGATGTTGTGCTCCGAGGCAGAGCTTGCTCTTGGAACAGACAGGTCTGGGATTCTGTTACTGCCCGGGTCCACCACTCCTGGTGCCGGGGTGGCCGATGTTCTCGGTCTTTCAGACACCATTATGGAGTTTGATCTGACCCCCAATCGCTCTGATTGCCTGAGCATCATCGGCATCGCCAGAGAGGTGGCGGCGATTCTTAAGGTGCCGTTGAAACACCCGGAGGTGAAACTGCCGAGCGGTGATGTGGCCATAGAAGGGCTCACGTCAGTAACCATAGAGGCCCCTGATCACTGTCCGCGATATGCGGCAAGGGTGGTCCAGGGGGTCAAGATCGGGCCATCTCCTTTCTGGATTCAGGACCGGCTCCAATCGATTGGCCTTCGGGCCATTAGCAATGTGGTGGACGCGACCAACTTTGTGATGATGGAAATGGGACAGCCCCTCCATGCCTTTGATTTTGACCGTCTGGCCGAACACCGGATTGTGGTGAGGACCGCCCGGACAGGCCAGGTCTTTTCCACTTTAGATGGCATGGAACGGACCTTAGCAAGTGATATGCTCATGATCTGTGACGGCAAGGACCCCGTGGCTCTGGCCGGGATTATGGGCGGACTGGAATCTGAGATCGAAGATGACACAGTGAACGTGCTCATAGAAAGTGCCTATTTTGACCCCATCTCCGTTCGGCGTACGGCCAAACGCCTTGGCCTGACAACGGAATCCTCATACCGCTTTGAGCGTGGCGTCGATCCGGAAGGCATCAGAACAGCCTTGGACCGTGCCGCCCAACTCATAGTGCAAACGACAGGGGGGCAGCTTGCCGAAGGTGTGATTGACAATTATCCCCGGCCAATCCCTCAAAGGACAATAGAGCTGAGCGTGAAGCGGACCAACCGCCTGCTGGGGACAGAAATAGACCGCGATGAGATCAGCCGGTATTTGGAATCGGTAGAACTGGACGCGGAACCTGTGGATGAGGATAGACTCAGGGTGGTCTCTCCCACTTTCCGCGTGGACCTCAAACGCCCTGAGGACCTGATGGAGGAAGTGGCGCGCCTTAAGGGCTATGACCAAATCCCCACAACCCATCCCCTGACGCAGGTAGTGGCATGTGCCGAGGACAAGAACCTTCGAGTCCGAAGGAGGCTGCGTCAGACTCTTTCGGGCTGCGGGTTTTCGGAGATTGTAACTTACAGCTTCGTCGATGAAGAGGCCTGTGACAGGCTCCTCATTGACGCTGATGATCCTAGAAGACAGATGCTGCCCATCCTCAATCCTCTCACCGAAGACCAGACTGTCATGAGGACCTCTCTGCTGCCCGGCCTCCTAGCTACCATGTATCTAAACAGTACCCAGCGCAACGAGGATTTGAGAATATTCGAGGTCGGTAAGGTTTTTTTGAGCCCCTCACCTGGAGATAAAGATCTGCTTCCCAAGGAGGTGCAGATGGTATCCGGTCTTTGGACCGGCGCACGGTGTGAGAGAACTTGGCATGCAAAGGGAGAAGAGGTGGACTTTTACGACATCAAGGGTACGGTGGAGTCTTTGTGCGCAGCCATGCATGTCCAGGCCCTGCATTTTGCTCCCTCAGACGATGGTAATTCTCCTCATTTGAGATTGGGCCGCGCCGCGAAAGTTTATGCAGGCAGGGAACCACTCGGTGTCGTTGGTGAATTGAAGCGGCAAGTTCTGGAGCATTTTGACTTAAAACAGACAGCCTATTGTTTTGATCTCAATTTTGACATGCTGGTCCATTGTGCCACAGAGGAAAAGCGTGCCAGGCCTCTTTCCAGGTTTCCTTCTACTACAAGGGACCTTGCCCTCATTGTAGATGATGGAGTGGAGGCCCAGAGGGTGCTCGATTTTGTGGATGCCCTGGGTGAAAATCTGATAGGTGGGGGAGAGGTATTTGATGTCTACAAGGGGAGAAGAATCCCTCAAGGAAAGAAGAGCGTGGCCTTTCGGTTCACCTATCGTTCTTTTGAAAGAAGTCTTACTGACACCGAGGTGAACAGGATTCACGAAAACATTGCTCGCCAGGTGTTGAAAGAGTTCCGCGCCGAACTACCGTCATCGTGACAGTGGGAAGAGGGTCCCGGTTTCAGGGTGTGTTTTACACAGGGCTGAACTTATAGGAAGGACGCAACCAATCATTCGCCAAAGGGGCAGTGCAACCGGCAGATGGCTATGCAATGAACAAGAAAACCATCGTTGAGGCCATTCATCAGAGAATAGGCTTTTCCAAAAGGGAAACAGCGACCTTGGTTGACGCTGCCTTTGAGCTCATCAAGACGGCCTTGGCCAAAGGCGAACCGGTCATGATTTCGGGCTTTGGCAAGCTTTCAGTGCGTGAAAGAAAGGCCAAAAAGGGGAGGAATCCGCAGACGGGTGACACCATGATGATCCCTGCGCGGAAGGTTGTGACTTTCAAGGTCAGCCGGGTGCTGAAGGAGGGAGTCAATGAGGCCCAGAGACGCCGAGATGCCGGAAAAGCGGTATTTCAGGATCGGTGAGGTAAGTGCCATTACGGGCATTCAGCCTTACGTCCTGCGGTACTGGCAGACGGAGTTTGCAAAGATTAGTCCTACCAGGTCTCGTTCCGGCCAGCGCCTTTACAGGAGACGGGACATAGAGACCATTCTGGAAATCAAACACCTGCTTTACAAAAAGAGATTTACGATTGCCGGGGCCAAGCAGCACCTCAAGGGCAGCCAACAAGTGGCCTCTGTTACCCACAGCGATAGCCAACCTCTCACACTTCAAGAGCTCAGAGAAGAGCTGACAGCCATAAGTGACCTGCTGAGCCGGTGAAGGCATAAAGCTCAATGCCAAAGAGCCATGTCAGCGAGCTTTGACCCTGTTGCTTCTCTCACTTTGAGCCTTGAGCTTTGGGCCTTGAGCCCCTTTGTCCATAGATCTGATGATCCACCGGGATAAGGTGTTGGGGTCCTCGTAGGGAACCACGCCTTCCAGGTTTTCCAAAGGGACCTCTGCCCGTGCCATGGCCTTGTGCCCACCTGCTTGGCCCAGGGGGCCAAAGCCGTCAGATAATACCTTCCCTGCATTTTTGCGAACACCGTCGTTTCTTACGATGATGACCAGGCGGCCCTTGTGGGTGCCTGACACGACAGACCAGGCAATATCATGAATTTTCATGAAAAAATCTGCGATGGAGACGCAAATATCTGGGTTCGTCACAGGCCCCAGGTGGACCTGAATGCGTTGTTTTCTTATGCGCATCTCTTCTAAGGCTTTCTGGTAATATTTCAAGAAATCACGGGGGATTTCTGCCTGGTCGATCCTTCGTGCCATGTGGACATTCACATAACGAAAGAGAAACTGAAAAGCGTTCACATCCTCCATGACGGCCTTTCGTTGAAAATCCCTTGTGTCCGTCTTGATACCGTAATACAGCGCCGTGGCAAGACGCATGGAGGGCTTGATGTTGGCGGCCCGAAGGTACTGGGTCATGATGGTGGAGGTGGCACCGTATTCCGACCGGATGTCCGAGAAAGAGGCCTCAGCCCCCGTAGGGGGGTGATGGTCAATAATCACATCAAAATGGAAACCTTCAAAGGCCTCGTGATGGGACGGCTGGGAGTCAACGATGGCAAACCGCGTGAATTCGTTGGGGTTCACCTTGCCTATGGGAAGAAGGTTCAATTTGAGCAGACGGATCATGGCCAGATTATCAGGCCGGCTGATGGTATTGACGTGGCAAATGGTAATGGCAGAGACTTGCCGCCACAAGAGCCGGCTCAAGGCCATGGCGCTGGCCATGGCGTCGGGGTCTGCGTTGATGGCGATCAACAGCCGGTCTTCCCGAGCGAAAAGGCTAAGCAGACGCCGCAGTCTTTCTGAAGCAGAAGTGGCCATGATAAGAAAAACTCACTCTATCGTTTAGAGCGCTCTAGTCAAGAACGCATCTATCTCTTTTCCCATGAAGTCAACCTCTTCAGGCTGCCTCCATTGGATCTCTGGATCCGCCCTGAACCAGGTAAACTGCCGTTTGGCATACCGCCGGGTATCTCTTTTAAAGAGTCGGACCGTCTCATCCCAACCCACATTTTCCAGCAAAAATGCTAACACATGGCGGTAGCCGATGGACTGCATGGACTTGAGGGCCGGGCCGTATCCTCTTTCAAGCAACCCTTTCACCTCGTCCAAAAAGCCTTGGGAAAGCATCCGCTCCACCCGTTCGTTGATGCGATGGTACAGGATCTCGCGGTCCATGAAAAGGCCAATCTTCAAAACCCTGTACGGCTTGTCGGAAAATTCATGGGTCATGTGGTGCTCAGAAATGGGTTTCCCTGTAAGTTCAAAGATCTCGAGGGCCCGGATGACGCGGTACGTGTCCTTGGGATGGATCTTCGCTGCCCCTTTAGGATCTGCACGCTTGAGGCGTCCATAAATGGCTTCAAGGCCCAAGGTGTTGGCCTCTGCCTTTAGCCTTTCGCGGATGGCACTGTCTTCTCCTGGGACCTGAAAGAGTCCTTGCGTAAGGGCCTTTATATAAAGGCCCGTTCCGCCAACGACAAAGACCGCTTTCCCCTTTTCATGCAGATCAGCGATGATGGACCCTGCCATGGTCCTAAAGCTTGCTGCACTGAAGGGCTCATCTGGGCCCAACACATCGATGAGGTGGTGGGGCACCCGGGCCATCTGTTCTTTGTTTGGCTTGGCTGTACCGATGTCCATGTATCTGTATACCTGCATGGCATCGGCACTGATGATCTCGCCCCCCAAGCGTTCGGCCAAGGCAATGGCCACTTCTGTTTTGCCTACACAAGTGGGGCCCGAGACAATGATGACAGACGGTTTTTGGACCATGGCTCTCCTTTTTTCCTCTTTCCTTTATTGCTGTTTTTTGCTATCAGGCTTTTGGCTAATTGCCGTTCCTGGTCTGATCGATCTTATATTTCAGATACCTTCAGGGATTTCAAGCTTTTGAATTTCGGTAAGACCCCCTGTGACACCCAGGTCGGCCACTTCTTGGGACGGATCGCCGACGACTTGCCCCACACGAGGAAAACCAAAAGGAGGAGGATTGGGCGGATGAAGAAGTGTGTTGGTGTTCTTTTCTTGTGCATACTCTTCTTGTTGACCGCGGTTGTGAACAGCCACGCCGAGCTCTCATCTGACGAATTGCTTCAGATTCTGATGGAAAAAGGGATCATTACCGAAGAGGACATCGACAAGGCCAAGGCGTCTCGCAAAGAAGAGGATAAGGTGGCTGAAGAGAAGGAAGAGGTGGTCGTCAAGGGGGCCCGCCGTCCCATGAGTGTCAACTTCAAGGGCCGGGTCCAGGCACGGTACACGTCTATTGAAAACGGTGATCTAAGCAAGGTCACACCGCAAAAACCCTTTGAATTGTCTGAATTTGACGGATTTGTGCTCCGCCGTGTGCGTCTTCGGTGGTACGGAAACGTCACGGATCAATGGAAATACCACGTACAGCTCAGCGTAGATGGCGACCACAATGATGATCGACTGGACCCCAAATGGCCCGATTATCAACTCAGGAAGACCGATGTAGGGGTCATGCTCCAGGATGCCTTTTTCACCTATGACGCCCATCCTTATTTCAATGTCACAGTCGGGCAGTTCAAGTCACGCTTTTCACCCTCCTATCTCGTCGCAGGACCGGTCCTGCCCCTTTGCGAGCGTCCTCTGGTCATTGACCTCCTTGCGCGGAAACGGGAAATCGGCATCAGCATAGAGTCGGCCCTGGAGGGTCAATTGGACGCACGGGGGCCGACAGCAAGGCTCTATGACAAACCGATCTTTTATGCAGTCGGGTTGTACAACGGCAATGGATTTAACAAGATGCGTAATGATAACGAAAATTTAATGGTAACCGGCATGTTAGTTTACCGCCCGCGGCCATACATCAACTTTGGTGTCAGCTATGCCTACGACCAGATTGGCTATGATTACGAGACCACCGTCCTTGGTTTGGCCGAGCTTTCTGAAGACGGCACCCACTATGAATTCCCAGTTAGGGATCGCATAGCCGTAAAAGACGTGCACATCTGGGATTTCAACTCTGCCTTGGACGCAGGACCAGTGCATCTCCAGTTTGAATACGTGCAGCAAGACGGTCATGACGTGAGCCGGGCCTGGGGGTACGGTATACAAGGACAGTACGACCTATGGGATAACTTCCAGCTCACCGCCCGATACGACGAGTTTGATCCGAACGTGGACAAGGACAACTCCTTTGACTCCCGCTGGTATACCCTGGGATGTAACTGGTTCATCCATGGACAGAGCATAAAGTGGCAGACCAATTACAGCTTCCGGGAAGAGATGCATGGTGAGGATGTGGACAACGACATCCTTATCACCCATTTTCAGGTCCTGTTTTAGGGAGCTCAAGTTTCGAACAACTGTCAACAACTTGAAATAACAGCTAGAAACGTTCCATGGCTTCTGGGAAGCGGCAGGGCTCTGGTTTGGGTCTTTTCTATGTAATTGAGGCCTCGCGATGGGGGAATCCGCTTCTCTTCAGCCTCCAATGCCTTTAGTAGCTGTGCAAAGATGGAGGGTGGCAATGGCTGTAGGCTTTCGTTCAGCTGATTTCCCCATCCCTCTATTGCCAAATCGGAGGGAACAAGTCTTGACACACCTACTATTTCATCTGCACCAAGCTTCACCCGCCCCACCTACTATAACGACTCGAGCAGCGCCGCCATGGGCCATTGACCTTGGTCTTGGCCGCGGCCGGATACGGTAAAGGCACGCCACGGGGGCTGGGGTAGCTCTCCTGTGGAGAATGGGCTCGCTTATTCGGTTCGATCAGATCCTTTCAAAGGGGCCTCCCGAAGAATTGATGAAAATTCTACGCAGGAAGGTAGATAACGCATAGATACATGACACAAGGATAAGAGGAGCGAGAAAGCCCATGAAGTGTGTAACATGTGTTGTCGTCTTAGGTGCGTTGCTGGTCATCCCGACTTCGAACGTGAGTTCCCTGTCTTTCGTGGCACGGGCAGAGGCATCAAGCCATGAGAGTAAAGCAAGAAGAGATGCATTTGCGGATCAAGCCTTGTCAACGCCCATAGAAATCGTCCAAGCAACGGCAGATGAGGCCCCTTCGGATATGTGGGAAGAATATGAGGAAGAAGAAGAGGTAGTAGACATAGCAGACCCGATCTACTACTGGAACAAGGGGATGTATCATTTCAATGACAAGTTCTACTTCTGGGTCCTGAAGCCCGTGGCAAGGGGGTACCGATGGGCCGTGCCAGAGGAAGTCAGAGAAGGGGTGAAAAATTTCTTCCATAACCTTTCCTTTCCTATCCGTTTTGTGAGCTGCCTATTGCAGGCAAAGGGCAGTCGGGCAGCAGGTGAATTTGGAAGATTCTTTATGAATACGACATGGGGGATTCTTGGCTTTGGCAATCCGGCCAAGGATTGCCCGAGACTCAATCCGCCTGAGGAGGATTTGGGACAAACCTTTGGCGCCTGGGGCATGGGCAACGGTTTTTACATTGTCTGGCCCTTTCTGGGCCCCTCCACGGCCCGTGATTCTGTGGGACTCGTGGGAGAGACTTACTTAGATCCCGTTCGCTATGTAGAACCGATGGCAGCGTCTCTGGCCATCACCACCTGGGATACTATAAACGAGACCTCCTTTAGGATCGGAGACTACGAGGCTTTAAAAGATGCGGCGATTGATCCCTACACATCCATTCGAGACGCCTATGTTCAGCATCGGAAGAAGCAAGTAGAGGAGTAAACCTGACGTGCCCTTGAAAAAGCAACACTTCTGAGGGGGAGCGTTTTTGCCTTTTTTGTGATATCGGACTGTGTGGACGGCCTTCTCAGACCTTTGCGCCAACTGCTGGTCAAATCGAATCCAGAGGAACTTGTGAGGGCCGGTGACGGCCGGATCGCTGTTGGCGTCACAAGAGGCAAACTGAAAGAGGAGGGACAGGGAGATGGACGTTAGAGTGGCGCAAAGAATCAAATGGTGGCTGGTTGTCGTACTGGCAGGAAGCTTTCTTTGGGGATGTGGTTCAGGGCAGCGGGTTTCACGGCGTTATACTGAGCAGGTAAGGGATATCAAAACCGTTTTGGTCCTCCCCTTTCAAGCCGCTACCGAATACTACGATGCAGGGGCAACGGTTCAGTGTTTTGAATGCGAGTATTTCGTGCAAACAGGGACCATTGAGGCAGGGGCCGATACGTTCATGAACGAAGAGCTCATGGCCTTTCTGGAGTCAGACACCCCCTATAAGCCTATTCCTTTCTGGACGGTCCAGGGTGTGACCTCCAAGATGCCCTCTCAAGACCTTCGTGGGGCAGATCGCTCTCTTCTCATCCAGATGGGAAAGAGCCTTCAGGCAGATGCTGTCATCGGCGGGACCCTTTACCGCTTCAGAGAACGTGCAGGGACATCCCTGTCCGTGACCACGCCAGCGTCCGTTGCCTTTGCCATAGAGCTGATCCGTGTCTCTGACGGTCGTACCCTATGGGGCCGTGCCTTTGATGAGACCCAGCGCAGTCTTGACGAGAATCTTCTGAAATTGGGCAGCTTCTTGAAAAGGGGCGGCGGATGGCTCACCGCGGAAGAACTGGCTGCGGCTGGATTCAAGGAGGTGATGGCCAGCTTCCCCGTGCCGTAAATTCCCTTGTAATGTCGAAAATTAGCCTGACTTCATCCCGCGTTTCTACCCCTGGTCATCATACAGTGCCCCGGTCCGTTGGCAGTCTGGACCAGTTTCTCCCTTTTCACCACAAGACCGTAAGGTTACTATTTCACTGCGTACTTTTAGATAAGCCTTCCGGCATTCACTGCCACTTGGATGACGAAATTTCCTGTGATTCACTGTTGAAATAATTGAAATGCTTGACAACTGAACGGCAACCATGTATAAGAGCCGAGTCCCGCGGTTTGCATGTTAAAAAGCATTGTAATTCTGGTTTGTTACAACATAACCACCAAGAAAGGGGGTGGGGTTTCCTTGTTGCCGAGTGTCGCAGCCGATGTCCTTTTGGACATGGCTGCATCAATCCCTTAAACACTAACAGGAGGAGAAAGAATGAAGAGAATTGGAATAAGTGTGTCTGTACTCGTATTGGCTCTCTTTTTGGCCGCACCAGCCATAGCTGGACCAGGCACGGTAGAGGTAACGGTGCCCGGAGACATTTCCCTTAGGATGGGCGCACAGGTCCGGATCATCCCCACGGCTGAGGTGGATCGGGACTTTGGACTAAGCGATGACCTCACCAGTGCGCAGGAGCTAACAGCCGCCAGGGCCTTGGCTCCTATGGCCTGCCTGGGCGACAGCCCAAAGAGCCATCTCACTGAGGGGGCCGGCGCGGTAAAGGACAGCTACATCCGCGGTGAGCATCGCCTCTTCTTTAACTTTGCCCATGAGCAGGATTGGGACGTCTACTTCATGCTGGAAGTGGACACCCTCTTTCAGAGCCATACGGCAGACCGCACAGACTTTGCCTGGGGGCGCCAGACCCAGCAGTTTGGTGTAGAGCGCTTGAATGCCAGTTTTAATCTGCCTGCCATCAACTCACGCCTCTGGGGTGGATGGGACGCCCGTGGTGTGGACATCGGCTATGGTGGGTTCCTTTACGCAGACGATGATCCGGGTCTGGGCCTGAAAGGCGCTGCAGACAACTGGATGTGGGAAGCCGTCTGGATCAAGAAGATTGAGGATGAATCCGGTTACGCCGATGAAAAGTTTCTCGGCGTGGAGATCAATCCCTTGGGGGCACCAGACCAGGGCCAGGATCAAGACCGGGACTTCTACTACGGCAAGCTCGGGTATGACTTTGGCGACAGCAAGGTCCTGGAAGGCTTCGGCATGTACCACCGGAACCGCGTGGGGGGCAATGATGTAGACCACTACGTCTTCGGCCTCCAGGGAAAATGCACCCAGGGTAGACTAAATCCCATGTTTGAGGTGGCTTACGCCACGGGTGACTTTGACCGTGCCGACGGCCTTGAAGCCGACATAGATTCCATGGCAGCCTTTGGAGATGTGGCCATTGACCTGAGTGACACGGTGGGGCTGAAGAAGTTTGAAGCCCACGTTGGTGGCTATTGGTTGTCAGGTGATGACGATCCCGCCGACGATGACCTGGAAGGCTGGACCGAGGTGGTGGGTATTACCCGGTTCTCGCCGCGGTTCGGGACCGAGCAGGGGATCGCCCATGACGGCAATCCTCTCCTGGGACAGATCGAATATAGCTTCTTCCCCGCATACTACGGTACACAACTTTGGAATGGCGGCGGCATCAACGGTGGCGCCGACTATGACAACCCTGGTTTCATCATGCTGGGTGGTGGCGTGAAGGCGGCATGGGGCAAGTTTGGCCTCAAGTCCAACGTCATGGCCATGTGGTTTGAGGCCGAAGAGTCTGTAGAGGCATTCTATGAGCGCGCTGCTATTGGGCTTACCGGTGTGGAAATTGATGAATTCATGGGTGTGGAGTGGAATAACGAGCTTTCTTACAAGCTCTATGATCAGGTGACCCTCAAGGGTGGGGCATCGTTCCTCTTCCCGGGTGATGGTGCAGAGGACATTACCCAGGCCCTGGACGCCTATGCCCGTGGGGTGGACTTCGCCGATGGAGAAGCATCGGATGATGTCTCCATGCGCTTTGCCGCGGAGCTGATCTGGTTCTTCTAGTCTCATAATCCAACAAGGGCTTTTGCCCTTTTGCATGAACCAAAGGCCCAGTTCTGGTAGATGCCAGGCTGGGCCTTTCTTTGCTTGCAGGAGATTGCTCAACCACGCCCGTTGGGGGATTTCTCCTTGACATATGAGGGGGCTTTTCCCATACTGCCCCGAAAAAAGGGAGGACTTCTTCTCCCTTTGGTTTGCGTAAAGAGAGGGTGATCCAATGCTATTTCCTAGGATGCGATTCGCGATCATTGGTCTTCTGGTTTTGTTGTGGGGTCTCTCGACTGCCTGCGTTACGGGGAAGGGCGCCGCTCAGGCCAGGGAACCAAAGGAAGAACTGACGGCAGAGGAAAAATCGCGCCAGGCTTGGGACGAACAACTCCAAGAGCATCCCTGGATGGTCTCGGGCGAGTACTTCAGCCAAAAAGAGAAAGGGACAGGGGTTGACCTCCGGGAGTGGATAAAAAGCCGAGAGGAACAGGAGGAAAAACAGAAAGATACGGAAAGACGTCTGGAAGCGTTGGAGCAGGCTGTTCAAGAGGGGCAAACATTGGAGCCACCTGGAAAGGAGCCACGGCCTGTGGTTGCGGCGGCCAAGCCTTCTGCAGTGCCTGCGATGCCTCTGAAGACTGCAGGGGCGTCATCCTCACGAGGACTTCCATTCAAGGCGGCAATGGTCGTCTATCCCAAGGTGTATGAAGCAGCGCCAGATGTGAAAGAAGCCCTTCTTGGGGCCCTGGGCAGCCTGTCTGCCAGGCGTTCTCAGGTTCTCTTGATGGGACCTGGGGAAGTGGAAGAGATCCTCATGCAACAAGGCTTAGTTTCCGGTCCTAAGAACATGGAAAAGGTTGCCCAGGCCCTGGGAACCTATCCGGCTGCCCGCTTGGTCGTCTTTGTGGAGAAGCTGGGATTGGACGCCAAGGGGAAGAAGGTTGAGGGCAGCCTGGAATACGCCATCGTAGATGGCTTTTCCGGAAGGTCCATCACAACGGCCCAGGAAGCAGCATCAGCCTCTTCAGGCGCTGCCGGAACAAGGAAGGTCTTGGGCGAGCTCGTGGCTGCCATGGCAGAGACTCTAGAGAAGAAGGCATCCAAATATGACTGGTACTCCCGTGTTGCTATGGTGGAAGGAAAACAGATCTACCTTACCGCCGGTGCTGCATCTGGATTGAAGGTTGGGGACATCTTATCCGTGTACGGCCCTGGCAAAGAGATCGTCCACCCTGTTGCCAAGGTCTCCATGGGGTTTCAACGGGGTCCCTATAAAGGCAAGGTCAAAGTGCTCAAGCTTTTTGGCCGTGATGCAGCAGAAGCCGCCCTTGTGAGCGGTAAAGGCAAGATAGAAGGCAATGACCTGGTGGCTCCCCCCGACTAGACAGAGTTGCCCAAAGCATCCATAAATCCATTCTCCCTACACCATGACTTGCCACGCCCCAATCTCTGTTCTTACATCCAGATTGCGATGACACCCTTTTCCTGAACATTATCATGGTCTCTTTGGGACTAAAAAGCTGTCGATTCGGCGTAGAGGCCTATTGGTCAATGGGCATATCCATTTGATATAATACAATAAAATCCCAGAAAATCTCTCTGTGGCAGGTTCTACCCCTGGATTTATATGAGGTTGCTCCTGTCAAAAGAGCTCCGTAATTGCGAATTTCTTGAAGATTATGCTTGACATGTGTATTGGTGAAGGCTAAAAGTTGGGCCAATCAGGGCACTATCTCAAGAAAATGCCGTAATATTAGAAAGTTAAGGGAGCAAGGCAGAAGAGGAGGTGATGCCTGGTCGGCTATGGGGCCTCACCCTTGAGGAGGGGCGAGGCATTGGAACTAACCGAAAAAACTTTCTTTTTTCACTAACAGGAGGAAAGGAAAGAGCATGAAGAAGTTAGCAATAGGTTTTTTGGCAATTACGTTACTGGCTCTGTTTGCCATGCCTGCCGTGGCAGGTTTTGAGCCCTATGCCTCCATGAGGCTGGCTGTGGGCTGGTGGGACACTGAACCAAACGACACTGGGACTGGAGCCGACTATGACACCATTATGGTAGAGCTCGGAGACTTTAGTCGGTTCGGGGCTAAATGGAAAGGTGAAGAGTTGAGCGGGCACTTTGAGCTTGGCCTCAAGGGTGACGGCCGGGGCAGTAACTCGGCATACACTCGCCTCCTTTACGGCACCTGGAAATTCAACGGCGGTAGCCTCATGGTGGGTCAGAACTACGACCCTTACACCTTCATTTCAGACCAGATGGCGCCTCGGCTTAAGGATCTTGGCGGCGTCCATGTTCGTGAGATCGACGCTGAGAACTACTTCATCGGGTACGGCTGCCTCTGGGATAGCCGCCAGCCCCAGATCAAGCTGACCCTTGACAGCGGGCTCTACCTGGCTGCCATCCAGCCGGACCCGGAAGACGGCGGCATAGGTGTGGACCTTGGTGAGGCCGACTTCCCCAAGCTCTGCGTGGGCTGGGAGATCAAGCAGGACAACCTGTTTCTGAATCCTGGTTTTGCTTGGAACCAAATTCAGGCCACGGAAGCGGGTGTCATGGATGAAGAAGACCTGGATTCCTGGCTTCTTTATCTGAACGGCAAGTTCGCCCTGGGGGCTGCTGATATCAAGGGTAGCGTCCATTACGGGCAGAACTTAGGTAACTTCGGCCTCTGGAACCGGGAGGCCGCCGCCTATGCGCAGGTTGACTTTGCTGATGGCGACTTCGAGGACAGCGATTGTTACGGCGGCTATGTCCAGTTGGCTTTTCCTCTGGACCCGGCAACCATTACCCTGGGCGTGGGCTACACTGCGTCTGAAAACGATTTGCTGGCCGACGGGGACGAGGATGATCAGATGTCCTATTTTGTCAATGCAAAGATCCCCTTTGCGGACAATTTCTGGGTCATCCCGGAATTCTCCTACTACGATCATGGGGATGATCCTGTGAACAGCGTGGATGAGGCCGACGGGCCTGAGGCCTGGTTCGCTGGCGCGTTGTTGAGGATGGACTTCTAGTTAGGTCCTTTTGTAATCTCTCTAACAAGAGCCCCGGGGAAAATTCCCCGGGGCTTTTTTTGTGCCTGTTAAGATGGAAAGAACAAAGAACAGAAGAGTGTGGGAAAGGGAATCTCGAACTGCAGAACCATGGTTTTCTATTTGACGGAGCGGAAGCCAGCCGTTCTTTCTAGTACTTCAGCAATTTCTCTGTTCGTTATTGGACATTCATCGTTCACGACGGTACAATCGAGGGAATTCTGCCCTATTTGAGCGTCCATGGGATTCAACACAGGACGGATTTTTAATCTCGGCCTGATGACGCGCCCGTGATCTCGTAGCTGATGATAGAACTTGAGACCCCGCCGAACACAGGGATCCGTGCCTTGCCCACGTGGGCGACGACCACTTCCTTTGCGCCGTCATTATCAAAGTCACCAATGCCGAAATCGCTGATATAGCCTTCCAGCTTGGGGGTTTGTAGCTCTGGTACCAGTGTGAGACCGTTCCAGGCCAGGGATGTCATGTGACCCGAGGAGAAGGATCGGAGCTTGGCGAACAGGCGGCCCATCTGACCCTCATTGGAGGGAACTACGACTTCCTGCTTACCGTCCCCGTCCAGGTCAAGAACGTAGATCCGTTGGGGGAGATAGAGCCTGTCTGCGATGTCGGAGTTTTTTACCCAAGACTCCACATAATTCATACTCCCGCCGAAGACCTCGCCGCTCCTCCATTTTTCGTCGCCCGAGAGGCTGAACAAACGAAGATGGTCTTCTCTGTCAAAGGCCACAGTGGTTTGCAGTCCCTTATTGGTCACATCACCTTGCGCAAAGCCAAAAAGATTGGCCCTTTTGGGCAGGGTTACAGGCTCTTGCGGTTGATATTCACCGTTTTGCCATGTGAGGGCAGACACCCGGTCTGCAAAGGGCTCATCCATGGCGCGTTTTTGTCCTAGAAGGACTCGGCCTTGGTAAGGCAGATCTGCTACGCGGTAATACCAGTTGGCGTCTTCGCTGATCCGTTTGAAGGCCCTTCCGTCCCATTCCAGCACAAAGGAGCCGAGACGATCCCCAGGGTTCTTGACGTTCGTGACAAATATTTCTGCCAGGCCATTGTTGTTTACGTCACCCACGTCAACAGCTATGTATCTGCACCCCCTATCCCCGCTCTTTTCCCATACCTTGACAAGGCCCTGGTCCTGAAAGCGATGGACAAAAACGCGCCGGTCAGTGATGAAGACCACTTCCGTCTTCTGGTCGCCATCCACGTCTCCAAGGGCGATCCCGTTGATGGTTGCCCTAAAGTTTCTGCTGGCCCAGAACGCAGATGGCTTTTTATAAGCAGGCGATGTGCCAGGAGGTTCAGCAAACCCTCCTTCCTGCACGGAAGGGGCAGGCTCAGCGAAACCGCGTTCCAATGTGGGAGCAGGTTCAGGCTTCGAAGACGCTACTTCTTCCCTTGGTTCACTGGCCAAGAGGGTTTCGGGATGGGCATAAATGCCGGGCCGAGGGGCCTCGGCAGGGGTTTCTGCTATCTTGGGGGCCGCAGTCACAGGGACGCCAAAGACCTTCTCCTTAATCTCTTTGGCAAAAAGGCTGATTTGAGGGATCACCTCGTCGATCTTACGGCCCTCCTTGAACAAGGTGACAACTGGCCTTTTTCCGTGAACATCCAAAAGCTTGCCATCTAGACTTAGGCTTTCGCCAAGCATGGTCAGACTTCCAAAAAGAACGTAATCTGCCTTGAGGTTCTGGCCCAGCGTCCGAGCAGCAGGTTCGTTGACGGGTCCCGGTGTCTTCCGGAGCCCCGCTGCCGTCTCTCCCCTTGAAATCACTGCTACCTTGCCTTCCACTGAGAGTCGCGACGTGAGCATGTCAAGGATGCCCTCTTTTAGGAATGAAAGATCCCTGTCTGCGTTTATCTTGAAAGGCACGATGACCAGCCGGTAAGGCTCCCTGGCCGTCGCCCCTGAAGTAGCAAGAAAGAGTAAAGACAACAGCAGAACGAACCCATAGCATCGTCTTTTCCTGTCAGCTTTCAATACCGATCCTCCTCATAACCTGTTGGTGGCGTCTTGGCGATAGCCATAAGAAAATGGATGAAGTCGCAAAAAGCCCCTTTTGCTCTCTCCGTCCTGTTCGCTTTGGCCTCTGTAAGACCATCGCGGCTATCAGCGCATCTCCTTAAGCAGCGCAAGGATAGGAGAAGGCCCCTTGCCTGTCAAGTGGCAAAGCAGAAGAGGTTACCCAAGGATACGATTCACCCTTTCCTGCATTTGCGAAAGGGTTTCCTTAGTGAAGGGCTCCACGTCCTTGAGGGCAGGCTCAAAGGGATCCGCAGGATCGAAACTCTGGAGGGTTAGGGATGGAGCCATATGGACACCCAAGAGATTCTTCAGCTCTTGGGCCAGGCAGTAGATGTCGGTTTCGGTTAGGAGTGAGGGGACGACTGTGCATCGAAATAGGTGCGGAATGCCTGCCGTGGTGATGACCTTGATGGATTGCTCTATGATGCTCATCGGTACAAACACACCAGCACAGCGTTCGTAGGCGGCCTCATCCAATGGGGCTTTAAGATCCATGGCCACAAGGTCCAGAAGTTGGTGTTCAATAAGATGCTCCAAGACTTCGGGTTCCGTGCCATTGGTGTCGACCTTGGTCTTGTAGCCGGCCTCACGAATCATCCTGAGCAGCCCGGGCAGGCCGCGGTGTATGGTAGGTTCCCCGCCTGTGACGCAGATGCCGCAGATAGAATCCTTTTTAGATTCAAGGTGTTGGAGTATCGTTTCAAGTGGAAAAGACTCCAGGGTGTCTGGCTTTAAGACGAGCTCATGGCTGTGGCAATAAGGGCATCTCAAGTTGCAGTACGGGAGATAGACGACGGCACAGGTGTACCCAGGCCAATCTGTGGACGATGTTTGAACAAAACCTTTTATTGGGGGTTGGAGCATATGCTGTTCCATTCTCTGAAGCGCTGTGCATGACATGGGCAGTCGGGCACAGAAGGATGTTTCCCGTTTTTCCGGATCAAGGGGTGCCCTGAAATCTGCAAATACAAGCGGCTTCTGTTGCTCAATCAGTGTTTCGTGAATGAATGAAAACCGCTGGGTGTCGGCTCCGGGGCCGCTTCGACCTGGCCAAAGGACTGCTCGTACTTTTTCATGTTTTCCTGCAACGCAGCGATGACGCGCTTCATGTGTCCAGGGCTAATAATCACCCTGGCGGTCACCGCCCCGGTAGGTGGCGCCACCACGAGGAAATCCATGATAAACTCCTCTCTTGTATGCCTCACAAGCATGTTGTTGGCGTATACTCCCCCATGCAAACGCTCTGGAAAGTTGACTTTGACTCCCTGTTTTTCCTTAGACATTATGTCGCCCTTTCATGATGGTTTGGACAAAAGTCAAAGATTGCTACTTGCAGTCATCCCAACAGACCCTGAAGGCTCAAAGGGGTCTTGCTGTTCCCTTTTCCAACTGCATGTCCGCCAGGTAGGGATACCTATTGAACCGCAACCCCTATGCCGTGCTGAAAAAACCCCGTATCCTGGCCTTGAAGGGAGGGGGGATGATCCCCTTTTCGGTGATGATGGCAGAGACATATCGGTGAGGGGTCACGTCAAAGGCGGGGTTCTGGGCACCTGCGCCATCCGGTACGATTCTTTTTCCGCGGAAATGGGTCACCTCTTTCTGATCCCTTTGCTCAATGGGGATCTGTTTGCCGGTCTTCGTGGAAAGATCTATCGTCGACAGTGGGGCGGCCACATAGAAAGGAACCTTGTGAACCTTGGCCAAGACAGCAACCATGTAGGTACCGATCTTGTTGGCCACATCCCCGTTTGCTGCAATGCGATCAGCACCCACAATGACGGCGTCTATCTGGCTCTGCTGCATCATATATCCTGCGGCATTATCTGTAATGACCGTGACAGGAATGCCTTCGTGCTTCATTTCCCAGGCTGTAAGGCGTGCCCCTTGAAGAAAGGGACGGGTTTCATCAGCAATAACTTCTACACCCTTTCCAGCCTCAACAGCGGCCCTGACCACACCCAGTGCCGTTCCGTAGCCGCCGGTGGCCAATGCCCCTGCATTGCAGTGAGTCAATACCCGGTCTCCGTCCTTTAGCAAGGACTGGCCGTGACGTCCCATGAGCTGGTTGATGGCTATATCTTCTGCTAGGATTTGATTTGCCTCTTCTACAAGACGACTTTTTACTCCTTCCACGCCCCCGTCCCTAGTCTCGTCTGCTACCCGTCTCATCCGCTCCACCGCCCATGCCAGATTTGCAGCTGTTGGCCGAGCGGCGACCATTTCACGGCAAATCCCATCAAACTTGGCCATGAAAGGCACGACTTGAGTAGCACGAAGCTTGAGGGCACCGAGAGTCACCCCCATGGCCGCAGCCACGCCAATAGCCGGTGCCCCGCGAATAACAAGATCCTTGATCGCACGAATGACTGATCTGTGATTGTTACAGACCACGTACTTTTCCTGAGCAGGCAGTTTTCGTTGGTCGATCATAACGACCTGATTGTTTTTCCAAGCGATTGTGTCCACCATGGGTTTGTGCCTCGTCAATGATGGTTCTGTCTCTTGATAGACCTTCTAGCAGGACGTGTCTTATAGAACGCCAAAAGATGGAATTCCCCCTCCCTTGCTTGCAGCTAAGCGCCGGGAGGGGGAGCTATTCGACTTTTTCAAAAACCGTTGGGACGGAAGAAAGGCCCAGCTAGAATGTGTAGCCCACGCTCACGCCCACTAGGTGGGTGTAGCCGTCTTCAAATTCGGAAGGAAATATGCCTTCGTCAGGCCTTGCAGCCACCGTGCGGGTGTCACTTTCCAGGTAGGTGTACGACAAATCTACAACCCAGGCATCCCAGTGGATGCCGCAGCCGATGCTATAGAGCTGGCGATCTTCCGTCGGTATAAGATAGTCTGCTGTCTCGTCCGGGACAGGTGACTCATCGAAGACATACCCGAGGCGAAGATCTAGCCAATCTGTGGCCTTGTACTCCACGCCAACTTGAAACCGCCACACATCATCCCAGTCTTTCTCTCTCGCGACCTTTGTTATTGGCACACCTGTATTCGGATCCACAGCAATGAAACTATCATATTCTATAACAAGGGCATCATAGTCGCTCCAGCCGGTCCATATGGCGTCGAATTCCAGGCTCCACCGGTCAGCAGGATAAAGCGTTACACCCATAAAGACCATATCAGGCAATGTGATGTCTCCCCTCACCCCGGTGTTATTGAAGACCGGGTCAAGATCGGGGATTGCTGGTTTATCGAACTTAGCGTCGCCTCTGGCTTTCTGGTCCACTTCACTTGTATAGGACAGGCCCAGAGTCATCCAGTCGCAGGCCTTATAGTGGGCGGCCAGATTGTAGCCGTAACCCCAGTCATCGCCGGTGAGTTCCTGGTCAACATCCCCTGCAGGGGTGAGGATCTTTTGTTCCAATTCCAGGTCAAGCCACACGGCAGAAACGCCGGCAGCTAAAGAGAGTTCATCACTGACCTTAAAGGCCACGTTAGGATTGACGCTTAAGGTTTCTACAAATGCTTTGTAGATGTTGTATTTACCCGGCCAGTCGTCGTCGTATTCAGTACCCAACCCAAAACGCGAGTAGACTCCAAGGCCCAGCCAGACGGACTCGCCCATCTGGTAGGTTGAATAGAGATGGGGTGGAAAAAAGGTATTACTCTCAGTCTCAGTCGATGTCTTGCCACTTGGGCTAAGGGTAACAACATCGGCCTTGGGATAAATAATCGTGGCCCCACCCATGAACTGCGTTCCCGGAAGCTGCGTTATCCCAGCAGGGTTGTAGTAAAGAGCAGAAGGATCATCAGCCCGGCCCACAAGGGTTCCACCTAATGCATTTCCCCGGGCACTTCCTTCATAGAGTGCAAAGCCTGCGCCTTGGGCCATGCTGGCAGCCAGAAGCAAACCTAAGCCAGCAAAAGCGACCTGAAAAAACCAACTCTTCTTCATCATGTTCGACCTCCTCGATTCTAGTGTAGTCATTGTATTGGGGGCGTCTTTCCTCCTGTTTGAATGCAAGCACGGGCCAAGAGAACTTACTTTAGGACTCCAACACCTGCCTCAACATGTCATTAACCAATTTAGGATTTGCCTTGCCCCTGGTTGCCTTCATGACCTGCCCAACAAAGAAACCAAACAACTTGGTTTTGCCTGCCCTGTAGTCTGAAACCTCCTTTCCATGGTCGGCCAACACCTGTTTGACGACCTCTCTAATCTCGTCTTTATCAGTAATTTGCACCAGTCCTTTTTCTTGGACTACTTTATGTGGCGCCTTACCTGTTGATGCCATCTCTTCAAACACGGTCTTCGCAATTTTTCCGCTGATAATGCCCGAATCGATCAATCGCAACAGCTCTGCCAGTCGCTCGGCAGACACCGGTGACTCTTTAATGGTCCTTTTCACCTCATTCAATTTGGCCAAGAGGGGCCCCACGACCCAGTTGCAGACAGTTTTTGACTCTGGAAAGTGTTCTGTGCAGGCTTCAAAATAGTCTGCCATGGCTCGAGAGCTCGTCAGAAGTGCTGCATCGTCAGGGGCAAGGCCATGGTCCGCAATAAAACGCTGCCTCTTGGCATCGGGGAGTTCAGGGAGGCTGCCGCGGATTTCTTCAATCCACTCTTTATCGATTACCAGTGGAAGCAAATCCGGGTCTGGAAAATAGCGGTAATCATGGGCCTCCTCTTTGCCGCGCATGGGGGCAGTCATCCCCTTGTCGGGGTCCCAAAGGCGGGTTTCCTGAACGACCTCACTGCCATCTTCGATCGCGGCCGTTTGCCGCTCGATTTCGTGGAAGAGGGCGCTCTCCACATGCTTAAAAGAGTTCATGTTTTTGAGCTCGGTGCGGGTTCCAAAGGTCTCAGCGCCCACAGGACGGATAGAGATGTTGGCGTCGCACCTGAAACTTCCCTCTTCCATATTGCCATCACATATCTCCAAATATCGAACAATGGCTCGAAGCTGTCGCAGGTAGGCTCCGGCCTCTTCCGGTGTGCGCATGTCGGGTTCGCTCACAATTTCTATGAGAGGCACGCCGGTGCGATTGAAATCGACCATGCTCACAGGTCGATAGGCGTGGTGAATAAGTTTCCCCGCATCCTCTTCCATATGTATGCGGGTAATGCCGATGGGCCTGCTATTGCCGTTGACCTCAATGACAATGTGTCCATGCTCCGCGATAGGAAGCTCATATTGGGATATTTGATACCCTTTCGGAAGATCAGGGTAGAAATAGTTCTTGCGGGCAAAGCGGCTAGAAGAAGAAATGGTGCAGTTTGTGGCCAAGGCCATACGGAGGGCATAGTCCACTACCTTGCGATTTAAGACCGGAAGGACTCCAGGCATCCCAAGACAGACCGGGCAGGTATGGGTATTGGGCGGTGCGCCAAACTCCGTTGAGCAACGGCAGAAGATCTTGCTCTTTGTCCGCAATTGGGCGTGGACCTCCAAGCCTATAACGGTTTCATAGTTCAAAGTCGAAAATCCTTTTCTTAAGGTCAAAACAAAAGAAGCTTATGGAAACAGGGAGAAGTGTCTAAAGGGCCTAGAGTGCCTAAAGTGAGCTAAAGTTGCTTGAGCGGAAGGCCAGCAGGGCCGCTCTTCATTTGCCATTGACCCGACAACAAATTATACGAAACCTGTCATGCCGGATTTGATCCTGCATCCAGTAACTGTCTAGATTCCGGCCGTTCGGCCTTGAGGCTTCGACAGGCCTTCGCCGGAATGACAACATTGGTGTGGTTCATTGCAGAAGTAATAACTTTAGGCACTTTAGCTCACTCTAGTTCACTTTAGACACTTTTATCTGCTCCAATGCCTCCGGGTTTTCCACAGAGGAAAGATCACCGGGATCTTCACCCATGTACTTCTTTCGGATGGCTTTTCTTACAATCTTCATAGATCTGGTCCTGGGAAGATCCGGCACGATCTCAACAGCCTTGGGCCTGAGATTCTTCCCCATGGTCCCAATCACATATTGCGCAATCTCTGTTTTTAGCTGCTCAGAGCCTTTATGCCCTTCTTTTAGAATTACAAAACAGACGATGTCAGAACCTTTTATTCTATCAGGCACGCCAATAACAGCCGATTCCTTTACCGCCTCATGGTCCATGAGAGCAGACTCGATCTCGCCGGCCCCGGTCCGAACACCGGCCACATTGATAGTGTCATCAGACCGGCCGTGAAGGGTCAGTTGTCCCTCTTCATCGCGACTGATGTAATCGCCGTGGTACCAGACCCCTGGATTCTTTTCCCATGAGAAGTACGTGTCTATATACCGCTGCCAGTCACCCAGAAAGCCCCTGGTCAGCGATGGGGCGGGCTTTAACACCACGAGGTGACCCTTGCCCACGTCCATAAGATTGCCTTCGTCGTCGGCAATCCCGATGGCCATGCCCAACCCGTGCATGCCGACTGAGCAGGGCTTGAGCGGCGTCAGGGGAGAGGGCGATACAAGGCAGCCACACATCTCCGTGCCCCCGCTAATATTGATGATGGGCACCTGACCATGCCCAATCGTCTGAAAGACCCACATGTAGCTCTCTGGATCGAAAGGTTCGCCGGTGGAGCCCAGAAACTTCAACGATGACAGGTCATATGGACTGATCCAGTCATCGCCCTTTGTCTTCAGGCTTCGGCTGTATGTGGGAGAAAGACCCAAATGGGTTAGCCTGTGGCGCACGACCATGTCAAGAATCCGCTTGTGATCGGGGTAAAAGGGATTTCCCTCATAGATGAGGTAACAGCCCCCAAAATGCTGGACTCCCATGATCTCCCACGGGCCCATCATCCATCCGATGTTGGTAATCCAATAGAACCTGGTGTCCGCTTTGACATCAAAATGAAAGCCTAGTTCTTTTACCACCTGGGCGAAGACCCCTGCCACGCGATGAAGCGTGCCCTTTGGCTTGCCCGTGGTGCCTGAGGAGTAGAGGATCATGGCAAGATCTTCGGCATCAAGGATCGCTGTCTTAAAGGCCGCAGATTGTCTGGGGACCAGCTCGTGCCACCATAGGTCGCGGCCCTCATGCCATGAAATATCGTGGTGCTCTTGCCGCTTGACCACCACCATGTGCCGGAGGCTGGGCACCTCTTGGGCGGCAGCGTCACAGGTGGCCTTAAGGGGGATCGGTTTGGCCTTATAAAAACCCACGTCAGCCGTCAACAGGACCCTTGCCTTGGCATCTGCAAGCCTCACGGCCAGGGGCTTTGCACCAAAACCGGAAAAGATCGGGATAAGAGGAGCCCCCAGCTTCATACAGGCCCAGAAGGCGACTACGAGTTCAGGGATCATGGGCATGTAGAACCCTACAGTGCTCCCTTTTTTGATGCCCAAGGACTTTAATGCATTGGCGCACTGGTTGGAAGCCCTGTAAAGGTCAAGATAGGTCCATTTCTCTGTGGTCCCGTCTTCTGCCTCCCAGATAAAGGCCAAACGGTTTGCGGCACGAGGATCCATGGCGTGGCGGTCCAGACAATGATATGCAATGCTGAGTTTCCCTCCTACAAACCATCTGGCCCTTTCAAATGATTTAGACCCGTCCAGATCAAGGACGGTGTCATATCGCCGGTGCCAATGGACACCCAAGTAGTCCAGGGCCGCAGGCCAGAACCATGTGATGTCTTCCACGGACTTGCGGTACAGTTCCTTGTAGGTCCTCATGCCCCACGTGTCCATGAAACCCTTCATACGGGAGCCTTCTATGTATGTTCCAGAGGGCTTCCAGATGATGTCTGATACCTTCATTGCTACATCCTTGGGCGTCTGAATCCGCCCTCCTTTAACAAATATGACCGGAAAAGGCAAATAGCCCTGCCCCCTTTTCTTTTGACAAAGGAAATTGGGGGGTACTATAACCAAGTGCCCAAAACGGGCTGTGAGGGACATGATGGAGTATTTTCTCTGTGTGCTAGGGATGGTAATGATTGTCGAAGGGCTTCCCTATTTTGCCGCACCTGCCAAGATGAAGACGTGGATCCAAAAGATGGTGGAGCTGCCCGATGGGTCCTTGCGGCTTATAGGGTTTTTGCTGATGGTATGCGGCCTTGGTCTTGTCTACATCGCCAGACGATAGCACGGTGGCCAAAACAGGGGTGGTCTCTGCCACAAGAGCGACGCAGAATCTATCATCATGTATTTGCTAAGTGACTATGATTATACCCTTCCTGAGCACCTCATCGCTCAGGCGCCTGCCCATTTTCGAGATCAATCACGCTTAATGGCGTTGGCAAGAGCGGATGGGAGCATATCCCACCACCGGTTTTTAGACCTTGTGGGGCTTCTGCACTCTGGGGACCTGTTGGTTGTCAACAACACGCGCGTGGTTCCAGCGCGCCTGGCAGGTACCAAGGAAACGGGGGGCAAGGTGGAGGTCCTGCTCTTGGACTATCCAGGAGCGATGGCAAATGAGGCTTCGGTGGAGGCTCCTGCTGCTGTCCGAGAAAGAGGGAAGGACAAGGGTGCAACAGACTTTGTCTGCGAGTGTTTGGTCAAGGCCTCCAAGCCTCCCCGCCCGGGATCCATCATCCACTTTGATGAAGGGCTCAGTGCAAGAGTCCTTGGGGGCGCCCGGGGTGTCTTCGGCATGGACTTCCAGTGCCGGGAGAACATAGACCGCATCGTTGAAAAAATAGGGGAAGTCCCCCTGCCGCCTTACGTGAAACGCAACGGCCAGGGCCCCCCGCCCTGTGATGATCGTCAGAGTTATCAGACGGTCTATGCAAAAGAAAAGGGGGCTGTGGCCGCACCCACGGCCGGTCTGCACTTCTCGTCGGAGTTGATAGAACGTATTGTGGAAATGGGTGTTGAGTTTGTTTCCATCACATTGCATGTGGGGTACGGCACATTTCTACCTGTCCGGGTTCAAGACATTAGGGATCACCAGATCCATTCTGAGACATACGCGCTCACAGCCGAGGCTGCATCGGCTATTAATCGGGCCAAGAAGGCGGACAGGCGTGTCATTGCAGTGGGCACCACTTCCGTGCGCGTCCTTGAGTATGCTGCTGACGAGACTGGCCGTGTGCGCCCAGGATCTGGCAAGTGTGATCTTTTCATCTTTCCCGGTTTTCAGTTCAAGGTGACCGATGGGTTGATCACCAACTTTCACCTTCCCAAGAGCACCCTGTTAATGTTGGTCTCTGCTTTTGCTGGCAGGCAATTCATCCTGGACGCATATAGAGAGGCCATATGCCGGACATATCGGTTCTATAGCTATGGGGATGCCATGTTCATCCGTTAACCGGGTTACTCCCGTTTGGGCCTAACCGCCCTCAGACCATTACTCAAAAGCCATGACCTTTTCCTTTGAAGTCGTTCACAGATCAGAAGAAAATTGCGCTCGTCTGGGAAAGATGCAGACCTCTCACGGGACTATAGAGACTCCAGTCTTCATGCCTGTGGGTACCCAGGCGTCGGTCAAGTCGGTGACCCCTGAGGAGTTGTCGAATCTTGGGGTTCAAGTCGTGCTGGCCAATACCTATCACCTCTATCTGCGTCCCGGCCACGACATCATCTCCAAGCTGGGCGGGCTTCACAGGTTCATGCATTGGGACGGTCCTATCTTGACAGACAGTGGCGGTTACCAGGTATTTAGCCTGTCAAGACTCAGGCAGATTGCTGACGAGGGCGTCACATTCCAGTCCCACCTGGATGGTTCCAGGCACCTTTTGACCCCTGAAAAGGCCGTAAAGATACAGGAGGCCCTGGGTTCTGATATCATGATGTGTCTGGACGAGTGTACGCCCTATCCGGCTACCCACGATGAAGCCGAAAAATCCCTGGCGTTGAGCACGGACTGGGCAAGACGCTGCAAAGGAAGCCGCAGTACAGAACGGGCCGCTCTTTTTGGCATTGTCCAAGGAGGGATGTTCCATGAGCTTAGAGCCAAGGCTGTGGAGGCCCTCACAGAGATCGGGTTTGACGGATATGCCCTGGGGGGCTTGAGCGTCGGCGAGGCCAAAGAGGTGATGTGGGAGGTGGCAGCCTTCAGCCTCCCGTTGCTTCCAGAGGCCCTGCCCCGTTATGTCATGGGCGTCGGTGCGCCAGAAGACCTGGTGGAGATGGTCTCTCTTGGCGCAGATATGTTTGACTGTGTTATTCCCACACGGAATGCAAGAAACGGACAACTCTTCGTGCATGGTGGCACTGTGAACATCTCCAATGCGAAGTATCGGGACGATGAAGGACCTGTAGAGGCTGGATGTCCCTGCTATACGTGCAGGCATTACTCCAGGGCCTACCTGCGCCATCTTTTTTTGGCAAGAGAACTCCTGGCCTACCGTTTAAATACGATCCACAACATTCACTACTTTATGTCCCTTATGAAAGAGATGCGAGAAGCGATCCGGGAGAGCAGATTTAGCGGTTTCAAAAAGGCCTTTTTCTCTCACAGAACCAAGTGAAAGAGGGTGGTGCAACAGGCTTTGCGCGCCTTCAATTTTGAGTTTTTGACTTGGCCGTCTAAATGGCGACTTTTTACCAATTTGTCAAACTTGAGCCTTCTACCAATAACTGGTTGCAAAAAAGACGGACTCCGTCTATGGTAACGGGGACTCTCAGAACCTATAGGAATAGGAGGAACAAAGAAGATGAAGGAAGCGGTTCAAGCGGTTATTGAGAAGATACGGCCTATGCTTCAGGCTGATGGCGGGGATGTGGAGCTTGTATCGGTAGACGACAGCGTGGTGAAGGTTCGGCTCCAGGGGGCCTGCAAGGGGTGTCCGATGTCCCAAATGACGCTCAAGAACGGCATTGAGAAGTATATGAAAAAGGAAGTCCCACAGGTGGAACGAGTGGAGGCAGTAGACTAGATGGACCATTTCACCACAGCTGCTCCCCACGTCAATCCCGCCCCAAAGGTTACCAAAAGCACATAGTCCCCTGGTTTCAGAAGACCGTCTCCGTTGGCCTCGTCTAAGGCGATCGGTATGGATGCGGAAGAGGTATTGCCGTATTTCTGGATGTTCGTGTAAACCCTTTCCATGGGAATATGCAGCCGCTTTGCAACGGCCTCGATGATCCTGAGGTTGGCCTGATGCGGGACCATGAGTCTGACATTGTCACAAGACAAACCATGGTGGCTCAACGCAGAGTCAGCAATCTGGGCCAGGCAGGAGACCGCTTTTTTGAAAAGGCGGTTTCCTTCCATCTTCATGAAGAAGGGCTTTCCTTCCACGGTGTCCAGGATCTCAGGGACCTTGGAGGCTCCATTGGAGGAATAGAGGAGGTCCCAAAGACTGCCGTCAGATCCCAGGTGGGTCGAGAGAATGCCATCGTCGTCTGTACTGGGGGAGAGAACGACGGCCCCAGCACCGTCGCCGAGCAAGACGCAGGTGGATCGATCCTCCCAATTTGCCACAGAGGAAAGACGCTCAGCGCCCACGGCCAACACGTTTTTACAGCACCCTGTCGCAATGGCATTGTCCGCAACTGAAAGGGCGTAGAGAAAGCCGGAACATCCGGCAGATACGTCAAAGGCTACGGCACTGCTAGCCTTGAGTTCCTTTTGGACAAGGCATGCCACAGAGGGAAACTGACGGTCCGGCGTCACCGTGCCCACAATAATCATATCGAGGGCTTCGGGCACGATGCCAGCCATGTCCAAGGCCCTGAGAGATGCCCGAGTGGCCATCTCTGACGTGTCTTCCCGTTGTCTATTTGAGGAAATCCGGCGTTCCTTGATCCCTGTTCGCCGCGTTATCCACTCATCACTGGTGTCTACAATGGTCTCAAGGTCTTTGTTTGTAAGGATCCTCTTGGGCGTTGTAGAACCTGTGCCAACAATACGTGCCCGCGTCATGATGCATCATCCCTCCTACTTCAAAATCAAACACTAAGGGGCTGCTTCCCAAAACCCTCTTGCCCTTTTTCATGCCCTTTCTCTGATAAATCTAAGGGTTGACTCAGGCCCGCTAACAGGAAAAAGCTCGAAGACGTGTGCGTGAGAAAGGTGTCCATGAACGGCTCAAAGGGTTCTCCAATTGGGCGAGAGCCCGTTAAAATGCCTTTCCGGTCTCCATCCGGAAAATGCTCCTACCTTGGAAGGATGGGAGATGGGAGGCATCCAGAACATTTTTGCAGAAACCCTGTCTAACACGAAATATTTCTGGTGTCATGCCTTTTTTGCCTTGTTGCATTTTTGCAGTATTGTGGTAAAGAGTGTGCAGATTTTGTCATATATCTTCTATAGATCACACGGTAATTTGAAAGGGGCTACCATGACAATAGCTGCAAAGATTGATGCTGTTTTGGAGAAGGCTTCTTGGATTCGGAAGATGTTTGAGGAAGGAGCCCGGCTTAAGGCCGAATACGGTGCTGAAAATGTCTTTGACTTCAGCTTGGGAAATCCAAACCTTGAACCCCCTGAGCACTTTAAAGAGGCCCTGATTCGTACGGCCAAGGCAACGGGTACGGGGCACCACAGCTACATGCCCAACACGGGATATGCCTCCGTCAGGCAGGCTGTTGCGGAGTTTCTTTCAAAGGAGCAGGGACTTTCCGTGTCGGCAGATGAGGTGATCATGACCTGTGGCGCTGCAGGGGCCTTGAATGTGATCTTGAAAACCATTTTGGATCCGGGTGACGAGGTGATTACACCGGCCCCCTACTTTGTGGAATACGGTTTTTATGTGGACAACCACGGGGGAGCGCTTAAGACAGTGGCTACTCAATCGGACTTCTCTCTTGACCTTGAGGCCATCGAGGGTGCCATTACGCCAAAAACCAAGGCCGTGCTCATCAATTCGCCCAACAACCCTTCCGGTCAAGTCTATTCGAAAGAGAGCTTGTTGGCATTGGGCGATCTCTTACGAGAGGAGGGCGGCAGACGAAAGCGCACCATTTATCTTATTTCAGACGAACCCTATAGAAAGATCACCTTTGACGGGATCTCCGTGCCAGCTCTGTTTTCCTGTTATGCCGAGAGCATGATCGCAACGTCATATTCAAAGGACCTTTCTGTCCCTGGAGAACGGATAGGCTTTCTGGCCGTGAATCCGGGCGCGACTTACAAAGATGACCTTATGGCTGGCATGGCCCTTGCGAACCGTATCTTGGGGTACGTGAACGCCCCTGCCTTGATGCAGCGTGCCATTGAGTCCCTGCAGGGGGTATCGGTGGACATGTCGATTTACCAGGCAAAACGGGATCTGCTCTGCGACGGCCTCTCTGATTGCGGATATGAGTTTGTGAAGCCCAAGGGGGCGTTCTATCTCTTTCCCAAGGCACCCATCGCCGATGATGTGGCCTTTGTCCATAGCCTGCAGGAAGAACGTATCCTGACTGTGCCAGGAAGAGGGTTTGGATCTCCTGGTTTCTTTCGCATTGCCTTTTGTGTGGATGACAACACGATCAAAAAGGCCATGCCGGGCTTTGAGCGGGTACTGAAACAGTGTCGATGATGATCCAGGATGCTCAAGTGGATCTCTCAATGCGGATTTCTTGAAGTATGCTCACTTGTTTCACCCTATTTCTTCTTCAGGCCAAATGATGGGTGTCTACTTCTGACCCGCCCTGGGGCATTCTCCTTGACAATATCGCTTTGTTTTGCCAATTAAACAAAGTTTGTGGCTGCTCAGCCCTCGAGCACAGGGTGGGGCGCCATTTGAATGGAGAAAGGGCGCTGCTTAAGAGGAGATTTCTTGCATAGGGTCTTCTCAGGCCGGTCCGTTATCACCTTTTAGAAAATAGCGGAGGTTTTCGTAGGTGGTTCAATCAAATGGAAAGAAAGACGGTGAGGTCCTCCTAGAATTGGAGGACGTTCACATGTATTTTGGAAGGGTCGGTGCTCTGGCGGGTGTGAGTCTGGGCGTGAAAAAAGGGGATATCCATTCTATCATAGGGCCCAACGGGGCGGGCAAGACCGTCATGATGAATTGCATAAACGGCCTATACCGCCCACAGAAGGGGAATATCTATTTCAAAGGACAAGAGATCAGTAAACTCAAACCACATGAACGGGCCAAGCTCGGTATCGCTAGGACCTTTCAAAAAGTTGAGGTCTTTGGCGGGATGACCGTCCTTGGAAATATCAGGCTCGGTCGCCACATCCATCTCAAGTCCGGCATTGCCAGCGGTGCACTGTATCTGGGCAAAACGGCCTGCGAGGAGATCGAACACCGGGCCTATATCGAAGAGGAGATCATTGATCTTCTGGAGATCGAGCATATCAGGGACAAGCCAGTGGGGATGCTCCCCTATGGTCTCCAAAAGCGGGTAGAACTGGGACGGGCCCTTGCCCTGGAGCCCGAGCTTCTCATTTTGGATGAACCCCTGGCTGGTCTGAATCTGGAAGAAGTGGAGGACATGGCGCGCTTCATCCTGGATATTAATGAGGAAGAACGCTGGAAGGTCACCTGTATCCTAGTGGAACATGATATGGGAGTGGTGATGGATTTGTCTGATCGTGTATTTGTGCTGAACTTTGGAAATAAGATCATAGACGGACCACCGGAAGACGTCCAGAATCATCCTGAGGTGATTAAGGCCTATCTTGGTGAAGAGGACCTATACGCTACACGGAGGTAGGGGCATTTCAACATGGAGATTACAAAGGATCTAACCATTCCCAAACTGTTTTACGCGCGGGGCAAGGCCTACGGCAAGAATAAGGTGGCCATGCGCGAGAAGGAGTTCGGCATCTGGCGGCCCATTACGTGGGCAGACTATCTGGAAAATGTCAAATACCTTGCACTGGGTCTGATTCGCCTTGGCTTAACAGATGGGGATAAGGTGGCCATGATCGGTGACAACCGTCCCGAGGGCTTGTGGGCCGAGATGGCCACACTCTGTGCCCGGGGGGTGGGGGTTTGGCTTTTCCAGGACTGCCTCATGGAGGAGGTCAAGTATATT
Source organism: Thermodesulfobacteriota bacterium (assembly GCA_034189385.1). Classification (GTDB taxonomy): domain Bacteria; phylum Desulfobacterota; class Desulfobacteria; order Desulfobacterales. Next base: position 107,226 of record JAXHVD010000001.1, read on the forward strand.
GTTGATCATTCCGACACAAGATTCTTGTTTGGTGAGGGGCAAGAAGAGATAGACAAGGCCATTTCTATTTTTGATAAATGTCCCAACTTGGAAAGGATCATTTGGGACGACCCCAAAGGGATGCGAAACTACGACGAAGACTACCTCATCAGTCTCAAAGAAGTTCAAGCATTGGGCAGGGAACTCGAACAAGAGGAGCCGGGTCTTTTTGAAGAGATGGTCTATAAGGGACATGGAGATGAAGTGGCGCTACTTTTCTACACGTCAGGTACGACGGCACTACCCAAGGGGGCCTTACTGTCTCACTATAACCTGCTTAGCATGGGAAAGAACCTCATGTCCGTCGATCCGTGTTTGGACACGGACGATTTCGTCTCATACCTTCCTTTTGCGTGGATTGGCGAGCAGATGATGTCCATTTCCTGCGGCCTTCAGATAGGATTTACTATCAATTTTCCGGAAGAACCTGAAACTGCCCAGGAGAACATCCGCGAGATAGGGCCCCATGTGATGTTTGCACCTCCCCGTCTATATGAACAGATGACGCGCACCGTGCAGGTGAAATATCTGGATGCCTCTTGGATCAAGAGGAAGTGCTACGAGTTGACGTCCAAGGTCGGCTACCATGTGGCCGACATGGAGTTCCAAAAAAAGCGGGTTCCGTGGTATTGGAAGCTACTCAAATGGCTGGCCTACATCGCCATGCAGAAAAAACTCAAGGATCACTTGGGACTCACTCGGGTGCGCAATGCCTATACTGGTGGCGCGGCCATGGGACCGGACCACTTTCGTTTCTTTCACGCCCTGGGTGTGAATCTCAAGCAAATCTATGGGCAGACCGAGATTGCGGGGATTTCCGTTGTCCACAGAACGGGGGATATCAAGTTCGACACCGTTGGTGTGCCCATTGTGGAGACGGAGGTGAAGATTACCGAGGAAGGCGAGATCATCTCAAAGAGTCCCTCTGTGTTTCTTGGCTACTACAAGAATCCTGAGGCCACCAAAGAGACCCTGAGAGACGGGTGGCTCTATTCAGGCGATAAGGGCTTTCTTGACGAGGACGGCCATCTGGTGGTCTTTGATCGCTCCAAAGATGTCATGACCCTCAAAGACGGCAGACCCTTTTCTCCCCAATACCTGGAGACGCGCCTGAAGTTCAGCCCCTATCTAAGGGATGCGTGGGTTGTGGGAGACAATCGAGATTATGTGACAGCCGTTACCTGTATCGACTATTCCGTGGTGGGCAAGTGGGCTGACGAAAAAAAGATCACCTATACGACCTACCCAGAGCTTTCTCAGAAGCCCAAGGTATATGATTTGGTAGAAAAGCAGATCGCCCAGGCAAACAAGGACCTCCCTGAGGTGGCTAGGGTCAAAAAATTTATCAACCTTTACAAGGAGTTTGATCCTGACGATGATGAGCTTACAAGGACTCGGAAACTAAGGCGTGCCTTTGTAGAGAAAAGGTACGAAGAGATCGTGGAGGCCCTGTACTCTGACAAGGATGTGGTTCATATAGACACCACCATCACCTATGAAGACGGACGAAAGTCCCATATTAAGACCGATCTTCACATCCGACAGGTGAAGGATTGATCGATTTAGATATGGAGCTAGGGCCCATTGATTTAATTTGCCAATTCCTAAATCCCTGAATCTCGAATTTAGGAGAAGATCCCATGGAACTGTTCTTGATGACGTTGACAACAGGCGTTATGGTGGGGGGCATATACGCCCTCATAGCCCTCGGATGGGTGTTGATATACAAATGCTCGGGTGTGCTGAATCTGGCCATGGGAGAACTGACCCTTATCGGGGCCTATGTTTCCATGAGCTTTTACTCTATGGGCATCCCTTTTCTTCTTTCCCTCCTCTTTTCTCTGATCATCGGATTTGTCCTGGGGGTCCTGACAGAGAGGATCTTCCTGGACCGACTTATTGGAGAGCCCATCCTGGCAGTCATCATGGTTACCGTGGGGCTTTCCTTTTTCTTTCGGGGGGTTGTAGAGTTTATTTGGGGTACCGATACGCGGGTATTCACCCCGCCGGTCTTTTCGTTGGAACCGATTCACATTGGAACCTTGGTTATCGGTCGGGTCTATCTGTGGAGCTTTTTGGCAGCCCTTGTTCTGTTATGTGCCTTCGTGTGTTTCTTTCAGTACACCCGCTGGGGCCTTGCCATGCAGGCCACGGCTGATGACGAAATGGCGGCCCTTTCCCTTGGGGTGAGCGCGCGCTTTGTTTATGCTACGGCCTGGGCCATAGCCTTCATGGCGGCCGGCGTAGGGGGCACTCTGTTGGGAAACATCAACGGGCTAAATATCTCCGTGGGCTACCTTGGACTCTTGGTGCTGCCGGCCGTGGTCCTGGGAGGGCTCAATTCCGTGCCTGGAGCCATCATGGGGGGGATTATCATCGGCGTGTTACAGAATATGTGCGGGGCCTACCTGGACAGGTTTTTCCCTGGTGGCGTGAAAGAGGTTGCCCCCTTTGCCTTTATGGCCATTTTTTTACTCTTCAAACCCTATGGGCTTTGGGGCTGGGAGAGAATCGAAAGGGTATAATAGAGCCAAGTGCCTAAAGTGAACTAAAGTGCCTAAAGTGAGCTGAAGTTGCACTTGATGACTGCGTCATGAGCAAAGCAGCAGTCATCTCAGGCATGGCATGAACGTTGTGAGACTTCAGCTTATCCGTTGATGAATTGTTTCAACTTCAGGCATTTTAGCTCACTCTAGTCACTTAGAACGGAGTCGATCCTATGTCCACAACATTTCTTCCTTGCGGCGTATACCACGAAGACTACAGGCAAGATCATGCCTGGTGGCAGACGAAGTTTGTCAGGGGGAAGATGGTTTTACTCTTTTTCGTTCTATTTTTGGGCATCCCCCTGTTTGCGGACGAGTATTGGATAAGCGTTTGTAATCAGGTTGGCTACACCATCTTGGGGGCTTTGGGCGTGCAGCTTCTGATCGGCTATTGCGGACAAATAACCCTCGGCCATGCGGCGTTCCTTGCCGTGGGCGCCTATACCAGCACCTTGCTTATCTTGGAATTTCCCTGGCCTAATTTCCTGGTGGATTGGGGGATCGCCTATCCAATGAGTATTGTCATTGCTGCTGTGGTGGCAGGCATCTGGAGTGTACTCTTTGGTCTTCCATCGGCCAAGGTAAAGGGGTTTTATTTGATCTTAACGACCATGGCAGCTCAGTTCATTACCGTGGATTTCATCCTCACCCAGTATGTGAGCCAGATCGGCGGTCGGGGTCAGGCCTTTTCACTGCCTCCAGGGACTATCAAGGTTGGCCCTTGGGTCATTGATAGCGCCCTCAAGATCTATTTCATGATGATTGTCTTGGTGATCGGGTGTGTCATCGGCCTATCCAACCTGCTGAGGTCCAGGGTAGGCAGGGCTTGGGTGGCCATCAGGGACAATGATATTTCCGCCGAGGTCATGGGAATCAACGTGGTGAAATACAAACTCCTTGCCTTTTTTGTAGCCGGTTTTGTGGGCGGCATTGCTGGGGCCTTTTGGATCAGCAATCTGGCAGCTATCAGCCCTGAGCATTTTCCCTGGTTCTGGTCCCTGTGGTTGGTGGGAGTCATTCTCATAGGGGGCGTGGGTTCCATGCACGGGACGATCTTCGGTTCCCTGTTCATGGTGGTCGTCATGGAGGTGTTGCAACTGGCCATCATACCCCTTGCCGACACCTACCCGAAGTTGCTGATGGATTTCTTGTTTATCAAGGAGTCTGCGTTCGGGCTGGCTATCTGTGCTTTTCTGATTTTTGAGCCGAACGGATTAGCCTATCGTTGGTGGCAGATTAAAAACTATTTCAATCTTTGGCCATTCTCATATTAGACATAGAAAGGGGGGAAGACAGATCACTTAGGTCGTGGTTCGCGTTTGAAGAGTCTCTATTCTATGAAGGAGGAGAGGAAATGATGAGCACGAAGAGTCTATTGTCCAAATTTTTGGTGCCGTTGTTCTCGCTGGCGATATTGGTGGGATTTGTGGTGCCCGGCGGGGCCGAAACCATCAATGTCGGTGCCTTGAATGACATGACGGGGGCCACCTCTGACGTTGGCAAGGATTATGCTCTAGGCATCGCAGAGGCGATTCATTATGTCAATGACACCGGAGGGATCAATGGTAAACAGATCAAGCTGTATCAATTTGATTATGGCTACCGTGTGCCAGAGGCATTGACCAAATACAATCTTTTTAAACGGCTTAAGTGTGTGGCCGTTCTCGGATGGGGCACCGGCGACACTGAGGCCCTTTCCCCCACCATTACTAAGGACAAGATACCCTATGTGTCGGCCTCCTATTCAGGCCACCTGACAGATCCCAAAAAGACTCCCTATAATCTCTTCTTTGCCACCGACTATTCCACCAATGCCAGGGCTGCAATCACGGCTTGGTTTGACAAGCGGTGGCCAAAACATAAGGACTACGGAAAAAGGACACCCCGATTTGCCTGCTCTTACATGTTTGCGTCGCCCTACTGCAGTGCCCCCATAAAGGCAATAAAGGATCAAGCGACGATCTTGGGGTTTGAAATTGGTTCGGATCAGGATGTGTCCCTTTTTGCAATTGATACCAAGAGCCAGGTCTTGGCATTAAAGGAATTTAAGCCTGATGTGGTCTGGCACGGAAACACGACCATGTCTGTGGCCGCCACCTTAAGGGATGCCTATGCCATGGGCCTTGGCGCAGATCACATCATCAACAACTGGGGCTTTGATGAGAATCTACCCCGATTGGCAGGTGAGGCAGCCGAAGGGGCCATGGGGGCTGCTGTGTGTGCCTTCTTCGGAGAAGACGTGCCTGAAATGGACAAAGTGCTAGAATATGCCAAGAAGTACAACCCCGGTGTTCCAGCAGAAAAGCGCCTTATTCGAACAGTCCAGGGCTGGGGGGCCGTCAAGATCCTGGCGGAGGCATTGAAGAGGGCTGACAAGGCCGGCGATCTGAGCGGCGAGAGCATCTTGAAGAATGGGTTTGAGACCATGAAAGATTTTGATATCGGCCTGGGCGCACCACCTGTTACCTTTACGTCCACTGATCACCGAGTAGCGGGCAAGGCGCCCATCTACGAATGGAAAGATGGAAAATTCAGCGTGGTGGAGTTGGTTGATTTAAAGGGCCGCTGGCCGGAAAAGTGGGCCAACGAGTGGATCGGCTGGTAGCGCCCAAGGCCCATAGGAGGTTCCAGGCTTGTCAGTAGAAAGTCCTATCTTAAAGATCAACAGCATAGAAGTAAAATACCACGAGGTGATCTTGGTCCTCAAAGGCGTCTCCATCCAGGTCCCTAAGGGCGGTATTGTGGCCCTCCTCGGGGCCAATGGGGCTGGCAAGAGTACCACCCTGAAAGCGGTCTCTGGTCTGCTGAAGCACGAGGACGGGGAGGTTACTGATGGTTCTATTGAGTTCCTGGATCAGCGCGTCGACAGGCTGGGCGCCGAGAAGATTGCCAAGATGGGCATTGTCCAGGTAATTGAAGGACGCAGGGTCTTTGAGCATCTCACGGTGGAACAGAACCTGAAGGTGGGGGCGCACCTGAGGAGAGACGGCAGGTCCGTCAAAGAGGGCCTCGAGATGGTGTACAACTACTTCCCAAGGCTGAGAGAGAAACGTAATGAAATCGCTGGGTTTGTCAGTGGTGGGGAACAACAGATGACAGTCGTTGGACGTGCCCTCATGGCGAATCCCAAGCTGATTCTTCTTGATGAACCGTCTATGGGGCTTGCTCCGCTGCTTATCCATGAGATCTTCAATATCATTACACGGCTGAATCGAGAGGAGAATATCTCAATCCTCTTGGTGGAACAAAACGCCAAGCTTGCCCTTAGTGTGGCTCCTTATGCCTACGTGATGGAGAACGGTCGCATTGTCATGGACGACACAGCGGAGAAGCTTCGGGAAAACCCAGACATTAAGGACTTCTATTTGGGCCTTACCGATGTTGGAGGGAGAAAGAGCTTTCGTGACGTAAAACACTACAAGCGAAGAAAACGGTGGCTTACGTAACCCTTGAATCGAAGTAGGGAGGTCAAATATGTGCAGGAGAACAGTCATACTCGCAGGCTTTTTTGTTATTGTTTTCAGCATGCTTCTGTTGGGGTGTGGGAATGGATCAGCGCCGACTGAGCAGAAAGCGTCTGTGGAAGGGCCAACGGAACAGAGTTTTGTCCCACCGGTGGTGAGTCTGAATTCTGTGGAAGTAGCTCATTACTGGGGTTGGTATTACTTTTCCAACAAAGTGGAGCCGACCAAAGGGAAGGCCGGAAAATATGGAGCCCCCCTGGATCTGGCTTTCATATTTAATATTAAGAACCCCAATGCCTATCCCGTCATGATGGAGGATCTCAAATTCACAGTGGCCTTTGAGGAGTTTGATCTCAACACGGTGAGCTCTAATGAGGTCCAGTGGATCCCTGCAGGTAAGACCAACCAATTGCGGGTCCATGCCATGTTCGACGGGCAGCAGTCTTTGTTAAGCCTTCTTGTTACCGGAGGCTTTAAGTTGGAGGAAAAGGGGATGGGTGCAGGCCCAGGGGCGGCCCTTAAGCAATTGGAAACGTGGTGGACGGGCATCCCCGAGTTTTCTTTCCCTGTCCATGTGAAGGAGGGTTCTGCCGTCTTTAAGGCCGATAGCTTGACAAAGGTGGCCACCTTTGGCGGGACGTTTCCGCCACAATAGTGGGTCAAGGCGTGGGCATCCCCAGATGTGGCAGGGCTGACACAGGACACGGATGAGAGAGGGGTCGCCTACTGCAAAATATAGCGGTGATTGCCGGAAGAATCGATATCTGTTGATTCTTCCGGCTTCACGCCTTCGGCGCAGCTGCCATGCTGCCTGCAAGGCATGGTGTTGTTAGGATCTCAATGACGAGATTCTTCGAACAAGACGACGGTCCCGTGTCAATTCTTGCGCCACGGCAAGATGCCGAGTGTAAGAGGATATTTTCAGACACGAGGCACGTGACGAAGAGTGCAACCGAGGGATTGTTGTCTGCGCTTTTTGGAGATCGGTAACCATGACATCAAGAAGTGAACGCACAACCGGGTACTATAACGGATCGTTTGAAGCCCTCTCTGTAGAAGAAAGAGTAGCATACCAGAGCGTGGAACTTCAGAAGATCGTGCGACATGCCTATGAGAATGCCCCGGCTATCCGGAGAAAGTTTGACCATAGCCAGGTAAAACCCGATGACGTGAAAAGCCTGAAGGACCTTGAAAGGCTTCCCATTACCCACAAGCATGAACTGGTGTCGCTGCAGGAAGAAAGCCCTCCCTTTGGCGGCTTTTTGGGTGTACCGAAGGAGCGCCTCAAAAGGATCTGTATGTCTCCAGGTCCTATCTATGAGCCCGAAGATATAGACAGCAAGAATGATCGTTGGACTCAGGCCTTTTTTGCAGCGGGATTTAGGAAAGGGGACATCGGCCAGATTACTTTTAGTTACCACCTCGTACCTCCAGCCTTCTGGTTTGAAGATTCCCTTCATAGGTTGGGGTGCATTGCAACACCGGGCGGTGTAGGAAATACTGAACTCCAAGTGCGGATGATGCACGATCTGAAGGTAACAGGATATATTGGCACTCCCAGCTTTCTCGGCAACATCTCCGAAAAGGCTCAAGAGGTGGGCTATGACTTGCAGCGGGACCTTTACCTGGAGGTGGGTTTTGTGGCAGGGGAAATGCTACCCGAATCGCTCCGCGATGAGTTGGAGCAGAGTTTTGGCATGATTTTAAGGCAGGGATACGGCACGGCTGATGTTGGCTGTCTTGGCTATGAGTGTTTTCACAAGAACGGTATGCATTTTCCTTACAACTGCATTGTGGAGATCGTAGATCCTGACACCGGTAAGCAGCTTGGCCCTGGCGAGACAGGAGAGATCGTGGCGACTGTTTTTGATGAAGCCTACCCCATGATCCGTTTCGGCACCGGGGACCTTTCGTATTTCACGGAAGAACCCTGTCCCTGTGGCCGCTCAACACCTCGCTTGGTAAAAATCCTGGGACGCCTGGACCAGGTCACAAAGGTCAAGGGGATGTTCATCCATCCAGGCAATGCCGAGGAAGTGGCGAACAAGTTTCCTGAGATTGATCACTGGCAGGTAGTGGTCACCCGCGAGGGCCATGTAGACCAGATGACCTTCTGCATTGAACTCAAAGAAGATGGTGAAGCTTCTGAAGGGCTTGCCGAACGTATTGAGGCGGCCATCCCGACGAGCATGCGCGTTCGGGGCAAAGTGAAATTCCTTGCCCCCGGAACGCTGCCAAAGGACTGCAAGAAGGTAGACGACCAAAGGAAGTGGGATTAGCGACCCCTATCTCTCTAAACATTGTTGCGCCCTCACAAGGGCGGCATGGCCATGCTCCCACTTGGATGGCAATGCCTCCTGTGCATGTCTAATGAGTTTATCGTAGTTCTCCACCATCTTCAGGCTGATTTCCTTCATGTCATGGTCTCCGTATTCAGCCTTCCTTCTATATCTGTCTCTTTTCTCCTGGTTCTCCATCAAGGCCCCACAGTTCTTCACGCCCAAATCGTACCAGTAATAGGCTCTCTTCGTGGCAGCACGGAAGCAATCCTTTCTGACATCTCCTCTCTGGAGCCTGTCGATTTGAATCTTTGCCTTGCCCAACAATAGTGCCAATTCTTCCTGTGAGGCTCCGTCCTCTATGGCTGCCTTCACTCTGCCCAAGGCCTCCAAGACGTCCTGATCGCCGCTTGTTGCCACAGAAAAAGACAGGGCGACGATTATTACTACCAGTATGTTCATCCTGCAAAGCTGTCTCATGCTGTATCCTCAAAAATATGTATTCTCCCAGTTGATAAAAAGGGTTCCAGGAATCAAGGGCTCAAGCGGTTTCGGCCTGCCGCCCACATCCCTTTTCCATAAACTCCCCAATCCAAAGGCGGTTCACTCGACCCCTAAACGCCTGATCCCTAAAATCCTTATGATCGGACTTTTTTTGAACCGAATAAGCGAGGGCAATACGAAAATGAAATACTAAACTCCCTACCCGGATCCGTGAACCTTGTAGTAGTTGATCAGACCGTTTGTAGATGAGTCATGTGCGTCTGCTGGATCAGCACTTTCCAGCTCGGGCATGATCACTTTGGCAAGCTGCTTGCCCAGTTCCACCCCCCATTGGTCGAATGAGTTTATGTTCCATATAATACCCTGGACAAAGATCTTGTGTTCGTAAAGGGCAATAAGAGCACCTAATGTCTTTGGATCAAGCCTTTCAAACAGAATGGTGTTTGTGGGGCGGTTTCCCTCAAAGACCTTGTGGGGCAATAGGTTTTTAACCGCCTTTGGGTCCATACCAGAAGCGACGAGCTCTGCCCGGGCCTCTTCTTCTCTTTTTCCCTTCATCAGGGCCTCGGTCTGGGCAAAGCAATTGGACAACAGGATCTCATGGTGCTGGCCAAGGGGGTTTTGACTATTTATGGGTGCCAGAAAATCTGCCGGAACCAATTTGGTACCTTGATGGATAAGCTGATAGAATGCATGCTGGCCGTTGGTGCCCGGCTCCCCCCAGACAATGGGACCTGTGGAATAATCCACGACCTCCCCGTCGCGATCCACGCGCTTCCCATTACTCTCCATATCACCCTGTTGAAAATAGGCAGGGAAGCGATGGAGGTATTGGTCATAAGGAAGAATGGCGTGGGTTTGGGCACCGAAGAAATTATTGTACCAAATTCCCAGCAAGGCGAGGATAACAGGCATGTTCTTTTCTAAGGGCGCCGTACGGAAGTGTCCATCCATATGATGGGCGCCGGAGAGGAAAGACTCGAAGTTCTCCATACCGATGTACAGGGCTATGGAGAGTCCAATGGCGCTCCAAAGGGAATACCGCCCTCCGACCCAGCCCCAGAATGCAAACATGTTCTCTGTGTCAATGCCGAATTGACTTACTGCTTCTGGATTGGTGGAAAGGGCCACAAAATGTTTGGCGATGGCCCTCTTGTCTCCCGCCTTTTGGAGAAACCAATCTCGAGCACTGTGGGCATTGGTCAGCGTCTCTTGGGTAGTAAAGGTCTTGGAGGCAATAATAAAGAGCGTTGTTTCAGGATCCAACCCTTTGAGCGTTTCCAAGAGATGGGTCCCATCGATGTTTGAGACAAAATGCACCTTCAGGTCAGGCCTGCCATAGGGTTTTAAGGCCTCAGTGGCCATCACCGGACCAAGGTCTGAGCCGCCGATGCCTATGTTCACGATGTCCGATACGGCTTTGCCTGAATACCCTTTCCACTCTCCTTCTCGGACAGCACTGCAAAAGCGCGCCATCTGCTTCAGTACAGCCTCTACTTCAGGCATGACGTCCTTGCCGTTTACCAAGATAGGCCTATTGGAACGATTGCGGAGCGCAACATGCAGCACGGCCCGGTCTTCTGTCACATTTATTCTGTCCCCCGTAAACATCTTCTCGGCCCATCCCTTCACATCAGCCTGTACAGCCAGGTCAAAGAGGAGGGACATGGTCTGTTGAGTGACACGGTTTTTGGAATAATCCAGAAGGAGGCCATTTGACTTAAGGGAAAACCTCTGGAACCGTTCAGGATTTTTTTCGAACAAGTCCCGCATATGGAGGTGCTTTATTTGTTCGTAGTGGGCTTTAAGGGCTTTCCATGGCGGTGATTCTATAAGCGATGGCACGGCTTCTCCTTCCTGTTTGACGGCACTCATTGCCAATGATGATTCCTCGCAAGCCTTTCAAAGTCCCATTGCCCACTTGCGAACTGCTTGGTTCAGGAGTTCATAGAAACGCCGGGAGCCTCCGAGGCCCTTGCGGCCAAAACAAAAATTGATTTCTGAAAGGAGAGGTTCTGGCTCCCGATGGGTCCGGTCGAAGAGAACATCAAAGGCAGCCAAGTTAATGCCTGTCCTTGCGCAAAAGCGCTCCACGCACCGTATTGCCTTTTCTGTGAGTTCCGGGTCAAGAAGATCATTGATGACGGCGCCCCTTCCCACATTATTGCGAAATTCTCCAGGCTCTTGCTGGCACCTCCAGTAGGCCTTCATGTGCTTACCGATGACCACGACACGCAAGTCCCTTCCTTTATGGGGGATGAATTGCTGAGCAATGAAACGCTTCGTGGGGTGACGGCCCACATCGTCTAGGATCTTAAGCCGGTCCATGAGGTCCTGCCCATTTCTTACCAAGAATACCCCCCAGCCTCCTCCGCCCCTATCTGCTTTCAAGACAAATGGAAATGGCAGTAAAGGGTTTTCATTCTTGTGATGGCGAGACACAAAATCTTCAACCGATTCATAGCAGTTGGTCTCAGGGTGGGGGGCATGAAATTGTCTAAAGAGTTTGATGTTTCCATACTTACCTTCAAAGCCGAACCTGTGTGTATAATCGGGAAAGACGTGGGAACAACGGGAGCTGCAAAACTGGTAGGGGTCTGATTTAACGCTTTGAGGCAGAACAACGCCCCGTGCTAAGGAGATGGCCCTGCTCTGTGCTTCCGCAAAGGGGCCCTTTAGGGTGAGTCGAAGATTGACATCCCCCTTCACGTGACGATGGAAGGATAGGATCATCTCTGGAAAGCTCTTCCGCTTAACCTGCCAGCACCGCCTCGTCAGGTGCCCAGACCACTAGCCCTGTGGTGTAGGGGGTTTCCATCTTCTGGCGGCTTGGCATGATTCTGATAGTAAAACCGTACTTGCCGGTCTCGGGACAGGGAATCTGCCCCTGAAAATGATGGTTGCCGTTTCCATCTGAGTTTACCGCCTTCATCGGTATGGTCTCTCTTTGGGTGAATTCCCCCTCAAAACTAAGTGGTCCAAAATAGACTTCCACATCTACGTCTTCCGCCTGAAGTCCATGCAAATAGACATCGCTGTCCACATTAAGGAGGCCAGACACAGGCACTGGACGACTATCGGACACATGGACCCGGTTGATCCGAATCTGGTCCCAGTTGGTCATGAGCTTCTGTCGCCACAGGGCTAGATCTTCAGCTCCTTTCATTTCGTCCTTGGAAAGCTCGCCATGGCGCTTGGCACCACTGCTGTAAAAATGGTTGACGTAGTCCTGAACCATCCGATGGCTGTTGAAATTGGGACAGAGATGGCACATGGCCGCTTTCATCTTTTCCAGCCAGCCGCGAGGCAGGTTATCCAGGCCCCGTTCGTAAAAGAGGGGTACGATCTCCCGCTCTAAGAGATTGTAAATGTCCCGACTCTCCACTTCATCTTGCAGCTGCAAATCATCATAGGTCTCTCCCCTGCCAATGGCCCAGCCGAACTCCTGACCATAGCCTTCATCCCACCACCCATCCAGAGTGCTCAGATTCAGAACCCCATTGGGTATGGCCTTCATGCCGCTGGTACCACAGGCCTCGAGCGGTCTTTGGGGATTGTTGAGCCACAGATCGCAGCCTTGAAGCATCATGCGTGCCACGCGAATATTGTAGTCTTGGATGAACACAAAACGGTGACGTACCTCTTTTCTACTGGCGAAGTGGATGATTTTCCTGATGAGCTCTTTGCCAGGCGTATTTTGAGGATGGGCCTTGCCTGCCATAATGATCTGTATGGGTCGCTCCGTGTCTGTCAGCAGTTTGATGAGCCTGGCCTCATCGTGCAAGATAAGACTTGTTCGCTTATACTCTGCAACACGACGGGCAAAACCGATCGTCAAAATCTCAGGGTTCAAGACTTGCCCGGCCGCGTTTATCTCTCGGGTCGAAGCCCCTGTGCTTTTCAGCTGAGCCTGCAACACCTTCCTTGCGAACGCAACCAAGCGTTCCCGCCTTCGTTCATGGGTGCGCCACAATTCCGAATCTGGAATCTGCTCCACCTGCTTCCATACCTTCTGGCTGTCTGGATCTTCGACCCAGTTTGGTCCCAGGTATCTGTCAAAGAGCTCGGCCACGTCCTGGGAGATCCAAGTGGGGATGTGAATGCCGTTGGTTATGGCATAGATCGGAATGTCTTCCACAGGGTTCTTGGGCCAGATCTTTTGCCACATCTTGCACGAAACCTTGCTATGCAACCGACTCACGGCATTGGCATGGGCTGAGAGCCTTAATGCCAGCACTGTCATGGAAAAATGCTCCTCGTCGTTAGAAGGGTCCTGTCGTCCGAAGCCCAAAAAGACCTTAAAGGCGACCCCGAGAGAAGGGACGTAATCTCCAAAATAGGTGTGCATAAGGTCTGGAGAAAACACATCATGCCCTGCTGGCACCGGGGTGTGTGTGGTGAACGTATTCGTGGCCACCACAAACTCCCTGGCCGCGTCAAAGGACAGGCCATGCTCGTTTTTCAAGATGCGAATCCGTTCCAGGGCAGAAAAGGCGGAATGGCCTTCGTTCATGTGGTACGCACAGGGTTCTACGCCCAAGGCTTGGAGCGCCCGAACGCCCCCGATTCCCAACACAATCTCTTGGCGAACGCGCATGTCCCAGTCGCCGCCATAAAGCCGAGCTGTGATATGGCGATGTTCAGGGGAGTTCTCCTTCAAGTTTGTGTCAAGCAGGAATAAGGGGACCCGCCCAACCATGACCTGCCATATCTGAATCTTCACCGATTCCCCACGAATCAACACCTCGACCATGAGGGGTTGCCCATTTTCGTCCTTCATCAGGCTGACAGGCATGGTGGTGACATCGTTTTCAGGATAGGCTTCCTGCTGCCAACCATCGGCATTTAAGTACTGCTGAAAGTAGCCTTCGTGGTAAAAGAGGCCAACACCTACCACGTGCAGATTTAGGTCGCTGCATGATTTCAAATGGTCCCCTGCAAGAACACCCAACCCTCCGGAATAGATGGGCAAACATTCAGCTAGACCGAATTCGGCCGAAAAATAGGCAACACAGGCTTCACTGGAATCTTGGGTGTTACTGACAGGGTGGGGATGGACAGAGAGATACCTCTGCAAATCCTCGTCAGCACGGTCCATCTGGGCCAGAAAACCTGCATCTTGTGTTAACTCCTCAAGACGCATTTGATTAATGGCTCCAAGCATATAGACTGGATTGTGTTTGGAAGCCTCCCACAACTCGCCGTCCATGCGCCTGAACAGACTGGCAATGTCATGGTGCCAGCTGAACCACAAATTATATGCCAGCTTATTCAGAGGATTTAACCTGTCAGGGAGCTTGGCGAGCACATTGTACTTGTAGACCGCCTTCATGAATGGTCTTCTTTCTTCGTTACGTCGGCAAGTTTTGACTTCAGTTCCGTGAGGTCGTGGGACTTGACTACGTAGTGGTCCGCTGCCACTGACTTGACATCTTCTCTATAAGAATCGTAGGCTGTGTTCATAATGACTGGTAACTCAGGGTAGAGATTACGCACTTCCTGAAGCAGATCCAATCCGTCGCAGTCTTCCATCCGGATATCCAGTACCACGGCTGAGGGTTGGACAGAGGCAATAAGATCCAACAGCTCCCTGCCTTCGCCGGTTGTGACGACCTCATAACCCTCGTCACCCAATTCCACTTCATAGAGGTTTCTTATACTTTTTTCGTCATCAACAACCAGTATCCGAGCCATAAGCCCTCCCTTGGCATGCGCTCGCAGCGCATTTATCCCTTTGCAAGGAGAACCCCCTCGATAAAGGGATCCAGGTTTCCGTTAAGGACATCGTTGACGTTTCCTATGTCAAGGCCAATGCGATGGTCTTTGACCAACTGGTAGGGATGGAGCGTGTATGACCTGATTTGACTTCCCCAGGCAATCTCTTCCTTTTTCTGGTAGTCTGCCTGCTTTTCCGCCGCTCTTTTCTCTTCTTCGTGTTCGTACAAGCGGGATCTTAAGACTTTCATGGCAATAGCCTTATTCCTGTGTTGGGAGGATTCCTGCTGACACTGTACCACGATTCCTGTTGGCAAATGTGTCAGGCGAACAGCAGAACTGGTTTTGTTCACATGTTGTCCGCCGGCTCCGCTGGCACGGAAGGTCTCCATGCGCAGGTCCTTTTCATCTATGTCGATAACGACTTCTTCGTTGACTTCTGGATAGACCGAGACCGAGGCAAAAGAAGTGTGGCGCTTTTTGCTGGCATCAAAGGGCGAGATGCGCACTAACCGATGAATTCCGGTTTCCGTCTTAAGGTAACCGTAGGCATTTAGACCCCCAGCAATGAAGGTAACGCTCTTAATGCCAGCCTCTTCCCCTGGTTGGAAGTCCACGACGCTAGCCTTGTATTTCTTCCGTTCTGTCCACCGAACATACATGCGAAATAGCATCTCGACCCAGTCTTGAGCCTCTGTTCCGCCTGCGCCCGCATTGATGGAAACAATGGCATTCTTTTCGTCATCTTTGCCTTTAAGCATCCAGGCAAGGGTCATCTGGCGGACGGCTCTTTCCGACTCCTTGACTGTTAGGGACACCTCTTCAATGGCCGCCGTATCATCTTCCTCCATGGCTAGATCCAAGAGAAGGGCAGCATCTTCGAGTCCGTTTTGCACCTTCTGCCAGCAATTGAGGTCGCCAGAAAGGGCTGTCCTTTCTTTCAGTATTTCCCTCGTCTCTCCTGGAGTATCCCAGAAGCCGTTTTTAGAAATGATAGCCTCAATCTCACTGAGGCGCTTTTCTTTGCCCTCTACGTCAAAGATAACCCCTCAGTTGTTCTAGCCTATTTTGAAGCGATCTGATTTTACCTTTTAGTTCCATTGACATGGCAATACCTCCTGACCTGTAAGGCGTAGGAATTGGCTCTCTTGGCCGCCATGGCGGCCAAGAGAGGTAGGCCCGTTCAGTGCCTGATAGCTACATATTGTACATCAGCCTCAGCCTTTTTCAAGGCCGAGGGGTGTAAAATTCCCGTTTCCGCCAGTCTCCTAGGACCTGTTGCCAAATAAGGCGTGCCTAGAAGCCCAGACGCACATGACCAGACTGACCAAAATACATCCTGCGGCAAAGAGATCCCCGAAACGTGCATAAAAGGTCTTCTGGCCCATCACGGGCAGTGGGCGCGCTCTGACAGCCTCTTCGAACAAAGGAGTCGAATCAAGGATTCTGCCCACTGGATCAATAAAGGCGCTGATGCCAGTGTTGGCTGCTCTGGCCAAGGCTATATGGTTTTCAACTGCTCGAAATACTGCCATGGAAAGGTGTTGGTAGGGGGCACTTGAGGTGCCGAACCAGGCATCATTAGTGATGTTCACCAGAAGTTGGGCGCCGTTTTGGCACATGGCTCGGGCAAGCTCCGGAAAGATGACTTCAAAACAGATCAGAACGCCCAACTTTTCACGTTCCAGGGAAAGGAGACGCCCCTTGTCGCCAGGCCTAAAATCCCCTACCGTCTTAACCAACTTTCCTATGAAGGGGAAAAATTTTTTTAACGGGATATATTCCCCGTAGGGCACCAAGTGGACTTTGTCATATTTTCCCAACACTTCGCCAGCGGGATTCAGCAAATAGGCACTGTTGTGCCAGTACATCTCTTGTCCGCAGGTGCGAAAAGAGGGGCTGCCCACAAGGAAATGGACCTTGCAGGCACGAACCAGCTCCACCACCTGTCTTGTTAAGGCTTCGTCGTGCAGAAAGTAAAAGGGCAACGCCGTTTCTGGCCATACGATGAGATCGGGCCCGCTTGGCAACGCTGCAAGAGACAGCTTCCCATATCGGTGCACGGTTTCGCCTTGAAACGAAGGGAGCCACTTTTTGGTCTGGTCAATATTCCCTTGGGCCAAGGCCACGGTTCTCTTGGGCGCGGTCTTGGCAATGTTTCCCACCTCAGACATACGCCATGTGCCGTACCAAAGAAAAGCGGCAACAGCCAAGGCGACGGCTAGGATCGGCTTCCAGAAACAGGCATGCCCTTGTCTTATGGCACCCCAAAGCTCATAGATGGCGGCATTAACGGCCACAATGAGTGCGGACAGCCCATATACACCCAATATATCTGAAATCTGGATGAGATGCAACTGACTATACTGGGAGTATCCCAGATTTTCCCACGGAAAGCCGGACAGAAGAAAAGCTCTCATGTATTCTAGTGCTACCCATAAGACAGGGGCGCTCCAAAGGTATGCCCCAGAACGAGTTTGCAGGTAGGTGACAAGGAGTGCAAAGGCCGCCGGATATAGGCTGAGATAAATGACAAGGAGAAAAAGTATGCCCCAAGACACCACCATAGGTAGCTGGCCATAAGTTTCCATGACTCCGGCAATCCAATACAGCAGAGTGACGTAGTGAACCAGGCCTGCAAGAAAACCAATCTTGAAACCAACTTGGGGGGACTTGGCCCTCATCGCATGAAACAGGGGCAAGAAGGCAATCCACGCCAAAAATTCCCAGCCAAGCTTGGGAAATGAGGCGGTGAGCAGGAGTCCCGAAACTCCTGCAAGGCTGGCATCACCGGTTGAGACGCCGAAAGCTTTCTTCTTGATGAGCGGAACTGTCATGGATCACATAGGTGTTCTGAGGACAGCTACCATCTCAATAGTCATATGGGAAGGAAAAATGGCCAAGAGCCCATCCACTGGTCTGCTCATCCGCTGGTCGCCGTGAACCCCTAAATTGGGCGGATTCCGTGCCGGGGCTCGACCATCTACGGGCAGAATATCAAACTGTTCAAGTGCAGTTTTTCATTTTAAAGAGGGTGAAGTCGTTCGGCGAACGTAGTTGCCTCTTTGATTCGTGATCCGCCGCTGCCGACTGTGGGCTTGTGGCCAAGGTGCACGTCTGTTGACACTGCTGGAAGCAACGATTATTATTTAATATTTTGGACCTAAGGCGCTCTTGGCTAGCCAGTTTTGGTCGCTTTCTGCCCTGTGGGGGTGTCCACCTGGCCTCTGAGGCGAGTGGTCGTGATCTTCGGGCTGCGGGACCTTTTGCCGTGAACGAGAAAATACTAGTGATTCATCAGGGGGCCCTAGGTGATGTGATTCTCAGCTTCCCGGCCCTTCGATCCTTGAGGCGGGAAAGAGACGCCTCCATGGCCCTTTTGTGCAAGGATCAGGTTGGGAGAATGGCCCAAGAGTCGAAGGTCGTGGATGCTCACTTCCCTGTTGAGCGTGCACATTTCTGTGGTTTGTTTTCCAGTCATATGAGTCACGATATGCAAGGTTTTGTTAGCGAATATGACACCATCCTCTTGATTGGATTCTCACAGGAGATGGAAGGGACAATCAAGCAGCATTATGAGAGGCCCGTTTACAGGATAACCCCTCGTCCTCCTGCAGAGGAGGAAAGGCATGTGGCCGTTCATCTGATAAGGCAATTGCAGGCAAGGGGGCTGTTGAGACAGGGAGAACCTGAAATCGCCGGCACGCTCTCCTCCTTTGCCTGTCTAGCTGGCGATCAAGGCAAGAGAGAGCTACCTGGTGAGCTCGTTCTTGTTCACCCTGGTGCAGGAAGTAAGAGAAAACGCTGGCCTCTGGAAAAGTTCATTGACGTGGCTGCTGCCACAAGACAGATGGGCCTGACAGAGGTAGCTTTTGTCATAGGGCCTGCTGAAAGAGACCTTCTGCCCCACGTGGTGAGGGCGACACAGGGCCGGTTTTCGGTCCATTATGTAGAAGACCTTGCACAAGTGATGGCCCTTATGCAGGCCTCTAGGTGTTTTGTTGGCAATGATTCAGGTTTGACCCACTTGGCCGCCTTTAAGGGACTTCCTACAGTGGCCGTCTTTGGCCCCTCCAGCCCTAAGAGATGGTCACCAATCGGCTGTAACACAGCGGTACTTCGGAGTGACGTGGACTGTGTCCCCTGTTTTGAGTTAGAAGAGACAAACTGCGATCATCCTCAATGCCTGAATGGCGTCTCTGTCAAGATGGTCCTGGAGGCTATCGGAAGTTTCCAGACAATCTGAGGCACTCCAGAGGCTTTGTCATTGGCTACTGTTGACGAAGTGACAGTAAGTCCATTTTACTCTTTCCGCGGGCATTTGCGCCTATCTCTTTTCGCCACGGTGGACTCAATGTCCTTGAAAAAGGTTTGTTGCAAAACCGTCAATAGTGAGGAACGGTGATGGGTTAGGCTTTAGGTTTTGCGTGTTACGTGTTAAAAGGAAAGAAGGTGACTGCGAACTTTTCTCGAGAGATGAAAGGCAGGGCCTACGGTATACGTCAACGCTTTGGACAGACAATGACTGGTCCATTGCGAGACGCTGATCACCATGAAAGATTCTATCAAAGAGGAATTGCTAAACAGATTTCTTGGGTCAACGTTGGGAACCTTCGTGGGGGACGCCCTGGGGGAACCGGTGGAAGGTTGGCCTCACGGGGCGATATACAGTCGGTTCGGCCTCTTGGACCGTATGCTTAGGGAAGAGGCCCGCTACACCGATGATACCCAGATGATGATAGGGATCTTAGAAACCCTGGTGGAAAAGGGCAGATTCGATCCTGCTTTGTGCGCGTTGAAGTTTCAACAAAACTTTGATCCCATGCGCGGATACGGCCGACGCATCTTTGGGGTGATAGACCGAATCAGGCAGGGTCTGCCGTGGGACCAGGTGGGCACGGACAGTTATGGCAATGGGGGGGCCATGCGCATAGCCCCCATTGGCTGCTATTACCACGCTGATCTAAAGGCCATGAAAGAGCAGGCCATCCTAAGCGCCCGCATCACACACAACCACCCGGAAGGGCTAGCCGGGGCCGTGGCACAGGCCACAGCCGTGGGCTTGGCCCTTGAACAGGGCCTGTCAAATGACCCAATTGAACGGGATGTGTTCGTGGGTGAGATCGCTGCCCAGGTCGTGGATATAGACAAGGGGTTTGCAAAATCACTTGATGCTATCACATCCATTTCCAGGGGGTCCATGGTGGAGGTCATTGAGGCTATGGCAAATGAATATAGCTTAAGCCTGAGGGCCATTGAATCTGTACCTGCGGCCATTGGCGCTTTTGCTTTAACGGAGAGCTTTAGGGACGCAGTCGTCTTGGGGGTCAACCTGGGCGGAGATACGGATACCATAGGTGCCATGGCAGGCGCCACTGCCGGGGCCTATTACGGGCACTCCAACATACCGCAAGCCTGGCTTGATCCCCTGGAAAACGGGGTCAAAGGGCGAGATTATGTAGTCAAGTGTGTTAAGGAGCTTGTTTATAAGACTGCTGTTGTCTCTTGATAGAAGATACGCCTTTGAGGGGGTCTTCACTGGCAGGTTCAACGCTCTTGATGAAAAGGTCCTGTGAGGTGATTTGTTATGGGTAAGATTCTGGAGGAAGACCATCGGCCGTGGGGTTACTATCAAGTCTATGCCGATGAGTCGGACCACAAGGTAAAGCGGATCGTTGTTTATCCCGGCAAACGGTTGAGCTTACAGCGACACCAGCGCCGGGCAGAGCACTGGTACGTTCTCAGTGGCAAAGCCGTTGTGACAAGAGATGACGAAGAACTCCACCTTGAGGCTGGCGAGGCGGTGGATATCCCCAGGGGGACAGTCCACCGTGTGAGGAATGCCGGCAAAAAGGATATGGCCTTTATTGAGGTACAGACGGGTGACTACTTTGGGGAGGATGACATTGAACGACTGGAGGACGATTTTGGCAGGGCCTAGTTTCACCTCATAGGTTCTTGTTTTTGAGTTTTAAGTGTTGAGTTCCTGGAGATCAGAAAAAATGGTTCTTTTTCAAAGGGTTGAGGAGAATCCACGGTGAGCGAAGAGAAATTGGATCTGGTCGTGGTCATCATGGCGGGAGGGGTGGGAACGCGGTTCTGGCCGTTGAGCACCAAAGAGATGCCCAAGCAGTTTCTCAACCTCTTTGATGACCGGACCTTGCTCCAGAAGAGCTATGATCGGATTTCGAGCCTGGTGCTTCCACAGCGGATACTCGTCCTAACCAATGCTGCTTTTGTCTCTATTGTCAAAGAGCAGCTCCCTGAAATTCCGGAGGAGAATATCATAGGGGAGCCGGCGCGGCGGGATACGGCTGCTGCAGTGGGTCTTGCGGCGTTCCTATGCCGAAAACGTTATGGCAATCCGGTCATCGTCACGCTCACAGCAGATCACCTCATTGAGCCTGTTCATCTGTTTCGACAGACCTTGCTTTCAGCGGCCCGCAGGGCGTCTGAAGACAATGCCCTTTACACATTTGGCATTGTGCCCACTTATCCGGCCACAGGCTATGGGTATCTAGAACGGGGAGCGCAAATCGGTGATGACGGCGGTATTCAACACTTCCAGCTCCTTCGATTCAAGGAAAAGCCGGATCCAGAAACAGCCAGGAAGTATGTGGAATCGGGCCAATTCTATTGGAACTCGGGCATGTTCGTGTGGACCGCTGATGGGATCATAGCGGAGATAGAGGAGCATCTCCCAGACCACGCCAATGCCCTTTCCACAGCCGTTTCCTTTGATCAGGAGCCCGGCTGGGATGATGCCCTGAAAAAAGCATTTGCTTCCATTCATCGGGTATCCATCGACTTTGCCATTATGGAGAAATCGAAAAAGGTATGTTGCGTGGCATCTGATTTTTCCTGGAATGATGTGGGAGGGTGGCTGGCCCTGAGAAGTTGCCTTCCCAACGACGAAGCGGAAAACTGTTTCAGAGGCCAGGCCATGATGCTGGATTCTTCCAGAAACCTTGTCTTTTGCGAAGACCCTGACGAAACCATCATGCTGGTTGGGGTGGAAGATCTCGTGATCGTGCGGGCCATGGGGAAGACCCTCATTACACACAAGGACCGGACAGAAGACATCAAGAAGTTGGTCGAGGAGATGAATCAGTCCACCTAGTTGTTCCCTGGTAGCCGCAGCCTAGTGAGAGCATCTCAAGGGTGTCGGGGCCTATCGTCTCTGCCTCTTGCCTACTCGACATGAAGAACGTCATTGCGGCAGCCTACCGCTGGCCTGTCTGAGCCCTCCTTGCCGCCTCCTTAGCCTCTTTTTTTGCCTTTTCTTTGTAGGCCTCACGGACTCCATCTTTAAGTTTGATCTTGTCTGCTCCAAAAAGGGCACTTTGGAGCCAGTCCAAGCCAAATTTGAGCAAGGCAACTTCGTCAGCCTGGATTCTTTTCAGCACGTCATTGTCCGCCTCATACTTGTCCAAGAAGCTGCTCTCAAATACGAAGCGCCTCAGCCTTTCCACATTGTAGCTCACCATGAAAAACATGTTCCGGCTTTCTTCACTCATTTCCGCCTGAAAGGCAAAGGACTTCTTCCTTAGCATGAACTCCATCCAGTCCTTGTTGACCTCATCATAGAGCTCAGCGCCTTGATCCTTTCGCCATTCACCGACCGTCCACTCCCTTTCTGATTCAAAACCAAGGCAGTGGTGCTCCCTTACCATAAAGTAGAAATCCTCTCCGGTGGGCTGAATCTCTTGTTCTCTGAACGAGGCCATGCCCAGTGGATAATACCGGCAGGTTACGGGGCGGTCTTCATATATGGTGCACCCCTCTGGAGTGAGAAAGGGGCAGGATTTCTTCTCATCGTCAATCATTTTGAGCGTGACCACCGGCAGTTGGGTCCTCGACAGCATTTGGGGCTTGGTATATATAGCCAAGAACTGGTCAGAGGTCAGTTCCAACCTATTCTTCATCCGGATAACGTCATAGGGGGTCAAGATCAAATTGAGGTCGCTGCAACAGTGGGTATAACACTCCTTGCCCTTATGGCAGGCGAACTGAAAGTGGCTGTCCAGTCTGTATTTTCGCGGCTCAATCCCGTCCTGATACCTTTGCCTGGCGTTGTTCATCGCAAATCCTCTCCTTGCCTAGAAACACCGTTGCCAGAAACCAGTCGTTTGTCCCGAGGCTGGTTCCAGTTCTGCCAGATTTCTGCCGACAACTAATACCATCAGAGGTCGGAGTGTCAATCCCTATTTGACCTCCCAGGTGCCCATATCCGCGTTTATTGCGCGCCATCATGGCTGGCGATGTTTGGCGGCCCAAAGTGCGATGGGCCTTGGAAACGATTGACTTTTGAGAATACGGTACTATTTTGGAGGGTAACTAACAAAACTTGGGAGGTCGAATATGGCCATTATTACGAGGGAAGACGTATACAACAAGATGGTTCATGAAGAAAAGCCAGTGTGCCCCCATTGCGGCCAAGAGATGGTCATATGGGAGTGCCCGCCCGTCTGCTTTTCCGACGGCTTGGGCTGGGGGACCCCCTATTTGTATGTATGTTTCAATAACGATTGTCCTCTCTATCTTGAAGGATGGAAAAACGTCATGGACCACTATGCAACAGCTGCCTCGTACCGATGTATATGTGACCCCATGTCACGGAGAATGGATTCCATGGTCGTTTACAGCCGTGAAGGGGCTTCGGGGTACGTCATTGATGAAGAGATCAGGGCCAGGGAGGAGGCGCGGAGAGCCGCTGAGGGAAAAGCCCTAAAAGAGCTCGATGCCCACTTTGAGGCCAAGGATGTCAATGCCATCCTTCAAGTTCTTTTGGGCGACGACACCCTGCCACCGGTTGGATTTAGGGCGGCTGAACTGATAGGGGAAATCGGGGGCCTGGAAGTCATCGAGCCCATCCGAAATCATCATTTTGAAAATGAACGGGTTAAGGCAAAGACTCAGGAGAGCATTGATCTGATCCACAAGAAGCATTATACCAAAGAATGTCCTTTCTGTGCCGAGATCATCAAGGCAAGAGCGGTTGTGTGCAAATACTGCCACAAGGACTTGACGTAAGCCCCGTCGCCCATCTGTTCTACCGGGTTTTCAGTTTTCGTTGGACGTTGATGTTCATCTCATCGTAGGAGCGGAAGATGAGCTTTTCCCGTTCCAGCTTCTCTTGGGGAAAGGGCTGAGGTTCCATATCCTGCATGGTCTTGACGCCTTCCTCCTTGGAGGGAATAGCCTCTGTGCCATGGCCTATTAGCTCGCCGGTAACGGTATCCAGCACATCTGCATCCTTTCCATCTGTTACCACTGAAAGCGGGATTTGATAGGTGTCCAGCAACCTTGCTGAAGCCAAGGTCTCCCTGTGCCTTGTTCCCAGGGATCCCGGTACGCACCTGAGGACCATGTACCGCTTGTCGTCAACGCGTACCACGAGATCCACATGGGAGTGGATGACCTGGTCTTTAATGTTGAACTTAAGGTCTGCATCGACCTCAATATCATCCCTGTCATACCCCTTTTTTTTAACCAGAAGGCGTTCAATCTGCTGTCGATTTTCTTCTGCCCCGATGTTTGGCACCTTCTTACCGGTGACAAAATCTGTGAGCATTGTGTAAGGTTTGGGTTGGTCTAGCATGTTTTCCTCCTTGTTCACCTGTAGACTGAAAGCTCAAAGTACCAGGGGCAGTATCCAAGAATTAAAGATTGGAAGGATTTCGTCACTTCTTTGAGCGTTGAGCTTGTCCCCTCGGACCCAGACCGCTGACCTCCTCCTTCAACAGACAACAGGCAATCTGATATGTTGGCCTGCCCTTGTCATCATAGCTCAGGTTTCCTGGCTGAACAAGCTTGTTAAGTACACAACCTTCCGGAATTGAAAGCTGAAAGAGATTTGATTCGTTTATGGGAGGCTGTGGCGCGAGCCTATTTTTTTTAAAGGCATAGGAATGAAGGGGGAAGTCCTCGCATAGAGGGCACTGATACACCCTGCCATTGGGAAAGACAAAGTAGTTTTCTGCAACCAGAGCCGCACATTCAAAGTGATCCGACTTGCGCAAGAAGACCTTTGGGTAGGTCACATGTATGCCGAATTCGCTTGCTTGAGCTGCCACCTTAGGGACCACAGTGGTCCACTCCTTTCTAGTGAGCTGAAGCTTGTGGCTTTGTTCCTGGGCTGATCTGCCCCTGATTCCAATGACCTGGATGAAGAATCTATTGATGCCTAGGGTCTTGAGGAGCGTCGGCATGTGCTTCAAGTCGCCGATATTGAGCTGGCTCACTGTGTAGATGAGGCTTACCTTAAACCCCCTGGCAAGGGCTTCTTGTATGCCGGCGACACACTTGTCGTAGCTGCCTTTGCCGCGAATGGAGTCGTTGACTTCTTTGCATGATCCGTCCAGACCTACACTGAAATAATCCACCTCCTCAGGGCCCACCTTTTCAAGAATGCGGTTGAAGAAAAACCCGTTTGTGTCCACAGTGATTGAAGCATACCCCATCTTTCTGGCGGCCTTGATCAGAAGGTCAAGGTCGGGATGTAGGGTCGGTTCTCCGCCTATGAAAATAAGATTGGACTCCCGGTCTTTGTGAAGGAGTTCTTTCAACCACGCCCTTACTGTATTCGTAGGCAGAGTATTCTTTCCGTGCTGGGCAGGATTGATATAGCAGTGCCTGCACCTGAGATTGCAGCGGGTGAGTATGTGAAAGAACACATTTCTGGCATTCTTCTGAAAGGCGACTGTCTTTACCATAAAAAAGCGTCCCGAATACCTTCCTCCCGTAGTCCCTGCAGCCTATTAACATCAACAGATCAAACAGGCAAGGGCCAAAGAAGAAGCTTGCCTTCAAAGTCTGTTTCTTTTAGCCTAGTGATCCGTGCAGCAGTCATTGCAGCCTCGCCACCCGGACGTTATAGATGAAATATATAGACTTAGAAGCCCATAAGGACACACTGGCAAAGAGACTTCAAGTTGGCGAACGCTTTTCATTTCGGTGCCACGAAGGTCTGTCGTGCTTCACAAAATGCTGTCGAAACTTGAACTTGTTCTTGTATCCTTATGATGTGCTTAGGCTGAAGCAGGGGCTTCACATGCATTCCGATCGGTTTCTCGACACGCATGTAGATGTGGTGTTGCGGGAATCCAACTATTTTCCAGATGTCTTGTTACGGATGGCGGAAAACGAGGAGAGGACTTGCCCTTTCTTAGGGGAGTCGGGATGCACGGTTTATGCGGATCGTCCCGATACCTGTCGTACTTTTCCACTAGAACAGGGCATTTTATTTCAGGGGCCGAAAGGCAAGGCAAGGGATGTGTATTTTTTCAAGCCCCCGAATTTTTGCCTCGGACAACATGAGACACAAGAATGGACAACCGAAAGTTGGGCAGAGGATCAAGAAGCGGTTACGTATCACAAAATGACCGCCAGTTGGGCAGGAATAAAGGGACTATTTCAGTCCGATCCTTGGGGCGCTGAAGGGCCTTACGGCCCTAAGGCAAAGATGGCCTTCATGGCTACCTATAACCTAGACCGATTCCGGGATTTTGTTTTCAAGAGCACTTTCTTGAAACGTTACAAGATAAAGAAAGAGATCCTGAAAAGAATCAAGGAAGACGATGTGGAGTTGATGAAGTTCGGTTTTGGCTGGGTGAGATTCTTTGTTTGGGGACTGAAAACCCCATACTTGAGGTTACGATGAGGTCCAGGGTTCAGCCTTTTGAAGTACCACCTGAAGTGTTCAATCTTGTCAAGGCCAAGCCCTGTGTCTGGCATTGCCCTTGGGTATCGCTGGGGGGCTAATCACCCAAGGCATGTTCAGCAAGGATGGTGCCCCGCAGATAATCATTTTGAGGATCGGCAAAGAATTTTTTGAAAAGGTCCAGACTCTGTTGTCTTTGGACCCCTGGAAGGACCTCAATTTCCATGTCTTGGTAAAAAGGGGTGAGGCTTTTTAAGTCCACCTTTGTTCCTCCGCCCAGCACGTCTTCATAGGCATAGACAATGCGCCTTATCCCGTTTACGATAAGGGCGGAGTAGCACATGAGGCAGGGTTCCAAAGTGGAAAACACAGCCACCCTTTCTCTTCGGACACTCCCTCCCATGTCCACGAGTCGCCTCAAAGCCAGGATTTCGGCATGATCCAGTTCATTGCGCTGTGCAGTAGTGCTGTGATGGCGACTTCCGGTGACAAGGACCCTGTTTTCATAGGCCATGACACAGCCCACAGGAAACTCTCCTCTGTCGAGGGCCTGGCGGGCTTGTTCAAGGGCCTGTTCCATAAAGAATGTATCGTCCATTTCAGATCCTCCTTTCCAGTTTGGCGTCCATTGTTGGGGACCGGTAGAATGTGCATACAAATTAAACCTAACGCATGAGGGAACATGAAGTAAAGTGGCAAAAGGCCCGTGGGGGTGGCCTGGAGTTTTGAACGTAATGGGCGGATTCTCAAGGGCTTCATTTTAAGACTGTATTTGTGTCTCTTGTAAATGGTCTATTCCGGAAAGCGGGAGGGAATCGAAGCACATCAGACGCTCTGGCGGACCTGCTTTGTGGCTCATGGGACACATTGTCAAACTGGAGTCTTTACAGAGTTGTGTTCTTGTGCGATAAGAGAACAGTTTTCCTCCACAGCACCATGTACAGTCGGCGTTTTGCATTGGGCCGGAAAGGAGTCTTGACGAATGGGCCGGTCGGAGACCTTGAGAAAACTATCATTTCATGCCTTGCCGACCTTGCGTGAGGAGACAGAAGCATGGGAGCGGGAGTATCTGTCCCCTTTTGCCTGCTTGAGCAGTCAGTCCCGGGGCAGGGTGACCTATGAAGAACCTTGTTCTATCCGCACGGAGTTTCAAAGGGACCGTGATCGCATTGTCTATTCAAATGCCTTTAGGCGCCTCAAGCACAAGACGCAAGTGTTTCTCTCTCCCTTGGGAGATCACTATCGCACGCGGCTTACGCACACCCTGGAGGTCTCTGAGATTGCACGCACCATGGCCCGAGCACTGAGACTAAATGAGGATTTGGCCGAAGCCATCGCCCTGGGACATGACATGGGACATACACCCTTCGGGCACGGTGGCGAAGTGGTGATAAAGGAGATATATTCGAGCACATTCTCGCACCCTGAACAGAGTGTGAGAGTTGTGGATGTCCTGGAAAACCACGGCAGAGGTCTGAACCTGACGTTTGAGGTCCGAGATGGGATCTTAAAGCATTCCAAGGGGTATGGTGCAGTACTGCTTGAACAGTCCAATGAGATGCCTGTCACCGTGGAGGGTCGGGTGGTGCGTTTTGCTGACATCATGGGCTATCTCAACCATGACCTTGACGACGCCATCCGCAGCGGAGTCATTCAATGGGGGCAGATTCCGAAACAATGCACGAAGGTCTTAGGGCATTCCCATTCTGAGCGTGTCAGATGCATGATAAGCGATCTTGTGACGTCCACGCGGGTTGAAGATGGAAAGATGCATCTGGCTCTGAGTCAATCGGTTTCAGAGGCAATGGGAGTACTCAGGCAGTTTCTCTATGAGAATGTTTACAGATCTGATCAGGTACACGGAGAATTTGTAAAGGCAAAGAAGATCCTCTCGGAGTTGTACCACTATTTTTTAGAAAACCCGAAGGCGCTTGAAGAAGAACTCAAGAAGATGGAGATGGGCAACTTTCCTTCGGGCACAAGCCAGGAACGGAAAGTCTGTGACTTTGTTGCCAGCATGACCGACCGCTATGCCCTGAATCTATACAAAGAAATCTTTTTCCCGACGCCATTGGTTTGATGGAGGAGTGCTTATGGAAGAACCGCGATTCATCCCCTATGAAGAGGCCCGCCAGATCGTGGCCGAGGTGGTGGAAATGGAACACCCCAGGGAAGACGGGAAGCGGATTTTTAGTGTTTATGATCACAAAGGCCGATCCATCTGTTGGTTTGATGCTGATGAGGTAGAGGCGGAGATAGATGCAAAGGAGTTTACAGAGATAAAGGACCATATTCTCCATTTCATCCCAGAATGGGCCGTTTCCTCTGCCTCTGAGGATTCCTAGTTGGTTTCTATCCATCAGTGGCTTTTTCTCCTGAGCGGCCGTGAGCGGCCGGCTCCTCGGATCTCAGGCCGACCCTCCTTCACGTTCGCCTACCCCAACTTTTTTGCTTGAGTGTACCTGTTGTTCCTACAATGGGGAATCGGCGCCAGTGCCCTATTCCTTGTGGGGCATTCCTGGGTGGGCCTTACTTGGCAGGCGGCTTGAGATTTGCCGTTCCTAAAGGAGACTTTAGCGTCCCTTCCACACATACCGGTTGCGGGATCAGATTTTGGGTCAGCATGATTCTTTCTGTCTGGGCCCAAGCCGCCACATCGATGCTCCCTATTACTGTTTCTGGAGAGGGTTTTACAAGTATCTTGGTGGCGGCGAGTTGTTTCCTGATAAGATTAACGGGCGTATCGTTGTCAAATTGTTGCGTGGTCTCCACTGCCTCTTCTTTGTTTGCTGGATCGAGGGCCACTTGCCAACCCTGGAGGAGGGCCTGGACGAATGCTTTGATGAGTTGGGGGCGTTCATTCCACAAAGCCTCTGTGGTAATCACGGCGTTAGCCACAAATCGGACGCCCAGGGCGTCAGGGTTGACGAAGCCCACGAGTTCCCCACCCTTCCGGAGTTTCTCTCCGATGACCACCCCCTCAGCATTCTGATAGACGGGCCAGAGATCGACCTCGCCGTTGTAAAAGGGTGTATAATCGTATCGAACACTGTACAATCGGACCTCGTCATTTGAGATTTGGTGCTTGCTAAGAAGGGCCCGCATGATGGTCTCATCGTTACCACCGTACGTGATTCCAATGGTCTTTCCCCTCAAGTCGCGGGCGGCGTTGAAAGAAGTCCTTTCTGGTCTGTAGATCCATTGGAGAGGATTTGCCTGAAATACCTGGGCAATGACCACAATGGGGGCCCCTTTTGATAGCGCCCGGATCACTTGATCTGCTGAAGCAACGCCAAACTGGGCATGGCCTAGTTCCAACTCCTTGATAGCGTCTCGTTCGGGTCCCCCCTCCTTGAGTGTCACTCGTAGTCCATGATCTTGAAAAATGCCGTGCTCGTGGGCGTAAAGACTACCTGCAACGCTCACGTTAAAGAGCCATTTTAGCCGGTAGGTCACATCTTCAAGGTCTGTGGTCGCCTTTTTTCCGCAGCCGTGGAAGGTGAATGCGATGGCCACACAGGCGGGGACAAGCAGGCGTCCCCATACTCTTTGACGCAGCAAGGCGCACCTCTTCTTGAGAAATTGGGTTAAACTAGATCCTTGTCCACTCCCCCTTTTTCGTTTGGGCGACAGCTGGCAAGAACAAGACCCCGCTGTTGGAGCAAGAAGCAGGGTTTTGTCATTCAACACAGATTTCGAAAGCTGTAATGACCAGGGCAGGGGGATTCTCGTCCGGACTGGAAGGCCGAAGCCCGGACGTCCATTACAATGGGGATTCGGCTCTGAGGGGTGATATTTGCAGCACAAGCGTGCCTACATTTCTGGAGGACATAATGGCGGGACCCTCAGAGCCGAAAGTCGTTCACCTATCCGATCACTTCTTGGCGCATCCCTGTGTGCATGCCATAAACACAAAAAGGCCCCTTTGCTATAAACTCCGGCAAAAAGACCTCTGACAACATCCGCGAGTCAAGGTTATTGTCTTGTACCTTGCCATGAATCTCAGCCTTTTGGCCCCAGCGGCATCATGGCTGCTGCGGCATGGCCACGGTTCGGTAAGGGTTCAAATTTACAGTTAGAAGTTCATGGATCCAGAGGAATCAAATAGACCAAAATAAATGTATTAATAGCATGCCTTACCAGGCTTGTCAAGCATATATTGTGGTGGCTTTAAAAAAAAACTCAATATATAGTAGGGCCGTCTCAGGTAGTCTTTGGCTGGCCCCAGCTTCTTTGAACCAGGTGTCCTATCCATTCAAGGATGGCCAGATAGAGGGAGGTGCAGATTCCGATCAGCAGGAGGGCCGCCAGGATCCTTGCCAAGTCACTCTGATACAGGGCTATCCGGATGCGGTGGCCCACCCCTGCGTCTGCGGCGATGAATTCGGCGACAATAGTCCCGACCATGGCAAGGGTGGCACTGCCCACGATCACCGTGGTGAGCTTGCTCATATTTTCAAAAGCACGGATCTTGACCTCCAGGTACCAGGTCATCTGCCCCGTGGCAGAGTAGAAATGTTCAACATCGGCCACAGGCTCCGAGAAGATCCCTATAAATGACAAGAGTAACGGGAAATAGCATATCATGGAGGCGATCAAGAGTCTGGAGGAAAGACCGTCTCCAAGGAGAATGAATATGATGGGGGCCACAGCCACAACAGGGTAAGCTTGAATATTGTATGCCGCCAGTTTTATGAAAGAACCTGTCCAGGTGGCCAGTCTGCCGACAATGCCGACAACCGTTGCTAGACACACAGACAAGATGTGACCAATCATGGCCACGAAAAGCGTATCGATCGCGTCGAACAGATACCTGCCAAACACGACGCACCCTGTGTCCCAGAGTTCTCGAGGGTTGGGGATGACGTAATCGGACAGGCCTGCCATGTATTTCATGGTGAACAGTAGGCCCAAGCCCACGAAATAAACGATCAAGAACTGATAAAGGCGCCTACACAGCATGAACCACCTCTAACATAGTTCTTTCCAGGTCCTTCTTTACGATGGGGCTGTCGGCCCTGTGGTCTTGGCCCTTTACAGAGATCGCTTGAGGGATTTTCTGGGGGCTGCGGAGCACCAGTATATGCTTACAGAACTTGGAGACTTCCAGCACATTGTGGGAGATGTAGAGAAAGGATCTTGTGGGAAACATCTCCTTGGTCTTGAGGATGATATGTTCTTTGGTGCGTTCGTCAACATTGGCCAGGCTTTCATCCATGATCAGGAGATCAAAATCCTGCAACAGATAGCGAGTGAGATTTGCCCGGTTCTGTTCTCCCAAAGAGAGCTGAGAGAATCGGGAACTCAGAAATGGCTTGAGACCAAACTGGTGGGCTAGATCTTGGAGCTTGTCCTGATTGGATAGGGGCGCTACCTCCTTCAGGTGTTCTTCCACGCTACACCATGGAGGCAACCGTTCCAAGTTGTAAGAATAGAGAACACGGCCTTGCCCGTTCGTGGTGCTGATGTGACCTGTATGTGTGCTGATCTGCCCGGAAAGGATCTTTGCCAGGGTGGTTTTGCCAACCCCTGAGGGGCCAAAGAGACTGTGGAACCCGGCACCCTGTATTTGGAAGATGAGGTTCCTGAACACATAGGCATCGGTGCCAGGATATTTGAAGGAGAGCTGGTTGGCTTCTATTGACATCTGCTGCTGGGTCATGGAAGACAGCGTTTTCTATGGAACATCCGCCCCAATCCCCCTGCCTTTCATCCCTGCCGGAAAACATACGAAACGGTCCGCGTTGGCGGGTATCGATTGTTTATTGTCTATCAAAGAACGCCCTTTGGCATCGGTTCTGAATACTCCCCACCCAATACATAGCCGCCGTCAATCCTAAGCGTGCTCCCTGTCATGAAAGGGGCATCTCTCACGATAAAGAGTACGGCTTTGACCACGTCTTCAATAGTGCCGATGCGCCCAAGGGGGGTGTGATTAATGATTCCCAGGCGCTGGCTTTCGTTCAGCACACCCCAGCCTCGGGTGTCTGGCCCGTGGCGTGTTTCTACCAAGCCCAGCATCACTTCGTTAACGCGTACCTCAGGCGCAGCTTCTCGGGCCCAGGTCTCAGTGAACGAGGACACAGCCCGGTTCGCTGCTGCGTATCCATCGTTGAACACCCGCCCAGCCGGGCCACTCCTTCCCATGAGGCCAGCGATGGAGGAAATATTGACCACGACACCGTCGCCAGATGCCTTGAGGTGGGAGATAGCCGACCGGTAAACCCACCATTTTGCACGCAACGTGGTGGCCATCTCCAGGTCCCACTGCTCTCGGTTGTATGGGCCGTGTACCACAGGCCACCCACCACGCTCTATATTGTTAATGAGAATGTCGAGGCGGCCGAATTTACTCACAGCGCTATCCACAAGAGAGGGGATCTTGTCTGTGTCCAAGAGGTTTGTCCTGACGACATGAAACTCAGCGGCCGAATCACGAAAGTCCTGCTCCATTTGCTCAAGAGATTCTTCCCAGTCATAATAATTCAGACATACCTTGACACCCTCTTTGGCCAAGGCCAGGCCGATTCCTTTGCCGATTCCCTTGATAGCGCCCAACACAAGGGCAGCCTTTCCCTTTAGCTCCATGACCCCTCTCCAAACAGGGCTGCCTTGATCCACTCCATGGAGAATTGCAGCAGGGCAACATCATTGTCACGAATCGTTTCGAGTCCATCCTCTGGCAAAGGACATTCTTCCCAAAGCCTCTTGTCAAATGTAAAGTCCCTGAACCGGTCCAGGTCATAAAAGGCCATAGAAAAAAGATCGTCCTCTGACGGCGTCAGCCTTGCCCTGTTGCTTCGATTTTTTAAGGCCAGGACCTCCATAATCAAGTCATTCATCTCATTGTAGATGCTCAATCCCTGGTCTTTTTTCCATTCGGCAACTGTCCATCGTCTAGGCTCGTTAAAACCCAGGCAGTGGGGCTCTTTGATGAGGAAGTATGATTCCTCACAACGGCCTCCATGCGGCTTTCTTGCGGCCATTCGACCGAGAGGATAGGTGCGGCACGACCCTGGCCTGTCATCATAGACGGTGCAGCCCTCAGGCCCGACAAATGGGCAGCGGAGATTTTCGTCCTGTAGCATTCTCAGGGAGACCACTGGCAGGCCGCTTCTCGGTCCAATGTGACACTCCGTGTACTGCTCCAGGAATCGCTGTGATGAGACTCGTTGGGCGTTCTTTAAACGGAGTATGTCATAAGGCGTCAGGAATTGATTCAAGTCTCGGCAGCAGTCATTAAAACACGCTATTCCGGGATGGCAAGAAAACTGGAACGTGTCATCCAGGTCCACTCTTATAAGATTCTCCATGCTTGCCTACCCTCTCAATGTTGAATTCCAGTTCATTGAACCCTCCCCGTGGCGACTCGACTGAGCTCGCCGAAGTCAAGCCCCGGGGAATGTTCTCCCTGACGGGAGAGCTCTGCGGCACCGTAAGGTTGTTCTCTTTTTAACTATACGCTCGCTAACCCCGCAGCCCGCGCCGCGCTAGCACTGCCAGCAGGCAGAACCTACGGGGGCTGCGGTAGCTCTCCTGTGGAGAATGCGCTCGCTTATTCGGTTCAAGGAACGGGCCCTTTTCCCCTACCATTTCGCTGCACATCAAGTCAACATGGATGGGCTCAGACAACATGCCTGTCCCGTGTCGCTGACCTTGGAGACGGGGCCCATATAGTCTCGCCTATGTTCATGTTTTCTGCGTAGTTTTTCCTTGAAACGGCCTTAAAAATGCCTTGACAATAGGCTCCTGTGGTGATAGACAGAGAGCACCTTCTGGGGGGCCATGTAAGCCCTTGACTTTCTTGATAACATTTCCCAGCTTCCCTCGTGCCGAATCGGCATTCTAGGGACGATTTTGCATGTGTTAGACCCGCCTGAGGTCAGGTCAACCAAGAGGCGGGAGAGTGATCCATACACCAGAGGTTTGGCCGGGCAGCACCTCTTTTTTTCTCCTTTTCGAAAAGCCCTGCGTCGGTTTACCGAAGGGACTGGAAAAGCAGGAGCGTGAAGCCACGGATGTTGACACAGTGGCAGCGGTGCTGCGGGTTGAACCATGAGATCCCTGACAGTGTTCAAGGGTCTTTCTGAAAGAAATTAGTTGAAAGGGGGGATGTGAAAGCACTTGTCTGTTAAGGGGGAGATGGCCAGTTACCTGAGTGCGTGTGTGAGACATCTCTCCAAACATGGTTAACAGGAGTAGTAAAAAAAATTGATTCAGGAGGTAGATCAATGCCAAGTTTCGTAATTCAAGAAAAATGTGATGGATGCAAAGGCGGGGAGAAGACTGCCTGTATGTACATCTGTCCCAATGACCTGATGGTCTTGGACGCTACTGCAATGAAGGCCTATAACCAAGAACCGGATCAGTGTTGGGAGTGCTTCTCCTGCGTGAAGATTTGCCCCACCCAGGCCATTGAGGTCAGGGGCTATTCTGATTTTGTTCCCCTTGGCTCCAGCATCATGCCCATGAGAGGTACCGAGGATGTCATGTGGACCTGTAAATTCAGAAACGGCATGATCAAGCGCTTCAAGTTTCCTATCCGGACCACCCCGGAAGGTGCGGCCAACGAGTACGGAGCTCTGAAGGGCCAGGATCTTAATAGTGGTTTGCTCGCCACTGAGGAGGCCGACGGCAAGGCATTGCCCACGCCCCAGGTCTAGTGAGGGCCTGTTAGGAGGCGTTTGATCGAACAAAGAATTTATCATTAAGGAGGGTACGAATATGGCATTACCTAACAAACCGACCGGAGAGCTTCTGGCGGTAAGAGATCCGGAAGTGGAGGAAAGAGAAGTCGATCTGTTGATTATCGGTGGTGGAATGGCCGCCTGTGGTGCTGCCTTTGAGATCAAGAAATGGGCTGGCGACAAGAGCATTCTTCTTGTCGACAAGGCGGCTCTGGAACGAAGCGGCGCCGTAGCCCAGGGGCTTTCGGCCATCAACACCTATATTGGCGAAAATGCGATCGAAGACTACGTCAGGATGGTCAGAAACGACCTCATGGGTATCACCCGCGATGATCTGGTCTATGATGTGGGCCGTCACGTGGATGACTCCGTCCATCTCTTTGAAGAGTGGGGGCTGCCCGTTTGGAAGAAACACC
This sequence comes from Thermodesulfobacteriota bacterium, assembly GCA_034189385.1. GTDB lineage: Bacteria > Desulfobacterota > Desulfobacteria > Desulfobacterales. Next base: position 142,538 of record JAXHVD010000001.1, read on the forward strand.
CGGAAACGGGGAAGAACGTCGACGGCGCCAAGGGCGTTGAGCTCGGCTCGTTAAAAAGCGGGGCCGAGCCCGTGCGCACCGGCAAATGGCAGATCATGATCAACGGGGAGTCTTACAAGTGCATCGTGGCAGAGGCTGGCAAGAAGGCCCTTGGTGAAGAGAATATCCTAGAGAGGGTCTACATCACGAAGCTTCTCCTGGATGCCAACAAGGAGAACACCGTTGCTGGTGCTTATGGCTTCAGCGTCCGTGAGAACAAGGTGTTCATTATCAAGGCCAAGGCCACGATGGTTGCCTGCGGCGGCGCAGTAAACATTTACATGCCTCGCTCCCAGGGTGAGGGCAAGGGCCGTGCATGGTTTCCGGTATGGAACTCCGGCTCCGGCTACACCCTTTGCATGCAGGCCGGTGCCGAGTTGACCATGATGGAAAACCGGTTCACCCCAACCCGTTTCAAGGACGGTTACGGTCCTGTAGGCGCTTGGTTCCTGCTCTTCAAGGCCAAGTGCGTCAATGGATTGGGTGAGAACTATCTGGCCAGTGATTTCACCAAGGCGGAACTCGACAAGTATGCACCTTACGGTCACGCGGCCGTGACGCCTACCTGCCTGAGGAACCACGTCATGCTGGCAGAGATGAAAGAGGGCCGTGGCCCCATCATCATGGACACTGCTACTGCCCTGCAGAACATCGCCAAAGAGCTGGACAAGAAAGAACTCAAGCACCTCGAGTCCGAGGCCTGGGAAGACTTTCTGGATATGACCTGCGGCCAGGCGAACCTGTGGTGCGCCAATAACGTGGAGCCCGAAAAGGTGAACTCAGAGATCATGCCCACGGAGCCCTATCTGCTCGGTTCTCATTCGGGCTGCTGCGGTGTCTGGGCTGGCGGGCCGATGGAAGACTGGAACGACGATTCCTACAAGACCGGTTACAACCGCATGACGACCGTCAATGGCCTCTTTATCGCCGGTGACGTTGTCGGCGCCTCAGGGCACAAGTTCTCCTCAGGCTCCCATGCCGAGGGACGTATTGCCGCCAAGGCAATGGTCAAATATGTGACCGACAATGCGGACTATGCTCCTGCGCCCACGGAGTCTGCACAGGAGATCGTAGACTACCTGTGGCAGCCGGTGAGACTCTTCCTGGATAACTATGAGTATACCACCATGAATGACGTCAACCCGAATTACATCAAGCCTTCGGGCTTTTCCATGCGGATGATGAAGGCCACCAACGAGTACGGCGGCGGCTGGGCCACCTACTATCAGACCAGCGGTAAGAACCTGGAGATTCTCATGGATATGTTCAAGGTCATGCATGAGGACTCTTTTAAACTGGGTGCCGGCGACCTGCATGAACTCCTCCGGGCCCATGAGATGAGACACCGGCTCTGGACCGTTGAGGCCCATAACCGGCACATCCAGTTTAGGGAGGAGTCCCGCTATCCCGGATTTTACTACAGGGCGGACTTCCCGAACACCGATGATGCAAATTGGTTCTGCTACACCAATTCCAAGTTTGATCCCAAGACTGGAGAGTGGTCTTTGTTTAAGAAGGACTACGTCAAAATCGTTCCTGACTAGGCAGAGCCATCCCTGTTTTTCGGGATAATATGTGAAGACTCCAGGTGCCGCAAGAGCGGCACCTGGAGATTTTTTTAATCTGAGTTCCCAAGGCGTCTTTCTCGCCATATCATGTGCATTTTTCGGAAATGATTTCAGAGTGACGGAGGAGGAGCATGACAGAAGAACAAAGACCTGAAGATCAGAATGCCAAGGGCAGCATACTTGTTGTAGGAGGAGGTATCAGCGGGCTGACGGCAGCCCTGGAGGCTGCTGAAGTTGGCTACGGGGTTATTCTGGTGGAGAAGAATCCTTACCTGGGCGGCAGGGTGACTCAATTGAAGCATTACTTCCCCAAGCTGTGTCCTCCCACTTGCGGCCTGGAGATCAACTTCAGACGGATCAAGGACAACCCCAGGATTAGCTTCTACACCCTAGCGGAGATCCAGAGCATCTCAGGGGGGGCAGGCAACTACGATGTGAGCGTGAAACTGAATCCCCGCTACGTGAACGAAAAGTGCACATGTTGCGGCGAATGTGAGCGAGTTTGCACGACGAAGATTCCCAATGAATTCAACTTTGGAATGGACACGACGACAGGGGCCTATCTCCCCAGTGAGATGGCCTTTCCCATGCGGTATGTGATTTCTCCGAAGATTCTTGGCACGGACGACGCCAAGAAGTGCGTCGAGGCCTGTCAGTACGATGCCATTGACCTGGAGATGCAGCCAGAGACCATCAATCTCAAGGTGGGGGCCATTATCTGGGCCACAGGCTGGAGGCCCTATGATGCTGCCAAGATAGATAACCTGGGATTCCAGTACGAGAATGTCATTACGAACATGATGATGGAGCGCTTGGCGTCCCTTGACGGGCCCACTGAGGGTAAGGTCGTTCGCCCGTCGGACAGCAAGGGGATCTCAAAGATTGCCTTTGTTCAATGCGCGGGCTCAAGGGATGAGAACCATTTGCCATACTGCTCCTACATTTGCTGCATGGCCTCCTTGAAACAGGCCACCTATGTAAGGGAGCAGTTCCCTGAGGCGAAGATCTATGTCTTTTACATAGACATCAGGGCACCTGGATTCCGATATGAGAAGTTTTACAAGAAGATCAAAGACGATGAGAACATTTTCTTCATTAAGGGAAAGGTCGCTGAAGTCCAAGAAGATACAGACACAAAGGACATCACAGTGGTGGCAGAGGATGCCGTTACTGGGGAAAAACTCCAAGAGACGGTGGACATGGCGGTGCTGGCCACTGGGATGGTCCCCAACACGGCGGACACGAAGTTGCCAGGTGACGTCAAGTGCGATCCTGACGGCTTTGTGATTTCAGACCTTGACAAAGGGGGAATGTTTGCCACAGGTTGCGCAGTGAAGCCGTTAGATGTGGTCTCATCCAACCAACATGCCACGGGCATGGCCCTTAAGGCTATTCAAACTCTGGTGAGCAGCTAGGAGGTAACGAAATGGAGAAGAAGTTAGGTGTTTATATCTGCAAGGGTTGCGGGATCGCTGAGGCCCTTGATATGGATCGGTTGGAAAAGGTCGTTCCCCCGAAGATAGAGGTCCGCAAGACCCATCCCATTTTGTGCTCCCCGGAAGGCGTTGAGCTTATCAAGCAAGATATTGCCAACGAGGGCGTGAACACAGTCGTCATCGCGGCCTGTTCCCGTCGCGTTCTCTACGATGTCTTTGATTTCGGCCCAAACGTGGTGCAAAGGGTCAATCTTAGAGAGGGTGTCGTCTGGAGTCATAAGCCTAATGAGGAGAACATGATTGGGGAAGAAGGCGGCCCCCAGGTAGATGAACTGATTCAGGAGATGGCAGAAGACTATCTGCGTATGGGGATGGCAGAGGCTGAGAAGGTGCAGCGCCCCGAGCCGTATCAGCTACCGGAACCTATTAACAAGCGTATTTTGGTCTTGGGAGGCGGGGTTGCCGGTTTGAGTGCGGCACTGGAGGCGGCCAAGACTGGCTATGAAGCGATGGTGATTGAAAAGGAAGCCGAAGTGGGAGGCTTTGCAGCAAAGCTCCGCAAGCAGACGCCGTGGACCTATCCCTATGAGGATGCGCAAGAGCCTGTGATTCAACAGATCATCAAGGAGGCAGAAGCCCATCCCAAGATCGAGATCCGCACCAATACAGAGGTGGCGCGCATTGCGGGACAGCCGGGAGACTATGGTGTCACCTTCAAAGATGCAGGGACCAAGAGCGTGTGGGATGTCATGTCCAAAGAGGAGGAGGCGGCCATACTTGAGAAATTGGCCGAAGAAGGACAGGCTGCAGGCGCCCGAGAACCCTCGCCTGATGAGCCCCACACCATTTTGAGCACCAACCCCGATGCAGAGAAGTTCGGGGCCGTGGTTCTGGCCACGGGCTGGAAGCCCTGGGAGTTGAAGGAAGAGGCTGAAGAAGCGCCAGAGGCAGCCGAGGGCGAAGGGGCCGAGGAGGCCAAGAAGGAAGAGGCCAAAGAAGGGGAAGGAGAAGAACCGGCAGTAGAGGAGCCCACGTATGAGCACCTCGGCTTTGGCAAGTTTCCTGATGTGATTACCAATGTGGCCTTGGAAGAGATGGCCGGAGAGGGTAAGATTATTTGTCCGTCCACGGGCAAACCGGCCACCAGCGTGGCCTTTATCCAGTGCCCTGGCCAGGGTACGGATGAAGACTTTCCCTATGCTGCTGCCATCACCAGCATGGTTGCCTTGAAGCAAGCCAAATACGTTCGGGAAGATAACGCCGATGCCAAGGCCTACATCTTCTATCAACACATGCGCACCTTGGGACAGACCGAGTACTTCTATAAGAGTGCCCAGCAGGACGAAGGGATCTTTCTGACCAAGGGAGATGTGGTGAGCGTGTCTGAAAATGGAAACGGCTCCCTCGTGCTGGAGGCCAAGGACACCCTTCTTGGCGGGGATATCAAGGTGGCAGTGGACTTGGTGGTGCTGGCGACAGGCATGGTCCCTACGACGAAGGATGATCCGGTCATGAACCTGGCCTATCGACAAGGTCCTGGTTTTCGTGATCTTGAACTTTTTGATGGGTATCCAGATTCCAATTTTATCTGTTTCCCCTATGAAACACGCAGGACCGGTATCTATGCGGCCGGGTGCGGCAGAAGGGCCATGAGCATCCAGGAGAGCCGGGTCGATGCCGCAGGGGCGGCCCTTAAAGCGATTCAGTGTATTGAATCCGCAAACCGGGGCGTGTCCGTGCATCCCAGGTCCGGCGATATGACCTTTCCTGACTTCTTCTTCCAGCGATGCACCCAGTGCAAACGGTGCACAGAGGAATGTCCCTTCGGGGCCTTGGATGACGATGAGAAGGGAACCCCACTCCCCAACCCCACCCGCTGCCGTCGTTGCGGCACGTGCATGGGGGCCTGTCCCGAGCGTATCATTGGATTTGCAGACTACAATATCGACTCCATTGGCTCGGCGATCAAGGCCATGGGCGTGCCGGAAGAGGAAGAAAAACCCAGGGTCCTTGTTCTGGCGTGCGAGAACGACGCCTATCCGGCCTTTGACCAGGCGGCCCTCATGGGTTTGACCTATTCGCCTTTCATAAGGGTCATTCCGGTGCGATGCCTTGGGTCGGTGAATGTGGTATGGATCAAGGACGCCCTGTCCAAAGGGGTGGATGGGGTCCTGGCCATAGGCTGTAAATATGGCGATGACTACCAATGTCACTTTGCCAAGGGAAGCGAGTTGTTCAGTATCCGAGCGGACAAGATCGGCGAGGCCCTGGTGAGTCTGGCCCTGGAGAAGGAACGTGTGCAGCAGGTCCAGATCGCCATTGACGAATGTGACAAGATTCCTGGTATCATCCAGGACTTCATGGCAACCATAGAAGAAGTGGGCCCCAATCCCTTTAAGGGCTTCTAGTCAGGTCTGGGGTCAGGCCTGGCCTGGCCCCTTTTTATCATTACTTCGCATAGTGCAGTTGGGCGAATGAGGTCTTAATGGCATGAGGAGGTAGGAAAATGGCAGAAAGTAAATGGGTGGAACCTGACGTCAGTTTCGTCAAAGAGCTCAAGGCCTTGGGAGGAGATACGCTGAAGAAGTGTTATCAGTGCGCCACCTGTTCGGTCGTGTGCCCCATCTCTCCGGAGGAACAACCCTTTCCCAGAAAAGAGATGATCGCGGCCCAGTGGGGGCTGAAGGACAAGCTGGTTGGCAACATGGATGTCTGGCTTTGCCATCAGTGTAATGATTGTTCAACGTACTGTCCGAGAGGCGCAAGGCCTGGGGACGTGCTCAATGCGGTGAGAGCCTATAGTATTCGTGAGTACGCCTGGCCCAGTTGGCTTGGCAAGATTGTGCCTGATGGCAGATTCTGGTGGCTCCTGCTGGCCATACCAGTGGTTATTTTTCTTGTGCTCCTCAACGCCATCGGCCATTTGCACATACCAGAAGGCGAAATCGAATTCGCCAAATTCTTCCCCACCCTGTGGGTGGACCTTGTTTTTGTTCCTCTTTCAGTCATTTGGATCCCCCTTACATTCGGGATCGGCATCTACAGGTTCATGACCGACATGCACAAGAAGGCTTTGGCAGAGGGCAAGACAAAGCGCAAGGACTTGAATATTCCCGATTTTCTAAAGAGTATCCTGTGTACGCTGCCGACTATTTTGAGGCACAACAAATTTTCCCAGTGCACTCAAAACAAAGACAGGTACGTTCCCCACATGCTTGTCCTATTTTCCTTTCTGGGACTCTTTGTGGTGACCAATTGCTTCTTCGTGGCCTTGTACATTCTCCAGTCGCCTGGGCCATATTCCCTGGCCAATCCGATAAAGATCCTGGCCAATGTGAGCGCCATTGCGCTTTTCGTGGGCGGTTTATTGATGATCGCAAACCGCATGAGGGACAGGGGCGACAATGTAGGCAAGGGGAGCTACTTTGACTGGTCTCTGCTCATCTTAGTCTTTGGGCTTGCCGTTACTGGCGGCGGGTCCGAGTTGTTGAGGCTGGCCCACGTGCCCAATGTGGCCTACCCCATGTATTTTGCCCACCTTGTTTTTGTTTTCTGTCTCTTTGCTTACTTACCCTTTTCTAAACTTGCTCATCTGGTCTACCGCACCTTGGCCATGTCCTACTCACGCTATTCTGAGAGAGAGCCGTGTGAGTAGTCTTCGCTAAAAAAGAACCACGAGACAGTAAGGCCCCTTGGTTGTGCAGAGTGGAATGGACCAAGGGGCCATTTTTTTGCCCGTCTGAAGGGACGACTGAACGAACGAAAAAAAAGGGGAGAAACCGTGTTGGTCTCTCCCCTTTTCAATGTCACGTGAAAACTGTTGTAATGAAAAAACTACGTTGCGTCGCCGGTGGCGGCACCGTGCAGTTTGATCTCCACCTTTTCCGTCAACCCTTCGTAGTACTCTCTTAGAATGGCCAGGACCTCATCACGTCCAAAGTGATCTGGAATCTCGCCGCCCTCTGACAGGAGTTTGCGGAGCATGGTCCCGCTCAGGATCACGCGGTCTTCCTTGGTATGGGGGCAGGTCCTCAAAGATGCCATGCCGTCGCACTTGTAGCAGTAGAAGGTCCAGTCGATTTTAAGGGGCTTGCAAAGCAAGGCCTTTCCAGGTTCTTCGGGATAAGGGATCTTGTCAAAGATGGTCTGGGCCTCGAACATGCCGTAGAAATCACCCACACCAGCGTGGTCGCGGCCGATGATCATGCGGGAAACGCCGTAGTTTTGGCGGAAGCATGAGTGAAGCAGGCCCTCTCTTGGGCCGGCATAGCGCATGTCCATGGGATATCCGCCCTGAACGCACTTGTCTTCCACAAAATAGTTCTTCACGAGTACGTCGATGCATTTCACGCGTACGTCGGCAGGGATATCACCGGGCTTTAGATTGCCGACGAGGGAATGGATGAAACAGCCGTCACAGACCTCGATGGCGATCTTGCAGAGGTATTCGTGGGACCTGTGCATGGGGTTCCTGAGCTGCATAGCTGCAACCTCGGTCCATCCTCTTTCTTCAAAGATCTTTCGTGATTCAGCAGGCTTCATGTAGATGCCCTTGTACTTGGTGGGAAACTGGGCTTCACTCAAGACCTTGACTGGTCCTGCCAGGTTGACCTCTTTCTGGTTCATGACCATCTCGACGCCCGGGTGGTCCTCTTCCGCGATCTTCCAAAATTCCGCGGGATCCGGAACCCCTTCACCCATGAAGACCTTCTCGCACTCCCACTTCTTATCTGCCTCGGTCATCTCGAATTTTTCCGTGACCTTCATGGTTGCGCGAATCTCTTCACGTTTGGGGTCAAAAAGGGCAATCTCGTCGCCTTCATTGATGGCGTCAGCATCTGCTTTTGAGGCAGACAGGGTCACGGGGACGGGCCAAAAGGTCCCGTCGGCAGTGAGAAAGTTCTCGCACACGCCCTTCCAGTCCGCCTTGGTCATAAAGCCGTCAAGGGGACTGAAGGCACCAATGCCCATCATGATGAGGTCGCCGTTTTCACGGGGCGAAATCTCGATCTTTTTCAGACCTTCAGCCTTTTTCTTTTCTGCTTCCAATTCCGCGCCTTCAAGCAGGCAGCAGACCAAGCCTTTTCCGCCATGAGGTGGAATGAGTTTTGACATTTCCTTACGTCTCCTTTCTTTATTTGACTCACACTTTTTATGGATCTTCAAGGCTCAAACTCAAAAACACAGTCTGGGGTATTGTCTTAGACTCTCCTCCTTTCTTGTGATGAGTAACTGTCTATATATTCAGAGGCTTCCTCTAACAAAAAGAGTCATCACAGTCTGCTTCAGCACGGACCTTTCGCACCCCTCTTGTTCACCTGCGGCCGTAACATATTAGACTGAAAGTTTTAGGGAAATCCCAGATGGAGGGTATACAACATAACGTGTCTAGTACAAACCCACCCTTTTGTCAAGGACAAGATGCCCCAGAAAAAGGAAAAATAGGAACCCATGAGGGATCTTGTCTCACGCCGTCTATGAGCAGCTGGCAACCGTGTTGGGTTGACAGAGACTTTATCTTCCTGTGAAGGCTTAAGAAGAGCGCCATGGGTTCTGCCTCATACGCCCTTTTCAGATTTTAAATGAAAGACAGCAACAGGTGTGCCACGACAAGGCTCACCGGAAAACAGAGATAACCCGATGGAAATAAAAAGGATGAATCTCATAACAGGGATCGTTTCCCTGTCGGCAAATGCTGGTGGGTGTCAGCTTTCTTTACACGTCGTAAAGTACATTCTTCTCCTATGACTACATTTGTCGGGCCACCACATAGTCGGCCAGGTCTTTGAGGAGGGAACGGGTGTTGGAGGCTTCAAAGATGTTGAGATATTGCTTGGCCTGATCAATTCTTTCCTGTGCCCGTTTTCTGGTATATAAGATTCCGCCGTATTTGTTAACGAGATCTAATACTGTGTGGAACTCTTTCCCCTCGCTCTTCTCATTTCTAATGATGGTTTCCAAATAGAGTCGGTCTTTCTTTGTGGCGCGATGGAGGGCGTAAATCAGAGGAAGCGTCAGCTTGCCCTCTCTCAAATCTGTTCCTGTGGCCTTGCCCAAGACTCCTGGGTCTGCCGTATAGTCTAGGAGGTCATCCACCAATTGAAAGGCCACTCCCAGCGAATATCCATATTGAGCCAGGGCTGTTACGTGATTCTCTGGTGCCCCTGCCAGTAAAGCCCCTGACTGACAGGCCGCCTCGATAAGGCAGGCGGTCTTTGCTCTGATGACCTCCATATACTTCCCCTCGTCCAAGGCGAGGTCGCCTTTGTACAAGAGCTGATGGATTTCCCCTTCAGACATTTGGGCAGTCGTGCGGGCAAGAACGTCAATGATGGCCATCTGATCGGACCTTGCTGCAATGGCGATGGAGCGGGCAAGCAGGAAGTCCCCCACCAGTACAGTCCCAGGAGCCCCCCAGATTGAATGGGCCACAGGGTTTCCCCGACGGATGTCAGCGTCGTCGACCACGTCATCGTGGAGCAACGTAGCAGCATGAAGGTATTCAAAGACAACGGAAAGCGTCGTGGCGTAGTCTCCCTGGTAGCCGCACAAACGGGCACAGAGGATGGTAAGAAGGGGGCGGACCCTCTTACCGCCGCTGAACATGATGTATTTGGCCACGTGGGACACAAAAGGAAGATAGGGTTTAAGGTTTTCTACAAGGGCCTTTTCTACGTTCACCAGGTCTTGCTGGACTGCGTCCAGTATCTTTTCCTTCAGAGCTTTCACACTCTAACCCCCATGAGGTCATATTCATGGGCAGCTGTAATCCTTACCTTCACGAACATCCCCTCCTTTGCTTTTCCTTCGTGGATGTGAACGATTCCATCGATGTCTGGTGCCTGAAACCAGGTCCTGCCTACGCACCCTCCACGGGTCTCTTCCGCAGGGCTTTCCACCAGCGCCTGCAGAGTCTGGCCTATATACTTCTGAGTATTCGCCCCAGACAGTTCTGCTTGCCGAGTCATGAGGCGGTGAAAACGTTCTTGCTTCACTTCCTCTGCCACATGACCGTGCAATGCGTTGGAGGGAAGATCCTTGGCGCCGGAATACATGAAGGCCCCGAGGTGGTCAAACCGGACCTCTTCGATGAAATCAAGGAGAGATTGAAAGTCAGCCTCTGTCTCCCCTGGAAACCCCACCATGACTGTCGTGCGAAGAACTGCGGCTGGCACTTGCTCACGTATTCGCTCAAACAAGCCAAGGAGGTCCCCACTCTTATTGGGACGGCCCATTTTTGTTAAAATAGACCCACTCACGTGCTGTATTGGAATATCAAAATACGAACAAAGCCTGTCATGGGTAGCAATGGTTTCAATGAGTCCATCTGTGACATAGTTGGGGTGGCCATAGAGCGTCCGTATCCACTTCAGCTGGGAAAGGGAGGCCAACTCGCTAAGGAGATGGTCAAGGCCATAACCCCGGCCCAAGTCTCTGCCATAAGCCGTCGTATTCTGAGCCACCAATATCAATTCCTGGACCCCTGATTCGGCAAGGGCCCTGGCTTCTGAAAACACCTCTTCCATGGGACGGCTCCTGTGGGGTCCTCTGAGTTTTGGAATAATGCAGTAGGTGCATTTATCAGAGCACCCCTCAGCGATCTTCACGTAGGCCGTGTGTGAAGGGGTGGCCCGGACTCTCGGGACTCCTTTGTCGCTTATGGGTGCTATTTCGGGCGGGGGCAGGAGCACTGGGCGTCCTTTTAGGGCCCCCTGGGCAGCTTCGGTGATGCTGTCAAAGGCCCCTGTGCCCAAGAAGCAATCCACTTCTGGAAGTTCTTCAGCCAGGTCTTTGCCAAACCGCTGAGGAAGGCATCCTACCACGATGAGCCTCCGTTTCGGGTCCTGTTGTCTCCAACTTCCCATCTCCAGAATCGTATCAATGGACTCATCTACAGCAGGCTGGATAAAGCTACAGGTGTTCACCACGACACAGTCTGCGTCGGACGCCTCTGAGGTGATCGTGTGACCCGCCTCGAGAAGACGACCTAGCATGATCTCGCTGTCCACCAGATTCTTGGGACAACCCAGGCTGATAAGATGGATGTTCATAGAGTCAGTCAAGGGGTCTGAAGTGCCTAAGGCAAAAAAACAAAGAGCAAGGAACTATCTACCTTGCTCTTTGTCCTTACTAGGTACAAGTTGCCTTAGTTACCATTACCTCTCAAGTTTCCTGAACTGGGCTGTCAAGGCAGGAACCACGTTGAAAAGGTCTTCCACGATGCCATAGTCGGCCTTTTTGAAGATAGGGGCCTCCGGGTCCTTGTTAATGGCCACAATATACTTGGAGGTTCCCATGCCGGCCAAATGCTGAATGGCCCCTGATATTCCGCAGGCGATATAAAGGCCGGGGGAAACGACCTTGCCAGTCTGTCCCACTTGATCTGACTGAGGGCGCCATCCTTCGTCCACCGCAGACCTTGACGCACCAACAGTTCCGCCCAGAACCTCGGCCAGTTCCTCAAGGAGACTGAAGTCGGGGCCTCCCATACCACGGCCACCGGACACGATGATATCGGCCTCGGTAAGATCCATCTTGGCAGCCGTCTCCACTCTTTTTTCTAAAAGTCTTGTCTTGACAACACCAATGTTGACTGAAATTTTTTCAACGTCGGCAGCTCGTTCTGCCTCCACGACTTCCATCACGTTCGGGCGTATGGCTGCTATCTGAGGTGTTCCCTGAACGGAGACTTCAGCCAACACCTTGCCGCCGAACATGGGCCGGGTGGCGATAAGCGCGTCTCCGTCTACCCTTAGGGAGACACAATCCATCGCAAGGCCGGTGTCCAAATGAGCGGCTACCCTTGCAGATAGGTCTTTGCCCCCCATGGAGGCCCCCAGCAAGAGAACCTTGGGATCGGACTTTCTGACGATGTCGCAGACCACGTTGGCATAGGCGTCTGTCGTGTAATCGGCCAGCGCTGGATCATCTCCTACCAGGACCTTGTCTGCTCCATACTTTCCCAATTCCGGTGCAATAGCCTCTATGCCAGAACCGAGTACGACCCCAGTGAGCGATTCACCCAAGGTGTCAGCCACCCTCCTTCCCTCACTCACAGCCTCATAGGCAATCTTTCGAAAAGCGCCGCCCACTTGTTCTGCAACGACCAGGACCCCTTGTGCCATCGTATGTTCTCCTTTTCCTATTCCTCGGTTTCCGATCCACGAATCACAGACGTCGGTGAACCTAAATAATCTTCGCTTCTTCTCTGAGCAATCTAACCAGTTCAGCGGCCTTGGCCTCTGGGGTCTCCCCCTCCACGATTTTACCCGGCGACCTTTCAGGCGGCAAGGATAGGGTCATCACCCTGCACTTGGCGCCGCCTTTTCCTACTTCACTTGGATCCAGGCCCAGGTCGTCGAGATTCTTTTTGGCCAACGGCTTCTTCTTTGCTTTCATGATACCCGGAAGGGACGCATACCTCGGTTCATTAATGCCTTTTTGGGTCGTAAAAAGGGCTGGCAGCTCGGCCTCCACGACCAAGGTCCCTCCCTCAATGGTGCGCTCACAGACGATCTTCCCTTCGCGGACCTCCTCCTTTATAACCATGGAGACCTGGGGAATGCCCAGCAATGCGGCAACAGCTGCAGGAACCTGATAGCCATCATCGTCCACTGCCCGTTGACCTGCGACAAGCAGATCATGGGGCGTCTCCTTCAAAGCTTGAGCCAGTACCTTGGCCGTGCCAAGGGCGTCTCCTCCTTCGGTAGAAGGATCATCGATGAGTATGCCTTCGTCTGCACCCATGGCAAGGGCGGTTCGGATAGCCTCCACAGCCCTTTCGGGCCCAACGCTGAGGATGGTGACCTTGCCTCCTTGAGCCTCCTTGATCCGAAGCGCCTCTTCAACAGCGAACTCGTCATACGGGTTCATGACCCACTTGACGTCTTGTGTCTTGATAGAAGTCCTGTCCTCAGCAATCTGAATCAAGGTCTCTGTGTCCGGAACTTGTTTGAGCAAGACGACAATTTCCACCTTGTGACTCCTTTCCAATATGTCTCGGTTCGATCCTGGCCAAATCGTCCAGAATCTGTGACGACACCATCAGTCTTTGGTTGTGGCGGCCCTGAGTCAGCCTCCAAAGATGTAGAACTGGCCGGTACATATGGCAAAAGACGAAAGAAATGTCAAGGGCATGGGAGACTATTCTAACCCCTGCTATCTCTCCCACCTTGGGTGCGGCAGCGTACCACATCGCCAACCATGATTTGGTGGAGGCGCCCCATGTTGTCTCGGACCAAGAGCCCCCCATGGGCGTCAATATCCTCGGCTACCCCCAGAAGTCTCGACCCTGGCATATATACCTCTACCAAACTGCCAAGGATACTTTCATAGTTGCGCCAGGTTTCCAGGATCCTTTCAAAGGATCCTTGGCAGAGAAGTTCGTACCACGCTTCCAACTGACGCAGAAATCTCTGGAGAAGCGTTACACGGGGTATGGATCGGCCGGCACGGAGTCGGAGTGATGTGGCAACATCTCTGATAGAGACGGGGAAATCTTCCCCCCTGGTGTTGACGTTTACGCCCACACCGACGATGACAGAAGCAATACGGTTTTCCTGAAAACTTACCTCTGTCAGGATGCCTGCCACTTTTCGATGGCCAATCATCATGTCATTGGGCCACTTAAGTGAAGGCCTTACCCCCAGTTCCTCAATGGCCACAGCTAGGGCTACGCCTGTCGCTAGCGTTGTTCTTGATCCCCAGTCTGGGGGGACTTGGGGCCTCAAGATCACGGAAACATAGAGCCCCTTGCCACGGGGGGACACCCAGGGTCGCCCTAACCGCCCTCGAGCTTGGCTCTGAGCATCAGCCAGCACAATAGTGCCCTCCGGGACACCACGGAGAGCCAAACGTTTCGCTTCGCGGTTGGTCGATGGTAGGAGATCAAAACAATAGATCCCCTCTTTGCCAAGCCATTGTGTATGGAGGCCTTGCCTGACAGCTCTTGGTGAAAGGCTGTCGTCCGTTGAGATACCCAAACCTGCATCAGTGAGCTGCGTTACCATCTGAGAAGGTCCCTTTCAGGCCCCAGGACCTTGCCTTTGTCCAGTTGGATCACTGTGATCAATATTTTTCCAGACTCGTTGGAAACTGGAGGAATTTTGGTGAAAGGCCGCCGCTTCGTGTACTTCCTGTTATTCCCTTGACATTGTCAAGAGCTCAATTATAGTTATTATATACGAAAGTTCAATGTTTGTTTCTCATTATTTCTCCGCGTAAAGAGGTTCACCTAAATGTCTGAGACAGATTATTATAAGCTCTTAGGCGTAAACAAGAAGGCCAGCGAGAGTGAGATCAAGAAGGCCTATCGCAAGTTGGCCATGAAATACCACCCAGATCGGACCAAAGGCGACAAGTCGGCTGAGGAGATGTTCAAGAAGATTAGCGAGGCCTACGCGGTGCTTAGCGACAAAGAGAAACGGAAACAGTACGACACCTTTGGTGCCTCTGGTTTTCGTCAGAAATACACCCAGGAAGACATCTTTAGAGGGTTTAATTTTGGGGATATCTTCAAGGAGTTTGGATTTGGGGAGAGCAACTTCTCAAATATCTTCATGGGTGGTGGCCGTGGTCGTAGGTTCAGTTACGGTTTCAGCGGCGATCCATTCAATGCCTATACTTCGGCGCAGAAGGCCCAGGTGAAGGGATCGGATTTGGTCTACGAATTACGTTTGACCTTACAGGAGGTCCTTAACGGTACCAGCAAGACGATCGCCATAGAGGAAGGCGGAGAACACAAGAAGATCAGCGTCAATATTCCCAAGGGCATGCTAAGCGGAAAGAAACTCCGTTTAGCGGGTAAAGGTCAGCCCGGTGCCTTTGGGGGACCGCCGGGCGATCTGTATATCCAAGCCAAGGTGTTGCGTGACCCGATTTTTGGCCAAGTGGGCCAAGACCTTTATGTCGATCGGGAGATAAGGTTGACCGATGCCTTGCTGGGGACACGAGTTGAGATTCCAACCCTTGAAGGGAAGAAACTTAATCTTAAGGTACCTGCAAAAACACAACACAACACAAAGATGCGCCTCAAGGGGTTCGGCCTTCCCAAGATGAAAAATGGCCAAAGGGGTGATCTTTACGCGCGCATTTTGGTCAAGTTTCCTAAACGCTTGAGCAAGAAACAGAAGGCCTTGATTCAGGACCTGGCAGAGACCGGGCTTTGAGATTAGAACCCCTTTTTTTGACAAAGGTCTGGCCCGGCTCACTGCGTGAGCCATGTTGGGACTTGGGCTTCACCTGTTCCCATGACATGAGCCCTCTGCTGTGGCGGGATTCAATTTCCTCGGCAAAACGGGTGGTCTTTTCCCTTTTTGATAAAGGTCTCAAGGCGGAACTGGTAAGAGGTCGACCTATGCCTTTGCAAATGGTGCCCGTTCTCTCAAAAGCTGACATTGCGAAGAAGGTCAGCACCCTCGCACAGCGAATCTCAAAAGACTATGCCGAAAAGGAGGTTGTTGTCGTCGGCATACTCAAAGGCAGCTTCATCTTCTTGGCTGATCTGGTTCGTAAGCTTACCATCCCCGTGCAGATCGATTTTGTCCGCCTGGCAAGTTACGGTTCTGGCACGGCATCTTCCGGGAAGGTCCAACTTACCAAAGAGATTGAACTTGATTTGAGGAACCGGCACGTTTTGGTCGTGGAAGATATTGTGGATTCTGGCATGACTATTGCCTACTTGCTGGATTATCTCAGGCAGTTCCGCCCGGAGTCCGTCAAGGTCTGCGCTTTGATTGACAAGACCGAACGTCGCGAGGTGGAGATTGCGATCGATTACGTGGGACATGTGGTCGACCACGGATTCCTGGTGGGATATGGGCTTGATTTTGATGACAAATATCGTGCCCTGCCAGAGATCTTCCATTTGAGACAGTAAACGAAAGGAGCCTACCATGATCATAACCTGTGAGAACTGTGAGGCCAAGTTTGACCTGGATGAGAATCTCATCAAGGAATCAGGTTCGAAAGTGAGATGTTCCAAATGCCAGCACATATTCACTGCCTATAAGCCTTCCACAACAGCGGAAATCCCGCCTAGTCGTGGCCTTGACGAGACAACTCCGGAGCCTTCCGAGAAAGAGGTCGAGGACTCGCTTGACCTTGATCTGTTTGAAGATGAAGAGGAGGCCGACGAAGAGGCATTCTCCCTGGACGATCTTACGCTTGACGAGGACTTTTCGCCTGAAGAATTGGACGAAACCGCGGGGCAAATGGATGCTGGCGAAGAGATCCCGGCCGAAGAGAAAATAACGCTAGGCGACCTTGGCTTTGAGGACGAACTTGGTATGGAAGAGACTTCTGAACCAACAGGGGAGGCTCGAGAAGAACAGGATGAAGAAGAGATTCCATTTCAAGGCGCGTTGCCATTGGGCGAAGAGGGTGATGAAGAAGAAGGAGTCGGAGACGAAGAGGAAATTGCTTTTGAAGACCTGATGGTCGAGCAAGAAGAACCTTCTGAAGGGCAAGCCGAGCGAGAAAAATGGGCCCCAGGTGCGGAAGGTGAAGAGGAGATTGCCTTTGAAGACCTGGGCATCGAGGAAGATGAAGCCGAAGAAGCGTTTCCAGAAGTGGAACTTCCTAATGAGGAAACAGCTGAAGTCCTGGGAAGCGCTGCCGTTGAATTACCTGAAGCAGTTTCCGAGGAAGATCTGGAAGGGGCCGAAGTGGAAGCTCAGGTACCGCCCATTTCCCCTGTGGAGGAGCCCCGGGCGGGAAAACGTATAAGTACCCCGGTACTTATTGCCCTGATAGTCGTTCTGGTGGGAGGGGCTGCTTATGCCGGATACACTGTTTTGAAGAGCCTCAATATCAAGGTCCCATTTCTGGAATCTCTCATAGGTTCACAGGAGTCTCAGATCGTTGATCCTGGCAACTTGCACATAGGCCTGCTGGAAAATCTCATCACGGGCGAATTCGTTGATAACAGCTCGATCGGCCGCCTTTTTGTGATCAAGGGTCAGGTTAGAAACGACTATCCTGGGACCCGCAACTTCATCAGGGTAAAGGGGATCCTCTACTCGAAGGAAGGGAAAGTGGTTAAGAATACCATGGTATATTGCGCCAACATCTTATCTGAAGTCCAGTTGCAGACCATGGACAGACTGTCTATCAAGAAGAGACTGAACAACCGGTTCGGAGACAATAAGTCGAATTTAAAGGTGGCTTCAGGCAAAGCGCTTCCCTTCATGGTCGTATTCTTCGACATACCGCACGCGTTGGGTGAGTTCAGCGTGGAGGTAGTGGATTCAGCCAAGGGCTAGATGGCTGAGGCGCCTGAGCCTCATTGGAGGCCCGATGTTGCTCATTCCCGAAAACGATACCAGATAAGGGCCTCGGGGCGCGTGCCTCTTTTTGTGGGTCCCCTGATTGCCCCCTGGGCAGTGCTGCTCGCCAGATCCTTTTCTGCAAGCCTTGGTTGACAAACTTGTAAAAAGTCTCTTTGCTCACTCCGTGACCATTTGCGCCTGCTGGCTTTTTCCCTCCGCCACGGCGGACTTAACGTCCTTGGCAAGAGACTTTTTTCGAAACCGTTTTTGTCATCCATCGCAGCAAGACATGATGGAGTCCTTAGAAAAAGGCGTAGTATCAAGGAGATGAGGGAGGTTTATTTTGGACCGTACACCCCACCTTGCCATTTGCATCCTACTCTTTGTGCTCATGATACTCGGTGGCACTGTGGGTTATATCGTCATCGAAGGCTGGCCATTCATGGACGCCCTTTATATGACGGTGATTACTCTGAGCACTGTGGGTTTCGCCGAGGTTCAGGTGGTTTCTCCCGTGGGACGTATCTTTACCATGGCACTCATCATCTTGGGCGTGAGTTTTGTTTTCTACGTCCTTGGCAGTGTGATCCAGTTTATGATGGAAGGTCACATAAGAAGAATTCTCGGGAGGCGCAAATTGCAGAAAGAGATTCGTGGGCAGAAGGATCATTACATCATCTGTGGGTATGGCCGCGTGGGGACGAGTATCTGCGATGTCCTTGCTGCAAAACCGTTGGGAATCGTTGTCGTTGAACGGGCACCTGACAGGATAGCCAGGCTGGAGGAACGGAACCTCCTGCATGTTGCTGGAGAGGCCACTGATGAGGAGAACCTCATCAAGGCAGGAGTGGGAAAGGCGCGGGGACTTGTGGCGGCGTTGAAAACAGACAGCGACAACGTATACGTGACTCTCACTGCCCGACAGCTAAATCCCGGACTTTTTATCATAGCCCGGGGAGGGGAAAGAAAATCGGAGAATAAGCTACTTGCCGCCGGTGCCAGCAAGGTCGTTTCTCCATACAGTATGGGCGCCCATAGGATAGCACAGATGATTCTCCGTCCAACGGTCACTGATTTTCTGGAATTGACCCTCATGGACAGAGACCGCAACATCCGCATGGAAGAGATGCCTGTCCATCCTTCGTCGGATCTAGTGGCCTTGGCACTGCAAGATTCTGGTATCCGGAAAGATTACGACCTCATTATCGTGGCCATCAGAAAACCAGGAGGCGAGATGTTGTACAACCCCTCTTCCCATACCAAGCTGCACGGGGGCGACACTGTGGTGGCGATTGGCGAGAAGAAGAACCTAGAGCGTGTTGAAAAGATATTGAACCCCTTGCCCAGTGCCCATCCCCGAAGGCATTAGAAGGAAGTGGCAAGGAAGGGGTTTCTGCTTCTTGCCGATGGAAAGACTAAATCTTGTAAATGACCCGCTTCTCAGTGATGATAATGTCTATGTATCGGTCGTGAGGCTCCATGGGAATTTGGGGCACGATCTGACATTCAAAGGCCAGGGCCACTTTTCGGGTCGTCACGTCCAGGTCTGGAATGAATCTGTCGTAGAATCCTGTTCCATGGCCAATGCGGCCCCCACGTTCATCAAAGGCGATGCCCGGGATAATAGCCAGTTCAATATTTCCAATGGGAATCTCCTTACATTGTTGGGCAATGGGTTCCCGTATTTTCCTGTAGCCTACCCTCACATCGCGATCAAGATCGTCAATCTTTAACGGTACGATCCTTTCTTCCCTTTCGTCTACCCAGGGAAGGGCAACAACCTTTTCAAACTCCAAGGTTTTACGGATCATGCCTTCGGTGGCCACCTCGCTGCCAGTGTCCATATAGAACAGCACTGTCCTTGCTTCTCTAAAATTGGCAAAGTCAAAGAGGAACTCCATTATCGCCTTGCTCTTCTTGGCGCGGGCTACCTCTGACAGCTTTTGGCGGTTGGCCCTGGTTTTCCGTCTGATTTCAGATTTTTTTTCCTTCAAGTCCTGCATGGTACATTGCCAAATCTGTCTGATTCCTTATATTGTTTAGGCTGCCGGCCTTATAGCAAAAATTGTGAATAAAGTCAAGTAATAATAATCATTGACTAAATGATATCATCATGGTAGGCGGAAGTGTAACAACTTTCCAGTTTGTGTGAGCCCAGAAACCACGTGATGATCCCCTTCGAGTCATAAACGTGACACGTTCTCTGCGTTCAAAGGCGATGCCTTGCACAGGGCACAGACTTAAACAATGGGACTTGACGTTCTTCTTTTGTCTCACGGCCCTCGGCCGCAGCAGGTCTTCCCGTTGCGCGGGTAGCCCTTTATTCAGTCTGGACGTCCAAATGGAGTCGACATGCTAGAGACGAGATTTGTTCGACAGAATTCGGAACTGGTGCAAGAATCATTGCGCAAGAGGGGGTACGATTATGATCTTGGAAAGTTTCTGGAATGTGATTCAAAACGCAGGGCCATCCTCCTTGAGGTTGAAGAGCTGAAGCACCAGCGTAACGCAGTCTCCGAGCGTATTGCACGGATGAAAAGGGAGAGCCAGGATGCCTCGGACCTCATCGGCGAGATGAAGACCGTGTCCGGGAACATAAAGGCCCTAGACGAAGCGCTTTCGAAACACGAAGAAACCTTGGAGTCGATATTGATCGGCCTTCCAAACCTGCCCCATCCGTCTGTGCCCTTAGGTGAATGCACTGAAGACAACGTGGTCCTAAGGAAGGTGGGCGTCCCGCCTTCCTTTGATTTTGAGCCATTGGCCCACTGGGACATTGGGACGAGGCTTGGGATTCTTGACTTTGAACGGGCGGCCAAGATTGCCGGAGCCCGTTTTGCCTTGTATATGGGCCAGGGGGCAAGGCTTGAGCGTGCCCTGATCAACTTCATGTTAGATATTCAGACCAAGGAGCATGGTTACTTGGAGGTACTTCCACCCTTCATGACAAACCGCACGAGTGCTACCGCTACAGGGCAGTTGCCTAAATTTAAGGAAGATCTTTTCAAACTAGAGGGATGGGATTATTATCTGGTACCCACTGCAGAGGTGCCGGTTACCAACATCCACCGAGATGAGATCCTGCAGGAGGAAGACCTGCCCAGGCTTTACGTGGCCCACACCCCGTGCTTCCGGTCTGAAGCAGGCTCCTATGGCAAAGATACGAGGGGTCTTATCCGACAGCACCAGTTCAACAAGGTGGAGCTTGTGAAGTTTGCCACCCCAGAGAGCTCTTATCAAGAACTGGAAAGTCTGCTGAGTGATGCAGAGGAGATCCTCAAGCGCCTTGGGCTGTCTTATCAGGTTGTGGTCCTGTGCACGGGAGATCTAGGGTTTTCTGCGGCTAAGACATATGATATTGAAGTGTGGATGCCCGGCCAGGCGAAGTATCGTGAGATATCGTCGTGCAGCAACTTTGAAGATTTTCAGGCCAGGCGCGGAAACATCCGTTTTAAGAGGAAAGGAAAAAAGAGGACGGAGCTGGTCCATACCCTGAATGGATCTGGCTTGGCAGTGGGTCGGACGGTGGTGGCCATCGTGGAGAACTTCCAACAAGCCGATGGCTCCGTTGTCATCCCTGAAGCCCTGAGACCATACATGGATGGGGCGGAGAGGATTCATGCCTAGAGCGAAGGGATTTTCCTTGTGAAACCTGAGACGTTTCCGGAGCACATCCGGCCACACCTCATCCCAAAGGTTGGTGGCCGCGTCGTATACCGCTGTTTGGGCTGTGAGAAGGAATACGGCATTGAGCGGCTCCTTTATACCTGTCCTGCCTGCGGCAGTGTTCTGCTCCTTGTGGACCTTTCCTTTGACAGGCTCAAGAAGATACCAGCGGATCTATGGCACCAGGTTTTTGACTACCGAAGGATGCTTAACATCCCCGCTCTGCGAGGGATTTACAGGTACCACGAGTTCATTGGCCCTGTCATACCACTAGATGCAGTCATTTGGCTGGGTGAGGGGCACACCTCCATGGTTGAGGCCAATGCCTACTTACAGGATCTGGTAGGTGCCCGATTCCTCTTCAAAAACGACGGCCAGAACCCCAGCGCCTCTTTTAAGGATAGGGGAATGGCCAGCGCTTTGAGCTATATCAATCTTCTACTTAAGTCTGGGAAGCTCGAAGACGTGCTGGCCATCTGTGCCTCCACGGGGGACACGTCGGCCTCGGCAGCCGTCTACGCGGCCTATCTCCAACCCCAAGTAAAATCAGCCGTCCTGCTTCCGCACAAGAAGGTGACTTCCCAGCAATTGGCACAGCCCCTTGGAAGCGGAGCGATGGTGTTCGAGATTCCCGGTGTCTTTGATGACTGCATGAAGGTCGTAGAGGCCCTGTCTGAACAGTACAACGTGGCTTTGTTGAACTCGAAAAACGCCTGGCGCATTTGGGGCCAGGAGTCCTATTCTTATGAGATTGCTCAGGACTTTGACTATGATACGAACCAAAAAGTCGTGGTGCTTCCCATTGGAAACGCGGGCAACATCACGGCTGTGATGACTGGTTTTCTGAAGTTTTTTGAAGTTGGGATCATCAACCGTTTGCCGAAGATCATTGGAGTGCAATCGACGCACGCCAATCCCGTATACAGGTACTACTTGGAGCCAGATGCTGACAAGCGTCGATTTAAGCCTGTGAACGTCCGGCCCAGTGTGGCCCAGGCTGCTATGATTGGAAATCCAGTATCCATGCCCCGCGTGATACAAATGGTGAGGTCTTATAACGAAAAGGCCGGTGGGCAGGCCGTATTCTTCGCCGAAGTAGAAGAGCAGGCGATTATGGACTGGCAGCTGACGGCCAACCGCAATGGACACATTGCATGCACGCAAGGCGGTGAATCCCTGGCCGGCTTGGTTGAAGCCATAAGGCGGGGGATTGTGAACAAAGACGATACGGTCGTGTTAGATGCCACTGCCCACGCCTTAAAATTCGCAGATTTTCAACAAATGTACTTTGAAAACCGTTTCCCTCAAGAATTTGAGATCACGCCAAAGGATTCCCTGGTGAATGCTCCCCGTCTCGTTCGACCCAAGGGGTTGGACATCCTTCCAAGCGCAGAAAGTCCTCTAAAGGGAAAAGCCTTTGAGCGATTTGTCGAGCAAACTGCTGAAGGCATTGCAGATGAGCTAAGACTTACTCGAAAGGGCGATTGAGCAATCGGCAACGATTGACTGAATCTTGTTCGTTGCTTCTGGTCCCTTCATCAACTGTCCTGAGCAAAAAGCCATGTACCATAACTCTTTCGTGGCACAGATGCGATGAAACGAGTGACCGCCTTTACAACCATGGAGCTGATGACCGTGGTGGCCATTGTCGGCATTTTGACTGCCGTGGCCATCCCTATCATTGCAGGTCAGATGCCAAGATATCGTCTGAACGGAGCGACCCGGCAGGTCCTGGGGGACTTCATGTGGTCAAGGATGCAGGCAGTCAGTCAGAAAAATGAGTTCAAGATATCATTGCTGAGCGATCATGAATACGCCATATTGGATGACGACAATAATGATGGCACCGCCGACACTGGAGAATGGACGAAAACAAGAGACATTCAGACGCAGTATCATGATGTGAGGCTTGGCTTGACGGCTGATCCGGTCTTCTTCCCACGGGGAAGTGCGTCTCCAGCCACCATGAACTTGACAAATGGTAGCGGTTCGAAGAATGTGAAAGTACACATCACAGGACGAGTGAAAGTGGCGGAGTGATTCATGAGAGAAAGGAGATAGGGTGTGCGATCCACACGACAATAGAGGATTTACCCTGCTAGAGATTCTTGTTGCCCTGATGGTTTTGTCAATTGGTCTGCTGGGAGTGGCGGGCCTTACAACAGGTATCATGCGTGGAAATTTACTCAGCAGCAGGATGACTACGGCTACGACGCTGGCACAGCAGAAGATGGAGACTATCAGACTGCAAGGTCATTCTGGCACACCGATGACGGACAACACTAGTACGGAAGATTACAATTCCATTGCAAATCATCCGTCGTATAAGAGGGTTACCTCTATCGAGGTGGCGAAACCCGCTCCAGGGATGAAGACGGTGACTGTGACCGTGCTATGGGATGGTGACGCCCACTCCACTCTTTTGGCAACGGTTTTTGGACATTAGAACATGTTATGCTCACTTGAAGCAAAATATCAACCACCTGGTTTTACTCTTATAGAACTACTTGTTGCCATGGCAATAAGCTCTATTGTCCTGAGCGCAATAGTCGCCACATTTGTTGTTCAGCGCAAATCATATATGGCACAGGAACAGATGTCAGAGATGACGCAGACTGCGCGAGCGGCAATGGATATGATAGGCCGCGAGGTGAGAATGGCTGGTTATGATCCAACAAGAGTGGGTATTGTTGGCATTGCCTACAATGCCTCAAAGCTCCAGATACAGGCGGACTTAAGAGGGGACGGGACAAGTGATGTACCAGACGGTGATACTAACGACCCGAATGAAAATATAACCTACAAACACTACGACAGGACCCATCAAATCAAAAGGAAGACCGGCAGAGGATATTTCCAACCCTTTGCTGAGAATATTCAAGATTTCACCTTTGCTTACTTGAATAGTGACGGCCACATTACTACCACAACTGCCGATATTCGACAAATACGCATCACCATCACTGCCAGGACGTCGATGCCTGACCCTAAGTACCCCGGAAACAATGGGTATCGTACCTATACTTTGGTTTCATTGATCACACCGAGCAATCTTGCTTTCTAGGAGTCATCTCGGTTTTGGGAGAGATTCGCAGCAGCCTCATGGGATATGTGCAAAGACCTTGTCCAGAGACCCTTGAACAACCCCTTCTCACTTGGTTCTGCAGGCTTTTTGATCGGCCAGGGCGGGCCGCTCACCCCGACGGAGTCTGGAATAGGTGCGCCGGAAAGGCCACAATGACCGTTTGAAAGAATTATGCAAAAGTCCCCGTTTAGTAGGAGTTGCAGGTGCATGGAATCAGGGTACGATGGCAGGGTAGCGTCTGCATGCTTTACATGTAGTAATGAAAAGGGGATGGTTCTTGTTATTGCTCTCATCTTCACGTGCGTGTTAGCAATGCTGGGGACTACAGCTGTCATGACAACTACGACGGACGTAAAAATTGGGGCCAATTACAGGGATAGTGAGCAGGCGTTTTATACAGCCCAGGCGGGGGTCGAGGAGGCGACAGCAAGGTTGCGGGCTCAGGCTGTAGGTGCCATCAATGACCAGTTGCCTCTGGAAATAGGGTGGAGATCCTACATAGGGAGTATGGCAAAGGCCAGGGACAGAGGATACGATTCCACTAGCGACATGCACGAGCGATATGCGAGTCTTCAATCAGATCTTGACTATATGGTTGTGATTAGACATCAAACCGATGCCCAGGGCCATATCATGTATTGGGGTGATGCTGACGGCAATGGTGCCAATGAGCGAAATACCATTTCAGGAGAGAATGTTTACCTTGTCACAAGTTACGGCTCTTTCAGTGATTCGCACAAGACCATAGAGGTTGAGACAACAAGGGTGCCGCCCATTACAGTGCCGGCGGCTCTTTATGCAGGGGCCACAACAACCGTTCATGGCGGTGAGACGAACATTAACGGGACCGATGCTTGTGGAGGAACCGACAAGCCTGGGATTGTCACTACAGAGGCTGCGGGGTCTGTCACCACCAGCGGAGATCCTCATATCACAGGCGCAGGAGGCAGTGAGCCAGACATTGTGTACAACGGGAGGAACAGCGACATTGAATCAATTGTTGATTCTTTCAAGGAGTCGGCAGACTTCTCCTACAGAGTAGACAGTGCTACCCACACCGTGAACACGGCGCCTGGACCTGGAGAAGGATGGGGGGACCCTATCCCCGGCCCCAGTCTTAAAGACCCTTACTCATGCACTGCCAACTATGTCGTTCATTATGACACAAATGGGACCTACGTCAGACTTGGCGATGGTGTCTCGGGGTGTGGCGTTCTTCTCATTGAGGGCGACTTGGAGATAGAGGGCAGCTTTTCCTGGTATGGCATTATTGCCGTGACAGGATCTGTTCTTTTTGGTGGCCCTGGAGACAGGAATATCACAGGTTCGGTAATGGCGGGGGAGGCGGCAGTTCTGGACGTTACGGGAGGCAGCACCAACATCGTCTATTGCAGTTCGGCAATTACTGCACAGACCCAGAAGCTACCCCTAAGGCTTCTCAGCTGGAAGGAGGATATGTAGCACAGATTGTGCTTGCAGTAAAGTCACTCCCACCAGTCAGGAAGGACACCCTTATTTTTGGCCTTTAGTTCCTTGGCAAGACCATGTAGTTTCTTGGAGATCGCTGTTATATCCTGAATAGCTTCTTGCTTTGCCTGCAAATCTTTGCTGCCTGATGCTTCCCGAAATCTTTTTGTAGCTTCCTTCATTTCAGACTTAAGCAACAGCCTCTGATCCTTGAAGTCTTCGTAACGTGTCTCTTCATGTTTACCATTGGCCATGAAGTCCACTTTCACTTCCCCAATGCTGTTGTTGGCCGGCCCCTTTGCCGTTTTGCCAGGGATGATTGCGGATTCTTCATCAGCCTGCTGCGTTTTGCCAGCATGTCTTAAGAAGGCGTCTTCTTGGGCAGGGGGCCTATCTGATTCCCTAATGTTTCTGACAAGATGCATAGGTATGGCCACAACGCCACCATGAAAATAAAATGCTATCTTTCCGTTATTCTTCCAATGAGAATCAACAACCACTTCACTTCCGCTTTCCAGCTCTATAACGTAGAATGGAAAACAGATGGAGGAAGAGGTCAGAAGCGACAGGATCGCTAGGGGCAGAACGGATACTTTCATGAGCCATTTTCACCGATGGTTAAAATCTATTCCCTGATCTTCCTAACCCTAAATCGAGGCAAAGTCAATACCGGGGGAGTGTCCAGACCACCTATTCCTATATCAGAGAAGGTGTACATACTCAATGGTTGTCTTCAGATTGGAAGAGGCGAACAGGAGCGTCTTATGGATTGATAAAGAAGAAAGGGATGTTTCTACAGCCCCGAATAGGGGGAAGACTATGTCCAGTGCAAACGTGAGAGGTGAACCGGCGGGCAGTTCATGCGAAGGCGCTAAGACTCACGGCGCGCCCACATACCGTGAGAATTGAGTTCTTGCTCCATGATATTTCCTATGGCCGTGGCGCATTCGAGTTCCTGTCGTTTCCCTTTTGGGCAGTAAATCGAGATGTTGCGGCCGTCGATGTCGACACGGTCTATGATACATCCCATTCGAGAAGTAACTACCGACACCACTTGGAGGAAATTCAGCTCCTCTTCTGTCATGTCATTTACCCGTCGCGTTGTGTTTCTCATTTGTTACCCACAAAAACGCGAATTTTCCATGCCAATTTCTCTCCAAAAATGGGACTTGCTATATTCTCTATCGGATCAGTGGTTGATAAACTGAAGAAAAAGATGAGCAGTATGCCATTCTTTATGATGATGACACAGCGGAAAAGATGCTAGAAAATGATGAGAGCAAATGGATAAAGAAAGGGAAAAAATAGCTATTCTAAATGGTTTCCATCGAATTTGCTTGGGGAAGAGGGTCCAAGGGTTGCGGCTTTCGCCTTAAAAAGATGCAAGGGGTGCAAGGGCCAAAAGGGGCGCCACTGGCATACGGTTAGTAAAAGCGCGCCATCACTCGGGAGATATCCTTTGCCGTGGCCACAACAGTAATCACTGTCAGCCCGGTTTTTTTTCGAAGGAGGTCTTGGGCGTAATACTTCGTAGGGTCAGCAACAGCGATGGTCAACACCTTTTCCTGAAAACTCAGAGGGATGATTCTCCACCGCTTAGCAAGATCTGCAGGCACCAGCTTCCGTAGCTGAGGATCAATTGTCTGCCTGCCAATGTCAATGAAAGGGAGATTGTGTTGGAGGGCCAAGGCAATGCCGATCATCTTATAGGTGGCGCACCCCATATCCACCATGATCTGGCCCAGTTTCCTGCCCCGCTTGCTTTCCTGAGCTTCCAGTGCTTCATCCAGTCGCCCCCGGTCAATGAAGCCCTGTTCCAAGAGAATGTTCCCGATTTTCCTTTCATCTCTTTGTTTTTGGTGAGACAATCCTTGGGCCAATTGTGCATCGCTGATGGCCTGGCTTTTCACTAGGATTTCCCCGAGTCTGTTACCACGGAGTTCCTCCTGCTTTTCCAGGGCACGCTCAATCATATCAGGTGTAGCCATGCCCTTTTCAACCAGAATGCCTCCCAACCGTTTGACGGAAACAACGTCACGTATGGCCGATATAGGAACATAGATGCGTTCTATGTCTGCGAGCGCCGTGGGAACCAGAAAAAGCACTCGACGGGTCCCCCCATAGCTCTGAGCCACACCACAAACCGTTTCGTCGTCTAGAAACCGGACGGTAACAAGTCTGGCAGTGGACGGGAATGTAACTTTGCCTCTTTTCGCACTTTGGTCGCGCAGAAAGGAGACCATCTTGACGTCGTCAAACCTGATCTGTCTAGCCGTCAGTTCTCCCCCGGCCTCCTTAAAGTGAAGCGAGAACGCTGGCCGTTGTGGATTCAAGTTGTGAATCTTTCCTCGCAGCTCTATCCCGTCCAAAAGGGAGACCACGGCTTCAGCGGCTACGGCGCCGCCCAGTAGTCTCGCCTGTCGCCCTGTACCAATACTCATCGCACTTCCGACTCCTTTTGCTGTGTATATGCCTGCCCGGCCAAGTGCTTACTCCACTGCGGAAACACAGTTACGTTCTATTGAAAAGGTGCTCCTTGCGTTGCCGACAGGAAGAGGCTTTGTCTCAGCCGCGAATATAGGGGAGAGGCAGTTGTGTGTCAACGGAAAAAGGCCCGCAACATATAGTGTTTCAGCCTATTCTTCCTGGTGTCAGAGTCCTTATTCGACTTCGGCGTAATTCTGCTTGGATACCCCGCAGGTTCTGCCTAATGGCACTGGTTCTGCCCGTTGGCAGTGCTAGCGCGGCGCGGGCCGGGGGGAGCTTCATTGGACCTTGGACCTTCGGCAAGGACCCTTTGGTGGGTGGGGTAATTCGCTAGCGAAAAAGGTATAAGTGGCTTCCAAGGAAATGATGCTTCAATTCGCAGGGTGGGAGTCTTACCCTCTGGCTCCCAAAAGAGCGGAACCTGCACTCTGTGCCAACTTCCGATTCATTATGCAGACAGTGCAGCCTTGTTCGGTCCGGCCATGATTGACAATCCATTGCCGGCTGACGTATAATTTATAAAAGTAGGGGTAAGTCTACCTGGATCGACTCTAACGGAAACGCTTATGGGACGGCAATAACGTTTTCCATTTTCTGGGCCAGGCATGAACTCATCAGGGGTTGGATATCGTGTAGTGGTAGCAGACCACCACGTCCTGTTTCGCCAGGGCCTGAAGCATATCCTTCAAACCCTGGAGGACCTGGAAATTGTGGGAGAGGCGGGTGACGGCCTCAAGGTACTGGAGCTCGTGCGGGAATCGCTTCCAGACATGGTGATACTGGACATATCCATGCCGGGCCTTGGGGGCATCGAGGCCACCCGGAAGATAAAGGCCATCGATAGTCACGTCAAGGTATTAATCGTCACCACGCATAAAAGTGTTGAATATTTGAATTTTGCTATTCGGGCAGGGGCAAGCGGATACCTGTTGAAAGAAGATGGTGACACAGAGCTCTTCTCTGCCATAAAGACCATTCGGCAAGGAGGGGTCTATATATCGCCGATCCTGTCCGTGGAATTGGCGGCCATTTTGGCGGAAGGGTCCTATAAGGGTGAGACCATTGACCCTGAACCCTTGACGTTGCGTGAGACAGAGGTCTTAAAGCATATTGCTGAAGGTGAGACGAACAGAGAGATTGCCGTTTCCCTATGCATGAGCATCCACACT
Source organism: Thermodesulfobacteriota bacterium (assembly GCA_034189385.1). Classification (GTDB taxonomy): domain Bacteria; phylum Desulfobacterota; class Desulfobacteria; order Desulfobacterales. Next base: position 171,722 of record JAXHVD010000001.1, read on the forward strand.
GTCCAACACCACCGCGGAAATATCATGCGAAAACTGAATCTCAGGAGAATGGCCGATTTGGTCCGATACGCCATCCGCAAAGGGTACGCTTAGGCCATCTAGGTTTCATAGAGGTCCTAGGTACGGGGCCGATCAATTGTCTCGGTCCACATTCCCTTGCTAACCCTGGAGCGATCCGTGATCCATGCCCTGGTTTTGCCTTTAAGTTTTCCTTGAAGATGACCGATATAGATCATAGAGGACTACAAGAAGAGTCCATTTTCCCAAGGAAAAAGGGTCGAGATGATCACCATTTCCCAATACCATCCCGTGACTCCAGAGCACACCAATCAGGTCGGCATGGCCCAGCTGCAGGAGAAACAGGATGAACGAAAAAAGATAACCATACAAGATTCCAAAGAATCGGAGAAGCTTCGGTTTGAAAAAGAGAAAGATAAGCAGGAAAAACAGAAAAAGAAACGGAAATCTCAACCAGAAGAAGCCCACGTCCCAGGCGAAGAGAATGCCCAGCCTTCTCCAAAACGACTCTTGGACGTAACCGTCTAGCCTTTTTTCTGACAGAAACCCACCTTCACCCACACACCATGGCAGAGCCTTTTGATGCGGTCCTTCAGATCGTCTCGGTCTGGGGCCTTTGACCGGCAAAGCGGCCTCCAAACCCAGAAGGGCGGACACCCCTGTGCTTCCCGAAGGGGAATGGTTATCCATCGGCAAGAGGCAATGGAAGCCATGACCTGGCCATCCAAACTGTACAATAAATAGGGGCCTCGTAAGAAAAAGATACAATATATTGTATCTTTTTCTTGCAAAGGATTCATGGGTTTGATATGCCGACGGTTCATCAAAAACATGCCACCAATCCCAGGTGAGTATTAGAAAGGAGGCCGTTTATGAGAATCATTGCGAGTGCAAATCAGAAAGGTGGGTGTGGTAAAACAACGACAGCCATCAACCTGTCAGCTTCGTTAGCTGCAAGAGGCCAGAAGGTGCTGCTGATCGACTTTGACCCTCAGGCCCATGCCACCATGGGGCTCAGTATAAGGCCTTCCGATCTGAAAGGAACGATCTACGATGTCATGAAGCCGGGAACGAACGGGTTTGTGGGGCTTGACGACATCATTATCCCTGTCCGCGACAACCTCCACCTTGCCCCCTCCAATGCAATGCTCAGTGCCGTTGAGCAGGAGCTTTCAGGGGTGGATGGTAGAGAGAGCAGGCTTTTGTGTGTCATCGAGTCAGTGAAGAAAGCCTTTGATTATATTATCATTGATTGTCCCCCTAGTATTGGCCACTTGTGCTTCAATGCCCTTCGGGCCTGTAACGAGGTGATCATCCCTATTGACTTAAGCCTTTTCTCTCTTCGCGGTGTTTCCAAACTCATGGAGATCGTGATCTTGCTAAAGGAGAAGCTCGGCGATGATATAGAAACACGGGCCTTGATAACCATGTATGACCACAGGACGCGATACGCCAGACATGTTTTGGAGAAGGTGAAGGAGGAATTTGGAGAGAACGTCTTTAGCACAGTCATTCGTTACAATATTCGTCTCAGAGAGACGGTGGATTCCGGCCTGCCCATTGGAGAGTATGACAAGCATTCCATCGGCTATAAGGACTATGAAGACTTGGCCCAAGAGGTGATGCACTCAGGGACGGCAGATGTGGATCATATCCTCGACACGTTGAATGCGGCGCAAAGTTTCTTGCAGAAAAGGGATGACGCTGCCGACACTGCCCAAGAAGCACCGCGGAGTCAATGGTCGGTGCCTGTATAGGGCCTCTTCCCTTCCAGTAAAGTGCCCTGACGCCGAAGAGCGACGATTTCACAGCCCTGCCGTGGGCGCGTTTTTTTTCGTCTTCCACGACGGGTGAGAAAGGGATCGAAAACCAAGCCCAATGCAACTTAGATCCGTGGAAATGGTTTCGGGTTGCATCCTTGTCGTATGCGCAAAGGAGATTGTGGGGAAATGGCACAGAAAAGCCCTGTTCACGAGTTAGCAAGAATCTCTGACCTCTTTGTATCATCGAGTGACCAAGAAGAAATCGGCCCAACGGGCTTATACGAAGGCCAAGGGACCTGCTCGGACGAGGTGGGAGATGAATCAGAGGTGGAAGAAACTGTAACTGTTTGCAAAAGGATTGCATATTCCAACACGGAAAATGCCCAGGAGAAGATCAAGAGGTCTTTGTTCAAATACCTTGAGGAAGATTACATGATATGCCGTGTGGAGCTGAAAAAAACCAAGGAGATGTCCCTACCAGGGACCAAGAAAAGGACCCAAGAGGAGATCCTTATAGTCCTTAAGGACTCTCTCCCTCCAATAAATTGAATAGCCTGAAAATCTGTGATACAGGACTATATGGGGCAATACCTTTTGGTCTTTGTGAACCAAAACATTCGGTGCCAGTGTCTTATGAGATCTATTCTCGCCAATACTGGGTCCATGCTCTTGCCAGGAGTTCTGGCCCTTCTCATGGGAGTCTATACTTGCGGATATGCCTTTGAGAAGGACTCTCAGAAACCAACGACAAAAAGGGGGGAATTGGCAATGACCATGACAATCAGCTCACCGGCATTTCCGCCAAACGGGGAGATTCCTAAGCGCTATACCTGTGATGGCGAGGATATTTCACCTGCCTTGGATTGGTCAGGCCTGCCTGAAGGGGCCAAAAGCATGGTTCTGATTGTGGATGATCCTGATGCTCCAGATCCCGCGGCACCTAAGATGACGTGGGTCCACTGGGTGCTATATAACATCCCTTCCGAGGCCTCTGGATTAGCCGAAGGCGTTCGATCCGAAGATCTTCCCAAGGCCACCAAAGAGGGACTCAACGACTGGAAACGCACCGGATACGGTGGGCCCTGTCCGCCCATAGGCCGTCATCGTTACTTCCACAAGCTCTATGCTCTAGATATTGTTCTCCCAGATCTGGGCAAGCCGAACAAGAAGGAACTCGAAAAGGCAATGGAGGGAAATATTCTAGCAAAGGCAGAGCTTGTCGGGACATATCAGCGTTAGCAACACGCTTCTCGTTTTCAGCACGATTCCACCGTCCAGCACATCACAACCTTTCACAAACCGACCGGATATTCTCGATAAACATGTGCGTTTTCTATATGTTACCTCTTGGAAAGGTGTCCATGGTTCCGATGACCTGGGCTAATCCACAATATCTTGTGCCAATTTCTCTTTGCCTTCTGCAATCCTGAAAGGTTTTAAATTTCCCGGTTTTCGTGATATTTCAATCGAATGGAACAGGTGTTGTATCGGGTTTTTCAAATTCCATGGTAAGTAGGCGTTGGTCGTGAAAATCTTCTATTCTGTAATCGTTATTATCGTGCTGACCACGTTGGCCTATTGCAGCGTTCCTTCGCACGAATTCACCCGCTACGATGATGACATCAACATCTATGAGAATCCCTATTTTTACCCCATCAATCTAGACAACACGCTCCATTTTTGGAAGCATACCTATGAGCATCTTTACATCCCCGTGAGCTATACGGCGTGGGCCGCCCTGGGGAGGCTGTCTAACTTCTTCGCACGAAGTCAGGAAGGACAAGTCTTTAATCCCCATCTCTATCACTCAGCCAACCTGGTGGTTCACCTACTCAATGCGCTCGTGGTTTTTGTGCTGCTTTTGCACCTTGTGAAAAACCATTGGGCCGCTTGTGCAGGGGCGTTGCTTTTTGCCCTTCATCCTGTTCAAGTGGAAACAGTGGCGTGGGCCTCTGGATTCCGCGACGTCCTTTCCGGTCTCTTTTCTTTGGTGGCCATATGGTGCTTTATTGTTTACGCAACAGGGGATCCCCGGAATGAAAAGTCGGGATGCCCGCCACGGCGCTATTATGTTTACGCCCTATGCTTCTTTCTCTGTGCCATGCTTGCCAAGCCTTCGGCCGTGGTTATTCCTCCTGTATTGTTTATCCTTGCCTACATTATCTTTACCAAGCCTGTGAAGCAAAGCATCAAGGAAGCCCTTCCTTTTTGTGTGATTGCTGTCCCCCTTGTTGTCATAACGAAGTTGTCCCAGCCCGATGCTCAGATGTCCTTTGCCCCGTCTTTTGTGCAATGGCCCCTGATTCTGGGCGATACGCTGACCTTTTATGTCTCCAAGTTGGTGTGGCCCCTGATGCTGGGTCCCGATTATGGAAGAACGCCTCTGAAGGTTCTGGAAAGCAGCTGGGTCTATGTAACAGGAACCGTTCCTTTTGCCCTGTTGGGTGTTGTTTTGTGGCGCTATCGCAGGCCCCTTGCCATGGCCGCTATCGGTATCTTTCTGATTGCTGTCCTGCCGGTTTCAGGTGTTGTTCCATTTAATTTTCAGAATATCTCCACCACGGCAGACAGGTATTTGTATGTTGCCATGTTTGGCCCATCCCTTGCTGTGGCATGGGGGCTCTCAGTGTACAAGGGGCGGGCCCTTTTATATCTATGCTTTTGTGGGATACTGCTTCTGGGGATGCGGACCTTTTTTCAAGCAAGGTACTGGCAAAACTCAAGGTCCCTTTTTGAGCATGCTCTGGCAGTCAATCCGAACAGCTCGATCGCCCATAACAACCTCGGCCTCGAATTCTACAAGCAACGGCGCTACGAAGAGGCCTTCAAACACTTCAAGCGGGCTGTTGCGTTGAATCCCGGCCATGATGCGGCCTATGTCAACCTTGGGGTCCTGGCCGCCATGAAGAATGATCAAGAGGCTGCGCTTGAGTACTACTCCAAAGCGCTGGAACGTAATCCCGCTCATGGAAGGGCTCACAACAACATGGCTAACGCATATGTGAAAACAGGGCGCTACGAAGAGGCGATGAAGCACTACAAGAAGGCGCTCTCGCTGGTACCACAACTGGCCCCTGGTATTTACTTCAATATGGGAGTGCTCTACGAGCAACAGGGACAAACAGAAGAAGCCCTAGACTGTTACGATAAGGCCTTTCGCCTCAATCCCGATTTTGGCGAGGCACAGGAGAGCCGCCAGAGACTCATGCAACAGGGCGTGGGCCGGCAGCCATAAAATGAATGGGAGGGAAACAGGTCAGGGTGAGCGATGGCCCTGCCTTCTTACGTCAATACCCATAAACCGCAGTACCCGGTAATCGTCTTGGAGTTAGGTATACCTGCTATCGACCTTGGTTTTGACGGCGTTACGTATAGTGCCCGATTATCCTCAATTCCTAAGACGAACCGAGATGCGAAATTGATGCTGTCTAAGTCCACTGCCGGTGAACAGAAGAGGGCTTCAGATAGGCTTTTCAAATCTCTCGTCTGAAACTGGGAGATGGCTTCTGACCCTGCCATGCCAATCCTATGTCAGGAGTCAAGCCTGGCCTTAAAGGCCTCCAGGGCCTGGCGGAGCCGACGCCGTACGAAGGCGTGTTTGTCGGCCGTGACAAGCTTCTCATAGGCCTGAAGATCGGGATCTGTTTGGGAAAGGGTAGGGGCCTTTTCCTTGCATTCCATCTTGATTCTTTGAGCATCATGGACCATGTCAAGGATGCTGTACGTCATACCAGAAAAGCCGGTCAGCCATTCCAACCGATGCATCATTTCAAGGCGCACCTGATCTGCTAGGAAGAGATGGATGTCCATGACCGTCATCTGTTCTTCGTTGGGGAGGTAATAGAACTTCGGTGCCGCTCCAAGCCCAAGGATTCCCATGATCAATTCATAGAAGGCCATGGCCGTCTCCTCGCCAGGCTGGGCCAGAAAATAGAGGGTTCTATCTGAAAGGTCGGAAAGCCTGGTCTCAGCCCCGTAGGATTCCCCAAACCTCTTGCACCAGGGCTCAAAGCCTCTGTCTCCGGCGCTCTTGGTCCGGTAGTCTTGAAGATCAATGACTTTGGGCATGGGTTAATGGGTTTTCGGTGTTAAGTGTTAACGGGCTGTTGCCCAAACAAGAATTCCTTTGAGCGGGCATTAAGGCGTCTTTTGCCAACAAATGTTGGCAAAGTGGAAGACTTGCGATGTCAACTGCTCGAGCCCGAAGGGCGAGTATAGCGCAAAGCTTCACTACGTGCGATATCGCCTGGAGCGAGCCCTACATTTGTCAAAAAGCGCCTTAGCCCAAGCGAAAAGGGATTTGGGCAACAGCCCGTTAAGATGTTAGGTGCCTGGTTGTGGACATGGTATCTCCTAACAGATGGCCGGCCACAGGTCAACGGGAGGCCTTCAGTCGGGAGAAACAAGACGGCAGACGGGGAAGAAGGGGCCCGTAGAGAACAACCAATTCATAGGTCGGGGTTTCAAGGCCTTTTGGCACCTATACTTTGCCCTTGCAAAATTTGGGGGGTATGGTACATCTTGACATATCATAGTAACAGGTATCGGCAAACCATAAGATATTATTGGTAATAGTTCGGGCCTCTTAGGAAGATGCACGAGGGTATTCAGGATCTTGCTGGGTACCCTTTTTTCTACAGCCCGGATGCCCCTACTAGATGGAGAGCGCTAAGGAAGATGAAGAAATTTGACTTAAAGGTGGGCAACAAGTCCTACAAGGTAGATATTGAACAATTTAACGGCAAGCGCGCCGTGGTGAAGGTGGACGGAAAGCCCTACAGTGTGGACGTTGAAAAGGGTGACGAGACCGCCTTTCCACCGCCTCCTGTATCGCCTTCGCCAAGTGTGACGCCAGGAGCAGCACCAACACCCCCACAGCCCCCTGTGGCACCTGAGCCGCCCACAGCCCCTGTCGCCTCTGCCCCGTCAGGGGGCCAGGTCCCTGCCCCCATGCCCGGCATGATACTGGAGGTCATGGTCTCTGTTGGAGATACCGTTTCGGCAGGGACCCCTGTGGTGAAGATGGAAGCCATGAAAATGGAAAACGAGATTCCAGCCCCTGCGAACGGGACGGTGAAGGAGATTATGGTCAAAGTGGGCGACAGGGTCTCAACGGACGAGACCCTCTTGGTGATAGGTTAGAGATAGGCCAATGTTGCCTGTGGAGAGATGAGGTCATGGCAAACGAAGAGAAGATTCAAGGGTTGATTGAAAAGAGTTCCCAGGCTGAGCTGGGTGGGGGCCAAGGCCGGATCGACATCCAGCACAAGAAGGGAAAATGGACGGCCCGGGAACGGATCCATCAGCTTCTGGACAAAGACAGCTTTGAAGAGATGGATAAGTTTGTCCTCCATCAGGCCACGGATTTTGGCATGGACAAAAAGAGGTTCCCCGGCGACGGCGTGGTCACAGGCTACGGCCGCATTAACGGCCGGCCGGCCTATGTCTTTGCCCAGGATTTTACCATCCTGGGGGGGTCCTTGAGCCTTGCGGTGAGCGATAAGATCTGCAAGGTCATGGACCTGGCGCGCAAGAACGGCGCCCCCCTCATCGGCCTAAACGACTCAGGAGGCGCACGCATACAAGAAGGTGTCTCCAGTCTGGCGGGATATGGGAACATATTCATGCGAAATGTCCTTGGAAGCGGCCTGATTCCACAGATATCGGTCATTATGGGTCCGTGCGCCGGCGGTGCTGTCTATTCCCCGGCCCTTACCGATTTCATCTTCATGGTGGAAAACACGAGCTATATGTTCATCACGGGTCCCCAGGTCATCAAGACCGTGACCCACGAGGAGGTGACCCCTGAAAGGCTTGGAGGTGCCCTCACCCACAACACGACGAGCGGCGTTGCCCATTTTTCAGGGAAGAACGACCAGGAAGTCCTTGCTATGGTGCGTGAGCTTTTGACCTATCTGCCTCAACATTGCCGCGAAACCCCTCCTGCTGTGGAGCCTACTGATGATCCCAATCGCGTTGACATGGAGCTTCGGGACGTTGTGCCCGACATTCCGAGACACCCTTATGACATGCGCAAGATCATCCATTCAGTGGTGGACCATCACCGGTTCTTTGAGGTCCAAGTCAGTTACGCGCCCAATATCATCATCGGATTTGCCCGCCTAAACGGGATGACGGTGGGTGTTGTGGCCAACCAACCCTCTTTTTATGCAGGGTGTCTGGACATCAATGCGTCCATAAAGGGTGCCAGATTTGTTCGATTCTGCGATTGTTTTAACATCCCACTCATTACCTTTTGTGATGTGCCGGGGTTTCTCCCGGGCACGGCTCAGGAATTCGGCGGGATTATCAAACACGGTGCCAAGCTGATCTATGCCTATTGCGAGGCCGTGGTCCCCAAGATTACGGTGATCACACGCAAGGCCTATGGCGGGGCGTACATCGTGATGTCCAGCAAGCATCTGTGGGGAGACATCAATTATGCCTACCCCTCTGCAGAGATTGCCGTCATGGGGCCTGAGGGGGCCGTGAACATTGTCTTTAAAAAGGAGATCAGCGCGGCAGAGGACCCAGCCAAGAAGGAAGCGGAGATGATAGAAGAATACCGCAGGACCTTTGCCAGCCCCTATCGCGCTGCAGAAAGGGGCTTCATTGATGAGATCATCCTGCCGGAGCAGACCCGCCCCAAATTGATCAGGGCCCTTGAATCCCTCAAGAATAAGAGGGAGCGGATGCCCGAGAAGAAACATGACAATTTGCCGCTCTAGGTTAATGAAATGGCAAGAGATTCCTTTTGCGGGTCTGTCATAAGTCAACAGCAATTTCCTTTGGACTTTGAACCTTGACCTCTCAGCTCAGGAGAGATGGCTATGTTCGATGACAAGAAGCTGAAGGAGATCGAAAAGGCCTCGGCTGCCTGGTCTGAAGCAACCGAAAAGGTCCTGACGAAGCGTCCTGAGCGTCAGGAGAGCTTTCAAACCCTATCTGGAATCCCTCTGGAGCGCGTCTACACCCCCCTTTCTGAACGTGAATCAGACTACCTAGAGGACCTGGGCTTTCCCGGAAGATACCCCTACACACGGGGGGTACAGCCGACAATGTACCGCGGCCGTTTGTGGACCATGCGGCAGTACGCTGGCTTTGCCAGTGCTGAGGAGTCCAACAAACGCTACAAGTTCTTGCTGGAACAGGGCCAGACCGGGCTTAGTGTTGCCTTTGATCTGCCGACCCAGATCGGATACGATTCCGACCACCCCTTGGCCCAAGGCGAAGTGGGCAAGGTGGGCGTGGCGATCGATTCCTTGATGGACATGGAGGCCCTCTTTGACGGTATCCCCTTGGATCGGGTCAGCACGTCTATGACCATCAACGCGCCGGCTGCCATTGTCCTGGCCATGTACGTGGAGACGGCCACAAAACAGGGCATCTCTGCCGAGAAGCTAACGGGGACCATCCAGAATGACATCTTAAAAGAGTATGCGGCCCGCGGCACCTACATCTTTCCGCCAGGGCCTTCCATGCGGATCATTACAGATACCTTTGCCTTCTGTTCCCGCCATATTCCCAGATGGAACACCATTAGCATTAGTGGATATCACATCAGGGAGGCAGGCTCTTCAGCCGTGCAAGAAGTGGCCTTTACGTTGGCCAATGGGATGGCCTATGTGGAGGCGGCAACAAGGGCGGGCCTCAAGGTCGATGACTTCGCCCCGCGGCTTTCTTTTTTCTTTAATGCCCACATGGACTTTTTTGAAGAGATCGCCAAATTCAGGGCTGCACGGCGCTTGTGGGCCCGGATCATGAGCACCCGTTTTGGCGCCACCTCTCCTAAGTCTCTTATGCTCCGTTTTCATACCCAAACAGCCGGTTGCACCCTTACGGCCCAGCAGCCCCAGAATAACGTGATGCGCGTCACCCTTCAGGCACTCTCTGCTGTCCTTGGCGGCACCCAGTCGCTGCACACGAATTCCATGGATGAGGCTTTCTCTTTGCCTTCTGAGGAGGCCGTACAGATGGCCTTAAGGACCCAGCAAGTGATCGCCCACGAGTCTGGCGTGGCCGACACGGCAGATCCCTTGGGGGGGTCCTTTTATGTGGAACACTTGACCGATGAGATCGAGCGAAGATCCCAGGCCTACCTTGACGAGATTGACAAGATGGGTGGCGCTGTGGCCGCTATTGAACAAGGGTTTGTTCAAAAGGAGATCCAGGAAAGCGCCTATGCCTATCAGCGGGCAGTGGAGTCGGGTGCCCAGATCGTCGTGGGCCTCAACAAGTTTCAGCAGGACGACAGCACCCCCAGGGGTCTTCTTCGGGTGGACCCTGCTGTGAGAGAATCTCAGATGGCCAAGCTGAAACAACTGAAGAGCCAGAGGGACGACACGGCAGTGGGTCGCGCCCTTGATAAGCTCAAAGGCTGTGCCCGGGGTACGGACAACCTCATGTCGCCGATCACGGAGGCGGTGACGTGTTATGCTACTTTGGGGGAGATCTGTGATGCCCTGAGGTCGGTGTTTGGAGAGTACAGGCCTGTTTCGACATTGTAGAGGCAGGACAAAGAAACGACGCGTCAGTTTTACGCAAATGCGTGCAGAGTTTTTGAGATTAGGTCGGGCGACAGGTAATTAAATTTGAAAACGTCTGAAACTCGCTTATAAGTGAGCCTAAAAAAAGGCGTATTGATGACGTTAAAAGGCCGGTCCTCGGATGTGGAGGTCATGGATCTTAAAAAACCAGTCCGAAAGCTGTCTCGTTTTTCTTAAGGCTCACTAATGCGCTCAAACAGTCAGCCATTTTCAAATTGAACCGCCTGCCCCCCTCAAGTCCCGATGGGTGGGAAGAATTATGAACGGCAGGTGAGCCGTCACCACCACCACCGACCACCGGAGCTTAAGCAATGAACGACAGAAGAATCAGAGTGTTAGCGGCAAAGCCAGGGCTGGATGGTCATGATCGGGGTATCAAGGTCATCTGCTATGCCCTCCGTGACGCCGGCATGGAGGTGATTTACACAGGCCTGCGTCAGACACCCGAGCAGATTGTTCAGGCGGCAATCCAGGAGGGCGTGGATGTCGTTGCCATGAGCGTCTTGTCTGGGGCCCATGACTATCTTTTCCCCAGGGTGATGGAACTTCTACGGGACGCCGGGGCCGCTGACATACTGGTAATCGGTGGCGGTATCATCCCGGAAGAGGACATCGCCGATTTGCAGCAGGTGGGCATTAGGGCCATATTCGGCCCAGGCACGCAGACGGGTGATATCGTTCACTTCATAGAAGAAAACGTTTCCAGGTCGTGAAGATCTCGCCATCTTCCCATGGTCTCATCCTGTTCTTGCTTTGTTTTCTGGTTGTCCTGCCCAGTTGTGCACGGCCCAAGAAAATCCCAACTCCCCGCCCAGCGCACCCCTCGGCATACAAGATTGGCAACAAGTGGTATTATCCCCTGAAGGAAGCCCGGTCTTTTCGTGAGCGAGGCACGGCATCGTGGTACGGGAAGGAGTTTCACGGAAGAAAAACGTCCAACGGTGAGATCTATAATATGTATGCCATGACAGGGGCTCACAAGACCCTGCCCTTTGGGACCTACGTCAGGGTTGACAACCTAGAAAATGGCAAGAAAGTAGATGTTCGAATAAATGATCGAGGCCCCTTTGTCCGAGGCAGGATCATTGATCTTTCCTATAGGGCCGCCAGCGAGATTGGGTTGGTAGGCCCAGGCACTGCACCAGTGGAGATTGCGGCACTGGGGATCCCCAAGGAGACCCGGGTCCATGGGAAGGTGAAACGCACACTAGTGCCCGGCAACTATTATGCCGGCAACTTTGCAGTCCAGGTGGGGGCCTTTAAAAACCGAACTAATGCCCGTAGGCTCAGGGACAGGGTGGCACAGATACACAAGGATGCTTACATCACGGTGTACGAAAGCAGGGAGGGCAAATACTACAGGGTTCGCGCTGCAAAGTGCACGACCTTAGACCAAGCCAGACGGTACCAGAAGATGCTGGAAGAGGACGGGTACCGAGATGCTTTTGTCGTGGTTCCTTAGGGGGTGTTGATCTTCTTTCTTAAGATCCCAGAGGTCTTAAAGACAACGACTCTCCGGGCGCGCAGCTGCAAGTCCTCTCGGGTCTGTGGGTTGCGGCCACGCCTGGCCCTCTTTTCTTTTACCACAAACTTCCCGAAACCACTTACCAGGAGATCCTCACCATTGGCCAGGGTGCGCTTCATGATTTCCAGGAGTTGCTCGACGACTTCCCTGGCGTGGTTCTTCTTTAGACCAAGTTTCAGGTACACTTCATTGATAATCTTGTCTTTGGTCAGGGCCATGAAGTCCTCTCCTTTCACGCCGCATTGCAGTCGTTCCAGAGTTTCGTCAGCTTCTTTTGACTCGAATATGCAACGAATTCAAGAGACTGTCAAGTATTTATTAGTGATGACGGGGCAAAAACCCTTTTGTACACCACGTGGGGTCTTCTGGAGAAAAGACATGGACGTGGCTCAACTCAACTAATTGCATTTTTTTCAATAAGTTAGCCGAAAAACCTCCGGATTTTGGCTGGGCCGCGCAGATGTGGACGGCCACGAATGGGCTGAACAACATCCTGTTTTTACAAAACCTTAAGGAGAGTAGAAAGATAGAGGCATTGAAGACGGTCTTCTTAGACAGAGACGGGGTGATTAACAGGGATCGAACCGATTATGTGAAGAGTTGGTCTGATTTCGAGTTCCTGCCAAGGAGTCTTAATGCCTTAAGGCTTCTGTCCCTTCATGGGTACAGGGTCATTGTCATCACCAATCAATCGGTCATCAATCGTAACATGGTGACAAAGGCAGGGCTTGAGAAGATACACGACAAGATGAGAGCGGCCGTGGCTGCCTACGGCGGCCACATAGAGGCCGTCTATTATTGCCCTCATGTTCCTGAAGACGGCTGTCATTGCCGAAAACCAGAGCCCGGCTTGATCTTTCAAGCCCAAGCCGACTATGGGTGTGATCTAGCCGCTACATGCGTGGTAGGAGACAGCCTTAAGGACATCCAGTGTGCCCGCCGGGCACGATGCGGTAAAGCCCTGCTGGTCCGCACAGGCCATGGTGCGCAAACCGAGCGGCTTTGCCAGAAAGGGGAGGTCACGCCGGACTACGTGGCAGACGACCTCATGGCCGCCGCGGAGTGGCTCCTTGGCCCAGGCTCAACCTAAGAAGCTGATCTCTCTCACCTTTGGGCCTTCCGTCTTGATGACAGCACCAAGTGAGCAACAGGGACCTGCTGCGAAACGTTGCGCCCTGCCCCTTCCAGCTTTTCATCCATTTGCCAGAGCGTTTATAAGGGCCGCGATGTAGCCTGCGCCGAAACCGTTGTCTATATTCACCACGCTGACATTGGAGGCACAGCTATTGAGCATGGCCAGGAGAGCCGTCATCCCCCCGAAGCTCGCCCCGTAGCCGATGCTGGTCGGAACGGCGATCACCGGTTTGTCCACAAGACCCCCAACCACACTGGGCAAGGCCCCTTCCATGCCGGCTACGACGACAAACACCGATGCCCCAGACCATAACCCCTTGTGGCCCACGAGACGATGGATGCCCGATACCCCGACGTCATAAAGGGTTTCTGTCCGGTGCCCCATGGTGGTGGCCGTCACGGCAGCCTCTTCGGCCACCGGTATGTCCGACGTGCCTGCCGAGATGACCATGACAAGCCCCTTTCCGGCCGGCTTGATGGGCCGAGACGAGTGCACCAGGACTCGGGCCTTGTGGTGATAGGTGGCCTCTGGAAAGTGGGAAGCTACCTCTTTTGCCTTCTCCGCGGAGAGTCGGGTTACCATGACCGTGTCTCCCTCTTTGACCATGGCCTTCATGATGCCCAAGATCTGGTGAGACGATTTGCCTTCCCCGAAAATCACTTCGGGAAAGCCCTTTCTTAAAGGTCGGTGGTGGTCCACTTGGGCGTAAGTGAGGTTTTCAAAGGGAAGACGCTTGAGCCTGTCTACGGCCTCATCCACGCTTACCTGACCGCAAGCAATCGATTCCAGGAATCTTCTTAAGGTGTTGGCATCCATGGGGTTCAAACCTCAGCAGGGTCGAAGCGACTCTCTTTCTTATTACCGACAGTGGCTTCCCACCCATGCAGGCAAAGGGATAGGGTTTTCTAGCATTGGGCCCTGGTGCAGTCAATCACAATCATGTCCGGCCCGAAAGGCCCCACCCGTTGCAAGACATCCTCCTTGATTTACAAATCAGATGTGGTAATTAGACACAATGCAGGGCGACACGACGGATCCATCTTTTTACGCTTACAGGCCTGGCAGAGCACTTGTGTAGAGACAACCCTCAATGAAAAAGGCAGATTCCATCGTAGCGTGCGAGTTTGAGGGAGGCCGCTCCTTCCTTGGAAGACTTCCCCACCGAAGAGACCTTATCACGGCTATCGAGGATTTTTCTGTGGGCCATTCCATTCGAACAGGGGTATTCTCAATCATTGGATCTGTGACCTCGGCCACATTGGGATCATATGATCAAAACCAGCAAGTATATGTGACTTTCAAGCGGGAGGGACCCCTTGAAATCATTCATTGCACGGGCAACATATCTTTAAAAGAGAGCAAGGTGGCAATCCATGCCCATGGTGTGTTCTCTGACATGGAGGGCGAGACCATAGGAGGGCATGTCTTTTCAGAGACGACTGTCTATGCAGGAGAGATTTTCGTAAGAGAGCTTCTGGGAAGGCCGCTGGCACGGGAATACGACACAGACACGGGGCTCTTTCTGTGGAAGGTCGAACCAACCACCTGAGTCTTCACCAGGAGAGCAAGAGGTGGGACCATCGGGGATACTGGAAGTAGGAGGGAAGGAGACAATGGAGCTGAAGATCGAAGAGGTTAAGACACGCAAGGAACTACCTGACGATTCCAAGTTGGGATTTGGGCAGATTTTCACCGATCACATGTTCAACATGGACTACACACCAGAATCTGGGTGGCATCATGCCCGCATTGAACCATATGGTCCTATTGTCATGGATCCTGCCACCATGGTCTTGCATTACGGGCAGGCCATTTTCGAGGGGCTAAAGGCATATCGGTCCTCTGATGGTAACATCCAGCTTTTTCGACCGGATGAAAACGTGGCAAGGCTGAATCGATCTGCAAGGCTTGTGTGCATTCCAGAAGTCGAAGAGACTTTTACGCTCAATGCCATAAAGAAACTCGTCGCCATTGAAAAGGACTGGGTTCCGAGGGCACCGGAAACCTCTTTGTACATCCGTCCCACCATCGTGGCCATGGACCCTTACCTTGGCGTTCGGCCTTCTCACACCTATCGTTTTTTTGTGATTTTGTCTCCCGTGGGTGCCTATTATCCTGAAGGGTTCAACCCTGTGAAGATATGGGTGACGGACAAATACGTTCGGGCTGTTCGCGGCGGCTTGGGAGAAGCCAAGACACCGGCCAATTATGCTGCCAGCCTTTATGGCGCAGAGGTGGCCAAGAAGGCCGGATACACCCAGGTCCTGTGGCTCGATGCCGTTGAACAGCAGTACATCGAAGAGGTGGGCACCATGAATATCTTCTTTGTCATCGCAGATCAGCTGATAACCCCTGCCCTTGGAGGGAGCATCCTGGCTGGGATTACGCGGGACTCTGTTCTTGCTCTCGCTAGACATTGGAACATCTCAGTGGTTGAGCGATCGATCTCCATAGGTGAAGTCATGGAGGCCCACAAGAAAGGGACGCTGCAAGAGATATTTGGCTCTGGAACGGCTGCCGTTATTTCTCCGGTGAGTCATCTGGCTTGGGAAGACACGGTGATCACTGTGGGAGATGGTGGGGTCGGACCCATGGCCCACAAGTTGTACGATGCTATTACCGACATACAGTACGGTCGCGCAGAAGATCCTTTCGGTTGGGTTGTCCCCCTGGGAGAGGAATAGGAGAATGATTGTCAAACAGTTGACAGTCGGCTTTATGGAGGTGTTTTGCTATATCCTGGGGTGCGAAGAGACACAAAAGGCCCTGTTGATAGATCCGGCCGGGGACGAAGAGCGCGTCATCGACACTGCCCGCGGGCTTGGCCTCACCATAGAATCGGTGGTCAACACCCACGGTCACCCCGATCACACCTGTGGTAACGCAAAGGTAAAAGATCTTACGGGAGCCAAGATCTATATGCACGCCCTGGACGACCGGCTATTCAATACGCCTGAAGGTCAATCTATGGCTAGACAGATGGGATTTGCCATATCGCCCCCAGCAGATGTGCATGTGGACGATGGGGAAGTGATCGCCTTCGGCAACAGCGAGTTGGCTGTGCTCCATACTCCGGGACATAGCCCTGGCGGGGTCTGCCTCTATGGGGAGAACAACCTCTTTACGGGGGATACCCTTTTTGTGGGGGCCGTGGGAAGGACCGATTTGCCGGGAGGGTCCTTGGATACAATGCTCAAGTCCATCAAGGAGAAGATACTCCCCCTCCCAGATGATACGATCATCTGGCCGGGCCACAACTACGGGGCTAGTCCCACGTCTACAGTCGGACTGGAGAAACAACACAACCCCTATATCACTGATTTTAGTCTCGTGTAATAAGATCAGGCCCAGGGAAGCCTGAAAGAACAATATGGTCAACGACTTTGAACCAAAGCAGTTTCTAGCGAGCTTCTTTGGCACGGCCAAGGCTGTCTTGTTATCTCCCCGGCCCTTTTATGAGGGCATGAAGACCCAAGGGGGCTTTGGGAATCCTTTCGTGTTCTTGGTATGCTGTATAGCGGTTCACTCCCTGCTCGCCGGATTGGTCCTAAATAACGCAGCGTTCATAGCCCGCAATCTAGTCTTAGGCATTGCCATGCCTTTTGTGACGTCTGGACTTTTCTTGTTTTTCCTCATCCATTTTTTCAAGGCCTCAGGAACCTATGAAGCAGCCTTCAGGGTAAACGCCTATGCAGGGGCCATATCGCTCCTGTCCTGGGTTCCAGTGGTTGGCCTCATCCTTGAGTTCTATAGGATATACTTACTCGTCGTCGGGCTAAGTGCCGCTTTTTCCGTGAAGGTTTCGCGGTCCTTTTTGACTGTCTTGATGACGCTGTTTACATATATGGTTTTGGGTGCTGCCATATTCCATATCACAGGAGGCCGATGGCCCGGGGCACCGTCTTGAGACGGTGAGCCTCTGGGAGGAAAGGGCAAGGATGTAAGACGTTACATCGTGGCCACGAAGATCGCCTCATGAAGCTCGGCAATAGGAAGTAAAGCAGATGGGAAAAGACAGCGACAAGATCAGGAAAATGGAAAAAAATGTGCGGGACAGTGAGGCGCAATATCGAAGGCTCGTTGAAATCGTCGATGACGGTATTATTATTGTTCAAGACGGCATAGTCGTGAAGAGCAATACCCATTTCGCAGCGATGTGCGGCCAAAGCGTTGATGAGGTCCTTGGATCGATCTTTGATGACCTTTTCCCTTCTCCAGATAGTGGTCGTCCACGAGGCCTTAAGAAAAGCAGTCATGAAAGAGGGGATGTCTCGCGGTTCTGTGAAGGCAGCATGCAGCATAAGAACGGTCACAGATTTCAAGTGCACATCAATTCGGGCCCGATCTCCTATCATGATAGGCCGGCGGATCTCATGGCCGTGCGAAATATATCTCGTGAAATAAAGATGGAAAAGGAACTTGAAAAGGCCAAGCAGCTTGAGTCCATTGCCGCCCTTTCTGGCGGCATTGCCCACGACTATAATAATTTACTCACTGCCATCATCGGGAATATCTCACTGGCACAGTCGTGTTTTGAACCTGGCGACGAGGCTTTCAATATGCTCCATGAGGCCTATGAAGCGTCCATGCTGGCAAAGGACTTGACCCAGAAGCTGATCACCTTTTCCAGGGGTGGTGCGCCGGCCACTAAAACCGTTGCTATTTCTCCATTACTCAGGAGTGTCACTGAGTTCACCTTGAGTGGTTCCAACATCAAGTATAAGTTCTCGTTCCAGGGCGGGCTTTGGCCGGTACAGATTGATCCAAACCAGATTGGTCAAGCGATACACAATCTGGTTGTCAACTCAAAAGACGCTATGCCCGAAGGAGGTTTGATTACGGTCGGTGCTGAAAACATGAATGTTGCTGAAGAAAGCTCGAACCTGAAAGCGGGAAGGTATGTGAAGATATCCATTGAGGATGAGGGGATAGGTATACCTGAGAAGGATTTGGAGGTCATCTTTGATCCCTATTTTTCAAGCAAAGAGATAGGAACAGAGAAAGGTACGGGACTGGGGCTTTCCATTTGCCATTCCATCATCAAGAATCACGGCGGAGATGTCTTGGTAGAATCACAAGAGGGAATCGGGACTGTTTTTCATGTTTATGTCCCTGCGTCGGAGGGAGAAGTCATTGAGGAGAAGCCTTCAATTGAGGAGCCGCTGGGTGCAGAACCTATTTTGGGAAAGGGAAGGATTCTCGTCATGGATGATGAAAGGAGAATACGAGAACTTGCCAGCAAGATGATGAATCGCTTGGGCTATGATGTCGTATTCTCGCGAGATGGTGCTGAAGCCGTTGAGATGTACAAAAAAGCAATGGACTCAGGTCAGCCGTTTGATGCAGTCATTTTGGATTTGACCATTCGAGGCGGCATGGGCGGCAAAGAGGCCATCAAGAGACTGATCAAAATCGACCCGCATGTCAAAGGGATTGTGTCAAGCGGTTATTCCGACGATCCTGTGATGGCTAATTACAGAAAATACGGCTTCAGTGGTGTTGTTGCCAAACCGTACAGTATTGTTGAAATAAGTCACAATCTAAGTAGGGTGTTGACCGATTCTGGATCAAGTGCCGAGAAGAGGTAATGGCTTGGGTTGAAGGTGCGGGCCCATGGATCCTTACTGCCTTGACATCTTCCCGGTGTCAAGGTAGCGTGACATTTCCGCTGCAGGTTATGCAGATAGGGCTATGTCATGTGAAAGGCTGCATCGAAGCCACAAGAGGTTCTAGCGTGCCATGGACAAAAAGCAGTTCATAACGGCCTATAAACAGGAATACCGAACCATCTTGGCGGTGCTACAAAAGGTGGGAATAGACTACATCAACAGTGGTCATCTGAAGGGCGACCCCTTAGAACACCTTGAGTACGTACTCAATTCTGTTCGAGACTCTTGCGAAAAGACCATATGTGTCGTGTGCGAGAAACAGAGAGAAGAAGAGAAGAAGGATCAGAAGAACAGGTTGAAAATCATCAAGTGACTTCATGATTTCAAGGAGGGTGGGCCCCTGTCCTGCCCAGAACCCCCAGTATCATTTACAGTCTTATGCACGACTGGAAACACAAATGGGCAGATTCAGATCAGCCGTATTCTTTCTCTCCTACTTCCTTCATTTTTTCACCTTTTGGATGGTACTGGCCTACTTACCTCTTCTCCTGGCATCCTACGGCATTGCAGACCAGCAGATAGGTTTTGCCATTGGCCTCAATTCCCTTTCGAGCATCCTCTTAGTCCTTCCCTTTGGTGTGTTGTCGGATTACTTCTCTCCGAAGAGGACACTGACCTTCGGCGCTGTCTGTTACAGTGCCTATTTTTTGCTCCTTCTCACCTTAAAAGATTTCGTCAGCATTTGCCTTGTGCTTGTCATCGGTGGTGTGGGAGCAGCGGCAGTGAGGGTGATTTTGACATCTCTATACCTCAAGCTCATGGGCGGGACAGGGCGGGGGAAGAAGGTGGCTTTCCTGCAGCTGGGTGGATACCTGGGTTTCGGATTGGGGCCTCTCGTGGGGGGGTATGTTTACGAAACCTTTGGTGCAGGTCTCATGATAAAGGGGGCATGGGGTTTGTCGATTGTCATCATCGTGCTTACGCAGCTCCTGAAAGATCCCCCACCTGTGGTTTTCAGCTTCAGAGATTACAGGCGAGACATCAAAGAGCCGAATGTCCTGTTCTTGGTGGCCGTCGTCTTTGTGCTTGGCACCCACTTCGGGGCAGAACAGACGAGTATTAGCCTCCTGATGAAGGACATCATCGGTTTGACCAAGAGGCAAATCGGAGTCATATTTTTTGTTTTGGGGGCCTGGATGGCTCTTCTTGTTCCCTTTGCTGGCAGGCTCATGGACAAAAGGCACAGCGTGTTTCTCTTCCTTCTGGTAGGGCTTTTGATTTCTAGTTGTTTTCAGTTCATCACGGCCTTCACCCACACGTTTTACAGCCTCCTGATCGTGAGGGTGATCCACACCATGGGTGATACCTTGGCCATCTTGGAATCTGATGTGCTGACCGCCCAATTCTTTCCGGCTGGGAGACTGGGGGGAAATTCTGGCCTGATCTTCTGTGTCAGGACATCGGCCATCTTCCTGTTTGCCGCTTTTTCGGGATGGCTCAACCAGGGATGGGGTTACAAAATGCCTTTTATTATAAATGGAATTATGGTATTCGCATTCACCCTGACAGCCCTGTTATACCGCGACAAAGCGGTTCAACTGAGGGCCAGGTAAAGGGCCCTTATGCCCGGAGGCGATGCAAAGGAAAGGTCATGACAGATAAGCAATGGTTGGTTTTGGCTACGCAGAACCCTGGAAAAACCAGGGAGATAACGGAGCTTTTGAAAGATTTTCCTGTTATCATCAAGAACTTGGACGATTTTGGTCCCATACCGAACGTTGAGGAAGACGGGGCTACATTTGATGAAAATGCCTTTAAGAAGGCATCCTTTACGGCCAAGGTCCTTGGGTTACCGGCCCTGGCAGACGATTCCGGCCTAGAGGTGGAAGCGTTGGGAGGTGCCCCAGGGGTCCATTCGGCCCGCTATGCAGGACCGTCTGCCACTGATCAGGAGAGAATGGCCAAATTACTCCAGGAGATGGAAGGGAAGACAAACCGGGCGGCAGCCTTTATGTGCGTGATTTCCATAGCAGTTCCATCTGGCGTTGCCCTCACCTATGAAGGTCGGTGTGAAGGGGTGATTGCCGAGGCCCCTGCCGGGGAGAATGGGTTTGGTTATGATCCCGTCTTCTATTACCCGCCCCTGAGGAAGACCTTTGCCCAGCTTTCTGGAGAGGAAAAGAATCGGGTCAGCCACCGGGGAACGGCCCTGGCAGAACTGAAAGAGGAGTTTGACAAAGTCTTGGTCTGGATTCGGCAGCACTTGTAACATTTTTCGGCGCCTTTTCCTGAGGCTTTTTTGTTGACACCGTTTGAACCATAATATTATGGTGGCTCGGAACAATACCCAGCAGGGAACTGGGATAAGGCTTGGAGGATTCTGGTATGAACAGAAAGAGAGTCGTTATTACTGGGGTGGGACCTGTAACGCCTATCGGCTGTGGTAAGGAAGCATTCTGGGACGCCCTCATGGAGGGAAAGTCCGGTGTTGACCTTATATCAAGGTTTGACACGTCTAACTTCAAGACCAGGATAGGGGCAGAGATTAGGGACTTCAACCCCAAAGACTACGGCATTAACCCGAAGGATGCCAAGAGAATGGATCTCTTCACCCAGTACGGGGTTGCTGCGGCATCTCTTGCCATCAAAGATGCCGACCTCGATTTGGCCGAATACAACGACAGTGTGGGGACGATGATAGGAACGGGGATCGGGGGGTTAATGACCCTTGAAGAGGAGAAGAGGAAGCTCATTGAAAGCAAGAACCCCTCAAGGGTGAGTCCCTTTCTCATCCCCATGATGATGCCGAATGCGGTGAATGCCTATGTGAGTATTCTCCACAAGCTCACAGGGACCAGTCCTTGCACGGCCAATGCCTGTGCCACAGGTGCCTATGCTCTGATCTATGCTGATAAGGACATTGCCTTGGGAGATTTCGATGTCATCATAGCCGGTGGCAGCGAGGCGATCCTCACCGAGATTGCGGCAAGCTCATTTGCCAACATGAAGGCCTTGTCTCGAAGAAATGACGATCCCCAAAGGGCTTGTCGACCCTTTGACAAAGACAGGGACGGCTTCGTTATAGGGGAGGGCGCAGGGGTGATGGTCCTTGAAAGCCTTGAGCACGCCTTAGCCAGAGGGGCAAAAATCTATGCAGAGATCGTGGGGTATACGACCAACACAGATGCCTATCATATTACAGCCCCCGATCCAGGGGCTCGCATGGTCAAGAAGGCCATTCGCGATTCCCTCAACATGGCAGGCATAGAGCCCACAGAGGTCGATTATGTCAACGCCCATGGCACGTCCACTCCACTCAATGACAAGGCAGAAGCCGTTGCTATTAGAGAAGTCTTTGGGGACTACAGGGTTCCGGTCAGTTCCACCAAGTCCATGATTGGGCACCTTATCGGGGCAGCAGGGGCTGTTGAAGCCATTGCCTGTGCCATGGCTATGGAAAAACAGATTATCCCGCCCAACGTGAATTACGAGAGCCCAGACCCGGAGATGGATCTTAATATCATCACCGAGCCCACGCCTGCAAAGATAGATGTGGCTATGAATAACTCCTTTGGCTTCGGTGGGCACAATGCCGTTATGGTGCTGAAGAGATACGGCGGATAGAAGAAAGGGGCGGCCCTCCTGGGCAGCCTAGGGTTTCAACAGCGATTTGATACGATGGCAGGTGGCCGACCGTACCTGTACCTTCTTGGCCCTGCTACGGTGTCCGTGAACGATCTCCACGTCTGATTTTCTCACCTTCAAGGACTTGGCCAAAAATTCCACGCACATCTTGTTGGCAGCCCCCTCAACTGGAGGGGCCGTCAACTTGAGCTTTAGGGCGTCGCCCTGTAAGCCCACAATTTCATTCCTTGCCCCCCTGGGTTGGACGGCCACCTTGAATACGACCCCGTTTTTAGTTTCTCGCATCCAAAGCATAGGCGTAAGTTCTCAACAAGTTCGGGCAAAGCTCCTAAGGTGAAGTCGGCCGAGAGCCATTTTCAAATAAAACGATCTGTCGCCCTCGGTTTTCAAGAAACAACACACAGGCCAGCCAATGGTCATGGGGTACGTCGCAGTCGAAAACCCGCGGACAACACCGCTCATCGAAAAAAGAGCCATTTATGGATGGACACTAGGCTAGCCAATGGTCCCGGGTGTGACCGGTTTTCAGGAAACGGAAGTTGCTTCAAAGGCCGCCTGTCGTGCCATCACACTGTCTGTTCCTTTATCTGGTTGATGATTTGGGTTGAGGAAACAGGTTCAGTAATCTGGATAAGGGCGACGCGGCCATTGTACTTTTCCACGATTTTCCGACCCAACACCGTTTCAGTGGTGTAATTGCTCCCTTTAGTGAGGATATTGGGGCGAATGGCCTCGATGAGGGGCTCAAGATCGTTGGTCGAAAAAAGGGTCACATGGTCTACGCAATCGAGGGCGCTGATAATGCCGAGCCGCTCTCGAGCGCCAATAATAGGACGGTCTTTTCCCTTCAGCATCCGCACCGAGTCATCATCGTCAATGGCCACAATGAGCACGTCGCCCATCTTCTTGGAGGAAGAGAGCAGTTTCACATGTCCAACGTGGAGCAGATCAAAACACCCGTTCGTCATGACAATGGTCTTGCCTTCAGCCCTGAGACCCTCTGCCAGGGCGGTCAACTCTGACACGGTTTTATACTTGTCGGCTAAGGCCTCCACAGACGGTGAAAGCGCCTTGGCAAGTTCTTCCGCAGAGACCGATGCCGTGCCTACCTTGCCCACGACAATACCTGCTGCCACGTTGGCCAGGCCTGCCGCCTGTTGCAAAGACGCTCCAGAGGCCAGGACCAATCCGAGCACAGCCAAGACCGTGTCACCGGCCCCTGATACATCGAAGACCTGTCGAACGTCTGCTGCAATCCTGTGGGGCGTCTTACTGTTTTCAAACAACACCATACCGTCCTTGCCGCAGGTGATGAGCACCTGTTGGGTCTGAATCTCGCGGAGCAATGCCTTGCCTGCGGCCATTAAGGACTCATGGTCGACAATTTCTATGCCCGTTGCTAAAGAGGCCTCCTTTTTGTTGGGCGTAAGGAGAGTTGCGCCCGTGTATTTTTTAAAATCGAGTCCTTTAGGGTCCACAATCACAGGCCGTTGCCTTTTGTCCGCCTCTTCAATGACCTGTCGCAACAAGGTGTCTGTAAGGAGCCCTTTGCCATAGTCGGAAAGAAGGACAATGTCGAACTCGTCAATACGGTCTCTAAGAAATTGAGCTAACTGGTTCGCTTGCTCGTCGGATATCTCCTGTCTTGTTTCCCGATCGATCCGAAGCACGTGCTGATGGCCGCCTATGATCCGTGTCTTTCTGGTTGTTGGTCTCCCTGGGTCTTGGATCAGACCGGTGGTGTCCACCCTTCGTTCCGTAAACATGTTGAGCATTGAACCCGCCTTATCGTCTGTCCCTATGATCCCAGCCACGGCCACTTGCGCACCGAGGGCCACTAGGTTGTTCACCACGTTTCCTGCCCCGCCCAAGGTCGTGGTGTCCCGTAGCACCGAGACCACCTGTACGGGTGCCTCAGGGGATATGCGATCTACCTCACCCCAGAGGTATTCGTCGATCATCAGGTCGCCCATCACTAGGACGTGGCACCTATGAAATCTTGACACATCAACACTCAAAACAGCCATCTAGACCCCATTCGTCGAAGATCACTGCCTTTCTATTACTATTGAATGATCATGGAGGCAAGGGGCAATTGCACAGGCCTCAGGCTTGATAAATGCGTTTACGCAATCCACTGAAGATATAGATTGACTCCTCTTTGCATTTCCTTGTAAATGATAGTGCTTCGACTCTATTGAATCCTCCCTGTGGCGACTCGACTGCCCTCGGCCATGAGCTCGGGCCGAATGGAACTCGTCGAAGTCAAGCCACGGGAAATGCGCTTGCTTATTCGGTTCAACGGGGTGGCGTGTCGCAGTCTACCTCCATCGTGGGTCGACAAGAGTGGGCCCCAAGACTCGATGCCCAACAGCCCGTTCATACGAACTGATGTACAGAAAGGCTCACATGTTGGAACTAAAAAGAATTCTAGTGGCGACTGATTTTTCTAGATGCTCTGAAACAGCTTTTAAGTATGCTAAATTTATTGCAAAGCGCTTTTCTGCCAGCATCGAGATCCTCCATGTTGTAGACAAGAGAGATGTAGAGAAGATTGCCGAGCTCTATGGGGAGTCAGAAGATAGCGTCTCCCAGAGGCTGTGCCTGCAAGCCAAAGAAAGGTATCAGGCCTTTTTGGCTGAGCACCTCCAAGATGGGACAGTCTTCGAGCAAGAGGTGGCAGTGGGGATTCCTTTTCAAACCATTGCGCTCAAAGCCCAAGAACGGGCTGTTGACATGATTGTGATGGGTGGACATGGAAAGATGGGTTCTGGCCAGATCGATAAGATCTTTTTCGGAAGCAGGGCTGAAAGGGTCGTGAGGATACTCCCTTGTCCGGTCCTGTGTGTTCCACCAGAGACTGCCGATCCACAGACATCCTCGGGATAGAAGGCGTGTCGATTCGGGGGTTGCCCGCCGCCGCCAGAAGGAGGCTGCGGTTCAGCCGGCTGGAAAGTTGGCCTCATAGCGTTTCCAGAACGCCCTTTGGGTAAATCGGTGCTCTTGTGTGCCGTGATACTCTACGGCGTAGCTTGCGCACGTGGCGCCCATGCGGGCGGCCTCGGACAGATCTTTCTTCATGGCCAGGCCTTTGATCAGTCCTGCCCGATAGGCGTCTCCAGCCCCAGTAGGGTCCAAGACTTGAGAGGCCTTGGCGGCAGCGACCTTGGTCTCCCCATTTCGGGTTGAAACAAGAGACCCGTCTTCTCCCAAAGTCGTGATAATAGCCTCGGTGTGTTGAAGAAGTTGGTTCTTTTTGAGCCCCGTGTTCCGTATAATCATTTCCAGTTCATAGTCATTGGAGATCAACAGGCTGGAGCCCTTGATAGCAGCTATCAAATGGTCTGCTGAAAGGGCTGGGATGGACTGACCGGGGTCGAATATATAGGCTACGCCCTCTTCTTGCCATGTGCGGGCATAGGAAATCATGTCTTGCAGGTTGCCCGGTGCTATGATGCCTAGTGATGCCTTGGGGTCTACACCATCGAATGTGAATGATGAGGGGTACTTCATGGCCCCCGGGTTAAACCCGGTGATCTGATTGTCGGATTTGTCCGTCGTGATGTAAGCCCCTGCAGTCAATTCCTCTGGAATGCGGCAAACTCCTCTCAGGGAAAGGTGGCGTTCCCGCAGCCATGCTTCATATCTGTCAAAATCTTTGCCCGCTGAAGCTAAAATGATGGGCTCTTCCCCCAACAGGGCAAGACTGTATGCGATGTTACCGGCTGTGCCGCCGAACTTTTCCTTCAGGCCATTCACCGTAAAGCAGATGTTAAGGACGTGAATCTTATCGGGTAGAATATGATCTGAGAATCTCCCCGGAAAGTCCATAATTCTGTCGTAGGCTAAAGAACCGGAGACAAAAATGTTCATACGAAGGCTCCTCTGCTAGCTGCTCTGTTCCAAAGGCAAGGATATGGTGATCACGACGCAGTTGTCCTTCTTCTTGTTCACGTTGATAATACCGCCGTGTTTATGAATCACTACGCTACAAATGGGCACATCAATGATATCTCTGTCCCGAACCCCGCTTTCAAAGGGATAGTCGATGACAAAGGGATAAAAGAAGTGCTCTATGTCATCATCGGAAATGTATGGTACTTCGTAGGCAAGGATGACGGTGGCATATCCGCCGTTTCTCCCGGTCGTTACTTCAATCTCTCCCTTCTGGCGCATTCTGTAGAATGCGTTTTCCATGAGATTGATAAGGACCTTTTCGAATAGCTGGCAGTCCAGTTTTAACATGTGGGGGTTCTTATCCAAGCACGATTTGACTGAAAAGTCTTTGTCATGGAATTCAGCCTCTATCTGCTGAATAGCCCTCTGGACAACACTGTTCAGATCACAGGAACGGAGCTGAATCGACTTAGGTTCGATATAGGCCGTCATCATCTTGAGTATTCTTTCAAGTTTCTTCACTTCCTCTACGATGAGCTCGCCCTTTTTTCTTCTTGGATCCGATGCCTCAAAGGATTTCAGCAGGCGCCTGGTCAGCCCCCCTATGGAGGTGAGAGGATTTCCGATCTCGTGGGCGAGCCGGGCCGAGACCTCACTCAGGGTCTCCAGTTCTTCGGTTTGTACGATTCTTTCCTGAAGCTCTTTCCGTGCGGTGACGTCCAGTATAACGCCATCCATCCTGATGAGTCCATTTTGCTCGTCAAGCACGGGAACAGCATGATCAACGACATAGACCGTATGGCCGTCTCTGTGCGTCATGCGATACTCTGCGTGGAACTCTCTACCCTGTTGGAGACACTCGTCGAACTGGGCAAGAACACGTGTCCTGTCAGGGGAGTGGATGTGTTCAGCCCATGCTTCGTGATGTCCGCTCAACTCTTGTGGTTCCACCCCCAAAATCTCTTCAACAAAGCGGTTCAAAAAAATGGCTGTCCTATCAGGCATCACAAGATAGACAATGACCGGTACATGTTCGACGAGGGTTCGATAGGTTTTTTCAGATTCTTCCAGGGCCTTGGTCCGATGCTCAACCATCTGTTCCAGGTTCTCTGCATAATCCTTTATTTTTTTCCGTGACTCTTCCAAGGAGACCAACATATCATTGATGGCGCGGGCCATGATTCCTAGCTCATCGGCGCTCTTTACTGTGATTCTGGTATCACGCTGGCCCCCAGCGATGTCTTTGGTTGCAGTGACAACCTTTCCGATGCGTTTGGTAAAAACCACGGATATGAACCAGACAAAAGACATGGACAAGGCAAGGCCGATAAGGCCAATGGCAATGGCAATGGATCCATATCGCTTGAGCAGGGCCAATGTTGAGCCCCGATCAACATGAATCTCCACCACGGCCGCAATCTTGGAAGAAAAATCACGAACCGGCCCGGCCACGAAGGCAATATCCCGGCCTTTCCATTTGGTAGTGTCAAATACCACCTCTCCTGAGTGAAAGGACTTGATGAAGAGTTCTCGTGAAAAAGGGGCGTGGCTCATCGTTGAGGCAATGCCCATTGGTTTTTGGCTGCCAGGTTTTTCCGGTACATAGAGGGTCAGGTCTACTCCATAGCTTGCCTTAAACTCATCAAGTAGGGGCTCCTCAAAAGATTCTCCAAGCCCCAATGTGCCAACCTGCTCACCCTCAAAAAAGACCGGTACGACACCGCGCACTCCAAAACCGGTAACGCCCCATTCTAGACCCCCAACGCCCTCACCGGTATCCCTGGCAACGTTGATGGTGTGCCTGTAGGCTTGCATCTCCTCTCCATATTGACCTGGCAAATGAAGACGCAAGAAAGAGGTGGCAGGAGGCACATGGAAGTGAAATTGCTTGATCCCAAAGTTTTCGTGTAACTGTTCGTAGGTGGGATGAAGGAGCTCTATCAATCGGTTCCGGTCCCTCTTGGCAAAGGTCTCAGCCACAACAGGGTTCTGGGCCACTGCATAGGCCAGGCTCAGGGCGAGATCCCCTTTGGCCTTAATGAGATCCAAGAAGTACTGATAACTATTCTTAAGTCGTTTTTCTTCGTTTAAGTGAATCAGATCGGCCTGGAAACGATAGGACACCACAAATAGAGCGGTGGCGCCCACAAATGCAAGGGAAAGGAATGGAATAAGGAGTTTCCACTTAAGGCTAATATCGTGCAACCGGTTCAAGCTCAACGATATTTCCTAATAGCATCTTTCATCTTCTACTTACAGGTTCACTCAGCCACTCTGCGAGCGGACCCTGATTGCCCAGCTGTCAAAGAGTCTATTGTATCGTATGATATGTGTTGACCCGTCATCCGTCTCTACTTTGAAATAATCGGCAACTCCCGATTTTGTGTCTATACTGGCGTCATACCAACGGTCAAGGATCTTCGTGATGTGAAATGTCCCGCCTTTCCATTCAAAGGATCGTGGGGATTCATTTGCCCTATAACCCTCATAGCAACTCATCTGAATGGGTGCGAAGACCACCGTGGGGCTGGACAGATATTCTGCCAGGCCTGAAACTGCATCCTCAATATCAAGAAAGCAGAAACGATATGCCTCATATTGAAGCCCATACGGATCGGCAATGCCTCGCCTTCTGGAGCCATGACGCCCAAAGTGCCTGAGCAACAAGACCTTTCCAGCTGCGTCAGGAATCGCAGATAAAAGGGTCTCTTCCTGAGATCTTTCCATGACCAAGACAAGGTCGGACCAGGCCAGAAGGCTCTCGGACGCAGATTTTGCCCTGTGGTCTGAGAGATCCACGCCGAATTCCTCAGCAGCTTGTTGGGCCAGGTGCGTCACACCATTACCCGGAAGGGCGAGTAGACCTGCCGAGTCCACTGCAATGCCTTTAAGGCCTTTTTCTGCAACAATGTTCTTTAACAAGCCTTCAGCAAAGGGACTGCGACATATGTTTCCCGTGCATACAAACAAAATGTTGTGTATCTGGCCAGTCATGTCAAAAAGCTTGGGAGTGTGCATCCAGACCAAAAGTGGCCCGTGGGAAATAGCAGTGATAAGTTCCAATTAGTCAATGGCCTCGCACGGCGGGGCCTTTTCCCGGAGGCTCCTTTTCCTTTCCTCTGTCAATACCTGTTTCAGCTTCCAGGTTGTCTGGCTAAATGCATCCTTTTTCTTAATAAGGAGCCAATTGTTCTTATCTTGTCCTTTCATCTTGACAAGGGTGAAAGCTCCTTTGAGCCTATTGCCGTCAAGGACCATGCTGATTTTCCCAGATTCCACGGCCTTTAACGGATCTTGTTCCTCAAGGAGGCTGTAAGCACCTTCGTCCCACACCAATACCGGACCCGCCCCAGAGTGACCTACCGGGATGATTCCCTCAAAACCGAAGTAGTCCAAGGGGTGGTCATGTACCATGACTGCCAGTCTCTTCTCTGTCGGATTCATAGATGGCCCTTTGGGCAGGGCCCATGATTTCAAGACCCCGGCCATCTCCAGTCGAAAATCGTAGTGGAGACGCCGCGCGTGATGTTCCTGTATCACAAAACGCATTTCAATGATTCACCACAAACCCCACCGCTGATTCCGGTGGCCGCCCCCAAGGCTCGACACGTTGGGCGTACGAGAAATCCTGTCTATGTAACCACTCTCATGCCCATGAGAGACGGTGCCTTCGGGGTGCCATCATGTCAAACAGACAGTAGACCATAGAGCGCCGGATTGCAAGTATCACCTCCTGCGGGTTCCAACATTCTGTAATAAAATGGCATTTGGGCAATTTCAAAAACACATTCGAAGCGTTTTCAAAGGAGTGTCCTTGTTTCCTATCTCATGGTTCAGGCCCTCCTCTTTTTGATGTGGCTCGCTTCCATCCATAAATGGCGCGTCAATCCACAGGCAGGGGGTAAAATGACACTCTTGAACAACCTGATTATGTTTGACAATTTTTTCTTTTTGCAGCAACATTCGAGATGAAGCCGTTGACAATGATCCTCCCCACACCCGCCACCATTTCAGCCTTCGTGTGCCTTTGGCAAACGTTGGCCAAGCCTATCCAAGGGGGCGGAAGTCGTGTGACCCTGTAGTAAGCCCCAGGGAATCACCAAGGAGAAAAAGGAGTCTGTTCAGATACGCTATGTCTTTGCCTCAAAAACGAAAACCGACCCGCCAGATATCCATCGGAGGAGTTCAAATAGGCGGTGGCGCCGAGATCACGGTGCAATCCATGACCAATACCTTTACCCACGACGTCGCCGCCACTGTGGCGCAGATACATCGTCTAGAGGCCGTGGGTTGTGAGCTGGTGCGGGTGGCCGTACCAGACCAGGCGGCTGTCGAGGCGATTGCACCGATTAAAGAGCAGACCTCTATCCCTCTGATTGCAGATATCCATTTTGACTATCGCCTGGCCTTGGCCGCTATCAGGGCTGGCGCAGATGCCTTGCGGATCAATCCGGGAAATATTGGCGGGGCAAAGAAGGTAAAGGCCGTGGCCGAGCTGGCTGCCGAACGGAGCATCCCCATTCGCGTGGGCGTGAATGCCGGTTCCCTTGAAAGGGACCTCCTTAAGAAATTCGGGGCTGCAACAGCTGAAGCCATGGTGGAGAGCGCACTGCGGCACATTCAACTCCTCCAATCATTGGACTTTCACGACATAAAGCTTTCTATCAAGGCATCTGACGTAGCCCGCACTGTGGAAGCCTATCGACTTCTGTCTTCTGAAACGGATTTTCCCCTTCATGTAGGTGTTACAGAGGCTGGAAGTCTGGTCACCGGTACCGTGAAGTCAGCCCTTGGCATTGGAATGCTTCTTGCTGAAGGCATCGGAGATACCATTCGCGTTTCTCTCACCCGAGATCCGGTGGACGAAGTCCGGGTAGGCTTTGAGATCTTAAAGGCCTTAAGGATCCGACAGCGTGGGCCGGAGATTGTGTCCTGTCCAACCTGTGGCCGGTGTCAGATCAACCTGGTGGAGGTGGTGGAGCGGGTGGAGTCGGCCATGCTCACCAAGACCACCCCCGTGCGGCTTGCTATCATGGGGTGTGTAGTGAACGGACCGGGCGAGGCACGAGAGGCAGAC
Source organism: Thermodesulfobacteriota bacterium (assembly GCA_034189385.1). Classification (GTDB taxonomy): domain Bacteria; phylum Desulfobacterota; class Desulfobacteria; order Desulfobacterales. The sequence goes on from JAXHVD010000001.1 coordinate 202,937, forward strand.
ATCGGCATCGCAGGAGGGAAGGGACACGGGGTATTGTTCAAAAAGGGAAAAGTAGTGCGCAAAGTGAAAGAAGAGAGACTGGTTGAAACGCTTTTTGAAGAAGTGGAGGCATACGAAAGAAGGGACTAGCATGGCAAAAGGACAGAAGACAGCCATTTCGCCAACGCGGCACGAAGACTATCCGGTATGGTATCAACAGGTTATTAAGGAATCGGACATGGCAGAGAACTCGCCTGTCAGGGGATGTATGGTCATCAAACCGTGGGGCTATGCCCTATGGGAAAACATAAAAGAGATCCTCGATGGCCTGTTCAAGGAAACAGGGGTCAAGAATGCCTATTTCCCCCTCTTCATACCGAAGCGGTTTCTTGAAAAAGAGGCCGAACATGTGGAAGGCTTTGCCAAGGAGTGTGCGGTGGTTACCCATCACCGTTTGGAAGTTGCCCCAGACGGTGGGCTGATCCCTGCGGGCCCTATTGAGGAACCTCTGGTTGTGAGACCCACTTCTGAGACGATAATAGGAGAATCCTTTTCCCGGTGGGTCAGCAGCTACCGGGACCTGCCCCTCCTGGTGAATCAATGGTGCAATGTGGTCAGATGGGAAATGAGGACGCGCATCTTCTTAAGGACCAGTGAGTTTCTGTGGCAAGAAGGGCACACGGCCCATGTCAGCCCTAAAGAGGCCATGGACCGGACCCTTCAGATGCTGGACATTTACGAAAAGGTCACAAGGGACTACCTTGCCCTGCCCGTTATCAAAGGCGAAAAAACAGCGTCTGAACGATTTCCTGGGGCGGTGAACAGCTTTACGCTTGAAGCAATGATGCAGGATCGAAAGGCTCTGCAGGCGGGCACTTCCCACTTTCTTGGACAGAATTTCGCCAAGGCCTCTCAGATCAAGTACCAATCGGCAAAAGAGAAAGAAGAATATGCCTGGACCACTTCCTGGGGTGTTTCCACCCGTTTGATTGGCGCTATTATCATGACACACAGCGATGACAACGGGCTGGTTCTGCCACCGGCCATCGCGTCCTCGCATGTGGTTATTATGCCCATCGCAAAAAAGGCAGAGGACAAGGCCTCTGTCATGGACTACACGCATAGATTGGCTCAAGAGCTAAGAGCCATCACCTACCATCACCGAAAGATTATGGTCGAGATCGATGAGAGGGAAACCGGGGGCAGGGGATGGGATTGGATCAAGAAAGGGATACCTCTGCGGGTGGAGATAGGTCCCAGAGACATTGCCCAAGATGCTGTTTTTGTGGGACGAAGGGACAGGGGCCCCAAAGACAAGGAATCGATCGGCCGTCAGGAGTTTGTGGCGACCATTGTGCATGTCTTGGACGACATCCAAAGCCAGCTTTTTGATCGGGCCATGCGATACCGCGATGAACATACCGTACCGATCAATTCAACAGATGAATTCTATGCCTTTTTTACACCCCAGGATGCCAAAAGGCCTGAGATCCACGGAGGCTTTGCACGCTCCCATTGGTGCGGAGGCGAAGGGTGTGAGGAAAAGATCAAAGATGACTTGAGCGTGACGATCCGTTGCATTCCCCTTGAAGGCGAAACCGAAACCGGGACTTGCGTGGTCTGTGGGGGAAAGAGCAGCAAACGCGTGGTTTTTGCTAAGGCGTACTAGTCCTATTTGCAGGAGCCCACTTCATATCAATCATGCCTGATTTCGAACTGTTAAGGGAGACATTACCCTTTCCACTGGCAGCTGGCGCAGCCAGTGGATTGCCACCATTTTAATGCTCAGATGTGCCACTGACTATGATCCGCATCACCGACATCTTAGACGCCATCAGTGCCTATTACCCGGAGGGAGATTTGGATTTGGTAGAACGGGCCTATGTCTATTCTGCCCGCGTCCATGAAGGTCAGGTGAGACTCTCGGGCGAACCGTATCTTTCCCATCCCTTGGAAGTGGCCGGGCTATTGACAGAGTTAAAGCTGGACACAGTCAGTGTGGCCGCTGGGCTCCTCCACGATGTATTGGAAGACACCGATGCCACTGCTGAGAGACTGACAGAGATGTTTGGTCCCCGGGTCACCCATATTGTGGAAGGTGTGACCAAGTTGGGCAGTCTCTCCTTTAGGAGCTCTGAGGCCCGGCAGGCTGAGAGCATACGCAAGATGATTCTGGCCATGGCCGATGACATACGGGTCATTTTGATCAAGCTCTGTGACAGACTCCACAACATGCGGACCCTTCGGTTCCAAAAGGAGCATAAGCAGATTAAGATAGCCCAGGAAACCGTTGACATCTATGTTCCTATTGCAAATCGCTTGGGCATTTACTGGATGAAGAACGAGTTGGAGGACATCTCATTTTTGTACCTTCTTCCTCACGAATACCGAGATATTGCAGGCCAAGTGGCCAGAAAGAGCGAAGAACAACAAAAATACATTGAAACCATCAAAGAGATTATCGGAAACAAGATGGCCGAGGCCGGCATCAACTGTGAAGTGGAGGGGCGCCACAAACATTTCTACGGGATTTACCAGAAGATGGTAGCCCAACAGGTGAGCTTTGAGGATGTGTATGACATCCTGGGCTTTCGCATCATTCTTGATACGGTCCAGCAATGCTACGAGGCCTTGGGGGTCCTTCATTCTATCTGGAAACCCATTCCAAAGCGTTTCAAGGATCATATAGGCATTCCCAAGCCGAACATGTACCAATCCCTTCACACCACCGTCATAGGGCCGTTTGGCGAGCGGGTGGAGATTCAGATCCGCACCAAAGAGATGGACCGGGTGGCGAGAGACGGCATTGCTGCCCACTGGCAATACAAAGAGGGAGAGGCCTTTGACAAGAACGACAGTCAGGTTTTCGCCTGGCTCCGAAAGCTTGTGGAGGAGCAGAAGCATGTTCAAGACCCGCAAGAGTTCATGGAGACCGTGCGGATCGAGCTGTTCCCCAACGAGGTCTATGTGTTCACCCCTCAGGGCGACGTGTTGAGCCTGCCCAAAGGGGCCACCCCCGTCGATTTTGCCTATGCCATCCATTCTGAGGTAGGCAATCAGTGTATGGGCGCCAAGGTGGATGGGCGCATGGTGCCTCTGAAGTACCAACTGAAGACCGGACAGAGGGTGGAGATTTCCACCTCTTCTAAGCACAGACCCAGCAAAGACTGGCTGAGCTTTGTAAAGACAGCAAAGGCCCGTTCTCGCATACGCCAACACATCAAGGCCGAGGAAAGAAAACAGAGTCTGGAACTTGGCCATGAGATGTGCGAGAAGGCCTTTCGGAAATACCACTTGAGTTTCAACAAGCAGTTGAAATCAAGTGAGATGGCAAAAGCCATCCAGGACCTTGGCTACAAGACGGCCGATGACCTTATTGCCGGTGTGGGATATGGCAAAGTCACAGCCCTTCAGGTGGTCAGGTATTTTGTTCCCAAGTCGGAACTGAAGGAGACAAAAGAGAGCATCGTCGGAAAACTGAAGCAGCGTATCCGGGGCAAGAAGCCTAAGTCAGGTATTCTCGTCAGGGGGGTGGATGACGTACTGATCCGCTATGGCAAGTGTTGCAGCCCTCTGCCCGGCGACCCTGTCGTTGGATATATTACCCGGGGGCAGGGCGTCACAGTGCACCGTAAGTCGTGCCCCCATGCCCTCAGTATGGACTCAGACCGTCGGATTGAACTCGAGTGGGTACCGGAGTCGGATGAAGTCTATCCTGTGACGATCCACGTTCTTTGTCAGGATAAGATGGGACTTCTTGCAAACATCACTGCTGTGTTGAGTGAGGGGGCGGCAAATATACTCAATGCCACCGTAAAGACCCTTGCAGACGGCCGGGCAGAGTGCTACTTCACCGTTTCTGTATCAGGCGCCGAGCACTTGGACAAACTCATGAAATCCGTTCACAAGATTAAGTACGTCATAAAGGTGAGCAGGCTGGCGGCCTAGTGTCAATAGACAGGCCGGTTCAGGCCGGCTTTACGACCAAGCCGGAACGGAGGCACCTTGTACATACCTTGATGCGCTTGACTCGGCCGTTGCTGATGGCGCGAACGCGCTGTAGATTTGGGTAGAAGCGTCGTTTGGTCAGGTTGTGGGCATGACTGACATGGTGACCGGTCATAGGTTTTTTTCCACATATTTCACAGACTTTCGCCATAATATCAAGACCTCCAAAGTTCAAAAAAGTTGCCCCTATCATGCTAAAACACTTACATCTATCATTTAAATAGCCATTTTGCAAACTTTTTTTACCCATAAGGTGTCACACTGCAACGTGTGTCTCCCTTTTCACTCTGGCAGCGTTTTATGACTTATTACTGTCGGCGCTTATTGCCCGGGCTCTAACCTCCTCAACTTGTATTCCTTCCCGCACAAAGAGGGCCGCTGCCACACCGATGGGTCGTTTCCGCTCACCTGAACGGCCCCCTAAGCCTCAAGAAGGGCTCTTGTCTTTCAGAAAGCAGATCTCAATCTTATTTTTCTTGATCATGTCAAGGGCGGCAAAGGCACCGTTGACAAAGGCCGTGGTCACGTCGTCACCGGCAGGGGTGACGACCCTGGCCCGACCCTCTAAGACATCAAAGCCGTCGCCTCCGTCAAGGTCTGAGCGTGGCCTGGGGGTGGGCAGCCCTCCGAGTTCTTCAGGGCAGAGAGCAAGCACGGCTCCCTCAGAGATCCTCTCTAGGAGGGCCGGGCTGGGACTGGTCCGGCCATCGTAACGGCAATAGTGGCCCAGAAGGCAGGCACTTGCAGCAATCATCACAAAAACTCCTCCATGGTTTTTACAAAGACCGCTAGAGTTATTTCCTGGCCCTTTCAAGGTTCCCTGTGCGGCAAAACAAGGTCGACGCTTTCTTCACTCTTCTCACGGCGGCAGAAGGTGCAGACAATATAGGGCCGACCAAGAAAAGGCAAGCGTATTTGTCCTCCCTTGCGGGCGGAGGGCGTCACTATTTCCTTGAGAACCATCCAGGGGCCATGTAGGATGCTTTCCGTCTTTTGAAAGGGCGCTGGATGGCGTCTGCAGGCAGCCAAGAAGAAATTGGCATTTCAGTCAGTTCAGAGGAAAGCCTTTGCTTGAGCATACCTTTATTCATATTTCGGGCATCGGGCAAAAGACAGAGCAGCGTCTCTGGCAGAGAGAGATCCTCACGTGGGAGGCATTTCTCACCCATGGAGACAAGGGCCTTTTCTCTCCAGCTCGGCATGCCTACGTGCGACGCAACATAGAAGCCTCCATAGAGAACCGGGATGACATCCGCTTCTTTCAGGACCGTCTGTCTTCGGCTCACATGTGGCGGGTTTTTGACAGGTTCCGTCATCGGGCCATTTACCTTGACATCGAAACCAGCGGTGGAGGCGGCAACGAGGAAGAGATAACGGTGATAGGCCTCTATGACGGTTTCTCCGTCCAGACCTTTGTAAATGGCATGAACTTGAAAGACTTTGAACCGGCAGTGGCACGGTACGACCTGGTCATCACCTTTAACGGAAGCCAGTTTGATCTTCCTGTTATCAGGCGTCACTTCCCGCACATCGCCCTTCCGCCTGCCCACATTGATCTGCGCTTTTTGTTGAAAAGACTGGGTTATGGCGGTGGTCTTAAGGCCATTGAGAAACGTTTTGGCCTGGCCCGTGATGGAGAAATTGATGGTTTGAACGGCTACGACGCAGTCATGCTCTGGAATGCCTACACATGGGGAGACCAAAGCGCCTTGGACCGCCTGATTCAATATAACACGGCAGACATCGTTCACCTGAAGCCCCTCATGGAAAAGGGGTACCAGGAGACCAAGGCACGGTTATTGTTCCCAGGACCATCACCACCGCCGGCCCTTGGGGCCTGTCGGCTTTGAGGGAGGTAGAGGCTGATGGAAAATGCACATGTTCAAGTCATCCCTTTCTCTTCAAGCTCAGAAGCTCAGAGGCTAAAGAATCAGGCGTACTGAAGTGTTATTAGAGCAAATAGAAGGAGATCGGCAGAGACAAGGAGATCTTATGGATGCAGGCGCTCTTAGTGCGTATTTTAAGAAATGCTTTCTGGCCGCAGATGGCCTGTGGTTTATGATGCTGGAAAAGGAGGACTCCTTCGACAAGGCCCTTAAGATTGATAGAAAGGTGTGGGAGATCCTTCCCAAGATTCAGGCTAGAAAGATAAAGGAGCTATTTAATCTCAAGGGCGAACATCAAGGGGACCTCCTCAAGGCCCTTGAATTCAAGTTGAGGGCCGAGGATTTCTTAAGCGACATCCAGTGCCAAGACGGTCGCATCAAGATTACCATCAGAAAATGTCCTTGGCTTGCACTGTTAAGAAAATCCCGGAGGGAGCACTTGGCAGAGAAAATCAGTGATGCCATATGCACGATAGAGTACGCGACGTTCGCCAACGAGTTTGTGAAGGGCTTAGACTTTCAGATCACATCAAGGCGTTGTTCCGGCAATGAGGTCTGTGCCTTCCTCCTTGGGCGGCCCTAACCAGCCACACCCAGCTGGCCCCCTGGTGATGACAACATCTGATTCATGGAAGGCCAGGTTGGCTGAACGCGCCCTCAAGCGACCAGAACAGAGGCCAGCCTCTGTACGCCCACGAATCCGAACCAGAAACCAAAAAGAGTCAAGGTGCAAGCACAGAGGCCTATAACCCCTTTATAGGTCTTGTCCCCAATGAACCATCGCCCCTTTGAAACAGCAAAAGAGACCGCAAGGTACCACCCAAAATCGGCGGAAATATGCCCGGAGAAAAAGGCAATCACGCCTACCGTCCCGAACTCCATGGCGTAGATGATATAACCTAGTCCGATCGTCGCCCACCATATGAACCAGTAAGGGTTTGCAAGGGTCATCAGAATTCCCGATAGAACGGGATGGGTCCCAGAGGAGGCATTCGGTTCCAAATTTAGCGTCAGGGACGGAATGGACCGAAACATATTAATAGCCATCCATATTAAGATCAAAGCTCCCAAGAATCCAATCACACCAAAGACCAGGTCTTGCCTCAGGTAGGGCCCGAGTCCGAGGAGTAATAGGACAACTAGACACAGCTCAAGTATGCCGTGGCCCAGAATGATCAGCGGACCTGCCCAAATCCCCCGCTTGGAACTCTCGCTGATGGTGACCGTCAAGACAGGGCCTGGCATAAGGGCGCCTGACAAGGCGAGCACAAAGGAGGTCCCAAAAATACCAAGAAGAACCATCATGAAATCTTTGTATCAGAAAACCTCCTCACCCGAAAGAAGAATAGATTTGGGAGCAACATTTAGACTGATTTTTTAGCTGCCTACCGGGGGTGTTTGCCTTAACCTTCAAAGGTCACCGATAAATTGCCCTATGGAGGCACAAAACACTTGACTTTTACAACCACGTATTTTAAAAGGCGTAACTTGCGTCCTTATTGCCTTGTTGATGCGGGGATCTCGTTCTTCTCTTGACTGCTTCGATTCCGAGTCTGGTACGGGATAGGTCATGAACATATTGCGTGTTAAGTGTGTCAGGTGCGGTAAAGAGTGGCAAAAGGGCTCTAAGGTCTCATGGGGACCAGAGGATATCAGCTCATCCCTTTGCAATGCTTGCTTCAGAGAAGTCATCTCACCGATCATTCGCAAGAAACAACTCAGAGAAGGCAATTTCGACTGCTTTGGTAAAGCGGGCGCCTATTGCGATCAACTTGAATGCAAGTATAGGGAGTGGTGCCTGCGCATGGAAGAGGTGGAGAAGACCCACGACGATCAAGAAAAAGGAAGTCGAGCCAGGGCAGGGGTTAGCCGTTGATACTCTGCCTCTTTGATGACTACATCTGCTACCCTAACAACATTCACCGTTTTACTTGCATCGTTTTCTTCTTTTTCCTCATGGCCAAGCCACCTGCAATGATCGACTACCAGTAAGGTCCACAGTTTTACCCCAACGCTGAAAAAGGTTACGAATGGCCCCTTTCATCAAAAACTCGCTTGCTCTTTCTTTCTGTGCGGGGAAGGGTGCCGTGGTCAACCAATTCCACCCTGCCTCGTACAAGCAGGTGTCGCCTGATGGCGTCTTCCAGTCCAGCTGCGATGGCGTCGTCCTTAGAAGAATCTGTGGCTTCGGCCCGCTCCACCCGAATCATCATGTGGTCCAGTCCGTCCCTGCGTGTCAGTCTAACCTGGTATTCACTGCCTACCTTGTCTTCCTCAGAAAGGAGATGATCGATCTGGCCTGGATAGATGTTTACTCCCCGGATGATAAACATGTCGTCTGTGCGGCCCAGTAGAGGGCCGTGCATGGGAAGTACGCTTCCACAAGAGCATGGTTCAGGTATCAAATGGGTCAAGTCCCGCGTCCGGTATCGGATAAGGGGTGTTGCCTCCTTGCGTAGCGTGGTGACGACCATCTCACCCGTTTCCCCTGGCGGCAAAGGCTCCAATGTCTCAGGATCAATGATTTCCAGAATGTAGTAATCCGCCCAGAAATGAATCCCCTCATGCTTTTCGCACTCAAGGCCTGAGCCCGGTCCGTAAAGTTCTGTCAGCCCTGGAATGTCGAAGCTTCCTTCAACTCCGAAATACTCCTCAATCTTGTGGCGCATGGTAGTGCTGTGGCGCTCGGCGCCAAATATCACCTTCTTCAGAGCAATTTTATCTGAAAGCCCTCGGCGGTGGATCTCCTCTGCCATCAAAAGACCCATGGATGCGGTGCAGCAGAACACGGTGCTTTGCAGGTCGACCATGACCTCACAATGCATGTCTCGATTTCCAGGTCCCACTGGTACGGCCATGGCCCCAAATCGTTCGCACCCGAGTTGAAAACCCACGCCGGCCGTCCAAAGCCCGTAACCCACTGCAATCTGCACCCGGTCTTCCCTGGTCAAGCCTGCCATTTCGTAGCACCTGGCAAACATGTCGGCCCAGTTGTGGAGATCTTTCTGGGTGTAACAAAGTACCTTCCTTTTTCCCGTGGTGCCGGACGATGAGTGGATGCGCACGACCTTTTCAAGGGGTACGGAAAGAAGCGGGAAGGGATAGTCGGCCCTGAGATCCTGGGCCGTGGTAAAGGGAAGCCTTTGTAGGTCATCGTAAGTGCTTACGTCATCTGGCTGCACACCCGCCTCATCCAACTTGTTCCTGTAAAAAGAAGACCCCCCATAGGCATGGACCACTGTCCATTTGAGCCCTTGTAGCTGATAGGCCTCCAACTCCTTCTTTGAATGAAAATCCGGCATAAAGGTCATATGTCACCTCTCTCTGGGTCCCGTGATTTCTCGTTTGGCCCTTCCTAACATGAATAAAGGGTTTCCTGTCAAGAAGAAGGTCTTTTGTGACAAAGGCCATCTCCTTTCTTTGGGGATGGTTGTTTTTTTATTGACCGACCTTTGGTTCCAGAATAAGGTACAAGATGACGATCAATATTCCGGCAACTAGCTTATTTTAAAGCAAAATAATACTCCACCCAAAGGTTGAAAGGAGACCCAAAAATGAAGAGGACCATTTCCACACTTGTAGTTATCCTTTTTTTGGCGACCCTGTTCGCCTGTGCAGGACAGACAAAACAGCAACGAGGCACAGGTACCGGGGTAGCTATTGGGGCAGGACTTGGCGCAGCTCTTGGACAGGCCATCGGGAAAGACACTGAAGCCACCCTCCTTGGGGCAGGCATTGGTGCTGTTCTTGGAGGAATCGCGGGCAATCAGATCGGCGCTTACATGGACAGACAGGAACAGGCACTGAGAGACGCCGTGGCCGCCTCTGACGCCGTAAGTATCCAGAGAACACAGGACGTGCTGACGGCCACGTTCAAAGGAGATGTGTTTTTCGACTTTGACTCTGCCACCCTGAAGCCTGGGGCCTATACCGAGATAGACAGGGTCTCCACCGTGTTGAACAGTTATCCACAGACGACCATCAGGGTTGAGGGGCATACGGACTCAACGGGCTCCGAAACCTACAATCAACAATTGTCGGAAAGACGGGCAGAGTCGGTAAAGAATGCCATCATCCAGAAGGGGATAGACCCAAGAAGGATGCAGGCCATTGGCTATGGTGAGTCCCAGCCCATATCTTCAGACAACGCCATGAACAGAAGGGTGAGCGTCGTCATCACGCCCATCAGGCAAGGATAGGTGGAGTAAAACTCTCTGCCGCGGCTGATCAAACACGTGGTATTTGTGAACATTGAGCATGCACTTTCAAGCTGTCATCTTCGATCTGGATGGAACACTCCTTGATACCCTTGATGACATCGCCAACTCGGCAAATAGCGTGCTGCGTCGCCACGGTTTCCCCACCCACGAGGCAGATGCCTATCGAGACTTCGTCGGTGACGGCGTCACCATGCTCATGTCCCGGGCACTGCCTGTAGAAGAGCGAAGCGATAGCCTGATAGCAGGCTGTGCCGACGGTTTTCGCGAGGCCTACCTGCGTACCTGGAACGTGAATACAAGGCCATACGCGGGAATCCCGGAACTCTTGGCTGCCCTTTCCGCCAGGGATGTGAAGATGGCCGTGCTTTCCAATAAGCCCGACGATTTCACAAAACTCTGTGTTCACGAATTTCTGGGTGACTGGTCCTTTGAGATGATACTGGGCCTCCGCCATGGAGTGCCCCAAAAGCCCAACCCAACCGGGGCCCTTGAGATAGCCGAACATCTGGCCATGACACCGGCTCGGATGCTCTGTTTGGGGGACAGCGCCGTGGACATGAAGACGGCCGTCACTGCCGGCATGTTTCCAGTGGGAGCCTTGTGGGGGTTTCGGCCCCTGGAAGAGCTACTGGAAAACGGGGCCCAGGCCGTCATCAAAGAGCCCATGGAGCTTCTGGACCATTTGGACGAGCCGTAACGCGCCGCAGCCCGTCGCAAAAGTGGAGGGGGCCCAAAGGGCCCCCCATTTTTTTCTATTGTGGCCATACTGGCTGTTAGTTGCAGCTTCCTCAACCGTTGTTCGTTGGAGTCAGCATGCCCCAAAGCCAACTCGGTATTGTGGGATACCTGCCCATGACCGTGTATGGGTCAAAGGGGTTTGCCAGAACCATGTAGCCACAGCCACCGCCTAAGACTGCCGTGCCGTCAGGCAGGTTGCCGGGGTCCGGGCAACCGCCGAATACGCCTGCCATGTCCTTGTCGTCCAGTTCCTTTGCCATTTCCAGGTCTCTGATTTCGATGGTTGTCATTTTCTCTCTCCTTTTATTAGATTTTTTTGTCTGAGTATGTTTGCTTAGTCCTATCTGCAGCCCCCATGCCAACAGGGAGATGGCTCGCGAAGGTTTCTTGTAACGTTGCGCAATTAATGCGAAAAAACAGAATACTCCTATTTCGCCGGTCTTCATCCCGTCTGTCCCCTCTGGATGGTTGTTGTCTGTGACCGAACATAGTCAAGGCAGGATGTTTGTTTCTAATGAACGTCTGAAAGCTGGAGATTGAGAACAAAAAAAGCCCCATCTCGAAAAGATGGGGCTCCTTTTTCTCCAAGTGGTCAGGTAGCCGTATCTGTAGCCACCGTCGGTGCTATTTTTTTACTAGGCGGAACTTTCCTTTTTCCACCTTGATGAGTATCACATCAGCCAAGGACAGACCGTTGTGGTCCGACGGTGACATATTGTAGACACCGCTTAACCCCACATAGCCCTTTGTGTTTTCAATGGCGTCCCGAATAGCAGACCGATCGTCTCCGGCCTTTTTCAGGGCCTCCACCACGATATAGGCCGCATCGGCTCCATAAGAGACCATGACGCCTGGCTCCTTGTACGCCTTGGTGTACTCAGGCACAAATTGGGCTATCAGGGCCTTTTGGGGGTCAGTGTCGGCCAGTTCGTCCGCCACATAGATCTTCGTGGCGGGCATCATGACACCTTCTGCTGCTGAACCGGCGATTTCGATGAACTGATAATTGGCCTCACCATGACACTGGAAAAGGGGAACCTTGAAATCGAGCTCCTGCATGTTTTTTGCGACCATGGGACCGGCCGGCCCAATGGTCCAGCACAGGATGGCCTGAGGCTTCTTGGCCCGCAGATTTACAAGCTGCGGTTTCATATCCACATCCTTACCCCCAAAACTTTCAATGCCCACCATATTAAGACCATATTCAGGGGCAAGCTTCTCCGCGTTTTTCAGGCCGTCTTTTCCAAACCCGCCCTGGATATACATGAAGCCGATATTCTTCAACCCATGATCACGCATATAGGTAAAGACCCGACCCATGGCGTGACTGGCACGATAGGGTGATTTGAAGGCCCAGTGTGTAGGTGGTTTGTCTACAATGACGTCGCTTCCGCAATGCATGAAGGCCGGCACCTTGGCCGAATCAAGGTACGGCTTAATGGCCATGCCCACGCCCGTTCTTACAGGTCCGATGATGACACTCACCTTTTCTTGCTCTACCAGTCGCTTTGCCGCGAGCAATCCCTTGGTGGGGTCCCCTTCTGTATCAGCTTGAATGAAGTCAATCTTCCGACCGTTCACGCCCCCTGCCGCGTTCACCTTATCAAAGACAAACTGGCAACTGTTTTTCTGATCGATGCCGATGTGCGCCCAGGGACCGGAAAGGGCGAACAGGCCGCCAACCTTCATGGGCTCTGCCGCCATACTCGAACTACTTATGGCAGAAAGCCCTGCAACGAAGAATAGAGCTACCAACATCCTGATCACACGATTCATGACTTCCTCCTTTTCTTGTTCTCTCTTTACTCCTCTTTGCCCAACTTCTCATTCAGTTTAAGACCCCAACCTCACCTCCTTGTTATAGAAATACATATTCACCGCAAAGGCGCAAAGAGCGCAAAGTCTTTTTGTCTTTTCCGCTGAGACGCGGAAAAACAAAAAAGCCGGATTTCTTTGCGTCCTTTGCGTCTCAAGCGAGTGAATGCGAGCGGGCGGTGCATGTCTAAATATCAATGAACTCCTTAGTCAATCCTAAAACCCCTTTCAATCATCTCCCAAATAGGCGGCTATGACCCTATCATCGTTTTGGATATCGAAAGGCGTGCCTTGGGCCAGTTTCTCGCCATAATTCAGCACGACGATCTTATCAGAAACCTGCATAACAAAATTCATGTCATGCTCCACCAGCACAATGGTGATGCCTGATTCCTTCAGTTTGACGATGAGCTCCGCCATGTCGGCTGTTTCAGAAGTGTTCAGCCCGGAGACCGGTTCATCCAGAAGGATCATCTTGGGGCGACTAATAAGGGCCCTTGCCAACTCCAATCGCTTCTGGTCCCCGTAAGGAAGGGCAGCACCCGGCTGATGCTCTCTGCCAGCCAGATTGACCCATTTGAGCATCTCCGCGGCCCTCTGCCGAACCTGCCTCTCCTCGCGCCTCACTTTCCAGGACCGGGCCAGACAGGCCACAAACCGGGCAGATGTGCACGAGTGAAACCCCACCATGACATTTTCCAGCGCTGTCATGTTGTGAAAGACCTGCAGGTTCTGAAAGGTCCGGGTGATTCCCAAGTACGCTACCTCGTGGGGTGGCATGCCAGTGATCCTTTTCCCATCGAAAAGGACCTCCCCTGAACTTCCAAGGTAAACACCGCTAATGATATTTAGAAGTGTGGTCTTTCCTGCCCCATTGGGACCGATAATGGCAGTAAGACTTGCCGGGTCTGCATGAAAAGAGACATTCATCAGGGCCATGATCCCGCCAAAGGATTTGCAAAGTTCAACCACTTCCAACATGGCGTCAACCTCTCTCTTCCGTCCCGAGGGATTCCCTTTTACCGTAACACTTCATGGCTTTCAGAAAACGAACCTTTTGCCCTTTATAGCGTGTTACCCCCGAAAGGCGACTCCAATTCCTCACCTAAGATCACGTTGGGGGATCTCTTTTTCCGGATGAGATGTAAGATGCCAGGGATAAACCCTTCCGGGAAAAAGATCATGACAACCATGAGAATGAGCCCCATGGCCACTACGTTGAACTTTTCCATAATATGAAGGAACTCCGAAAGCAGGGTCAGCATGACAGCGCCAAACAAAGAGCCCCAAACGCTACCCAACCCTCCCACAATTACCATGATCACCACCTGGATGGAATAAACGATGTCGCAGGACTTGGGCGTGATCACGGTAATATAGTGGGCATACAGACTCCCTGCAAGGGAGGCAAACATGGCACTGAGGACAAAGACCTTCACCTTGTATCTATGGGTGTTGATACCCAGCGTGTTGGCTGCCACCTCGCTTCCGTGGATGGCCCTGAGGGCCCTTCCCACCCGCGAGTCCACCAGGCTGAGAGAAGCCAGCAGTGCCACCAGGCTTAAGCCCCATATGAGAAAGTAGAATTTCAGGTCAGAGTCGAATCGGAGTCCACCCACTGTCAGGTGGGGAATGCCGGCCATCCCATTGGCCCCACCTGTCACAGAATCCCACTCTACAAGGACTATTTCAAAAATGATGTTCAGGCCCAACGTGGCCATGACCAGATAGTTCCCCTTTAATCTCAAGGTGGGAATTCCGATCAAGTATGCCACAGCCCCCGTAAGCAGCATGGCCAGAAGAATGATGAACCAAGATAGAGACCATTGAGGAAACCAGGATAGGGACCAGGGGCACAGGTCCATGTTGGTGGTGAGTACGGCCGACACATAGGCGCCCATGCCATAGAAGGCGGCGTGTCCCATGGAGATCTGCCCTGCATAGCCGACCAGAAGATTGAGCCCTACCACCACCATGGTATTAAGACCGATCACATTGAGAACGAGAAGGTAATAACTCGTCTCTATGAACAGGGGCAATATGGCAATGGCCAGGGCCAGAACCATCAGGTAGAGGAGATGGTGATGCTTCTTGAGGTCGGAAGATTCCACTAGATCCTTTCTGCCTCTGGCGATCCCAGAAGGCCACTAGGGCGAACAAAGAGGACCAGCAACAGGATGATGAAGGCTATGGCATTCTTATATGCTGATGAGATCAATCCCGTGGCCAAGGATTCAATGACGCCGAGCAGCAATCCGCCCAAGATCGCGCCAGGCATGCTGCCATAACCGCCAAGCACGGCAGCGGAAAAGCCCTTCAGGCCCAACATGAATCCTACATCATAAGAAGTCGTGGTTATGGGTGCGATAATAATCCCTGCCACGGCTCCTAAGGCCCCGCTCATGGCAAAAGAGAGAAGGGTCATGCGGTTGACACAGATGCCTGACAGGGCCGCAGCCCGTTGATTGCAGGAGACAGCCCTCATGGCCTTGCCTGTGACGCTCTTTTTAAAAAAGAAGTACAAGGCGATGACAACAAACAGGGTGATCGCGAAAATCCACAGGTTTTGAGACACGATGGTTGCCTTTAGAAGATGGATCGGCTCATTTCCAGAGAAAGGGGGGAGGACAAAGGGATCTGATCCCCATATGATTAAAGCCAATCCCTTAACAGAAATGGAGGCACCAATGGTGATAAAGATCAGGACCAGGATCTGTTGGGACCTGGCTGTTCGGATGGCTGATCTCTCAAAGAGGGCACCTATCAAAGTGACTGTGGTGATGGCCAGAGGAATCGAGATGGCCAGGGGGACCCCTATGAAGGCGTAGAAGGTGACGGTGATCATCCCTCCCAGGGTAATGAACTCGCACTGGAGCAGATTCATGATGCCGCTGGCATTGTGAACCACACCAAAGCCTATGGCAATGAGCCCATAGATGCTCCCCGTGGTGAGACCGGAAAAGAGAAATTGTGAAAGGTTGTCCAATAGAATCATGGCAAAAAAAAGCCGCAGGTTTCAAGGAACTGACCGCGGCTTCACTCCGTTCATGTCTTTAAGATCTAGCGCTCGCTGCGGACAGACCCCTCCTTTGTGCTCTGCCACCACCAGCACCAAGGGCTAAAAAAACCGATGAAACATATGCGGATCTGTCGCCCCATAGCGAAAAAGTCTTTAACAGAACGAGAGGCCTCTGTCAAGTTGCGAGGCCCTTATTTTGTTCCAGAAGACCCCGTCCTCTCTCCTTGTGGGAAAAGACCCATCTGTGATATATGGCTCAGAAAAAGATTATACAAGAATACGCCGATGCACTTAGCTCCTGGACTCACGTTTTGAACCGCATAAGCGAGCGCATTCTCCACAGGAGAGCTACCGCAGCCCCCGTAGGTTCTGCCCGTTGGCAGTGCTAGCGCGGCGCGGGCCGCGGGGAATGTTCAATTCCGGACATGAACCGTTGGCAGATCGTGATAAGATTCTGGAAACGTCATTCCGGCGAAGGCCGGAATCCAGTTTCTTTTCAAAGCGTTTGGCACTCTGGATGTCGGATCAAGTCCGGCATGACGAAAGAAATTTGAGCTCTGCAGTCTTCTGCAATTGTTTCTTTGATTGGACGAAGACGATTGGGAACAAGACGCATAAGCATTTACAGAGAATCTCTTGGAGGCTCATATGAGAGCGCTTGACGAACAGGTTTTAAAGGTGACCAAAGAGATGGTGGCCAAGTTCATAGAGGTAGGCCGTGTCTCTCCCACCTCCTTTGACGAGACTTTCAAGAGTGTCTACAGGAGTGTGAAGGAGGCGATCCTGGGCAACAGCGAACCCCTGCCGGAAAAGGGCGATGAAGAAGAGCCCTAGTGGACGTTCGCCCAGTTTTGGCCTACCTTAATGTCCACCTTGAGCGGCACTCTGAGTTCATAGACCCCTTCCATGAGGGAGGTGACCAGTTTTCTTGCGCTGTCGAGTTCCTCATGGGGGATCTCAAAGACCAGCTCGTCATGGACCTGTAGCAGCATCTTGGCCTTTAGCCCCTGCCGGTCCAATGCCTCGTGTATGCGTATCATGGCCACCTTGATAAGATCGGCAGCGGTGCCCTGAAGGGGCGTGTTAACGGCTGTGCGCTCTGCCGACTCCCGGGCGGTGCGGTTTGGGCTTGCAATATCGGGAAGCCACCGGTGACGACCCAGCAGCGTGGTCACCTTCTTAACCTTCCGAGCCTCCTCAATGGTCTCGGCCGTGAAGCGCTTCACCCCTTTGTACCTGTCAAAATAGTGGTCAATGTAGGTCCTTGCCATCTTGTTGCTGATCCCTAACTCGTTGGCCAGCCTGAAGGGGCCCATCCCGTAAATGATCCCGAAATTGATGACCTTGGCCTGACGGCGCATCTCCTGCGTAATCATGGAGGGAAAGAGTTGGAAGACCTCAGCCGCTGTGCGCGTGTGGATATCCTCGTCTCTTTCAAAGGCCTCGACAAGGATGGGGTCTTGAGAGTAGTGGGCTAGGAGTCGAAGTTCTATCTGGGAATAGTCTGCAGAGAGCATGACCCAGCCTTGTCGTGGGAGGAAAGCGGCCCGAATCTTGCGACCCTCCTCTGTGCGTATAGGGATATTTTGAAGGTTGGGGTCACTGCTGCTCAGACGGCCCGTGGCTGTCACCGTCTGATTATAGGACGTGTGGATGCGATCGGTTTCTCCGTGGATCAGATCGACCAGGGCGTCGGCATAGGTCGATTTGAGCTTTGCAAGGGAACGGTATTGGAGCACCAGGGCAGGCAATTCGTGTTCTGTTGACAGCGTGGTAAGGACCTGTACGTCCGTGGAATAACCGGTTTTCTTTTTGGTCTTTTTCAGGACTGGGAGTTTGAGTTTTTCAAAAAGGATGTAGCCCAATTGCTGGTGGGACTGGATGTTGAATGCTTCCCCGGCTATGGCGTATATCCGGCCCTGTATCTCATCGAGCTGGCGTTCAAACTCCTTTGATAGGGTCTGCAAACGACCCTTGTCCACACGAATGCCTGACATCTCCATGTCTACCAGGACCGGTATAAGGGGAATTTCAATCTTTCGGAAAAGGTCCTCAAAGCCCCCTTCTTTCAACTTGGACGCCAGTACCTTGTAGGCCATGAAGGTGATGTCTGCGTCTTCACAGGCATAGGGTACGGCATCTGCTATGGGGACCGCTTCAAATCCCCCCCTGTCGCCCTTCCCGCCGGTCACTTCTTCGTAAGTTATCATCTTGTGGTCCAGGTGTTCTGAGGCAATGGCCTCCAGATTATGGGCCCGAAGGGTAGGGTTAAGGAGATAGGAAGCCACCATGGTGTCAAAGATGACCCCCTTGAGGTCAATGCCGGCACGTTTTAATACGATCCAGTCGTACTTGATGTTCTGTCCCACCTTGGCCAGGTGCGGGTCTTCCAGCAAAGGCTTCAATCGGGCCAGCGTCTGCTCAGGGGCAAGCTGTCCAGTTCCCGTTGTCTCGGTGTGCCGCAGAGGGATATATGCCGCTTCATCGGGTCGGCAGGCAAAGGAGATGCCCACAATAGCCGCCTCCATGGGGTTGATGGCCGTGGTCTCAAGGTCCAGGGCAAAGGCCTTGGTCTTTCTCAGATCATGGATCAGGCCTTTGAGGGCCTTGTCGTCCACGATGGCCCGGTAGTCTTTGTTGCTCAGGTCCGCCTTGAGCGGAAAGATCTCTTGGAGCTTTCTAAACTCCAAGGTCTTAAAGAGCCTGGCCAGCTTTTCCTTGTCAGGGCCCAAGACCTTAAAGGTTGACACCTCTGCTGATAAGGGAACCTGCCTGTCGATGGCTACCAGACGTCGGCTCAACAAGGCCTGGTCCTGATACTGGGTCAGGTTTTCACGGAGTTTCTTCTTGGTGACCTTGTCCAGGTCCTGGAAAAGGGCATCCATGCTTCCAAAGGTCTTGATTAATCCAAGGGCTGTCTTTTCACCAATGCCTGGCACACCCGGAACATTGTCCGAAGTGTCACCAGCAAGGGCCATGACATCTATCCACTGAGAAGGCTCCAGGCCGAATTCCTTTCTTAGGCCTTCGTAGTCGATGGTGCGGTCTTTCATGGGATCCCAGATGCTGGTTTGAGGGGAAACCAACTGCTTGAAATCCTTGTCGCCAGTGACCATAATGACCCTGAATCCTTCTCTCTCGGCGGCCAGGGCGAGGGTTCCTATTATGTCATCAGCCTCATAGCCCTCAAGCTCCAACGCGGCAATGTTCATCCCTTCGATCACCTCTTTGATATAGGGGATCTGCTCCACAAGATCTTCCGCCATGGGCGGACGATTGGCCTTGTAGGCATGGTACATATCGTGACGAAAAGTGGGACCCTTGGAATCGAAGACCATGGCCACATATTCGGGATGGTGGTCGCCAAGGAGTTTCAGCAGCATGTTCGTGAAGCCGAAAGTGGCATTAGTGGGCAGGCCCTTGCTTGTGGAAAGGTGGCGCACGGCGTGGTAGGCGCGGTGGATGTAACCGCTTCCGTCAACGAGGTAAATGGCCTTTTCTGTCAACCTTGTGCTTCCTTCCTGGGTCAGACATACCATGGGGACAGGTCCTTAGGCAGTGGACCATGCATGGTTAACATGAAACAGGACGCAATACAATGCAGTCCGGGGACTTGGGTACAACCAGTTGACATGGCTGATTTTTCCCTTGCCCAAGAGGAATGGCCAGAAGGTGGCCTCATGAGCCGTTGGAACCGATTGGGGTTCTGTCACGAGTCCATGGAGACAGGAGACTGGACAATTCAAGTTTCGGCTGATATGGACAATCCCTTGTCTTGTATTACATTACCTTTTGTCGGATGCTTTTTCAGGTTGGCTTTGCCGGTTTCATGTCCCTCTGCCAGGGACCCCTTTTGCCAAAGCCGACGGATCAGTGTGAAACCATGCCAGGGCAACACCTATGGAATCAGAACAGGCTCACAAGCGACCAAGACGCAGGCCCAGAAAGAAGAAGGTCTATTGCTGCCACCTCTGTGGCCGCCGACTTCCCTTCTGCTGGACCTGCCGGTGCGGGTTTCAGATCTGTTCTGACTGCATGGAGGAAAACATGTGGGGGATGACCTGTAACGCCATTACGTGGACCTGCCCTGACTGTGGTGAGCAGCGTGGGTATGGGAACCAATGATCCTTGACGCAAGGGTGTGAGCCTGATATTATTAAATTTTAGGGCTGAGAACATAGACTTGGACGATTCCGGGTAAGCTTGCCCGGTTGTAAGATGATGCAGGAGGGATGGCCGAGTGGTTGAAGGCGGCGGTCTTGAAAACCGTTTCCCTGAAAGGGGACGTGGGTTCGAATCCTACTCCCTCCGCCATACTTTTTCGGTCCCGTCCTACTCAAAGAACGGGACTGGGGAGTGACTCCAATGCCTAGCCCAGGGGGCAACACGCGTGAGCGAGACAGTTGTTTTCGGGACCAGGGCACCCTGTGGCTGAATGGAAAGGACGAGGTTGCACGTCACTTCTTGTTGCCGTTTGGATAAGCATGAACCGCGGAGAGATGGCCGAGCTGGCTGAAGGCGCTCGCCTGCTAAGCGAGTGTGGGAGGAAACTTCTACCGAGGGTTCGAATCCCTCTCTCTCCGCCATGAACACTATGAGATCAAGTGTGATGCCATTGTCATCCGTCGAAAGAAAGAGAGATAAGGGACACTGGCGGATATTTCAGAGACATGGATGATAGAGATAAAGAAAAGGAGACTTTTTCTCATCGCATACTTATCGTCGATGACGAAGAGGTGATCAGGGCCACCCTTTGCCAGATCATGAATCACGCGGGCTACCAGTGCTCAAATGCCGCCAGTGCGAAAGAGGCCCTGCAGTTCTTGGACCACGAAAAGGTTGATGTGGTGATTACGGATATCAGGATGCCTGGTATGAACGGGTTTGCACTCACGGAAACCATTAAACAGAAGCATCATGCTGATGTGATCATCATCACTGGTTACGGAGGCCAATTTTCTTATGAAGAGGCCATGGAGAAGGGTGCCAGCGATTTTGCGCTGAAGCCGGTTCGTCCCAAGGAACTCATTGCAAGGTTGAGACGGGTCCTCAGGGAACGGGCGCTCCTTGCCGAACGCAGGCGCATGGAAGAACAGTTGCGAGAGCTTACCGTCACTGATGACCTGACGAGACTCCATAACTCCAGGCACTTTTTCAAAATGCTTCAAGATGAAATAGACAGAGCCAGGCGCTATCATTCTCCTCTCTCTTTGCTATTGATGGATGTGGATGGCTTCAAACGTTTCAACGACGCCTACGGCCACTTGGAAGGAGACAAGGTCCTGTCAAAACTGGGGGAGGTTATTCGAGACTGTTTGCGGACCAATGACTCAGGCTATCGTTACGGGGGCGATGAGTTTACCGTGATCCTGCCCGTTACCCGTGGCCAGGAGGCAAAGAAAGTGGCAGAAAGAATAAGGGAGCAGTTTGAGGCCGTAGCGTTCACTCCTGCCGAGGGCATACACGTTGATGCCACCATTAGCGTGGGGATTGCGGAGTACCAACCAGACGAGGGGCTGACGGAGTTTGCAAAAAGGGCCGATGAGGCCATGTACAACGCAAAAAGGCAGGGAGGAGGCCAGACGGTTCTTGCGTAAGGCCCCTGTCACTTCGTTACTATCTTCACAATGGTAACACCCAGGTTGCTCTCGTTTAGACCTCCGGGACGGGTGGACTGCACCAGGGGGTGTTGGTTTAAAAATGGGATGAGGTGATTGCGAAGGGCTCCAGATCCTACCCCATGAATGATTCGAACCTCCTTTAGACCGGCCAGCAGGGCATCATCCAAGTACTTGTCCACCACTTCCAATGCTTGCTCCACACGCATCCCACGCATGTCGGCTTCAGGTCGCACCCTATCGGGAACAGGTATCTCGACTCGGAAAACGCGGTCTGTTGAGGGCTGGCCGCCATCTTCAGCCAGGCCCAATTCTTCCCTGGGCACG
Source organism: Thermodesulfobacteriota bacterium (assembly GCA_034189385.1). Lineage (GTDB taxonomy): Bacteria > Desulfobacterota > Desulfobacteria > Desulfobacterales. The sequence continues at coordinate 224,547 of JAXHVD010000001.1, forward strand.
TGGGCTTTGAGTTTTCCAAAGGCCGTGAGGACACGACCGGTCTGATCTTGCTCAGAGAGCACCGTACCGGTCATGCCGGTGCGTCTCCAAGCCACCCGGCTTCCTGGCCGAAATGCCGTTTTCAAAGGGGCTTTGCTGTCACCGGGCTGGGGAGGGGGTTGGCGTTGAATTTGCCTCTTCACCGTCTCTTTTTCTTTCTGGATAAGCCCCTTGGCTTTACGGATGCCTTCCCTGGTGGCACCGGTCTCCCGAATGGTCCTTATGGCCTGTTCCACGGTAGCGTTTGCCTGGTCGACAATGGCCCCTGCTTCTTCAGCGGCCCTGTTCCGTAGCCCCTCTGCCTCGCGTTCAAAGCCAGCTTGCGTCTCCTCAACCTGTCTTTTCAAGCGATCCACTGCGAGCCTTTCTGAGTCTAAATCCCTTTTTAATCGCTTATTTTCCTCGATCTGCTGCTCAAGCCTCAGGATCAACTCCTCCAGCCGATTGGCTTGACTGCCCATCAAGGTCCTGGAGCGGGCTACCACCTCCTCTGGAAGTCCCATCCGTTTGGCGATCTCAAGGGCATAGCTGGAACCAGGAATGTCGGCTCGGAACCGGTACGTAGGGGTCAGGGTTTGTGCGTCAAAGGCCATAGATCCGTTGGCAATCCCTGGAGTTTGATGGGCAAAGGCCTTCAACGCCCCGTGATGGGTTGTCACCACAGTCATGACACGACGACCCGTCAGGGCCTCTAATACGGCCATGGCCAAGGCCGCCCCCTCCTGGGGGTCGGTGCCGGTGCCGATCTCGTCGATAAGGACCAGGTCTTGGGAGGTCGCCCCCTCCACGATCCCTTTCATCTCATGAAGGTGGGCTGAGAAGGTGGAGAGATCCATCTCAATGGATTGGGCATCGCCCACATGGGCAAAGATACGGCCAAAGAGCGGGATCTGAGAATCGGCATCGGCTGGCACATGAAGCCCGCAGGAGACCATGAGTGTCAGGAGTCCCAGGGTCTTCAGGGCAACGGTCTTTCCCCCGGCATTTGGCCCCGTGATCACTAGTGTATGAAAGGCATTGCCCATAGAGAGATTTAGAGGCACCACACTGGAGGTGGGACCTTTCTTTAAGGCAAGCAGGGGATGGCGGCCGTTTCTTATCTGAAGAATGCCATCTGTATTAACGGCTGGCTCGTGTTGATTCAAGGCCTTGGATGCCAGCCCCATGGCGTTTACACAATCAAGGGTGACAAGGGTGTCAGCGTTTCGGGTCAGGTCAAACAGGTGCTCGCGCACCTTCTCGGTCAAGGCGTAGAGGATCTTTTCAATTTCGTGATACTCTTCTACTTCAAGACGACGGATCTGGTTATTCAGCTCCAATGTCACCAGTGGCTCCAAGAAGACCGTCGCCCCGCTGGCGGACTTGTCATGGAGGACCCCTTTTACCAGATGTTTGTGCGTCTCTTTCACCGGCAGGACCCATCTTCCTGAACGCATGGTGATCAGGCGTTCCTGGAGCACGTCCTGACGCCCCAGCCTGTGGAGGAGGGCTTCCATCTGGCTGCGCACCTGTTCACGGGCACGGGCCATCTTGCGACGGATGGCGGCCAGGGCCGGGCTGGCCCGGTCTAGAATGTCGAAAGATCGCAGGTCAATCACCCTGGTGATCTCCTTTGCCAGGCCAGGGTTGGGGACAAGATCTGTCGCAGCTTCGTGGAGGAGGGGAAAATGGGTCTGATTTTTCTTGACAAAGGCGTGAATGCTGGCGCTCAATTCCAAAATTCTGTGAATTTGGCGAAAGGCCTTCGGCTCCAGACGGCTTCCTTCCACGGTCAATGACTTGAGATGGGGCCCTATGTCGTCAAAAGCATCCATGGGAAAGGTCCCGCCAGAATCCATCCATGTCCGGATCTCTGATATTCTTGCCAGGCTCTCTAACGCTAGCTCAGGGCTTGAAAGGGGTTTCAGCCGCTGAAGGCGTTCGGCCGCAACAGGGCAATGGGCGCGGCGGGCCAGGTCCTCTAGGACCTTGTCGAATTCTAGGGTCTGATAAAGAGGATTGCTCAAGGCTTGATGGACTCGCAGACAAAGACTTGTCGATAGGTCGTCACCTTTGGACCGGATAATAGGTTGACCACGCATAACCTCTCATGTATGGATTGTCAACGCCAAAAGGGGCGCACAGAAGAGGCGTGCGTTGGAGGTTCTGAGGCCTACCTTGCCTTGAACTGTGTTGAGAGAAGAAAGAGAGGGGCATTGAAAGAGGAGATCCAGAAGAGGGCACTGCGGGCCATCAGGGCCATTCCAAAGGGCTACTTGAGCGACTTGGTGGTGAAAGAAACCATTCGGTGCGTCCTGTATGAGTTTTTAAAGGAAAAGGGTCTTCGACCCGTTCCTGCCTTCCGGAATCCTCGCTTTCCAGAGGGCCCTGTGGACATCGTGGGTGTAAAGGAAGATCATGCCGTTGAGATTGCCTTTTCGAGCAACCCTACGATTGAGCTCAAAGACATCAAGAGTCTGGAACGGGTGGCCTGTGAGAAGAAATTCGTGCTCAGCTTTTCTCCCAATCAAGAAAAGGTTAAGATGAGCACCTTTTTCCTAAAACCCGGCATCGAGCATATTGATATCTACGAAAGGTGAGCCTTTGCCCTTCAGCCCGGAGACGCCAAGGTCGCGACCGTAGCTGTTGAGCTGTTGGCTCATGAGCTGATTGGCTTACCAGCTTTCTTCCTCTGCACTTTGCTGTAGACGACTTTGCCTCTGGTTTTTCCGGGCCTCTTAAGATGAGTTCAGCCATATGAGCCAAACATTTCCTGTCATTGATACCCATGCCCATTTAGACGAGCTTCCGGACCCACAGGAGGACATCGAAAGGGCCAGGGAGGGGGGCGTTGTCGGCATCGTGGCCGTGGGCCAAGACATCACCTCCAACGAGAAGACCTTAGAGATAGCAAGTCAGAACCAGGGATTGGTCTTTCCGGCCCTGGGGTATCATCCTTGGCGGCTCAACCCGGACGATGATGAAAAGACCCTTGCCCAGATTGAGACACACCTCCCCCAGTGCGTTGCCCTGGGCGAAGTGGGCCTGGACTACAAGGCCAAGACCAAGAAAAAGGTCCAAAAGGCCATGTTTGTTAGAATCTTGGCCATAGCCAAGAAACACGACAAACCGGTCATTGTGCACTGCCGGTATTCCCACCAAACAGCTTATGAGATGATCAGAGAGGCTGGCCTCAAGATGGCGGTTTTTCACTGGTACAGCGGCCCCCTGGAATTGATCCCCCTTATCGCAGCTGCGGGCTATTACATGTCTGCCTGTCCGGCCCTTCTCTACAACCCTTATCATGAAAAGGCCATAGCGGCCGTGCCCCTTTCCAACCTTCTTCTGGAGACAGACACACCGGTCCAGTATCAGGAATTGGTCTCAAGGCCAGTCCATGTCCAGGTTACCTTAAAAGAAGCGGCCCGCGTCAAGGGAATCAGCGCTGAGGAAATCGCAGCGGAGACCACGGAAAATGCCAGACGGTGCTTTGGCTTAAAGGGGCCGGCCTAAGGACCTTCCTATTCTGAACCGATTAAGCGAGCGCATTTTCCACAGGAGAGCTACGGCAGCCCCCGTAGGTTCTGCCTGACGGCAGTGGTTCTGCGCGTTGGCAGTGCTAGCGCGGAGCGGGCTGCGGGGTTAGCGAGCGTATATAAAATGAGACATATTCCTTACGGTCGCTGCGACGCACTGCCGCTAGGTAGAACATTCCCTGCAGCTTGCTGCAGGGTCTTCAATGATATTGTGGCAGCATCATTTGTAGGCTCCAAAAAGGTCAAGGCCCAGCTCTCTTCCGTCTTCCGTTGTCTCTTTTCATTTCGTCTTGTGAGCGGACACTGCGAGAGATACCAGCAGGTTCTGCAGACGAAGACCCATCAACCCTGAGGGGGGATCCACATGAAAAGGCCACTGAAAGCATGCCTGCCCAGCTCCTGACAGGGTGGCCTGTGTCAAATCCTTGGTAACGTTCAAAAGTTGCGGCAAAGGCCTTCAGCAGGCAGTCAGAGGGATAGGGGTGATCGCTAAACGCAGGCATACAGCCATTGCCATCTACACAAATGGCATAGGCGACCTAAAGGCATTGGATGCCGAAGAGAAGCGATTATCCCTATCTCGAAGTTGGTCGTCCAGAAATCCACCAAGTCAACACTTTTGAACGTTACTAAATCCTTAGGCCAACGGCACAAAAAGTTGGCCTAATGCCTTAAAGGTATATTATATATATCATCGCCTTAGCGTTCGATCCCAGAAGGTCTGAAAGAAACAAGAGGAAGCATGGCATGATGCTGCACGGCGATCGCTTTACAGCTTCAGATAGCCTTTTATGCTTTGCATCCCCGCCGCTGGTTCGGCGCAAACCTATTGAAGGCTGGATTTCACGCCGTTGAGACCTGAGACCAGACGCAAGATTGATTTGTGGCTGGGGAAACCATGCTGCGCCGTTCTCACGCTCCTTGCGAAGATGGGAGACCGAAGGGGCAAAGGCAACGACCCAAGCGCACCGCCCCAGAAGATTCTGCTGCTAAAACTGATTGAACAGGGCACCACGGTTTTGGCCTGTCCTGCAATGACAACCGCTGTCTGCAGCAGATTTCAGTGGCGCAGGTTTTTGAAATAGTACGGGATCTTCTCTCAAAGGGGAGGGTGGCGGGTAGGAAGGTCAAGAGTATACAAAAAGAGGCGTGAAGCGACACCCAAACTCCTAACCTCGCCGCTTATGTGTAGCACGGCGCCGGCATCTCGCCATCTGAGTCAGTCAACGAGGAATGCATGAACATCACTGCAAAAGCTTCTCTTATGCGCGCCTGCACCCTTTTCCTTCTGAGCCTGGTGGTGTATCTCCCAGCCATACCAGGGGATTTTCTCTGGGACGACAATATCCATCTCACTGACAATCTATTGACCAGAGAAAGCGGCCTCTTTCGTTCTTGGTTTACAACGGAGCAATGTAACTACTGGCCTTTGACCTGGACAGTACTTTGGGTGGGATGGCAATTTTGGGGATCGGATCCGCTAGGCTACCACGTCATTAACATACTTCTGCACGCGGCTATTTCATTACTCATCTGGTGTATTTTACGGCGACTTCGGGTGCCAGGGGCCTGGCTTGCGGCAGTCATCTTTGTGGTGCACCCAGTGAACGTGCAGACCGTGGCCTGGATTACCCAGATCAAGAATCTGTTAGCTATGTTTTTCTATTTGTTGGCTATACTTGGCTACCTAACATTCGAACATAAGAAACTAACGCGCTGGTATTTCTGCTCGCTCCTTGCCTTTCTTATGGCAGGTTTGAGCAAGACTTCGGTGGTCATGCTCCCGTTTGTGCTTATAGGGTGCGCTTGGTGGCAACGAGGTAAGATTTCCAGAGAAGACTTGATGAGAAGTCTCCCGTTCTTTGCCCTCGGCGGAGTCCTTGGTATTAATGAGATTTGGTTTCAGTACAGTTCGATAGGTGAGGATGTTGTCAGACCTGAGGGGTTCTTTTCTCGTCTTGCCGGGGCGGGTTGGGCCGTTTGGTTCTATTTGTATAAAGCCCTCATTCCCTACAAACTGAGTTTTATATATCCCCGATGGAATATAGACCCCGTCTCGATCATCTCTTATCTGCCTGCCATCATGTTGTTGGCGCTCTTTGTACTCTCCTGGCGTTATCGGGGACATTGGGGAAAGGCCTTTCTATTTGGACTCGGATACTTTGTGGTCACACTTTTTCCCGTACTGGGCTTTTTCGACATTAACTTCATGCGGTTTTCTCTGGTGGCGGATCACTGGCAGTATACCTCAATCATTGGCATCATTGCACTGGCAGTCGGGACAACAGTTTCTACTTGGCATCATTGGCAAAGCCGACTCCGTAATTTGGGAATTGCCATTGCAGCCGTCCTGGTCGGCTTGCTCAGTGTTTTCACCTGGGTTCGGTGCCACGGTTATAGTAATCCGGAAGCACTTTACCGTAACACAATTGCCAAGAATCCCAAGGCATGGATGGCACACAGTAATTTGGGGACATTACTGGCGGCTGAAGGCAAGTTTGATGAGGCCATAGAGCATTGTTCCGAAGCCCTTCGCATCAACCCTACCCATGCGTGGATACATGGTGCCTTGGCCAATGCACTGGTTGGACAAGGAAGGTCTGATGCGGCCATTCGTCATTTCTATGAGGCCGTCAGACTCAAACCAGACTTCGCCGAAGCCCACAATGATCTCGGGCTAGCTTTAAAGAAGCAGGGCAGGGTGGATAAGGCTATCTCTCATTTTTCTGACGCAGTGAAGATTGAACCAGAATTCGTAGAGGCTTGTCTTAACTTAGGACTCACCCTGGCTGAACAGGGAAGGATCAATCAGGCGGTCCATCATTTTTCCGAGGTGGTGAGGCTTAAACCCGACTCGGCGGATGGGCATTACAGTCTTGGCCTCGGCCTTGCTTTGCTGGGCAACAGAGACAGAGCCGTTTTTCACTTTTCTGAAACATTGCGGATCAGACCGCATCATGCGGAAGCTCATCTCAACCTGGGCGCCGTGCTTGCGAGTCAAGGCAGACTCGACGACGCCATCCGCCATTTTTCAGAGGCCCTTCGAATCAAGCCTGACCTCGTTCAGGCGAAGCAGTATTTGACACAGGCCTTGAAGGATAGTGGGCGGCCATTGGGGAAATGGAGCAGCCCTCCAGACCGCTGACATGGAAGTCTTAATAAGACTGCAGCTTTTTTGTTTATACGCTTCCACCCCCAACACTGCTTTTTCCAGACGATTTAGCCTAAAAGTCTATTCTGCCTGCCACCGCAGCTGTTGTAGCTCAAGAAAGGCCTGCTATGATCAGGGAGGAACCAGGGGCACTGCTGAAGAGTTGAACCGAATAAGCGAGCGCATTCTCCATAGGAGAGCTACCGCAGCCCCTGCAGGTTCTGCCCGTTGGCGGTGCTTGCGCGGCAAAGGCTGCGGGGTTAGCGAGCATATAGTTAAAAAGAGAACAACCTTACGGTGAACATTGCCCGTGGGTTCTGCCTGACGGCAGTGGTTCTGTCCGTTGGCAGTGCTAGCGCGGCGCAGGCTACGGGGAGGGTTCAAAACAAGTTGATGTCATTTTCAAGGAAGTCCTTTAAAAAGTCATGCATTTCGATTCGTCCAAGTATATGAACCTCTTCTTAGTTTCCGGGGGGTATCTCCGTAATTGTCGGCACTCACATGACATACAGCAGACTGGGGTGTTCCCTTTTCGTTTCTAGGGAGGCTCCCGCCTGGGACCCGGTTCAAGGCCTTGACAATATCCTGCAATGGGTTATGAAAATCTTGGTAGCATCATTTCCGTTCCGGTTTTCACAGGACTTCAAGAAGGGAGGATCACGATGAAGAAGTGTCTTATCATCATGGTAGTACTGGGGCTGGCCGTGGCTTGGTCATTTACCGGGCTTTGCCAGGACAAGGAAGAGCCGGCCCAGCGCGAAGGATACGGTCGCAGTTGGCAACTAGGGGGCCGGACAGGGTACGGCTGGGGTCCAGGTTATATGAGGGAGTACAGCTATGCCATGCCCCCTGATTACTCCATGCCGGGGCCCTTACAGTCTTTGAAGCCAGAGGACCGCAAGAAGTGGGAGAAGATGTGGGCCCAATACTTGATGGAGACCATGGAGACCAGAAAGCAAATTGCCGTGAAGCGGATTGAATTAGAGACCCTTTGGGCCCAGCCGGATTTCGACCGGGCAAAGGTTGAGAAGCTTTCCAGTGAGCTGTCTGAGCTTTACAACCAGCGGATGAAGGCGTGTGACAAATACGTGATAAAGGCGCGGGGAGAGTTCGGGAAGCTCGGATGGGCCTGCCCGCTGGGGATATGGTGATCTGAAGCCCGGATCAGGCTTTTGTCGCCTCCGGTCCCAGAGGGTCATTTCTGTGGCTGGGGCCATTAGGGGCGCCTTTGATATTTGGTGTAGCGGCTGAATAGAATATTCACAGAATACAGGAAATGGAACTTGATATCGGCTTCGACGAGAGGTGCCAATGGGGGCTTCAACAAGGACCAAGAGGATGGCAAGTAGGAAAAGATCCCTCACAATCCTTGTCATGATACTCTTTTCTTTGTTTGGACTACTCTGCGATAAGGCCCTGTCTCATCCACACGTATTCATTGTTCAGAGGATAGAGATCGTTTTCGACGATAAAGGGTTGGCAGGCTTTGGAGTGGCTTGGACATTTGACGAGATGTTTTCCAGTATGATCGTGGGGGATTATGATAAGAACCAGAACAGATCCTTGGAGCCAGATGAAATCAAAGCCATCAAAAAAGGCGCCTTTTCTTATCTATCGAACTATCATTACTTTACGTTTGTGAAAATTGACGGACAACCCTTTGAGGTCAAGTTCGTCACGGATTTTTGGGCAGAGGTGAAGGAGAACAAGCTCATCTACAGATTCTTTGTCCCCTGTCACGTTGCCGCCAGATCTAGCCACAGGCACATTGTCGCGGCCAACTATGACCCTTCCTACTACACTGCCATCTTTTACGCAGAGGATCGTCCAGCAGCTTTGAAAAATGCAGGGGCGTTTGACGTAGGAACCGCTATCAGGCAAGATGCATCCACTTCCATATACTATGGCATGGTAAACCCTTGGGCGCTATTCTTAGATTTCCGAAAGAAGCAATGAAGAAGAGACTTGTTACAATCATCCTATCATTGTTCATCGCCGCGCTGTCTGTATCTCTTTCCAGCGCCCAGAATCCCTTTGTGACTGAGCCCGAGACACCAAAGCCAGGGTCTGCCTCTGCCGTGAAGAGCCGGCTGTTTTTGAAAATTCAGATGTGGCAGTACGACTTGAAGGAAACAATGTCTGGGCTCGTTCACGAAGCCAAGGATAGGGGGAGCGTTCAGCCCTTAGCGTTGCTCTTTCTAGCGGCATTCGCATACGGGGCCATCCATGCAGCCGGGCCGGGACATGGCAAGGCGATCGCCCTATCCTATATCTTGTCTCGACGGCCGACCTTGTTTCAAGGAATGTTGTTCAGTAATTCCCTCGCTCTTTTTCACGGGGCATCTGGTATCATTTTTGTCTTAGCAGTCCGTGTCATTCTGAATCACAGTGTCGCCAAAAACCTTGAAAACGTCACCTACATCACGCAAATTATAAGTTTCAGCCTCGTTTTTTGTCTTGGTGTGTGGCTCTTCGTGAAAAGCCTCATGGCGTTGAAAAGACGCAAACATGGTGAGAGGCCAGGCTGTTCTCATCAAAGAGGGTCCAAGCAGTACTCCGGCCCCGTTCTCTCCGCCTTGGCAGTTGGGATGATTCCGTGTTCAGGCGTGGTGATGGTCATGCTCTTTGCCTTGTCACTGGACCTGATGGTCTTGGGCTTGGCGTTGGGGGTGACGATTTCCGTGGGCATGGCCTTGACTGTCTCTATTGTGGTCCTCATGGCCATGTCAGGCAAGGCCCTGTCCGTTTCCGCGGCTTCGAAGCACGGGAACCTGCTCACTTATGTGGAGTCCTCCATCGAAATCGTTGCCGGGCTGGCACTAGCCATCCTGGGACTTTTGTTCCTGGGTGCTAACCTCTAGTGCACACCAGTTTCTATTTTTGGCAATCCGTCGCACGCGTCGTACTTGGATTGGTATTCGATGGCCCGGGAACAGCTAATACTGGAGGGATGGAAGTCCCAAGCTGATCAACGGGTTACATGTGGGCTTTGCACTTGGGGCAGTAACCGAACACCTCAAACTTATGACCTTGGACCGCAAAACCGTATTTCTCACCCAGCTTCTTTTCAATCCTCTTTAATGATTTCTCACTAAATTCAAAGGTCTTGCCACAGCCTACACACCGAAGATGGCAGTGGTGCTCGTGTCCGTAGATGTGTTCATAGTGTAAGTGGCCGTCCTCAAAATAGGCCTCTTGAATGAGGCCGCATTCCAGCAAATAGGGAATCAGGCGGTAGATGGAAGGTTTGGATATCTTCTTGTTCTTTTTTCTTAAGCGCAGATAGAGCTCATCCACGTCGAAGTGATCGTGAGTCGCGAAGATCTCCTTGATGATCGTCTCGCGCTCAGGGGTGTTTCGAAGGCCCTTTTTCCGAACAAACTCACGGAACACGTCTATTTCGGTTTTCGTCTGTTCTGCGCGAGCCATAGAAGTTGATTTAACAGCTTACATGGCTGTTGTCAATACGCAAAGCCGAAAGGAAATTGAGACACAGGTGCAGAAGCGCATCGTAGGATCATCGGCTGTTGGCGCCGACACCACCGGCTAGGGAGTTGGCGGACGCTTTGGTGTTGACCCAAGGCGTGGGCTATTATACTAAGATAGAAAGCAGAGCTTAGACGGCTGTAAGACGCCTCATTTGGATCATTTTTTCTCTTCTTATCTCGCCCAAGGCTATGGGGTTGGAAAGGAGGCTGGCATGAAGGTCGCCATCACTTCAAAGGGCAGAACCCTCGATTCTGAGGTAGAAACACGGTTTTCCCGCAGCCCTTTTTTTATCTTAGTGGATACGAAAACGGGGGGCTTGCATGCCCTCAAGAATCCAGGGGCGTCGGCTAAGGATGCCGCTTGTGTCGAAGCGGTGAGATTTCTGGTTGGTGAGGGCGTTCAAGTGGTGTTGACCGGCAACGTGGGACATAATGCCCTTATCACAATGCAGGATGCAAACATCCGGATCTATTTGGGGGCCACGGGCAGGGTTCGTGAAACCCTTGAAAAATTCCATAAGCGCAGACTGAGACGGGCCAGAGAACCCTCCGTGGGCTTTCAACATGGATTGGGGAAAGATACTATACTCAGAGGCTGATGCACAAGGTTGTCTTTCGATATGAGAAGACGATTCCGAGATAATCCGTAGAAGGGAAAGATCGTGACCGAAGTGGCAGCACCGGTGCCGAGGAAGGACCCCACCCTCGAAGACCTATTCGCTCACTCCAGCCACTCATAGATTTCCAGTTCATCGGAGTTGCATGCCTCGCAGCAGCTTGGACATGAAGCGCCGTGTAGCAATTTGCGGAATTTTGCCTTTCGGATCCACTGTTCCGACATGCCCCTCATGGCATGGGGTTCCACGCCGAAATGTACAGAAAGATCTGCGAGTGAAGCCACTCGCCATTCAGCGAAGAACGTCTTGACTCCGGGCGGGATCATAATTGCTTTCCCTGCCAGAGCGCCAAGAAGTAATTAAGAAAGACCCAGGATCAATAATCAGTATGGTGTTTCTTATCAAGAAAAACGTGGAGAAAAACTTTTTTCAGGCTTCTTTTTACCTGAAAGTCTTAGCTAGTTATTGTATTTTAATTTTATCAGCGATTGATTTCCTGGGCTGACCAATGATCATTGGAGTGAAATAGCGATAAGATGCCTGTCGTTATGGGGCGTCAAACAGTTCTTTGAACGGGCCAAGGCGGTTTCCTGCGCTCAACGTATTGACGGACTGAGTCAACGGGACAGATAGTCTCTGCCTGAGGGCTTTGGACCTAATGATGTGGAAGGGTGGGCGCTAGGAGAGGATTTTGGACCTCTAGTTTTTGAAAAAGTGTTTTCAGAAAACTTGATGATCGGGGTAGATCCCTTCAGATGTTCTCGCGCCCATAGTCGCACAGCTTCAGTAGGGGGCATTCAGGGCACTTGGGCTTGCGGGCAGGACACAAGCGCCTTCCGTGCCAGATCATCTGGTGTGAAAAGTCTATCCAGTCGTCCTTGGGAATGAGGGCCATAAGATCAAACTCGATCTTCACCGGGTCCTTTTCTTTGGTCAGGCCGATCCGCTGAGACAGGCGCTTGACGTGGGTATCCACCACGATGCCTGGGATTCCAAAGGAGCTTCCCAGGACCACGTTGGCCGTCTTTCGCGCCACCCCCGGAAGCTTGACCAACTCCTCCATGGTCCTCGGTACCTTTCCACCGTAGTTCTCCACAAGCATGGTGCAGCACCCTTTGATACTCTTAGCCTTGTTACGAAAAAAACCGGTGGACCGGATCATTTCCTCCAGTTCGGGAAGGGGAACCTCTGCGTAGTCCTTGGCCGTTCGCAGCTTTTTGAAAAGGGTCTTGGTCACCTCGTTGACCCGTACATCCGTGCACTGGGCGGAGAGAATGGTGGCAATCAACATCTGAAGAGGGGTTCTGTGGTGCAGGGCACTCTTGACATCCGGATAGGTGCTTCTTAGAATCTTTAGTATTTTGTTAATTCGCGGCTTTGTGATCTTTTGAACCATGGTCTCTACCTCTATTCTCTGTATACTCTGGACTTCGGCGTGCGCCGGAGTGACAAGGTCTACGACTTATGATGAACTCATCAAAAGGAGACACTTTGAACAAAACGGAAAAAAAGACAAAGCCTAGTGTTGTCCGCGCCCTGGGGATCTCCTCAGGGGGTCTGGACAGCATTCTTTCTGCCCTGGTGCTCAAGGATCAAGGCATCGAGGTGGCCTGGGTCAATTTTGAAACCCCATTTTTCAGTTCACATAAGGCCCGTCGAGCGGCCCGCATGACAGGGATTCCCCTGTTCGTGAGAAACATCACGAAGGTCTACGTTGAAATGCTCAAAAATCCCAAGTGCGGCTATGGAGGGCACATGAACCCTTGCCTTGATTGTCATGCCCTCATGTTTCAGCTCGCAGGAGCCCTAATGAAGAAAAAAGGGTTTGATTTTCTCTTCTCCGGCGAGGTTCTAGGCCAGCGCCCCATGTCCCAGACCAAGCCGTCGCTCCGCTACGTTGAAAAAAACTCCGGCTTTGAAGGCTACATCCTGCGGCCCTTGAGCGCCAAACGGCTGGCCCCTACCATTGCCGAACAGGAAGGCCTTGTGGACCGTGACCGCCTGTTAGATATCACCGGTCGGGGACGAAAGGAACAAATCAAGCTGGCAGAGGTCTTTGGCATTACCGATTACCCGGCTCCGGCCGGCGGATGTCTCCTTGCGGATGTGGGGTTTTCCAGGCGCCTTCGAGATCTCTTTGATCACCAGCAGTCCTGTGAGGAGCGGGACTTTGAGCTTCTGAAGTACGGTCGTCACTTTCGTCTGGACGATGAACACAAGGTGATTGTGGGACGTACCAAGGAAGACAACAAACAGATCTCTACGCTTATGGATACAAAAAAGGACATCACGCTCCGCATGGCCGATATGGCGAGCCCAACAGTCCTGATTCCCAGCGGTGCCCCGGAAAAGATCATACACGATGCCGCAACCCTTTGTGCGACCTATAGCAAGGCCAAAGAGGGCACCAGCGCCCGTGTGTTCGTGAAGAGCCCCCGTGGTTCAAAGATAGTCACTATCTTGGTCGTTCCCCGCGAAACATGCTCTCAGTATCTTATATAACGTGTGAACGGGGCCGCATCCAAGCTAAATTCGAATGTCAAATTTTCCAATGCTCGATAGAAAAGCCGTGGTATTGGTGGTCTGTGGAGAATGCCCTCGCTTATTCGGTTCATCCAGGCGGCCTTGCTACAGACTATCGTCTTCAATCCAAAATTCCCACCCGCAGTAATAGGCGTCCGGATGCTCGTCCGGCGGACATGCAATGCACCGGGTCTGAATCCTGGGATCTATTTCTGCGGCAAAGGTGCTGTACTCCACAATGCCTACCTCCTTGCAGGGAAAATCGGGCAAGCCGCGGCGCTTGCGGGCGCTCTGGACTCGGCAGTCGTTCATAAAAAAGAAAAGGCGGCCGTCTTTGAGCTCGCTATGTTGTTTGTTGAGTACGGCGTAAAGCCGGTAATCCAGAGCCTTTCTAAGGGCCTCAAGCCCGCCGGCCTCAGGCAGGCCCAAAAAGCCCTTGATCCGTTTGGCCTCAATGGGCGAAAAGCGGCTCCAGGCCTCGGCATCCAGATGGATGGCCTGTGCCATGCCATGGGCTCGCTCTACGGCCTGAAACCACAGGCCGTCATGGGCGAGCCAGTTCTTGGCAAAATTCTTGGCCAAACGAAGAAGTTGTTCGTGGGACAGTTTATCGATTGCTGACATGTTATTTCCCTTTACCAGATGCTCTCATTTGTAATGCCGGTGACGACAGGCGCTCTTTTTCACTCCAGATGCTCAAGGGGTGGAAGGCCCATCACCGTAATTTTTGCCTTTCGGCTTGAAGCTTTCTTAAAGCTTGCCAGATCTCTTCCACTTGCCTTCTGGTGTTTTCAAGAGAACCTTCGTTGTTCACAACAAAGTCAGCATGCTCCAGCTTGTCATCAATAGGCAACTGGGCCTTGAGCATGTTGGCTGCCTCCTGTCTGCTGATGCCATCTCGCCTGGTGAGACGCTCTATTTGGAGCTCCTTGGGAATATAGACCACGATGACCCTGTCAAACAAAGACTGGGCGTTTTTTTCAATGAGAAGAGGCACCACCACCTGGATGATAGCCTCTTCGTCCTTCTCTGTGATGTTGTTGACCTCTTTGAGAAGTTCTTCAAAGATAAAGGGGTGGGTGGCCTCTTCCAGCCTTTTTCTCTTATCGGCATCCTGAAAAACGATCTTCGAAAGCCTTTTCCGGTCCAAGGTGCCGTCTTCCTGAAGGAACTCATTGCCAAAGTAGTCAATGATTTCTCTTAGGCCAGGCGTGCCGCGTTCGACCACCCTCCTTGCAATCAAATCAAGATCGATCAAACCCGCACCGAGTTCTTGCAGTACGTTCGCTACGACAGTCTTTCCGGTGGCGATGCCACCGGTGACGCCTAGGAAGAGACCTTTCTTTTTTGATTTGATAGCCCCAGCGATCCTTTTCATGCCAGATGACCTATTTTATTGAATGATATTGATATTATACACTACCATAGGTGCCATAGTCGATTGATTTAGTCAAGCCTTAACTGCATTTCCAGCAGGGGAACGCCACAGTCGATCATGTCTCCCTTGCGTTACTCTTTAGAACGTTCATTGTAGGCTTTTTGGGGAACCCCTCGGGCTCCGGTGAGCGGAAGCCTTCTCTTACCCTTCAGAATCCTTGACAAAAAGCCCTAGCTCATGATACTTGGCGATGAGGTTTCGGCGCAAACCAGTTATCCAACCCGAAGGGGACTGCATGAAGTCAATATGATCACCCCGTTTCTCCTATAGAGAGATGGGGTGTTGTATTCTTGGGGGATCAGAAACCGAGCAGGGTAGGGCCCATAACTCTGACTGGGCCCAAGGGACCAGGCGTCAGGGTCTAACACAGAGGAGGATGGCGTGAGATCGCAGGAAAAAGAGCAAAGGGATGGACGCTGGGCAAAAACATGAACGGAAGGGTCCGGAATGGGGACCACGTCGCAGCGGCCCGATAGGTCTGTGCAGAGAGGGACTCAAACAACAATTTTGTCAACCGCAGAGAGAGGAGGAATGATGAGTATTACACTACCAAGTTTGCCTTATGAAATGGACGCACTGGCCCCGTACATTAATAAAGAGACGTTGGAATTCCATTACGGGAAGCATCACAATGCCTATGTCGTAAATGCAAACAAGCTTCTGGAAGGGACAGATCTTGCCAAAGCGGACCTGGAATCTGTCATAAGAGCAGCGGCAAAGGATGCCTCATTGGGCGGAGTATTCAATAATGCTGCCCAGGTTTGGAATCACTCCTTTTACTGGAATTGCATGAAGCCGGGCGGGGGAGGGTTGCCTTCAGGGCCCATCGCTGACAAGATAACCTCAGATTTTGGCAGCTATGAGACCTTTGTTGAGCAATTCAAAAACGCCGGTGCCACGCAATTCGGAAGTGGTTGGGGGTGGCTGATTCTAAAGGATGGTCATCTGGAAATCATGAAGACATCCAATGCAGACACACCGATTGCCAAGGGGTTGAAGCCCCTTTTGACGGTCGACGTTTGGGAGCACGCTTATTACCTGGACTATCAAAACAGGCGGCCCGACTATCTGAGTGCCTTTGTGGGACATCTGATAAACTGGGATTTTGTCAATTCTCAGATGGGCTAAGGGCAAACCGCGGAGGAATGTATGGAACAGGGTTCAACTATTCCCACTCCTGAGGAGTGCGCAACATTCATTTTCAAATATAGCGGCCAGAAGGTGGAAGCCAACACAGCGGCTGACCTGTGGCCCAAGGTGCAGCAACACAAGTGGGTACTGTCTGAGAAGCTGGGCCGAGATGTGGGGATCAAAGTGGCCTGCCTGGATTTTATGGAAAACGTGGAGCCCATCCATCAAGATCTTCACGATGAAGAGACTGTCCAGCTTCTGAAAAGGCTGGGAGGGCAGATGCTGGACAAATCGGTCTGGGAGACTATCTCTGACTCTCAACCGCCCAAACAGATCGTGCATAAGAGGATAGTGCTTCCTTTGACAGCAGTGGAATTGGCTCAAAAGCACGGCGTGGTTCCGCCCAGGACCATCATCTTTTTTGGACCGCCTGGCACTGGAAAGACCCATTTTGTGCGCGCCATTGCAGGTAGGCTTCAGTGGTGGTACGTTGAGGTGAGCCCCAGCGATCTCATGGTAGACGGCGAAGATCGCCTTGGGGCGAACCTGAAAAGACTTATGGAAAGTGCCAGGCACTTGGATGAAGTCGTCCTTTTTATCGACGAGTTTGAGGAAATTGCAAGTAGCAGGGACCGGGCCAGCCGCATCGACAAATCGATCACAAACGAATTCCTGAAACAGGTGCCACTCCTAAAAAGGGAGAAAAAGAAAAGCCTCCTAGTGTGTGCCACCAACTATATACGGGAACTAGATGCGGCCCTGTTGCGGCCTGGTCGTTTCGACTGCGTGATTCCCGTGGGTGCCCTGGATCACCAAAGCCGTCGCACTATCTTTGAGCACTACCTGTCCACTACCAATCGGGGTGATGTGGATGTGGACAAAATCGTGTCAATGATCTCCCTGTTTACGCCTGCCGATATCGAGTACCTTTTTCAAAAGGTCAGCCAATTTGCCTTTGAAAGGGAATACATGGCAGGCAAGGACTACGCCGTTACCACTGGAACCTTTCTGGAAATAATCCCTGAAGTTTCGCCAACGCTGACCGATGATATCATCCAGGCCTTGGAACAGGATAGCGTGGACTATACGCGATACTAATATTTGGCCACCGTTGATGAAGCTGAGGCCCACATGGCAGGGGGCAACTTTGGGGAGCCACAGTCGGCCAGGCAACAGGCGACATCTTTGACGGTTTTTTCTGTCAGTATTTCGTGGCTTAGAAAGCGTCCAGTTATGGTCAACCATACAATCAATGAAGGGTTTGTCCCTTTTCGTGGATATCGCACCTGGTATCGTATGGTCGGGGACATGGCCCAAACACAGGCAGGCACCTTTCCTGTCCTCTTGGTCCATGGCAGACCTGTCTCCCATGAAAGCCTGAAGCCCTTGGAGTGGCTTGTTCAGACCGGCCGCCCTGTTGTGTTCTATGACCAACTGGGGTGCGGAAACTCAGACCAGCCTGATGATCCGTCTATTTGGGAGATGAGTCTCTTTGTGGATGAGGTGGATGTCGTGCGGCGCGAACTTGGGCTTGAAAAGGTCCACCTGCTAGGGCATTCCTGGGGCGGTATGATAGCCATGGAGTATGCACTTACTCAGCCCCACGGCATTGTCAGCTTAACCCTTGCAAGTGCATCTTCAAGCAGAGACCTATCAAACGACGATGTCGAGGGGTTAAGGGAAAAGCTCCCGTCATATGTTCAAGAGACTCTTCGGAAACACGAGGAGGCCGGAACCACTGATGATCCGACCTATCAGGAGGCCGACAAGATCTTTGCCCTTCGCCACATCTTTCGCAAGCATCCTTGGCCGGAATGGCTGATGCAGGCCATGCGGCGCCCCCAAAAGGAGATGGTGGATATGGCGGGCTGGGACGTTCGGCCCAGACTGAGCAACATCACAATTCCTACACTTGTTACGTGTGGCCGCTTTGACATTTGCACCCCCGCCCATGCCCGGCTCATCTACGAAGCTATTCCTCAAAGTGAGCTGGCCATCTTTGAAAAAAGTTCGCACTACCCCCATGGTGAGGAGACCAATCGCTTTCTGGCAGTTCTCCACAATTTCATGACACGGACGGAACGCCAGATGGGTTGACCCCAATGTTGCATTAACAACACGGCAAAAGGTCCTAAGAATCAATGATAGTTTCACGCTGCGGTGAAAGGTCATCCCCACGCCGCCTCGACCGATGGGTTTAGAATTTCAGGCCTATCCTGAGGCCATATGACGTGGTCGTGTTTTCCGGTTCATGAACGGTAAGGACTCGTGTGCCGCTTGAGAACTGCGCCGTGTAGGTTTCTGTGTCTGATTTGTCGATCTTCCAGTAGGTCATAAAGGGCTCCAACGACAGGGCATATCGGTCGCTAAAGTGCCTGTTAAATTGAAGGGAAAATCTTATTCCATATCCTGAATCCTGCCGAAGGTCAGGAAAAGCCTTTGCGTCAACACCGCTTATCCCTTCCCAGAGAAAATCATACTCCAGACTGGTGCCCCAGGTCCAGTTTTCTGACAATGGACTGTAGGTGTTCACTCCGATGGGGGAATACCAGTATTGTATCTCTCTTTCATAACCTCCGGTTCCCTTTATGTAGTCATTCCAATAGCGATAACCAATACCTAGAAAAGGGGTCACTACGTGGTCTCCTGTGAGCACAAAATCGTAGCCGATCAACCCACGGCATTCCACAGTCCAATCCTCCGTATCGGTCCTTCCGGGTGTGTCAATGGTTGCCGAACCTGAAGCATCGGCCACGATAATTCGGAAGACGCCGTCATAGTTGAGATCCCCAAAAGCGTAGTCCAGGCTGACATTCATCATTACCTTATTATGATATGTGTATCTTCCAACCATACCGTAAAGTGGGCCATCTATTTCTATGTCGAGATTCTTTTCCTCGTAATCAAGGTGGGTGGCTCCAACCCCAATTTCAAAGGTGTGTCGAGGAAGGATTGACTCGCTGCCTCCTGCACAAGCGATGGAAAATGAGATCAGGAGACAAAGGCCAATGAACAGAGAACCAAATGAAACTTTCATCAGTTTGCTTTTTATCATGTTCTAACTCCCTTTTTTCGATTATCCTCGGCCTGCTAAAACCTTTAGATTCAGAAAAGACGATAAAATGACAACATGACCACCATCCCTCTGGTGGAGTCAAAATGAAGGTCCAGGTCCTTTCGGTCGGCACAAGAGTTTATGGCCATTCCGACCCCTGGGAGCACGTACAGATTACCATAAACACGAATGTAGCTTTCAACCCTGAATTGGTACGTTTCATAGCTTGTTACAAGGTCCGATGATGTGTGAAAGGAACCCTGTAAGAACCCATTCAACCCGACTCTTTCGTCCAATTCCTTTTCCATACCGAGTCTGATGGCGTGTGTATCCTTTTTCCCATGGTTTCTCTCCGTGAAGCTGTAAACCACATATGGGCGAACGCCATTGGCAACTGTTACGCTTGCCGCCACAAAGGGGCTTACGTCTGTGCTTCCTGTTCCCCCATCGTTCTCTGATGCCGTATCAAACTTGGTTTCCAGGCCTGCCACCAGCGTGAACGGTTTGTCTTCTTCATCGAACACTCGATATTTTGCGCCTACATGGAAGTCCCCAAAGCCGTCTTTCCTATAGTGAAAGGTCTGAGGATCGGGGTAGCTATCGAACCGATTTTTGAGTTTGTCGAAGAACACGTAAGGAATCCACGCTGCCACCTCTAATTCATGACCGAGCCCTAGGCCGAGGTAGTATTCTGACGCAAAGAAATCGTTTTTCTGATTGCCAGTGAGAAACGAGGGGCTTCCACGATGAAAGTCGGTTGAGTCATGAATATAGAGAAAAGACATGCGGGCCTCTATTTCTTTTTTCGAAAGCACATCGGTAACGAAGAGTTTTTCTTCTGCCTGACAAGGAAGCCACGTCAGTGCAAGTCCAACAAAAATCCCGACAATCATCTTCTTCATAAATGGTCTCCTCCGTCGTAGTTGAACTGCCACGCCGCCACTTCCTGGCACCTATTACAGCAAGAAGTCCGGCGCTTGACACAACTCACTTTCTCCTCGCTGAAGTCAGCCGAGCACCATGTCTGGTTTAGCGCCATCTCCCCTCATGGGATCTGTCATGGAGTGGCGGAAAAAGGTCGACGGCAAAATTCCGTAGAACAACAGCCTCTCAAAGTCAAGCTTTTGCGATCGTTTTATATTTTTTACCAGTCAGCCCGTTTGCCTCCACAAATGATCCTTTTCCGCAGTCTCGGTGCCTGCCCCGTGCAATGTTTACCCCGTGAAATGCAGAGCCCATTCCTCTGGGGTCACTCTGTCCCAATCTTGACGAATTCCGTGTATTTCTTTATGTGATGTCGGCTTTGGACGAATGAGTGCCCGTCTACTATCTCCTAGAGGATTTCATTTTCTAAGGGCTGTTTGAACGCATTTGGCCCTTTTTGTAAATGATTTTGCTTGAACTCCCGTTCATCGATCATATGGGCAGACAAGTAGAGCCCCACCAGAAGTGACTCCTTGTCTGACTCTCTCTGGAACCATGGGGGTAAATGGTGTCACAATGCCTTTCTTTCTCCTGATGGCTTGAACTGAGATGACGGCTTTTAAACTCATAAAATATAAGTGTGCATCGTGTCCACATCAATGGGGGAAATACCCTATTTTTCATCTCTGACGGCTGTAGCTGGCGCACTCTTCAAATGGACCCGACTCGACCCTGCTTGGCCAATGGAGCTTCTCAAGGCTTTTTTCACATAAATTACGGCCACATTGGTCCCTCTAGTGTCAAGTCTAAGAAATGCTTGCAGAGCCCGGAACATGGCTTGGTGGCGGCACTCTACTTTTTAAAGGAACTTCTGAGACACGACACTAAGAGCCTGTCAGAAAGCCATCTTGTTGGAGGCTGATGGAAAATGCGCAGGCGCAAGGGATCCGTCTCTTTTCAAGCCGTTAAGCGCACATACTGAGGAAGGCGTATATAGCAGGCCTAAGGTGTTAAGGTTTAAGGCGAAAGGCTGGTGACTCAAGACACAATGGCCGTTAAGAAAGGCCCCTCACCTTATTCACGATATCTGAAAAGCTCACTGCAGGGCGGAGTTACCAAAGACCCTCGTTAAATACACGACGGCTCAACGGGGCCGCCTAGGACACATATTAGGCCCCAGCTATCTTATTCCCGCCCTTGACGGGGAAAGCTGATTCCGTACCCTCTGTGTGAGGCCAAGATCTCCTCTGACGTAACAAGGATTTATACCCCCGACATGGCTCATAGCGCCCTGTCAGGAGTCAGATGCGCATACTTTGAGGTGTGTCTCCATTGGCACTGCCCCCGAATAAAGTGTAAAGATAGTGGAAAGAATCTTCTAGGAAACCCCTTGGAATAAAACCTCAAGGAAGTCAAGTTGGCCTCCAAAGTTAAATCCTTGATGTTGATTAGAGCAAAAGGGATGGTCTACATAGGCTTGGGCACCCAAGATTATCCCTTGTCAAACCTTCGTCCATGTGGGGGATTCATCTTCTAGGTCAGCAATGCTATAGTAAACCGTTTTTCCAAACTCGAGGATCTGATTACTGTACCACGCGGAACTGGTGAGTTTATGAAAATACGCGGCGTGGGTTTCAGCGTCTATCACTCTTTTAAAGAGTAGAAAATGAAGCATCATGAGGGAATTAAAATAGGCAATGCCTTCTCGTTCCATGGATAAAAGGACCTTCTTGTCTTCAGATATGACTGGCAACCTACGTTCAAGGGCACAGGCAACGAGTTTGTGGTCATTGGTCATCCTGTCTGCATGGCATGTGACCACACTGATAGGCAGGCCCTCGAAGCCGGCCTCGTCCAGCATCTCTTGGGGAGCGTAAAGTGTGACAGTCCGAGTTAACTCTTCAAAAAAACCCGCTTTGTGCATATAGATGATGGAAGAGGCATCGATAAGGGCCTTGGAAAGGCTTCGAAACTGTAACAGCACCCGGTAATGGTCCTTGGAGGTCCATCTTGATGACAGGGAGCTTGCTGATTTTTTGGAGAACTTCCTATTTTTGTTCAAGGGCCTCACCTTTCAAAAACCTGCTCATCTCTTGGCCGAAAACGGACCCCAATGCCCACGTCCTTGTACTGCATCCGTGGACGGGCACTCCCCAGAACAATGTCGTTCGCAAACAATGATCCTTGAAAGCCCTGGAGTGTTATGTACTTCTTTTTCTTGACTTCCCGACAATAGGTGTTACCCTATCTACATCGGGAACATAGTCCAGCCGCAAAAGGAGCCTAGCATGAAAACAGTTGAAAGTGGTCATTTTGTCAAAATCGATTACACTGGCACATTGGAAAACGGTAATACCTTCGATTCCAGCCGCAATTCGCAACCCATTGAGGTTGAAGTCGGAGCAGGAAGGCTAATCAAGGGGTTTGAGCAGGCACTCATAGGCATGGTCTTAAAGGAAAAAAAGACCTTTACCCTTTCTCCTGAGGAGGCTTATGGGCCCAGAGATGAAAACTTGGAACACAGCTTCATGCGCTCTGAGCTACCTGAGGGTGTTGATCCGAAGGCTGGCCAGATCTTGACGCTGAAGAATCCTGAGGGTGGCCAGTTTCCGGCATTGGTGAAGCATGCGGACACCGAGAAGATCACAGTGGATCTAAATCACCCTCTGGCAGGAGAGACCCTTACCTTTGAAATAGAGATCCTTGAGATCAATGACATGCCCAGTCCATGCTCGTGCACGCCATCGTCCTGCGAGAGCTGTTGCAGCAGTTGTCAGTAATCACATAGACAAGCAAGCCTAAAATGAGAAAGCCGGCTTTAAAAGCCGGCTTTTATATCTCCTGCTTTTGAAGGAACGACGTATAGAGGGCCCCATACTCTTCTCACCCCCGTCAATTTGTCTTTAGATATAAGAGGTTCTTACAGGAAACCCTGGTGTGGCTAGGCCGGATCCATCGAGGCAGGGACGCCGCTTTTTTTGATCTTGATCTGTTTAAATAATCCTAGCGGCGTTGTCAATGTGCTGGCCCAGATTTGCCAGGACAGCTCACAAAGCCTTGTCCTCTGGCAGTTCCTTGACAAACTTGTCAGGGGGCCATATGGTGTATTATGTTTCGTGTCTGTTTCCCGTGAGATCTTATGGGGTTAGGTTTCAAAAACATGCCCACATACGAGGAGTTTAACCTTTGTATCTCGCTCAATGCGCAATAAAGGGACAGGTTCACTATTTTATTAGGGAATCTGTCTGGGATGGCAACTGTTTTAAGAGCCGTCAGCTCCTGAGCCTGGGTACCAACCCTGGAGACTACATCGTATATCCTGGAGGAAATGCCTACTACATTCACCAGGCCGTGGAAGACAAACTCGATTCTTTGGGGTGTCCTGCAAAGGGAGATGAGTTAGAAGACCTTTTCTGTCCCTTTATGAAGCCCCGCATCAGACGGCTTGTGGAATCGTTTCGGGAAAGGGCCAAGGCCAGAGAGAAGAGACTTGGTCTCAAACCAGAAGAAGAACATCGGCTTCGGACAAAGACAGCCGAGTTTGACAAACGGCGTATTCATTACTTGAGGTCCGGCCGTATGGACCAGGGCCGGATTGGGCGCATGCCTCTTCAGATGTACAAATGGCTGTGTGGAAAATCACGGGACGAAATAGAACAATGCTTCATGAGAATGGAGTGCCGCCTCAAGGCATCTGAACTCAAGATCTATACTTACGTGATTTTTAACTTGCAGCGGTTTTTTACTGAGAGTTTTGCAAAGACCATCCCTCAAGGGTTAAACCAGCAGGAGGTAGAAAAGTATTTTCTCAAAGGGATATGTTCCCTGAATCGTGACCCTTCATTCTGGGCAGGAGAAGAAGTCGGCAGTTCTTTGCATCCTTATTTGATCCGCTATCTCATCATGTTTTTTGATTACGAATACGGGCCAGACACTTTCTGGCGTGACTACATAAGAGATTTTATGAACGCAAGGAGGTCCTGGGGACCACTCCAACGAAAAAGCACCATGACCTACAAGGAGGCTAGTGACATATTTGGCGTCACAGAAGTAGCCCTGAAAAAAATGACAAAACGAGGCATCGTCAGGTTGTATCGGCGGATGGCTCAAAAACTCCACCCTGACAAGGGGGGATCGCACGAGAAGTTCATTCAACTTACAGAAGCCTATCATGATCTTCTTAAAAAGAGGGTTAAGACCACTGTGCGATTTACGAGAAGATAGGAGTATCTTGCCTCTTCACCTGCAGTAACCCCCTAGGTCGAAATCAAGGGGTCTAACCGGTTCTGTTTGGATGACCGGCAAAAGGCTTGCGCAAACAGAAGAAAACCTTGTCCCAAACTTCAACTTAAAGCCCCTTTTTTTGCTGGGCAGTCACCAGCTGTTGTTCTGAGGGCATATGGTGTCATTAGGCGCTTGTGCCGTTTCCGATCTTACGCAACCGCTTTTCGCTCTTCTGTCATAAGGCTGGGGTTGTCTCCGCCTATTCCCAATGAATTTCGCTGGTAGGCCTCTTGCAGATGAACAAACTACTTCTGCCCGCTAATGGCTTTCAAGCGCATATAAAAGAAAGGGGGGCGCCTCACTCTTGCCAACAAATCTTGGCGCGTCCCGCTTCAAGGAAGGTGACGCATGCCAACTCAGTGGAAATCGGGCTCTGGCTCCGGCGCATCCATCTCGTCAGGGAAGTGGGCAAAAGGAAAAGGGCGCGTGTTTTCGTTCAGAGTTATGTATCTCAACAGCCTGTATTCAAAGACAGCGGCTTTGTTGGAAAACCGCCGCACAGGATCGCTGTGTCCCACGGTGATGAATAGGTACACGTACTGAAAGAGGACGGCGATCTGAATGATCAGCTTGACGATTTCAAAAATGATCAGAAATAAGACGGTGTAAAGGAACCGGATGGCAATCTCCTTGCGGGTCAATAAAACATCTTCCACAGCTTCCATCTTGATGAATCCTCCTTTCGTCGCTTCCCGACATGGCGCTTTAAGGTGCCCCACCATGGTGTTGATATTCTATCGCTTTAGTGGGGAGGGCAATCCAATTTTTTGCTCAACACCACATACCTTTAATCCAAAGAGGAAAGGAGATCCATGTCTCCGCCCAGGTACTTCAACTCTTCTCTGCTGGGAGGGTCGCAACGGCTTCCCGAGTATGCAGCGATAAGATATGATATACGGGAAAGGCAGCCGGGAGAAAAATAGACCACGTAACCGGCAGGAGTGATTTCTCCTTGGAATAGGGCCATGCCTTTTGGTTCTCCCAGGTCCAGGAATACATACTCAAAGTCATTTGCCAATCCTATGAGTTCGCCTGCCACGACTTGCTGATTTGTAAGCAATGCCTTACACCACGACATAAGCCCTCCTGTGATGCATGATAGGGATTCCAAACCAGATCCGAACACCTGCCAGGTCTGTCCCTTCCCCTCTGCCTGCACAGATGGCGGCTGGGATGTGCTTCTCAGTTTAGTTTCTGAGCCCCTTCGGAGTCTGCATAAAGGAAGAGCAGACCTGAAGCTTGATTCCCAAGCATGGGCTGCCCAGTCCCTTTACGAAGCACCAACTCCCCTTCTTTCAGATCATGGTCTCAAGAGGAGTGTATTGGAGGTTAAAGGCCTGTGCAACTGCCTTGTAAGTGATTTTTCCGCCAAAGACATTCACGCCCTTTGCCAAGGCGGGGTCCTTTTGCACGGCGCCCAAGATCCCCTCTTGAGCGAGTTTAACGACATAGGGTAGAGTGGCGTTGGACAAGGCATAGGTGCTGGTCCGCGGGACAGCACCAGGCATATTGGTGACGCCGTAATGAAGGATGCCGTCCACTATGTGTATAGGGTCCGAGTGGGAAGTAGGGAGGGTTGTCTCTATGCATCCTCCCTGATCCACCGAGACGTCCACAACCACGCTCCCGGGTTCCATGGTTCTGATCATCTCGCGGGTCACCAGACGGGGTGCTCTGGCACCTTTTAACAGGACTGCGCCAATGAGTAAATCGGCTGTTTTCACGGCATGGGCAATGTTTATGGGATTGGCACTCAGGGTTGTAAGCCGGCCGTGGAGGATCGGGTCCAGATACCGGAGGCGGTCCGTGTCTACATCCATCAGAATCACACGTGCTCCCATGCCAAGGGCCACCTGGGCTGCGCTGGTTCCCACCACACCAGCCCCAAGGATCGTCACATCTGCTGGACGGACACCGGCCACACCGCCCAGGAGTTTCCCGCGACCACCACGGGTCTTTTCCAGACATTGTGCTCCCACTTGAACCGCCATGCGTCCAGCCACCTCACTCATGGGGATAAGCAACGGCAGGCTGCCGTCTGGTCGTTCAACGGTTTCGTAGGCGATGCCGGTCACCCCCCTCTTTACCATTTCCAGGGTCAGGTCCCTTTCCGCAGCCAGATGGAGATAGGTGAACAACACCAGATCCGGGCCCATGAACCCGTATTCAGAGGGCTGAGGCTCCTTGACCTTGACTACCAGGTCCGAACTCCACACGTCTTCTGCTCGGGAGGCCAGAGAGGCTCCGGCTACTTGGTATTCCTCGTCCTTAAATCCACTTTCTTCGCCAGCCCCTGTTTCCACGCGTACCTCGTGTCCGCTTTCAATCATCTGCCGAACGCCCCCAGGCATCATGGCTACTCGGTACTCGTCCGGTTTAACTTCCTTGGGCAATCCAATAATCATGTGACTGGCCTCCGTGCCGGTGCTTCAACGACTCTGTTTACGATCGTGCAAGGGGGGGCGATCATGGTCCTGCGGGAGCCTATTTGCCGATCTTGCAGTCTCCGCATCCGCAGACAGGGCAAGGTTCATGGATTCCATGATCAGAGCCTTTGTCATCTGTTAAGACGCGATCCACATAGACCTTAAAAGCATGACCGCACTCCGGACAAAAGGCATCAACCTTCTCATGCTCTGCTTCTTCCATCGCTTATCATCCTTCCAATCCTTTTTCTGCCTCTCAATGTTGCCTATCTCTTCTCAATCTTGCGCCAATTCAGGTTCGAACCGATATTTGGGTTGAAACTCGGGCTCTCGGAAAGGACGTATTCTCCAAGGCTGTTGGTCCAGACGTTGTCGTATCCGGCAGGCAGCTCTACATTCTTTTCCTCTATAGGGTTGTAATATTTGTCAACACCTCTAATGTACTGACTAAAGCTGTCGGCAATTTTGTCATTGACTGCCTGTCTCTCATAGAAGGATTTCATGGACATTTCGCTGATTTCATTGCTTGTCTGACTGATGATCTTGCTCAGCTGACCAACACTATGAATCTGCTGAATCTGTTTTTGAATCAGGTATTCAACCACCTGGTTATACTTGGCAAACCACTTTGGGCTCAACTCAAAAGAATAGGCTATGGCCTGGAACGTCTTGGAATGGACATCCAGTCTCCCTTTCTCTGCCTTGAATGAGAAGATGTGGTCAACATACCAATTGATATTCGTCACCACTCCGGCCATGGTCTGTATAGGGAAGGCCATGGATTGAACGACTGTGTAGATCTCCTCCTCTATGGTGTTGCCCTTTTGGTTGTATTCAATACGTATTTTTCCTCCATCGGCTGACACAGAGACACCAGGTTGTGAATGTGTTCCAGCCCCCACTGCTTTGGCGAGGTCGGGAAGGGATTGTTCATTGACGATTCGCAAGTCAGAGACATTCTGTCTAAACCGTGGAACAACAATTTGCTTGAGCGCTTCCACCGGCCTCGCAAGGGGACGGACTTCGTTTCCGAAATAGCGTGAACCAATGGGGAACATGGATAGTGTCATCTGATTGTTCGTCCAAAAAAAGGGCTGTGTAGGAAAGACCTCGAATTCTTCTGTACCCTCTGGATTCCAAACCCGAAAACCTGCTGAAGCAGGCATGCCAGGGTTGTCGAGTACCCATTTGATGCCGCCCTCAAATTGCCACTCCGACGGAATGAGCATGCGAAAGGCCTCCATGCCTGTGCCCTGTCGGTCAACGTAGCTGAAGGTCTTGAATCGAAGACCCGTTCCTATTTCACTGGCAGATAGACCTGGCGGTGTAGCGCCCTTCCCCCTGTTTCCAGCTTCATCGGGTTTTTCACCACACGTCAAGCTGGTGGCAAGGAGCAGCAACAATGCCACAAACACCACCTTTCTTCCCATGGCAAGCCCTCCTTTTCGCATTTTCACTTACTTTCCATGGTCCGGTGAGGCAGGGTGCCGTTCATTCTTTGGAAGACGCCCCGTCCAGCAACCAGGAAAACTCAAGACCTGGACCGACACATCGCCACCCGTCCTTTTTCAATTGTGTCCCTGTGGCCCTGAAGTCCACGCCTTTCAGCCTTTCTATGACATGAGCCCCGTTCTTCTCGTCAACCCAGAAAGACACGGCCTCTCCTGACTTGGCAAGGAGGACGCACCCGCCATTTGTGTGCTGAAAGAGCCTCTGTGCTCCTGGGTCACCCTTGGGGTTTCTCATGGTCCAGGTCCTTGGAAACAGGAAATGATGAAAAAGCTGAGAAGGACAAAAGAGAGACTCAAGGCCCGGGGGCTTGATATCGGAGATGTCGCTCCCGGCTCTTTTGGTCAACCTGCTTCTATTTACTCGTCGTTGACTACGAACGCAGCCAAGAGCTCTTGTCACTTCTGCAACAGCTTCTTGACTTGCGACGCATTCTCTTGGCTCTTCAGATAAGCGCTATGAGCCGCTTGGAAAAGCTCGTCGCCCTGTTGGGCGCACTCCAAGAGCTCACGCTGGAGTCGCTCAACCTTTGATGCGATGATGTCCTTTTTCTTGAGCATTGCCTTTCCTCCTTGAAACAGCCATTGGCAGTCGGGATACTTCTTGGCATTCTTTTCTCTTGGAAGAAATCAGGGTCATATGGCAGCCAATCGGCTTTGGTTCATTGCTTTCTCGGGGCAGATTCCCTGACAGCAGAAGCACCCTAGGGCAGAGCAAGGCGTTCTTGCTCAGCCGAACTGGGCTTTCAGCTTGGTACACTCATAGCCTCTGCAATATTTTGGCCGGTAGGGATAAATAGTGCACCCTTTTTGGGGCGCCAAATACCAGCAGCCTTTACAGCACTTCTGGCAGTCCATACAAAATTGTTGCCTATCACTGGGATGAAGGGCGTCGTAGCCTTTGTCGTATTCACCGAAGAAAGGCCCAAAAGGGAATTCATAGAAGCATGCTTCGCAATAAACGGCGTCGCCATGGTCTACGTCAAAAAGGGCAGTCTCGTCTGTCAGAGTCTTGCCGCATCCCACGCATTGATAGGATTGAGCATATTTATCTTCCATGGTCTCTGAAAGCCGTGTCCAGTTTGGTCAACAACGCTGCCCTTTTCTCTTGAGAACACCATGATGGTCCTGTCGCTGGACTTTCTCATGGCAGGGATGGTTCTTGTAAACAAGCCGTCTTTTTTTCCTGCAGTAAAGGGCTTGAAAGGTTCGGCAAGATCCAGACCCATCCATTGCATGATCGTCGGGCCAATCTGCGTACTCGCATTGCATGTCACAAAACTCCATTCCTCTGGACCTTATCCTTGCCGCGCTATTTTCGTCTTTCAGCAGGGCCGGCACCTATACCCATTTTGTTGCTGCTGGCCGGGCCTTCGTCTTAAAGTCCAATGTAGAGCTCTACGGGATTCTGATAAAAGGGTAACTTGTGGGAACGTGTATACCAGATGTCCACATGGATTATCTTCTCGGACCTGTCTACTTTGACTCTGACATCTTCTCTTGTATAATCAGCATCCGTGGAGTTCAATAATGTGATGATTTCGGCTTCTATGTTCCTCTGAGTGTCTCGGGGATGGTTTACAAAAGCAAACTCTAATTTTCCTCTGATGGACTCCTGGAGATTGTAATGATCCCAGTAAATCGGCACAAGCTGAAACCCTGCATAAACAAATGCACCTATGATGGTAAGGGTAAGAATGGCCTTTATCCAGGCCGTTCCACATTCATTGCCTGCTGAGAAAAGACTCTTGTTCATAGCACATGCCCCCTTCCCCCAAGAGACTTGGGGTGCTCCTGTATATAAACATCCTCGGCTCCTTGGCTCCTTCAATCCTTGGACCCTTGTCTCCAACTAGTGTCGTGTCTCAGAAATTCGTTTAAAAAGCAGAGTGCCGCCTTCAAGCCATTTTCCGGGCTCCGTGAGCATTTCCTGGACGTCAGCTTGGTTCCGCTGAATCATGCACGAAGTGAAGCACTGGCGCTAAAACTCTCCGCCAGGGCGGATCAAACAGTTTATGATTCTTAACGCTTCACTCAGCTGACCTCTGATTCCGAAAATGCTCAATGTCGCACGTAAAAGGCTTTCGGCTGCACAGTAACTAATGGCACTTCTGCTTCATGACACTAGATTTGGAGAAGAACCATATTTTCTAATCGGGCCGAAAAGCATGGAGTAGGTTGATAGAGATAGCAGGACGCTATCATAGGGTCGGGGCTTTTCGCCCCACTTTTCAGTCCATTGAGCAGGGACTCCAGACGTTTGAATCGGAGATTCGTCATTGGACAAGACGGCGGAATCAGGTAATTTCACCGGTGCCGCCCTTTTTTGAGCACCCTTCATGAAGAGAAGAATCTCTCCTCAACATGCCATGTGGTGCCCTATTCGGCCAAGATCACATCTGTTTGCTATCCTTAGCGTCGTCTGGCCCCATGGGCCTATATGGAAAGCAGACGTCCGTGGCCGTTCCCAAATGGCGACAAAGCCCACAAACAGACCTCCCCTCTCTTGGGAAGAAAGGCTGGACGCAGCTGTGAGAACCTCAGTGAGAATGGGCGCTGTGCGTCACTGCTACGTGCTCGTGTTGAGGTCCTTGGTGGGAATCGATCATTGCTGTGAGGCTCCCGATGAGAACAACAGCCGTCACTAAGGTGGTAATAATGGTCCATACAATCTGCTTCATGACACTCAATCCTTTCTATTGCAGGAATGAACCTCCCAGCAGCGAATCGACTGCCTTCGTCGAAGTCTAGCTGCATGGGTTGGTCCTGCGACAGTCCCCAAAGGCCATAGCTTAAACGCTCTTGTTCCCATACACGGAAAATGATCACAGGTCAAATCTTTACGACGCACAGTGCGAGGCGTTCGATCTTGGTCAAAAGGGCCTCTGCCTGGTCTCGGCTCCCGCGATTGGTGATATCCCCTGAAATAAGAACTGCTTGGGCCTCTGTGATGCCAGGGATATTCCCTATGCGTGACACAGTCATGAATGTCGCCAATGGCAATTCAAAAGGGTCCTGTTTCGACCCCACGCATCCTGGTCATGTGTCCTTTTCCTTTTGTCCTTGGTTCTCTCGGCCACCAGAAGAATGGTGCGTCCTCTTGTTCCCATGGGCTCTGCCCCGTCTGCCGCTCGTCAGCGTCCTCCGTGCAATGAACCGATTAAGCGAGCGCATTCCCCGTAGGTTCTGCCTAGCGGCGGTGCTTCGCAGGCTGCGGGGTTAGCGAGCGTATATAAAATGAGACATATTCCTTACGGTCGAAGATTCCCTGCAGCTTGCAGGGTCTTCAATCTTGAAGAGGCCCTTGGGCCTCCCAGGGAAGATGGGGGCTTATACCAGATTTCAGGGGGATGTCTTACAAACGAATACTATGTACGGGAAGGGCTGTGGTCCCCCTCCCCCTGCTAGCCGATCCTGTATTCGTGTGCCTGTCTTGTCCATGGCCCTGAGTCTGATCACCGCAACCACTCCGGATTCTAGCCCCTGTCAGGCTGGCATTTCCTATGTGTGCCACTTACATGCAATGATAAAACGTTAGGTGTACTGAGAAGATCACCCGTGTTCATGAGTGGATAGGCCGACGGCAAGGGAGAAGGCGGGATGCTCAGGGTTGTCGCCTGCGCAGCCGTTTTGGGACGGATTGGCATGAATAATGCTTGTAATTGCAAGGGAATCCATGTAATATTATGACGTAGTACTTGAACCGAATAAGCGAGCGCATTCTCCACAGGAGAGCTACCGCAGCCCCTGTAGGTTCTGCCTGACGGCAGTGGTTCTGTCCGTTGGCAGTGCTAGCGCGGCGCCGGCCACGGGGAGGGTTCAATAACAAACTCGGGGACAAAGGATGATTCCAGGGAATGGGTAGCCCGACCCACAGGAAAAATGACTTCGGCCTTCGATGGGTGAGCATAAAAGCAGGTAGGTCTGAAAAGGACTCCGGCCAGCTCAACGTTAGGCCCTTTTTGGGACGAAAATCTTGCTACACAAGCCACTGGTTTAATCTGTCCATGCCGAACTTGATTAAGGATTCAGTCCGACATT
Organism: Thermodesulfobacteriota bacterium; assembly: GCA_034189385.1. GTDB lineage: Bacteria > Desulfobacterota > Desulfobacteria > Desulfobacterales. Next base: position 256,687 of record JAXHVD010000001.1, read on the forward strand.
GGAGCATCTCGAAACTTCCCGAAATCATAACACCTTATTAGCTAGTCCGCTATCCTAATAGTAGTTGACAATGGGGGCTTTAGTAAATAAAATTATATATAATTTTATATCACAGAAGTGTCTTGGTCTTTTTTTAGTGCGAGGCGCCGTCACTACTTTTTGAAATGATAGTCTTCTGTTTCCCTGCCCGCAATCCAGTGAGAGGAATGTGGCCATGGATCTGGGGATGGCCCATCCCGAGCGTGGGGTGCGGGATTTCAGCCCCTGCCAAACAAAAGCCTTGGCTTAGACAGTGAATGGGAAGAGAGGGCCGTGTGCCAATTGCGCTGTTCGATCTTTATGGTTATTCTATGGCTGAAGCCAACAATCGGATCGTGCCTAGTGGGGTTTGGGAAGTTTGCATTGCCGTGTATGGCCTAAACCCCCGAGTAGTGCCCCCTTGTTGTTAGCTGTTGCCAGGTGGTGACTGGCCCAAGAAGCGGGGCCCTTATCTCGATAAAGCCATAAAAAGCAACAAGTTATCCTCGATTATCCGTGTAATTGAAGGTGCGGAGCTGTATGTTGGATGCAGAATTTTTTGGATGCTTCAACAGTTCTCTGGGGAGGTGGAGAATTGTCCGCTACGGTAGCGAAGGGAGAGTAGATGCAGGATATTGAGTTTGCCTGTTGCCGATCAGTGTGGCAGAGAGATGGGAGGACTGAGCGCATTTGTTAGGGGTCTCCATTGGTTACTTGGGGTTCTGAGGGCAGATTGCCAAGAACTTCATGAAGAGTCTTGAGCTCTGTGCAGTTCGAGGGTCTTTTGGAAGGCTCTCGTATTTTTGTGCGTGAAGCGGTTCTATGCTACTCAGTGGCTGCAAGGCAATCCAGATGAGGATATGGGCACTGAATAAGGACGTTGTTCTGAGGCGATCCAAGCAACTTGCTACATTCTTAGGGGCAAGGTTAACGGACCCTTGGCTTTGCCGCTTTCAAGGACTTGTCAACTACATGAGACTCGGTCGTTGGATGCACGAACACGGTTTCCAAACAAAACAGCTGGTTCCGGACAGAAATGCAGTCTTTGCTTCTGTTGCACGAAAGGTGCGAAATGAGCGTGTTCTCTATCTTGAATTCGGAGTGTTTGAAGGTGCCAGTATCCGTTACTGGTCGCGCGAACTGCAACATCCTGATTCAATTCTTCATGGTTTTGACAGCTTCGAGGGGTTACCTGAAGATTTCGATGTTTCCTATCACTATTCCTTGGGAAAGGGTGCGTTTTCAACGCAAGGACGGGTACCCGTGATTCACGACAAAAGGGTGAAGTTCTTCAAGGGCTGGTTTGACCAGGTTCTTCCAGGCTACTCGGTTCCACCTCATAATGTGCTTGTTATCAACATGGATGCGGATCTCTATTCTTCTACTCTCTACGTTTTACGTCATTTGCGGAAGTGGATACGTTGCGGGACATTCATATACTTCGATGAAATGTCCCGCTTGGAACATGAACCTAGGGCCTTTGAAGTGTTTCTTAGAGAGAACAAACTGAGTTTCCGGTTGGTCTGCGCTGATCAGTCCCTTAATAACGCTTTCTTCGAGTGCATAGGCGAGGGGGCGGGCGGCTCGCAGGTTTAACCATCGGTAAAAACCGGTTTTCTGGGAAAGGCGCCTTGACCATCATGAAGCGCTTTCAGGCTACTACATGGAGACCCTTGCACAACCCCTTCTCTTTTGTCCGTATGAACTCTTTGACCTTATCTACGAGCCTGGTCACTAAATTGCCCAAAAACTCTCCGCTTCAGGCAGATCAAACAGTTTACGATTTGCCCATTGATATGGGTCGCTTGCCCCGTTAGATTTCCCGAGGGGAACCGTATTTAATGGGGTGAACTTTGCCCGGGCGGATACTCCATAAAGCTCATAATGGTAGCTCGAAGTAGTTATGCAAAACTCTCACATGGCCGTCCCAACTTGGATGAGTCTCTCCGATGAAAAAAACTCGGTGCCTTGTTGTTCAAGAGGATTTGGATTTGACTATCAGCCTTTAATTCCATGAATGGGCCCGTGCATTCGACAGAGTTCCGGTTACGCTTAAAGGATTTGTATAAGCAAGGTAATTTTGCGGAAGGATACCGTTTGCTAGCCCGACGGGCCCTGGCCACTCCGCCCTTCTATGAATACCCCTGGCTTGCCAAAGAGCTGGCAAGGTGTGTGGCAGAACCATTCACATTTCGCTTGGGCCTTCTGAGCACCTTCACTTTCGAGCCGATCAGACACAGCCTGTCCGCTGTGGCACTGGCCCAAGGATTCGAGTTGAAGCTTTACTTTGGAGGTTTTCAGCAACTAGAACAAGAAGTAATGATTCTCGGGAGTGGCCTCGCCCGGCACAAGCCACAAGTCATTGTTGTCGCTTGGCGTCTTGCGGACCTTTCACCGCTTCTGTGGCACTCGCCATTGGATCTAACAGAATCAAAGCTTCAAGGTGAGATAGAGGGCGTCCTTGATCGGGCTGTCGAGCTTGTTCGGGCCTGCAGGAACAACTTGCCACAGAGTCACCTAATTCTCCACACCGTAGTGCCACCCGACCATCCCGTGTTTGGAGTGGTTGATTTCCAGCATCCTCGAGGGCATCAATGGATTACTAACTCAATAAACGCGGGACTTCGGAAGTTGGCAACCGAAACAGAAGGTGTTCATTTGTTGGATTGTGAGGCCGTAGCTAGGCGTATTCATGGTGAAGCATGGTTTGATGCAAGGCACTGGTACACAGCACGAGCACCGCTTGCTGCTGAGGGATTGGTGGCCTTGGCATACGAATATGTCAAATACCTCAGGGCCTTGTCAGGAAAAACAAAGAAGGTGCTTGTCACAGATCTGGACAACACGCTTTGGGGGGGAATACTGGGCGAAGACGGTTTTAACGGCATAGCCCTTGGGGAGACATATCCCGGAAATGCCTTTTTGGCTTTTCAGTGGGAGATGAAGATGCTTTCTAGGAGAGGTGTCCTCCTGGCTATCAACAGTAAGAACAACGAGGCAGATGTGCGCGAAGTATTTGAGAAACACCAACACATGGCCCTCGATTGGAATGCCTTTGCCGCAGTGCGTGTTAACTGGCAGGACAAGGCCACCAACATGGTCGAACTGGCCGAGGACCTCTCCCTGGGATTAGATAGTTTTGTGTTCATTGATGATAACCCTTATGAATTGGAAATGGTTCATCAGGCACTTCCTGAGGTCACTGTGATCAAGACCCCCAAAGAGCCTAGCGATTTGCCCGGACTTCTGTCACGTCTCGGATACTTCGAGAGCGTCGTTTATAGCGATGCAGACCGAAAACGTACCGAATTCTATAGTGCTCAAGCAAAACGGGCAGAGTTAAAGCGCAGTAGTAGAGATTTGGATGCCTTTTATCGGTCCCTTTCGATGAAGTTGACCGTCTACGAAGTGGGTGAAGCTGAGACTCCTCGCGTGGCTCAACTCACGCAGCGCACAAATCAATTTAATATGACAACGCGTCGCTACAGTGAGGTCGATATCAAGTATTTTCGGAATTCGCCAGCACATCTTCTTCGTGCGTACCATCTTGAAGACCGTTTTGGAGATAATGGGATAATTGCAGTAGTCGTTGTCAAAATGGATCGCGAAACATGGTATCTTGATTCATTCCTGATGAGCTGCCGTGTCATTGGTCGAGCGGTGGAGACAGCTATCCTGGCGTTATTGATTCAGGAGGCCAAGCGAGCTAGTGCTGCGGTGCTTAAGGCTGATTTTCTGCCATCAGAGAAAAACACTCCTGCGAGAGATGTCTATGCTAAGCACGGATTCAGAAAGGTGGAGGAGAGCCCTGAATGTATCCAGTGGGAAATAGACGTTGCCGAAGCCTCTCTGGAGGGTCCGGAATTTTTTGAAGTGATTGATACAACCAAAAAAACCGAGGGCAAGAAATTGTGAATGAGGATACCATTCAAGAGCGGGTTAAAGAGGTCATGGCGGGCATCTTTTCCATGGATCCAGCTGACATCGGGCCCCATTCTTCACTTAGGACCATAAAAAAATGGGACAGCCTGCAGCACGTGAATTTGATTATAGCCCTTGAACAGGCCTTTGGCTTGCGTATCGCCGTTTCGCAGGCTGTTGAAATGACATCATTTCCCTCGGTGTGCCGTGTTGTCGCACAATCCTTGGGGGAAGCCTTTTGAGTAGCCCTGAAACCTTACCACAGCCCCGAAAGATGACTCGAGATGATTTAAAAGACGTCGTGGACCTCCATGTCCTTTGTTTCCCTCACTATTTTCTTACAGGCTTGGGAGACGGTGTTTTACGCCACTATTATACATACGCAATGGATGATCCGCAGAGCCTCGTCATCGTCCTTGAAATACCGGAGTCTGGTCGCGTCGTAGGTCTTGCAGTTGGAACGTTTGACCCGGAGTTCCAGGCGAAACTGTTTCTTAGTCATCTGTTTGGCTTCTTGTGGGGTGTTCTGCGTGGGGTATTTATGAGTCACACTGTCCGAGAGGGAATTGTGCAGCGCTTATGGGACATGAAATGGGCTGTGAGAAGTCTATTCAGGGCAACTATTAATCATGTGACAGCTGATCCACAAACTGCTAGTCCTCTGATTACTGACTACGCGTGTCTTCTCGTGAACGCAGTGCATCCTGAGTGGCGGGGATGGCAAAGTTCCGAGCGTTTCCTAAAATACTTCACGAATTGTGTGCTCGAGATGGGGGCTACCGGAATTTGGGGGACGGTATATCCTGAAAACCTTGCCGCTTTGATCCTTTACAAGCGGCTTTCCTGGAATATTGAGAAGCAGGGCCCCAAGCGCGTGATGGTCTGGCTTGATCTTATGTGATTCATTCATGAGTTTGAATGATTTTGACATTGCTTTCCCCAAAGTGAAGAGCTGTGCAGATTGATGACGCCTATTTGCCAGTTTCGAGAAGCGAAGTCAATCAAACATGATCTAATCCAGGAGGCCCGTATTCGTTTTTTCAAGGGCAAGCACGGCTTCTGTCTGGAGCTAGCCGAGGGAACCTGAGTGAGCAGAGAGGAGAGTTTTCGTCCCTGTTCTCTGAGACCTTTGAACAACACCTTTCCACTTAGTTCTTTAAGCTTTTCAATCCGCCAGGGTAGACCGCTCATCCCGACGGAGCCGGGAATGGGTCTCCTCAAAAACCCACAACGACGTTGAAAAGAGTAATCCAGCGGTCTCGTTTTAAAGTCAATAAGCTAGATGCTAGTCTGTCATAGTGAGGAGAGTCGCCTTCGTTGCCGGCAGGAAGCCCGAAGCAGCGGTCGCCTTTTGCGTGCGACGGATTGCTTCTTTCGCCAATCTGCCAGCAATGCTGAGGCAAGCCCCCGAGGTCAGTTTGCCTAAGTGATTCTTTCGTCGGCCAAGTATAGTACACGGCAGGAAGGTTCTCTAAGTAGGCTGAAGTGACTACTCAAACTTAACTCCCGATAATTTGAGAGCGATGGCGCAGCCAGTTGAAGAAGGTGGGTGGCCTGTGGTAATGATCAACCGGTATGGCAAATCGAGTAAGTGAGGAAATAGGGTTTATCTCGCTAGAGCGGAGTTCTTAATGACAATAAAGAAGAGTGCCAGACAATTAGGGTTTGGCGTTGTATTCTTTGTTTTGACCGGGATATTGCTTGCCAAAGTTATCATGATTTCTCTAACACTGGGAATCATAGCTTTGTCATGTGCAATATTGTTAGTTCTCACAATCGTGTTTCGGAAAATGGACTACCTGTTGTATGCATGGCTTGTGCTCACGAGCGTGATCTGGTTTATCATGCTGCGGGGATTGTCACCTGCTTATTATCAGTTTATCGGCAGAGGCATCTTTTGGGGCATTCTTGTTTGTGCGTTTGCAGCATGGGCTATAGATATTATCCTCAGAGGTCGGCAGTTCACGCCTTTGGACAACGTGTCTCTAAAGGCAAGCATACTAGTTTTCGTGCTCTGGTGTACGGCAACGCTGACCACCTCTGTGGACGTCTTATACAGTTTCAGAAAATGGCTTCATATTATCTTTGCATTAGTTGCTTCCTACATGTTCTATGATTTTTTTTCGCGGGATGAAAAAAACATCAAAAGAATGATCAACATCGTCTCGCTGGTGATGGTTCTTGTGTCTTCTTTGACGATAGCTGTTGCCGCTCGGGCGCTGATGCTGGGGATGCCAATTTATAAAGAGATAAATCTCTGGTTCCAAAACCCGAATGTGCTCGGCGCATTTTTGATGGTCCCTTTACCTATATTGGTCACCAGCGGATTTAATTTTTGGCCGGTCAGACGGTTTAAGTGGTTGTTCCTGTCTCCTGTGTTTCTGGCGTTGTTGATTTCCTCTTCTCGGAGTGCTTGGCTGGCGGTACTTGTCGCGCTGACTTTCTTATGTTCCAAGGGGAAAACAAGGTTACCATTTGCAGCTGTCACTACTGTTGTTCTTGTCTTAGGTAGTATAACATTTCCATTTTGGGGGACGGATTTCTACGACTTCATAGCAGGGGAGCGCTACACCGGGCGCAGGGAAATTTGGCAGGCGGCCTTGAGTACTGTCCGCGATTATCCACTGTTCGGGATCGGCCTTGGAAACAGCGCGAAGGTTGTTCCCAATTATATTGAAAACCCATACTTTGCGAGCCATTTTGTTAATACTCATAATCTGTACCTTCAGAACAGTGTGGAAATGGGTTTTGGTTCCGTTTTAATATTGCTAGTTTTTTACGTCATCTTTTTTCTTTCTTCAGTCAGAATTGAAAATAGCCTGAAATCGCATGATCTAAAGTTGGTGGTGAGGGGAACTCTGGCGACTTTTTTGGCGCTACTTGTTCATGGCATTTTTGAATGCGGTAGTTTCCTGACGACGTTTGATGCCGGAGAGTTCACGGTCATGTTGCCATACATCCTTATGGCTTTGCCATTTGCAGCAAAGAAGTTGGAAGGGAGGGCACAGCCAGGCTGACGCTGGATACTGGATGCTGCCTAATGGAAATGAGATGTTTGTAAGGATCGTAAGTGAATTCTATTCAAACAATGCGGAAATGACTTGAACCGATTAAGCGAGCGCATTCCCCGTAGGTTCTGCCTGAAGGCAGTGCTTCGCAGGCTGCGGGGTTAGCGAGCGTATATAAAATGAGACATATTCCTTACGGTCGAAGATTCCCTGCAGCTTGCTGCAGGGCCTTCAATAATGGGCTGGTGGAAATCTGATGAAGCTAGCAGTCTTCAGTGGACAGTACTTCTGGTTTAATGGCAATAATTATTCAACGGACGAAGCCTTTGTCAAGTTTGTTATGTCCTTTTATCCGAGTTTTGAAAAAATTGTATTTTGTGACGCTGTCAAGCAAGAAAGAAAACGACAACCGTATCTTCTGAATCCGAGGAAATTCGAGGTCTGTCCCCTTCCTGATTTTACCATTTGCTCTTTCGGCAGCATGCTAATCAGCGCTCCTCGGATTTACCGCATAGTGAGGGATAACATGTGGCAGTGGGACCTGATTTGGGTCCATGCCCCACATCCGGTTAGCTTGATATTTGCATATGTTTGCAGGCAACTGCACAAGCCTTTCTTCCTATTTGTCCGTCAGAACTTCAGGGAATATATCGTAAACAGAAGCCGTGGGAAGAGGTTTTGGGCAGCACGGATGCTGGCTTTTATTCTGGAACATGCTTTTCGAACGATGAGTTCTCGTGTTTTGACCTTTACCGTGGGAAGGGAGATGTACGAGATATACGGGAAAACTGGAAGGAACGTTTGTCAGACGGCCGTTTCCCTCATTCACGATTCAGACATTGACAGTGGCGCAAGCAGGTCGAAGGATGCCGCGGTTCTCCGAATGGTCACCGTTGGAAGATTGGACCCTGAGAAGGGGATGATCTATTTGATCGAGGCAGTGAGCGATTTGGTGAGAAGTGGGACAAAAGGGGTGATGCTAGACATCGTGGGTGACGGATCCGAAGGGATGACACTCCGACGGAAAGTCGATGATGAGGGCCTATCGGACCACGTTGTTTTTCGGGGATACATACCCCACGGAGAGGCGCTTTTTCGTGTATACAGACAAAGCGATGTTTTGATACTGCCATCATTGACTGAAGGATGCCCCCAGGTTCTTTTCGAGGCCATGGCATGTGGTGTTGCCATCGTGGCTACCAGAGTTGGAGGTATCCCTTTTTTCATTGAAGACGGGGGCAATGGCTTACTTGTAAACCCCGCAAGTCCGGGTGAAATAGTTTCGGCGATCCTCCGACTCAAGGGGGATAGAAGCCTGTTATTTCGCCTTGCCAACAAGGGTATTGAGACCGCCAGAAAACACACGGTTGAGATCGAGAGGCAGCACATGCTTGAATGCATTGAACGGCACTTTAACGCACCTCTTGCCGCAGTTTGATCGAACGCATCGCGCTGAAGCATTCCCATGAAAGTCGGTTACATCCCGGGGGCTCTTGACGAATTGAGCGGGGCCAACTTCCCCCACCTAATCCACATGCAGGAAAATCTCCGCGCTTTGCGAACTCGGCTTCCCACTGAAGTTTTGCGAGCTCAGAGGGCCAGCACTTTGTTTGTGAGCTTTCGCGGCCGCCTGGCGGGTAGATGGATGGAAAAGGCCCCGCTTTTTATGATGCGACGTCTAGTCCACGTGGTGTTCTTCTGCCACCGATTCTTTGAGTTGAAAGCGAAATTAAGAGATGCAATGTATGATTTCTTCATCGTTAGGCACTGCATTTCAAATTACCTCGTGGTGAGATATCTTCACCGGCAGCGTGCCAAACTTCTTCTCGAAATGCACGGCTTCAGGCATATTGAAGACCAGGAGTACGGTCAGAGCAAGAGGTCATCACTTTATTTCGAATCCATAGCCCGGATGGAGCGAAGCGTCCTCAACTGGGCAGATGCTGTCACAGTGGTATCTGGCGGACTCAGAGCCTTGTGCGTGCGATTGGGCGTTGATGGTCGAAAGATTCATGTCATCCACAACGGAGTCGATCCCGAAAAGTTCCGGGGACCGACGGACCCTGAGCCGGTGTTGAAGACATACGACCTCAAGAAGGCTGTCGTGGTTGGGTTTGTTGGAAGCTTTGCCCGCTACCATGGTTTAGACATTCTGATTGGCATTGCCAAGACACTTGCCAACCGCGTTCAGGGTCTAAGGTTTTTGATTGTAGGCAAAAACGTCCATGGATCGGACGACTGGAGGAATGAGGTGGCCATAGGCGGTGTCGGACAGATTTTTACTTTCACCGGAGAGGTGCCTCACCATCTCATCCCGAAATACATTTCAGCGATGGATATCGCAGTCATACCGGATTTCAACACCTATGGTTCGCCCATGAAGCTCTTTGAGTATATGGCCATGGGGCGGGCGGTAGTGGCGCCTGATGTAGGTCCTATTCGAGAGATTGTTTCAAACGGGGAGACTGGAGTGCTCTTTAAGAAGGGCGATGTCGCGGGCGCGAGCAAGAGCGTTGAGCTACTGATAAGAAACCGGCCGCTGCGAGATGCAATCGGGCAAAGGGCACGCCAGAAGGTGTTGAGGCAATATACCTGGGAGCGAAATGCGGCCAGGATACGGCGGATTGCCGAAGGATTGATCTGAATGGCCATTGTCGCTTAGAAAGCTTCTGAAATAATGTCCGCACAGATATCCATTTTTGTCGTTAACTACAATACCCGTGATTTGCTCAGGGGGTGTCTCCACTCTGTATTCGAAAATTGCGGGGATTCTGAGATAACGGTATTTGTGGCTGATAACAACTCTGACGATGGCAGTGCTGAGATGATGGGCGAGGTTTTTCCTGAGGTATACGTTGTCCGTCATCGGAACAACCTGGGGTTTACTAGAGCGATTAACAGACTCCTGCCCATGGGTCAAGGGGAATACTTCCTCATCCTCCACCCAGACATGGAGCTTACGGCGGGGACACTGAGGAGTCTTGTTGCCTTTTTGGAGGCCCATCCTAAAGCGGGTATCGTGGGGGGGAACTTGTACTATCCAGATGGCAGCCCAAACCCTTGCGAAATACTCCTGCCCGGTTTCAGTAGTGATCTGCTGTGCTTTGCCTTTCGACTGTTCAGAAAGCTTCGTGAAGGCGTGGATCTGCCGCCAGTCCATAATCCCCTCGAATGGGACCATAAATCTGCAGTTCGGGTTAACTGGGTTTGGAATGCCTGCATGATGGTTCGTCGGCAGGTTTTTGAAAAGATAGGATTTTTTGATGAGCGCTTCTTCGTTTGGTATGCTGATTGGGATCTTTGCAGGAGAGCTTTTGAGGCTGGTTGGTCCACCCATTACGTGCCATCTGCAACGGCCATTCATCGCGAACGACAGAGTTTCAGTAATGCGTACATGACGAGGAAGGAAGTTCGATACAAGCTCGACGGCTGGTTCAGTGCACCGAGGCAGATAGAAGATCGGCATGTGTTTCTGAGAAAACATGTCAGCTGGGGATCCGTACTCGGTGCCAAGATCATATATGTGTTGGAGAACAGCTTGCGACTGCTTCATGTTCTGGGAAAAGTGGCCTTGGGGAAAAGTAGGCCCCATGAGACTTCGTATCAACTCAAGGCATGTCTCGAGACCATCCAGTCCATTATTAAGGCGTAGTCTCAGATGGAACCTATCGTTAGCGTGATCATTCCCACGTACAATCGCTCGCGCTTCTTGGGCGAGGCTTTGGACAGTGCTTTGAATCAAACGTACAAAGAGATGGAAATCATCGTGGTTGACGATGGTTCCACGGATGACACTGCACAACTTGTGCAGAGGTATAAAGGGCGGATACAGTATATTTACCAGAAGCGGTCTGAACGATCCAACGCGAGGAATCGGGGGGTTCGGGAGTCCTGCGGAGAGTATATTGCCTTTCTGGATTCTGACGACCTTTGGCTGCCGGAGAAGATAGAACGTCAAGTGAAGATTTTGAATGAGAACGAGCAAATAGGCGTTGTTTACGCTGGGGTCCAGTTCATCGACGAGAATGGAAGAGCGTATGAAGGAAAGATTTGTTGGGAGGCGCTGCAACGAAAGCGCCAGAGCTTGTATGAAGATCTCATGACTTGCAACGTCATTAGCGGATCGGCGTCCTCAGTCCTATTACGTCGTGAATGCATAGACAGGGTAGGACCCTTCGACGAAGCCATGAATACCTGTGAGGATTTGGACCTCTGGCGAAGGTTAGCTGGACTTTATCGTTTTCAGAAGATAGATCTGCCCCTCGTGAAGTTGCGGGTGCATATCGAGAATACTCAGGACAGGTTGAGCGCAATGGCGAAGGGATACGAGACTATACTGTGGAAGATATGGAGGCAGGGAACACCTCCCGAATCGGCAAGCTATAAGAATGAAGCGATCATCAAACTCCTAGCTCAAATCGCCTCTCTTTACAAACAAGATCACAACTTGTGGCGATTTTTTTGGTTCTGTGGCAGGTCCGCATTGGAGAGATCGAACTGGTTCCTTACTTGGACCTTTTGGCAGGCTTTTATGCGTTTGTATCGCGAGCACCGTGACCGTTTCAGGCGTTGTGGTCGCACTGGACGTGCTGTTCAATGGCATGGACCGGAGGGAGAAGGCAATACCACTAGATGAAACGCTTGAAGGATTTGCTGGGGCGAGAAAGCCGAAAGCGTATCTCAGAGGCTTTGTTTAGAAGGAAATCCTATTACTTGGCAAAATATGGGAGGCGGCGGCGTGATCGAGTCAAAATAGACGCCTATATGGAGTCCACTTCTTGCAGGAAACTGAATCTTGGCTGTGGAGACAACCTTTTGGAGGGATGGCTGAATTCGGACATTCTGGATACGGGGAACGATAAAATTTTCGTAGATGCACGAGAGGCCTTCCCTTTCGGAAACGAGACTTTTCGCTTCATCTATTCCGAACACCTCCTCGAACACCTCGATTATGCCGACGGTTTGAATTTTCTGAAGGAATCTCACAGAGTGCTTCAATGGGACGGGGTGTTGAGAATTTCAACGCCTGACCTCGGTTTTCTCGCTGATTTTTACGTAAACGATACACCAGAAAACCAAACCTACCTCAAATGGGCTTCTCAATTTTACTGGCAATCCTTGGATGTTTTCAAAGCGCTCGTAGTGGATCGGTATTTCAGAAGTTGGGGCCATAGGTGCATATACGACTTCGACTTAATCAGGGATTCCTGTAAAGCGGTAGGGTTTACACACGTGAAGGCCGTGGAGGTAGGCGAGAGCGATTTCTCCGAGCTAAAAGGCATAGAACGTCACGGTGAGGTCATCTCCGAGCGATGGAACATTAAGGAATCTTTGGTAATTGAGGCGGTGAAGTAAAGGTGTAGTGCGGAGAGGTTAGATGCTCCCAGTATCTATCATAGTCCCAGCCTGGAATGAGGAAAAGGTTCTCTCGAAAACATTTCAGGCTTTGGGGGGTGTTGATTACGAGAGGGAAAAAAGCGAACTCATCGTGGTAGCTGGTGGCGAAGACAAGACTTATGAGGTTGCAAAAGACCTTGCTGGATTGAAGCACCCATTCTCTCGGAATATTGTGATTCCTCAGGAAGGGCGGGGAACCAAGAATGCTGCCATTCAGCAAGGTATCAGAGAAGCAAAGAACCCAGTGATCGTTTTACTCGATGCTGACACTATCGTGAGCCCTCGCTGGCTTACACAACTGGTTGAGCCCATTGAAAGGGGAGAGTGCGATCTTGCCATTGCCAACTCTGAGCCGATCAGAAGAAACTGGGTGTCTGATTACTTCATGATCATTAAGACTTCTTCTGCTGAAGAGATCACGACCTATCCTGGTCATTCACTAGCCTTGAGGGCTGACATTGTTTTGCGGGATGTCGATCATTTTTTCGACGAAAGTATATGGATGGGCGACGATTATATGTTGGTAACACGAGTAAAGGAAGCGGGAGGAAACACCATGTTCGTGAGGAGCGCCTTGGTGAAGACCCATTTTCCTTGTTCTCTCAGATATTTCATCAAGATAGAGACCAAGTGGTTAACCGCTTTTATCAATTTCAACGGCGTAAATCCAAGGACATTGCTGAAGAGTACCGTGATTATGGCGTCGTTGCTGACGCTCATGCCCTTTTCTTGGATCCTGTTTACCGGTTCATTGGTATTCCATGGGGCATACGTAGGTAAGAAGTTGAAAATGTTTCGCCTTGCAGCGAAACAGTACGAAACCAAGACGATTCGTCTTTTTGGCTTTATTTTCCTTTCCTACCTCTATCATGTGCTAAACCTGGCAGCCCACATCCGTTATTTTTTGGGCATGTGGCAAGATTCTTACTACCAAGGACAGCGAGGTTGACGGAATAGATATGGCATCTACGGCGTTCAGGGAGTTTTTTCGCCTTTGTTATAACGGCGCATGGAGCATGCCGGGTCTGCGCCGTTTTCTTCAAGCAGTCTTGCACGGATCAAGGCCTCTTGGGTCCTTATATAGCAAGTTTTTGTTGCAGCCAAGCTTGCCAAATGAGGATGTCGTCCTTGGCTTTGATGACCAACTCATCATTGTGCACAACCCCCGAAGGAATGTGATTGGACAAGAGATCTTCTTAAAGGGTGTATGGGAACCGGAGGTGACGCGATACATCGCCTCGAGAATCAGGCCGGGGATGACGATTCTGGACGTCGGCGCGGATATCGGATACTACACGCTCCTATTTGCAAAAAGAGTAGGACCACAGGGAATGGTCTTCGCCTTTGAGCCGATTCCCGAAGCCTGTGTAACCCTTGAGAAGAACATCCGGCTGAACGGGTACCAGAACGTGAGGGTTCTGGACTACGCCTTGTACGATAGTAATGGGTTCTTCGTTCTGGAGGGCCCACTTGATATCTCGAGAATCAATCCGCTAAAGGCAGGAGAAGGAGAGAATGATCTGAGAGTCGAAACGAGGGTTTTCGATGATTGCTTGGAGGAACTGGATGTTGACTGCATCGACCTTGTTAAGATTGATGTGGAGGGGGCGGAGATGAACGTATTGGAAGGCATGAAGAAGTCACTCCAGAAATTCCATCCCGCCCTGTTGGTGGAGGTCCATCCAAATTATCTTGGAAGCTTCAATCGTGCGAGTGAGGATCTGATGGAGTTTCTTGATGACATGGGGTACAGGATCACTCCAGTGGATAGGCCTGCTCTGAACTTCCAAAAAGGCAATATAACAATCCACTGTAGGTATTGATTCTAATGAAATGCAGGAATAAAAGAGCATTAGCATAGGTGTTGATTTCCGGAGCCGCTTTAGCCCTTTACTTCCCATGCCAGAGGAGACCAGCAGAGGAAGTTGAGCTGGATATACCCATGCTGGAACGAAAGATCAGAGCTAAGTTTGAAGGTGCCCCATAGGTTCGTGGATCTGAAATAATGGACGTTTCTGTTGTCATTCGTGCCAAGAACGAAGCCGAGTTTATCGGAGATACGTTGAGGAGGGTTGCAGAACAGAGGTTCGACGGCACGCACGAGGTAATTGTCGTCGACTCTGAGTCCAGCGATGAGACCCCGAGCATAGCGGAAAGGCATAAGGCAAAGGTAATTCGAATCGGTGCCCAGGACTTCACCTATGGCAAGGCGCTAAATTTGGGGGCTGATGCGGCTGAAGGGCGATTCATTGTAAACCTGTCTGCTCATGCCCTGCCGGCAGATGAAGCTTGGCTAGGAAACCTTCTTTGCGAATTTGAAATGCCTGAAGTCGCCGGCGTTTATGGGAGACAGTTGTCACACGGTCATGAAAACCCATTTGATGCCTGTAGAAACGAAAGTTTTTTCGGCAATACCAAGAAATGCTTCAACAGAGAGAATCGAAAAGCCTTGAGACATGTTCATTTCTCAAACAGCAACTCCGCCGTTAGAAGGGAGATATGGAAACAGTGCAAGTTTGATGAGGATGTCGGCTATGCTGAAGATGTCCTGTGGCAAAGAGCTGTCATTTCTGCTGGGTATACCATCGTATACGCTCCGTCGGCAGCGGTGTATCACACCCACCCGCTGCGCCTCCAAAGTGCTTTCAGAAACTCGAGAAACTGTGCACGAGCATTGGCATCGCTGGCTGGAAAACAACGTTCAACGCTATTGATTCTTTATGATTTGGCGGTGTTTTTGACACTCATGGCGAGTGGATTACACTCTAATCTCTCATACATTGTGAAGAACAAACATTTCCATTTCTTAAAGACTACTCCGACGTACGTTTTGGCGGAAGGCTTGGGATGGCTCGTTGGGAGAATGGGCTACAGGATAGCAAAATCCTGACCTTACACAACTCTGATGGCCAAGAGATGGAAGGTGACAAACTGCCCAGAGTTTCCATCATCATCCCCATGAGAAATGAAGAGGCTTACATCGGCACCTGTTTGCAGTCTGTCGTAGAACAGGATTATCCTGTGACGCTCTTGGAAGTCCTGATCGTGGATGGCATGTCAGAAGATTCGTCAAGAAATATCGTCCAAAGCTTTTCCAATAACTGCCCTTATATCCGGCTGCTGGAAAACGCGGAAAAGGCAACGACGTGTGCTTTAAACATAGGGATCAGGGAGGCGACTGGAGATATCATCATTCGGGTGGATGCCCACTGCTTGATCGAGCCGGACTACGTCCGTTCCTGTGTGAGAGAATTAGGAAATACGGACGCTGACAATGTCGGTGGCCCTATGCGCCCTATCGGAAAGAGCTTTGTCCAAAAGGCTATCGCTCTAGCAATGAGTCATCCCTTCGGAGTCGGTGGCGGTAGATTCCATTATAGTGAGAAGGAAATGTTCGTAGACACAGTATATTTGGGGGCATACCGTCGAGAGGTGTTTGAAAGAATCGGACTATATGACGAAGAAGCCCATTACAGTGAGGATGATGAACTGAATTATCGTATAACGAGAAGCGGCGGTAGGATTTTGCTCAGCCCCCGGATTCGTTCGCATTA
The DNA here is from genome assembly GCA_034189385.1 of Thermodesulfobacteriota bacterium. Lineage (GTDB taxonomy): Bacteria > Desulfobacterota > Desulfobacteria > Desulfobacterales. The sequence goes on from JAXHVD010000001.1 coordinate 272,585, forward strand.
CTACCCACGGACATCCCTTGCGGGTTTGTGGCGCCAGTTCTTCAGCTATGGCATGGGAAAGACACGAACGATGAGGAAGCACGGCAGGCCGATTACTTGGAGACAGTTAATTCCGCCTTTTTTTGTTTTGTCACTGATAGCTGGTTTCGTAGGATTTCTGGCTGACACAAGATTCGCGTTGCTTCTATTCGGCGTTTTGGGAAGTTATTTCATGTTGGCAGTCATTGCAGCCGCAAAGATAGGCATGAGAGAGGGTCGGAGGTTTTTTTTGATCATGCCGGTCGTTTTTGCCGTGATTCACGCCAGCTACGGCATGGGCTTTCTAACGGGAATTGCCATCTCATATTGGGCCGACCCGATTCTAAAGGGAAAAGCCTGAATGTGATGAAGGCGTGATCGGTCGCGCTGACTTCATCCAGCCGGAGGACGAAAAGGCGGCATGTTAAAGAGAAGTTTTGACATAACTCTATCTCTTATTGGCTTGATTCTTCTTACCCCCTTTTTTTTGGCTATTGCTATCTTCATCAAGCTCGATTCGAAGGGGCCTGTCTTTTTTCGGCAGACGAGGATCGGAAAAGGCGGGAAACCATTTCGTATGTTCAAATTCAGGACAATGGTCGACGCAGGACATTGGGTGGGCCCCCTACTTTCTCGCCAAAGTGATCCTAGAGTGACCACCATAGGTGCGATCTTAAGGAGACTGAAATTAAATGAGTTCCCCCAGCTGATCAATGTCCTTCGGGGTGAGATGAGCTTTGTAGGCCCAAGACCGGAAGTGCCTGAGTTTGTGAAGCTATACACCAAAGAACAGCAGAGAATACTGTGCGTCAGACCCGGTATTGTCGGGCCGAGTCAGATTCGTATGCGCAACGAGGAAGAGCTTTACCCTGAAGGTGTTGATCCACAGGTGTATTACAGTCGCCATATACTGCCGATGAAATTGGGTGTGGACTTAAGTTATGTCGATAATCGGTCATTCGTGAAAGACGTGGGATACCTTTTTCAGGGAATATGGACTACCATAACTGGAGCCATAACAGGTCGACATCTCTTTTCAAATTCGGAACAGATTGCCTTGTTTTTTTGTGATATATTCATCTGTGGCCTCTCCTACAGTCTGGCTTACTTCTTGCGGTTTGACGACGAGTTTAGTCGACTGCACAAGACCGTAGTGGCGCATACGCTCCCCTATGTGGTTGTTACGCGAATGGGGGCTCTCGCGTACTTCGGCCTCTATAGTTCCATAGTCCAATACTTCTCATTTAATGATGTGATCAAAGTAATTAAGGGAGTGTGCTTTAGCTCAGCATTGGTAATACTTTTGGCTTTTCTGGTAGGTGAGCGATCCCATCCACGCTCCGTGTTCGCAATTGACTGGTTCATTGTCATGTTTCTTTTAGTTGGATACAGGGTGTCCTTAAGAACTCTTAGAGAGCGCTTGAATCAGAGGGAGCGTGAGGTTGAAGAAAAGGTGCTAATTTATGGAGCTGGGGACACGGGAGATCTTGCATTACGGTATTTGAGAATGCAGGGTATGCTTGATGTGGTGGCATTTGTAGATGATGACCCCAAAAAGCTCAGAAAGACCTTTAAGGGTATCAAGGTCTTAGGAAATCGAAACGATATCGAGGCATTGGTAAGGCTTCACCATGTCGATCATGTTCTTATTGCCATGGATGATCTAAATCATGAGAGTCTTGAGCAGGCGAAGATTCTTTGCAAAAAGGCCGGTGTCAGTTATGAAGTCTTTGCCCTGACCAACGGGGGGACTCGAGGTTGACGGAGTAATGGAGTGTCAGAGTATTGGAGTAGTGGTCAGTGCGAAAGGATAAGAACCGCAGATATCAAAAGCTTAGAGTTTGGAATGACGCCATTGAGTATTATGCTGAGAGAGGCGAATGGACTAATCATCATAATGGCGAAGGAAAGAAATGCGATTGATAGGAATGGTTGATGCAGTCCTCGACTACTGCGCTACTCCATCACTCCGGTCGGCAGGGAGGATCCATGAAAATTGAGGGTGCCAAAACGTTAGTCACAGGAGCCGGTGGATTCATCGGAAGTCACCTGGTGGAAGCCCTTGTGTTACAAGGCGCTGACGTACGAGCCTTTGTGCGCTATAATTCTAGAGGTGACCTGGGACTCTTGGAAAGATTATCAAAAAAGATTTCGACGGAAATAGAGATACTGGTGGGCGATTTGAAGGACTCAGAAGCAGTGAGGCGGTCAGTGAAACATTGTGATATGATTTTTCATCTCGGCTCACTTATCGCCATCCCTTATTCTTATGTTAATCCAATGGATTTTGTACAAACTAATGTCGTCGGGACAGCCAATCTCCTGAATGCCTGCCTGGAATCTGGGGTGGAAAAGATAGTCCACACGTCAACCAGCGAGGTATATGGTACGGCAGTGTATTCTCCCATCGATGAAAGGCATCCTATCCAGGCTCAGTCTCCCTATTCAGCGACCAAAATTGCCGCAGAAAAGTTGGCGGAAAGCTATCACAGGAGTTTTGGGCTCCCTGTTGCTGTTGCTCGGCCTTTTAATACATACGGCCCGCGGCAGTCTGCCAGGGCTGTCATACCGACGATTATTCTGCAGGCACTGAATGGGAACAGCATTAGACTGGGTTCGCTCCATCCTACGCGGGATTTCACCTATGTGGAAGACACAGTGCGGGGGATCGTGGATGTTGCAGAATCGTCATACTCTACTGGCGAAGTGCTTAATATAGGCTCGGGTCATGAAATATCTATTGGCGCCCTGGCAGAACGGATTATCTCTATCATGGGAAAGAGGGTGGGAATATTTAAAGACGACCAAAGGGTTAGACCGGAAAAGAGTGAGGTGGAAAGGCTTATATGTGATGCTTCCCGGGTGAGGAAGTTCCTGGGTTGGAAACCACGAGTAAGGTTGGACGAGGGTCTTGAGAGAACAGTTGGTTGGTTCAGGTCTTTCTACCAGAGTTCTGGACGAACCTATTTCTTATAATCCCGTTCTGAACGTTAAGAGAAGCGAAGAGAGAGGCCATGTATAATCGACATATTGCTTTGGAATTTTCTCCAGAAGAAAGCACCCATCTATCCCACGAAACCTGGCAAGATTATACTACAGACTACTATCAGAAAGCTGAATCGAAATAACGTCATTGGGCATTTCATTGTGTCTGTCGCTGCGGTATCCATTTTTGTCGCCAATATACCGCACTCTGGTTTGTGGTACCCAGACTCAGCGGGACACGCCCTGAATGGTGTCTTCTACAGGGACATGATTGAAGACGGCGGATTTCTCCACCCTCGGACCTATGCAGAAAGATATTACGTACAGTATCCGCACCTTACAGTCGCCGCATGGCCTCCGGTCTTTTACAGTATAGAGGCTCTGCTCTTTGGGCTGCTTGGAATATCTTCGGTCACCGCAAAGTTAGCGGTTTTGCTATTTAGTCTTCTGGGAATTAATATGTTTTTCTTGTTGTGCAGACTCTGGTTCCCCTTGGGTCTGTCAGTGATTGCTTCCATATTATGCCTTTTGCAGCCCGTCATGTTGTTTGGTCAGAAAAATGTGATGCTAGAAATGCCAGCCCTGGCGGTGAGCATAGCAGCTCTCTACTGCCTATATATCGGTACGGAAAGGAATAACTCCTGGGCGTTGTTCTTCACACCATTGTTTATGGCTTTGGCGTTTCTTACAAAACAAAGTGCCGTATTTCTGTTACCTATGTGGCTATTATGGATGATACTGGGTAAGGAATGGCACACGATTTGGTCGCGGTCCTTTGTCTCAGGAGTTTTAGTTGGTGCCGTGGCCTTGATCCCGTGGATAATTATAAGCTTTACTTCAAGCCGGTTTTATGTGAGTTCAGCCGTCTTCAAAGCACGTCACATATGGCCCAACTTCCTTTCCTATATGAAGGATTCTTCTGAGATCGTTTCAACTATGGTTATCCTTTTGTCGATTGCTTCTATTACCCTCTTCACTAAGCTCAGGTCCAGGCGTGGCTACACGTTTGCTCTTATGTGGGCGGGGACTGTGTCATTGTGCTTATTACTGTATGATAAACGGATTGTCTCACCGGAGCCTCGGCAAGCCATCTTCCTTGTGCCTGCACTGATAATTTTGTGTATGGAAGCAATGTTGTTTTTCAAAAAGAACGCTGAATCTTTCCTTCGCGGCAGGCGAGCCTTTTCAATTGTGCTGATTATTCTAATCTGCTTGCACCTGAGTCCTGAGAAGTTGTGGGGCGGCCCGGACATTCAGGGGTTTGATAAGGCAGCAGACTTTGTAGTAAAAGATCTAGATTGCGTGTCCGTCCTTTACGACGGCTATTTCAGTGCTAATTTTGTTTTCCACATGCGGGCGCGAGATAAAGACAGACGTGTATTTGTTTTTCGGTCCAGCAAGGTAGTTTACTCTACAAAGTGGCTCCTTCATTTTGATTACAACGAATTGATAACTGAGGAAAGTGAATTCTTTGAACTTCTTGATCGCTATTCGATTAAATATATTGTTCAAGAGGAAAAGGACTTCTTGGGAACTCCAGCAATTGAAAGGTTGCGTCAATGGGTGCAGAAGGAAGGATTCACAGTGGTTGAAGAGCATTCCATTGACTGTCGGGCTCTTAGTAGCTTTGGGAGTCTTGTGGTCTATGAGTATTTGGACTATGAAGCCAAGCCAATCAGACGAATAGATCTGGACATGCCAGTCCTCGGGCGTCAGCTGAGTGTGGAAGTTCAAAAAGGGATGTGAGTTTTTACTATAGACGGGTTTATTTGGTGACATTTGATTCTGAGCATGTAGGGGGCAGATGGGAATGGGTCAAGTTGTGCCAAAACAAACGGGCCTTTGTACAACGCATTCTCACCCGGTTGTGTGGGCTTTTTGAGCTAGACACGGTCGCGACTTGTTGGCTAGATCGCGAGAACTCTCCGCCTGATGCCGGTCACACAGTTCACGATTTGTCCACTTTCTTGGGCCGCTCACGGCAGCCGGAAGGGTACCCCCATAAGTTCAGCCCGTTGTTCGATGAATGGCGTCGTCTGTTGACAGAAGCATTGCATGGAGTCTAGGCGAAAATTAGTGCGCTTGAGAATTCACTGAAAAGGTAAATATCGGTTTGGAGGTATATCTTCGGGGAAAGGGATAACGGACAGCGGAGAACGGACACATGAGAGCAGTTATCTTGGCAGGAGGCAAGGGCCGACGCTTGCTTCCCTATACGACGGTCATCCCAAAACCACTCATGCCGGTGGGGGGGCGGCCCATACTGGAGGTGATCATAAGGCAGCTGAAATCCAGTGGGTTTTCTCGTGTAACCCTGGCTGTTGGCTACCTGGCAGAATTAATTGAGGCTTACTTTGGTGATGGGACCAAATACGGAATCCGAGTTGATTATTCCAGAGAAGATAAGCCCTTGGGCACGATTGGGTCGCTTTCCCTTATTGAGGGGCTCGACGAGACCTTTATGGTCATGAACGGCGATGTTCTCACCAACTTGGATTATGCAGATTTGGTGGGCTTTCATGATAAACACGGTGCAGTGGCCACTATTGCTACCTGTAATAGGGACGTGAACATCGATTTGGGGATTCTAGAATTGGACGGCGACCTCCAAATAATGGACTATATAGAAAAGCCAACCTTCAAACACCATGTGAGCATGGGGGTTTATGCATTTGAGCCCGAAATACTCGACTTTATAGAGGCCGAAAAGTATCTGGACTTCCCCGACCTTGTCCTTGCCCTTATAAAGGGCGGCAGGAGGGTGATGGCCTTTCCCTTTGATGGATATTGGTTAGATATTGGGCGACATGAGGACTATGCCCAAGCCCTGGAAGAGTTTGAGACCCTCGAGGAATTTGAGACGCTTAAGGAGAAGCTTCACATTGAGTGAATGGAAAGTGCCCCTCTTTGATTTAGATGTAGGAGACGAGGAGAAGGAAAGCGTAGAGGGGGTTTTGGATTCGAACTGGTTGACCATGGGCGAGGTAACCCGAGATTTTGAGTCTGCTTTTGCGGACTATGTTGGCATAAAACACACGCTGGCTGTCAGTTCAGGGACAGCTGCCATGCACCTTGCCCATATGGCCCTGGGGTTGGGGCATGGTGATGAGGTGATTTGTCCTTCACTTACCTTTGTGGCTACTGCCAATGCGATACGATATACGGGAGCAACACCAGTGTTTGCGGACATACAGAGTCAAGACGACCTTAACATATCTCCTGCGGATATCGAGTCAAAGATCACGGAGCAGACCAGGGCGATTGCCGTAGTCCACTACGCAGGCTTCCCATGCGATATGGACAGCATCATGGAAATAGCGCGGACGCACGACCTTTTTGTTATCGAAGATGCTGCTCATGCCGTTGGCGGGGAATACGTGAGCTCAAGGCTGAGGGCTGAAAGCTCAAAGCAGGAGAGTGAGGGCTCCAGGCTGAAAATGGGCTCAAAGCTCCCCGGTGAAATGGTCCCTAGTCGTCGGGAATTTCACGGGGCGGGGAACGCTGAAAGCTCAAAGCCAGAGGCCAGACAACGGAGAACGGACAACGGAGAACAGACAACAGGCAATAGGCAACAGAGACCGGATAACGGACGTAGTCGCAAGCTGGGTACTATTGGTGACATTGGGTGCTTCAGCTTTTTTGGAAATAAGAACATGACCACGGCTGAGGGGGGCATGGTTGTCACGGATAGGGATGATTTGGCAGAGAGGATGAAAATCGCCCGGTCCCACGGCATGACAAGCCTGACCTGGGACAGGTACAAAGGCCATGAATTCAGCTATGACGTGGTCCAGATGGGCTTCAACTATCGAATAGACGAACTGCGTTCCAGCCTGGGGATTGCCCAGTTGAAAAAACTGGACAAGAACAACAGGGCACGCAGGTCACTGTGGTCGCTTTACAAGGATAAGTTGGAGGGTATTGAGGAGATTAGGGTCCCCTTTGCTAAGTTTGATGGGATTTCATCCTGCCACATTTTTCCTGTTTTGCTGTCAGAAAACATCGAGAGAGATAGCCTGATGGAATATCTGCGCGGCCAGGGCATCCAAACAAGTATCCACTATCCTCCTGTCCACCTGTTTTCCTACTATAAGAAACTGGGGCTATCAGAACCTGATCTGCCTCTTACAGAATATGTGGGCAGAAGAGAGGTAACCTTACCCCTCTTTCCCACTATGGGGGCGGGGGATGTTGAATATGTTGTGAAGGCCATACAAGGATACCTGGCTAATCGATATTGATGATTTTCCCTTTGCCGTTGCTCCCTGTTAAATAGACCGTGCATGTATCGGGATAGGAAAGCAGCAGATGAAAATGAGATCTCTCTGCACTCTAAGGTTTCAGCGAAGTGGGCGGCGAAAAAGTCTATGAAATTATAAGATTAGATCCAACCGGACAGATGGCATTTTTTATGCATGTTGTTTTTTGCGGAGCCTGCACCATTGCCGAGAGGCCGATAAAGCACGCACACTCAAGAGGTATTGCCCTGTCATACTAAACATGATATAATTAGATAAAATTAATAGTCCATAGGTCAAACGATGTATTCTTTCAGTATGTTATAGCTAGTTTTAGGTATCTCAAGGCTCTTGCTTAGAATTCTTGATAGTATGATTCACCAGAAAAGGCACGGAGGGCCCATGACTGGCAGGCTCTTGAAGGTATCCGCTGTATTTATTCTCCTCATCATGCTTGTTGCGTGCTCCACTACAGAGTCTCTGGGTCCGCAAGGAATGGAAGGGGCCATGATGGCAGAGCCGCTTGGAGACTACCACCTCCGGCCTGGAGATGAAATCCAAATAAGATTTTTTTACAATCCGGACTTAAACGAAACACTGATGGTCGGTCCTGATGGAAAGATATGCTTGCCGCTCCTTGATGAGATTCTTGTGGCAGGCTTGACGAGTTCTCAAGTGGATGACGTTCTTACAAAAGCCTATCTTAAGCACCTGGCAAATGTGAGTATCAATGTGACAGTGAGAGAGTACTCTGGACTGAAGGTGTACGTGGGAGGTGAAGTGGCCAGACCGGGTTTTTATTCCCTCAAAGGCAACATGTCCGTCCTGGAGGCGATCTTGGCCGCGAATGGGTTTAAGGAGACAGCGAAGCCTGAGAGTGTGGTCCTTGTGCGAAAAGGACCCGGAAATAGGCCTGTGGCCATGGCTGTGGACCTGAGGCCTGTCCTGTCTGGTGAGCAACTGGAGAACGACATCTATGTGATGCCATCGGATATTGTCTATGTGCCTAAGACCTTTGTCGCCAAGGCAGGCAAGTTTGTGGACCAGTATCTGAGAAGAGTGTTGTTTCTGGATGCCATCATGCAGGGCGCAGGCTGGGCACTTGGAGACGAGTGGGTAAGAAGCAACTGATGAAGGGTTTCGAATAATGGATTCGGCATACAGACAAGAGAAAAGGAGGTCTCGCCGTGATGTGGCAGGCGTTCTTTTTCGGAGGAAATGGGCCATCCTAGCGGTTTTTCTGTCCACTGTTATACCAGTCACGGTGTACACTCTTTTGCAGGCCCCTATTTACCAAGCGGAGTCACGTATTTTGGTAAAGCCCGGCAGAGAGAACATTTATGTTTCACCTGTGGGAGCACCAGAGGGGGCTCATCCACCCACGATCGTTCAGCGGGTAGCTGAGGTTATTAATTCAGAGATCGAGATTATCAGAAGCAGGGTTCTCATCCGCAGGGTTTTGGAAGAGGTAGAAATTGCCAAGGCCTTCCCTCCTCGAGGGTCGAAAAACTCTGGGGTATCCCACGTCAGTGAATCGCTTCCCGGGAAGGTCTTAAAGAAAGTAGGCCTGGCAGGGGTTTTCCCTCCTGCCCTTTTGGAAGATTCCGTGGCAGCCCAGGAGGTTGAAGCGCCCCCTTTAGCCGTTGCCGTGCGCAGGGTGTTAGCCAACCTATCGGTGGAACGACTCAAGGGTACAGATGTTATCAGGGTTGGGTTCAAATCTCCTGACCCCGATATTCCAGCTCGGTTTCTCAATGTCCTTGTGGAACGTTATCTTGAGCGCCACCTTGAGGTGCACCAAAGCAAGAAATCAGCTGATTTCTTTAAGGCTCAATCAAGGAATCTGGCCCAGAAATTGAGGACCGCCACAAGCGAGCTGGCAGAATTCAACAAGAAATACGGTATCGTCAATTTTGAACAGAAGAAGGAACTCATCCTTAAGAAATACACCGAGATAGAAGCGGCAATCAAAGACAATGAGGCCGAAATCCTGGGTAGCCGACGGAGGATAGAGACCTTGAGGGCAAAGCTTGCAAGAACGCCGGAACACGAGTATGCAGGCCAGCACGAGACGCCCGATTCTGCTGTCATCAATGATTTGAAGAAAAAACTCGCTGACTTGGAGTTGGAAAAGCTGCGGCTCATGCACAAATACAAGCCGGAGAATCCCAAGATCACAAACGTGAATGAGTTGATGGCGAGGGCCAAGGAGATGTTAGAGGTCGAACAGGAGAAATTCCATGGCTCGGTCTCTACCGAAGTGAATGCGAACCATCAAAAACTGGAATTTGAGCTGATGATGGAGGAAGTCCGCTTGGAGGCCCTTGAGAGCCAGCAATCGGAGCTGGGGACGCAGTTGATAGAATATGGGCGCAAGGTTGAGAGGCTGGGCTTGCTGGAGCCGGAACTGAGGGCTCGTGAGAGGACTGTCACGGCCCACGAACAGACTTACAGGCTCTATCTTACGAAGTTTGAAGAGAGCAGGGTATCCGATGCCATGGATGCCGCCAAGATGGTCAGTGTGACCGTTGTTGAACCAGCCCGGCCTCCTCTTGGCCCCCTTCCGGCTCACAAGGCATTGAACATTTTTGTGAGCATCTGCCTCGGGGGGCTGGCGGCTTTAGGCCTGGCTTTCTTGGTGGAATACTTTGACCAGAGCTTCAAGGTCCCAGAAGATATTAGAGATGATCTTGGGTTGCCCGTACTCGGAGCTGTGAGGGATCTGCGACGCAAGGAAATGGAAGACGTGGAAGCCCTTGGTTATAGTTCCACGTCTCCCATTCACTATCAGACGATCAAGAGCGGCGTGGTGATGGGTGCTGAGGAAAAAGGGCTTAAACTATTGTGCATTTGCAGCCCTACGCCGCATGAAGGTTGTTCCACAATTGCCATCAATATTGCCGCATCCCTGGCAAAAGACAGGCGATGTCGAGTGGTCCTAGTGGATGCAAACTTTCGGAACCCTACGTTGCACGCCAGTTTCAACCTTCCAAACAAGACCGGATTCTCGGATATTGTCCAGGAGGGTACAGATGTTCGAGAGGCGGTCAATGAATCAGCCATTCCCGGTCTCTTTGTTATCACCAGCGGTGTCAGTATGAAGAACCCGATGGCTGTTCTTGAATCAGATAGAATGGAAGAGGTCATAAAGCTTCTAAAAGAAGAATTTGAATGGGTACTCTTTGATTGTGCGCCTACAAAGTATTTCCCTGACTCCTCTGTTCTGGCACGCCGGCTGGCCGGTGAGATGGGCGTTGTCTTGGTTGTTCGGGCAGAACACAAGCACGCGGACATAGCTGTCCAGGCCAAAGAAAGCATGGAGGAAGCAGGTGGAAAGGTTCTTGGCGCAGTGCTTAACCGACAGAGATATGTCATTCCTGAAACAGTTTACAGAAGACTGTGATAGGGCCTTCCCTGCCCCCTTGCACAACCCCTTTTCACTCAGTTCTGTGAGCTTCTTAGTCCGCTAGACCGGTCACAGCAACCAGACTGTTGGTCAAAAAGGGCTGCAATGAAGGTTGGAATGAGTGATTCAAAGCCCTTCCGGCCTGAGACTATCAATGTGATAGGGTGTGCATCTTATTTATCTGCTATGCACTGTCCCTCTGGACGGGCATGGAAGTTTTTCTGAGAGACCTTTGCACAACCTCTTCTTACTGGGTTTTGTAGACTTTTTGATGCGCCACGGCGGACCGCTCATCCCGACGGAGTCGGGAACGGGTACCCCAAAAAGACCCACAATGAACGTTCGAAAGAGTTATGGAAAGGCCCCTTGATTCATTCTGCCCAAAATAGTGGCATATTGTATGAAAAAAAATAGCCACAAGTGGAATTTGCTATTGTAATGTGTTATGGTTGTCTCCGATCTGTGACCCCCAACACGGATACGTTACATCTACTCCCACTCCGCAATCATCTCTGCCCGTTGGGTGGCGAGCTCCCGGATAGTGATAGCGACAATAATGCCCCAACGGCTTGACCTGGCACGTTTTTCCCCTTAACAAGAGGAAGTCCAGTGAGAGCGGCAGCGCTGGGTTCGGTTCAGGCAAGCTGGTGGTTATGGAGAATATAGAGAAAAGGAGTGTTCATGTGAAAAGAAAATCATTTGCGGTAATCTTGAGTCTTATGTTCTGCCTTCTTCTGGCCAATCCTCTGCAAAGTTGTGTGGGACGGCTTCTCGTTGTTGCGATCAACAACTCCACAGATCAAGTTATCATGGGGCAAATGTTGTCTATCCTGATCAATGAGAGAACAGGGACCACCGTTGACATTATACAAGCGGGTGACGTGAAGACGTGCCATGAGGCGGTACTCAAGGGAGAGGCTGACATTTATGTCAATTACATAGGAGATGGACTGGCTTTGACTGGGGGGGGCGGAGGAGATGACCCTCAAAAGGTCTACACATTGGTCAGCCAGTCCTTTATGGAGAGGTTCGGAATGGTCTGGCTAAAGCCCTTTGGTTTCAAGGGCCCGTTGACCATAAAGGGCGATTCTAACAAGAAAGGGAGTGGCAGCTTAGCTGCACCAGTCACGACCAAGGATGTATTGAGAAAGTTCCCTGTTCTGGACAGGCTGATAAACAAACTGGGAGGTAGGGTGGACAACAGTATCATGGAAGAACTGAAGAGAAAGGCAGAAGGCCAAGAAGTCAAAGAGGTCGTGAGGGAGTTTCTGAAGGCCCACAAGCTGATCTAGGGATGATCAAGGCCGGTGGCGATCTGCAACAGGTCGGGCGGCCTTATTCGCCAAATCGCGAAAACTCTCCGCCTGAGGCGGATCAAAAGTTCACGATTTACCCACTATCGTGGGCCGCTCACAGCAGCCGAATGGGTGCCCCAAATAGCTCACAATGACCGTTCGGAAGAGTTATGCAAAGCTCTCACCTTGTGTACTGGCTTCACGTATGTTATCTAGCGGGGCTCCACCCTTCAGACAGCAGGTGCAGTCTTTTCGTGAAGGGTCTGGGTCATGAGCAGAAGTGATGAATCTGAAATAAGCAGATGGAAAAGGGAGGAACCGCCATAATATGAATAAGTCATTCCTTGCGATTGTCTTGTGCCTGGTTTGGACGGGATCTGCCTGGAGCCACGGGGACATTTCGAAACTCCCTAGTTCAGTGCAGATTATGCAATATAGACTGGGCCTGTACATGAACCCGGACGATTTAGCTATCCGCAATAAACTGGCCATGGCCCTTTACCGAACGAACCAGTTAAGGGAGGCGGAACAGGAACTAAAGCATATACTTGAAACGGATCCCGTGAATTTTGACGCCCTTGACGGATTGGGGATTGTGCTTATTAAGATAGGTAGGGACGATGAGGCCCTGGAGCAATTGAAGAAGGCCGTGAAGATCAATGAACAGGATGTGATGGTCCATGTCCATCTGTCCGTTGTCTATGACAAGATGAAACTGGTGAATCACGCCCAGAGTGAGCTGGAAAAAGCGAGGTCCCTTACAACGGCTCCGGCCGAGCTTGAGAACATAGAGAAAGAACGAACGCTGGTGAAAGGTCCTTAGTGCGAAGTACTGGTTACGTAGTTTCAATCGGTGACAAGACTTTTAGAGGTTAAGAATTTTATGAAAAACAGGTGTCTGTTTGGAGTACTATTTGTCGTTGTGTTCTTTTTTTCTGGGTGCCAAGGCAAGGAAGGCGGTGTCTCGGGCAAGGGAGACACACCCATCAGGATCGGCTACATGATTTGCAACAGTTTACAAGAGAGCATGGCAAGGTTTGAGCCAATAACGGCCTACCTGAGTGAGAAGGTGGGGCGGCGGTTTGAATCGACGTACGTCAATACTTATGAGTTTGAAGACTTGGTTCGGAAGAAGGAGGTGGATGTTACTCACACCAACTCCATCCTTCCGATCATTTTCAAAAAGGAGTATGGACTTGAAATGTTGGCTACCGAGGTGCGAGGAAGGCACGGTCACAAAGACACGGGGGCCATCATTGCATTGAAGAAAAGCGGCATAAAGACTTTTGACGATATGCGCGGAAAGACCATGGTGTTCGGTCCTGCCCTGGCCCCCTTCGGCTATATGGCACAATATGCTCTGATGCTGGAGAACGGATTTGATCCAGAGGAAGACCTCACGTATTACGCCATCCCTTGGGGCTCCTTTAAACATGAAAAGATCATTTATGGCGTGCTCTTTGGGGCCTACGATTTGGGAACGGCCCCCCGTTTGGACTTGGACCACATGGCCCAAGAAGGGAAGATCAATTTGGACGATTTTAACATCATCGCCGAAACGATACCCATGCCCTATTGAACAGTGGGCGTGATGCCCCACGTGGATCGTGGGCTGGCCAAAAAGATTAAGGAAGTTCTCATCAATCTGAAAAAGGACGAGACCGTTTTGGTGGATGGCGAGGTGCGAAGAGTTGCTGAGAGTGCCTGGATAGAGGGATTTGTGGAGGCAATTGACAGCGAATACGACAGCATTCGAGAGCGGCTCAAGCGGTGCAACATGGCTCCTTATAGGCAGTATTGATTCAGCCTAAGACCTAGCCTTTTGAAAAGACCCCAATGGCTCAATATCCTTTGCAAAACAGGGTTCTTGAAAGGGCTAACGTTTTACGATTCAGCCACTAACGGGTTTTGTACCATATGACAAACATGAGTTTGCACGGCGACCGTTGGCTGGTGGAGTGTCGGAACATATGTCAAATGGAGGTTCCAAATTGAGGAATGACTTACTTCGTCTCGTTTTCATCAGAGCTGTTTTGCTTTCTTTTTTGGTGATGATTCTCTCCCTTTCCCTGACAAGTGTCGCTTTAGGAAAGCCGCTGGTTATAGAAAAGGGTATTATCAAGTCCGATACGACCTGGCAGAACGAAGTGATCATCCGGGGGGACGTGGAGATAGCTGAGGGTGCCACATTGGTCATCATGCCGGGAACTGTCGTCAAGTTTGCAAAGATACAAGAGAATGGTCCCGCGAATCTTGAGATGGACAAGGCAAAAAACTTCACTCGCGCTGAACTGATTATCAATGGAAGGATACTGGCCCAAGGCACGAAAGACAAAGTCGTCGTCTTCACTTCTGCGGAGAAATCTCCTAGCCTTGCTGATTGGGGGGCCATTAACATGTTGGAGAGCGACAATAACATCTTTGAGTATTGTGACATCAGCTACGGCCATACTGCAGTGCACGGACACGGTGCCCAGTTCACGGTCGCCAATTGTTATCTCCATGACAACGGCGTGGCGATCGGTTTCAAGAATGTGGATCAATGCAAACCCCAATGCGTCACCGTTCTCTATAACCATATTACTCGAAATGGGGGGGGCGTATTGTGCAGCAGGGACTCGAGAGCTGTGGTGAGTCACAACCAAATTGATCACAACAAGTTCTTTGGCATATATGGGAAAATGGGATCCCACCTGAGTATCAGGTATAATCACGCCGTTCATAATGGGAAAGGGGTTATTGTCTATGCCATGAAGGGCCTACAGCTTCGAGAAAACAACATTTCTGACAATGATGAGTATAACATCTCCCTGATGGAGGGTCAGATATGGAATGTAGATGCCCGCCATAATTGGTGGGGCACACCGGACACTAAGATCATCACAGCGTTGATCTGGGACAAGGATGAGGAGGTGACGCTGGGCACAGTGGACTTTTCTGGCTTTGCAGATTCGCCGATTGATGGCGCGGGACTTCCACGGTGATTAGATAGTGGACTGGTTAGACAGACTGAGCATAGCGGCCATAGCGGCCATAGCGGTGATCACCATAGGCATGTTGGCAAATCAGGCGCTCATGCAAAGAGGGGAAGAGAATCCTGGTGAGGAAGCCAAGGGAGGGAAGAGCTCCTACGCCTTGCAGATGGAGGAAGACAACAAGCTTTTCAAAGAAGTGCGTGCTTTTCAGGAACAAGGGCACTATCAGGAAGCCATGGCACAAGCTAAAGATATTATGAAAAGCTATCCAAAGAAATCTATGCCCTATGTTTATCTGGCACGGCTGCATTTCAAACAGGGAGAACTGAGAGAGACGATCATTAACTATCGACTGGCAGTGGAGATGGAGCCGGACTATGTGGATGAAAGAACACCACTTTTCATTGGAGAGGAGATCAAACAGATTGTCGAAGAAGGTAGAGAGAAATTTGGACGGGAAAAGGTGCTGAAGCCTGAAGACAGTCAGGTTAGGAACGCCTTGAAAGACATCTACTATCTTCAGAGTAGGTTGGCTGGAGGGTGTGAATAGATGAGGGCGCTCAGGGTGATTGATGCTTCCATAGTGACCGGGGCCCTGTTGGGACTGGGAGGTGTTTTCCTGGTCTCTTTTGGAAATCCAGTGAACTCTGGAATCTGCGTCTCCTGTTTTATGGAGAATGTAGCCGGGGCCTTGCAGCTCCACGATGACCTGCGTATGAGTTACATACGTCCTGAACTCATAGGCTTCATATTAGGGTCCTTTCTGGTGGCCACAAAGTCTGGGCGATTTCAGGTGAAAGGAGGTTCCTCTCCTCTCATCCGGTTTTTCATGGGCTTTTTCATCATCGTAGGGTGTGCTGTCTTTATCGGATGTCCCATCAAGATGATTCTTCGCTTAGGGGCTGGTGACCTGACGGCTATTGCCGCTACTCTGGGGCTCACGTTTGGGATCTGGTTGGGTGTCAGGTACATCAAAGGGGGGTTCGCCCTGGACCGAGAAAAGGCGCTTCCCCCTATGAATGGCCTTGTAATTCCACTAGTTGCCCTTCTTCTACTGGTTTTCCTATTCATCAGTCCATCTTTTGTTAAAACAGGACAAAAGGGTCCGGCAGCCTGGCACGCCCCCATATTCATATCACTATTCACAGGGCTCGCCATCGGCGCTTTTGCCCAAAGGTCAGGGCTGTGCATCACTGGAGGGATACGAAATTTCTTCCTGGCTGGAGAGAGAACGTTGCTGAATGGCGTTATTACCGCCTTCCTATCGGCTCTCATGCTGAGTGTCGTTCTGGGGCAATTCCGATGGGGGATGACCGCCCAACCGGCATCCCACCTAAACCATGGATGGACCTTCTTGGCTATGGTCCTCGTGGGCATTGCCTCTGTATTGATTGATGGGTGTCCTTTTAGGCAGTTGATAAAAGCGGGACAGGGCGATGTAGATGCCGGTGTGACAACGCTAGGGATGCTTTTTGGTGGGGGCCTGGTATACTCATGGGTGCTCAGAAGCACTTCTGCTGGCCCCACGTTCGAAGGAAAGATTGTGGTGCTGATTGGCCTGATTTTTGCTTTGGTGGTAGCTGTGGCATTTCGAAAAAGAAAACTTGTCGGTCAAGAGAGATAGCAAAGGTTATATGGAATGAAATGGTTTGGGAAAGCTAACAAAGAGGAAGTCTCTCTTCAATCTGAAGCCGTGACCAGGGGCCTCTTGATATTTTCAGATACCAGCACGGTCATGCAGGCTGAGCAGATACTTAAAGAGGAAAGTTACAATATCAAAGTCGTCAGCCCTCCTGAGAAGTATCGTACCGGCTGCGACCTGTGCGTGGAGTTCCCATTGGTTGAGGAGCCGGGGATTACGAGGATCTTGAAGAAGCTGGGATTGACACCCATAGATGTGCTCCCCATATCTCCGAATGGACTGGAGCCTTTGAGACTATGCAGAACCAAGGACTTTGGCCAGTATCTCATGGTCAGGGCGGCCAACATGAAGATTACCATAGAGAAGAAGACCAATAGGATCGTCAATGTGTCTGGCGGGGGTTGCCCGGATGTGCCTTACTTGGCTTACGAGATGGTAGGCAAAGTCCTCTCCGAGGCCCCTGAACCGGTACTTATAGGTTTTTCCATGTGCGCCTATTCCCTGAATACGGCTCGAGAAGAAATGATGAAGATTACGGGAGGGAGAGATGCTTCTTCTGGTTGGGCCGATACCGATTAGGGACCTACCCCTTTCGCTGGGTCGGATTGAGGTTACCGAAGAGGGGCTTAGGGTGGACAGTCAAGCCCTGGATGTGAACCGAGGGACAGCCGCCATGATGTCAGCTGCTTACACCGTCTGTAAGGAGTTTGGCTTGGAAGGCCCCATGGGTTTGGTGGCAGGGGATATAGGCACCAGGGCTGGCAGTGTAAGAATCTATGAGCATCTGGCAGACAACCTCTCGCTGGAAGATGTGGATGTTCTGACCCTCCACTACATCATGCCTGATATTCCCAGGAATAAGGCTTTTTTGGAGACAATGGCGTCCCTGAAAAAAAGGCCTGTTCTGATAGCCGATGCCGGTGCCATGTATGTGGCCAAGGCTGGCGGCGATGCTGACAAATATGATGTCTTTACCCCGGATTTGGGGGAGATGGCCTTCCTGGCTGACGAGAGAGCGGCCCATCCCGCCTACACGCGAGGATTCATCTTTCATCTGGAAGACGATGTGCCTGAGTTGATCCGCCGAGCCCATGCGTCCAAAAACGCTGCTCGCACGTTATTCGTGAAGGGCAAAGTCGACTATATCTGCCAGGACGGGGAGATCGTTGAAGCCATAACGGAACCGAATATAGAGGAGTTGGAACCCGTCGGGGGAACTGGGGACATGATTACCGGAATGATCAGTGGATTGATCTATGCCGGGAAATCACATCTTGAAGCCTGCCGGATAGCAGGAAGAGTGAACAGGAAGGCCGGGGAACTTTGCCGGCCCACCCCTGCCACCCAGGTGGTGGAGATCATAAAGTGTATCCCAGAGGCACTGAAACAGGTGCTCAAAGAGCAAGGATAGGTCATGCCCAAGTTCATCATCCCTTTTCCACTTCGTGAACATGTGGACAATCAGCGCGAAGTCGTGGTCGACGGAAATAGCCTGAAAGAAACCATGGAGCAGTTTTGGCGAAGGTATCCTGCACTGAAAAGGGTGAATCATGATTCGTCTCTCCTATCTATCTTTGTCAATAGCAGATTGATTAGGACTGGGATCGAAACGTGGGACAGCCTGCCTTTGAATAAGGATGATGAGATCACTCTCATAATCCCCATAGCTGGAGGGTAGGGGGAGGAGATTTGGTCTCATTAGGGGAAATCAGCCGCACAGTGTTGCCGGTTCAGCATTGGCAGGAGATTCAGGCGCATTGCAAGAGGAAACTCGCGGGACAGTATCTGCCTGGTGAGTCCGCAGGCCGAAAGGCCTATGGTTTGCTGGCAGGCACCCAGAATGGTTCGACCCTAAAGGTGGAGCGAATACTGCCGGCAAGAAGAAATGTCAGAGATCAAGAGCCTTATAAGACGTATATGGACAAGATGATGGAACAGCATGCCATCCCTTCGAAGACGCCCTTGAGTAGCAGAGGCTGGATCACGGATCCTGAGGAGCTCAAGCAGTATTACGATAGGTGCGACCAAGAAGGACTTATCGTATTTGGGACTTATCATATGCATGTTGTCCCCTGGGAACATGATGCTGTGAGGGATACGCCGACCAAATTGGATGCTATATTGGCCCGAAATAGTAATCTTTTTTCATTCATCGTTTCCATGGTTGATGTGAGCCATCCCAGCATTAGAGCCTTTTATGAAGCCATGAGGGAGAGAGAGATACCGGTCCTTGTGGAAGACGGACAATCTGTAAGTCCTCAATAACCTCGGGCAAAGCCCCTAAGACCACGTTGGCCAAGAGGCAATTGAACCGAATAAACGAGCGCATTCCCCTTGGGTTGACTTCGACGAGCTCAGTCGAGTGGCCACGGGGAGGGTTCAATTTGAAAACGTCTGAAAATCGCTCAAACAGTCAGCCATTTTCAAATTAGACCACCTAACGCCCTAGTTTTTAAAAAGTTGCGACAACCTGACGAAAGAAAATGAAATTATGGGAGATATCCTGGACACAGAACCAGAGTTGATGGTGGAGTATACGGATCCCTTGGAGGGATTCAAAGGGTGGTTGGCCATTGACTGCCTTTCCCACAAGCTTTGCGCTGGAGGGTTCAGAGTCCAAAAGGGACTCACCCGTGACATCGTGGTCAGTTTGGCCCGGAACATGAATCTGAAGATGCGGATAGCGGGCATTCGGGCAGATGGGGCCAAGAGCGGGATTGACTATGATCCCCATTCACCCGGAAAGACAGCGGCACTTCACCGCTTCATAAGGGCCATACGACCCCTCATTCTGGAGCGCTATTCCATGGGGCCGGACCTCAATGTGAAGCTGAAAGAACTTGATGATATTGCGAAGCAATTGGACATTCCTTCGGTAAAGGTTGCCATCGCCAAAGCCCAGGGCTTTGATCTCCCGTACTTTTTGAAACGCTATGGCCTCTTGGGAGAGCCGGTGGATCATGCCACAGTCGGAAAACTGCGTTCAGGTTTTGGGCTTGCGGCAGCCTGCTTAGGAGTCCTTGAGTTCCTGGGGATCCCCAATGAAAAGGCAACGGTGGCCATTCAAGGTTTTGGTGGTTTGGGCAGCGCAGCTGCTTATGGTCTTCAGAGGGCCGGGGTTAAAGTGGTTGGGATAGCCGATGAGGAGAAAAGCCTCACCTGTACCAATGAGCACCCACTTGATGTGAAGGCCTTGGTGCAACACGCTGTGAACGGCCTCATTCCAAGTGGATGGAAGAACAGCGGACAGTACGCTGATCGAAGTCACATATTTGACGTCACGTGCGACGTGTTCATTCCGGCAGCGATCGAGAATGCTGTTGTTCAAGATAATGCCGGGACCATCTCCACAAAGGCCATCGTGCCCGGTGCCAATCTTGCCATTACTGAGGAGGCGGAAAGGGTACTGAACGATCGTGGGATTATTACCATACCGGATTTTGTGGCAGGATGCGGTGGTTCCATGTCGATGAAGGCGCTGTTTGGTCCCAAATCCCATCCCACTGCAGCAGATTTGCTTAACGGCTTGGCTGAAGGCATGCGTGGCATGGTGAAGAGGGTCTTAGAGCGGAGTCAGAAAGACGGCACCACACCAAGGGAGGCAGCCTTGGATCTGTGCTCCGAAGCCCCGATCTATCCCGATGCCAAACCGTACGGCCCTCTGTGAGCTGAAAGCTGAAGGCTCAATAGCTGAAAGGGTCCTCAGGATCCAGCAAACCATCCATTCCTCTTCCCAACACCCCAAGGCGCAACAATCATGCCCTCTCATCCCATTGATTTTGAAATAAATCCAAACGTCTATAGCACCCCTGAACTACTAGCCATATTTGACGAAAAGGCAAGGTACCAGCGGTGGCTCGATTTCGAGGCTGCCCTGGCAAAGGCCCAGGCAGAGATGGGCGTGATCCCTCAAGAAGCGGCTGATGAGATCCAAAGCAAGGCAAGGCTTGCATACTTAGACTTGGACGCCGTTCACGAGGGGTATCTTCATAGCCGCAATTCTCTCATGCCGTTGATAAACGGTCTTCGCAACGTCTGCGAGAAGGGCTACGGAGAGTACGTTCATTTCGGTGTGACTACTCAAGACGTTCTGGATACTGGCGAAGTCCTTGAGCTGAGAAAGACCTTGGCCGTCGTTTATCGCGATCTTCGGGCCCTGGAGATGACTTGCCTGGATCTGGCAAAGAGGCATCGATCAACGCCCATGGTGGCCCGCACCCACGGCCAACAGGCCCTACCTGCCACCTTTGGCCTAAAGGTTGTCACTTGGTCAAGCGAGATTCGGCGTCACATTGACCGGACTAAAGACCTTTCTCAGAGATTGACGTTCGGGCAATTGAGCGGTGCCGTTGGAACCATGGCCGCCTTGGGGCCCCATGCGATGGAAGTTGCCAGACGCACCCTGGACCTCTTGGGCCTCAGGCGTCGTCCCTTGGCGTGGCATAGCTCCAGGGAGCACATCGGGGAATTGGCCTGTGCCTTTACCCTCATGGTCACCACGTTCGCGAAGATGGCCAATGAGATATTCCAACTTCAGAAGACGGAAATCGGCGAGTTGAAAGAACCTGCGCCAAAAGGAGCTATGGCCAGTAGCACGATGCCTCATAAGAGAAACCCTGTTATCTGTCAACGGGTTGTCGTCCTTTCTCGGCATGTGAGACACCTGGCAGGGACCGTTGTAGAGAGTATGGCGCACGAGCACGAGCGAGATGCCCGCTGCCTGTGGGGGGAGTGGTTGGCTGTGCCCCAGCTATGCATCCACACCGGCGCCGCCTTGAAGTACATGCTAGATGTGATGTCAGGCCTCGAGGTGAACGTTGATCGCATGAAGGAAAATCTCCATCTTCAGAAAGCCATGATCACATCGGAATGGCTGCTTTTCAAGTTGAGCCACACCATGGGCAAGATGAAGTCTTTAGAGAAGCTCCACGAGCTTTCAAACAAGGCCATGGATGCAGGGATTCCATTCAAAAGGGCTGTCATGGATGACCATGATACAGGGAATCTCCTTACGAGTGATGAAATAGAATATCTCGACCACCCGGAAAGATACATCGGGCATGCCCTGGAGATAGTAGACGAGACTGTGGAGGAGATTGAAGGGAAGAGGGCTTCAGATCCAACAAAGCTGTAGGGTTCACATCGCAGGATTTATGTGTCTGAGGGGGAGAGACTCTGTCGTGATGGTCAACTCTGCAGTATCGGGTAACGAAATCCTAATGTCGAATATCGAAGCCCGAGACAAATTCGAATGACAAAAAGAGATAAACCCAAGCAATATGATCTGGAAGATCGAACGCTTGCGTTTGCAAAACGGGTCAGAGCATTGGTAAAAAAGCTGAAAAAGACCATGGGAAATATGGAAGACGGAAAGCAGGTGATTCGTGCTTCGGGCTCTGTCGGCGCGAACTACATCGAGGCCAATGAATCTCTCAGCAAGAAGGACTTCATCATGAGAATCAAGATTAGTCGGAAAGAGGCTAAAGAAAGCCGATACTGGCTGCGACTGTTGGATATTGGTGACGCGCCAGAGCAAGAGAATGAGCGTAAGGTTTTAGTTAACGAGGCTACGGAACTCATGAATATCTTCGGCGCAATATTGGTCAAGAGCAAAAGTGGTTAGAACATTTGGGCCTCTCAATTTCGGATTTAGAAGGCGCTGGTCAATGCCTATGAACGTGATGGATTCTCATAATGCCAATCAGTGCCTGAACGAAAAGTCATGTTCAAGGGAAATCCGAATACGGAACTAAGAAATTCAAAAAGAATTCGAATGCGAAATGACAGAATGGTCAAGATAATTGATGACTCTTTGGAATTAGATCGTTTTGGTCATTGAGATATTACCATTTTTGTCATTGTTTCGTGTTTCGAGATTCGGATCTCGAATTTTTGAACGCAAGGAGCGGGTTTTCTGTGAAGCATCAATTAGGAAGCGATCATGATTTCGTGCAAGCCAAACAGCCATATCACCGATTCACGATTCTATAGCAGCGGCTATACCACTGAGGAGGCCCGCAGGGTCTTTTGCGATAAATATCGGTACCAACGCTGGATAGAGATAGAAGCCGCTATGGCCTCAGCACAGGCGGATCTTGGAATGATTCCCAAATGGGCAGCCGAGGCCCTCACTGAGAAGGCCCACCTTCGCTATTTGGACCTGGAGGCCATTAAGGCGGGCATAAAGACAACCAGTCACTCCCTTCTCCCTTTGCTTAGGGCGTGGCAGGAAGTTTGTGACGCCGCTGCTGGAGAATTCATTCACTTTGGTGCCACTACCCAGGATATTCAAGACACTGCCCAGGTCCTAGAGATTCGTGACATACTGGGTATTGTTGAGCGCGACCTTACGGCGATTGTCCGACAAGTGATGGAACTGGCCGAGCGTTACTCAGGGCTTGTTACCATTGGTCGCACGCACACACAACATGCCTTGTCCATGACACTGGGGCTAAAGGTGGCTGTGTGGCTAGATGAGCTTTGGCGAAACGTCGAGCGACTGATGGAATGCAAGGAGCGGGTGCTGGTGAGTCAGCTTTTCGGGGGGGTTGGTACGATGGATGCCTTTGGTAATAAGGGCCTTGAGCTATTGTCCCTGTTTTCGCAGAGGCTGAAACTAAAGGCGCCCCTCACAGCCTGGCATGTCTCGCGGGACCGGGGGGCTGAATTCCTTGCCACCATGGCCATGATTTCTGGCACTTGTGCCAAGATAGCCAATGAGATCCGATGCCTGGCGAGGAGTGAAACTGGGGAACTGGAAGAGCCTTTTCAAATGGGCAAAGTGGGGAGCAGTACCATGCCTCACAAGAGAAATCCTGAAATGTGCGAGCAAGTCATCGTATTGGCAAGGCTCATTAAGGCCAATGCGGGTTTGGGCTTTGAAGGGATGATTAATGAGCACGAACGGGATTATCGGGCCGTGAGGTTGGAGTGGGTCACCATAACGGACACATCCCTTTTTGTGTGCGGGCTTTTGTCCTTGATGAAGTCGATCTTGAAGGATCTTATCATCCATGAAAATAGGATTCGTGAGAATGTTGACAAGGCAGCCACGCTCATTTCAACAGAGGCCTTGATGTTTTTTCTCGGAGAGACCATAGGGAAGCAGACGGCCCATGAGATTGTCTATGAGACCTCCATGGAGGCTATTGAGACCAGTCAACCCTTGATCGATCTGTTGATGAACCATAAGGAGATACAGGGAAGATTCAGGCGTGAGGATGTTGAAAGAATCATTGATCCCAAGAACCACGTTGGCATGTCTGAAAAGCTGACACGCAGAGCGGTTGCATACGTAAGAGAGAAACTACTAGAGAAAGGCCCGTGTGAACAGAGTGAAAGGCTCTGCCCCCTTAGCGAAAAAGACGGGCGCTGCAGTGTTTGAGCAATTTGAGATAGTGTTTTCAGCAAGATAAGCATTAGTCTTTTATGAAGAACTTTTCGCTTTTGATTCTCTGATTCTGGGTACTGGTTACTTGATGCCAGATAAGCGAAATGATGGGAGAGACTCTTTGAAGTGTCCAGTATCGTGCATCCAGCATCAGACTGCGCTGTAGTGAACTCTCGCAATGCTCACAAAATGGACAACTCACAACACGTTGTCCTGGTATTCTATCTTTGAAACGCTATCAAAGACAGATAATCCTTTCTGAATGGGGTCCGGAAACCCAGAAAAAGCTTAAGGCCGCCAGGGTTTTTGTCGCCGGGGCAGGTGGCCTGGGGTGTCCCGCTGCATTGAATCTTGCCCTCGCAGGTGTGGGACACATCAGGATCTGCGATTTCGACACTGTTGAGATTAGCAATCTCAACAGACAATTCTTGCATACAGAAAAAAGTGTCGGCACCAGGAAGGCCCGCTCTGCGCGGGAGACCCTCTTGTCCATCAATTCAGAGATCACCGTTGAGGCCATATCAGAGAAGATCACTGATCGAAACGTGGGTGATGTCGTGGGGGACGCCCAGGTGATCGTGGATTGCCTAGACAATTTTTCCGCCCGTTATGCCTTGAATAACTGTGCCGTGAGGAAGGGTATCCCCATGGTTCACGGGGCCATATGGGGGTTGGAAGGGCGTGTCGTCTTTCTCGACCCTCCCAAGACCCCCTGCCTTGCATGCATTTTCCCCAAGGCCCCGGCCAGTGAGCCGTTGCCAGTCATAGGCGCCGTTTCTTGCGTCACAGGAAGCCTGCAAGCCCTAGAGACCATTAAGTACCTGACTGGGATCGGGAGGCTTTCAGCCGGACGCATGTTGATTATAGACGGATCCACCATGGTATTTCAGGAGCTTGAAGTCTTCAGAAACCCCGAATGTCCTGTTTGTGGAGAACAAGAGTGAAAAGAGGTCAAGGTGGGAAGCTCAATGCTTAAAGCTGAAGGCTCAAAGCTTAAAGCGAACAAATACCGCATCAACTGTTTGAAATTGAGTTTATCAACCCTTTGATCATCGACGCTATTTCTATTCCACTTAATTCGAGTTTGGAATACGCTTCGTCAGAAATCCATTTCTTTCTTTTGAAGACTTCGAGCAAGGTCATTGTTTCATAGAGAGAGCCTCTCGACACATACAAGAACTGAACAAACTCCTTCTTTGAAAAGCGTCCCTTTCCTTCGGCAATATTCATAGACACACTCGTGGAACTAGCTTCAATCTGTTCAAGCAACCGATAGTGTTTACGGTCTGTAGACAGATCTTCTACAAGATCAATTACCTGAACGGCGAAATCGACCGCCTTGTTCCACACGTCCAGGTTTTGATAGGCGAATTTCATTGAAATATTGGTCCTCTTTCACCTTCCGACCTTCAGCATTGAGCTTTCAACATTGAGCTCTCCACTTTCAGCTCTATTTTGCCCACTTCGGGCCTGAAGCATTGTGCACTCTG
The DNA here is from genome assembly GCA_034189385.1 of Thermodesulfobacteriota bacterium. Lineage (GTDB taxonomy): Bacteria > Desulfobacterota > Desulfobacteria > Desulfobacterales. Next base: position 298,024 of record JAXHVD010000001.1, read on the forward strand.
TCCATGCGGGGTACATAAGGTTTCAGATCCAGCACCGGCGTGCCATGGAAGGCATCGATTGCATCGACCCGGATGACATTATTCCTTACAGAGAGAATCTTGCATACAGAGAGGCCAATGAGGTTGGGCCTCCTGGGGGAGCGGGTGGCAAAGACGCCTGTGAGCGGGTTACTCATGTTGCCTCTAGGGTGAACACGCAGCGTCTTTCTCTTCTCGGGCGTGTCGTTCTTGTCAAACCAATAGAGAACCACTAAGTGGGAGAACTGATTTAGGCCCAAAAGGGCATCGGCATATTCTGGGTAGATTTCTATGGTGGTTGTGCCTGCCTCCTTTTTCACCTTTCCCACTGGAAAGACATGAAAGGCGTCCACTGAATCTTCTTGTTTGCCCTCAGCCGGAGTCAGGGCCAAGCCTGCCGTGACAAGTCCTGCCAAAACAACACATGCCAACACCAAGATCGCTTTCATATTGACTTCTCCTAGAAAATAATTTATATTATCAATGTATTAACACAGGGTCGGACACTTGGTCAAGATTAAGATTTCGCTTCTTTTCCTATTTCAGTCATCCCGACTATCGGGTTCCTAGATTTCGCATTGTGACAGTAGGCAGTTAGCCCTCCGTGAGACCTTTGAATGACAGGGATAGGCTTTCGATTTTAGACTTTGGAATGCTTTCGGTTGGAACTCGTCGGTGAAGCCAGCCGAGATATTGCGAAAACCTGTCGCCTTCGAACGGTTATTGTGGGTCTTTTTTGGGTACCCGTTCCCGACTCCGTCGGGATGAGCGGTCCGCCCTGGCGGATCAAATAGCTCACAGAATCAAGTGAGAAGGGGTTGTGCAAAGGTCTCGCATGGCCTTAGAGCTCAAAGGAGGTAGTCGAAGTGAAGGAAAAATGGGTACCCACTGAATTGTTGCTGTCTTTTCTTGTACTAGTGACCATTCATGGAGGTGCGAGGGCAGCCACTATTTATGTGCCTGACGATCATGGGACCATTCAGATTGCCATTAATAACGCTGCTGACGGAGACACCATTATTGTCAGAGACGGGACATACACGGAGTATGTCGAGCTTGGCACTTCGGCTGCCAATACAAAAAACAACCTGATCATCCAAGCTGAAAATGAAGGCTCTGCTATCATTCAATGTACAGACAGCGGCGATGTTCCGGTTATATACATAGAAGGAGATAGCGAGGGAGTACCGACAGGCACCATCATAGATGGTTTTGATATCAAGAGGTCAAGTGGTGGAAAAGGCGCCGGGGTTTTTATCAGCAACGCAAATACGAGTACCTATGCTGCTGTCACTGTGGAGGATTGCACCATATCCGGGGACACAAGCCTTCACTCGGGGGTTAGATTAAATGGGTATATTGAAGCCACTATTACCGGAAACACAATCACCGGACCAAAAGAAGCCGGCATAGCCACCTCTGCCCCTGATTACTCTTCAAATGAAGACTATCTTTATGAAGATTCGATCGTAACGATTGAGGACAATATCATAAACGGCAATAGTGTCACCGATCAAGCTGGCATATTCCTAAAGGGGCATGCCGACAATACCACCCAGGTCGTCATCCGAGGCACGAGCACTGGCGTGCCAAAGACCTCCCGTATCTATGGAAATAGAACAGCCGGAATACGATTGGAAGATATTTACGGTGCTGTTACGATTGATAATAACCAGGTTAATAACAATTCAAAAGCAGGAATATGCATGATAGATATAGGTTCAGAAAGCGCGATCGCAACCATTCAGAATAACAATATTAACGATAATACTCAAGCCGGCATTACGGTAGCCGGTGCGTCTTATTTAACTATTGGGAGTAATAATAACATCAATGACAATGGAACGGGCGGAGTGGCTTTTAACAAAGCAACCATAACGATTTTATATTCAGACCCCATAAACGCCAGTTCACAACCGGTGACGATTTCAGGAAATAAGATCTACTCTAACAACACGTATGCCGGAATCGGGATAATAGATGCCATTACTGGGACCGTAACTATTACCGACCAAAACGATATTTATCAAAATACTCGGGGAGGGATTGGGATCCAAAATTCCTGTGAACTTCGCATTATCGGGAACAAGATCCGTGACAATGTGCGCGGAGGAATCCATACCGGCACCGATATAGCAGATGATGCCTTCAGTGATACTACAGGGTTTCTTGGCGGTCCTGGCTCCGCTGACCTTACCATTACACAAAACAAGATCTATGGCAATGGTGAAAGCGGCTACGGCGGTGGCATTGATGTAAGACATGCTTCCGGCACCATTCATAACAACCTGGTGTATAGAAATCACAGAGGGGGGATCAGGTTCGGCGATTATATTACCGAGATTGTCAACAACACAGTAGCTCATAACGGCAATGACAACGACACCCCCACCGATCCAGATGACGATACTGGGGGCGGTATTGTTTATGACAACCTTGCAGGTGCTGTTAATGCGCAACCAGAGGGAACACTTAGCGATTCCGCTAATTACCCCAATCCCCGCATAAGGAATAACATTTCTGCCTATAACATAACAACAGGACTCAGGGTTGGAAAAATGCCAACGGATCTTACTACATGTCCCGACAACCCGGTTTATTCTTCTGATAGTATTAATTATAGGGACTATAACCTCGTATATCTCAATAATGGAACAACCGATGATTGCGGGTGGTATACAGATACTGGTGTTTCCTATGCACGCATTTTGTCCTGTGCAAATAAGCAGTACGGTGGTTGTGGGGCAAACTGGCCCTATCCGTTTGTAATGGTGGACCCACATGATATTATCGCAGATCCCCTGTTTGTAAGTACTACGGAGGGAAGTGAAGACTATCACCTTAAAGCCGGATCGCCAGCCATAGGTGGCGGAGTTGGTGGGGCCACGATGGGTGCCTATGGGGGTTCCGATCCGATCAATTGGTAGTCTTTTGGTAAGAATTGAGCGATTCATGTTTTATGTTCATCGAGCAATGCACACATCTCCTGGGTGAGGGGATAACGGTCAAAAGGAAACTGTCATCAAACTCATAGTGAGAATAAGACCATGAAATCTAAACTGACTGCTTTGTTTGCCCTATTATTAACCGTAATGCTGAGTTTCAGTAGCCTGGTCCGTGGTGGACAGGTTGTCAAAAATTCCTATGAGGATAGTTTCCCCTGGGTGAAGGGTGACTGTTTAGTCTGGCAAGGTAATATCGACGGCGATTGGGAGATTTTTCTCTATAACATAGCTGCCAAAGAATTCTGCCAGATTACCGATAATGACTATGGTGACATTTCCCCTCGGACTGATGGGAATTATGTGGTCTGGTTAGGATTTAGCTCTTCTGGTGGTGAAATCTTCCTGTACGATATATCGAACGGCAAAACCACTCAAATTACCAATGACACGAATGTAGATTCCCCTCCTCAGATTGCAAATGGCCGGGTAGTGTGGACATCACAGGAGGTCACGGGGTCAGTTGAACCGGGCGAGATCTTTCTTCATGACATTGTCCCTAGAATGACGACGCCAGTGTCTGCCTCTGTTGATCCTTTGGGCACCCTGGATGACAGTTTCCCCCGCATTAATGATGAAGGCGTTACGTGGGTGCAAGCCGATGATGCAGGCAATACCGCCTTGTTTGTGTATTACTTTGGTAATAATGGTAATGGTGCCGAACCTGCCCCTGAAGGCTTTGTATGGACCGACAGTGCCCAGACAGATGGAGATTTAACGGTGATGACCCGATTCGATGGAAACGACAGGGAGATCGTTGTCTATAACGCTAGCCTCAAGACATATGAGCAGATCACCGATAATGACATTGAGGATAGAGATCCCCGCATCAGTGGAACTCACATAGCTTGGGTGGGGGGTGAAGGGCAGGCCGCAGAGATATACCTCAGTGCCGACGTTGACATGGAGCCAGACAACGGTGAGGATGACGATCCAGAGGAACCAGGTCCTCCAAGCGGAGGTGGTGGCGGTGGAGGGGGGTCTTGTTTTATTGGAACAGCGTCTTGCGGTGAAACCACGAAGGGCCCGGGGTACGTGATGGTAGGGGGTCTTATCTCGGCCGCCCTTGTGTTTTTTTTCTGGGTAAGAAAAGAGCATATGTCTCGTCACTTCTAAATGGGACTGCTGAGGCGGACATTGTCCTTCCGCCTTCTTCGACATATCAATTCATCCCAATAGCGAGGTCTAACATGCGAATGGTCTGCCTCTATTTCTTCATGGCATTTTTGATCCTCTGGGCATCAGGCGCCGCGGCCGAGAATCTTGTGACAAATCCAGGATTTGAGGCAGGCATTGGCTCGCCGTGGGCGAGCAACTCCCAGACATATTACTCTTTAGACAGCGGGGCATTTCATGCTGGCGCCCAATCTCTTAAAGTAACCGTTTCTGAGACTGCAGGCAATCATATTTGGATGGGTCAGAGTCTCCAGGTGACTCCAGGTGAATCTTACGATGTTGGCGCGTGGATTAAGACGGAGAGTGTGAGCGGTGCCGGAGCACAGGTATTCGTGGAATGGTCCAGCCCAAGCACATGGTTAGGTGGAGAATATGGTTTCAAGACAGTGAAAGGCACCCAAGACTGGCAGTATACTGGTCTCTCAGGTCTGATAATGCCGGAAAACGCGACAACCGCCACGGTTTTTGTCTCCATGCTGCAAGGATCAACGGGGACGGCCTGGTTTGACGATGTCATGGTGGAAAGACAGGCAAAGTCCGTTTTGGAGACGGTCCTGTTACGGCCAAACTACAGGGACAAGCTTTTACCGGATGCGCGGTCTCCTGAAATAGGAGTAGAAGTTATTCTGACCCCTGAAGAGGAGGATTTGACGCTGGGCGAATTAGAGATCACGGTGGCGCTCAAGAATGAAAGCGGGGATATTGTTCTCCAAGATGGTCCCATAGTTCCTTCGTCGAAGCGTTTTGAGGTGGACTTGGATATTGCCGCCGATACCCCACCGGGAGATTACACTCTTGCCATAGATCTCTTCACAGGCAAAACTCTCCTAAAGCAAGACACGTACCTAATAGAGAGATTGTCACAGGAGGCGTTTGACGATTTGACCTCCTACATTGATAGCTACGGCCGTTTTATTCTTAATGACGAGCCTTTTTTCCCTCTGGGTTTATATGTGGTTGAATGCACCAATGGCAGTTACGCTGCCGAGCTAGATGAAATAGCTGACAGCCCTTTCGACACGTTGATGAATTATAGCGTCAACCGATGTGGCTCTGATGCGACGGACGCTCAGATCTGGGGGTACTTGGATGAACTGGCATTGCCATCGCGAGATTTGAAACTCATCTTTTCCCTTTCAGAGTACTTTGACGGGGCGCCGGCGGGCTGGGCTACTTGGATGTTTTCTATGCCTACAGACGGCACTTTCGACCTTTATGGCTGGTGGACGGGAGGTTCAAACAGGGCCAGCGATGCGCCCTATATGGTAAGCTATGGCAGCTTCTCTCAAACCATCAACATCGACCAGAGAATTCAGACCGGGGCCTGGAATTATATAGGCTCTTTCACCTTTGCCGGGTCAACATCGGGCACTGTGGTTTTAGGCAATGATGCCAATGGCTATGTGATTGCCGATGCCATTGGATGGGATACCGATGGAGATAGCAACCCAGACATCATTGTTGATGATGTGGATGCGGGGTTTTCCACCCAAGGCAATGGCTGGCTTACAAGTACGTCCGTTAATTCATACCTTAATCATGAGCATTATCATGCCAGGTTTTCCGATGACATTGCTACTATAACTCACAAGGTGAACACCTTTAAGGCCCATCCTGCAGTCATAAGCTGGTATCTCAATGACGAACGCGACCCGACGAACTATCTGTCTCAATTGGAAGAACGGTATGCTGCGATAACACAGGCGGATGGGAACCATCCCGTTTGGTCCGTGCATTGGAATACCGATTGGTTACTACAAGAGGGGCATACGACAGACATCGTGGGAATGGACTCGTATCCAATAGAGAACTTACCAATCACCGTTGTCGGAGAAGTGGCGGATACAGCACTCCAGGCTGGCAGACCCCTTTGGTTTGTGCCCCAGATATTTGATTGGAGGGATTATCCCGGTGACCCGGCGGGGCGCGATCTCACAGGGCGGCCTCCCACAAAAGAAGAAATGCGGGCCATGACCTATCTGGCCACCAACCATGGTGCCAAGGGACTCATTTACTACTCTTATTTCAACATCCGGGATGATGCCGATTATGGGACCAGGTGGCCACAGATAAAGGAGATTGCAGCTGAGATTCGTGACCTCAGGGATGTCATCCTTTCCATTCACCAGACGAATGATAACGACATTGCCTGTGACAACAGCAATATTGACTTTAAGTTGATGAGAGAAGGCAATAGGTACTATCTCTTCGCGGTCAACACAAAGGAGCAAGCCCTGGCTGATGTGTCATTCGCCATCAACATGGAGCTGGAATCATCAACCGTTGACGTGCGTTTCGAAGAAGACCTCGACGGTGATAGACAGGTATCTCTAATAAACGGTACGATAATAGATAGTTTTAGCCCTTACGAGGTGCACGTCTATTCTTGGCAAGGTGCTGCTGACAAAGACGGAGATGGTTTTGATTCGTTGGAGGAATGGGGGCCTAACAGAGATGATCCCAACTACGATGGTAATGGGGACGGCTATGCGGACAGCGAATATGCGAATGTGGCCTCAGGTCATACTTTTGACAAGCAGCACTATGTGACTTTGGCTGTTTCCGAACCGGGCCGTTTAAGTCATTGTGCGGCCATTGACAACCCGGATCCGGCAAACACCCCATTCAGAAGAGGGTTTCCCCACGGCTTCTTTCGTTTTCAGGTCAGCGAATTTGATTCACAGGACGGTTGCAAAGACGTGACCCTGCTGCTGCCCAGAAATACGAACATTGAGGCTTACTACAAATACGGAAGGACACCAGACAGCCCTGATCATGACCACTGGTACGAATTCATGTTTGACAGAGAGACGGGTGCTGAGATCTTTCACGAGGAGACCTTGACCCGGATCGTCCTCCATCTGTGTGATGGAAAGCGGGGAGATGATGCTCTTTCCGTTGTCGGCACGATTGTTGACACAGGAGGCCCTGCCATCATCACCACTGCTGCACCTTCTGTGGTCACGGGCACGGCCGATTCGGTGACCTCAAGTTCGGCCAAGCTGACTGGGACGGTCAATCCCAATGGTGAAAGCACCACGTCTTATTTCGAGTACGGTACGACCGAAAGCTACGAATTGAGCACAGGGGGCTTGAATTTGAATGCAGGCGGTACGGCAGAGCCCGTGAGTGAAGATATTTCCGGGCTGAATAAGGGCACAAGCTATCATTTCCGTTTGGTGGCCACAAATACCAAAGGGGCAGTGTACGGAGATGACATGACCTTTACTACGAAAAGCGGCGGTGGTGGTGGCGGTGGAGGTTGCTTTGTGGCCACGGCAGGTTTGAGCCTAACCCTGCCCCTGTTTCATCCGTGAGAGCCTTTGATGAGTACAACTTGTTTTTCCTTTCCGCATTGACCTTTCAACTTTCAGCCCCCGGCTTCTAGGCCTGATTTCATGACACTGAGGGCTTTTCACAGCCTCTTCTCGCTGGTTCCCATAAGTTTCTTGATCCGCAAGGATGGACCGTTCACTTTGCCTAGCCCCGGGTACGCCGAAAATCTCATAATGTCGTAAGAATGGGTGTGAAGATGTTTCACCAGTGTTCACATGTACTCATAGGTGCTACTTGTGGATAAGTTTACGAGTTTTATGAAAGTCTTGGGGGCTCTTGAAAAAAAGGGTGTGGAATACATTCTTGTTGGTGGGGTAGCTGTCGTTCTTCAGGGCCTACCACGTACTACAGAGGATGTGGATATCTTTGTCAAGCCGGAGCAAGCAAATATTGAGAGGCTTAGAGAAGCTCTTATGTCTGTATATAATGACACTTGTATTGGTGAGATCACACTTAGTGAGTTGGAACGGTATCCAGTCATACGGTACGGAACCCCTGATGGATTTTGCTTAGATATCCTTGCCCGTTTGGGCGAAGCGGTTGCTTTTGATGACTTGGATATGGAAGTAGTTGAAGTCCATGACGTTAACGTCCGCGTAGCCACGCCGGAAACATTATATCGTTTGAAAAAGGACACGGTGCGGCCGAAAGATCGCCAGGACGCCCTGTTTCTGAGGAAACTCATCGGGCAACGAAGCCTGAAGAAAGAAGCCTGTGACGGAGATAGCTCACAATGAAAGGAGATGAAAAGGGTAGAATACAGAAATTCAGCAGTTTCGAAGAAGCCGATGATGCACTCTACTGCTTTGAGCCAGACCAGGAATACTTCGACAGGGTTGCTCGCCTTTGGAATTTCGTAGATAGGCTATACCCCAGAGACTATATGCGTGGTATATTTCGCTACCGTTCCATTGACGAGGCGAATAGACAAGCCGAAGAATGGCTTGAAGAGCATACCAAGCGCTTTCAGAAACAGCGCATGCGCAAATAAGATCCCCACCATCCGGGAAATCGGCGTCGGAGAAACGTCGCCACACACAACACCAATCTTCGTTAGTCTGTGCCGGGCCCATTGAATTTGCATTGTTCAATTGGGGTTCGTCCGCGCCTAGACCAGGTGCCCTTGTGTAATCCTTGTCAAAACTTCAAAAAGCACTTGACCTCGGATTTCTTGCCATGTTATGAGTACTAAAAGTACTCATAAAGGAGTGCCAATTGGAGACGCTATTTTCCGGGCTGATACCGTCCAAAACCCGAATTAAACTTCTTGTGCGCTTCTTTTTCAATCCCGAGCTGCGCTCGTATCTTAGGGAACTTGCCAACGAATTTGGCGTTTCCACCAACTCGGTTCGCAAAGAGCTCAACCAGCTTACCCGTACTAATCTGCTGAAATCAGAAAGAAATGGACGACAGGTCTTGTACACGGCCAATGAAGACCATCCGCTGTTCCCTGAACTCAGGTCCATGGTTACCAAGGTCATGGGCGTTGATCAGGTGGTAGATGGCATTGTGAATCAATTGGGGGACCTTGAGGTGGCCTATTTAATCGGTGATTACGCGGAGGGAAAGGATACGGGGATCATAGACCTGGTGCTGGTGGGAAGGATTGACAAGGGTCATCTGAACTATTTGATAGAAAGAACAGAGCAGCACATGAAGCGGAAGATCCGCCCCTTGGTGCTGAATCGTCAAGAGTATGAGAAACTCCTTCCGGAGTTGAGGAAACGGCCTCAGGTATTGCTCTGGGGAAATAACAGAGATCAGGGTGACTGACCACTCCATCGGTTGTCTTAAATACTTCAACCTGAAAGGGCTGTTGCCCAAATCCCTTTTCGCTTGGGCTAAAGCGTTTTTTGACAAATGTGGGGCTCGCTCTAGGCGATGTCAAAACTCTCCGCCGCGGCGGATCAAGCAGTTGACATCGCTAGTCTTCCACTTCGCCAACATTTGTTGGCAAAAAACGCCTTAATGCCCGCTCAAAGGAATTCTTGTTTGGGCAACAGCCCGTGAAGAATTGACTCTTGGGTCAGGGTTGACCGGCGAGGGGTGAAGCGCTGACCTTGCGACTTACGCGTAGCGTTGCAGATTGAGTTGAATCGCGGTCTCAGCGATTCGAGTCAGTACTTGGTGGTCTCAGCGAGCTCTGTGAGAGACAGTAGTTGACTTGGTTATGTCTTCTGTAACCCAGGGGGCGGAGCTGGTAAGTTATAACCAAAAGTCTTGAACTGTTGAGCCTTTGCACAATCTATTTTCGCTCGTTCCTACAAGCTTTTTGACCCAGCCCACGGGCTCACCCACTAAATCGCAGAAACCCTCCGCCTCAGGCGGATCAAACAGTTTAGGATATACCCACTGACGTGGGCCTTTCATCCCGACGGAGCCGGGAATGGCTACCCCAAATACTCCACAATAACCGTTCGAAACAGTTATTCAAAGATCTCCAATCCCTGACGCTTTTTTCAAAACGAATTGCACAAGAGCAAGAGCCTCTGGGTAGTATGAAAAAAACATCGCTGTCCGTGCTGGTGCCTGCCTATAACGAAGAGCGATTTGTAGAAAGAAGCCTGTATAGGTTGTTGGTGCTGGAGGAAAGTCCCTACCTTGAAAAGGTTCAGGTCATCGTTGTGAACGATTGCTCAACTGACAATACTTCAGAGATACTTGACAGGCTTTCCTCGGAACTTCCACTGAAGAGTGAAGTGGTGCAGTGGAAATTCATCAATCACGAAAAAAACATGGGAAAAGGCGTGGCCGTTCAGACGGCATTGCAGGCAGCCGTCTGCGAAATAGCGGTGGTCCATGATGCTGATCTCGAATACCATCCGAAAGATATTATCAGAATGATTCCCCTGTTTGTTGAAGAGGGTGCCGACGCCGTTTATGGATCAAGATTTGCGCCGCACGAGTACCGGCGAGTCCTCTTCTACAGGCACGAACTTGGAAACAGATTCCTGACGTTCCTGTCCAATCTTATTTCGAACCTGAATCTGACGGACATAGAAACCTGCTATAAGGCCGTGAGAACCGCATTACTGAAGAGCATTCCTCTTAGAAGCAAGGACTACAGGATTGAGCCGGAGATAACGATGAAGCTGGCAAAAAGAAATGCAGAGATTTTCGAAATCCCGATTAACTATTCTGGAAGGACGTATCAGGAAGGGAAAAAGATCGGCTGGAGAGACGGGTTTAAGGCTATTTGGGCCATACTGCGGTTTGGTTTTTCAGATGACATCGGCCCGTGAGACACGTATATGGGCAGAATCTGAAGAAGGGAGATAAGTACTGTATATGCTTATGCCGGATCGTGTAGTCAAGATCATCTTGAGAGACCTTTATTCCAAAACTCCCCTTAGAAAAAACCAAGGCTCTCAGTATACTATGCCAGTTTCCAAATGCTGTTATGTTTATGAACCAAAACGCCCCCATAACCATTATTGAGCCGTCCCGAGGCTGTATAAGCCTTAAGCTCCAGGATATCTGGGAGTATCGGGAGCTCCTGTATTTTCTAGTCTGGCGAGATATCAAAGTAAGGTATAAGCAAACGGCACTGGGAGCTGCGTGGGCAGTCATTCAGCCCTTTTTCACCATGGTTGTATTCAGCCTTTTCTTTGGGAGGCTGGCCAAAGTCCCGTCCGATGGCATCCCTTACCCCATTTTTAGTTATGCTGCCTTGGTGCCTTGGACATTTTTTGCTCAAGGCCTAGCCCAGTCTTCCAACAGCTTGGTGGGCAGTGCTCATCTCATCAGCAAGGTATACTTCCCCCGACTCGTAATCCCGATCTCCAGCATCCTGTCCGGCTTGGTAGATTTTGTCGTTGCGTTTATTATGCTGGTGGTGATGATGTTTTACTACAGGCTGTATCCTACTGCTGCCATCATCTTCTTGCCTGGTCTACTCCTCCTCGCCCTGATCACAGCCCTAGGGGTTGGCCTGTGGCTCTCTGCTATAAATGTGAAATACCGAGACGTGCGGTACACGGTTGGGTTCATCAGCCAATTCTGGCTCTTTGCGACACCTATTGCCTACCCGAGCAGCCTGCTTTCTGAACCATGGAGAACACTATACGCGATTAATCCGATGGTAGGTGTGGTAGAAGGCTTCCGTTGGGCCCTACTGGGCACCCAAACAGCACCTGGGCCAATGGTGGCCGTCTCCTCTCTCGTGGCCATTGTTCTCCTAATCAGCGGCGCCTTTTATTTTCGGAGGATGGAGAAAACATTTGCAGATATAGTTTAAGAGACGGCGGACTAACGACCGCAGACCGCAGAGAAAGAACTTAACCGCGGACCGCTGATGGCTGATCAATGGCAGCTTATTTAAGATATCAAGTACTTCTAGATGGGTTATAAATTCGAAAAATTAGAGATTTGGGAACTGGCGTTAGCATATATCGATCTTTTTTATCAGATTGCTGAAAAACTACCCCAGATCGAAAAGCGTAATTTAGGATCAAAGGCCCTGCGCGCTCCTACTTCAATTGCCTTGAACACTGCCGAGGGATCGACGGGTCAAAGCAATGCAGAACAAAATCGATTTATAGGCATTGCAATCCGATCTCTGGTTGAAACAGTTGCTTGTCTCCATCTGATGAAACGAAGGAACTACATCGACAAAAGATATGTTTCAACGGTCCTGTTTCTTGAGCGAGCAGCTTTTTGGAAAACTTCAGGCTGTTAGAAACCACTTGAAATCCACAGCGGCTCCATAAACAGCGGTCTGCTGTCCGTTGTCAGCTGTCACTATGAGTGATCTCGCCATCAAAGTCCAAAACCTTTCCAAGCAATACCAGCTAGGGGAACATCAACAGGCGTATTACAAGACTCTTCGAGAATCGATCATGGGCACTCTAACCGCTCCATTTCGCCACCTGAAAAGTATACGGTTCTCACATGGCCTTGAGCCTTCAGCCTTGAGCCTTGAGCCGTCGAATGACTTCATTTGGGCCCTCGAGGACGTCTCCTTTGAAATCAAGCGCGGTGAAGTTGTAGGCATCATCGGCCGAAATGGGGCTGGCAAGACCACTCTGCTTAAGATCCTGTCACGCATTACGGAACCAACGGAGGGCAGGGCTGAAATACACGGCCGGGTGGGCTCGCTGCTTGAAGTGGGCACTGGGTTTCACCCGGAACTGACGGGGCGAGAGAATATTTTCTTAAACGGGGCTATCCTGGGCATGAGAAAGGCAGAGATTGAAGGCAAATTTGATAAGATCGTAGCCTTTGCTGAAATAGAGAAATTTATTGACACCCCAGTCAAACGTTACTCCAGCGGCATGTATGTTCGGCTGGCGTTCTCCGTCGCAGCGCACCTGGAGCCTGAGATTTTGCTTGTCGATGAGGTGTTGGCAGTGGGAGATGCTGCATTTCAAAAAAAGTGCCTTGGCAAAATGGGGGACGTTGCCAAAGAGGGGCTCACGGTGTTGTTTGTGAGTCACAACATGGCTGCGATAGAAGGCCTTTGTCATTCAGCTTACCTGTTGGACCAGGGCCACATTATGGCCACTGGAAATGCCCATGAGGTTGTCGAAGTCTATATATCTTCCCTGAGACTGCTGGACGATCAGCCTCTGTGTGAAAGATCGGATCGTCAGGGAGATGGAAGGTTGAGATTCACCGACATGCAATTCCTTGGGGTGGATGGGGCACCAATTGACATAATTCAGTGTGGGCAACATTTGAGAATCTGCATTGGATACAGTAGTGACATCGATGCATTACAAAACGTTGTGCTATCCATCGGTCTTTATACAATGAGAGGACAGTGTATGCTCATATTGAATAACGAGATGGTTGGTAGTGAATTCAATTTCATTCCTCCTGCCGGCCAGTTTTGGTGCTCAGTCGACCGTTTTCCCCTAGCGCCGGGCCATTACTATTTGAACCTTTTCTGTGAAGTGAATGGAGTCATCGTGGACTGGGTCCAACAAGCGGCCCATCTAACGGTGGAAGCGGGTGATTTCTACGGGACAGGTAAGCTGCCACCCCCAGGGCACGGAGGCCTACTGATTCCACATCGCTGGCAGGTAAGAGGGGAAAAGTTTAGAGAGGTCTAGTGAAACTCAAGGAGCTTCTATTGTACCTTGTGGTTGCTTTTGGTCGACGTATGCCGCGCTTGTTGCGGTTTCTGCCGCTTCGTGCTGACATGATCACCAGATTAAACTCGAAAGAGGCGTATGACCTCCTTTATGCACAAGATGATATGCTCGACCAATATCTCTCACCTGGACGGCTAAGCTTTTATGAAGAGGTAGCCAACCATTGCTCGGAGGTGTTAGTTACTACTTATCCGGTCAGCACAGTGCGCGTAGTAGATCTGGGTTGCGGAACTGGCCACTTGCTGTTTTATCTGTGGAAGTGCCTTGGGCGCAGTCCGCACGTAGAGTTTTGGGGGGTTGACCATGCTCCTGCAGCGATTGAGAGAGGTAAAGAACTGATGCCTCAGGCAAAGCTGATCATAGGTGACATTTACAATACCAACCTCTACTCGAATTATTTTGATTTGGTACTGTGCACGGAAACTCTGGAGCACTTACAATTTCCAGAAAGAGCCGTCAAAGAAATGGATCGGATTTGCAGGCCTTGCGGAAAGACCGTTATTACAGTTCCTGACGGAGCGAAAGATAAATGGGCGGGTCACGTGAACTTCTGGACAGAGTCGGATCTTTGGGAGTTTTTGAAGCCATTTGGAGTGCGGGAAATTTTGCCGCTGGACAATGAGATGGTTTTTGGCGCTGTCTTGTCAAAAGATCGTGAAGTGATATGACTTATCGATTTTTTTACAGTTCGGTTTGGACCTACAAAATCGGTTGGAGCGAACCTCAGGCGACATGGATCAAGACTGCCTCGGGTGCTGTGCTATACGGAGGGGCGTTTGGACGAACTGCCCGATAAAATCTTTACGCAAGAGCTATGAGCCTCAAAACTGTAAAGGATAGGGACTTGAATCGTAGCGATGTCAAGAACCCGGACGGAGGTGAGGTGTTGCCCAATGCGAGATTTTACCCCCGGGTCACGTTTGGTATCATCGTCCTCAACGGGGAACCGTTTTTGCAGTACAATCTGCGGGCCCTTTATCCATTTGCTCATCAGATTATTGTGGTGGAGGGTGCTTGTGTAGCAGCCGCTTCTCTAGCCACTTCAGACGGACACTCAACGGATGGCACTTTAGAGAAACTCTGGGTATTTAAAGAAAAGGAAGATCCAGACAACAAACTTGTTATCGTTACGGCTGAAAATGAAGGTAGACGGGATGGTTTTTGGAGCGAAAAGGATGAGATGTCCCAAGCCTATGCCCGGAGGGCTACTGGGGATTGGCTTTGGCAGGTAGACTATGATGAATTCTACTTGGAAAATGATATGGTTATAGTCTTGGAGATGTTACAATCAGACCCAGGCATAACAGCTGTGTCTTTTCCATATAAACAATTTTGGGGAGGATTTGACTATTTGGAGACCGGCCAGTGGTTTATCTATGATCACCCGTGCTTCCATCGACTGTTCCGTTGGAGTCCAGGTTACCAGTACGTGAAGCATCGCCCTCCTACGGTAGTGGATGAAAGGGGGCGCGATTTGCGCACTCTAAAGTGGGTGTCCCATAAGCAAATGCGAGAGATGGGGATTTACCTTTATCACTATTCGTATGTTCTGCCGAAGCAGGCCCGGCAGAAAGTGGGATACTACACCCATGTGACTTGGTCTGATCATTATCGAGACAATGAGCGCTGGTTGAAGGAGGGTTATTATGGGCTTACCGACCCATATTTCATTGGTGAGGGCGGCCGGCGTATGCCACAATGGTTAGAACGCTATCGTGGTCCGCACCCAGCTGAGATTGTCAAGATGCGGGAAGATCTGCATACGGGCCAGGCCAAAGAGCCTCTACGCCCCCTCGAAGACATCGAGAAGCTATTGAGCTCCCCTCGGTATGCATTGGGACGGTGGGTTTTGCGAGCCTATCTATTTGTATTGTGGAACGCGAGACAGGTAGCGAGACGACTGAGAAGATTTCTAGCGCCTTTACTACACCCCGTATCTGGTTGGGTAGCGGAGAGCCCGTCAAGAAGGGATCCTCGCTTGATCTGGTACCAGATTCTTACCAAAGGGTTCAGGAAGGCAGTAATAGCACGCTACGATGCTATGTTCTACGAGGCGCATGACGAGCTCAAGCCGGGCTATGCTAAATTGGCAGACCATATATATGATTGGGCCAAACCACGTTCAGCTTGTGATCTGGGATGCGGTAACGGGTTTCTGCTGTATTTCCTGGCTCAGAGAGGGGTGGAGGTTTTTGGAGTTGACGGGTCGCCTGATGTGTTAGACTTTGTTGATCAAAGCCTTCATGGGCGAGTTGCCGTTGCTAGCTTGACTTCCCGACAAGACTTCGGTGTGAACGATTTAGCTATTTCCACCGAGGTTGCGGAGCACCTTCCCAAGCGAGCCTCACGAGCCTTTGTTGACAACATAGTCCGCAGTGCTCGCAAGCATATTGTCTTTGCCGCTGCTCGTCCGGGCCAATGGGGCGATGGGCATATCAATTGTCAACCACGAGGGTTCTGGATTAAGCTATTCATGGAACGAGGTTGGGTCTATGATCACCAGGCTACTGAAGCGTTTGTAAGCAAAGTGAATAACACGTCGGAAATTGTAAAAACATTACCATGGATGCTTGACAACTTTATGCTGTTTGGGCGGAGATGTACTTCTCCGTACAACGGTCAGCAACAAAGAAAGCCTGCCGTGGATCGGTTTCATATAGTTGTGTCAAACTATAAGCGTATTTCATGCTTTGTTGACAACTTCCGCCGGATTCAAGGCTTCGACAGGCGGCGCGACCGGGTGATTATATTTGACTGCTCGCCAGA
This sequence comes from Thermodesulfobacteriota bacterium, assembly GCA_034189385.1. Taxonomy (GTDB): domain Bacteria; phylum Desulfobacterota; class Desulfobacteria; order Desulfobacterales. The sequence continues at coordinate 314,417 of JAXHVD010000001.1, forward strand.
TCCAGACTGGCAGGAGCAGTTGGCCATTGCAGAAAGTCTGACTTTTCTTGGACTACGATGGGGAGAAAATCTCTATTTCATCCGGCGGAGGAACTGGAATGTGAACCACGGGGCGCAACTGGATTACTTCCGATGTCTGATAGACCAAAGTATTCCGAAACCCGAATATGCTGCGTTCATGCAAGACCACTATCTGGACTTGAAGCGCTTCGTAAAAGAGGACACGATTCCTGAGAATGCAGTGTATGATTTGGATCAAGTAGAGGCTAAGTTCCGATCCGACCCCGATATCGGCTGTGCTTTTTTCAGCCGGTATGGCATTCGAGTTAGCACTTCCAGCCCTATATCGGATAAGGACTTCTGGGGCGACGGTGCGGAGCTGATCCCTGGTGCGAAACGCAGATGGTTTCTCGTTGACGGTGGCAACTTTATCGTTCGTCCGCAATTATACCTGAATTGGTTCAAGGCACACCCACATAGGCTCACACAGGGTTTCTATGTGCAGAACTGTTGGGAAGTCCGCCTGGGCAAGATTCTGTGTGATCAAGGAATTAAGTGGGCTGACATGTACCGAAATATCGAGTATTCTACTATCGAGGACCTTGATGCCATCGAGGCATCGCGAGGAGAGAAGGTTTCGATGCTGTGGTATGACAATCGCGTATGGTTTTTCTTCGGTGGTCGTGACATGCAATCTTACCCACCTAAGCCTCTGATTCCGATATTGCGGTATTTTATGAGATACATTCGGGACTGGATCTTTCACTCAAGGGACAAACGGCTTAGGTTTGTGTGGCCTTCAGATTTAGAGTTTAATCCAGCCGAGGAGGTGAGATTATGAATGTGGAATCTGTCGACTACGATGGAATCAAATATGCCGAGATCATATGGGCCGGCACTCAGGTGGACGAAACCACTTTCTTTTCGCCTCCTGAGTCTTCCTTTCAGTTTGGATTACTGGCGCACAAGGCGGGTTTTGTCGAACCCGCTCACTATCATAAACCCATTACGCGCACGATCAAAGACCTCCAACAGATGTTTGTTGTCCAGCGTGGGGTTGTTGCGGTTCAATTGTATACCGATGACGGCAACCTTTTACGTGAGATCGTGATGCAGCCTGGCGATGCGATTGTCTTGATTCATGGGGTACATGCTATTCGCGTTATTGAGGATATGCAGTGCATTAGCGTCAAACAGGGGCCGTTCATGGGAACTAAAAACGACAAAATACTCGTTGAGGTCAAGAAATGATTCCGGTATTTGAACCTCTAATTGACCGGCAAGAAATTGACGCTGTGGTTGCTGCATTAGAGCACGGCGAGATTTCAGGTACATTTGGCAAATCGATCCCTAACTTTGAACAAAAGTTTTCGGAGTATTGCGGCTGCAAATATGGCGTCGCAGTGAATAGTGGCACCTCTGGCCTACACCTTGCGGCAGCGGCGGCTGACATCGGGGCCGGTGATGAAGTCCTCGTCAGTGCAAGCACGAATATTGCCACCGCATTAGCAGCTGTCCACAATGGTGCCGTCCCGGTCCCCGTGGACTCAGAAAACGTGACTTGGAACCTTGACCTTGAGTTGATCGAACGTCTGGTCACTCCTAATACCCGCGCCATAATACCCGTGCATCTTTTCGGGCACCCCGTAGACATGGATCGTCTTATGGAAATTGCCATACGACATGACTTGGTCGTAATTGAAGACTGTGCAGAGTCCCACGGAGCTACCTGCCGTGGTAAGATGACGGGCGGCTTTGGCGATATGGGCTGCTTTAGCTTCTACGCCAACAAGGTCATCACAACAGGTGAAGGGGGTATGGTAATAACGAACGACGAATCACTGGCTGAAAGGCTACGATTGTTGCGAAATTTGGCATTTACCAAGCCGCGTTTTCGGCATGAGGTGGCGGGCTATAATTACCGAATGACGGGTTACCAGGCAGCCATGGGATTAGCTCAATTGGGCAAAATCGATCACATTATTCGTGAAAAGCGCCGTGTTGCCCGTACGTATAGCGACTACCTAAAAGACATTCGAGGTTTGCAATTGCCGGTGGAACTGGATTGGGCCAGAAATGTCCATTGGATGTATGCTGTTGTAGTCAAACCGGAATTTGGAATGACGCGTGATCAATTGATGGAAGCTCTATGGGCCGACGGAATACAAACAAGAACCTTTTTCTGTCCGATGAGCCAGCAACCAGTTTTGCAGTCGTTGCCCGGCTTTCAGGATGTACCCACACCGGTGGCTGACCGGCTATGGGAGACCGGGCTGTATTTGCCCTCCTCCTGGAATTTGTCAGAGGAAATCATCAAGAATATTTCGGACAGGATTCGAGGAGCCTGTAGGGAAGGAAGAAAAGAATAGCGTCTACTAATGTTGGATATTGTGTCATTGCATTCACTGAAAGCAAAGATACCTTTCTGCTGTTATAAGGTCATACCGTTGGGACGGGGATGGCATGTTTTTTGTTGGAAAAGGTGAGGAGTTAGATAGGAATTTCAGATGAGTTCATACACTGGGCGGCATGCTGAACTTTACGACGTCTTTTACGCAGATAAGCCATACGAGGAGGAAGCGGCGTTCGTCCATCAATGCTTGCAAGAATATGGCATCGTGACAACACGAAGCGTACTTGAGTTGGCGTGCGGTACTGGCTCACATGCTCTGGCGCTTGAGAAATTCGGCTACCAAATTGTTGCTACAGATTACTCAGAAGACATGTTGGCCCGAGCCCGGCGCAAAGCGGCCGAATTGGGTTCTTCCGTTGATTGTCAGTGGCAAGATATGCGTACGTTAGACGTTGCAGAGAGGCCGTTTGAGGCCGTGATTTGCCTGTTCGATTCGATAGGATACGTAAAGACTAACGAAGATATTACGAGAGTGCTTAAGGGGGTCCATCGACACCTCTGTCCGGACGGGCTGTTTATCTTTGAATTCTGGCATGCAGGTGCGATGTTGCCCGGTTACGAGCCTGTGCGTGTTCGCGAATGGGCCATGCCTGAAGGCAAATTTATTCGAATTTCACAAACAGAGTTGGACTGCGTACAACAGACAGCCACTGTCCAATATAGTGTTTATGAGTTACGTGATGATGGGACCTATGACAGTTTTGAAGAAACTCAGGTGAACCGGTATTTCCTCATTCAGGAAATGGCGGCTTTGCTCTCTTCTTGCGACTTCACGCCTCTCAAATGGTTCTCGGGATTCTCAGATAACGAAGAGATTGATGAAAACACCTGGCATGTGTTAGCGGTGGCGCGAAGGTGACGCTAGGGATTCCCTTTGGAAGGGTTTTCCAAGGAGCTGTATTGGTAGAATGAAAGTCGGCGTATATTTGGATGACAGCACTCCTCAGGCGGGAGGCGGGCATGCGTTCCAGGATGACATATTTCAGGCCTTAGTTGAGCTTGCGGTTGAAAGCAAGCATTTTTTTGTGGTCTTTGGTGAAGGTCAACCTCGGCAATCCTTTATCAGACCTTCTCCAAACTTGGCGTTCGTTGATTTGTTGAAACTCCGGCGTAAACAGATGAAAAGACGGGTACGTATCAAATTGGCACGGGCCTATAATAGAATCGCCTTTGAACTTCCAGGGATGCCGCTTTTGAGTCGGGGCAGGTCAACGTGGATCGACCAACAGCTTTCAGATGTTGGCATCGATATCTTGTGGAACATTACGCCTCCCGGGATTCATCCGGACAACGTCCCTTTCATTTGCACGGTGCTTGACCTTCAGCATCGCCTCCAGCCATGGTTTCCTGAGGTCAGTACCGAGGGGATGTGGGGCTGGCGAGAAGCGCAGTACAGTCGTTTGCAGCGGGCAGCATTCGTCATCGTGGGGACTGAAACAGGTAAATCTGAAGTGATGCGATTCTATCAAGTGCCACAGGAACGGATCAAAGTGCTTCCTCATCCGACCCCTAATTTTGCTTTGCGAGAGAACCGATCTGGCCGAGAAGAAGATGATGAAGAAGTCATGCGGAGATACCAGATTTCACACGAATATTTGTTTTACCCGGCTCAGTTCTGGCCTCACAAGAACCACGTCAATCTGTTGCTGGCCTTACGTTACCTGCGGGATGCCTTCGGAATTGAGTATCATTTAGTTTTCGTGGGCTCGGACAAGGGGAATGAGTCTTATGTGAGATCTGTGGCTCAAAAGTTGGGCTTGCACTCGAACACCCATTTTCTCGGCTTCGTGTCTCAGGAGGAGATGGTCTCCTTATATCGTCAGGCTTTTGCTTTGACGTACTTGACATTCTTTGGGCCTGAGAACCTTCCTCCGCTGGAGGCATTTGCCTTGGGATGTCCTGTAATAGCTTCAAGAGTTCCGGGAGCAGAAGAACAATTGGGTGGTGCAGCCCTGCTGGTAGATCCGAACAATGTAGAGCAGGTCGCAAATGGGATCAAACAGCTCAGGGATGATTCTGATCTCCGGCAGGGACTGGTAACGCGGGGATATGCTCGAGCATCCAGTTGGACTGGAGTGGATTTTGTTAGAAGTGTGTTTTCCATATTCGACGAGTTCGAGTCGGTACGGCGTTGCTGGTCGATGCACTAGCCTCCAATTCTTATGGTAAGTCCAAGCCTTAGACAACTGCCCCCACCACCCCCCAACAAAAAGGGATGGCCGTGGACCGAGGAGAGTCCACAAGTTCCAGACGCCATGCCCGATTGTAGTGCCTGGCCGAAGATCAGCATCGTCACGCCTTCATACAACCAAGGGCGGTTTATCGAAGAAACCATTCGTTCCGTGCTCCTCCAGGGGTATCCCAACTTAGAATATATGGTGATAGATGGAGGTTCAGATGACGGCAGTGTTGATATCATCCAAAAATACTCAGATCATCTCGCATTTTGGATAAGCGAATCCGATAAAGGACAAGTTGACGCCATAAACAAAGGATTCGACGAGGCAACGGGTGCCATTTTCGGTTGGATCAATTCGGACGATTTTTACTATCCGGGGGCCTTTCATGTTATTGCGAGAACCTTTCTTGACTGCCCTGACATGGCCCTTATTTACGGATACGAGGACAACGTAGATATCCGGGGCAGATTGATACAACCGGTCTTTCCAACGGTTAGGGACGCACGCACGACCATGCTCTATTTTGCCCAGCCTCTGCCGCAGCTCGCTTGCTTCTGGCGAAGTGACGCACACCGAGCCGTTGGCGGACTGAACGAGGCCCTTCACTATCTGCTTGACTATGATTTCTTGCTTCGGTTGGCATATCGTTTTCCTTCTGCATACTTGCATTTGCGCGTTGGGGCTTTTCGCAAGTATCCCGAGCAGAAGACGCAAATGACCAAGCGGGTCATTTCTGAACAGTACACAGTCCTGGAGCAGTTTGTGAATGGGCTGGATATTCCGCCGTGGAAGCGGCAGTTGTTGAGATGCTGGCACCGGGCATTGCTCAGATGGAGATACAAGTTAGGCTTTCAGGGAGGTAAATCGGTGGCTCGAAGGCTGCACAAGATGGTTGCTTGGAGGTGAGATCCTTCAAATGGCGTCATAATTGGGCATAATAGGTTCTAACAAAGAAGCCGAGACGTCCCGGCATCGTGCCCGAGAGTGTCTCGGCTTTTTTTGTCCAATATAGCCCACTAAGGCCAAAGCCAGAAACAGAGGATGATGAGGCAGAAGCTTTACTTTGCTATTCTGGCACGCCCAGGAATAGCTGATCGCCTCCAATGGCTCCCCGTTCCACATAGATCGTGCCGCTTGAGGTCTCGATAGTACCTGCAAGCTCGCACTCTCCATCCATTGTGAGCTGTCCACCAGTCACGCTTGACGTCTCACCCATGAAGGTTGTGTACGTTCCCCCTGACGCAATAAGTCCACCGGCATCAATGGTCAGGGTGCACTGATCCCAGCATTGGGTCCCTGAAGCATCCCCGGCCCAGACCTCAGTGTCCCATACCCCTTCAAGATCCTGCTGTTGACAATGTGCCCAGGGAGATTCCCAGCTAAATCCTGTCGCTGGCATTGTAACGCATGCCAAGATCAGAGAAATGACCAAGTATTTTTGCCACATCTTTCATCCTCCCTATTTTTATTAACGGTAGACGGCCGTCCGTCGCTGTTAGTGTTTACTGCCCAGTGTTGACTTGGTCCTGCTAAAGGCCTCCTCGCTTCTGCCCTTCACCGTATTCAACTCAACTCCTCGCTTACGGGTAGGGGTCCCACTTAATGGCATCGGTAATGACATAGCCATTTGCATCATCGCTCACTTCTACAGAGCCCGATGATGGTGATGCAGTAAAGGTGAAAGGGCCTCCTATATAATTCCAGTCTCCGGTCTGGATTTTCTGGTTGACGTCGATAGTTGTAGGCCCTCCACTATAATAAATAGTATAGGGCGCATCGCTGGCCCTGTTTGAACCTCCCGTCCACCAGCCATAAAGCTCGTAGTCTCCTGCTTCAGGTATCGAGAATGTCCAGGTGGCCTTGGCTGTGGCACCTCCACCACTTCCAGCATGGTAGTGCTCAGAATTCTTGTACGAATTAGCGCTTCCGCTGGTCAGCCACCCTGTGCCCTGGGTGGAAAATTCAGGGTCCAGATCATCCACATAGATCGCGCCAGGGGTGACGACAGTCAAGACAGCTGTGCCTTGCCCAGAATTAGAGGCGTCATCTGTTGCCGTGATGACAAGGCTTTTGGGGATGTCAGGCGTGCTAGCGGGGACAGTGGCCTCGTAGCTGTATATACCATCACCAATACTCTGGTCTCCATTGTTGCCATTGTCATTCATCGCTTGATTTGAACTGCCCCCTATGACACTCAGGTCAACTTCGATTTTGCTGGGAAGGGTATCGTCAAAATCGCCATCAGGATCGTACACAGAGGCCGTGATCAGTGTGGAGCCGCTTCCGTCGTTAGGCACCGTGTCCGGCGCTGCCTCTGCATTCAAGACCTTGGGACTAAGGTTGGGTGTTCTTACATAAGTAATACCATTATGGCAGGCCTTGCAGACGCCGTTTGAGGCGATGGTCGATGACCCATAATTCATAAAGCCCCCCACGCTTTGCGCCAGTGTCGCGTTCGGGTCTGAAGGGGGAACCTGCTTGGCATGGTAATGCTCATGATTAAGGTATGAATTAACGGACGTACTTGTAAGCCAGCCACTGCCTTGGGTGGAAAACCCGGCAGCCAAATCATCAACAATGATATCTGGCGTGGTATCTCCATTGGTATCCCATCCAATGGCATCGGCAATGACATAGCCATTGGCATCATCGCCTAAAACCACGGTGCCTGATGTTGCCCCAGCAAAGGTGAACGTGCCTATATAATTCCAGGCTCCGGTCTGGATTGTCTGATCGACGTCGATGGTCTGAGAAAAGCTGCCGTAGCTTATCGTATAGGGCGCATCACTGGCCCTGTTTGAACCTCCTGTCCACCAGCCATAAAGGTCGAACGTACCCCCTGAAGGTACGGAAAAGGCCCATGTGGCCGTGGCTGTGGGCCCTGTGGATGGTATTAGATAGACAAAATTCAAGGCCGGCACTTTGTCCGTAGTGCCAGGGGTACTGATCATCTCTCCGTGCCTGATCATGGCCTGGCTAGGTGAACCATGGACATTGTGGCAGGCGATACAGCTTTCCCGTGAGTCGGCCGTGCCGTCCCAGTCAGAGTCAAAGTGATTGGAGTTGATTTTTAGATGGATATTATGGGAATTAGTTGGGCTTGTATCAGCGTTCCAGAAGTTAGTGCCGCTTACACCGGACGAAAACAGATCCGTGGCGCTATGGCAATCCAGGCAAAGGGCAAAACTCTGGGAATTAAGCGAGGCCGTCAGTCTCGGCAGATTCATGGCCGGCTGACCATCAACGTCCTTTAAGCGGTAGCTATCACTATAGGGGTTCACTGCAACTGGCGGGCTGCCTTCTGTGACCTCATAGGTCCGCGGCTCACCATCAATGTGGTTCTTCTCCGCATCATGGCAATTGGTGCAAACGATCTTGTGGCCCGTAATGTTATAGCCGTACGTGTCCCCATTGTTCTCATCACCGGCAATACAGGGCGCATAGACACTGTCAATGATGGCAGATTCATTGGTACCCGTGGTGGCAGGATCGTCATCATGGCAGCCCAGACACCAGTTCTCCTTACCAACCTTTAAAGTCTTGCCGTCCGATTCGTAGACGCCATCCGCCCAGTTAGTCCAGGCACCGATAACGGAATCATCTAAACCATCAAAGGCACCATTCGGGCTGTGACAATCAATGCACGAATTCTTCAACGGAGACACCCCGTGGCAGACATTACATAGTTCAGAGGCTGAGTATGTGGAAGAAAGCAGCGGCCCTTTTGGATCGGTGAAATGCGTCGTATGGGAGGCACTCACGGGTTCGACACAGGATGGTGCGTACTGTCTCTTGTAGAACCCGTCGATACCTGAGCCGCAGTTGGCATATACGTTGACGTTACATTCGGGATCAGGTGGCGCTGGGTCCAGATGGCAGACGGCGCAAAGGGAGCCCCAGTATGTCAGAGCCCCTTCTGTCTGAGCAGCGCCCTTGCTGACGTCAGGATCGTGCCAGTCCATGGTATTGTCCATGTCACTGTCCGAGCCAAAAGCAATTTCGCAACCATTCGCATCAAAGTATATCAGATTGCCCATTTCCCTCCGAGTCATAGCCGGGTTGGACTGACCGTGGGGGTCATGGCAAAGTACGCAGGTGCCGTGAAACACTGGTGCATCAAGGGTTCCAGGAGCAGGCCCGCCCACATGCATCAGGTGCAGGTTCTCCGGCCCTACGGCGACGCCGCAGGCATCTTTGAAATTCGTGTCCAAGTTCGCTGCCGAATCGTTAGTGGTAATGCACTGCTCATTGTGGCACTTGTAACAAAGGGCAAAGGCCCCGTCCGGGCCTGGGTCATAGGTGTTGTATGGCAGTTGCATGCCCATGTCGTCATCGGAGTAGAACCGAAAGTTCGTAGGGTTCGAAGTGTCTTGGATGTAATCGAATATGGGAAGCCGGTGATCATCGATATGATCGCTGGAGGGGTCATGACACCACGTGCAGTTTAAAATAGTTCCGTGTCCGGTCGCATAGAACCCAGAGGTGGCATTGTCACGAATAACGTTTGGCGCATACTTCCAAAACTCCACAAACCGCATTGCATCGAACGAGACGTTCGCAGTCCAATTCAGTCCGCCACTGTTTTCATTGATAATGATTAGGATCTTCTTGATGGTGTTCACTGAGGGGTCAAATGATCCGAAATCAGCAAAGGGCAAAGCAACAAATGACCAAGCCCCGTCTCTCAGGTCAGACTGGCGAATCTTCCCAGCAAACACGTTGGCAGATTGATCGACGAGCTTAATCTTGATGTTTCTGATCCGCGTTTTTTTATCGACCTTGACATAGAGGACAAGCGCGTCTGTGCCACTGACGTCGAGGGGAGAGGGGAAGGCCCGCACCAATTTGCCAAACTCCTCTACGGCCCTGTCCCAGTTTAACTTCACTCTCATGTGCTTGGAGCCGTCAGGCCCCCCGTCATACTCAAAAAACGGTGGCTTGGCGTCTTTTTTGTTTATCCAATTCGTTCGGAGTTGTTCTTCAGGATCTGGAGGAGGGTTGTATTCAAAATCATCCACAAGGCGGGCAGATGGACCTCCTGTGTCCAGGTCATGACAGGTGGCGCACCACCGCTCTTTTCCTATCTTGAGTCGGCCATCGGTTTCATAAATGAGAGACTGTGTGGCGCCCGCGGACGACATGACATTCTCCCAGTTGGCTATTGCCCCAACGGTGCTATCGTTGACACCATCGTAGACGCCACCTCGGCTGTGGCAGGGGTCGCAAGCGGCCTGCGAGGCATTTTGATAGGTCTCCGGGGTTGCCGTATGGCAGGCGCCGCAGTTGGTGCCAAGTTCCGGCCCCCTCAGCTCAGTCAGGTGGGTTTGATGGGGGGCGTCGTTTTGATCGGCGATGAGAAGAGTGTTACTCCCCGCGAAAAGTATCAGCCCCGAGGATAGCGAAAAAATCAAGAAAATCTTCAAGATACGCATCGTCTCTCTCCTCCTTAATCTCGTTTGCGCAAAGGCAAATACACACAAAAGGACTGTCTGTCCTGACGCTTTCTAAAAAATCAGTCCGACCGCTTCCCAACGACTAGTCTTTCAGTCCCAAATCTGGACCTGCCAACCGACACAACATATTAAAAATATCTCATTTTGTGCTTACATGCTACATCATTGGAAGGCAATTCGGGATATCCCTAGTTTTGCCCAGAAAAAGAACGTATTTATTGGAAAATAATTACTTGGTAGATGAGCTAGTTTCCATCGAGAAATGGCCCTTTTCCGCAATCTCGGTATCAATCTGCAGCCCTACTGGCGCGACGCAGTTTGGTGCCTCCGCACAATTCCTTGATTTTTTTGGACCTTTTGACCTTGCGGAAAATTACTTATTTCTAAATTGGAAACTGACGCCAGCGCCCACCTCCTTTTTAGATATTCATTGTGGGTTACGCAGTGGGGGTTACAACATGAAGGAATGAAATTACAGGCCTATTTTACGCCTATGCCAGAACTTAGCCAAGGGATGCGTCTTTGTCAACCCCATTACCCACCTTTTTTGAATAGCAAGTGTCGTTCCAGAGAGGTAGAAGCGGTGCTTGGTAATCAAATCGGAGCATTAGGCAACATTGTCGACGGGAGCGAAGGATGCCTCGTATGTAAAAAAACAGCAATGAGTGAAAAAATACCATTTTTTGGCTTTTGGGGGGTGAAAGCATGTTCGTGTTGGGGAACACAAAACCGTTTTTGTAGGATTTCAATCTCAGCGGAAAAACGCTGAACGCGCCCCAGTAAAGGCCTTTGGCGAACGGGGCAGGCAGAGGGAATATATCTGTCTCTTTGGATTATCAAACAAATAAACTCCTCAGCCGGAAAAAGAACCGCAGGGGCGCCCTCATAGTGATGATGGGGCAGAAGGGTTTTACTATTCTGGCACGCCCAGGAATAGCTGATCGCCCCCAATGGCTCCCCGTTCCACATAGATCGTGCCGCTTCAGGTCTCGATAGTACCTGCAAGCTCGCACTTTCCATCCATTGTGAGCTGTCCACCAGTCACGTTTGAGGTCTCACCCATGAAGGTTGTGTACGTTCCCCCTGACGCAATAAGTCCACCGGCATCAATGGTCAGGGTGCACCGATCGCAGCATTGGGCCCCTGAAGCATCCCCGGCCCAGACCTCAGTGTCCCACACCCCAGGTCTCCTCGCTTCTGCCCTTCACCGTATTCAACTCAACTCCTCGCTTACGGGTAGGGGTCCCACTTAATGGCATCGGTAATGACATAGCCATTTGCATCATCGCTCACTTCTACAGAGCCCGATGATGGTGATGCAGTAAAGGTGAAAGGGCCTCCTATATAATTCCAGTCTCCGGTCTGGATTTTCTGGTTGACGTCGATAGTTGTAGGCCCTCCACTATAATAAATAGTATAGGGCGCATCGCTGGCCCTGTTTGAACCTCCCGTCCACCAGCCATAAAGCTCGTAGTCTCCTGCTTCAGGTATCGAGAATGTCCAGGTGGCCTTGGCTGTGGCACCTCCACCACTTCCAGCATGGTAGTGCTCAGAATTCTTGTACGAATTAGCGCTTCCGCTGGTCAGCCACCCTGTGCCCTGGGTGGAAAATTCAGGGTCCAGATCATCCACATAGATCGCGCCAGGGGTGACGACAGTCAAGACAGCTGTGCCTTGCCCAGAATTAGAGGCGTCATCTGTTGCCGTGATGACAAGGCTTTTGGGGATGTCAGGCGTGCTAGCGGGGACAGTGGCCTCGTAGCTGTATATACCATCACCAATACTCTGGTCTCCATTGTTGCCATTGTCATTCATCGCTTGATTTGAACTGCCCCCTATGACACTCAGGTCAACTTCGATTTTGCTGGGAAGGGTATCGTCAAAATCGCCATCAGGATCGTACACAGAGGCCGTGATCAGTGTGGAGCCGCTTCCGTCGTTAGGCACCGTGTCCGGCGCTGCCTCTGCATTCAAGACCTTGGGACTAAGGTTGGGTGTTCTTACATAAGTAATACCATTATGGCAGGCCTTGCAGACGCCGTTTGAGGCGATGGTCGATGACCCATAATTCATAAAGCCCCCCACGCTTTGCGCCAGTGTCGCGTTCGGGTCTGAAGGGGGAACCTGCTTGGCATGGTAATGCTCATGATTAAGGTATGAATTAACGGACGTACTTGTAAGCCAGCCACTGCCTTGGGTGGAAAACCCGGCAGCCAAATCATCAACAATGATATCTGGCGTGGTATCTCCATTGGTATCCCATCCAATGGCATCGGCAATGACATAGCCATTGGCATCATCGCCTAAAACCACGGTGCCTGATGTTGCCCCAGCAAAGGTGAACGTGCCTATATAATTCCAGGCTCCGGTCTGGATTGTCTGATCGACGTCGATGGTCTGAGAAAAGCTGCCGTAGCTTATCGTATAGGGCGCATCACTGGCCCTGTTTGAACCTCCTGTCCACCAGCCATAAAGGTCGAACGTACCCCCTGAAGGTACGGAAAAGGCCCATGTGGCCGTGGCTGTGGGCCCTGTGGATGGTATTAGATAGACAAAATTCAAGGCCGGCACTTTGTCCGTAGTGCCAGGGGTACTGATCATCTCTCCGTGCCTGATCATGGCCTGGCTAGGTGAACCATGGACATTGTGGCAGGCGATACAGCTTTCCCGTGAGTCGGCCGTGCCGTCCCAGTCAGAGTCAAAGTGATTGGAGTTGATTTTTAGATGGATATTATGGGAATTAGTTGGGCTTGTATCAGCGTTCCAGAAGTTAGTGCCGCTTACACCGGACGAAAACAGATCCGTGGCGCTATGGCAATCCAGGCAAAGGGCAAAACTCTGGGAATTAAGCGAGGCCGTCAGTCTCGGCAGATTCATGGCCGGCTGACCATCAACGTCCTTTAAGCGGTAGCTATCACTATAGGGGTTCACTGCAACTGGCGGGCTGCCTTCTGTGACCTCATAGGTCCGCGGCTCACCATCAATGTGGTTCTTCTCCGCATCATGGCAATTGGTGCAAACGATCTTGTGGCCCGTAATGTTATAGCCGTACGTGTCCCCATTGTTCTCATCACCGGCAATACAGGGCGCATAGACACTGTCAATGATGGCAGATTCATTGGTACCCGTGGTGGCAGGATCGTCATCATGGCAGCCCAGACACCAGTTCTCCTTACCAACCTTTAAAGTCTTGCCGTCCGATTCGTAGACGCCATCCGCCCAGTTAGTCCAGGCACCGATAACGGAATCGTCTAAACCATCAAAGGCACCACCGGCACTGTGACAATCATCGCAGGCACCAGAAGCGACGATGTCGTCTATATAGTAATTGTCACCAGCATGACATGTCTCACAGCCTGCCTCATCAAGGGATATCCCCGGGCCCTTGCCATCGCTGTCGAAGTGCGTCAGGTGACTCTGATTGCCGTGGCAGTCCGCTTCCATACAAGTCGCGCCAGGGTCTCCGCCATGAGCCACATATTCATAATCCCTCGCGTACCAACCGTCCATCCCAAGGCCCCCTGTAAAGGGTACGCAAGGATCACTGGGTGGTGCTGCCGCGGTATGGCACACAGCATTACACATGGGATAACTGCCTGACCCTTGGTCTTCTTTCTGTGTCCCCCCCATGTTGATGTCAGCATCATACCAATCCATTGTCCCGTCGTCATCACTGTCCGAGCCAAAGGCTATTTCGCAGCCATCCGCATCGAAGTAAACGAGATCGCCTACGTCTTTACGAAGGTTGGCAGGGTTGGCCTCTCCATGCACATTGTGGCAAAGGACGCAGGTGCCGTGATAAACCACCGGAGACATGCAGCCGTAGGGACTTCCTGCGATATGCAGTAAGTGTAAATTATCGTGTGATCCGATAGGAATGAAGTTAGAGTCGGTAAAATTGGTAGTCAGGTTTGGATAATCAGCCTGCTGCGTAATGACCGCTTCCTGATGGCATTTGTAACAAAGGGCAAAGGCCCCATCCGGACCTGGATCATATGTGTCGTACGGTAACTGCATGCCATAATCATCGTAGAATCTGAAGCCTGTTGGGTTCGTGGTAGTGGTAAAATAGTCATACAGATTTGACAACTGTTCCCCATCAATGTGTGCTTTGGCGGAATCATGGCAGGAGGTACAACCGAAGCTATGTCCTGTCACGTACACGCCGTAACTCACATCATCTCCCACCACATTCGGTGGCTCAGGGTCAGACGATGCAGGCGCATCACTTTTGAGGAATTTGATATCATCAACCCAAAAAGATACGTGATAGTTGGTGCCACCGTTTTCTATGGGACGTAACTGAATGGTCTTGATAGCGCTCCAGTCGCCATTGTTCGTGAAATCTTCTCTCGGGACTAAAACATATTTCCACTGCCAAGCCTCAATCCCATAGTCGGCGAAATTCACGGGAGCCATACTCCAAACCCCGCCGTTATTAAGCCTAACCTTGACCTTCTTGAACTTCGAAGTACTCTCCACCCTGAGATAGAAACCTAAGCTGTCCGCAGCGTTGACATCCGTTGCACTATCGACCTTTTTCACGGTGCCGTAAGTCTTGCTGCTGTTTTCCCACCAAACATCTACATGCATGGACTCTGCACCCTGGGGCGCCTCGATGGTGGCCAGCTCGACGGTTTTACTGTCATCAAGCTTTTTCCACACTGCTTGGAGTGCACTGTCGCTGGAATATCCCTCAAAGTCATCCACTGCAAGGATGATTTCTGGGGCCGCTGCACCGCCTTCATCATGACAAGCGGCACACCACTTCCTTTTCCCCAATTTCAGTTTGCCATCTGTCTTATAGATCAGGGACTGAGTAGCTTCACTGGGGGAACTCCGGTTCTCCCAGTTGTTCAGCGCGCCAACTGCGGGATCATTGACCCCGTTATAGGGTCCGCCGGGGCTGTGGCAGGTGTCGCAGGAACTCGTATAGACGTTATTGTAAGCAGGCGAGCCATCGTGACAATGCCCGCAGCCCATGCTGCCCGGCCCCCTGTCGGCCGTGAGATGCGTCTGGTGCGGAGGATCACTCTCACCAGCCACCAGGATCGAAGCACTTCCCATAAAACCTAGCAGACCCAGAGTTAGTAGAAAAACCGAAAAGATTCCGAGGCTACGCATAATTTCCTCCTTTAGGTTGTGGGGGGGAGTAAAACTATATTAACTTTGGGTTATCTAATAGCTTCGGGTTATGTGGTGGGGTCACAACTCAAGGGATGTTACTGCAGTCTGACACAGACAGAAATTGGTGTTTTGGCTGTGTCAACAAGAAATCGCCCTTTTTCTGCTCCCAAATTTGAAGCCAGATCTCTATTCCCAAAATCATGTTTCATCGCAACAGGTTAATCATACGAAAAGGAATTGGCAGCAGTTTATTTTTTTTCGGCCAAACGGCCTATTTCGCAAACGACCCTGTGCTGACCAAGGATCCACATAACCATCGAAGGTTCTAGCAAGAAGTATACCAAGAGGACACATTGAAGGGCATGGCGGGCTTTCTTGCTATTGGCTGAAAACTTCTGGATACTTAGCTGCTTGCGGGCAAAATCCGCTTCCGGTGGGATGGGCCGAATGTGGGTAGAAAGTGTGCCATAAAGGGAAAAGAAAAGCCACTTTTTGATATTCTTCGTGCCTATTTGAAGGGGTCTTTTGATCTGCGCGATTTCAGCTCAGCATTGCTTGCCGAGGAAGTGGATGGGTTTGGCATCTGTATCGCACTTCTCCCCAAATTGCTCAATGTCGTTGGCAAAACAGAGTCTTTGAAGGTGTTAAGCGGAGATTGGAGGACAAAATGTCTCAGTGTTCTTTGCGCCTTGAGTGAGAGGAGTGAAGGGGCGGTGAATAAAGACGCGCTCTTGGGCCTTATGAAGTGGAGGGTCAGTTGGAAAGAATCTTCTTGACAGCATTATAGCAGGGGCATATGGTTAAGGTTAGTCATATGGACTTAGTCATATTTTGAGGGGGTCAATATGATTGTAAACATTCATCAGGCAAAGACACATCTTTCAAGGCTGATTTCAAAGTTCTTAGATGGCGAAAAAATAGTTATTGCCAAGAATGGCAAGCCACTTCTTCAGTTTGCGCCGGTTGAAAAAATAGAAGATCAGGCAAGACCTATTGGATTCTTCAATTGCGACATAGACATGTCCGCCTTTGACGACCCGATTGACGAAATGAAGGATTATGAATGAACTGCATCCTTGATACGCATGTGTTGATTTTTTTGGGGTGCGGTTATGAGAACAGTATTGGACAAAAAGCTCTTGAGATATATAAGGACACGGAATCAAAGGTTTTTGTCAGTCAGATTTCCTTCTGGGAAATGGCTATAAAGATCAATATTGGTAAGCTGACGATTCCAATAGGGCTGAAAAATGTCATCGTCCACACACGGCAAGCAGGAATCGAAACCCTTCCAGTCCGCAATTCCCACATCCTCCATTATCAGTCGCTTGAGGTACATCAAAACCACAAAGATCCATTTGATAGATACATTGTGGCTGCCGCGTTCTGTGAAGATATGAAAATCCTTTCCAGCGACAAGCGATTTGACCTTTATTCAAAGGTCGTTCGGGTCTGGGACTAGATTACCTCCCCCTCATAAACCTGACCATTTCCACGAATGGATGATCCCCTTCTTGTTTACATAAAACATGCGTGTGGCTGCATAGCCTTCTTGCCTGGGTCTTGTTGGATAATGGGTGCCGCCCACGACACGCTTGTCCTTTTCTTCTCCCCAAGTCCCCTTGAGGGACTCGTAGGTCAAGACAGTTCCCCCCTCTTCATCGGGCACGACCCTGGTAGGTGGCCCCCAGGAAGCAATAAGTTCAGATTGATAGTGGCCGACCCATGAGTTCATCAAGGCGTCGATCTTCCTGGCCTTCTTGAAATCACTCACCCCCTGTGCACAGCCAGAAAGGCTGAGGGCAAACGAGGTGAGCAGACAGATGATAGGCCATCTGGGTTTACCAGGGGATCCCATGGACAAGGCCATTCCAACAACCTCCTGTGGTCCTGTTTCTAGCCCTTGACTTCACCTATCCCATAAATCATCATGTGAATCAACCTTGGGTTTCTGCCGCAGAAGGTGGCTCAATGGTCTCCCCACTTTTGGCAAAACAGGTATTGGGGGATAGGTGGCAGAAAAAACACGAAAAAGATTGACATTATCTGATTTTTTTTCGTATACATTAATATTAAGTTGATATGCAATAGTCACTACCTTAACTGCACACATCGAAATATAATATAAAATTTAATATATATGTAATATAATTTATATAATTTATAATTAAAAACATTTATATTAGCAACAATTATTTGCTCCTTAACTACTGTTTCCTGAACACCTTGCCCACCAAGGCCTTGCTGATGCATCTGACAAAGCATCCTGTCATAATGGTTTTGCTGATAGCCCTCTGGCTAGCCCCATGGCATGTGGCCGCGGCTGATAATTGTGAGGAGGCCGCCACATGGTATCATGAAGGCTTAGCCCTGGGGGACAATTCAGAAAGGGAGGCGGCATACTACGAAAAGGCCATCGAATTATGTCCCGACTATTTTGAGGCCCACAACAGGCTTGGGGAGATCTACACGGCCTGGGGGGCCTATGAACGGGCCATTGAGGAGTTTAAAAAGGCCGGCAGAAAGCCGTCATTTGTGGAGGCCTACTACAACCTTGGTGAGGTCTATAGGATGCAGGGCAGGTATGACTTGGCGGCAGAAGCATTCGTAAAGGCCGTCAGGATAAGGCCTGATTTCCGTGAGGCCCACAACCAGCTAAAATACGTCTATAAGAGGCTGGGTAAATATGATTTTGTCATGGACACCCCTCCAGAAACGATACCAATTTCAATCTTCACAAGGATCCCGGGGATGACCCTTCCAAAGGGGACATTTCTTCTTGATCTCCAATATAGGTTCTGGGAACAAGAGGCAGGTCTGAACGAAGACATGTTTGTGGGGGAAATGCCTCCCCTTTTTGCCGCTCCCTCGAAGAGGAGGATAGACGTGAAAACGTGGGTTTTGGGCATACGCTATGGCTTAACCCACGATCTGACCATAGGCCTGATTCCCAAGTTTTTTTCAAGAACAGCAGAGGTGCCCGTGGAATTTTGGAGCATAGACGCTGAGCCAGCTGTTACTGGATTCGGAGATACAGTGCTCCTGACCAAGTATCGGCTTTGGGGCAGAGGAAGGACCCACCTCTCTGTCTATAACCTGCTTAGCATCCCTACGGGTGATGAAGATGCAGAAGCTGACGACGACCAAATTGCCCGTAGGATACCCTTGGGTTCCGGGGGTTATGATTTTACGCCAGGAATCGCCTTTACCACCGTGAAAGAACCCTTTACCATTCATGCTGGCATATCGTATGTCTTTACGGAAAGCAGACAGGCCGGCGATGAATTTTACGCTGACCTTGCGGTGTTGCTCCCTCGCTTTCATGGATTCATCGGCATTGCGGAGCTCAATTACCGGTGGAGGGACTCAGCGAAGAGGTCACAACTTTTCCAAACACGATTTGGGTTTCAGCCAGGTCCTGGCATGTCGGATGTCGAGCCCGGACCCTGGACAGTTGAAAGCATCTTGAAAGAGCCGGGAGGCTATATCCTTTTTCTGTCGCCAGGCGTTCAGATCCCGTTAGCCAAGGGGCTTGAGGCAGAACTTGGGCTCCAAATTCCTATCATCCGATCAGGGCATGACTGGAAAGAAGAGATTGTGTTCCACATGGGGATGAGAAAGTATTTCTTCTGATGTTCTAGATTAGGATGGGGTCCTGTGAGCTTTTGGTCCCGACGGAGTCGAGAAAGGGGAACCCCAAAAGCTCACAATGAACGTTGAACGGAATGATACAAGTCTGAGGCCATGTTGCGAATGACCTTGCGGGGTTTTAGAAAGAGATGCTGGAGATGTCTTGTCTTGTGTGCAAGTTGCATCCTCCTTTGCGGAGCGTCCCATGGCATGGCTGGGGAAAACCTGTCCGGCGGAAGAAACCAGGGGGTGGCGGTCCTTTTTGAGGATAATGCGTTCTATCAAAACAGCCTCGCCGGCATCAGGGTGAGAGGAAACATGCCCGTGACGATTCGGACGTGTAAAATCTATTCGAATGGGAGGGCGGGAATCGCTATTGACAGGCAAGCAAACGTCGCCGTGACAGATTGTGATGTGTATGAGAATGGAAGGGGAGGTGTTAATGTCGATGAGGCCGGACAGACAACCATAGAGCAGAGCAGGATTTACCAGAACAGGATGGCCGGTGTACGGGTATGGAGGAGCGGTGGCAAGGCCAGCCATGTACTGGACGTGGTGGATGTCAAGATTGCAAACAACAGAATATACATGAACGAACAGGCAGGCATCAGATCTATGCCGCAGCTTGAAAGTAAGGTGGACCTAGTTGTCACAGGAAATGAAATCTGTCGAAATGGCAAGGCCGGGGTCAGGGTTGAGAACAATACCCGGCTGACGGCAAAGGGGAACCACATCTGTGATAATGGGGCGGTGGGCATTATCTCCCACGAGTCTGTTATACCCCCACTGCTGGACATTTATCAGAATAGACTTAGCTTCAACAAAGGCCCGGGGCTCCATATCCTTAACGGTAAAACCGGCCACATCGGGATTCGGAACAACTGGGTCTACCATAACTTGCGTTCCGGCGTTGTTTGTGCCCTTTGGGGCGATCCTGATGTCGAGCAGTTAAACGTTGAGATTGTAAACAATACGGTGGTGGCCAATGGGAGCAGCGATCAGGGGGCTGGCATCAGAAATGACAGCAAGGGCAGGGCCCTCATCATGAACAACATTGTGGCCTACAATTATGTCTCTGGCATCAGGACTAAGGAATGCAAAGACGACTCCTATAATCTGCTCTTTGCCAATGGTGACGTAGCCAATTGTTGCGACGATCCCCATTCCGCGCCCTATTGGGTCGAGAGAGTCCAGATTGGGGGTTGTCCTGAACGAGGGATCGGAGACCTCATTACTGATCCATTTTTTGTGGACCCGGACAACTACGACTTCCGCCTTAAGGACACTTCGCCTGCCATAGATGCTGGAAACGCCATGGATGCTCACCACGACGTCTTCTTTCCTCCATCAAAGGGCACGAGGAGAAATGATATGGGGGCCACTGGTGGACCCTATGCCGTAGGGCAGGGCTGAAACCGGCGGGTCAGGATGATAGCAAGCCTAAGGTTGACGGCTTAACGCTCAGTGATTAGGTTATAAGTCAAGTTAGCGCCTCGCGGCTTGAAAAGAGGCGAACCCCTCGTTTCCACTAATAGTAGGTGTGTCAAGACTTGTACCTCCTGGATTTGGCAACAGAGGGAAGGGGAAATTCGCTGAACGGAGGCCTACAGCCATTGCCACCCACAATCTTTTCATAGCTACTAAAGGCATTGGAGGCCGAAGAGAAGCGGATTTCTTCATCCCGAGGTTTCAATTGCAGAGAAAAGACCCAGACCAGAGCCCTGCCGCTTCCTAGAAGCCATGGCACGGTTTAGCTTCTATTTCATACGGTTGATAAGGGTACAAAACTTGAGAAAATAGATAGACGACAACATACGATGCCGAAGTTGGCCCGGCATCTCGCCTGATGTCGCGGAAGGAGAAAGACAGGTTTTGGCCACGTGCTGTGTGGTGAGGCCCTTGCATAAGTATTTCGAACGTTCAGTTTGGGCTCTTAATAACGATCCGGCTGCGGTGCCATGTGCGTGAGACCTTCCAGACAGACGTCCCGCCCTTTTATCTCCCGGCTTTCATCTTCTCTTGGGCGGCATTTCCTCTGGATCGTATCCCTAAGCCTTACCGGATTGGGGCTGCCTCATGTTGTCTCTTTCGCAAGAGCCCCTCTTGAGCCTGCCGTTGTCCAGGATATGGCTGATCCATATGCTGCTCCAGTTCCATCCTTAAGCCCGCAAGAGTGTGGGCGATGTCACACCGAATTCTATTACCTCTTGAAGAAAAATGGCGGCAAGCACCGAATAGACTGCAGGCGATGCCATGTCCAATTTCACCTCTACCGACCGGGAAAGGTACCGTATGAAGCCATTTTACCCAAATGTGAAACATGTCACGACTTGGTCCATGGAAAAGACTTGGCACAGTGTTCCGGGTGCCACAGTGAGGTCCACGCGCCATTGGAAATTCCCGGGCGGGGCCCCTTGGAGCAAGGGTGTGCTGTCTGCCATCCTGAAGTAGACAGGGAGATCAAGACATATATCACACATCACACGGAGTTCTATTGCTCTGCCTGTCATCATACGAGGCACAGATACGTTCCTGAATGCATGGAATGCCATCAGCCCCATTCCAAGGAGATGACCCATGCGGACTGCCTGACCTGCCACCCCGCCCATAAGGCCCTCGAAGTGGTCTATCCAGATGATATCCCTCAGGAGTCATGCATTGTCTGTCACCGAAATGCTTATGAAGTACTTGTGAGGAGTGGTACAAAGCACGGAGCTCTTGCCTGTACCGAGTGCCACCCAAAGAAACATCGAGCCATCTTGAGATGCCGGCAATGTCATGGGGAACCCCACGGGCCCGGGATGCTCGAAAAATTCAGGGTTTGCGGACAGTGCCACGGAATAGCCCATAGTCTATGTCAGGGATGACCACTAAAGAGAAGACCTGCATCACCTTGTTTGTAACCCTTATGGTGTGCATCACCTTTTCTCCACCGACCCATGGGGGCCAAATATGTAAGGTCATTGCCCCCAAACGCCTAGCCAAGCTGCATTACTTTCCGGTGAACGTCGTCGTCCAATTGAGCCAGGAAGCAAAACCAGAGACCTTCACGGCGTCGCTAAATGGAAAGGACATGACAGGCAAGTTTTCAGAAATGGAAAAGGGCTTGAGTGCCCTTGTGGGGCCAGAGGATGGGTTAAAAATCGATGTGAGAACAGGAGCCCATCGTAAGATCAACTTATTGAAAATCGGGGTCAAGGCAATAGAACCAGGACAAGACGTGAGCATTGAGACCTTCTTTTTTGTTGAAATAGACAGACTGATGACCGTGGGGCCTGAAGGTGGCATCATTGAAAGCCTAGACGGAAATGTTTGCATAGACATTCCCAAGGGCACGCTCTCTTCTTCCGCAATCATAGGGGTTGCCAAAGTCCCTGGTTTGGCCCAGGTTGGAGAGGCTTATCAACTGCTACCAGTGGGGGCTAGTTTCAACGAGCCTCTTACCGTTACTATGACATACACTCCCGCCGCTTTGCCTCGAGGTGTAACAGAAGAAGACCTGTTCCTCATTCAAGGGGAGGCATTCCCAAGGAAACTGGAGAACATCAGGGTAGACAAGACGGCCCACACGGTAAGTGGGACCACTATGTCTTTTGCCAAGGTAACTCTTTCCCATTACATTGGAATAGGGAAAACATTGGAGGACATTCCCCGTGCCAAGGATTTTAGACTTCCCATAGGAGATGATTCTGATGCACCCTATTCCTGTGGGCATGATTACCAGGCGCCCTCTAAAAAAGACCTTGGAGAGACTTTGAGCCTGTTGCATCGCTCATCGTATCCCAATCTTGATTATCCTAAGATCACATTCAATAGAGACGGAGCGGCGAACCAGTGGCAGGTTACGACAGCCTATGGCCGGACTAGGTCTGTCAACTCTCCATCGGGACCTACGAGGGACGCCAAGTCTCTTTATATGCAAGATGGGAAGATATTCAACAACGGTGAAGAGTGGATTGTCGGCGAGAGCAAAGATAGGAGTGAAAGGCTTTCTGTGCACGCCATGGCAGACGGCCTTGTCATGTTTAGTGGCCAGGGTTACGGAACCGCCATTGCCCTGGCACACCGGATACCTGCCGGTCCTATTTTGTCAATATACTCTCACCGGGGTGACAAGTCCCCCTGTGCTGTGGGAACCATGGTGCGCAGGGGTAACGTCATAGGAAAAGCGCCCGGTATTGGAACCCCGAGATCCTTTCTTCACTTTGCAATTGCAAAGGGATCGATCATTGAGGTGGATTCTGAAACCGGGGAGCTCAAGGTCCCAGCTACCTGGTACGTGGACTGGCAAGAGGATTCAGTATATGAGAAATACTATGACCCCACGAATTTTTTGCTCAACATAACGGGAAAATATCAATGGGGTTTTGATGTTGACGGCAACATGGATGGCTGGATCGTGGAAAGCTCTGAAAACGACAATGGAAGATATCCCACACAGGTAAAAGACGGACTGCTTTCTCTTAGATCAAGAGTAAGCAGTTTTCAGTTAGAGAGTTATCCGCTGAAGATAGAGGCTGAGCGTTTTGACTCCATTTTCATAAGGATGAGAAGTGACGCTTCTTCCGGGCACGGGGTGGTTTATTTTGCAACGGATGAAGAGTCTGAGTGGTCGGAAAAGAGAGCAGTGACTTTAGGGATAGTCCACGATGGCGAGTTTCACCAATACAGAGCTTTCATGGGAGATAATCCCCGGTGGAAAGGAGAGATTGCGGGAATTCGCTTGGTTTTTCTGGATATGCCCATTGGGGAAACAACAGAGACGGATTTCGATTACATCAGATTGGGAAGGGCCTATTTGTCGCGAACACCGGATACAGGACAGGCCAAGTGTTATGATGATATACAAGAGACCACGTGCCCTGCACCGCATGCGCCTTTCTACGGACAGGACGCTCATTACACCGTCAACGCACCAAGCTACGAGATCAAGCGTGTTGATGAGCATGAGGTCGTGATAGATCATGTCACAGGTCTCACATGGCAACGGCACGACGACGGCATGAAGCGGACTTGGCGACAAGCTGTAGACTACTGCGAGAATCTCTCCCTGGGTGGATATGCCGACTGGCGGCTTCCTACGAAGAAGGAATTGCAGAGTCTACTAAACTATCGCTTTTTCCGTCCGGCTTTGGACACAGCCTATTTTGCTTACTCTCACATGCCTGATGATTGTTACTGGTCAGCGACTACCCGGGTTTTTCTCTCGGTCTCTGCCTGGAAGCTCTCTTTCTGGGAAGGTCAGGCCGCCATCAGTGGTGAGAACGATCTCAACTATGTTCGGGCAGTACGTGGCAGAGCGTTAGAATTTGGCCACTTTGTCGACAATGGAGATGGCACCGTGACTGATACGAGCAGTGGCCTTATGTGGCAGCAAACGGAGACAAAGGCCATGAGATGGAAAAAGGCATTGGCCTACTGTGAAGACACTGAGCTTGGAGGATACCAAGATTGGAGACTGCCGAATATCCGAGAACTATTGAGCCTGGTGGATGAAAACGTTGACGCACCCGCTATCAACGCAGGGTTCTTTCCTGGCTGTCGGCCCCGTACCTACTGGTCAAGCACCACCCATACAGGGTTTCCAGGCTATGCCTGGGGTGTGCCTTTTGAGGGCGGGGCTCAGTCCCTTCGAGCGTCCCAGAAAGGACGCGCCAACTATGTGCGTGCTGTGAGGGGTGGGAATTGACATAGGTCTTTCACCCCTGCTTGTTAAAGACGGCTATTCAGGATAGTGATATCCTAAATCTACTATTCCAGCATCGCCCACCCTATCTGTCCTGGTGGTCTTGACATCCAGACCAAGTTCTGCAGCCGTTTTACTCCCTGCGTTTACACAGGGACTATTGGCATCTTGCCCGGCAGCCCGCTGGCTCAGAAAATAGTCGCCATTCTTTTCCGATGCAACAGCGGCAAACAAGGGATCTTTAGAAAAATCTTTGTCTCCAGCGACACAGCCGGCATATTCCTTGTCATTATTCCAAACGTTGTTGTGGTCGATGATCATGGTCGCTCCGGGTGCTGGGAATAACTCCGTCCCAGTATAGTTGGCAATTCCCGCCACCTTGTTGTTGGTAACAATGTTATCTTCCACGATGGCATCAAAATCCCCAGAGTAAGGCCAGCCAAAGATCAACCCTCCGCCTCTATCCTGCTTATCGTCGCGGTGATTGTTCGAGTCAATAGTATTGTTTGAGATGATGATCTTGCTAAGATTAAAGGACGTGACGCTGATCCCACCTTGGTGGTTGTTAATGATGAGATTGTTGTTGATGATGATGTCCTCTCCAGCAAACCTTCGTATGGTAGCCATGGGGCTGATCACAATGCCAAAAACGTTGTCAAAGATGTGGTTCCCGTCAACACGTGGAGAAGCCACTTCCCGTGCCCCGATTCCGATTCTATTTCCGTAGATATAGTTTTCCTTGATTCGAGGTGCTGCAAGTCCCCTGCAACCTACACCAACGACGCGGTTGTTGTAAATATGGTTATTGAAGATATGGGCCGTGCTCCCCCTTCCGTTGCCAATGCCTATCATGTTCTCGTAGATCTCATTATTGTATATCTTTGTCTTGCCGCTCAGTATTTCCCTGCCATGGACCCCTATGGCATTGTGGTGATTGCGAGTAATCTTGTTGTTTGAAATAGTAGGCGAAGAATCCCATGCATTGATGCCGTGCCCCATGGGTCCCTTCCCGCCTCCTGTGATGATAAACCCTTCTATTTTACCGGCCCTATCACCAAGGTAGGGCACCATAATGGTGTTTACGTTTCCTTCTTGGCTTCCTCCGTCTATGGTGGGCCATCCTATGCCTATCAAGTTCACATTCTTGTCCATCACGATGGTTTCTTGGTAAATGCCTTTCTGGACCAGGATGTCGTCGCCTGGGTTCGCAGCATCCACTGCCGATTGCATGGTAGGATACTCCTCTGGGACCCGTCTTTTGCCGTCAACTGCGTTGTGTTTCGTGCTGACATAAGCGGTGTCAGGACTGCTGTCTGTCTTCCCGTCACTTACGACCAGCTTCAACTCGTAGCAGCCCAATGCATCTACCGAAAGCGTGGGGCTCACGGCATTGGGATCTGAGAGGGCGGCCTGGCTTCCAGAAGGCCTAAAAGTGAGTTGCCACTTGTAACTGAGAGCATCACCGTCGGGGTCCTTACTGCCGCCTCCAAAGAGGGTCACCACATCACCCACATAGACGTTAGATATGAATTCTCCAGCATTGGCTGTCGGGGGGTGATTGCCCAGAGTACCAATTCTGACGGTGTGGGGATCACCGGATGCGCCCCACCTGTCTTTTACTGTGAGTTGCACGACGTAGTCGCCCTGGACATCCACTGTAAAGGCTGGGTTCGCCGTTTTAGGATCAGAAAGCTTCGCCTGGCTTGTTAGCGGTCGGGAGATGAACGCCCATCGATAGGATATGGCATCTCCATTGGGATCTGCGCTATGGCTGCCATCGAGGATGACGTTATCGCCTACATATACGCTTTGTGCCGGACCGGCGTGGGCTTGGGGAGGATCATTCGGCCCTTTTTCTTCAGGCATGGCAAACGGTCCGCCATAGGCCCCCATATCATTTACTGACGAGCCTAAAGAAGCAGGGAAGTGCACATCGTCAAACTCTGGACTGGGATCTCCCCTATCAATGGCCGGGGAGGCCGGTCGCAAATGATAGTCATGATGTGTCGCATCCACATACAGTGGATCGGCAATGATGTCGTTGTGTTTTAAGAAGCTCTTCTCGTCTTCAAACCCCCCATATTGGCGCCGAATGCACCAAAGGTAATGGGGGGCACAGTTGCCCGTTCTGTTATTAGAAAAGAGCAAGTTATAGGAATATCCCTCTCCGGAAGCCCGGATTCCAGCATCCTCATTATGGGT
Source organism: Thermodesulfobacteriota bacterium (assembly GCA_034189385.1). GTDB lineage: Bacteria > Desulfobacterota > Desulfobacteria > Desulfobacterales. The sequence continues at coordinate 341,108 of JAXHVD010000001.1, forward strand.
AATGATATTATTCTTTATGTCAGGCACAGCAGAGGGATCCTCCACCACAATGCCCGACCGACCATTGGCCACCACCGTATTGTTGATCACGTCAAGGGGCGTAATGACGCACCTGATGCCGGCCGACTTGTTCTCATAGAGAATGTTGTTGGATATGGTCCCTGTGGCCGCCTTGGCCTCAATACCCGCTAGGGAGTTGTTGTGTATGATGTTGTTTAGGACCTCAAATGTAGAGGTCACCATTCCCCCAGTGGCAATTCCGGCCATTCCATTTTCCCTGATGGTATTGCCTTTGATCTTCAGTGAGCACCCGTTTTCCAGGTAGATCCCCGCCTCTTCATTCTTTCTGATGAGATTATGGGCTATGATGGCAGAACTGCCGCCACAGTAGATGCCTGCAGGGGCATTTGCCTCTATGATATTGTTCCTTATGGTAGGAGACGTTGACTTGCAGTACACGCCTGCGCCTGAGCTAACTGTGGCCCCCGCGCCTTCAACGCGGGTGCCATTTACGATGGTAAAGCCGTCCAATGTGGCATCGTCAGCGCCATATACGACCCATCCGCCCTTTTTTCTCCCATCTATGGTCGATATATATATGGATGTGTCTCGTTGCGAAAAATTGTCATTCCAACCCCCTTCTAACGTCACGCCCTTCTTCAACGTGATGTTCTCATAATACGTTCCCTGAGAGACCTGGACCGTGTCCCCCTTTGCCGCCGCATCCAAGGCTTCCTGAATGGTCCCATAGCCTTCTGGGACACGGATAGTGGCGGCCCAACACCGTTTTTCAAGGCCCAGTCCAGCTATCCATACTAAAACACCTGCCATGATGACTGAAGGCAGATAACATTTTCTCACGGTTTTCATTACGCTTTTACCCTCCTGAATATGCTTTGGGTCCGCCGTATGCACCCATATCGTTCTTTGATCCGTCCGGATCATGATAGATCGGGTCAGGATTGCCAGTGTCTCTGCATGGGGACGCTGGCCTCAAGCGAAAATCGCCGTCCTTTGGGTTTACAAAGAGTGGATCAGCAGAGATATTCCCATTCAGGCCCCTGAAGCTACCGTCGCCTATGTCTGAATGATCGGGTCTGGAGGAAGGATTAAACAGCCCTGAATAGAGGTCATCCTCATTGTTCCACAGAATCGTATTGATAATCCTCACAGAGCCTTTGTCAAAGAACAGCCCCCCTCCATGAGAGGCGGAATTCGCCGTAATCGTATTATTGATGATCGTACAGGCCGACCGGTCACAAGAAATTCCACCACCTGATTTTCCCTGGTTTTCCCATATGCAGTTGTTAGTGATGCGGGGAGACCCCTTGTAGCAAAAGATGCCACCGCCGGCATTAGATGCCTCATTTCCTACTATCTTGTTGTTGCTGATGTTCGGTGAGGCCCTGTACGAGGCAATGCCTCCTCCAAACCTAGTAGCCTTGTTTCTCGATATAACATTGTTCGTGATGATGGGAGAAGAGTAAGGAGCACAATGGACCCCACCGCCAACGACTGCGCCATTTTCGGTAATGATGTTGTTCGTGATGGTGGGAGAGGATGAAGGAGCACAATAGACCCCCCCACCTTCAAGGCTTTGGGTAGCCTTATCGTCCATGGTCTTGATGGTAAATCCATCGATAACGGAGTGAGAGTTTTCTACAAAGGTGATCACAGGACTGTTTCCCATTCCTTCAATGACGGTTTTTCGGGGTCCATGTGCACTTTTCAAGATGATGGACTCTTTGCTGATCGTGATGTTCCCAGAGTAGAGCCGGTGTGTGCCTGACGCCACTATAATGGTGTCGCCAGGTTGAGCGGCGTGGATAGCCTCTTGCATCGTCAAGTACTCATGGGGAACCCGAAGGGTGTTGGGCGAGGCATCGGTGGCAACCACCAACATGGAGACGATGGCCCACAGTGCCGTTTTAAACAAAGTCACCTTTTCCACCCAACGAAATCCACGCCCGCCGTGAGATTGTCATAAATATGATTGCGCCTCATCATAGAGGCAGGGACATTTAACAGCCTTATTCCGGCAGTCAAATTGCCATGGATCTCATTATCCTCAATGATCGCTTCGTCCACGTTAAACAGGGATATGCCGGCCAGTGCGTTATCAAAAATCGTGTTGAACATGATCTCAACCTTGTCTATCTTGGATGATAGAATGCCAGCCTTCAGGTTCCCGTATATCTTGTTATTCTCAATAACCGCCCTGATATTGGTCTCTGCGCCACCGAGGCCCCTTAGACCAATACCGCCCCTTCTGTTATTGCATAGGATATTGTTCCGAATAATTAATGCCTGGTCCCGGGAATCCAGATTGATACCGCCAATGCCGGCGTCATTTCTGGTACATAGGTTGTTCTCAATGATCGGGCGGGCATATTCTCTGATCCCAATACCCGGTGCCCCCGGATCTTTATCCGTGGCCCCGGGAAACCGATTGTCAAATATCTCATTATCGGCAATAAGGGCAGCAGAATTCGGCCCATTGGAGATTCCAGGGCCATGATTATCGTAAATGACATTGTTTCGAATAAGGGGGCTGGCCACTGTCTCAAGGGGTGGGCCCATCCCTATCCCCAAACCAGTGGATATCATGCCGCCCCAGCTGCGATTTTTTGCCACGATGTTGTTCACCACTTCAGGGGAACAACCTCGAATCTCGACTAAAAAGAGGTTGATGCCGGAGCGGTACTTGGGCATATTCACGATAGTGAATCCATCCAACCTCATGGGGGCCGTCGTGTCCTTGGGAAAGCTAATCAAATAGCCAGGGGCCTCGATGCCGGTGCCGTCAATGATGGTCCTGGCTGTCCTTTTGAGTATCTTCTTCTCTCCGGGGCCATCCACTAGGTCATTACCGTCGGTGCCTGCAAAGCTCACCAAGCTCACCCCTTCCGTGATCTCGATGCGCTCGTTGTATGTGCCCGCTTTCACATAGACCGTGTCCCCAAAGCGGGCTGCGTTCATGGCTTCTCCAATGGTGGCGTAATCTTCTGGTACGAAGATCTCCCCAGCCCAGGCTCCATGGGTACTCCAGACTGTCAGAACCAGAAACAAAAAGCCCGTTTTGAGGTGCACAATCAACCGATTTCTTTCCATAATCATTAGTTTTTGATAGTAACATACTTTCAGGGGTTGCGGCAAACACATTCTAGTAGCCATGGCCGTTTGCTCCCATGTCCAGCCCCCATTTGCGGAACATCCAGGCGTAGGACTGCCAGAGGCTTTTTTGCTCAAATTTCCACGCCAATTGAATAAAATAAGGCTCTCGTATAGCGATGTCAAAAGTCTTCGCCCATGGGAGTGAGGCCTTTTTGGCACAACTCCTTCTCACGTGACTCTGGAAGCTCTTTGATCCACCAGGGCGGACCGCTTAGTTCGACGGAGTGGGGAATGGGTAGCCCCAAAAACCCAACGTGGGCGTTCGGGCGCTTTAGGCAAGGCTCTCGGCGGGACGGTTGCCCTTTTTCTTGGCAGGAGGCGTGAAGAGGTCTCTTTACAGGTGTCAGGCGAGTTCCCGTCTAGCCCCTTGACAGGAAGGGGCTAACCTTGTATTCTTACGTCAAATTGAGCGGCTGAAGCCGCTTTTGTTCAGGGGCTGTCTAGGGGAAGAGTCCAACATACCGGAACGGTTCAATCGTGCTACGAAGGCACAGTGTCACGAGGAGGTGACGTGTTTCGTAGCTTTTTTGTTGAGAGGAGAGAGTATTGGCTGAGGAAGTGGGGTACAGAGAGGTCCTTATTGCCCCCCTTGAGGCCCGCCGCGAGGCCATAGGCTTGCTAGGGGTCATCGTCCTGATTGCCCTGCTCATGGCTTTGCGCTTCTCCCTGCTTACCGGGACAACACCACAACAGGGCTTGAAGGCCTATCAGCGGCCCGACACTGTATTGACTGGCCAGCAGCCGCTTCTCTATCGAACCCTTTTGAGTGTTGTGGACGAGGTAGTGGACTTGCGCGATCAGGAGGGGGAGTGGCCGGCTGTAAAGGTCTTGGAAAGGGAACATATCCCCCCCTTTGACAAGAGCTTTTTGCCAGTGGCACTCAAGAGCTACGTCTGGTCCCGTCACGAGGGGAACTCCTGGGTGGACTACTTCGGTGAGAATCCCAAGCGGGCCGACGCGGATGCTGTTGCCCACGAACCCACCAGCTTCTTGTTGCGAATCATTGATCTTCACACGGAAAATCACCCCCATCCCCACCCTGGTATCGATTACGACCCGAATATGCGATTTGCAGCCCAGGTCTGGACGTATCCGGCCAAACGCCCTTATCCTGGGGAACGCGTGGTGGAATTCGGCTGGAAATGGATCGTGGGCCCAAGTGACCGTTCCTTATGGGCAAATCAGGAGATATCTGAAGCCCCTGGCGCCAAGAAGCCATAAGGATTTTAGGGAAAGCTATGAGTCAACGGAGGTGACGAATGAATAGAAGAATTCTCTCAGTGCTACCATTAGTGCCCTTTCTGGTGGCCCTGGCGTTTCATGTCCATTCTGGAGAAGAAAAAAAGCTGAATGTTGGAGTGACATTGCATCCCTATTACTCCTGGGCGAGCAACATTGTTGGTGACACGGCCGACGTCACGCCCATTATTCCCACGGATGCGGACCCCCATTCTTATCAGCCAAGGACACAGGACCTGGCTAATCTCAGAAATCTTGATGTTATTGTCATCAACGATGTAGGCCATGACGAATACATCAGACCCATGCTAAAGAGTGCAAGGCGTGAGGATCTGCACACCATCAATACCAGCATCGGTCTCCCATTGATTCCTATCTTCCAACAGACGTACGCCTTTGAAGGAGAGGCGGCCTCGGCTGTTGCATACAACAGCCACACGTACATTGCCATCACGGGAGCCATTCAGCAGATCAACACCATTGCCCGGGAATTGAGCAAGCTTCGCCCCGGCTATGCTGACCTTTACAAGAAAAATGCCCGTGCATACGCTAAACGTTTGAGGCGGATGCTGGCGGCGGCCTTGGAAAAGGTCAACGCCCTTGATACAAGCAAGGTGAGAATAGCCACGGTTCACGACGGCTACGCCTACCTTATGCAGGAACTGGGGCTGGAGGTTGCGGCGGTCATTCAGCCCCGGCATGGCATCGAGCCCAATCCGCGTCAGTTGCAGGACACCATCAACCGGATCAAAGGGGCGGGCGTAAACGTTCTTTTCACCGAACTCGACTACCAGAAGCGATACGTGGACATCATCTATGAGGAGACGGGCTGTCGGATCTATCGTCTGTCTCATATCTCCCACGGCCCGTATACGGCGGACAAATTCGAGCGGGATATTCAGGGAAACCTGGATGACATCATAAAAGCGCTGACCGATGCAAAATGAGACACCCAAACAACAAGGGGCTGGCGCCACGGTAGCGCGGCCTCTTCTTGAGGTAAAGGGGCTCTCTGTCTCCTTAGGGGGGGATCAGATCTTAGATGACGTTAATCTGGAGGTCGCCTCGGGCAGCATTCATGCCCTCATTGGGCCCAATGGCGCCGGGAAAACCACGTTAATCCGGAGCCTTATGGGTGGCATGCCCCACCGGGGGACGATTCGCTTCCGTTTTCGCAAAAGCGGGCGTATCGGTTATGTACCCCAATTGTTGGAATTTGATCATTCCGTGCCCATCACTGTGGGCGATTTCATTACCATCATGCTGCAAGATTCTCCGGTCTTCATCACTGGTATTAAGAAAATGCGACCGCAAGTGCAGCAGATATTGGCAGCCACAGAAAGCGACCATTTGCTCGATCGGTTGATAGGCGGGTTGTCGGGTGGAGAGATTCGACGGGTCCTTCTGGCCCAGGCCCTTGCACCCTTGCCGGAGTTGCTCCTCTTGGACGAACCGGCCAGTAACGTGGATGAACAGGGTGCCTTGCTCTTTGAGGAGATCTTGTTGCGGCTTAAGGAGGAGCATGGTCTCACCATCCTGATGGTAGGGCACGACACGCGCATGATCCTGCGCCTTGCTGATATGGTAACCAGTGTCAACTGCAGAGTTACTTTTAGCGGGCCCCCGACAGAATTAGAGGATGAGGAAAGAATGGCTGGATTGTACAAGGCATCGTCTTCGCCTACTGCAACGAGATCAGGAGGGCCCCATTAGTGGATTGGTTGTACGAGATCATCAGTGGCTGGGCTAAAGCCGGCTATTTGCCTGGTATTTTCGAGCACACCTTCATGATCCGCGGCATGCTGGCCGCCATGATTATTGGCCCTGTTCTTGGAGGGTTAGGTACGGTGGTCGTGACAAAGAAGCTTTCCTTCTTTACCCAGACCATTGGCAATGCCTCGCTCACCGGTGTGGCCCTGGGACTGCTTCTCGGCGAACCAGTGGAAGGGACTTACGCTGGGCTGTACGGCTTCTGCCTAGCGGTGGCGTTGGTAATGACCTTTGTCAAGAACCGGAGCCGCCTTTCCAATGACACGGTCATTGGTGTGGTGCTGGCCCAGGTGTTGGGTATCGGCATTATCATGCTCTTGCTGGTGACCAGCCAGTTTAATATCCACCAGGTGGAGGGGATTCTTTTTGGAAGCCTCATTACGCTCACGGATGGCGACCTCATCACCCTGGTTTTTTCGTCCCTCGTGGTAGCTGCAGTCTTTTGCATCACCTTTAACCGCACTATATTGGTAGCCTTTAATCCCGTTCTGGCCAATGCCCGTGGTCGGAATCCGGTCTTGTTGGAATATGTTTTTATTACGCTCATGACCACTGTGGTCGTGGCCAGCCTCAAGCTCATCGGTGCCTTGCTGGTCTTGGTCTTGATCGTGGTGCCGGCGGCTGGCGCGCAAAACATCGTGGGGAACTTGCGCCAGTTTTTGTGGGTAAGCATCGCCTTGTCCACTATCAGCACGGTGTCGGGATTATTCCTCTCAGCCCTGGTGCCTGTGCCTAGCGGTGCGGTCATTGTCCTTACTTCCAGCATATTGTTTTACGCGACCTTGGTGATGAGGCCGTTGTTTGGCCGGAGTGCCGTCAGGCAGGGAGATGGATAAGACCTGTGGCGGCCTTTCAGGACGCGCAGCATTGGACAGCGAGAATGATATGAAATAGGGATTACTAGGATAATTAGGAGGTTATATCATGAGGTGCAAAGTGAGACGATGGATCCATGATGGCAACAGGTGGGTTACTACTTTTGGCATCGGTTTGATGATGGTGGCCTCTGCAGCCCTTGCCTATGCCCATGCCGCTGTATTGTGGGCTTACGTGGAGAACAACCACGTCTATGTGGAGGCCTTCTTCATGGGCGGTGACAAGATCAAGAACGGGCGTCTCATCGTAGTGGACTCAAACGGGAAGAAGCTACTGGAGGGAAAAACCGATGAAGAAGGAAAATTCGATTTTGCCCCTCCAGCGATGGACGATATGACCATTCTCTTGAGACTTGACAAGGCCCACGGCTCCGAGTTCACCATAAAAAAAGAGGATTTTCAGCAAGACCAGGAGTGCCCAGAACAACCAGCCAAGTCGCCAGCCAAGCCCCCCAAGTAGAGGGTGGTTGATTCTTGTGCCAGTGAGAAGGGACGTCTCGTTGCCTACCCAACTGTTACTGGGTCACACCGCAGAGAGATGGGTCTCTTTTCTGTTGACACCGGGGTCGGGTTTTGTGTTAGGTAGGAGGCTACAATGGGGGCTGAAGCTCCTGATCGCTGGTCAAGGAACCCCAACAATTCACATGAAAATCGAGCCATGAAGGTTTCAGGTCTGCAGAAGGGACCGATGTTCGTGGCTTTTTTTGTTGGGGAGCATCTTAAGAGAGGAGGTAATGATGAAGAGAGAAATGATGAGTTGTTTTCTGGTGGTGATTGCCCTCATGATGGCAGTTCCGGCCCTTGCCCATTACGGCATGGTTATTCCTTCGGATCAAATGGTCATGCAGGGAGAAGAGAGGGAAGTGGAATTGAATCTTCTGTTCTGGCACCCTTTTGAGGGCCACGGCATGGAATTGGTCAAACCGGCCGCCTTTGGCGTCGTTGCCAATGGCGAGAAGCAAGATCTGCTGGGTGCTTTAGAGTCTACGAAGACAAAGGGGCATCAGACTTGGGCCGCCACTTACAAGATCAAGCGGCCTGGGGTGTATGTTTTCTATATGGAACCGCAGCCTTACTGGGAGCCGGCGGAGGACTGTTTCATCGTCCATTACACAAAGGCTGTGGTAACCGCCTTTGGGGATGACGAAGGATGGGACGAGGAGATTGGCCTGAAGACAGAGATCGTTCCCCTTTCCAAACCTTATGGCCTGTATGCCGGCAATGTGTTTCAGGGGATTGTGAAGCTGGATGGCAAGCCTGTGCCCTATTCTGAGGTGGAGGTGGAGTATTATAATGAGGATGGCAAGTGCCATGCCCCCACTGATTACATGGTGACCCAGACCGTCAAGGCCGATGCCAACGGTGTCTTCACCTATGCCGCGCCCACGGCCGGCTGGTGGGGTTTTGCCGCTCTAAACACCTCAGATGCCAAAAAGAAACACGATGGCGAGGAGAAAGACATAGAGCTGGGGGCGGTCCTTTGGGTCCAGTTTCACGACATGAAATAGTAACTAAGGGCTTTACCCGGTGTCAGAAGACACGGGAGATCTATAAAACAGGAGGAAGGTTAAAAGGAGGAAAGAGATGAAGAAACCGGTTTGGAGGCTCGTTGGGGTGCTTTGTGTTTTGGGACTATTTGCCGTTGTCAACAGTGGCCACGCCATGCAGGAGCATGTGGGAGAAGTGCTTTCCGACATCCACTTTAGTGGCTTGATCGAAGTGGGTGGAGCCTGGCAGGATTTTGACTATGATGAGGGCGGTAGTGATGACGCCAGTGATCTTTGTCTGACGACGTTGGAACTGGAGGCGGAGGCAGAGATAAACGAGTGGGTCAGTGTGGCTGCATTGCTCTTGTATGAAGACGCCACTTCTTTTGAGGGAGAAAACGATGAAACAGATGTAGACATAGAAGAGGCCACGGTGACCATTGGCAATCCTGACGAATATCCTTATTACCTCACTGCGGGCAAGATGGTTGTCCCCTTTGGGGCGCTGTTTACACACTTCCCAGATGATCCTCTCATGGATGTGCCTGTAACCCTGGTAATGGGGGAGACGATTGAGAAGGCTGTCCTGGTGGGCGCAACGTGTCCATTAGGGTTTACGCTGTCCGGTTATGTGTTCAGCGGAGATGTGGATGAGGACGAAGACAACAATGTAGAGAGTTATGGCTTGGACGTGAACTATGCCATGGAGGATGAAGAGGGTCTGGATCTGTTGATCGGCGCCTCTTACATATCCAACATCGCGGACTCAGACGTTATCGAGGAGACCCTCGAACACCATGGCGTGGAGGAGATCGAGGATTACGTGGATGGCTTTGATCTCTATTTTCTCGCCGACTGGGCCGGTTTCTTTCTGGGTGCTGAGTACATGACCGCCCTGGATGATTTTGACCACGACGAGTTGCATACAGCCGGCGGTGATGGCGCTGAGCCAGAGGTATGGAACATCGAGGCCGGCTATAATCTGGAATGGGGCAGGAATCTAGAAATCGCCTTGAAGTACGCTGGTTCTGATGAAGCGGAGGGTTTGGATATTCCTGAGGACCGATATGGGCTTTGTCTGAACCAAGAGATTTGGGAGGGCGTTGTGGGCTCCGTCGCATACCTTCATGATGAATATGAGAATGATGATGAGAGGGACGTGCTGTACGGACAGATCGCAGTAGAATTCTAGTAGAACAGAAGGCAGATTGTCCAAAGTGTGAAGGACAACTCCCAGTGGTGCTGCCCCCACCTGCGCTTTTTTCATCAGAGAGCGCAGGGTGGGGGCAAGGCGCTTAAAGAGGGAGGAAATGTCCGTTACATCAGGGTTCTTTCCAAATCATCCAGCGCGGTGATTGCAGGAGAGGGAGTCATCCCAGCATGCATATTTCAGAGGGTGTGCTATCACCAACTGTTCTCATTGCAGGTGCAGCGCTTACAACAGCAGGTGTTGCTGCGGGGCTTAGGAAACTGGATAACAGGGAGATTCCTTCTACAGGGATACTGTCGGCTGCTTTCTTTGTAGCTTCGCTCGTTCATGTGCCTATCGGACCTGCTTCCGTCCACCTGGTCATGAACGGCTTACTCGGGCTCATCTTGGGGTGGAAGGCCTTTCCTGCGATCTTGGTAGGCTTGGGCCTTCAGACCCTCCTTTTTCAGTATGGCGGCCTTACCAGTCTTGGTGTGAATACCCTGAACATGGCCCTTCCAGCGGTCATATGTTACTACGTGTTTGGCTGGGCCGTGAGAACCCGAACCAGCATCTTCGTGTTCACCGGCATGGCCTTCGGGTGTGCTTTTTGTGCTGTCCTCATCAGTGGTATCATGGTCGGGTTTTCCCTGTACTTGACAGGAGAAGCCTTCTTGCCTGCAGCAAAGGTCGTGGTAGTAGCCCATCTCCCCATCATGGTCATTGAAGGGATTTTAACGGCAGCCTGTGCCCTCTTTTTGAGGAGAGTAAAACCTGAATTATTGGAGGGACTCTATGTGCCAGAGCCCATTTCGTGAGTCTAACCGGACCTGTTGCAGAGAGGTGGTTGTTTGTTTCCTCTTGGTAGTCCTGGGGCTTGGTTTTGGCGTTTTTCCCGCGTGGGCCCATAAGGTTACTATCTTTGCCTGGGTAGAGGGAGACACGGTCTACACGCAGAGCAAGTTCAGCGGCGGCAAGAAAGTCAAAAGGGGCACAATCGTGGTCTACGACAAGGAAGGAAATCAGCTTCTGGAGGGCAAGACCGATGATAAGGGTGCGTTCTCGTTTAAGGTGCCCAAGAAGACGACCCTCAAGATTGCGTTGAAGGCCTCCATGGGCCACTTTGCGGAGTGGACTATCCCTGAGAAGGAAATTGCGGGAGTGGCTGATAGTGCTGGAAGCAGGACCAGGGGAGGTGATGTTCAGGCTCCCACCCCGCAGGCTCCATCCTTGACGGAGCAAAAGGCCACCGATGAGGATGCTGGTGCCAAGGTTGTGGGTTTAAGCCGCGAAGAGATCCAAACACTCATCGATGGATCGCTGGACAGGAAGCTTGCGCCCGTTCTCACCATGCTTTCCGAGGCCGTGGATTCCGGCCCCAGGATGAGCGACGTGATTGGCGGTATCGGCTATATCGTCGGTCTAGTGGGGGTGGGTCTCTATTTTACGGCCCGTGATAAAAGGAAAGACGCCAGGTGATCAGAGAGGGATTTGTCCTCCGGAATTCTGTGATTCACCGCCTTGATCCCCGCGTCAAGATGGTCCTTGTCTTTGTTTTTTCCGTTCTAGTGGCTATATCAAACCAGTTTTCCGTTCTCACCTTGGCCTTGGCGCTGGGGCTCTTTGCGACGCTCCTGGCCCGGATACCATTGGCGGAACTGATTCGCCGTCTTGTCCCTGTAAACCTCTTCATCCTCTTCCTGTGGGTCTTCCTTCCCTTTAGCGTGGAAGGCCGACCGCTTTTGTCCATTGGTCCGTTGGTTGGAACCCACGAGGGGGTGCTGTATGCGCTTCAGATTACCGTCAAGTCAAACGCCATCGTGGCCATGTTGATTACGCTGGTCGCTTCAACATCTATCCTTACGATGGGCCATGCCATGCACGAACTGAGAGTCCCCCAGAGAATCGTCCACCTCTTTTTTTTCACCTATCGGTATGTCCATGTTATACGTAGGGAGTACCTCCGGCTGGTGAGCGCCATGAAAGTGCGGGGCTTTCGTGCCGGGACCAATATGCACACGTACAAGAGCATTGCCTACCTGGTGGGCATGCTCTTGGTGAGGAGTTCAGAACGAGCAGAAAGGGTACAAAAGGCCATGCTGTGCCGCGGATTCAGGGGGCAGCTTTACAGTCTTAGCGCATTCTCCGTGAAAAAGGGGGATGTGGTCTCCACTATTGTGATGTTTGCGTTTTTTCTCGTGTTGGCCATATTAGAGTGGACGGAAATAGCTTGATGATTGATCTTAAGGATATATCCTTTGGGTATCCGGGGGGCACCTTAGTCCTTGACCAACTCAACCTGTCATTGCGGGCAGGTGACCGAACCGGCTTGATGGGAGCCAACGGAAGTGGAAAAACCACGCTGTTTCATATCATCATGGGCCTTTTGAAACCTTCTGAAGGCAGCATCGAGATATTTGGCAAGCCGGTGAGGACAGAAAAAGACTTTGAAGAAGTACGTCAAAGAGTGGGACTCCTTTTTCAGGATGCCGACGATCAGCTTTTCAGCCCAACAGTCTTGGAGGACGTTGCCTTCGGACCCTTGAATCTGGGCAAGTCAAAAGAGGAGGCCAAGACCATTGCCCAGAATACACTCATGTCGCTGGGTTTGACCGGGTTCGAAGACAGGGTGACCCACAAGCTGTCTGGAGGAGAAAAAAGACTTGTTTCACTTGCCACGGTCCTTGCCATGGAACCTGAGGTATTGCTCCTTGATGAACCGACTACAGGTTTAGATCACGCAACGGAAAAGAGGCTTATTGAGATTCTGAAGGGCCTTGACCTCTCTTACATCCTTATTTCTCACAGCATGGACTTCCTCATGGAGACGAGCCAGACCATCATGTGTATCCGGGATGGCAAAGTGCTTCTTGATGACGAGAGTATCCCCCACACCCATGTTCACGTCCACCGACATGGGCGTTACGTCCACCGACATGATTGAACGGGACCGGCTGGCCAATCCCTTGCTCGCCCTTTTCTTTATCGAATCGCCAGAAGCAGCGGCCGAGGTGCCCTGGATGTCGCCTGCCGCTGGATCCTCACCAAGTCGACCATCTGGTGGCCCTGCATGCTGGGTAAGCTAGTGTGCTGTCTCAGAAGTTCGTTTATAAAGTAGCGTATCGCCTTCAAGCCATTTTCCAGGCTCCGTGAGCCTTTTCGGGGCGTCAGCTTCGCTCCGCTGAATCATGCACGAAGTGGCTCTTTTCAAGCCGTAAGGCGCAACCGTTGGCGCCATGACTCTCCGCCGTCGCGGATCAAACAGTGTATGATTCTTGCCGCGTCACTCAGCGGACCTCTCATTCCGAAAATGCTCAATGTCGCGCGGAAAAGGCTTTCGGCTATACAGTGACTCATGACACTTATTTCTGGTTCATGGCACTAGCCTCATGCGTCTCGCTATCTCAAGATTCGTGTCCTTCTTAACCATATGAAATAACAGCTAAAACTTGCTATAGCGAGACCTTTGCACAACCCGTTCTCACTGAATCCTGTGAGCTTTTTGACCCATTTTGGGCCTTGCTCGCTAAATCGCAAAAACTCGGCCTAGGGGCCTCAAACAGTTTACGATTTGCCCACTATCGTGGGCCGCTCACTGTGGCCAAATGGGTACCCCAAATAGCTCACAATGACCGTTCGAAAGAGTTATGCAAAGGTCTCATGGCTTCTAGGAAGCGGCAGGCTCTGGTTTGGACTTTTTCTATGCAACAGAAGCCTCGGGATAGGGAAATTTGTTAGTAACGTTCAAAAGTGTTGACTTAGTGGATTTCTGGACAACCGACTTCGGGATAGGGATAATCGCTTCTCTTCGGCATCCAATGCCTTTAGGTAGCCTATGCCATTGGTGTAGATGGCAATGGCTGTATGCCTGCGTTCAGCGATCATCCCTATCCCTCTAACTGCCTGCTGAAGGCCTTTGCCTCAACTTTTGAACGTTGCCAATCCGCTTCTCTTCGGCCTCCAATGCCTTTAGTAGCTGTGCGGAGGATGTTGCCAAATCCTGGGGGTACAGGTCTTGGCATACCTACTATTCGTGGAAAGGAGGGGTGCGAAACTTGAGTCAATATGTTATTAGGTACCACTTGGTTTTCATGAGACCGCTTTCCATGATCCGTGAGCACCAACGACAAAAAAAGGGAGGAATTCTATGATGCAGCGTCTGTTTTTTTACCTTGCGTCGTTTTCGTTGGGTGCTTTTCACGCACTGGAACCAGGTCATGGAAAAACGGTAGTTGCCGCCTATTTGGTTGGCTCCAGAGGGCGGAAAGCTGATGCCGTATTTCTTGGGATTATTGTGACGGTCACCCATACCCTGAGCATCATCGTTTTGGCTGTCATAGCCAAGGTGGCCTCTGTTAAATGGGCGTTGAGCGACGATGCCTTGCACGGATATGTTGGCCTGGTGGCCGGTGCTCTCATCCTTGTAGTGGGATTGTGGATGTTAGTGGCGAGATTGAGGGGCAAGGAGCCCCTGCACTTCCATTCGCATGACCACGATGTCCTTGAGAGAGGGGGGCATCATCATGAACACAGTCACCACGGCGCTGACAACTTCCGCTTTCATTCTCATGACGAGGGCCATTCTCATGATCATGACCATTCACATAAGCATGAGGGGCACCATATCGATTTGGAACCAGAAAGGAAAGTGGGCTATTGGCAGCTTTTTCTGTTAGGCATTTCTGGAGGACTGGTGCCCTGCCCAGCCGCTATGGCGTTATTGCTGGCGGGGATAGGGTCTGGCAGGGTGGGCGAGGCGCTTTGGCTTGTCCTGTTGTTTAGTCTGGGGCTGGCAGCGGCGCTGGTAGCCATAGGGCTGGCAGTGGTAACTGCAAGTCACTTTGCCAGCCGTTTTCTTGATGCAAAGAGGTTTGCAAGGAAGATGGCCATTGCCAGCGCAGGTCTCATCACCGTGATAGGAATGGGAACCATATTTGGTTCAGTGAGGCACATCGTTTCAGTCCCTTTTTAGGCAAGGGCTTGAGATCTGATTGCCTCAGGCATTGTAGAAGTTCACGGGTGACATCACATTTTGTGTCTTTAAAGAGCCTCTTGAGTTTCCACTATCGGAAGCCCGCTTGCCTCGCTCCGAGGGCGAGATCGGTGGCCCGATCAGCGACAAATGCCGGTGCGCCCTTGTGAAATTGGCAAGTATGGAGTATAATAGTATTGTTTAAGTTGCTGAAAACGCTGACTGCGGGGTCCCCCAAGGCGAGTTCTTTATGGGTCTTTACCTTTTTCCGGTGAGAAGTCCATGCCTCCTATCTGCGGCCGTTGGTCTATTTTGCTTCTGGATGCCATATTTGGGGGCGAGCCCGGATACCAGTCAAGGGCACTTGCTTTACTCCACAGTGGGCATCATCAATGACACGCCAAGCTTCCAATTAGAGGTGACCATAGATGGGCGAGGGCCATCTGTCATTGGTAAGGGAGAGACGAGAACGTTTTTTCTGAATGGCAAAGAGGTCCCCGGGAAACACAAGCTGGTGGCTAAGGCATACGTGCCTGCCAAATACCTTGGCAGATGTCAGATCGGCAAAGAAGTGACAATCCCGTTTCAACTGACCGGTGAGGAAAAAGACTCTCCAGCAGGAAGGGTAGGCTGGTATACGACTTTTACCCACAGGGATTTCTTGCCCCACCTGGGATCCTTTCCCTGGAAGGCGTATGGGAGGGTCGAGCCAAAGGGCCTGGGAAAGATCCTCTCTGAGGGATATTCCCTTGCCAGATATGAGGAACGCAGAAAAGAGGAGAATATCCGTGGTCTGATCAGTTGGGCATCCCAAAAATATCGCATTCCAGTTGCCTTGTTAACGGCGGTGATTGAAGTGGAGTCGGGATTTGACGCACGGGCCGTTTCCCACAAGGGAGCCCAAGGATTGATGCAGCTCATGCCGGCAACGTGCGAAAGATTTGGAGTTCAGAGGCCCTTTGATCCTCAGGAGAATGTTGAGGGTGGTTCTAAGTATCTCAACTACCTTCTTCATCAATGGTCTTTAAAATTCTCGTCCACTCGCAGACTGGCACTTTGTCTGGCGGCATATCATGCTGGGGAACGAAAGGTCGAACAGTATGGCGGGGTCCCTCCTATTAAAGAGACGAGAGACTATGTCCGGGAAGTCCTAAGAAGATACAGGTTCCCGGGAAAAACCTAATAGTCTGGCAAGAACTGAAACCTCTTCTCATCTGCGGGGAGGAGCCCTTTGGGCTGAAACATTTCGAGTCGCCAGTTTTCCGCTTTGCCAAAGTCTAATGGCAGAAAACCTTTGGATGCCCGCTAAGAGGAGTTTCGGTTTGGGCAGTAGCCCCCTTTATACTTGACCAAGACAAAGATAGACCGAATCTTGAACGGGGAGAGGGCAAAGATGAAGCAGCTAAAAAAGGATCTTCAGGGCTTATCCAGGGAATTGACGGCCCTCAGAAAGAAAACCGAGAAGATCGCGACGGCGATTGAGAAGCTTGAGAAATCTAAGGTCCCCCGCCAAAGGGCCTCAAAAGCTAGGGGCTCAAGCAGTAAAAAGGCTTATGCCAAGAGATACGCTGCCGGAAGGAAGACGGCTACGCTCACTGCGACGGACCACATCGTTAACATCATCAACAGGGTCAAGAAAGGTGTTGATGTTCCCACGCTGATAGAGAAATCTGGGTTTGAGGATAAGAAGGTCCGCAATATCCTTGCGAGGACTCTCAAGCAGGGCAGGGTCTCGAGAGTGGGGAGGGGGATCTATGCGGCCAGGGAGGAGAGAAGAAGACATCGCAGAATGGATTCGCTGAACCTCGTTTCCTACACTTCTATGGACAACGAGAATCAGGTCATAGGGCAGGCAATGGGAAGGACCCTAGATGTGACTGAAGGGGGAATCCTTCTGGAAACACATGTTCCCATGGATCTAGCACATACCTTGTCGCTTACCATAGGTGTGAAAGAGGACCTAGTTGACGTAAAAGGAAAGGTGATCCATTGCAGGCCTGGAAAAGCCGGAAGGTTTCAATCAGGGGTGCAGTTTACCAAGATGCAAAATTCAAGCATTCGGATTTTAAAGAGATTTATAACAGCCTTCAAGAAGCAGCAACAGCGACTTTGAGCTGTTGGAATACGTCCCTTGCTAAACCGCCCTTCCTTTCGAGGTGGACCTAACCTAAGATCTCGCCCGCCAAGGCCATGTAGTCGATGGCACCTGTGCACCAGCGCCTGAAAAAGACCACTGGAACGCCGTAGTAGGCGCTTTCGGCTATGGTGGTATTGATACGGATGACCGTGTTGAAAAGCTTGCCCCTAAATCGCTTGTCTTCCTTGAGGGCTTCCAGGATGATGTTTGAAACCCTTGTCCGCTGGTCAAAAAGGGTGGCCACAACCCCCATGATCCTGATCTTGGGGTTGATTTCTTCCTTTATGATGGAAATGGTCTCAAGGAGTTCATCCATAGCACTGTAAGCATAAGGGTGGGTTTGGCATGGAATCAAGACCTCACGGGCAAAGGCAAGCACATTGACGGTAAGCATGGAAAGACTGGGTGGGGTGTCCAACAAGATGAAGTCATAGAGATTTAAAACGGGTTCCAAGGCTTCTTTAAGCCGGTTTTCCCGACCCGCTTTGTTTGCCAGCTCCACCTCAAGACCAGAAAGGTCCACGTGGGAAGGAAGACAATCGAGGTGCTCCCACTGCGTATGCAGAATCACCGACTGTGCCGGGACAGGACGCTTCGGCTTCATGACATCGTAGACGGAAAGACTGTCCCCATCAGGACTGAACCCCAACCCTTTGGTAGCGTTGAGCTGTGGGTCCATATCAACAACCAGGACGTTCTTTCCTCTCAGGGAGAGCGCTGCTGCCAGGTTGATAACGGTTACTGTTTTTCCAACCCCGCCTTTTTCATTCACCACCGAGATGATTCGAGCTCTTCTTTTAGTCACCGTAACCTCCTATCTTTTATCCGTTATCCTGTCTGTCTACCGATACCGAATACCCCACCTCCAGCCAGCTCGTTTTACGGGATCAATGTCATGTGTCAAAAAGCAGTGTCTCTGATGTCCTCCTCTTTGAACCGAATAAGCGAGCGCATTCTCCACAGGAGAGCTACCGCAGCCCCCGTAGCAGCTTGCTGCGGGCTTCGCGAGCGCATAGTTAAAAAGACAACAACCTTACGGTGAACATTCCCCGTGGCTTGACTTCGACGAGCTCAGTCGAGTCGCCACGGGGAGGGTTTAAATCCCCTTGCGCAAGAAAAGGGGAGAAGCGTCAATCTTTGTCTAGACGTTACGATATGGCCCTATCTCCAATGAGGCCCTCAACATCCTTGATCTGATCCGACACAGTAGTAAGGGACGAGCCCATATAGGCGAATTGTTCCAGCAACTCATCTTTTTCTAGCCGCTGCTTCTGGATCACGCTTTTCATGTCTACCAGACTGCCTGAAAAGGCGCGCATTCGGTCTATGAGGGCTTCATACAACCTGTTCGAGATGGTGTCAACGAGCTTGAAAACATACTGATATTTCAAATTTTCCTTGTAGTCCATGAAATGCTCCCGCACAGATTCCTGCATCTGTTCCTTGATGCGGCGGACACTGTCCTCTAGGGAGCGGATGGCACTCTCTGGTCCTTCGGAAACGGGTTTTTTTAGAAACTTCTTCACGGTTTTCAAAGTATTGTAGAACCCCAGCCTCAAGATGGCCTCGGTCTTAATGCGAGCCGTGTATCGCATAGCAGTGGTGAGCCGAGGAATGCTCAATTGGGTATCGCTCTTGACCAAAGCCACGTCCGGGCTCCGAACGGCCTTGAAGGGACGTTCCTGGATGTTGATCCCCAGGCTTTTCACGGTGCGCTGTTGCTGGTCCACGGCGTCCTTGATCATCAGACTGTAAGGCCCGGAGACCTGTCCGAAGACATTTTCTATTTTGTTTTCCTCTTGAAGGACGAAGTTCACGAGCTTGGGATTGATCGATTCTGCTATGAAACGATTGGCACCCTGCTGCAAGGCCTGAAAGACACGATAAAGGGTTGCCAGGAAGCCCGACGTCCCAAGGTCCGATTCATAGTCCCGGACGGAAAAGCTGGAAGAGCCGATAAACTGGATAATCTCCTGGACGATTTCCCCGTACTGGGGATCGAAAAAGCGCTCCACGTCTGTGCCGAGCTCCTGTTTCAGCTTTCGCGTCGTGCCGTCTAAGGTGTCCTTGATCACGCCAATGATCTGATCAGAGGCCTCTTGCCGCCTATCCATCTCAAAGAAGGCCTCCTTAACCTTTCCGGCATCCTTCTTCAACAGGTCCTGGTTTATTTGGACCCAATCTCTGATGCTGGCGCACACGTTGGCGATCCGTTCCAGGTTGCTTTCCAGAAGCAAGGAAGACCGATCAAGAGATACCTTTTCAATGGCTGCCTTGAGAAACCTCTCTGTCTCCTGGTCTGAAAAGGAGATCATGTCGGCCTCCTCCTGCCATTGCTCCAGGCGGAGCCGGTCTTTTCTGGAGATGGGCTGCCCGCCGTCCTCATGGGAAACGAGGCTCCTGAACAGGTTATACAGGGCAGAAAAGGCGAATACACGGGGAGATGGCAGAATCATGCTGATCTCCTCTTCTGCCTTGCCCACAATCCTTTTAAGGTCTTCCAGGCTTTCGT
The DNA here is from genome assembly GCA_034189385.1 of Thermodesulfobacteriota bacterium. Classification (GTDB taxonomy): domain Bacteria; phylum Desulfobacterota; class Desulfobacteria; order Desulfobacterales. The sequence continues at coordinate 360,463 of JAXHVD010000001.1, forward strand.
GCTCGCTCAGGTCGGCGTTTACGACAAAGAGGATGTTTTTGGTAAGCCCCATCTTCTTGATCAAGGTCAGGAACTTGATGTCTGCCTGCCTCAGGCCTGTGCGGCTGCTCAGCACATAGATGATGAGGTGGGTCTGGATGAGGTAGTCCTGAATGGTGACCAGGTGCAACGGGTTGGGCGAATCGCTTCCCTGGCAATCGGCGATCTCAAGGTTTTCTCCAAAGCCTTCAGGGGCCTCAAGGGTCAACTGAACGTCTTTTAAGAAGACAGCCAAGGATTCATCGCCCACAAATTCCTTTTGCTTGTGAAAGGCATCCGATTCAAAGGTGTGCGTCACCGGTTCAAAGGAGACCAAGTCCTTTACCCGGTCATAGCCCTTCATATACTCCGTAAGGAGCACGCTGTTGGGATCGCGGGCATCGTCTGCAATCAGTTGTTCCGTCTTGAGTCTTGAAAGGTCCTGTTGGAGTTGGTGACGGTCTTGTTCGCGGTTGATGTCAAAGTCTTCTTGGGCAACAGGAGAGGGTGTGGAAGAGAACAGAATGAGGGCCTCGTTGATCTCGGCATTGATCTCGTCCCATGTCTTGAACTCCAATTCAGCTCTCGACTGTTGGCCAGGTCTTACCTTCGTGATGATAGAGGTAATAACTCCTGCGCCCCTCTTGACATAATCCCCCCCGAACAGAGAGTTCGTAAGGGTGCTCTTTCCGGACTTGATGGAACCGACCACAGCTACACGAATGGTTTCTTCCGCCAATTGCCTTTCAATGCGGGCCGTGGTCTCATGCCATGCGTGGACGGGGTCGGAAGAGAGGCCATCAATAGACAAGGCGCCCTTAATGATGTGGCGAAGGTCCTGATTGATGGCCAACAGCTTGTTCTTGATATCGTTATAGGCTTCCACGGTTTTTCACTGGGCGAGGCTGAACCGTACCAAAAAAAAGGGATGATGAAAGGGCCATCATCCCTTTAGGTCCCAAGAATTCGGTTCCAAGACTCCCTTACGGGAAATCCCTATACAACAGAACCCTGTGTCCTGTCAATCCCTATGAGCCAAGCATCGAAGCGATGGTGGCAGTCCGCTCAGTAAACATGTGCGTGTATCCGGCCATTTCGTTATCATACCAGCCGTACACCACCGCTTTGGTTACAGGAATGTCGATGGTCGTTCGGCCAAGGCATGACCCAACCTCGTCTGTGTAGCCCTTGAGTTGTTTCAGGTCGAGAGAAATAGTAGCTGTGCCGGTTTGTGTCTCGTGGCCTTCGATAATAGCCGTAGCCAGAGGATGGCCCACAATGTCCAAGGATACGTTTTGTTCGTCTGAGTACTGAAGATAGCCTTTTTTGTCTCTCTCGGCAGCTTCCTTATAAATCCCATTGATGAGGTCGCGGTTTGTGGGCTCTCCGTCGGAAGCGTCTTGAATATCGATCACCAGAATGATGAGGGAGCCGCAAGTAAGGGGTACCCGCACCGATTCGGCCATGAAGCCGATTTCTTTCATTTCTGGAATGACCGAGACGAGGGCCTTTGCTGCTCCAGTGGTGGTTAAGATGATATTGTTGAAGACGCTTCGGTTCCGCCGAAGGTCCACAGCCCCGGCCTTGGGGGATCGATCAATGGCCACCTGGGAACCGGTAATGGCATGGACCGTGGCCATGGAAGCCGTGAGAATCCTCTTCAGGCCAAAATGGTCCAACAGGGGTTTCATCATGTGGGCCAGACAATTTGTGGTGCAAGAGGCGTTTGATATGATGTTGTGTTTGGCGGGATCATAGTCCCTGTCGTTGATGCCCATGACCGTGGTCACGGCGTCGTCCGGCATGGAAGCCTTCTTATCAGCTATCTTGAACGGCGCAGACACGATGACCTTGCGTGCACCGGCTGCCAGATGGCCCCTGGCGCTTCCTGCCGGAGTGTCGGCAGGAGGGGTTGGATCCGTGAACTTTCCTGTTGATTCCACCACCACATCCACGCCGTGGGCCTTCCACGGGATGTCTTTGGGGTTTCGCACCTCCCGCAAAATGGTAACCGGGACGCCATCAATGGTCATGGAACCGGCCTTTTCGTCCAAGTTTTCAATCACCCGTCCTGCCTTGAATCCATAGATGTAGTTGTGCAAGGTCCCATAGGTTGAATCCTTTTCAATAAAGGTGGCTAGATCCTCAAGGCCGGTCCCCACGGCCCGCCCAATGTTGACGACAATCCCTGGAAAGCTCTTCCGTCCCACATGCTGCCAAATAGAAAGTTTGGCAATACGACCCAGACCGTTGATCCCAAGTGCTCCCTGCTTCATGCGCATACCCCCTTCTACCCTGTTAAATGCCTCCGGTTGAACTCCGCAACACAGGAACTCCTCACCATCTACTCAGAACAAAGCCGCAGTTAGGCGTGTCTTACAAAGAATGTGCCGGCCTTCTCCCACACCGCACCGGGCACACGACGCTATCTCCATCTGTCCCATCCAGGCTATCCTTTGCCTGCCGTGCCTGGAGTTCTGGCAGCCGTGGACGTCCGTCAAGGAGGGAAGCCGTACGGGTGATTTGGAAACGAACTGAGGCCGCCAACCTCCGTATGAATATGAGGACGCCCATTTAAGGGTGCTGAACAGGAGTAGGTCTGAACCGTTTCGAGATCGGGGATGAACCGTGGTGTTGGGGGTCTGACAGATGAAATCCGTCCCCACTTCAGGACCAACAGTGGATGCATGGCAAGCACCTCCGGCCCTGCTCCATGAGTGCCTGATGTGCAGGTCCTTTGGCAACAGGGGCATTCGCAGGTTCACCTACTTAGAAGGTCGCAGTCCGCCTCTGTTGAGAGGCGGACACTGAAAATAATCTTATATTACAGAAAGTTAAGAGGGTTGAATATGTCCGCAATGTATGGGCCAATCTATTTTTTGTCAAGGGAAAAAGGACCGGTCTATTTGGGGTTGATATTTAGCAATGTTGTGAATATGTTAAAATTTTAGAGTGAAGGGGGCAGTGCTTCCTTACAAGAAATGGTGTTTTTCTACTTTTTACGAAACCATCAAGATATGCAAACTCCATAGAATCTATGATCATTCTGGGGATAGAAACCTCTTGCGATGAGACGGCAGCCGCCGTAGTCGATGACGGCAAGGACATCTTGTCCAGCGTCGTTTGGTCCCAGGTTGCCACCCACCATCCTTATGGTGGCGTGGTGCCGGAGCTGGCCTCTAGGAAGCATGTAGAGAAGATTATTCCTGTGGTGCAAGATGCCTTGACTCGTGCCGGGATAGACTCAGATGGGTTAGACGGCGTTGCTGTTACCTGTGGTCCCGGCCTTGTAGGGGCACTGCTGGTGGGGCTATCCTTTGCAAAGGCCTATGCCTATGCGCAGGGGCTACCACTGACGGGCGTAAACCATCTCCACGGACACGTGGCTTCTGTTCTTCTAGAACCTGCCCCACCACCCTTTCCCTTTGTGGCCCTCTTGGCCTCTGGAGGGCATACGAGCCTCTACTACGCAAGGGGGCCCATGAATCTTGAGCATATGGGCCAAACCAGGGACGATGCTGCTGGGGAGGCCTTCGACAAGGTGGCGAAATTGCTCGGCTTGGGATACCCTGGGGGCCTGGTGATCGATCAGCTGTCCCGGGAGGGGCATGCGGGAAGAATTCACTTTCCAAGGGCGTTGCTCCAAGAACCAGGCTTTGATTTTAGCTTTAGCGGCGTCAAGACCGCAGTGGCCCGCTACGTCCATAGACAACAAGAGAGATGTTCCATGAGCCTACACGACATCGCAGCAGGATTTCAAGAGGCCGTGGTGGATGTGTTGGTTCAAAAGGCCATGTTGGCCGTACAAAAAGTGCGATGTCAACATCTGGCCGTTGTGGGAGGGGTGGCCTCAAACAGCAGGCTGCGTGTGGCAATCAGGGAAAAGGCTAAGCGTGCGGGCGTCTCTGTCCACATCCCCAGGCCAGAGCTCTGCACGGATAATGCGGCCATGATCGCCGCCATGGGCTACTACCACCTGTCTCAGGGTAAGAAGGCCTTTCTTGAGCTAGACGTGTATTCTAAGAAATGGAGACTTTCAGACAAGATATAGGCGGCCACAAGGGTTTATGGCCCAGCGAAGCGCATCTCACCCCCCTGTCTCACTGCCCTTGACCTTGAAGGTCACTGTCTGTCACGAAGAGGGATTTTCATGGTGGTTTCGCCTATCCCAGGAAACATTTGGCACATATTGCCACGTTCCTGGTGGCCTTGTCTGAATGATCCGTGTATTTTAACGCGTTACATCGTCAATGAGAATTATGTTGTAAATGGGTTTTGTGTGTGCTAATTAAAAGGGTTTGCAAATTTCGCACGTCCTTGGACCTTCATTCCGGTGCTTTCAGCGGCCAGCGCGAAAGTGGAGAGAAGGGGCGATGAGGACGGAGGCGCAACCAAAGAAAAGGAGGGGAGTATGTCTTACGTTACTATGAAGGAGTTGTTGGAGGCAGGTGTCCATTTCGGCCACCAAACCAGGCGATGGAACCCTAAGATGAAGCCCTATATTTTTGGTGCTCGAAATGGCATTTACATCGTCGATCTTCAGCAGACCGTCAGGATGTTCAAGAAAGCATACAATTTTATTGTGGAGACTGTTGCCAATGGCGAATCGGTCCTTTTTGTAGGCACCAAGAAGCAGGCGAGGGAGTCCATTTACGAAGAGGCCAATCGTTGTGAGATGTTTTATGTCCACAACCGCTGGTTGGGTGGCATGCTGACAAACTTCCAGACCATGAGAAAAGGAATCGATAGACTGAACTATCTTACGAACATGACCGTGGATGGGAGCATTAGTCGGTTCCCTAAGAAGGAGATGCTGAAACTTGAGAAGGAGCGAGTAAAGCTTGACAATAATCTCGGCGGAATCCGCAACATGAAGAAGCTGCCCGGTGCTATGTTTGTCGTGGATACCAAGAATGAGAGTATTGCAGTCCGTGAAGGGAGGCGTCTGGGGATTCCAGTGGTTGCTATCGTCGACACGAATTGCAACCCCGACGAAATTGACTACATCATTCCGGGAAACGATGATGCCATAAGGGCTATCCGGCTCATGAGTTCGAGAATGGCTGATGCATGCATTGAAGGCCGTCAGCGAATGGAAGAGCGTCTGCGGGCCGAGGCAGACAAAGAGGTTGAAGGCGAAGAGTCAGCCCAAGGTCCTGGAGTCGGGGAGGTCGTAGAAAGGGCTGCCTTGTCTGACGGCTCAGAGGGGCCGATTGTGGAAGTGATCAGAAAGAAACCAGCTTCACCTGAAGACGGCGGCGTCATTGCAACGGGTGAAGTAGAAGAGGGGGCATAATGGCAGAGGTGAGTGCGAGCATGATTAAGGAGCTTCGTGTAAGGACGAATGCAGGTATTATGGATTGTAAAGAGGCCTTGCAGGAAGCGAGCGGCGACATGGAAAAGGCGGTCGATTTTTTGCGTAAGAAGGGACTGGCTACGGCATTGAAGCGCGCTGGCCGGGAAACCTCTGAAGGCCAGATAGGCTCATATATCCACATTGGAGGAAAGATTGGCGTGCTTGTGGAGGTGAATTGCGAGACCGATTTTGTGGGAAAGACTGAAGAGTTTAAAGAGTTTGTCAAGAATGTGGCCATGCATATTGCAGCGACCAAACCCTTGGGAATCGGCAGGGAGGATCTTTCTGAAGAAGTCGTAAAGCGTGAGGAGGAAATCTATCGAGCACAGGCGAAAGAAATGGGGAAGCCAGAAAAGATTCTCGACAAGATCGTACAGGGCAAAATGGAGAAGTTCTATAAGGAGGCATGCCTTCTGGAGCAGCAGTATGTCAAGGACACGGACATGAACATCCAGGACCTTATTAACGAGATGGTTTCAAAGACAGGTGAAAACATCGCTGTCAGACGATTTGTCCGCTATCAGCTGGGGGGTGAATAGATCGGATTGAACCGAATAAGCGAGCGCATTCTCCACAGGAGAGCTACCGCAGCCCCCGCTGCTTGCGGCGGGGTTAGCGAGTGTATAGTTAAAAAGACATCATCCTTACGGTGAAGATTCTCCGTGGCTTGCCACGGGGAGGGTTCAATGTTGAAAAATAGCAATCGACAATCGATGATCGACAATCATGACGACACCCAAGTATAAGAGAGTCCTAGTTAAACTAAGCGGAGAGGCCCTCATGGGTGATCGCAGCTTTGGCATTAGCCCGGATATGCTCAACTATCTCTCCGCTGAGGTGCGGTCAGTATACGATCTCGGGGTACAGGTCGCCTTGGTGGTGGGTGGTGGCAACATTTTTCGAGGTGTAGCAGCCAGTTCCTATGGCATGGACCGCACCTCGGCCGACCACATTGGGATGTTGGCCACAGTGATCAACAGCATTGGCCTTCAGGACGCCCTTGAAAAGCAGGGTGTTGAGACGAGGGTTCAGACAGCCATTGACATGGTTGCCTTTGCTGAGCCCTATATCCTTAGAAGGGCTGTTCGGCATTTAGAGAAGGGGCGCGTGGTGATCTTCGCGGCAGGCACTGGTAATCCGTACTTTACGACGGATACGGCGGCGGCCCTCAGGGCTCAGGAAATCCGTGCCGATGTGCTCATAAAGGGTACCAAGGTAGATGGGATCTACAACGCCGATCCAGTGGTTGATGGGCAAGCCAAGAAGATAGACAATCTCAGCTACCTTGAGATCCTCAAAGGGCAACTAAAGGTGATGGATTTGACGGCTATCTCCTTGGCCATGGATAATCAGCTTCCTGTGATCGTTTACAACTTGAATGTTAAGGGCAACATGAGACGAGTTGTGTGCGGAGAAAATATTGGCACTTTGGTGAAGGAGGCATCAGAAGGTGGTTGATTCAGTTTACGATGACGCTCGACAGAGGATGGGGAAATCTATTGATGCCTTGAAGAATGAGTTTAAGAAGCTTCGAACAGGAAGGGCTTCCCTTGCCCTGTTTGAAGGCATAAGGGTGAATTACTACGGAACCCCCACCCCTTTGAATCAAATGGCTTCCTTGTCTATCCCGGAAAGCAGGCTTATCATCATCCAGCCGTGGGATCAAACGGTTATTGGAGAGATAGAAAAGGAGATTCTCAAGTCCGAGCTGGGGCTTACCCCTATGAACGACGGAAAGGTGATTCGTGTTGCCATTCCGCCACTTACCGAAGAGCGCCGAAAAGAGCTTGTCAAGATTGTGCGCAAAATCGAAGAGGACTACAAGGTATCGATCCGTAACATACGGCGAGATGTGAATGACTTCCTAAAAAGCATGAAGAAGGAAGGCGATATCTCTGAGGATGATTTTTTCAAGGCACAGGACCAAATCCAGAAGATCACCAACGAGCATATCGAGCTAGCGGATCAAGCCTGCCAGGAAAAAGAGAAGGAAATCCTTGAATTCTGATAGCTCTTCCCTGCAACCTGAATCACTCCCAAGACATATCGCCATCATCATGGACGGCAATGGCCGTTGGGCCAAGAAGCGTTCCTTAAACCGGATCAGGGGTCACAGGGTGGGAACGGAGTCGGTCCGAGACATTGTGCGAATCTGTCGAGAGATAGGGATAGGGGCCCTTACCCTTTATGCCTTTTCAACAGAAAACTGGAAGCGTCCCCGGGAAGAAGTCTCTGCCTTGATGAGGCTTCTTAAAGAGTTCCTCAAATCCGAGCTCCCTGAGATGATGGAAAACGGCATCCGTCTGAGGGCGTTGGGCGAGATCGAGCGGCTGCCTGACGGTGTTTTGAAGGTCCTTCGGGAGTCTATGGAGAAGACTCGGGAAAACCAAGGGATGGTGCTCAACCTCGCTCTTAGCTATGGGGGCCGCGATGAGATTGTAAGGGCGGCACAAAAGGTGGCGACCCTGGTCCAGGAGGGCCAACTTCGACCTGAGGAGATAACAGGGGAGCTTTTTTCCAGCCATCTTTACACCTGCGGAGTGCCCGATCCGGACCTTCTGATTCGGACGAGTGGTGAGATGCGTATTAGCAACTTTCTGCTGTGGCAAATTGCCTATGCCGAAATCTTCGTCACCCAGACCCTCTGGCCTGACTTTAGAAGGGAGGAACTCATCCAGATCCTCCAAGCATACCAGAAGCGCGAGCGCCGGTTCGGTTTGACAGGAGAGCAGATCAGGGGAAGCTTCTCTAGGTCCGGATAGAACCTGCAGGAAGACTACCAGGCCGCCTCTGGGAATTTAGGGGCTTGATGAAACTGAGTGCGACGGCGGGTAATCCCACCTAAAAGGGCCGGAAGCTCCGCCAGAGGTTTAGCCCATAGGGCATTTTCAGAAGGCCCTTGCCGTGGGGACAGCCAAGACGGAAGAGAGCAGTCTTTGACTACTGCACACGTTAAACGCTGGATCAGTGCTGTGGTGGCGATCCCACTTTTGGCTCTGGTCATCCTAATGGGAGGAAAGACCTGCTTTGCCCTTCTCGTCGGCCTCACGGCCATTATCGGCCTCTTAGAATACTATGCATTGGTTCTTCCTGGCGAGGCGAAGGTAGAAAAAGGGGTTGGGGTGGTGGTTTCCGCTGCAATGGTTTGCGCCTTTTATATGGCAGATGTCATGGCCATTTGCGGTATGCTTTCCTTGGCCCTGTTGATCTCGGCCGTCATCTGCATCGCACGGTTTCGGCCGGGTGGGTCTGTAGTGGGAACCATCTCAAGACAGGTGATGGGTATCGTCTATGTGCCCTTTTTGCTCGGCCATGTGATACTAATCCGGGATGGGGATAGAGGAATCGTCTGGACATGCTTTCTCCTTGCTGTTGTCTTTGCCGGCGATACAGGTGCTTATTACGTTGGCAAGGCCATGGGCCGCCACAAACTCTCCCCCCACGTAAGTCCTGGTAAGACGGTGGAGGGGGCAGCAGGTGGGTTGGCGGCGAATCTGGCCATAGGGGGATGGTTCAAACAGTACTGGTTTCCGGAGCTTTCTTGGGGGCTCTGCGTGGCTTTGGTCGTGTGCATGGGCATTCTGGGGCAGGTTGGTGATCTGGTGGAGTCCGTCCTGAAACGTTCTGTTATTGTGAAGGATTCAGGAAGACTCCTCCCAGGTCACGGAGGGGTGCTGGACCGCATTGACGCCTTGCTTTTTGCCTCACCACTGCTCTATTACTTCAAAACCTATCTGCTATGAAACCAGCACTGCTGATGAACTGAAAAGAACTGCGATTTCTCTGCGCTTTTCAAACGAAATCGTCATCATTGACCAATAGCTGACACTTAAGATGAAACGCCTTTCCATATTGGGTTCTACCGGCTCCATCGGCAGGAATGTGTTGCGGATTGTCGAGCAATTTCCAGATCGATTCTCTGTCGTGGCCTTGGCAGGGGGTCGAAACATCGACCTGCTGTGTGAACAGATCAGGCTTTTTTCTCCTGAGGTGGCGGTAGTGCTGGACGAGGCCTTGGCCCGTGAACTGGAAGAGCGGGCCAATCCTGCAAACCGGGTAGAGATCCTTTATGGCAGGCAAGGATATGAGGTTGCTGCAACCCTTTCCGCTGCTGACCTGGTGGTTTCGGCAATGGTAGGCTCAGCAGGCCTGCTTCCCACGCTGGCGGCCATTGAGCATGAAAAACCAGTGGCCCTGGCCAACAAGGAGTGTCTTGTCATGGCCGGGGAGCTACTGATGGAGCGGGCCCGACAAAAGGGGATTCAGGTCATCCCCATAGACAGCGAACACAACGCCATTTTTCAGTCCCTGGCTGGACACCGACGGCAAGACCTAAAGCAGATTTTTCTTACTGCTTCTGGCGGCCCCTTTCTGGACAAACCCATGCAGGATTTGGACCATATGTCCCCGGAAATAGCCCTTCGCCATCCCACGTGGGACATGGGACCGAAGATTACCATAGATTCGGCCACGCTGATGAACAAGGGTCTTGAGGTGATTGAAGCCAGGTGGCTTTTTGATGTGCCCTTGGAGTGCATCCAAGTCATCATTCATCCCGAGAGCATGATTCATTCCATGGTGGCCTATAGAGACGGCTCTGTCATAGCCCAATTGGCTATTCCTGACATGAGGATACCTATTGCTTACGCCCTGTCTTACCCGGAGCGGCTTCTTCTGGGATTGCCGCCCCCTGATTTCGCTCAGCTGGGTGCCTTTACATTTCAAGAACCAGACCTGGAGCGGTTTCCGTGCCTGGCCTTAGCCATGGAGGCATGCAAGGCTGGCAAGACCTGTCCTGCCGTCTTAAATGCCGCCAATGAGGTGGCCGTTCGTGCCTTCTTGGACTACCAGATCGGCTTCAGTGATATCGGCAGAATGGTGGAAGATATCATCGTGAAACATCAACCAGTTCCCGACCCAGGGCTTTCAGATATTTTATCGGCAGATGCCTGGGCTCGGCAAGAGGCTGCGAAGAGTATATGATCACGTATATCGTCTCGTTTGCAATCGTATTGGGGGTGCTGATTTTTGCCCACGAGTTTGGCCATTTTATTGTGGCAAAGGCTCTAGGTGTAGGTGTCGAGAAGTTCTCTCTGGGATTTGGTCCTAAGGTTCTTGGGAAGAGGGTCGGGATGACCGATTACAGGATCTCGGCCATCCCCCTTGGGGGATACGTGAAGATGGTAGGGGAGGCCCCTGATTCAAAGCTTGATGAGTCTCAGATCCCGCTGTCCTTTTCACATAAGAGTCTTCTGAAACGGAGCCTCATCGTCCTGGCAGGGCCGGTTTTTAATCTTCTCCTGTCGGTAGTAATCTTTTTTGCCTTTCTTCTCATATCAGGCCTTCCCATCATGGAGCCGGAGGTGGGGAATATACAAGAGGGGATGCCTGCCCATGAGGCCGGCGTCCAGGCCGGTGACTATATCGCGGCGGTGGACGGGAGACCGGTGACGCAATGGGATGAGATGGCCGGGCTCATCAAGGCCAGTGAAGGGCGCCCCCTGACCTTTGACCTGCTTCGAAATGAAGCCGTTGTCTCAGTCCAGATTGTTCCAAGACTCGTCCCTTCTCAGAACCTCTTTGGAGAGACCATAGACAAGTACGTCATTGGGATAACCCCGTCAGGGGCCTATACCATAGAGCGGCTCAACCCGCTTGAGGCCATGGCCCGGGGGGTGTCAGAGACATGGAATATTGCCAAGGTTACGATATTGGTCATTGGAAAAATAGTCACCGGCAGGGTTTCAGCCAAGAAGGCCATTGGCGGCCCGATTATGATTGCCCAGATCGCTGGCGAACAGGCCAAGGCAGGTATCACCAGCCTCATAGGGTTCATCGCAGCGTTGAGTGTTACCCTTGGCATCATCAACCTGCTGCCAATCCCTGTGTTGGACGGAGGGCACCTTTTGTTCTTTGCCATTGAAGCGGTGAGCCGCCGGCCAGTCAATCTCAAGATGCGGGAGGTCGCCCAGCAGGTCGGACTTTTCCTTCTCGTCCTGATTATGATCTATGTGATCTACAACGATATATCGCGGATCTTGTTTGACTAGGAGGCTGTCGTAAAACGCCCGTCTGCGGCCTTATCCTCATCCTTCGTCACTGCGACGTACCGCCCGGTACGCCTCATTCCTCAGTATCTCGGATGCCTTGCATCTGTGCATTTTCCATCAGCCTCCCCTTCTTTCAAAACCGTCAGGCGGAAAATAGGGTTTTGCGGGTTAGACCGGCTCCTAGCTGTTTACTTCCATGGACAGGGAATGGATGGGGGCAGGGTGCTATCCCACTTCATCAAAAGACACATGACCATCTTCATGGTTGAAGAAGAAATGATCGGCATAGGGGTTTTCCGGCAACTGATGAAGCAGGCCCTCGTCAACTAATGTCTCAAGAGAAGGGGGATAGGCGCCACGATGATCCTTGTACTTTTTTACGGCATTCTCAAGGACCAGAACACCCTGTAAGGCAACCATTCTTTCTTTAATTTCCTTTTTGTCTGCTTCCTGAAGTTCCGGATCTCCAAGCATGGATTCAAGCAGCACGATGGCTGCTTCCGTCCTTCCGCCTTTCACGGCAAGGCGCCCACCAAGGACAGCCAGCAAGACAGGTGCCCCTTTGATCTTGGCTGTGTCCAGAAACACCTCTGATGCCCTGGCGTAGTCCTTGAGAAAGTAATAGTGATCAAAGCCCATGTAGTAGCCTGGGTACCAATCCCATGGGCGGTGCTTTCTGGATATGTCCAGTAAGGAGATAGCCTTCTCTGGCATCTCTCCCCACCAGGTAAGATCACCCTGCACCTGGAGGTAGGTCTGTTGAAAATAAGGATCCAGCCGAAGGGACTGCTCAAAGGCCAGGGCGACTTTTTCCCATTGCTCTTCAGAGAGGTATTCATTGCCGCCGATGAATGCCCCAGCCTCCAGCACCAAGTAATCGGCCAAAAGGCCCTTAAACTCACCGGCAAATACCTTCATGAGACCAGCAGAAAAAGAGTCTATGTCGAGAGAGTAGCTGATGCCAAGGTTTTCTCGCCTTTCCTTGACGGCGAGGTGGCTCGTGGAGAAAGAGAGAAGCAACATGCCCAAAGAAAAGAGCAATAGGACGGTCCCTTTATGCTTCATGCCAATTGACGCCTCTGAAAGATGAGTATGCTCATCACAAGGCACACCCCGATATAGGAAAAACCGTAGGCTGCCACCCACATCAAGTAACCGGCGTCCACGGAAAGACCGTAGGCCGCCGTGGTCTTAAGGTCAAAGGCGGCCAGGTTGGGGAATATCCAAGAGGCATATTCAACCACCCTGGTGAGCATGGGGTTCTCCGCATACATCTGGCTCGTGATGATGATGCTTTTCACCGTTTCCACGTTTTGGCCAATGAAATAGGAAAAAAGGGAGAGCAGGAGAGCCGTAAAAGGATGGGTCGTTACAGTGACCCATAGAAGGGCAATGGCCAGGACCACCAGTAGGGACAACGTCAAAAAGGTCAGGCCCAAAAAGAAAGTGGGCCACGAAAAATGCATTGGCACATAACCCTTCACGTTATGAGTGGCCATCTCCACGGAAAGGGCGGCACAAGCCCCCAGAACGGAGCTTGAAAGCAAAAGGATCAAACCCAGTCCCGTGTATTTGCCCAAAATGTATTGAAGCTTGCCAACGGGTCTGGAAAGAATCAGGTATATGGTCTTTCTGTCCAGATCGTTTGATACGAGATTGATGCTCAGGAAGAATATGATCACAAGCCCCGCAAAGGAGACCACAGATAGGCCTACATCCACGGCGACTTTTCCCAGCTCCCATGAGAACATGGCCGTGATAATGATGTTTGCCGCAAACAAGACAAGGCCGAAAAAGAAGATGCCGTAAAGGGCCTTGTTGCGAATACTGTCTTTAAAGGTGACCCACGCTATGAGAAGTATCTTATGCACTCTTGGCCTTTTCGTGCTCTTCGATCAAACGTACAAAGGCGTCCTCCAGACTGGAGCCGTCTTGGACGATCTCTGACGCCGCCCCTGAGAATAGAAGCTCCCCTTTGTCCAAGATACCGATACGGTCGCAGAGCCTTTCCACGTCGCTCAGGATATGGGAACTAAAGAAAACGGTCTTTCCCTGCTTGCGCAGATCCAGGATGACATCGGTGATCAAGCGACGGCCCAGGGGGTCCAGACCGCTCATCGGTTCATCCAGGATATAGATCTGAGGATCATGAATCAGGGCCATGGCCAGGCCGAGGCGCTGCTTCATCCCCTTGGAATAGGTCCTTACAGGCCATGCGCCGGCTGTTTTGAGATCGAGGCGGCTCAATACCTGATGGGTGTTTTCCTTGATGCCCTGCCCGTCCATGCCAGAGGCCTTTCCTGCAAACCACAGGGTCTCCAGGCCGCTGAGGTTCTCGTAAAAGCAGGGAGTTTCAGGAAGATACCCAATGCGGTGCTGAAAGCGATCCCTCCCCACCACCAGGCCTTCCACCCGTACCGTCCCGCTGTCTGGCCTGATAAAGTTAAGCAGGATCTTGATGGCCGTGCTCTTGCCCGCCCCGTTAGGTCCCAAGAATCCGAAGATCTCGCCACGATGGATGGCAAGGGACATCCCCTTTAGTGCCCTCTGGCGTCTGATGCCGTGTCTAAAGGTCTTTGAGATATCGTCAAAGTCGATGGCTGCCATGGCTTGTGGATGCAAAAACCCAACAACCCCCTTCTGCTGTGTCAAACAGAAAGGGGGTTGTCGTTCTTGCAGAAAGTGGTTTTAATGTTACTTGATAAGCGGCGTCCAGGTCGCTGTCGGGGCACCACCACCGGCCGCACCGTTGAAATCGTCATTAGCTGCCGTAGGCGCCACTCGGAGTGCCACTAGGCCGTTGTTATCAGGGAAGGTGTTCGTATTAGAAACCGTGTACAAGAGACCCTCAACATCTGAGTCGATGCCATAGGCAGTGTCACCCTTGAAATGCCTTGTGTGGATAACATATGAGTCTCCCGCAACATCTTCTTGAGTGTCCGCTATGATATCATTTCCAAGGGCCGTTCCGATTGAATACTGTTTGGTTGAGCGGGTGTTTGTGCAGGAAATCCTCGCTCCGGCAACAACGTCGGTGGCGGCTGTTTGTAAGGCAATAACGGCGTTAGAATCAGCAACACCCCACCCAGCATCCGCTGCAGTGGTTATCGCCGCTGCAGCCTCAGTATGACCGAACCAGTCGTTTTCTGCATTTACGTTGCTCTGGTCTGCCTTGCAATTTCCAGCCACGGCCCTTGCAGCGCCGTTCCAGGCCCTTGTCCGGTAGGCCATAAACTGGGGCACGGCAATGGCTGCCAAAATGCCGATAATGGCGATAACGATCATCAACTCAATGAGTGTAAAACCCTTTTCGTTGTTTCCTCTCAGTCTCTGTAGCATTTTGATACCTCCTCGTTTGGTTGTCAAATGTTTGACATCTTTTTGATCATAAAGCCTTATTTTTTGACGCCTTGCATCACCACCCTTCGTGTTCTATTCCCCTAAGATAATGAAATCGCTTTGCCTTGTTGTCGTCACCTATGGATCCTTGTGTCGTCTCTAGGTCTAGCAACAAACGTACCAAGGACAAGGGTTCCGAAAAAAACAGTATAACAGCTTGATATTAAAACAAAAAAATCCTGTGGCGAGAAAAGGGAGACGCACCTTTCATGACAGAACCGGTGATTTTCACCGGAAAGGCAGTGAATTTCACCGAAGGTCTAGTTTTTCAAGCCTGTAGCGCAGGGAGTCCAAACTCACGCTGAGGAGTTCGGCCGCCTTTGATTTGGAGCCCTTGGCCTTATCCAGGGCCTTTTTAATGAAGGCGGTCTCGATTTTTGCCATCTCCTCGTTCAGGCTGATCCCTTCGTCGGGAAGGTCCATATCCAGGAGGGAACGCTGGCTATGTCCATCATCTTTGGACAGGACAAGATTCTCTGGCAGGACAATATTAGAAGTTTCCAGGGCCACGCTTCGCTCAATGATGTTTTCCAGTTCCCTCACATTGCCGGGGAATCGGTACCCCATGAGAAGTTCCATGGCATAGGCAGATATCTTCTTGATTTCCTTCTCGAACTCCCTGGAGTATCTTTCGATGAAGTGTCTTGTTAAGACGGGGATATCCTCCTTTCTCTCCCTGAGCGGTGGAATATGCACAGGAATGACGTGAAGTCTGTAGTAGAGGTCTTCTCTGAAGCTGCCGTCTTCAACCTTCTTTTCCAGGTCCCGATTCGTGGCGGCAATGATCCTCACATCAACAGTAATGTCTTTTGATCCACCCACCCTCCTAAAGGCCTTCTCCTGAATCACTCTCAGGAGTTTGACCTGAAGAAGAGGCGGCAATTCGCCTATCTCATCCAAAAATATGGTGCCTCCCTGGGCCACTTCAAAAAGACCTGGCTTGTCCGAGTAGGCTCCAGTAAAGGCCCCCTTCATGTAACCAAAGAGCTCACTCTCGAGGAGGTGCTCGGGGATGCCCCCACAGTTTATGACCACAAAGGGTTTTTCCTTTCTGGCACTATTTGCGTGGATGGCCTGGGCCACCAGTTCCTTGCCGGTGCCGCTTTCACCCAAGACAAGGACATTGGCCTTGGTGTCTGCTACCTTCTTGATGAGGGAATAGACCTTGAGCATCTGATCGCTCTTTCCAATTAACTTGCCAAAGCTCACCGCGTCTTTCACGCCTTGGATGAAAAGGGCGTCATCCTTCTTAATCCCTTTCTTGTCCAGGGCGTCTCGGACGATACTCTTCAGGTCTTCTATGTCGAAATTCTTCTCAAGATAGTCGTAGGCCCCTTCTTGCATGGCGGTGACAGCACTCTCGCCCGAGGCGTAAGCCGTAATCAGGACGACCATGGTTTCAGGGGAAATACTTTTCACCCCTCTTAGGAAATCAATACCGTCGCCTTTTGGCATCTTCAGGTCCGTAATAACCAAATCAAATTCATGCTTCTTACAGAGGCCAAGGGCCTCTTGGCCTCCGCTGGCGCAACGTACCCGGTAGCCTTCCTGGGTCAACATGATTTCCAGGAATTCCCTCATTCCTCTATCGTCGTCCACTACAAGGATCTCAGCCATTTGTGAGCATCACCCCCGCGCTTCCTCAATCCCTGCGCTCTTGGGCAGCAGGATTGTGCAGCTTGTCCCTTTCTGCAGTTCACTCTCGATCTTGATTTTTCCGCCATGGCTTTCCACAATCCTGTTAACAATGGCAAGGCCAAGGCCTGAGCCTCCCTCCTTTGTTGTGTAGAAAGGCTCAAATACCTTGCTGGACGCATCTGTTTCGATCCCAGAGCCCGTGTCGGTGATCCGTATCTCAACATATTTCTGGCCATTGTCCGGTGAGACCAGACTGGTTTGTATCTTCAATTCACCGCCATCTGGCATGGACTGCACAGCGTTTAGCACAAGGTTCCAGAGCGTCTGTCTGACTTCTGTTCTATTTCCGTACGTGCTGGCACCTTGGCATGCATCTTTTTCTACTTTTATACGCTCATGCCAATCAGGGGCATAGCGAAGGGATTCCAAAACATCATCTATGACATCTTGGATATTGATTTGCTCGCGCTTTCCCAGACTAGGCCGTGCCAGGAGGATAAAGTTCTTCACAAGGTTCTCGAGTTGGTCTCGTCCCCTCAGGACGATCCTCATCAGCCTCTCATTGGTATCATCTAGCTTGAGATTCTTGTTCAGCATCTGAATAGACCCGTACAAGGATGCCAGGGGGTTCCTGAGTTCGTGGGCCAGACCAGCTGCCATCTCACCAATGAGGGCAAGTCTTTTGGTTTGTTCCATCTCCTTTTCCATGGCTTTTCGGGCAGTCAGATCCTGAAAGATGACGATGTCGCCAAGCCTTCTTTTTTTGCTGTCCACAAGGGATGACACGGAAAAACCAAGTATCATATCCCGGCCGGCTTTTCCCGGGATGACGATCTCGTGCCTGTTGATGAGGCGGTCTTCTCCTTTGCCATCCTCCACGTAGTTCAGTCCAAGAGGAAAGCCCGGGAAAACAGCATCTATCTTCTTGTCCCTCACCTCTGAAAACGTGAGGCCCGTGATTTCCTCGGCGGCCCTGTTAAAGGATTTCACTAGGCCACGGAGATCGATCGTGATGATCCCAGTGCTTACGGACTCAATAATACTTCTGTGCAAGAGGTCAAGCTGATAGAATTCCGTCTCCTTTTCCGCCAAGAGGGATCTGGCCTTTTTTTCCTGGGCGACCACAAAGCTGATGAGGAGTGCGACAATATAAAAAGAGACCAGATGGATGAAGACCCTTGAGAGGACATATCCGGCGCTGTACCCGTGTCCCAAAGGAGCGGCATGGAGCGGTTCAAGAACGCCGTAGTATTCTAAATCGAGCAACAGACCATAGAGTATGCCACTGGCAGAGGCTGTAATGACGCCTCCCCTTCTTTCCAGAAACAGGGCTGAGTAGATAATGACCAGAGGGTACAACACGGAATAGACACTCTCAATGCCGCCCGTCACATACACCAGCACAGTGATGAGGGTCACATCGCAAATGACCTGAACGTAGACATTGACTTCGAGTATCTTGATCGTTTTTAGGAGAACAAGGTACAAAAAAGACAGAAGGTAGGTGGCTATAATAATGATATAGACCCAAGAGAGCGATGCTGCCGTGAGGGATTCCGTCCCTTTGATCTGGATGAAGGCCGTGACACCGAGCAAGAAGGTAACGATCACAACCCTGAAAAACATCAACCGACGCAGTCTTGGGTCCAGGTCGTGTACTTGTGACATGCTTTGCACTGCCATAAGATCCGGTGCCTTGCACAGCTTCTAGCTGTTTGCTGCCACTACCTTTCCGCCTACCATGGTCATGGCCGCTTGTCCTCGGAGTCGCCAGCCATCAAACGGTGTGTTTCGACTCTTCGACTTCAGGGCATTGGCATCCAAGACGAATCTCTTGTCCAGGTCAAGAATAGTCAGGTCTGCGGGGTTCCCCACCTTCAAGCCCAGATGCGGCAGCCTTAAAAGGCGCGCAGGGTTGATGGACATCTTGGCCACAAGGTCCTTCAGGCCTATAAGGCCCTTTTCCACAAGCCTCAGGCTCAAAGGGACGGAGGTTTCGAGCCCGATGAGCCCATTGGCCGCAGCATCAAACTCCACTTCTTTTTCTATACTGCTGTGCGGAGCGTGGTCAGAGGCGATGATGTCGATGGTGCCGTCTGCAAGTCCTTGGCGGACGGCCTCCCTGTCTCTGGCCGTACGCAAGGGCGGAGACACCTTGGCATGGGTATTGTAGTGGATGACGGCCTCTTCGGTCAAGGTGAAATGGTGGGGAGTCGTTTCCGCTGTCACCAGGGCCCCTCGTGCCTTGGCTTGGCGGATCATGCGCACCGATTCTTCTGTACTCACATGGGCAATGTGAAGGGGGGCTTCCGTGAGTTCACAAAGGGCAATGTCTCTTGCCACCACCACGGACTCTGCTGCATTCGGTATGCCTGCGAGCCCTAATCGGGTGGCCAAGGCGCCCTCGTTCATGACGCCTTTTGCCGTGAGGTCTAGGTCTTCACAATGGGAGATGACGACCAAGTCAAATCCTTTGGCATACTCGAGGGCACGACGCATGAGTTGTGCATTCATAACAGGGTTGCCGTCATCAGAGACCCCTTTTACGCCAGCGTCTTTCATCTCACCGTACTCGGCGAGACGCTCACCATGGAGCCCTTGGCTGATGGCGCCTACAGGATAGACCCGGACCGTTCCAGCCATCTTGGCCTTCTTGAGGATGTAGTCTGTCACGGACTGGTTGTCATTAACGGGTTCTGTGTTTGGCATACAACAAATGGCTGTAAAACCACCATGGGCTGCGGCCAAGCAGCCTGTTTCAATGGTTTCCTTGTATTCATGTCCAGGTTCGCGCAGATGCGTGTGGATGTCGATGAGGCCAGGAGTGACGACTTTCCCGGAAGCGTCGATGACTTCCCATGGTGCCTGTGGGGTGCCTGTTTCATGGCCCACTGCCGATATCTTCCCCTCTTCTACAAGGACGTCCATAACGCCATCCACCCCAGTTTCAGGGTCAACCACATGACCTCCCTTGATGAGTGTTGGTTTCATCGTTGTCCCCCGATGACAAGATAAAGAATTGCCATGCGCACGGCCACGCCGTTGGTGACCTGGTCTAGGATGACCGAGTAGGGACCATCAGCCACCTCAGGCGCGATTTCAACACCCCTGTTGATGGGACCGGGATGCATGATCAGGACATCATCCCTGGCGCCGGCAAGGGTTACGGTATTGAGCCCGTAGCACTGGGCATATTCTCTTTCTGAGGGGAACAGGAATGCTTGCTGACGCTCCTTTTGGATACGGAGCATCATAATCACGTCAGCATCCTTGATCGCCTCCCGAACATGATACGTCACAGAAGCTCCAAGGGCTTCTATCCCTTTGGGAATCATCGTTGGTGGACCTGCCAGAACGACCTCTGCTCCCATCTTGATAAAGCCAATGGTATCAGAGCGGGCCACGCGGCTGTGGGCAATATCGCCTATGATGGCGACGCGGAGTCCCTTGAGATGGCCCTTTTTTTCACGCACCGTCATGATGTCCAGAAGCGTTTGGGAGGGGTGGGCGTGTGTTCCGTCGCCAGCATTGATGACAGAGGCCTGAACCAGCCGAGCCAGCATGTGTGGGGCCCCTGCTGCGTTGTGGCGAAGCACGATGGCGTCCGGGTTCATAGATTGGAGGTTTCTGGCCGTATCGATCAGCGTTTCTCCTTTGACAATGCTGCTGTTAGAGGCCGAGATGCTTACTGTGTCGGCACTCAACCTTTTGGCGGCAATTTCAAAGGACGTCCTCGTTCTCGTGCTCGGTTCATGGAAGAAATGGACAATGGTTTTACCTCGCAGGGTGGGGACCTTTTTGATAGGGCGGGTGGATATCTCTTTCAAAGATTCTGCCGTGTCGAGAATGAGCTCGATTTCCTTCACTGAGAGGCTCTCGATATCAAGGAGGTCCTTCTTCTCAAATTTCATTGGTTTGTCGGGGCTCATGGCGGCCTGTAAAATCACTCCTCCTACGTGGGGCCAACGTCAGTCGGTTTTGTCAAGGGTTTTAACATGAAACTCCAGGGGACCGAATGAAGATGACAAACGAGATCCAAATGGTTCAATGCCCGCGTCTTGGCCTGCGCTGCATCCATAGCAAGGTGTCGGCCCCGTGACACGGGAGATGCACGGGGAGGGTCCCTTTCGGCGTCAATCCCTTAATGGATAAGGCTTCCCAATCGTCGCCATCTGACGCCAGAGTCGTTAGTGTCCCATGACCAGTAGATGATGAACGCCTTGCCTCTTAGCATTGAAAAGTCCACAAATCCCCAGAACCGGCTGTCGTAACTGTGATCACGATTGTCGCCCATGACAAAGAGGGCCTCAGGTGGTACGGTGATGGGGCCTAAATTGTCGCGGGGTCTTGCACTGCCTGGAATGATGTGAGGGTCCAGAAAAGTGCCGTGCATGTCCCCTTCCATTGGCTTGTGATTGAGATATATTTTCTTGTTCCGAATCTCCACCACGTCTCCAGGTGTGCCTATGACCCGCTTGATAAAATCCTTTTTAGGATCTTCAGGGAATTTGAATACCACAATGTCTCCCGACTTGGGCTCTGCAATAGGGATGAGGGTGGTGTTAAGAAAAGGGAGTCTCACGCCATAGATGAACTTGTTCACGAGGATATGGTCCCCCACCAATAGGGTTGGCTTCATGGAACCTGAGGGGATCTTAAAGGCTTGTATGACAAAGGTCCGGATGAATAGGGCAAGGACAACGGCAATAACGATGGCCTCAAAGTATTCTCTAAAAATGCTCTTCTTCGGCTGAATGGGACCTTCAGATGGTCTGCCTTCTGATCTGTCTTCTCTCAAGGGGCTGGTTTCTTTCCTAACATCACACCGAGGGGAGAAATGCCTGTGGTTCCCCAAGGGTGAACTTTCCTTTCTGTATCCATTTTTTGAGAATTTGTGCAATCTCCCTGGCTCGGACCACACTCGACAGTGGAACAGTGGGTACCTCTTTGCCATTCACACGGATGGCACCACTCTTAAGTTCGCCATAACTGACCTTGCCGTAACTCTTGGATATGCCCTGTGGGTAGTCCCCTCCGTAGTCTACAATCTGGGTAAAGATGTCGTCGTCTGAAATAGCAGTAAACTGCACGATCTCTTCATTCATGATGGGAATAGGCACGCCGAGCCCCACGGCCAACGAGCAACCATAGCCTTGAATACTCACTCCGGCCAGCCACTTGGGACGCATTTTCTTGAGGTCGCCCATGACACACAGGGTGCCTGCTGGAGTCAGGGGGACCCCTTTTTTTGTCCGTTTTAGCTTGGGCTTATGTTGGGTGCCGTGCCAGACCACAAACCCCTCCCCGCCGCCAAGGAAGATCCTGGTGCCGACCCCAATCGTCCTGTAATAGGGGTCATTCATCAGGGGGCTTAGTTGCCCGGCAGAACAGTAGTTGGCATTGCCTGCGTGGGGCCTAAGGGTGCCCATGTATGTGTAAATGGTCTTGTTGCTGAAATTGACGGCGCAATTGTAGTTCTGATAGGCATTTCTTGGGTTACAGAGGGTTGCCTGCGGGAGCTTCTTTAAGGCAATTTCCTTTTCAATGCCCCGATTAGGATAACAGTCAGTTCCATAGGCCGTGGCCTTGAGGTGGATCCTTTCACCCGCCACAAGATCCTGAATCACATGGCCGCCCCCATACTTGAACTCTCCGGGGTGTACCTTGTTCAGGGGGTCCTCTTCACACGGCTCCGTGGCCCCAATGTAGCAATCCACAGCGGCCAGACCAGCGTAGGCCGGAACATTGTTGAGCCAAACCTTGGAGGCCTTAATTCCCGGCGTTGAATGCCCGAAATTGATGAAGGCCCCAGAGGAACACATAGGAGCGAAGGTTCCGGTGGTCACCACGTCCACCTGGTGGGCTGCCTGGACAGGACCATTTTCCTTTACAATATCAATGATTTCTTCGGCTGTGACGACAACAGCCTTGCCAGCCCTGACCTTCTCGTTGATTTCCTGGAAGGTCTTTTGAATCCTATGCTTTTTCATTTCTTGTCTCCCGGCGTCCAGAATGCTTCAAGAAGCACTTTCGTGAACCAAGTGCTGGAAAACCTTATCCTTTGTGGGCAATCTCATGGAGCTTGTCCGTGACGTTGTGTTTAATCCAGCTTGGGTCCCACCACTCCACAGGGTTTACAAAGGTGTCATGAATCAGGGTCCCAAAGTGGAGATGGTCCCCTCCTGCCAGGCCTGTGCTGCCGGTAGAGCCGATAATGTCCCCCTTAGAGACTACCTGGCCAGGGGTCACCTGGATATGACTGAGGTGTGCATACATACTAAAAAGGCCGAAACCATGATCGATGAAAATGGTCTTGCCATAGATGCCCAGATTTGCGGCAAAGGCCACACGGCCACTGTTGGAGGCAGGCACTGGCGAATTGGCAGTGGAGGCCAGGTCTACTCCGAGATGCACTTGATGGTCCACGTCGTGGCCCTCATATTGGTATGTGCGATGGTCCCCGAAAGCGGCTCTTCGGGCCGAACCTGGAAGCCTCAAAAATGGCCCTTCCCAGTGCCACTTGGCGTCACTGTAGTTGCACAGACCTTCAACCGTTTTGTGATTGGCCTGACGCACAGCCCTGTTCACTGCCAGAAACTTCTCAAGGAGAGAGGCAGAAGCCGTCTCTTTGTCTAACAGCCTTTCAAATTCAGGCGTCTTCTTCTTTAGAAAGGTCTCCGATAGGTTTAGCGTATCCTGTGCAAAAACCTTCCTGTTAATGTAATGGGTAAATCCCACCCGAGTCGCATTGCCAGCGCCATCGGTGGCCATCACATAGAGTTGGGCATCTGGGCTGCTATCGTAGGGGATGGCAAAAAAGGCAACAAAGACATTAGGATAAGAAGGGTTCTCCATTGATCCTGGAAAGAACCGGTCACCCACCTGCACGCCACTTTTGGCCACTGGCTCAGAGGTACGATAGATGGCCAGACCAGCCCCTCCCTGATTGAGATTGTGTTGCCGGGAAACCATTTCCACATCAGGGGGCTGGGTGTCGATGGTCACCCGTTTCTCTTCATACGTTCGATTTCCCGACCACCACCTTCTAAAGGACTGATCCCAAACAGCTGTTCTGAGCAGTGCCTCCCCATCTTCTAGGCCGAGGCTCCGCACGTTGATGTCAACAGAGACCGGTCGCCTTCGAAGAGGTTCTCCCTTGAACAAGACCCTAGGAAACTCCTGATCAAGGAGGATCACTTCCCTTCCCTGTTGAAGGATGGCTATCCATAGCCGTCTCAATCCGCTTTTTTGATCAAGGGCGGTTCCCTTCAACACCTTTGATGGGCCAATGAACTGGATCGGGCTGTCCCAAAGAAGTGTGGGCGATTCCCCCTCCAGGCCCTTGACCGCCAGCAACGTCAAAGGAACCACGATGGCAACTAAGGCTATTCCTAAGAAAAGGATGCCGCGCTTTGAGATTCTGAACCTACTTTTCCATGTCATTAGGGTGGTCCCTCAAAAGTCGCGACGGACCATAACAATTTGTCTTTAAAGAATCAAGGTCGTTGTTTTCGCAAAGGGAACTATTTCACCTACCCAGAGAGGCAGATGCCAGGGAGTAGATGTAACCATTTGAAAAACAAATATATTCGTCCTTTAGCTGTCTCCTCTAGGCGTTGGTGTCGGTCACACGACGTGCCTTGGGTCTTGACGGGGACAGCTTTTTGTACGACTCTGGCATTGAAGGAACGGATGGGGCTGTTTTTTTAAGCGACCTTAGGCAGTTCAGAAGATCATGGCCAAGAGCACAACCCGTCATTTCTTGTATTATTGGCTCCCCGTTGTCGTGTTTTGCGCGCTCCTTTTTGCCCAATCCTCCTTTTCTACGCCGAAGTCAATGCCCGCCTTTCCTCACATGGACAAACTCCTACATCTTGTTGCCTACTCCATACTCGGGGCGTTGTTTCTCAGGGGATTTAGCAATTCGAGATACAAGAGCCATGGATGGCTCATAAGGATAGCGAGCATCCTCCTGACGGGGATCTACGGCGCCACAGATGAGCTGCATCAGTATTATGTGCCCTTCAGGTCGGCCGACACATGGGATGTCACATGCGACTTCTTGGGTGGGTGCATCGGGGTCTATCTCTATCAAGTGATGGTGCGAAAGTATCCTAAACTCAGGCCCATCTAAAACCGCACCCTCCACGGACCACTTATAGACGGCGCCAGGTGGGCATTCCAACACCGAAATCAGCCTTTTCCACGGGGGGGCACTCTGACTCCCACAAGCAAATGCATGGAGAGTGGTCAGGCAAGCTCCGCAGCACCTCATCTAGAAGTGGCGCCCTTATAAGACAGAACTTCAGTAATCAGCTCTCAGTTGGACGATGAAGGCCTCAAGGAAAGGTGTGCCGTAAGATGACTATTGGCGCCCTGAGATATGGTCTGGCCTCTACGATCCACCCTGAGGCCATACTGGTTGAGCTTGTGTCTCAGCGTTCGGGAACTGATGCCCAATATCTTGGCCGCCTTTTTTCTGTCTCCCCCCATGCGGTACAATGCCGCCAAAATAGCCTTTGTCTCGGCCTCCTTCTTGACCTCCCGGAGCTCCCTCATATCAATTGGCTGTTCAAAATGCCACACGAAGTCAGAGGGAAGATGCTCCATTGCCACTACACCGGTATTATTGACAATGAACACCCTTTCTAAAAGGTTCTTCAGTTCTCGCACATTCCCCGGCCAATCATAGCGGCAAAAGATGTCCGTTACCTCTGGCGTCACAGGAGGCTTGGGCTTCTTATATGTGGCAGCCAATTGAGTCAAGAAGTGATCCACCATCCTGGGGATCACCTCCTTTCTCTCTCTCAGAGGAGGAATGAATATGGGAACCACCTGGAGCCTGTAGAAAAGGTCCTCTCGGAAGAGTCCTTTCTTGACCGCCTCTCTAAGATCCTTATTGGTGGCAGAGATGATCCGAACATCCACCTCAATGAGCTCATTTCCCCCTATCCGCAGAAACCGGGAGTCTTCCAGAATCCGAAGAAAATCCACCTGGTTCTCTTGAGGAACATCTGAGACCTCATCCAGAAAAAGGGTCCCCTTGTCGGACATCTCAAAACAACCTTTCTCTCGACGAATGGCGCCGGTGAAAGAACCCTTCTCGTGACCGAAGAGTTTATCCTCAAACATGAGACCCGAAAGAACGCCGCAGTTGACCGGAACAAAAGGGTACTCGGCCCTCGGGCTCTGAAGATGAATAATCTTGGCAAGCATTTCCTTGCCCGTGCCACTCTCCCCGATGAGCAACACGTTCACATCGTACTTGGCTACTTCCTGCACCACCTTCATGATGGATCGCATCACATCAGAGCCCAAGATGAACTCCTGCATGATCGATTCCTCAAGGT
This sequence comes from Thermodesulfobacteriota bacterium, assembly GCA_034189385.1. Taxonomy (GTDB): domain Bacteria; phylum Desulfobacterota; class Desulfobacteria; order Desulfobacterales. The sequence continues at coordinate 386,274 of JAXHVD010000001.1, forward strand.
GCTGTATGTAGGGGGATTGCAGTCTCATGGATAGGGCCTTGTTTAAATTGTGTTCACTTAGGGTCGTACATCCCCTTTACCCAATTGCCCAGTCGGTGTCAAACAGATTCCTCGTCAAAACGGCAAGGTTTTGTCTATGTTGGCAAACTTTTGCCGAAATGACAGATCCAAGACCCTGTGCAGCTAAAGATCTGAAAATATGATTCTATTAAATAACAATAGCTTATCTCGAAATAGAGGGGCCTGCTAGCCTTGGCACGGCCCTTGCTCAAAGGAGGGGGTCATTTGGAGCAGGCGAAGATGGTGTCAAGAGAGTTGGTGAAGGACTTCGTGCGTCCCCTGGACAAGGGTTTGTATGTAGAAGAGGAGGAG
>JAXHVD010000010.1:0-148793 GCA_034189385.1 Thermodesulfobacteriota bacterium
TGCTGCCTGCTGGGGAACTCCGGTCGCCCTATGGGCTCCCTACGTTCCCCAGCCGAGCTCATCATACCATGTAGTGTAATTCATTCCCACTTTTGGGACACAAACTCGGAAACGGGGGGCCTATGTATCACCGGTAGTGCGGGGAAACAATGGGGTAGATCCTGTATTTTGTCGCCAAAAAACACTGTATTAAGCTACATTGAACCCTCCCCGCGGCAAGCCACGGGGAATGTTCTCCCTGACGGGAGAGCTCCGCAGCACCGCAAGGATGTTGTCATTTTAACTATACACTCGCTAACCCCGCCGCAAGCAGCGGGGGCTGCGGTAGCTCTCCTGTGGAGAATGCGCTCGCTTATTCGGTTCAAAAACTTAAGTCTTGATGCTCATGAATAAGCAAACCTACAAGGCCAGCTAATCTAGGCTCAAGGCTGCAACGAATTGAAACCAAAGGGAATTTTAGTATGCTTGAGTCTCGCTGACCCCATCCTCAATGCGCCACGATACAATATGTTTGTGGCCCAGCCACGGCGGGTAGAATTTTAGATCGCTGGTAACATGTTGATTTTTAGTGTTTTTGAGGTTTTAAATCTGAATCACAGCCCCAACAAACTCTTAAGTCCACGATGAATGGGGGAGCGGCTTTTTAGTAGTGTTCAGAACGGAAGGCTCGTGCCCTCAGGTTTAGTGATATACCGACTTCGAAGTCGGTGACCTTGAAGCTCAACGATTAAAGCTGACATCCGAAAATTGACAATGTGTCCTAGGGTGGTGCCATCAAAGATGGCACTCTATATTGCCGTTCCCAGCCAGCCTAGCTGAGTTAAAGCTCCCTCCTGTTTGCCACAGACGGACCAAGCCCCCTGGATATAGGATATATCTCTCGGTTCGCCCTAAGACTCTTCTTGGGTTAGATTTTGCCCGAATACCGAATATTTTTCATCAGGAACTTTTGTTGTGATGAGGCAGGAACATTTTGTTTCGGATGATCGTGGATTATCTTTGGTTTTTGAGGCAAGGTTTTCGGGGTGATCTGGCAAGGATACTTGAACTACAGGCCTCACTAGCCGACCCCACAATAGTTTGTGGCCATCCGACTGGGCAGTGCCGACCAATAAGGCGGAGTGCCTCCCAATCTTCTTGTGCTATCCCAGCTCGGCTTCCACCGTTTTTATAGATCAGTAGTTTTTCTATCGAAAATGAGGCATTTCCCATCCTCAAATCCCTAGTTTTCCCAATTGCGTGTCGATGTAGTGTCGGCTAGATATAATATGTCTAGAGGATTGGGCTGAATACCTAAACTTGGCGTGATCCTTTGAAGCGGAGCCACGGGAATAATCGGATGTCCGCCACCCGCAGTTAGATCCTTATCCAAAGGGAGCCACAGAGAAAAACCTGAAAGGGTAATGATAAATATTGTGGGAGACATTGGGCTGTCACTGGCGGCAAGTCTTATGATGAGTGTCATAGTTGGGGTTGCGGCTTATATCCTTTTGACTTTGATATCCTAACGTCAAAAAGCAAGGGCAGCCCAGAAATGCCTGTGCAATTTGAGAGTAGAGCAGGCACAACCTGGCAGTCTATTGTTGTACAGTCTGGATCATAGTGGTTAAGTCTCATATAATTGGAGTGGTACCTTGTCCATTTTCTTCATTATCGGGCTATTGATCACATCTCTCATCATCTCCAAATTCCGGCCCAAATTTAGTGCCACAATGGACCTCACCGTAGCATTGATGCTACTGTTGTTCGGGGTAATTCCCGGAACAGCAGGTCTTTTTGGTTGGACGCTGATGGTCGTCTTCTTCTTGAACAGCGCCGTATTCTTCTTCACAGGGAAACCGCCCTCAGCCTACCTCCCATAGCAGGATGCGCCCTGGCATCCAAGCATTTCTCCTGCGAAAGAAATTACCGGACTTAGGCAACTCTTGGGGACCCTGCTGAAAGGTTGAAACGTTTCAGGCATCTTCCTTGATGAACATGATCAGGTTGAAGAAGAAACCAGATCAATGGCCCCAATGCGGATCATGGCGATGGTTCACATCCTCTATGGCATGCCTTCTGATACTCCCAGGCTTCACAGAGACCTTGAGGCAGGGAGATTCGTCCTTGGTGGATGCGTTGTGGCTGAAAATGACGCCGCATGGCAGTGCGTGGACTGTGAGGCTAAGATCTATCGGGAAACACAACAGAAAAGCCCTGACGAAGCTCTGGGGTTTTTTGAACCGATTAAGCGAGCGCATTCTCCACAGGAGAGCTACCGCAGCCCCCGTAGGTTCCGCCTGACGGCAGTGGTTCTGCCCGTTGGCAGTGTTAGCGCGGCGCGGGCTGCGGGGTTAGAACTGTCCGGGGTCGCATCTTAATTATTAATTATTCGTCCTTTGAGTATACATGAACATACTGGGGGCTAGGGAGTGGATGCCCCCGACCTTCTCTGCTTGGCCGCCTTATCCCCTTTGCCCCCCCGTTGGCCAGGTTAACCGATGGTCTGTTCTACCACGCCTTTTAGATTGTTCAACAACGACGTGGAAGGTATGACCACCACTTCACGGTCCCTGACTCTGGTCACGTACCGGGGTTTATCCTGGTGTGCGATGTAGGCCTGCTTGAGTTCTTCGCTCAAGCGTTGGAGCCTCGCGGGCGAAAGCCCCTTCTCTTCTACCAGGGATTTGAAGTTGACAATTCTCTCGCCATCCTCAATCCAGGCAACCCCAAATTTCTTCGGGGGCTTTCCCACAAAGACGTAGACAGCATCTTCAGCTGGCACCACTTCGAGCGGATCCTTTGTCTCGTCTGCCAGCTTTTCAAGTGGGGAACGCACGGATTCCAGATGCTTGGCTGCCGGGGCTGACTGATCAAGTGGGGGGTAATCAGGCTTGCCGCCCAAGAACTTTCCCAAGAAACCCATAGCTCCTCCTTTATGGTTGCGGCGAGCCACGGGCAGGGGCAGGAATGATGACAAGCAGTCGCGGTCGATCAGGGGGTGACATGGCTTCGCCTGGTTTCTCCCCTGAGCCGAACTGTTTCATACATCGCTACCACCTATAGCCCCCCCCTGTCAACCCTGGTCAGTAGAGCCTCCTGGACATCCATGTCTTTATGCTCTACGTTGGAAGTAGCCGCGGCATGAGGGATGGTATGCAAAGAGGACAAAGAGGCGCCTTAGAATCACTTTTTTGTATTAAACACAGCCTGTTAAGAAAGGCGGGGAGCTCAAGGGGAGGTCCATGTTTTTATGTTTTGCTTTTGGTTTCACCTAGGCGGAAGGCCGGGCCCAGATCCACAGGGAAAGAATATTCTTGACGCCCCCCCCCAAAAAACTTCTTACAATGTAAGACATGAAACCATCCACCCTGACAATAAGATTGGATAGGAATCTGGAGGCCCTGCTGCCCGCAAAGAGAGGCGAGTCTGGCCCATCGAGTGGGAAGAGGAAACGACGGTTTTAGCCATTGCCTTCGTGATCCAGATGCTTTCCGGGAAAGGAGTCGTTTTTAAAATGATGTCCAGAAAAAATGTGCTTTGTATAATCGTGCTCTCACTAACTCTTTACTCTTTTGTCTGCTATGGCGGCGAAGCCGCCGATCAAGGCAAGCTCTACGTGGTGGGAATGGGTCCCGCAGGACCGGACCTGACGGCTCCGCGGGCATTGCGCATCGTTGAGAAAGCAGATGTATTGCTCTGTTCGCCGAGGATGCCTCAAAGATTTGAAAAATTCGGCTTGCACATCGATCCCCAAAAAGTGGCTTTCAATCCGTGGGAAGGGATTATCGGAAAAGAGGCCCAAAAGCTGAAGAAATCGGATTACGATGCATGGAAGGTGCAGTCGCAAAAACGGGTGGAAAGGGTTCAAGACTTTATCCGGAAAAAACTTCGCCAGGGCAAGACGGTTGCCATGATGGACGGCGGGGACCCCTGTGTCTATGCACCGAGTCTACAGTATTTGCTGAGCGGTTTTGATCCTGCACTATTTGAAGTCATTCCGGGAATGGGGGCCTTCAATGCTGCGGCCGCGGCCCTGAAGATGAGCATGACGCCGGATCATGTGCGGTTTGTCCTATTGACATCACCGGAGTCCCTGTTCGGTGAATCGTGGGAGAAGGGGGATGAGATCCTCAAAGACTTGTCGAAATATGACAATACCATGGTGTTGTACATGTCCCTCTCTGATATGAACAAAGTGGTGGAGCGTTTCCGGAAATACTATCCTCCGGATTTTCCGATTGCTATCGTATACTATGCCGGTTATGTGGAAAAAGAAAAGGTTCTGAAGAGCAACCTTAAAGATATTGAAGGGGATGTGAAGAACATGGATGAAAAATGGTTGGGGCTTGCCATTTTGGGAAAGTGTGCCAGGTGAGCAGCTGCTAGAAACTCGCAAACGAAGAATGAGGGGGGATATAACAACCATGGTTTTATCCTTTCGCTGAGGGGAACTGCTCGAGGTCGCCCATCTTAAATATTACTAATGCGGCAAAAAGTATTTAGACATAGTCTCTTAGTTGTAGAAGCAAATATTCACCGCAAAGACGCCCCTCGGCCTTGAGCCGTTCGACCCTGAGACTTGTCGGCGAGCTCAAGTCGAGCCGCTCACAGCCGAAGGGCTCGGAGCCGAAAGGCGAAGGGCGCAGCGTCTGGTTTTCTTTATGTTTTCCGCTGAGACGCCGGAAAACATAAAAAAGCTATCGCCCTTGGCGAACAGAAACGGATCGAGAGCAGGCGTTTTAGCTGTATTTGCAGATGGTTCGATTGCAAGATCGCTGACGTTCATTGCCCCCCTGCCCGAAGGGCAAGTCGCTTTTTGCTTTTCGGCGTCTCAGCGAAAAGCAAAAAAAACAGATTCCTTTGTGTCCTTTGCGTCTCGAGCAAGTGAATACGAGCGGGCCGTGACCTTGTATCTAAATGTCAATGATCTCATTAGTAACTATTCGTCCTTTGAGTACACATGAACATACTGGACGCTAGGGAAAGGGTGACGTTTGAGGCCCCTTCTTCATGAACATCATCAGGTCCATGACCAAACGGGAAAGATCCCTTTGGGGCGGTTGCCTGCATGAAGATGATGGCAAGTGCCCAGGGTCGCCCATTGGAGTAGAAAGAACCTTTCTGTGAGCCGAACAACAAAACTGATTACCGGAGTTTGTCTATCCATGCTGCTCCTGACCATTGGAACGGTGGGATATATGCTCATCGAGGGATGGAGTTTCATGGATGGATTGTACATGACGGTGATTACCCTCGCCACCGTGGGATACGGCGAAGTTCATAGTATCAGTCAACCCGGTCGCCTTTTTACGGTGGTATTCATCTTTTTAGGCGTCGGGTTCACCCTTTATGTCATTGGAAACGTCGTCCAATTTCTCGTGGAAGGACAAATTAGAACTGTTTTGGGGAGATTCAAATTGGAAAAACAGATCAGCAAGCTAAGAGATCATTACATCGTTTGCGGATACGGCCGGATCGGGAGAGCGCTTTCCGGTTTCCTCATTCAGAGACATATCGACATTGTGGTGATTGAAAAAAACGAGGGACGGATTCCGGTGATGAATGAGGATGGGGTCTTGTATCTCGTTGGAGAGGCAACCGACCCCGATAATTTAGTTAAGGCAGGCCTTAAACGGGCAAAGGGCCTTTTGGCGGTCCTCGCCTCCGATGCTGACAATGTCTTTCTCGTCTTGACCGCCAAACGGCTTAATCCAGAAACATTTATCGTGGCAAGGGCGGTGCAAAATTCTACCAAAGAGACATTGTACAGCGCTGGTGCCAACAACGTTGTATCCCCATATGACTTGGGCGCTAGGAGAATGGCCCACGCAATCCTTCGACCTTCGGTAATCCAGTTTCTGGAAATGGCCTTCGTTGACAGTGGAACCGATATCTATGTTGAAGAGTTTCCGGTAAGTCCTGCATCCCGCCTTGTGGGATGTAAGCTTATCGACTCGGGAATTCGAAAGGATTTGGACCTGATCATTATTACGATCAAAAAGGCCGACGGTGCCATGAGCTTTAATCCCTCGGCCGATACCGTCATCGAAGCCGGAGATACATTAATCGCGGTGGGAGCAAGCAGGAACCTTCTGAAACTATCTAAAATCTTAAATCCTTAGCCGAGAGAAGCGCCTAGGGTCTCACCCGGTTGCCGGAGACCACAGCATCATGGTGGGGGAGGTCCTTGCACTGTGGGCTAAACCGGGGCTCTTTGACGAGCGGCTCAGGGTTGAAAAAGAGGAGGCTAAAACGCTCCATCACATGGGAGGCAGGGACTTCTGTGTGCCTGGAAAGATTGTGACGGTTTAGGCGGAATGGAACGTGAGGTCACGGGGTCTCCCTTCTTGAGTCCATGGCTTTAGGATCAAGAATCTCATATGGTAAAGGAAGTCACCACAAGAATCGGCACATCAGGATGGACCTATCCCCATTGGCAGGAGGTATTCTACCCTCCAGACTGGCCCAAATCAAAATGGCTGGAATACTACGCCCAACACTTCGACACGGTGGAACTCAACGCCACCTTTTACCGCCTTCCCAAGCCTAAGACCTTTGAAAACTGGAAGCATAGAACGCCTGATGGGTTTCTTTGGTCGGTGAAGGCTAGCAAATACATCACGCACACTAGGCGTTTGAAAAAACCACAAGAACCCTTGGAGCGGCTCTATACCACAGCCGTCGGTCTTGGAGAGAAATTTGGCGTACTGCTCTTCCAACTTCCCCCCACCCTTGCCTTTGATAAAAAGACATTCACCGAATTCTGTGGATTTCTGAACCCGAGTCTGCGCCATACACTGGAGGTCCGCCACGTTTCGTGGATCAGTGACCAGCTCTTCGACTTGTTGAAACAGTCCAATATGGCATTTTGCATTGCAGACACGGCCGGTCGCTATCCTTTTCACGAGGCGGTAACGGCCGATTTTATTTACATCCGCCTTCACGGCTCCAGAGAGCTCTATGCCTCTCATTATTCTGAGGAAGAACTCCAGGCGTGGGCTGAAAAGATCAAGGCCTGGGGAAAAGATACGTTTGTGTATTTTGATAACGACTTTGAAGGCCATGCCGTGAAGAATGCTAAACGGCTGAAGGAAATCCTAACGGCTTCCTGAGGCCTTTAGCAATCCTGGTGGCGTCTTACGCAAAGACATCCCTGTCATTCGATGCAATGGGAGCCGCGGGAGTAGGAAATCCGATTCTCACACAAGCCTCGTGGTGACGGGATAAGCGGCCATCTGTTTTCAGCTGGAATGATTAATCAGCGAACCAGGGCAGCGGCGTTTCAAAAGCGGGGTCTGCTGAAACGCCGGCATCCAACTGTAGGCCTGCCCCAAAAATGGAGCGTGAGTTAAGAATATTCTGAACGCGTTCAGAGGCGTCAGGAATCGAAGGAAAGGATTCGTAGTGAAAGCTTACATTGAACTTGTCAATGTCGCCTGAAGCACTCACACGGTCGTGATACCTCGTTGTGGAAATTAGACCACTGCCATCCCACTTTTGTCTTACTGCAATCATTTCTGCACTTGCCTTTGTGTTGGTGCCGGATACTGCCAGGCCGTACTGCAGCAAAGGCGAACTGGTACCGGCCACCGCTGAAGTGCTGGAAGTGCCAAAGTCTTGTGCGAAGGAAGAAGGGACAGTTGCAAGAATACCTCCGGCAAACACCATGAGGACAATTGCCAACAACCTTGAAATAGCAGTTCTTGAAAACATGATTCTACCTCCCATTTTTCAATTCCGGCCAGCCAAGAGCTGAGTTCTGAGAAAGCCCCGACTGTGAGAACGATCAGAGGACAAGAATAGACAACATAAGATAAACGTCAATAAGATAGTCAATATTCTAAAAGACACAAAATAGTACGTCAAAAGAAATCAAAGCGGGACAGTCCATTCCCAAAGAGCGATTCCAACGGCCTTCATAAGATTTAGCGTCATTTCCTCAGCTTAACTCCATGATCTCCCTGCCCAGCCGGCATATGGAAGGAAAACTAGTACCGGGAGTACTGGGCACTGTCTTCTTCCAACTCGCGGATGGACTCCTCAGTCAGGGAGGGTGAGACTTCCGCAATAAGCTCAAGAAAGGTCTCCGTTGTGATCCGATAATCCTTCCCTTCAAGAGACTCTTTCTCAAAGGCAAACTGGCTGACCTTCTGAAAGAGGTATTCGATGTCTGCAGGAGTAAAGAGAGAGGCTTCTGAGACAACCCTGCTCACATCGACGTCACTGTGATTGGTTTTTTCCAAGTAATGTTCGAAGATTATCCGGCGGCTGTCACCATCCAACTCACCAACGGGCATGATGCAGTCAAAGCGGCCCGGCCGGAGCAGGGCCGGGTCAAGGTGCCTGATATAGTTTGTGGCACATACCAGTAGATTCCTCTTCTCCAGTCGTCGCAGCAGGGGAACCTGTTTGAGGAACTCATTGGTAATGGTCTTGTCCATACGGGAGGCCTGATCGCGGCTTCCGGCAACCTCCTCAAACTCATCGATGAACAATACAACCTCGTCCAGGTTTCGAGCGGTTTCCATCAATTTCTTAAGGTTAGCAGCCAGCTGCTCTTCCCCCCCGGCCATCAAATCACTTGGGCTTATTTCAATGAACCACCACTCGAGCCTGCCCGCGATGGCACGGGCGAAATGGGTCTTTCCTGTGCCGGGGGGGCCAAAGAAGATGATAGTCCGGGGAGGAGAGACCCTGTGTTTTCGGGCCAACTCCGGCCTCGTGAGGGGCAGGACGATCCTCTTCTCCACAATCTGCTTGGGAGGCTGAGATTCAGAGATGGTGTTCCAGGCTGATCCTCCCACCGTCTGTGCTCCCAGTCTCTTAAGAACCTGAATCCTTTGCGTATCATGAAGGTTACCATGTTCAGGTTCGATGTTCTCAATAAAGTCCACGCAGCTCGTTTTGATGCCCACGTCCCTGCCAAGCTTCTCAGACAGGGCCCACTTATGTTCTAGGATCCTGGACCACAGATCGCCGGCCAACTCCGGTTCCACCTTGAGGCCGCTGTACTCTAAGATCAAGGCACGGTGGTCTTCTAAAATGACTTCATTTGTTTCCATGTCCATACTATCAGCCTCCGAAACAAGGCCTGCCCTGGCAAGCCAGGGTGCCATGGAAGAAAGATTCATCAGCCGTCAACCCCGCATCATTCCTAGAAAGTTGCACGCTGGGCAACAGTGCCGCGGGACAGGTAGGCAGAGAGAACCCTGCCATTTCCGCCTGCAGGGGGGCGGCCAGCATTCCGATGAAGGCCCATGAGCCGAAGGCAGAAGATAAACCACATCCTTCAAATGTCAATACCCAAGGGCTTCTGTGCCCCCAATTTAACGGAGGCCTAACGTGATCTTGCCATCTGACGTTCTTGATCTGGAAAAGGGACCAATGGGGACCTCCCGCAAATAAGTAACTCAAGTTAGCGCCTCACGGCTTGAAAAGAGGCGCTCCCCTATCAACCGTTAGAAATAACGGCTAAAAATGTGCTGATGTTGCCAGAAAACGGAAGCACCCTGCCTTGAACCTTCTTGATGCAATGGGAGCCTCGGGAGAGGGAATACTGCTGGAAAGAGAGGGGACAGACCTTTCAAAGGGTGCTTACGTGGCCCGTGACAGGACCTGTTTTCACCTGTTGGCAGATCAACCCTTCAGATCATGATTGCATAGAGGGGGCGATATATGAAATAGTGCTTTGGCGTGGGTTTAGTCCTATTATTGTCGCTGGCAATTTCCTGTGTCGTCCTAGCCGATGACAACCTGAGGTGAGGCAGCGAGGTCCTGTCTATTTGTGGGAAGTTTTACAAAAGGTTTTACAAGAGAGGAGATGTTGGAAATGAAACAAGTTTTGGTAGGAATGATGCTTATGGTTTTCTTGATCGGTTTCGGTTGTTCCTCTGAACAGAAAACAGCTGAAGACAAGCTGGCCAAAGTAAATGAATTGCTCGCCCAGGGATATGAAATGACCTCGGAGCAAAAAGAACAAATCGATAACCAAATGAAGCAGATCCATGACCTCATGGCTGCCGGGAAAAAGGAGGAAGCTTCAAACGTACTTTCTGTTACCATAAAAGACCTTGAACAAATTGGAGAGTGGGACCGCTTTAATAGGAGCGAGTAATGATAAATATTGGATCCTAACCCCGAATCCGAGCATGATAGAAAGGACAATAAGGCTGGTGAAAGGTCGGCCTTTGATGCGGTTTCCTTCAGGAACATGATCAGGGCCAGGAAGAAGCCAGATGATGGCCCTGAGCGCCGATCATGGCACATGGCGGACATCCTCTATGGCATGCCTTTTGATACTCCCACGCTTCACAGAACCCCCGAGGCAGGAAGCATCGTCCTTGGCGGCTGCACCAGTATTATCCGCTAATATATTCACTTTTATACAATTTTCCTTCATGAAAGAGGACGATAGGGGTGACACACCTGGGTTTTCTTGATGACCTAGAAAAGTGTGAGCTTTGCGAACACAGATGCAGGGTAAACAGACTGCAGGGAGAGACAGGGGTTTGCAGGGTGACCATGCCTGTGGTGGGCTCCGCCCAGCTGCATATGGCGCCACCACCAAGCTACACCGTGTTCATGGCTGGCTGCAATTTCAAGTGCTTGCAATGTCAAAGCTGGACAACCTCTCAGTATCCAGACAGCGGGTATTACCCAAGAGGTTATGAAGACCCCGAAACACTGGCCGAAGAATGCGTACAAGCACTGGACTCCTTTCCAGCGAGGCTCATCGGGGCCGACAGGATATCCTTTTCAGGTGGTGAACCCACCATTCATCTGCCATATGTTGAAAAGGTCGTTGAAGAGGCGAGGAGAATGGCGTCAGACACGAAGGTGAATTTTGACACCAATGGATATATGACTGAGCAGAGCCTGCAAAAGGTATTGTCTTTTTCCACATCTATCACCTATGACCTAAAGGCATACCATGACGAGGTGCACTTGGCTCTCACCGGAGCGTCTTCCAAGCCGATCCTCAGGAATGCCGAGTTGATAGGCAGATGTGCAAGAGACAAACTCTGGGAATACAGAATCGTTGTCATACCTGAACTAACAGAAGAAGAGGTAAGGCCGCTGACCGATTTCATTGCTGGCATCGATCCTTGCCTGCCTGTATGTTTTCTGGCCTTCAGGCCGAACTTCGTTTTGCAGAGTCACCCAGGTGCGAAGACAAAGCTTATGCAGCGTTGCGTGCAAATTGCAAAGGCCTCGGGTCTGAAAAACGTCTACTGGTCTGGGCGTCCGAACATTCCGGGCAAAAGTATTCGTGCAGAAACTGATATCACAGATCAGTATGTACTACCCGGTGCCCAACTTGCCAGTGCATACAGTCTTTCCGCAGGCTGTCGAACGCATCCAAGGGGTTGTTCAACGTGCCTGTCAAATCAGGTGTGCCAAATTAAGAGGTATCATCCCACGAGAATAACGTGAATGGACACCAGGGATTCCTATATGCCCTTTCTGGCATCTAAACCATGAAGTTATTGACGGGGCTCGCTCACGGTTTTATGTCAACTGTAAGGCCTGACATCCTATTCGGCCTTGTTTTGTGCTCCGATGGGTTAGATACTGTGTTTTTCAAGGACTGGAATTCATGAAGGTTCTTTTCCATAACGATTTCTATCAGGATTACGCATCAGATCCGGCTTCTGCTAAAGGGCGCATGGAGGCAATTGTCGAGGTGATTCGCCCTGACGTGGAGTTTGTTGAAGCCAAACCTGCATCTGAGTCTCAGATTGCTGCTGCCCATACAGAGTCTCATATTGAACATGTTCGCAACAGCGGCCTTTACCCTATTGCCGCCCTGGCGGCTGGCGCAGCTGTCCAGGCTGCCAGAATGGCCCTTGAAGAGCCGGCATTCGGTCTAATCCGTCCCCCAGGACATCACGCATCTGCAGATAGTGCCTGGGGGTTTTGCTATTTCAACAACATGGCGATAGCACTGCTTGAGCTACGAGATGAAGGCCTAATAGGACAAGCCCTTATATTAGACATTGACCTTCACTTCGGAGACGGGACCGTCAACATACTGGGTGAACAGCACTGGGTGAACATTCATAACCCATTGGAACGAAGTAGAGAAAAATACATCCAAGAGATCGCACATCTTCTGTCTGGTGTGCAAGTTGATTTGATTGGCGTGTCAGCCGGGTTTGACTATCACGAAGAGGACTGGGGCGGACTTCTTGCAACCGAGGACTATTTGTCCATTGGTGTCCTAGTCAGCCGCGCCGCCCGGAAATGTGGCGCCGGCTGTTTTGCTATCATGGAAGGTGGATATAACCATGAAGTCCTCGGTCACAATGTGGCCGCTCTGATAGAGGGGCTCTCCTTGCAATAGACAAATGCAAGTCTGCTCTTGACTCTTGGTGGAGTAGAAAACAGGGTCCCATCTTAACGGGTTGTTGCCCAAATGCCTTCTCCCTTAGTTCTGAGCCGTTTGTTGATACATCTAAGGCTTGCTCCAGGCGATGCCAAAACTCGCCCTTCGGGCTCAACCAGTTGACATCGCTGATCTTCCGCTTCGCCAAGATGTATTGGCAAAAAACTGCTCAATGAACCGGTCGAAAGCATTTTGGTTTGGGCAACAGCCCGTTAAATAGTCACTACGGGGCTTTTGGGCTCAGCTTCCGTTCTTAACAGGGAACGAGGAAGACATGGGATTCGGTTTGGTTTCAAAAGGAGGGAAGTGATATGTCTCTGCCCCATTCCAAGATCTGGAGGTTGTCTGACAGGGATTTGGATTTCCTGGTCGAAACCGGCGCCCCGAATGTTCGAAACAAGGCAAGGCTTAAGGAGATCATCAGAGAGGACGAAGATTTTAGAAATAACTTGATCACAGACGAAAAGGTATGCAGGCAAGTGATGCATAATGAGCAGATATTGTTGAGAATCTCCCCTACCCTTTTCTTTGAGATCCTACTCAGGAAGGCAGCCAAGGACTTTGAAAGGATAGGTTACACACTAGAAAAGACCGGTACCATGAAAGTTCCCGTATTTGATACAGACGATGTGGTGGAGCTTCTTACCAAGGAAGCCATCTTGACCTATTTGGCCGACATGCTTTCCTCCTTTAGCAAGGTTGAGAGCTACGCCATTACATTTAAGGGAGAAAAGGGAATCTGGAAGAAGGTCCAATTCAATGATCTGGACATCTATAGTCTTATGCGTTTCTGCGAAGTGGTGGAAGATGCGTACAGGTTCGCTTTTTATAAAAGGATCGCTGACGTCTGCCTTTTTATTTTAGGCATGTTTCCGGAGTATGTGGAGGGCAATTACCGTTATCCCTTCTCAGGGCAAGTCAGGCCAAAGATTCAAGAGCGGCTGAGGCTTAGTCCTGAAGACTATGAGAAACAGGGGCGAAGGTTTTACAAATTGGCTGCAGAGCATTTGTCGGCAAGCAAACTGAACTTGTCTGAGGTTTTCTGGACCCTTCAAGGGGATTTTCAAAAAGCCCGTAAACCATTGAATTTCATTGCCGAGCACTACTTGCAATACCAGCGGCAAGACATTTTTTGGCACTGAGCCTTTGTACCAGGGCCTGCAACAAGTCTGGGATGTTGGTCTAGGAAAGGGCCTAACACACTATTCACTGCCCATCTTAGGCCGGCTGTAACATGCCCCACATCCAGCTGGGTATGGTAGGATACCTGCCTAGGATGGTGTAAGGGCGAAACGGGTTTGCCAAGGTCACAGAGGGAGAACCGATGGTGGCCACGCCACCGCCATAACCCCATGGGCAACCGCCTGTCAGGTTTGTCATGGCCTTCTTGTCCAGCTCCTTATCCATCTCCAGGTCTCTGATTTCGATGCTTGCCATTTTCTTTCTCCTTTCTTCCTGTCTCTTTCGCCGTTTTTCTTCACCCTTTCGCCCACGCCCCACACCAACCCGGGGATGCCTCACCAGATGTTACGACAACCTACTGTAAAAAGTAGATACCCACGGGCTTCCTGCCCCCTTGTCTCGTGGGCCGGACCTGTATCATTGGTTCATGATTGTTATCTCCTAACATATTGGGCAGGAATGTCTACTCTTTAACCAAGGCTTCACGCCAGGCTGAACCTGCATTTACTTGATAAGGTGGCCATGCCGGGGGCATAGGAAGGGACCAGGGGACCAGGAAAGGAGAACCGTCAGCCGACAACCAGACAAAAGTTGCCTCTTTGCCTGAGATATGAGTAGCAAAAATAACAAAATGCTGATATTTTTTAATGCATTATGAAACAAGGCCAACCGGCCAAGAAGGGCAAGTGCCGCCCATACAATCTTTCCCCCATTTTCCCCGGCAAAGGCAGTATGGGCCGCCTTAAGGACATGGCCCAGGAGATCATTTCGGCCTCTGCAGGTCTGGAAGGCAGAGGTGCGCCGTGGCGAGAGGGGTTGCGTCGGAAATCCTCAACATGAGCGCACGAAACGCCCGCTGGATCGTCAGCGCCCTGCTCGACGAGGGTCTCCTTCAATCATCGAGTCACCGGTCACCCTTGACCATCGGGCTTCCCGTGCAGGTGCTGGTCTTCTATTTTCCCCGCCTCTATGACCCTTCCGTCATTGGTGAGGAATATCTGGGCAGTGCAAAGAGCAGTGTCAAGGGGCAGTCCACTGGCAGATCGGTCCCGTGATCAGGGGTGGCCCAGGAGCAAGGCTGGGAGATGTTGGCAATCAGAATGCTTCTGTGACCTATGGATGATCACGACTTCCGCCAACTCCTGAATCGCTTTCACCTGTCCTGGGAAGGATACCGCAAGGTGAGAAAGGGGATGAAAAAGCGCCTTCATCGCCATATGCAACAGACCGGCTACCCTCATTTCCGGCAGTACCTTCAAGCGATCGACGAAAACCCCGAGGTGAAACATCAGTGCCAGCTGTTGCTCACTGTCTCCATCAGTCGCTTCTTTCGAGACCGCAGGCTGTGGGAGGTTCTTGAAACAGACATCGTGCCCGGGGTTCTTGCTGCGAATCTGGAAGAGGTCAGGGCCTGGTCGGCAGGCTGCGCCTTGGGTCAGGAGGTCTATACCTTTAAGATCTTATGGCAAGAGATTGAGCGAGCCACAGGGCGAGGCCCGTACCTGAGGCTCTGGGCCACGGACATGAACCCCGATTACCTGCGTCGGGCCCAGGCCGGGGTCTACCCCCGGAGTAGTCTGAAAGAGGTCCCGGCGGTCTTTCTGAATACCTATTTTAAATCCCTTCGAGGCAAAACATCATTTTCCATTGATGATGCCCTCAAGGAGGATGTGATCTGGGAAACGTGGGATCTTCTCTCCCCTCCGCCTGCAACGGGTTTTCAATTTGTCTTTCTGAGAAACAACTTGCTGACCTACTACAAGGCCGAACTCAAGGTGCCTGCTTTTGCAACAATTGCTGAAAGCATCACCAAGGGCGGATATCTGATGATCGGCAGCCACGAGCGCATTCCATCAGCCTTCGAAGGTTATTTTACCTGCCGGCATCGTTCTGGTATCTTGCAAAAAACTGCGTGAGGGAACAGCCCGGCAGTTAGTGAAGAAAGGGAAGAAAGCCGGACGGCCCTAAACAGGTAAACATCATGAAAAGAGTGAAAAGGGAAGTAGGGATGAATGACAAATGAAGATGTGGCCTCGCGCCTCTCAAAAAAGTATTCCATGCCATGGAAGGACAGGGCAGACGATTCTGAACACATTCTTAAGAAAGCCTCTTTGGCCCACAGGGAAGGCAGGCTTGGTGATGCGGAAAAAGGCTATCTCGAAGTACTGCGAAAAAAGCCTCATTGGGGACCGGTGCTCAATGCCCTTGGAACGGTATTCTTGGACCAGTCCCAACGGGATAGGGCCCGAAAGGTCTTTGAGAAAGCATGCGAACTGAGACCTCCCTATCTGCCGGCGTGCTATAACCTGGCCAGGATGAAGCAGGAAGAAAACGATCACGAGGGGGCCATAAGGATTTACAGGGCCATACTGGAAAGGCAGCCTGATTTTGGTCAAGCATGGAATAATTTGGGTCTTGCATATAGGGAAGTGGGGAACCACGATGAAGCTCTATCCTGTTTTCGAAGGGCCGTGGCCTTTGCTCCTGACATGGCAGAGGCATGGAACAACCTTGGCGTGGCCCAGGACGAGTTTCATTTAATAGAAAACGCTTCAAAGTCATACACAAAGGCCATTGAGATACAGTCAGATTACACGTCCGCCCACTTTAACCTCGGCGTTTCTCTGCAAAAGCTCAGGCGATTCAAAGAAGCCGAAGACCATTACAACAAGGTGCTCGAGACCAAGCCCGAGGATGAGGCGGCAAGATTCATGCTCCAAAGCCTGGGGGGATCGGAAACACCTGATGCCGCCCCAGCGGAACACGTTCGGAGGATCTTTGATCGCTGTGCCGGGACTTTTGAAGGCATCCTAGTTAAAGACCTGGAATACAAGACCCCTGAGCTCCTCTTTGACCTTGTGCGCCCATATCTGACGGAAGAAATGAATGTTCTGGACCTTGGCTGTGGGACCGGTCTGGGCTCTCAACTCTATCGGCCATTTGCGAAAAAACTTATAGGAGTCGACGTATCATCAAAGATGCTCGAAAAGGCCGCAGAGAAGAAAATCTACGACCGGCTCAAGGTCTTTGACATCCTACAAGACTGGGAATTTCACCAAAAATTTGATCTGATCTATAGCTCTGACGTCTTTGTATACTTCGGGAATCTGGATCCGGTCATCAGGTCCGCATCTTCATATCTTGTTGACGGAGGGATCATTGCATTTTCAGTGGAAAGACTGGAAGACAACACCGTGGAGTACCGGCTCTTTCCCAGCGGTCGCTATGCACACTCACGGACGTATATTGGAGATTGCCTGAGGCGTCACGGATTACATTTAATAGAGGAAGCCAAGGCCGATATAAGGAAGGAGTCGGAAAACCAGGTCAAGGGATTATTAATTGTAGCAAAAAAGGATTCAGGCAACAGCCTCTAAATATCAACTATTTCGTCGTCCATGACAGGGTCGGGCGACTAGCTGGGCGTCCATGATGTTATCCTTTACGTTGGAGGGAGCGCCGGGACACGGCGTCGAAGTTTCACAATACGAGGAGACTACATTGAATAGGGGTTTAGTGTGAAGTCTATAGGATGACGTGGTGCGACGCCAACGCCACTTGCATGGGCACTGAAGCGCGTGTCCAAGCCAGGCCAGAAAATGACGCCTAGTAGGATTTCCATAAGATTGGGATGTACGTTTCAAAAAGATGTTTACCAAAGTCCTGTCAGGGGTACAATGACATTGACCCAGCACGAGACATGGCAAGAAACGTTTACTCTTCCTGAGAAAGGATATACAAAGACAAATATCATCTGCCCGGTGTGCCACGAGTCCTTTCAGGTAAAGGTTTATAGTGCGTCCAAGACCCGTCTCAGGAAGCTTTTTTTTGCCTCCTGTTTCTTTGCTATCGCGGCCTGTGGGATCGTTTTTGGCGTATTTGCTGGAAGGGAAAAAGGCTATATAGGGTATAGTCTGGCGGCACCTTTCGGTCTTTTCGCCCTATGGCAATTGGCAAATGTTATTCGCGGAAGGTTTCATCCCAGCGATCTTGTTTCTCATGGGCAAGGCAAGGTGCACAGGATCTTTGGTGATCACACCATCACATTTCCCGATGCGTGAACACCTGAAGCCCGGTCGGGCCGTGGCAAGTGCTGGAGGAAACATGGACCAGCTGCGGGACTCACCGGCATTCCTGCTTGGGCAACGGCCGGTGTAGGGCTGGCACCGATGTCTCATGCAACCAATCTTTTCCAGTCTCTCAGTAGCAGAGGTAGGGAGAAAAAGACATGAACAAAAGGTCAATCGTCATCGGGCTTGGGATTATCGCTGTTCTATTGTTTTGGACAGGCATTTCAATCTATCCTGACTGGCTATGGTTCGAGAATCTGGGGTTTTCGCCTGTTTTTTGGACCATGGTGTTGAGCAAATTCGGCTTCGGTTTGTTGATTTGGCTGCTGTTGATTCTTATCATATCGGTTAACCTTTACGCCGCCAAACGTTTAAACCCGCACAGCGCGCCAGGAGTGGCCTTTAAAGCTGCCGACGGTCTTGGCCTTTCAGCCAGGGCGTTGAATGCACTCCTCATCGCTTTTATTCTGATTCTTACTTTTATGACTGCGTCAAAGGGCTCCTTTCAATGGGATCTACTCCTGCGCTATCTGTATCAGCAACCCTTTGGCAGCGCTGATCCTATCTTTAACAAGGACATCGGTTTTTATCTCTTCTCTCTTCCCTTTTACATTTTCCTCCGAAACGGGTCATTGGTTCTTCTGATTTTTGCCGCTCTGGTCACGATGGGTTGGTATCTGAAAAACGGTGCGCTTCAAATAGAGGGTGAATTTAGTCAAGCGCAGGGTGTCCCGACCTCTTTACCCAAGATTACGATTGCCCGACAGGCCAAGAAGCACCTCATTTTCCTGGGAGGAATCATGGTTCTACTCCTGGCCTGGGGGTATCATCTGAAAATCTATGGGGTGTTGTATTCTACACAGGGACCTGCTTTCGGCGCCAGCTATACCGATGTCCACATCAAGGTCCTGGCCTATAAGATATTGATCGTTGTCTCCCTGGGCTTTGCCCTGGTCCTTTTTCTCAACGCCTTTAGATCCAGGATGAGATTCATCCGGTTAAGTGGCGTCATCTGGATAGGGGCTGTGTTGGTCTTTGCGACCCTCCTCCCCACCCTGGCACAAAAATTTGTAGTGAAGCCGAATGAATTGGCCAAAGAATCACCCTACATCGCTTACAATATTGATTACACCCGCAAGGCTTACAATCTGAACAAGATAAGAGAAGTCGATTTTGAGGTGAGTGACAAATTAAGCGCGCAGGACCTCAAGAAACATGATGCGACGATTCAAAATGTGAGGATCTGGGACGAGCGTCCTTTACTTCAAACCTACAGGCAGATTCAAACCATACGGCTGTATTACGATTTTATCAATGTAGACGTAGACCGTTACCAGGTCAGCAACCAATATCGACAGGTCATGTTGGCCACCCGGGAGTTGGTGGCAAACCAACTTCCTCCCCAGGCAAATACCTGGGTCAATAGACACCTCATCTATACCCACGGCTATGGATTGGCCGCAAGCCCGGTCAATGAAGTCACCAGTGAGGGACTGCCCAGCCTCTTCATTAAAGACGTGCCGCCTTCCCATGAACCTGACCTGAAGATAGAGCGCCCGGAGATCTATTATGGAGAAAGGACCGATGAGTATGTTTTTGTAAAGACGAAGACCAAGGAGTTTGATTACCCCAGGGGGGACAAGAACGTCTATACCAACTATCAGGGAAGGGGAGGCGTCCCTATCAGATCTTTTTTCAGAAGGCTTTTGTTTGCCGTTGAGTTTTTCGACCCCCAGATACTCTTTACCACTTATTTAAGCCCGGAGAGCAAAATCATGTACAACCGCCGGATTGGCATGCGGGCGCGTTTGATCGCCCCGTTTCTCGATTATGACGGTGATCCGTACGTGGTTGTCTCCGGGGGAAGGCTCTATTGGATTCAAGACGCGTACACGACCTCTGATATGTATCCCTACTCTCTGCGATCTTTTGGCCGTCTCAGGAACAAAGGACTAAACTACATCCGAAATTCAGTCAAGGTCACGATCGATGCCTATAACGGGGAGGTCGCGTTCTACATTGTTGATGAACATGATCCTATTGTGAAAACCTATTCGAGTATATTTCCTGGTCTATTTAAGCCGTTCAATGAAATGCCTCCTGATCTGAAAAAGCACATCCGCTACCCCAGGGACCTCTTCAAAATCCAGGTGGATACATACACGAAATATCACATGGAAGATGTCCAGGTCTTCTATAACCAGGAAGACCTCTGGCAAATTCCTGATGAGTTGTATGGTGATAGCCGACAAGAAATGGAACCTTACTACATCATTATGGCGCTGCCCGAAGAGGAAAAAGAGGAGTTTCTTCTGATGATCCCTTTCACCCCTTCCAAGAAGGATAATATGATCGGCTGGCTGGCGGCCAGAAGTGACCTGCCCCATTACGGGAATCTCTTGGTCTACAAACTCCCCAAGGAAAAACTGGTCTATGGACCGATGCAGATTGAAGCCAGGGTGGATCAGCAAACGGAAATCTCGCGGGAGTTGAGCTTATGGGGTCAGAGAGGTTCCAGGGTCATCAGGGGCAATCTTTTGGCCATTCCCGTCAGTGATACCTTTATCTATGTGGAGCCCGTTTACCTGGAGGCCACACAGGAAAAAAGCGAATCGCCCTCAACGCCGGCACCGCAACCCAAAGGTTTTGCAAAACCCGCAAGAGGAGGTGCGCCGATTTCTTCGCAACAGGACACGTCAAGGGCCGCTTCCATACCGGAACTAAAAAGGGTCATTGTCGCTTTTGGCAATCGCTTGGTGATGGAGGAAAATCTTGATAAGGCCTTGAGCAGCGTGCTGGGTGGGGAAGTATTTTCCAAACAAGTCGCTTTCCCATCTATGGCACACACGGACGATGCTTCTCATATGGCAGTGCTGGCCCTGGAACACTATAAGAAAGCCAAAGATTACTTGCGCAAAGGCAATTGGGCTGCATACGGAAAGGAACTGGAAACCTTGGAAAACATCCTAAGAGAGATGACGAGTAGAACGAACCCTTAGTGTAACCTGAAATGCATCCATGTCCACTTATCTCTATCACCCAACGGCACACTTTTCTGCCAGGCTAGGAAGAATCAAGGAACAGGATCCCACAGGCTACAGACACATCAGCAAGGTGATCCAACGCCTCCTGGTGCATCCCGATAACGCTGACGGGCAGATGCACGGCACCCGCCGTGGGAAGTTCAAGAAATATGTGGGGCGCGGCGAATACCGTCTCATCTACTATTACTGCGAGTTGTGCCGAAAGGCCAATCGGCGCCTGGCGGACACATGTGAAGACTGTGAAGCCATCCCTGACCGGAGCGTGGTCTTTTTCGACGTGTTTCACAAAAACGAGAAAGAAAAGCTGGACTATTGAACCGTTCGGATCAAGGGGTGATGATGAGGGTTATGAGTCTAGGGAGACGTCCACTTGATGTCGGGGGCAGCCCCAGCGTGGGGCTGTCGGGGGCTGGGCACCATGTTTTCCTTGACACCCAGTGCCACAACGACTAACGTACCTCATCGATCCAAGAACCGCCTTCCCTGTGATCCCTCGTCTTGGAAGGAGGGGATCACGTACGGAAATCAGACCCCTTTTGGAATCCGCTTCAATCCCATCTTCTACCTCATAGATGCGATTTTGCAGCCCTTTCCAGAGTGCTACCTGAGTGCTGTGCGAAAACAGAACGAGGGGATCGTCACTATGGAACGAGGGGCTGTTTGAGAAACCACCTGCATCGTTTTCATATTCCCGTCATGGGCATCGGCCATTCTGCGGATACGCCTATCCGTGTGGCTCCCCTGGGCATCGGATCCGTCATCTCTCTTGTGGACGACCTCCTGCTTGAGAAGATTCGCAAATATTATTCTGGGCATTATGGCTTTCCCTATGTGAAGTTGGGACGGAGCGAACCCGACGGCAGGGCGAAACGGATTACGGCCTATCTTGAGACCGTGAGAGAGATCGTTCAGCTCGAACTGGAGAAGATAAAAAGACAGCCCTTCTTTGAGGTGAACGAGAAGAGCCGATATTTTGAACTCCTTCCAGAAGAAGCCGATCTCAAACAAGAATATAACCGATTGCTGAAGATGGAACCCGGCCATGAGAGAGATGTCCGGGAAGAGGCGCTGACTGAGAAGATGCGACCCGGTGCCATTGACGTCAACATCATGGTGAAACTGGACGCCACGAACTACGACAGCAAAGGGTCGCCCCTGGGGGAGGAGTTTACCGATGCCAAGGCGGCCCTTAGGGGATATGCCAACAGCCGTCTTCGGTCCGGGATCGTCTTCTCGGCGGGAATGAACCGGAAGCTTTTCAAGTACATGACCCGGTTTCCAGACTTCTACAGAGACGACACAGGGAAAATCCAGAAAAGAATCATTCTCAAGGTGAGCGACTTCCGGTCCGCGCTCATCCAGGGAAAGTTCCTGGCCAAGCTGGGCCTTGAGGTTCACGAATTTCGCGTCGAATCAGGACTCAATTGCGGTGGTCACGCATTCCCTACTAATGGCCGATTACTTCCATGCCTTTTGCAGGAATTCAAGGAAAAGCGCGAGCTACTCACAACAGAGCTGATGCCCCTCGTAGAGAGGTACTATGAAAAGATGGGGTGGCCCTACCCCACATCGGCTTCCAACGGCCCTGCCCTCGTCACCGTTCAAGGAGGCCTTGGCACCCACGGAGAAGCCTGTAGACTCAGGCAAGACTTTGGCATGGACCTAACGGGATGGGCCAGCCCCTTCTTGCTGGTCCCTGAAGCCACTTGCGTGGATGGCCCCACCCGCAACCTCCTAGCAGGGGCCGGAAACAAGGATCTCTTCGTAAGTGATGTGTCGCCCTTGGAGGTTCCCTTCAACAACGTTCACGGCACCGGATCGGAGATATGGACGTCCAAGAGGGCCTCGACAGGCAGTCCCGGTTCTTCCTGCCCCAAACGTTTTCTGCGAAACAACACGGAGTTCAGCCAAAGGCCCATCTGCCTTGCCTCCAGGAAGTATCAGGAGCAGAAATTGGCCGAGATCGACGCTACGGCAGCCCTCTCCCATGGGGAGAAGCGAAGACTTCGCGGAAAGGTAGTGGCAAAGACCTGCATTTGTGACCACCTTGGAAATGGTGCCCTTATTGCCTTGGGCATGGCCAAGGCGACAACCTCTCCTCCCTTGGTCTGTCCCGGCCCCAATATTGCCTGGTTTAGCAGGATGTACACGCTCAAAGAGATGGTAGATCACATTTACGGAAGAGGGCCCTGCCTGGTTCCTGCCGATCGTCCGCACATGTTTGCCGCCGAGATCGTCATGTTCGTGGACTATTTTGAAAGACAGGTGGCGTCTTGCTCCTGTTCGGCAAGGGAGTTGAAAACCTTGGAGGAATTCAACCGGAACCTGGAAAGCGGAATGGATTTCTGCCTGGCCGAAGCCCTCAAACCGCCGTACCAGGGAGAGAATCTGGCCTCCATTGCGCCCTGTGTGGAAAGGCAACGGGTACGCCTGAAAGGTATCGTCAAGAGACTGGAAGAAAGGACAGGGGCGGTGGTGGCCAATGCCGCCGAGGCCTCTGCAACAAGGACGACCTGTGGAGAGGATGGGAAGAAGGACAGGCCACAGGGCCAAGTCTATCCCCTCACGGCAAAGCCAGAATTTGCTTAACGGCTGCGGGTACATCACCAGTCCTTTGACTGGCGCTTTTTTTACAAGGAAAGGCCTGCCAGCGGGTCGTCGTCCTGGCACGTGCAAGTCATGCAATAGGCCTTGCAGGCATCAGGCGCTTCAGCGATGAGACAGGTGTTTTCCGCCAGAGTGCAGGAAACTAGAAACTGGGGGCCCGCCAGCGTGTCAGCAACGTCGATCTGAATCGGGGCTGACAAGTCGCACGTTTGCCCATCCATGACAAATAGAATCCCGCCAATATCAAAGACCCGGTCTCCTTCTTCAACTGCATCCAATGCCATGGCCATCACCGGCTGATCACACTCACTGGTGGTGAATACCATCCTGATAGGCCCCTTCCCCCCTCTTTCTTTCAGAAACGCCTTTGCCATTTCTATTGCCTGGTCCGAGATGTCGAACATAATGCCCCCTCTGATGTCCCAGCGTCTGGGTGTCTGTGAAAAGTATGGGCCTGAGCCCGTGTTTATCTGGCTCTTTTCCCATGTCGTTGGACAAGCATGGGCTACAACGAACCGGGAGATGATCCTTATACCCTAATGGAGCCAAAACCATCGCCAGAAAAGCTTCGGGACTTTTTCTGAGCGATTTTTGACAGCTTTTGTAGAGGCTCTTAGTGAAGTGGAGCGTGAGCATTGCAACTGTTTGAATCGCCCAAGGCGGTGAGTTTTGCAATGCCAGAGGAACGAACTTAGAGCCTATAAAAAGTGGCAAACCAAGGGAAGAAAAACGTTCCGAGGCGCTTCGTCAAATAGGATGATATCTTTATCGCAGGACAGCCAATCAGGTAGGATAGACATCCCATCCCCTCAACAACAAACTGCTTAAAGAACATGCCCATCACCTCCGGTAAGATGTTGATACCAAAACGATACGCAACAAAAAAACGAGTTCTCTATTCATATTGAATACTTATACTATATCAGGCTTTCATATTTTCACCGCTCAGTCAAGGGTCGAAAAAAGACGGCCCGCGTTTTTTAAAATATGCGGGACGTATCTGGCAAATCTGCGGACAGTGAAGACAGGGACCGTTTTCCGGCCCACACCATATGCCTTCCCTTTGACATATGACGATAACCGTAATACACGTCTCAAGGGTTGGAGGAAGGCACGGGAAATGCCAGCAGATGCTAGGAGTGGCTGGTGAAAGGCGGACGGCAAGGCTGTAGATCTGAGAACCGGCACCGGTTGTCCCATATGATGACAGCACATACTCATGGGATGTGCCCGGAAATGGGAGATCGAGTTGGAGACAACACCATAGATTCAGGCAGGAGGTGAGATGATGGTCAAAGCCTATGTGTTGTTGAAGGTAACACCGGGACATGAAAGAAACATTGTACAAAAATTAAAAGATATGCCTGAAATGGCGGACGTGAACGAGCTTTACGGTGAATGGGATATCATCGCAAGAGCCTCAGTAGAAAGAATTGAGGACCTTGATGCCCTTCTATCTGAGAAGATGAGAAGAATTGAAGGCATCACCCTCACATCAACCATGATTGTCGCTGAATACAAGTACTAAAAGGGGAGTCCTAGGGACGTCGATTTGCAGATCAGAAGAGTCCATAGGAGCAGGACCCGAACTGCCCTATTCGTCTCTTGAAGCGGGGTCACGGGCTTTCAGGAATCTGCCTGTTCCAATGCTCACTGTCTTGGTCCAAGCATCCAGCCAAGACTTGCGGCAGTAAACAGTCCGTCCCAGTCTGAAGTACGGAAGTCCGTCCAGTTTAGCCAACCTCAACGTATCTGAGACGTCCACCCCCACATATTGTGCAATTTCTCCCCACCCTTTGAGGAGGTCTGCCCTTGGCATCGCCTTCCTCCATAGAATAGGTTTTGTGGCCTCATGAGAACATTATCAGTATAGGCCACAGATGTAAACCTTGGGCACCCATCGTGCCAGACGCATTATCCTTGACAATTTGTTTTGCCGTGGGATAGATATTAAAGTTACGGTTTAATCTTAAAGCTTCATGGAGGACCCTGTTAAGGGACGGACAAATTAAGAAGCGGCGAGGACGTGTGTGATGAGATACTGTGCAATAGAATATGCCATTCCGAGTAAGCTTGTAACCAACACGGAGATCATTCAGGAGATCCTCTCCAGGAGCAAGCATTATTTGACACAAAAGGCCCTGGATTTATTGGCCCTAAGGTTGGACGAGCTCTTTAAAAAATCAGTCACCTCGGTCAGATACCATCGGGCCAAGAACGAGCGGGCCATCCAGTTTGGTGTGGAAGCGGGCAAGAAGGCCCTGGAGTCGGCCAACATGTCCCCAAAGGACATTGATCTGTTGATATATGTTGGTGTGGGAAGGGGTTATATTGAGCCTGCCACGGCGAACGTGTTTCAAAAGATCCTCAAACTGAAAAGCGCCACCTGTTTTGACATCCTCGACGCCTGCGCAAGCTGGCTCCGGGCGATCCATGTGGCCCATTCATTCATCAAGACAGGCATGTACAAAAACGTGATGGTGATGAACTGTGAGTTCAACTTCAGAGAATACGCCAATTTCGAGTTCAAGTCTCTCAAGGATATAGAATTCAATTTCCCCACCTTTACCATTGGAGAGGCGGCCACGGCCACCATCGTCTCGGACTCAGAAGCAGACGATGAATACTATACCTCTTTCAGGACATGGGGCGACCGGCACAACCTGTGCAAGATCCCCCTGCCCCACTTCAACGAATACAGCGATGGCGAACTCAGAAATGAGATTGAACCCCTAAGATTCTTCTCTTACGGTGAAAAGATCTTCCGATTTGTCTTTTCAAGGCTCTGCAAGCATTACCGGGAAGATGCCGTGCTCAACAGTTTCAAGCACGAAATCGTTTTCAGCCACGCTGCAAGCGATGCCATGAGCAACAAGGTCATCGAGTCCTGCAAGCTGGGCTTGGACAAGGGATACAACACCCACAAGCGATTTGGAAATACCGTGTCTGCCTCGGTCCCCCTGGCCATGGCCCTTGCCATGAAAGATGGGAAATTGAAGGACAACACCAACGTCCTCACAGGCTTCGGCTCTGCAGGGGTCTCCACGGCATGGTCCAAGTTCAAGTTCCTAACCTGATCCACTCAATTCCCTGGATCTTCTAGCGGCCGCGCCAATGGCCTCCATGATGTGCCCCTTTGTCCCGTGGCTATCCAACACCTGAAGTGCCGCCTCCGTCGTCCCCCCTCTGGATGTCACCTTTTTTCGTAGAGAGGCAGGGGTCTCGGCCGTTTCTTCCAACAGCCTCACTGCGCCCTTCATGGTCTCCAGGGTGAGCCTCAGGGCGTGGGATGGTCTCAGCCCAAGACCAGCCCCTGCTTCCACCAGGGCCTCTATGACGTAGAAGACATAGGCTGGCCCTGAACCGCTCAAGGCCGTCACTGCATCCAGGTCTTTTTCGTCAAATTCAATCACCGTTCCAATGGCCTCTAGGATGGCCCGGGCATCATTCAGGTCAGCATCTTTGGCATAGCTGTTGCCGCTCATGCCGGCCATGCCGGCTAGGACCAAGGCCGGGGTGTTGGGCATCACCCGGATGATGGGAAGAAGGCCCTTTGCGTTTTGATCCAAGGGGGGGTAAAGGCGCTCTTCGATTCTCTTGATGGGAATGCCGGCCGCAATGGAGACGATGAGTTTGACCCCCTGTACAGCCTGTGGAAGGGCCCTGGCAAGACCGTCTAAGACGTCATCCATCTGCTGGGGCTTCACCGCCAGAACAAGGATATCGACCTTGTCAAAAACCTCTATGTTGTCCTCGGTGGTGTTGATGTTGTAGGTGCCGGCCAGTTGGCGCAGTCTGGCATCTCGCACGTCGCTTGCCCAAACCTGGCGGGCCTCACACAAGGCCGATTTGATGAGGCCATTGATCATGGCCTCTCCCATGTTCCCTGCTCCAATAAAGCCAACCTTCTTGCCTAACTTTTTCATATCTCTCTCCTTTGAAGCGACATCAGAGGGCCCAACAACCCCAAGCCAGCCGAACATGCGGCACACTTTAGCCGTTCCGGTTAGCCTGAGATACTATTAGCCCCCAGAGGAGATTCATGTCAACGGCTTTAGAACCATGGGGTTTTGTGACCGCCTGCCGAAGAAGGAAAGGGCGGACGTTAAACAGGAAAGGCCCTCATCGCTGCCGCAGTCTGGCAGGCTGGGACCGTTTTCAGTTGACTAATCTCTCTACATATGTTTAGGAGTGACTTTCGCGCTGGTTGTGGCGAAAGGTCTTTGAATCTGTGCCAAAAACCATGGAGGGAGGAAGAGCGATGAAGCGTACGTGTACTGTTGTTCTCTGTTTGGGTCTCGCGGTTGGGCTGCTGTCGGCACCACCTGCCCAGGCATTAGACTTGCCCTTGGGCTTAAATCTGGGTTTTACCACCTTTCTTGATGGAGGGCCGCCTGCTGGTCCGGGATGGTACTTTACGCAGTATGGACAGCTCCTTAATACAGATGAATGGAAAGACGACGATGGGAAAGAAACCTTGCCCTTCTCTCAGGATGTGGCGGCTTGGATCAGTCTTTCCCAGGTCATCTATCAGTCGGACCGGGAGGTGCTGTTGGGCGGAAAATGGGGGCTGGACGTGATCCTGCCCTGTGTTGGCATCGATCTAGACCCCGAGGACGTGGGCCCTCCCTATTTGAACTTGAACGCCCGCTCAGGATTTGGAGATCTCCTCGTGGGCCCCTATCTGCAATGGGATCCCATCATGGGAAAGAATGGACCTATCTTCATGCATCGAATTGAATTCCAATGCATTTTTCCCACAGGTGAATACGACGAGGATCGTGTGCTCAACAGCGGGAGCAACGTCTTTTCTTTTAATCCTTACTGGGCGGGGACCCTGTTTATCACTCCTAAGTGGACTGCTTCCTGGCGGCTGCACTATCTGTGGAACGATGAAAATGATGACCCCAATTGGGTCCAACAATTAGTCTACGGCCCGATCGATGACGTCCAGGCCGGCCAGGCCATCCATGCCAACTTCGCATGCGCTTACGAGCTGGTACCGAAAACCTTTCGAGTGGGAATAAACGGCTACTATCTCAAACAAATTACAGAGACAGAGGCCGACGGTGAGGACGTGGATGATACAGAGGAGCAAGTCCTCGCTCTAGGCCCAGGGGCCGTCTGGCACATTAACCGGGATAACCATCTTTTCTTTAACACCTATTTTGAGACAGAGGCCGAGATGCGACCAGAAGGCTACCGGCTGAACCTCCGCTGGGTCCATCACTTCTAGGCGGGCGGCATCCCTTGTCAGTTGGCCTGGAGGGACACCCTCTGGGAAAGCCCTCTCTTTTCGGGCTGTGACAGGCACAAGGGGCCAAGGACAATCAGATTGCGGCCTCCGGGTTCACCTTCCGCCCGGAGGCCTTCTCTTCTATCCCCACGTTTCTGGAATACCAAATGCCATCTATCAAAGGCCTGCAGAGTCCGCCTGCAGGGCTGGTGCCTTCTCCAAGTCTATCTATTTTGACATATTGATCTTTTTGTCCTATTATAGTGTTTCCGTCGCAAAGCAGTGCTTGGGACAAGATGACATCGTAGTAGATGGTGACCCCGGTGAAAAGAGGGGTCCAGGAAAGGGTTGTAAAGTGGCCTTAGAAGCTATCAGAAAGGGAGATAGGAGTGCGGGTACTTATCGCTGACGACGATCCGGTGGCCAGAAGAATGCTGGAAGGGTTGTTAGGCAAATGCGGCTACGATGTCTTGTCTACCCGTGACGGCAGGGAAGCCCTGGAAGAGCTCCAGAAGCCGGACGGGCCCAGCCTCGTTATCTCGGACTGGATGATGCCAGGGATGGATGGTCTGGAACTCTGTCGCAAGAGCCGCGAATTGGACAGATCGGACTATATATACTTCATCATCCTGACGACAAAGGGCGAAAAGGAAGATACTGTCCAGGGTCTGGAAGCAGGGGCAGATGACTATCTGGTCAAACCCTTTAACCAAGAAGAACTCAGATGTCGTGTTAAGATAGGAGAAAGGATCCTCGATCTGGAGCGTCGGATACTTCAATTGGCATCCACAGATACGCTGACCGGTGCCCTGAATAGAAGGGTATTCATAGAAAGGATGGAGACGGAGATCTACCGGGCCGGTCGGCAGAGCACGCCGTTTTCTCTCCTCATGGTAGACATTGACCATTTCAAGGAGATCAATGACAGATTTGGTCATCAGGCCGGGGACCTTGTGCTTGAGAGGTTTGTGAAAAGGCTGTCAGAATCTGTGAGGCCCTACGATTTCTTGGGACGCTATGGCGGCGAAGAGTTTGTTTTAGGGTTGGCAGGAGCAGATGTTGTTCAGGCCACGACCATTGCAGAAAGGATGCGCAAGGGGATCGAGGAAATGAACATCGGGCTGGCCGACGGCCAGGAGTCCATTCACATCACAGCGAGCTTTGGGGTGGCTTCTGTGCAGCTGGGATCAGAAGAGACAGTGGACTCTCTTACCTGGCGCGCAGATGAGGCCATGTACAGGGCCAAGGCTGGGGGAAGAAATCGCGTTTGTGCAGCAAGTGAGAAATGACGCCTAATCACTCCGGATCTTCACCCCTGCCATGACCCAGCGCCCTGGCATGGGTGCAAAACCGGCCTCCACGTATTCCTTGTCAAAGAGATTGGTCACCTCCAGAAAGAGCTCGTATGTCCCCCTTTCATATGTCAGGCGCGTATCCACCACCACATGAGAGTCATGGACCATCCGTTTTTCGTACCGAGCCTGCAAGACCTGGGTCAGACTATCCAGCCAATCCAACGTGATGAAACCGTGGACCTGGTGGCGTAGGTGATCTAGGACATACTTGGATTCCAGCCCCCCAGTATCCCAGTCCGAGTCCAGATAGGTATAGGAAAGATGTAGAGTTGAGATGACAGTATTCGTGAGATAGGCTTCTGGATAAAAATCAACCCCCACTTCAAACCCTATAGTCCTGTTCTCTGCCACGTTTTGGGCCTTCCAGGGGTCCAGATCGGAGCTGCGGGTCCAATCGATCACATCTTCTGCATCGCGCAAGAAGAGGCTGAGATTTCCCTTGAGCCCTTTTTGACGCCACCGAAGGCCGGTCTCGTAAGTCCAGGCCCGTTCAGGCTGGAGGTCCGGATTGCCCTGGTTTGCCGGTGTGTCGTAATAGAGCTCTGTGTAGGTAGGGATGCGGAAGGACCTTCCCAGGGAGGCAAACCCATTGAGCCCATCTTTTACGGCCAGGTTCCATTCCACACCTGGCCAGTATTCCCAGCCCCAATCGCTGTAGTCCATGGCAGAGGCCCCAATTCCAAAGGTGCACCGGTCCGTTGGACGGAATTTGTGCTCAAGAGATAGTCCGCGGCGATGACGGTTGTGGTCGCCCAGGTTGGAGCTTTCCAGGTCTTCAAAGGCAATCTCACCGCCCACGGCCGTGACCCCCCATGGCCATAGGAGCCGGGAACTCAGCTGCACCCCGTAGGAATCGCTCCGGTGTTTGTTTTGGTGCCAATCGTCTGTGATCTGAATCTTGAAGTCATCATGATGGCGTCGCCAAAATACCCTGGGCATGACTTCCAGATCGGCCATCCTCAAATGGGCGCTGCCGTGAGCCAACAGGGTGTCTGTTCGCTCCCGCTGGTTTGGATAGGCATCCGTATAGAAGCGATAGGCGCCAAAATCTTTGTCCGTATACCCCAAATTCAGGAGAAATTCGTGGTTTTCCGTGTCTATGCTCCCCTTGTAGGCCCATGTCTTGACGTCAAAATCGGTCTCTTCCTCTGGGATGTGGCCCGTGGAAGAACGTCCAGACAGGGAGACCCCATGGGACATGGGGCCGATCTTGAGGGCCCCACTGGCACCCACATCAAGATAATCGTAGTCGCCGTATGTCACATGTCCGGCCACCCCACGCTCACCAACACCTCCCGTGATAATGTTGATGACCCCTGCCATGGCGTTGTGACCGTAGATTCTTGCCCCCGGGCCTTTTAGAATCTCAATGCGCTCCACATCGTCAAGGTTGACGGGCAAGTCCAGGTTGTGGTGCCCCGTCTGCGCATCACTGACATTCACACCGTCTACCAGAATCAACGTCTGCTCAAAGGAGCTGCCGCGGATGGCCACATCGGCCTGGACGCCATGGCCCCCGCGCTGGCGCACGTCCACGCCGCTCACGGTCTCCAGAAGGTCTGCCATGTTGTCCACAGGTAGGGCCTCGATCTCTTCTCGAGTCATGATGGTGACAGCATGGCCGATCCTTGAAAGGTGTTCAGGGATATGGGTGCCCGTCACCACGACAGGATCCAATGTGTAACAAGGGGAATCTTCTTGGGCCATTGCAAGACCATAGGGCGCTAGAATCAGACACAGGGTGACGATCACCATTTGTATCTGGCGTGGCCATGGCGTCTTTTCAATATGAGGGTTGGCCAAAAAGAGACTCCTTACCAGATTGGATGAGTGCTGGCAGACAACGGGGGATGGATGCCGTGAGCGTCACGACAGGGGCTAGTTGACAAGGCTTTGCGTGGGCGCAGGGATCCTCCCTCCCAGACGGATGAAGTTGTCAGAACTGCCATCGTTTTGAACGGAGAGGATCGTGGCCTCGCCCAAAAGCCCTCCAAAGTGGGCCTTCTCCCCCGCCTTTTTCCCAGGCACTGGGATGAGCCGTGTGGCAGTGGTCTTCCTGTTGATGACACCAATGGCCATTTCATCGGCCATCATGGCCGCCAGGGTCTCGGCAGACGTGTCTCCCGGAAGGGCCACCATGTCCAGCCCAACAGAGCACACACTGGTCATGGCCTCAAGTTTTTCCAATGACAAGAACCCCAGGCGGGCGGCCTCCGAGATATTGATGTCTTCGCTCACAGGAATAAAGGCCCCACTCAATCCTCCCACATAAGAACTGGCAAAGGCCCCGCCTTTTTTCACCGCGTCATTGAGAAGGGCCAAGACGGCAGTGGAACCGGGAACGCCGATGCTCACCAGCCCCAGACTTTGAAAGATTTCTCCCACGCTGTCTCCCACATTGGGTGTAGGGGCCAAAGAGAGGTCGGCCACGCCAAAGGGGACGTCCAGCTGCTCGGCCACTTCCCTCCCGATCAGTTCTCCTACACGGGTCACCTTAAAGGCGGTCCTCTTGATGATCTCCGATATTTGTCCCAGTGTGAGGGACGGATTGGCCTCCCGTGCCCGGTCAATGGCCTTTCTCACAACCCCGGGCCCGCTGACGCCCACATTAATCACGGCCCCGGGCTCCCCAACGCCGAGATAGGCCCCGGCCATGAAAGGGATGTCTTGGGGGATGTTGGCGAAAACGCATAGCTTGGCGCAGGCGAGGCCGTCCGATTCGGCTGAATGTTCTGCTGCCGTCTTTATGGCTTTGCCCATGAGATAGACAGCGTCCATATTGATACCGGCCCGGGTGGAAGCCACGTTTACAGAGGCACAGACCCGTTCGGTCTCGGACAATGCCTGGGGGATGGCTTCAATCAGGGCCAAATCACTCTTGGCGAATCCCTTCTCCACCAGGGCGCTGAACCCACCGATAAAGTCCACACTCACCTCCCGAGCAGACCTGTCCAGGGTTTTGGCAATGCTTACCAGCTGTGCCGACGAAAAGGGGGCCGCGGCTACGGCAATGGGGCTTACGGAGATTCTCTTGTTCACCACGGGAATGCCATACTTGTCGCCTACGTCATCGCAAATCTGCACCAAGTCCCTGCCCAGTCCACAGATCTTGTCTTGGATCTTTTTCCTAAAAGAGTCCTCGTCATGGCTGGCGCAATCCAGAAGACTGATCCCCAGCGTGACGGTGCGCACGTCGAGGTGTTCATTTCTTAACATTTCCAAGGTAGAGAGTACTTCCCTGTCAGTTAGCATGACAATTCCTCTTCATAATAAGGGTTCTCTGGGAGTTTATCGACTACACCCTGTGAATGGCCTCAAAAATATCGCGGTGTTGGAGACTCAGGTCCAGTCCCAGCTCTGTGGCCCGCTGCCGAAGGGCCTCCCTGAAGGCCCTGTGGTCTATGTCCGTTGGGATATCCACCTCGTAGATCATGGTGTTCTGCGTTGGATCGTCTCCTCCGCGGAAGGCCGCCCTGAGGCTCGTGATGTTGCCTCCAAATCGGGCCATCACCTCGGTGATGCCGGAAACCAGGCCCAAGCGGTCCGGCCCCACGGTGGTCACCACAAAGGGCTCGCTGGCCCTTGGAGCATAGGGTTTGCCGGTGGTCTCAAGGGGCTTCACCATCACGTGAAGTCCGAGGGGGGTGAGGCCCTCTTCTAGTCGGCAGAGAAGGTCTTCCAGTTGAAGCCCCTCTGGAATGGAGACGATAAAAATGCTCGTAAACTCCGTCTGCAGCACGGTCTGCGTCACATCTTCAATATTGCAGCTGTTCTCAAAGAGCACTTTAGAGGCCGTAGCCACAATGCCGGGGCGATCTGTTCCCAGTATAGAGATCACTACCTTTGTCATAAACCATCTCCTCTCGGCTGGCAAGACGCTGCCAGAGTGCCAAAAGACGCTAGCGTCATCGCCCAGAAAAGTCAATATTGACAAGGGGGCACAGGTTTTTTTGCAATTTCATCATGACTCCAGGGGACACAAATGATAAAAGCAGGCCTGGTCCTGAACCGGACCACGGCCTCCTGCGCGTTGCCCGGAATCGGCCTAAAGGCCCTTTGCTATGTCTGAAGAACGCCCCAAAAAAGAGGAATCAACCCCTGACCGCTTCCGCGAAACCTTGCAGTTTTACTTGATTGACTGCAAGACCGCCTTGGGCAAGCTCATCGATATTGTCATCATCTTTTTAAACCTGGTTGTCTGCGCCATTGTGGTCATTGAAACCTACCCTATTTCAGACGCCGCCAAGGCCTTCCTGTGGAAGGCAGAGGTACTGATAGTATTGTTCTTCATCGTTGAGTACGGAGCAAGGCTCTACGGCGCCAGGAGCAGACTGCAGCAACTCAGGGACGTCTACAGCGTTATTGATCTCATAGCCATATTGCCCACCCTTTCTCTGCTCCTGCTTCCGGCCTTGGGCTTGACACAGCACATTGGCTTCATCAAGGTGATCAGGGTGTTGAGGGTCTTCAGGATATTCAGGTTCCTGCGATTTACAGCAGACCCGGACTTCTTTTTTGGCAGTATTAACATGGGGCTTCTAAACGTGATCAGGCTCTTGATCACCATACTGATGATCTTCTTCATTTCTTCAGGGCTCTTCTTTCAGGTGGAAAGCAGCGTGAACCCAAACGTGCGCACCTTTGGCGACGCCTTCTACTTCACCGTAGTGGCCCTCACCACCGTCGGCTTTGGAGACATTATCCCCCTTTCCGAGGCAGGCAAATGGGTCACCGTGATCATGATCCTCTCAGGGATCATCCTCATCCCCTGGCAGATAAGCCGTATCATCAGGGAATGGATTCACATGGCCTCCAAGAAGGAGAGCGTCTGCCCTGGGTGCGGTCTCCGATTTCACGACAAGGATGCCTCCCACTGCAAGTCTTGCGGCCATATCATCTTTCAAGAGTACGACGGCGACGGCTACTAGATGACCATGACAACCACCCTTAGACTCTTTACCAGCAACCGGTTGGAGATTCTGGCTGAGGGATTGGCCGAGATCTTGAAGAGACCCCTTTCATCCCCCCTGGACCAGGAGATTATTCTTGTCCAGAGCAAAGGCATGGAGCGCTGGGTGTGCGCTCAACTGGCCAAAGGCCATGGCATCTGCGCAAACTGCAGATTTCCCTTTCCCAATCGCTTTGTCTATGAAGTCTTTCAAAAGGTCTTTGAAGATCTTCCTAAATGGTCGCCTTTTGACCCAGCAATACTGACCTGGAAGGCCATGAAGCTCCTGCCGTCTTTGTTCACAAGACCAGGCTTTGAAAGTCTACGTCATTATCTCAAAGGCCCCAAAGAAGAGCTAAAGCGCTTTCAGCTTTGTGAGCGCATTGCAGACACCTTTGACCAGTACCTCCTTTTTCGTCCAGAGATGATTCTCCGATGGGGAGAAAGCAAAGAGGATCACTGGCAGGCTACACTTTGGAGGGCATTGGCAAAGGGCAATGAAGGCTGGCATCGGCCGGCATTGGCAAAGGCCTTTTTTGAAGCCCTAAAGACCCCTTCCTTCAGGCCAGGGGGTCTGCCCGAAAGGGTCTCCGTCTTCGGGATATCGGCCCTTCCTCGCTTTCACATGGAGGTCCTTGCCAGCATTTCACGATTTGTTCCGGTGAACCTCTTTCTATTGAATCCCTGCAAAGAGTACTGGGGAGATATTGTCTCTGACTGGGAGATAGGGCGGACCTTGACGAGAGAAGGGGCTGGAGATTCCAGCGCCGAAGCGCTCCATCTGGAAAAAGGAAACAGCCTTCTGGCATCCATGGGCAAACTGGGCAGGGATTTCTTCGACATGATACACGACTTTGACTGTGAAGAGATCTCCTCCTTTCAGGATCCTGGAGGGGGCAGCCTGTTGTCGTCTCTTCAGTCTGACATCCTCCATCTGCAGGAAAGCAGGGCCTCTACAAAAGACAAAAGGGCCATCTCTTGTAATGACATGTCCATCCAAATCCAGTCCTGTCACAGTCCTATGCGGGAGATAGAAGTCCTTCATGACCATCTGCTTCACATGTTTGAAAAGGATGCCAGCCTACGGCCAAAGGACGTGCTGGTCATGACGCCCGATATCGACACTTATGCCCCGTACATCCAGGCTGTGTTTGACGTCCAGGCCGATGACGGGAAGCGATTTCCTTAC
Source organism: Thermodesulfobacteriota bacterium (assembly GCA_034189385.1). Classification (GTDB taxonomy): domain Bacteria; phylum Desulfobacterota; class Desulfobacteria; order Desulfobacterales. The sequence continues at coordinate 35,999 of JAXHVD010000010.1, forward strand.
AGCGTTGCAGATAGAACCGCCAGGAAAGAGAGTAAGCTTGTCGATACCTTCCTTGGCATCCTAGGCCTCTTTGGGAGCCACTTTGGCGTCTCACAGGTCCTCTCCATTTTGGAGGCCCCGGCAGTACAGCGGAGATTCGGTCTCTTGGAGGTAGACCTTTCCCTTGTCCGCAGGTGGGTCACAGAGACCAGGATCAGATGGGGAGTGGACAGAGAGGGCCGGGCCCAGTTGGGCCTGCCCGCCCTCTCAGAGAATACCTGGAGGGCGGGCCTGGAAAGGCTGCTACTGGGCTATGCCATGGCCGGAGAAGGAAGGAGCATTTTTGAAGGTATCCTGCCCTATGATCGTGTGGAAGGCAATGGGGCCCTCATCTTGGGCAAACTTCTCCACTTTGCAGATGAGCTCTTTGCCTCCGTTCAATCCCTCAACGAACGGCGCACCTTGGAGCAGTGGTCCGAAATGCTCACGGGCCTCCTGGATCGATTTTTCTTACCCGAAGAAGACGAAGAACATGAAGCGCAGGTCGTACGGCGCACCCTGAAAGAGCTGGGTGACCTGTCTGGGCCCGACAGGTCGGGTTTCGACGATACCGTGGATTTGTCAGTCATCAAGTGGTATCTGGCCAGTCGCCTGGAAAGGGAAGGCTTTGGCTTCGGCTTTATTGCCGGCGGCATCACCTTCTGTGCCATGTTGCCCATGAGGAGCATCCCTTTTAGGATCATCTGCCTTGTAGGGATGAATGGAGATGCCTATCCCAGGCAGTCAAAACCATTGGGGTTTGATTTAATGGCAAAACATCCCAAGCCAGGGGACCGCTCCCGCCGCAATGATGACAGGTATCTCTTCCTAGAAGCCTTGCTCTCGGCCAGAGAGAGGCTCTACATCAGTTATGTGGGACAAAGCATCAAGGACAACACCATCATCCCGCCCTCAGTCCTGGTGAGCGAAGTCATGGACTACATCGAGCAAGGCTTTCAGCTCAAGGGGCAAGACATGGCCGATCACATCATTACCAGACACCGGCTACAGGCCTTCAGCCCAGCGTATTTCAAGGAAGATGAAAGGCTCTTTAGCTATTCCGAGGCAAACTGTCAGGCCGCCCAATCTCTTCTGCAACACCGTGAAGAGCCCCGGGCCTTTATCTCCAGAGGCCTTTCGGAGCCAGCTGAGGAGTGGGAAAGAGTTCAGTTGGATGATCTATGCAGTTTCTTTGGCAATCCAGCCAAGTTCCTCCTCAACAGGCGCCTTGGAATCTATCTTGATACAGCGGCCCCTGTACTTGAAGAACGAGAGTCCTTCCAACTCAAGGGGCTTGAAAGGTATCTCCTGGAACAGGGCCTCCTGGAAAAAGGGTTTTCAGGAGGGGACCTCAGAGAACTGGGGCCCCTTATCATGGCCTCTGGCCAGCTTCCCCACGGGGTGGTGGGAGAATGCGTGTATGAGAAGATCACTCGCGGAGTCGAAAGGTTTCTCCGAAAAACAGAGCCTTACGTCCAAGGTCCCACTCTCAGGCCCCTTAAAGTAGATCTTGGGCTATCACGCTTCCGCCTCCTTGGAACCATTGGAGGCATCTACCCTGAAAGGGTTGTGCAGTACCGCTATGCAAGGGTGAAGGCCAACGATCGTTTGAGATCGTGGATACATCACCTGGTCGTCAATCACCTTCAGGCAGATCATTATCCCAGGACCAGCATACTGGTGGGCCTGAGTCCCCAGACTTCAGACCGTAAATGGTCCGCCTGGGAGTATGGCCCTGTGCACAAAAGTGAAGAGATCCTTGTAGACCTACTGGAGACCTACTGGAAGGGATTAACAGCACCGCTCCATTTCTTACCCGAATCGTCGTGGGCATATGCCCACAGGCGCCTGCAAAAGAAGGCGGCCCCTGAAGAGGCTCTCCATCGGGCCCGCAGCCTCTGGGTGGGAAACGATTACAGCCGCGGTGAGGGTGAGGACGCCTATTATCAGATTTGTTTTCGCACCACGGATCCTCTTGACACGGAATTTGAGCAGCGGGCAGAACAGATCTTTGGCCCCCTTTTGGCGCACCAGAGGGAAGAAAAGTAGTCTATAAAAAAAGCAGCCTAATGCTATTGGACAAAAAATGACAAGAGCCAAGGAATTTGATCTTCTAAATGCTCCCCTTGAGGGGACCAATCTGATTGAGGCCAGTGCAGGCACGGGAAAAACCTACGCCATTTCCGGTCTCTTTCTTAGACTGGTGCTGGAAAAGAATCTTTCCGTAAACGAGATACTGGTCGTCACCTTCACAGAGGCGGCCACAGAGGAGCTGAAAGACAGGATCCGCACCAAGCTCAGGGAGGCGGCAGAAGCATTCGCAACAGGCCACGGCACAGACCCCTTTGTGGAGGCTCTGAGGACGAAGCACCCACATCGGCACATGGCCTATGGACATCTTAGAGAGGCCCTCCGGGCCTTTGATCAAGCCTCCATCTACACCATACACAGTTTCTGCAGGAGGATGCTCTATGAGAATGCCTTTGAGAGCCGGTGCCTCTTTGATACGGAACTCGTGGCAGACCAGGAAGACCTTAAGAAAGAAGTGGTAGAGGATTTCTGGCGGAGGCATTTCTACGAAGCCTCCTCCCTTTTTGTCCATTATGCCATCTACCGAAAACTCAGCCCCAAGAGCCTCCTTTTACTCCTGGGCAATAAGATGGCGCAGCCGTATTTGAGGATCATTCCTCAGCTCGAGCCTCCTGACTCGTCGCTCCAGCAAAAGGCCTTTCGAGAATCCTTTGAGAGGGTGTGCCAGGCATGGCAAAGGTGGAAGGCTGAAGTAGCGCAGATTCTAAGGGGCCACAAAGGGCTTAACAGGAATAAGTACAAGAAGACCCATGTTGCCATGCGGCTCCACAAGATGGAGGAGTACTTGGCCAGTGAAGGCAATGATCCAGTCTTGTTTCAGGGCTTTGAAAAATTCACGTCCAAAGAAATCCAGGGGGCAGCAAAAAAGAACAGTACCCCGCCATTCCATCCCTTCTTCGATCTCTGCCAAGACCTTATGGAAAAACAAGAAGCCTTGGAGATGGTCTTTGACCAGCGTCTCCTTTGGCTGAAGGCAGAACTGTTCCATTACGCCCACAGAGAGCTTTCAAGGAGAAAAGAGGAACAAAACGTTCAGTCATTTGATGATCTTTTGTTCAAACTCCACCGCGCCCTAGAGGAAAGGGGAGGGGATGAACTGGCAAGGGCCTTGAGGAAAAAATTCAAGGCAGCCTTGATTGACGAATTTCAAGACACGGACCCCATCCAGTACGGCATTTTCAAGAAGGTTTTCCATGCTGAAAAGAGCATCCTCTTTCTCATCGGCGATCCCAAACAGGCCATCTACGGCTTCCGGGGCGCTGACATCTTTGCCTACATGGCAGCAGCAGGAGACGTGACGCGCCAATACACCCTTGTTGAGAACTGGCGGTCAGAAGCGGCTCTGGTAACTGCGGTAAATGCCGTCTTTTCCAGTGCTGATCAGCCCTTTTTGTATGACCGGATAGCATTTCAACCCACTTCGCCGGCAACAAGGCAAGAAACGGCGCCCCTTCAGTTGGACGACAAAGGGCAAGGGGCTTTTCAGTTCTGGTTCTTGACTGCCGATGACGAGACAGGCCCTCCAACACCTATAAGCAAGACACTGGCACGGACAGGCATTTCAAGGGCCGTGGCAGCAGAGATCTCGCGACTCTTGAGGCTTGGAAGAGATAAGAAGGCCCTCTTGGGAAAGAGACCCCTTGAGGAAGGTGACATGGCCGTCCTAGTCAGGAGGAATGCCGATGCGCTCCTCATGCAGGAGGCCCTCTCTGCCCTGCACATCCCCAGCGTGTTGTGCACGACAGGGGACCTCTTTGGTTCCCATGAAGCCATGGAGATGGAGAGGCTTCTCTCAGCCATTGTGGAACCGAACAGCGACAGACGTCTCAGGGCCGCCCTGGCCACAGATATGATGGGTGTTGGAGGAGAGGGTTTGGAGGGTCTCATGGCCGATGAGACGCGATGGGAGACGTGGGTCGTCAAATTTCATAGATATCATGACCTGTGGAATGAACAGGGTTTTATCCAGATGTTTCGACGTCTCCTCATGGACGAGGAAGTCCTTGCCCGCCTCATGTCCTTTGACGACGGAGAACGTCGAAATACAAACTTGCTCCATCTTTCAGAGGTCCTACATGAGGCATCTGTGGGGAAAAAGCTAAGCAGTGCAGGGCTCTTAAAATGGCTCTCCGATCAAAGGGGTGAAGATACGGGGCCCACGGAAGAACACCAGCTGCGCCTGGAAACGGATGAAAAGGCCGTAAGACTTGTCACCATCCACAAGAGCAAAGGCCTTGAGTACCCCGTGGTCTTTTGCCCCTTTTTGTGGGACGGTTCCAGGGTTGGCCGATCCAAACAGCCCTTCACGTTCCACGACGAGGGCAACAACATGAAGCTCACCCTGGATCTTGGCTCTTCCGAGATGGATGGGCACCTTATCCTTGCGGAGAAGGAACAATTAGCTGAAAACCTAAGACTTTTCTATGTGGCCCTCACCAGGGCCAAGAACCGATGTTACGTCGTTTGGGGCCGTGTCAGGGACGCTGAGACCTCAGCCCCGGCGTATCTCCTTCACCAGCCAAGGCCATGCCCCAGGGAGAATCGAGTCAAGGCCATTGAGGAAAGGTTCAACGGCCTGAGCAATGCCTCTCTCCTTGCAGAGTTGGAGGCTCTTCAAACGAAGGCCCATGGGGCCATCAGCTTGCGTCCCATGCCTCTTGGGCAAGGAAAGGCCTTCTCTCCAAGGCCTTTTGGGGAGACAGTAGAACTGACGTGCCGCAGATTCTCGGGAACGATAGATCGCTCCTGGCAGATTTCAAGTTTTTCGTCTCTGGTCTCCGGGCATTCTAAGAGGGCAGACTGGGCAGACCGCGATCCATCGATTCCGGTCCATGGCCATGACCAGACGGCGATTGAGGCCCCTTCCCTCCAGGAGGAACCTTCAGGTATCTTTGCCTTCCCCAAGGGGACAAAAGCTGGAACCTGTATGCACCATATATTGGAGCACCTGGATTTTACCCAAGAAGACCCTGCTGAGATGAAGAGCTTGGTCACAGACCACCTCAAAGAATTCGGCTTTGAGCCCACATGGTGCGAAACCCTTTGTACCATGCTTAAAAAGGTGCTTTCCACTCCCCTTGATCCTCTTCGAAAAAATTTTAAGCTCTCGCGCATTGGCAACAAAGAGCGGCTCAACGAGTTAGAGTTCTACTTCCCGTTACAGTCCATCTCGCCCCAGAAGCTAAGGAGTATCTTTCAGAAACACGGCCCCCCCGGGCTTCGAGAGGATTTCCCCGAGCATTTAGAGCAATTGCATTTTGCGCCTGTCACGGGGTTCATGAAGGGATTCATGGATATGGTCTTTCAATTCCAGGACCGTTTCTTTCTTGTGGACTGGAAGTCCAATCTCCTGGGAACCAAGGTGCAAGACTACGACCAAGAGGCATTGGCTGCGGTGATGGAAGAGCAATTTTACATCCTTCAGTATCATCTCTATGCCCTTGCCCTGCATCAGTATTTGCGTCTCAGACTAGCCAATTACCGCTATGAAACACATTTCGGCGGGGTCTATTACCTATTCCTGAGAGGTATTGACCCTGAAATGGGACCAGACTACGGCATCTACAGGGACAGGCCACGTGAAAAATTGATGGAGGCCTTGTGTTTAGACCTCCTCAAAACCCCTTGACGACTCCAGAGGATATAGATATGTTTTCACGACAATAGCCCTGTTCTGCACCCTTCGGACGCTCAGACTTACTGCCGTGGGGTCACTTTCCTCAACCTCTTTCTCTGTCAGGAGGGGGCGGGCCCTCTGGTTCGGTGTTCCTGTTGGATTTCCTAAGAACGGAAAAAGGGAGGAAGAGTCATGCTGCGGAAAAACTATTCAAAATCACGTCGGTCGTGCAGGGTCACCTTTGACCTCCCCTCAGAAGTCAATGCAACCAAAGCCTCTCTGTGTGGTGATTTCAATCATTGGAGTCCGGCCTCACACCCCATGAGTCATCGAAAAGACGGCAGGTTCAGCACCACCATCTCCCTGGAAGCGGGCCAGACCTACAGGTTCAGGTATCTGCTGGACGGTGAGCGTTGGGAAAACGACTGGGCTGCCGACGGCTATGAGCCCAACACCTTTGGGTCTGAGAATTCGGTCATCAAGCTCTAGCCCTGGTCCAGAGCCAAGGCTGAGGGTGAGACGTTGGCCTCTTGGGAGAGCAAAGGGGTGCCAGGGCTCCCTGTCTTCTTGAAAACCAGGAGACAAAGAAACAACGAGTCATGGGCGGTAGGTTTGGCAAATACGGAGATGCAAAACGGAAGGCCTTGATCCGCAAGAATCGCCTCAGGCCTTCGGCCCCCTGCCAGAAGGTGAAAGGCAACCCTGTGAAGGGGCCCCGCAACAGGAAGGATCCCTCGGGAATCAAGGGCAAACCCTCCTGAGTCCCTCCGGTCTTCTCCCCGCTCTTTGTCCACTCATGGACCTGTTTACTCAAGGCCCGCATGCTTACCAACTGCTTGAAACGACTGTTAAAAATGTCGTAAGGTTTCCAGAAAAGAGCTGGGCTCTGGTTTGGACCTTTTGATACAATGGGAGCCTCGGGAGGGGGAAATCCCCTTCTCTTCGGCCTCCAATGCCTTTAGCAGCTGTGGCGAGATGGTGGGTGGCAGAGGGGGGCGAAACTTGAGATCTTTGTCTTCAGGTGAAAGGAGATAAACGGCATGCACGTAGCGTTGGTTAACACGAACAGGATACGGCCCCCCATCGCACCCATTGGCATTGACTATGTGGCTGAGGCCCTCAGCAGCGCAGGGCATCAGGTGAAGATCCTGGATCTTTGCTGGGCCGAGGACGGGGAGTCTGCCATGAGGGACTTCTTTGGTCGGACAAGTGTTGACCTCGTTGGAGTCACCCTGCGCAATACAGATGATTGTGCCTTTGCGAGCCGGGAGTCTTTCCTTGAACCGTTTTCCAGCATCGTAAAGGCCATTGGCGACTTCACGGACGCCCCGGTGGTGGTGGGCGGCGTGGGCTTTTCGGTAATGCCGGAGCAGGTCCTGAAACGCTGTGGGGCCTATCTGGGCCTCTGGGGTGAGGGCGAGTTCGGCCTTGTACAGCTAGCAGAGAATATGGAGGGCAAACGGCTGCGGAAAGATGTGGCCAACTTGATCTGGCGCCACAAAGATACCTGGCGCCACAATCACCTTTCAAGACCTCCCCTTGAAGCCCTTCCCCCCATGAGCCGAATCTGGGTGGACAACCGCCGCTATTTCCGTGAAGGGGGGCAAGCAGGCATCGAGACCAAGCGGGGCTGCCCAGGCGATTGCATTTACTGCGCTGATCCTCTGGCCAAAGGAAAGAGGACACGGACAAGACCTCCCATGGCGGTGGTGGATGAGGTGGAAAGGCTGCTGGACCAAGGGATCGATCATGTGCACACCTGCGATAGCGAGTTCAATCTGCCTAAAGAGCATGCCTCCGCCGTATGCGAGGAGATGATCCGCCGTCGCCTTGGTGAGAGATGTCGCTGGTATGCCTACTGCACGCCCCTTGGCTTCTCTGCAAAGCTTGCAGACCTCATGGCCCGGGCTGGGTGCGCGGGGATCAACTTTGGGGTGGACAGCGGTGACGAGCATATGTTGAGACGACTGAGGCGGGGGTATCCACCGGAGGCCATCTTGAATGCCGCCCGCGCATGCCAAGGGGCTGGGATAGTGGTCATGTTCGACCTTCTCCTCGGCGCACCTGGTGAGACACGCGACAGTCTTGTTACCACCATTGAGCTCATGAACAAGGCCGCGCCAGAGAGGGTAGGCGTGGCCATTGGTGTGCGGGTCTATCCTGGAACCCAGCTTGCAGAACTGGTGATGAGAGAGGGCCTAAAGGAGGGCCTCGTGGGCAAGGGTGACGGAACGGAACCGCTTTTCTTTATGGAGCCCAAGATTGCTCCCGTTGTTTCTGAACTCCTGGACAGACTCATTGGGGAGGATGAACGGTTTTTCTACATGGACCCCTTGAGGCCGGACAGAAACTACAATTACAGCGCCAACCAACGGCTGCAGGATGCGATCAAAGAGGGATACAGGGGCGCCTATTGGGACATTCTCAGAAGGTGTGGATGATTCCGGACCTGTCTCTTACCTCCCATTCTTGCCTTCCACCACATCCACGAAGGGGCGTCTGGGGCGGCGATGAAATGCCCCGCTTTTCAGGCGCCTGAAGTAATCGTCCAGATCCCGTACAGCCAGATGTCCCATGGCCAGCACGATAAACATGTTGGCCCATAACATCCAGCCCGTGCCAAAATCAGCCAGGGCACCAAGTTCCGTGTTATTCTTCACCAGGAAAGCCCCTACAACGGCTAGCAGTAGGAACAGGAGCTTGTAAGGAAGGACCGATTTCTTGCCGAACATGTATATCATGCTTTGCTCGCCATAGTAGCTCCACGAGATCATGGTGGAGACGGCAAAGAGCCATGCGGCCAGCGTCACCAGCCACTTGCCCAGGCCGGGGAAGGCACGGTCAAAGGCATGACCCGTGAGGGTGGCCCCGGCGAAGTTGCGAAAGATCCCCTTGACAGGTCGGCCCTCTTTGTCAAGGATCCACTGGAAGCCGGCTGGCACTTCCTCCCATCTTATGGTTTGGGCTCTTCCCAGGGTATCTCCCTCGAGGGTACCGTACACTCTGACATGGGCCCAATTCCCCTCTTGAGCGACAGGTTTTCTGAGCACAAAGAATACCTGCGTGTTGATCTTCCAGGTCTCTCCCAAGGGGAGTTCTGGCAAGGCACTCACCTGGTCAGGAGCAATGAGTTCCACCTTGCCTTCCTTTTCCACAAGCCTCACGTCACCCTTCATCTCACCAAAGGGTCCGCGATTCCAGGTGTGGGTGGACAGGATGACCAGAGCCGTAAGGCTACATATGCAAAGGGTATCAATGAAGGGGCCCATGCCGCCCACGATTCCCTCGCGGGCCGATTCATTTGTCTTGGCAGCAGCATGGGCTATGGGTGCAGACCCCAGGCCAGCTTCGTTTGAGAACAGGGCCCGCTTCATGCCCTGGGCAAAGACGAACCCGAATGTCCCGCCCATAAAAGCACCAGCAGCCTCTGTCTTGCCAAAGGCGCATTTAAAGATCAGGGCCAACATGGACGGGATCTCCTGCACGTTTACGGCCAAAACAGCCAGGGAAGAGAGCAGATATAGGATGCACATGACTGGGACCAGCCGGGCAGCCACATGGCCAATCCGTTTAATCCCGCCGACAATGACCAGTCCCACTAGAATGGATAGGACAATGCCTGTTGCTATCTTGGGCGCCCCAAAGTAGTTGAGCGTCAGGTCGGCCACATTCCAGGTCTGGAACATGTTGCCCCCTGCCATGGTCATGATCAGTGCGGTGATACAGAAAACAGAGCCAATGGTTTTTGCCGCCACCCGGGAGACCCCCCCTTTAGCTCCCAGGGTCCTGTCAATCACCCACATGGCCCCGCCGTGGGGATCTTCCGGGTCATCCGTATTGCGATACAGCATGGCCAGCGTGATCTCCACGGTCTTGAGCGCCATTCCCAGAAGCCCCACCACCCACATCCAGAACAGGGCTCCAGGCCCACCCAGGGCGATGGCCACGGCAACCCCGCCGATGTTGCCCAGACCGATAGTGGCAGACAACGCAGCAGAGAGGGCCTGGAAATGGTTGATGGCCCCAGGATCATCGGGATTGTCATAGAGACCACGGGTGACGTCCACGCCATGGGAGAGGACCTTGAACTGGGAAAAGCGGGTCCAAATGGTGAAAAGTGTGCCTGCCCCGAGGAGAACGTAGAGGGTCCAGGGGCCCCAGAGAAAGCCGTTGATGTGACAGATCGTCTCGATGAACTGTTCCATGGCAGGAAGACTCCTTCCAATCCCTGTGAAAGGGATTCTGGCCGAAAGAGAAGCCCATGGGCACGGACTGTTGGATGAAAGGACTAACCGGTATCGAGCCCATGAGGCTGATCCAGTAAAAGGCGACCACCCTTGGTGTGCCTCATGTCGAGGCTCCTACTATCCCTCCCAAGACGCGCCCTCCTGAGTTCTTCTCAGGACTGCTCCGTGCACCATGACTCCACATCGTATCCGGTCAATTGTCTGAAACGATTCACGTCATCTTCAAGAAAGTCTATCAACCTTTGCCTCAGCGTCTCGTCCAACTGAGGTCGTTCTACCTTGTGTGAAAATGACAGGTAAAGCAGGTGGCCCAAGTTCTGTCCCGTCGTGTGGGGGAGTCGTTCCAGGATATCCTCAGACAAAGAGTCTAACCATGCCGTCCCGTGACGTCTTCGTCTCTTGCCCCTGGATGGGTGTTTGATAAGAGAAAACTCCTCACAGTAAAAGGAATCATCGACCTCCAGAAATCGGAAGACACTCTTTAACGTCTCTTCTCGTTGTCTGTACAAATCTTCTTGCGTAATAATCAACACATGGGCCTCTGGAAAAGACCTCAAGTACGGCTCCACTTGCATGGCGTAACGGCTCCGACAGACATAGGGGTTGTCGCCCAAATCGGCCAAAGCCTCAGACAGCGGCCTCTGTTCTCGGCCTACGGCATACTGGTGAACATAATGGGAGAGGATGCGCTCGATGGGGTCCCTGACAATATAGATCACCTTGGCTTCCGGGACCAACGTGTGTATGCGTTCCGCAACGCCCTGTGAGAAGGGGTAGTTCGCGTAGTTGGGTGAGGACTCCCCATAGATCTTTGCGTCCCCTACAAAGTGTGACCTGTACCACTCGATGCCTTTGTGCCAGTTGCCTTGGCGGAGAAAGAAATTGAGCTCCTTTTCCTGTGACATGAAGATCTCTGGATGGAGTCCCAGATAGTAGTGGAGACTCGTTGTTGCACACTTCATGGCCCCAATCACGATGAGATTGGGTAGATGGTAACATTCCTTTTGGTCCGATACAGGGATGCCGGCTCCCTCCAATACAGCTGTCATGTGTCTCTCGTAACGGCCCTTTCCGTTTTTCTCCACAAAAGGTCCTTGTCTTTCTCCTCCGGACAGGTCTTTGTCAACTATTCTTGCCCAATGGGCCCGATCAACCCTCTTATCAGCATGTCGATTCAGCCATCTACTTGATATGGCAATGTTTGTCAAGATTCTGGTGTCGGAGGGACGGAGATTTCATAGATCCACCAGGAGCGGGGCCTCCGGCTGCAGCCATCTGCCATCCTCTGCCGTGGCCCACCAGGGGGCTCCCTCATCCCTCATGGTGCCAGGGCGCCCACTATATGGTGGTCACTTTCACAACGTCCACAACCTGCTGTGGTTTTTTCTTGACAACCCCTGTAACTCCTGATATGGGACAATACATATTTTTTTCGAAAGCGGAGTCTCAAATCGGATGACAGGCCGATGCATGGGGTCAACGGCACTCACCATGTCCGCAGAAGGTGATCTTTATGAGGGAAGTTGTTGAGCAAAGACGCCATGCGCGATTTCGGGTCCCCCTGCTCAGCGCCTATGTCATGCTCCCACGTCCCGGGTCCCACTCTCCCATCGTGGGCAGCATTGTCGACATAGGAATGGGGGGCGTCTCATTTTGCTACATTGCCGGGGATGAACGACCTGACGCATCGTCTCACCTGCACATCTTACTGCCGGACAGAAGCTTCCACCTGGACAGTATGCCTGTCAGAACGGTTTCTTCGGATTTCCAACTGGAAGATCAAACACCTGTGAATGTGGCAGCCAGGCGATGTGGTGTGACATTTGGGGAGATGACAGATGACCAAAAACTGGATCTTACCTACTTCATCCAAACCCTTACGGCAGCAGACCCTGAAGCGTAGTCCGCACAAGAGCTATGGGCTCATACCCAGACCCTCATAGAGTCTCTTAAAATCGACCTTCTCTTCAATGAGCTTGATTCCGTAGTACACCTTCTCCTTTTCCCGGAGGCGCAGCTTTCGAGAAAGCTCTTCCACCTTCTTGGCCACGGAATAGGTGTCATCTCGAACCACCACAATCGGCACACCCCGGACCTCAGCCCTGGAGATCACGATCTCATTGGGGTAGAGATTTCCAGTAAGAATGAGACATTGGGTGGAGGCCTCGATGGCTGCCAACTGCACGTCTGCACGGTCACCGCCAACGATGACCGCGTTGTTTCTTGCCTTTCTGATATATTCAAGGGCACGATCCACCTGCATGCTGCCGATTAAAAAGTGCTCAATGAGTCCGTCCAGTTTGTTGCGGCAGCAAAGCACGTCTCCTGCAAGGGCATCGACAACATCTCCCACCATCACGGCCCCCAGCAACGCATCGTTTGGAAGGACGCCAAGGACGGGAAGGCCCTTTTGTTCCAGGAAGGGAATGATCAATGACTCAACCTTATCCAAATAGCCTGCGCGCACCCTGTTCACGATGACGCCCAGGAGCCTTTCTTGGAGGCGTTCGTGGGCAGCCAAGACCGCGTCCAGATAAAACTCGCCCTCGTAGCTGTCCACGAGAACGGCCTTGGCGTGGAGTCTTTCCACCAGGCGATAGCCCGATATATCCATAGATTTTCCCGACTCAAGTCTGCCTGCCCCTCCCACAAGGACCACGTCTTTTCCCTTTGAAACCGTTTCAAAGGCCTCCAGGATCTTTTCTTCCAGTCCGGCGCACTCTCCACGGCATGATGCGACCATGAGATCGTGGGTCATGACGACAGGGCAAAGGGTTTCCACCGGATCTTTCAGCATGAGGACCCTGTGGATAAACCAGGCATCCTTGTCAGTGAGCACCCCATTGATCTTGATAGGCAGCCGGCCAAAGGGCTTGAAGTACCCCACCTTGAGACCGTCTTTCATCAACCGCTGCCCAAGCCCCATCACCGTCAGGTTCTTTCCTGAATATCCCCCCGTAGATCCCACATATAGAGAAATCATGAGCGTGCTCCCCCCATACCCCCTTACTCGTGTATCGTCATCCTCGCATCCACAGCCACTGCCCCTTGACCCTCAGGGCATACCAAGAGCGGATTGATATCTCCTTCAATGATCTCTGGAAAATCCATGGCCAGCTGTGAGAGCCGCAGCAGGGCTTCACGGATCCCCTTGATGTCGGCCGGGGCCTCCCCCCTGACGCCACGCAGGAGCGGGAAGGCCCGGATTTCACGAATCATGGCATCGGCCTCCTCCACACTGAGCGGCGCGATTCTAAAGGCCACGTCCTTTAGAACCTCCACGTAGATTCCCCCCAGGCCGAACATGACCATAGGGCCAAACTGGATGTCCCGCGTAATGCCCAGGATGACTTCCTTCCCCTGCGGTATCATTTCTTGAACCATCACCCCGAGGATACGGGCATCAGGTTGCCGCAATTGGATGTTGGCGGTAATGTCGAAAAAGGCGTCTTCAACCATGGTCTCGTCTTCCAGCTTGACGCGAACTCCTCCCATATCACTCTTGTGAAGCACATCGGGGGAGGCAATTTTCATGACCACCGGATACCCGATCTCCGAAGCGGCTTCCACGGCTTCCTTTGTGGTCCTGGCGATGCGATTTTCAGGGAGCCTGAATCCATAAGCCTTGAGGACTTCCCGGGCCTCTTTCTCAATCAGGTCATGCCGGTGCTGCCCGATCACCGAGGAAAAGATCTGGCGCACTCTGCCACTGTCTGCCTCAAAGTGCTGATATCGTCTTTCTGGTTCCTCCTGAGCCCTCCGATAGCAAAGCATGGCGTCCAAGGCCGCAATCGCATCTTCCGGATATTCATAACTGGGAATGGCGTGATCCTGAAGGATCTTGCGGGCCCCTTTCACCTTCTTTTCACCCATGAATGCCGTCATCACCGGCTTGTCACTATCTTTAGCCAGCCGCACGATCCCTCTGGCAACGGCATCTGGATCCTGCGCTGCCGTGGGGGCCAAAAGAATCAGGACAGCATGGATAGCGGGGTCTCTCAGGATCACCTCCAGGGTTCTGTCGTACCTTTCAGCAGAGGCATCCCCTATGATGTCCACCGGATTGTAAACAGAGGCCGTAGGCGGGAGAAAACTTCTGAGCTCATCTGCCGTCTCCTTTCGGATGGGGCTAAGGTGAAGAGAGCTCTTTTCACAGGCGTCGGCGGCCAAGATACCCGGTCCCCCTGAGTTTGTAATGATCCCGAGACTCGGGCCGTTGGGCAGGGGTTGGCTGGCAAAGGCCACGGCGTATCGGAAAAGAGACTGCATGGATTCGGCCCTTATGATCCCAGACTGCTTGAAGGCTGCACTGTAGGCATGTTCCGAACCGGCCAAGGCCCCTGTGTGTGATGAAGCAGCCTTGGCGCCTGCGCTCGTCGTGCCCGACTTGATAATAATGATCGGTTTGTTCTTTGAGACCTGGCGTGCGGCCTTCATGAAAAGAGGCCCGTCCTCAATGCTCTCCAGATACCCCAGGATCACCCTTGTGTTCTCGTCGTGTTCCATTGAAAGCATGATCTGCGTCTCTGAGATGTCCATCTTGTTGCCCAGGCTTACGAATCTGGAGAAACCAACATTCTCACCTAAGGCCCAATCTAAGATAGCGACGCACATGGCTCCAGATTGAGAGAAAAAGCCAATGTGACCATCAAGGGGCATGCCGGCGGCAAAGGAGGCATTGAGGGCGCTCGCTGTATCGATGATGCCCAGACAATTGGGCCCTATCACCCGAAGACCCAGTTCCCGAGCCCGGACGGCCAAGGCCTCTTCCAAGCGGCCCCCTTCAGGCCCGATCTCCTTGAATCCGGCTGTAATGATCACCACGGAATCGACCTTCTTCTTGCCGCACTGCTCTATGACCTCCGTGACTGCTGGAGAAGGCAGCGCAACAATGGCCAGATCGATCTGAGAAGGAACGGAGACCAGGTCCGGGAAGGCCTGGCGCCCCAGGATCTCTTCGGCCTTTGGGTTGATGGGATAGACAGCGCCCTCAAACCCGTAACGCACTATATTGTTTAGAATATCGTAACCGATCTTGCCCGGGTTCTGCGAGGCCCCGACAACGGCTATTGAGGAAGGATTGAAAAAATGTTCTAGCATGTAGAGACCTGTTTACCAGTCTGCCATAGTGAATAGCGGGGCCAAAACGCAAGGGGCACCCACTCCATTTTTATAACATCTTTCTATTCAAAGGCAACACCCAATAGACCGACCTTCACCGTGATCCTCCTGGAGTCTATTTTCTCTTGACCTTACGCCCGTGTCTTTTCTATAAGGCAAAGCACCGTGAATGTCCTGTTGATTGAGATCAATCCATTTGCTCCTGTGTCTCCACCCATCTCACTAGGATACATAGCAGCCTTTCTGAAATCCAAAGGGTTTGGGGTCAAGATATTGACCCTGGGAGAGGATGCCTCCATCTCCCCTGCAGGCCTCCAGAAGCTCATTACGAGCTTCCGGCCTGCCCTGGTAGGGTTTTCGGCCTACCAGAGGACCATGCTGTACGTCATCGGCCTTGCCAGATTCATAAAATCCATAGACAGCGGAATAAAGGTAGCCATTGGTGGTCCTCAAGCCACATTCATGCCATCGGACGGCTTTGCCCAATTGCCCGACATTGACTATGTGTCTCGATCTGCCGGTGAGCAGACCCTCCTTTGTGTGGCCCGGGCTGTGGAACAGGGGCGGCCCTTTTCAGGCCTCTCCGGCGTCAGCTACAAGAACGATGGTGGTATCGTCCAAGATACAGAGGAACTTGAGGGTTTTTCCGATCTTGATCAGTATCCCTCCCCTTATCTGTCCGATGTTTTTGACTATTCCAGGATGGGTGAGGCTATCATGTTGACATCTCGGGGTTGCCCCCACCATTGTATCTATTGTTATACACCCTGTGCCTTTAAGCACAAAGTGATGTTCCATTCCATAGACCGGGTCCTTGAAGAGATGACATGGATTAGGAAAAAGGGGGTGAAGAGGTTCTGGTTTGCCGACCCCAATATCTCCCATAAGCGGTCCAGGATCGAGGAACTCCTTGACGGAATCGTGAAGCTGGACCTGGAGGCCCAAATGTGGCTTCAGACCCGGGCGGACCTAGTGGACCTGGAGATGATGAAGAAGATGAAACGGGCAGGCGTCCGCACCATCGCCTTTGGGTTGGAGTCGGCCTCAGAACGGGTCACTCCAAAGATCGATAAACATCTTTCTATTCAAAAAGTTGTGGAGGCTATCCGCCTTGCCCAGAGCCAAGACATTGAGGTAGAGCTCTTCACCATGTTCGGCCTGCCTAACGAAACCTTTGAAGACGCCATGAAGACTTTGGCCTTTGTCAAAGAGAACAACGTCAAGATTATGGGCAATACAAACTCTCAGCAGATGCAGATCTATTTTGGCACGCCCATGGCCAGGCATTATAAAGATTACCATATTCGACCCTTGAACACCGAACGGCCTCCGTATATTTCCATCGGATGTCAGTATGAAACGGATCACATGAGCACGGAGGATATTGGCAAGGTCCAAAACCTGTGGCGTGCCCATTCCCTTGACAGGGGACGGCGTATTGTATCGTAATCATTAAAGATAACTATACTATTTCATTTCAAGAAATCGCCCTGCCCTAAGATGTCGTCTCCCTAAAGGGCAGGGAACCTTGTTGCGAGAAAGAGGCCATGGACGAAAGAGCCTTACAAAGGATCTTTGTGATCCTAGACAAACAGGAAAAGGAACAGCTTGAGACCCTTTGCCGCATCCTGTCGGACCTGTTTTTCTATGTGGAACTGACCTCCAATCTCTATATTGTGGCCGAGGATTTGGCCGCGGGCATGCCTCAGGTAGAACGGATCCAAAAGCAAGTCACGTCCTTTCTCCGGGAAAACCTCTTTGCTCGGCTCTATGTCCATTTCATCCACGGTGCCCCCCAGGGAAACACGGAACAGATGGATTTCTATTTCCAATATTATTACCAGAACTGGAAGCGGGTAACCATGGAGTTTGATCGGGAGGCCTACATGCACCAGGAAGTACCAAGGCTCATGTTGCTCCCCCTCATCGCCCCCAGTAGCCACACAAACACTGCCTCCCTTGCGGACCTCCTTGGAACGCTCAAGAGCGCCTTCTTGCTTCCCAGTCTTTACTTGGATTGGGGCACCTTCCATCAAGCCGCCAACGAAAAGCTCTTGGCCAAGGCGGAGAAAGTTTACTATGGCCCTGGAAACAATAGTGAAAAATCGGCAATCGTCTGCAGTCTATGTCATGAAAACATCATCCACGAGACCTCGTCCAGATTGGACGCTCATCCGGCGTCCATGACTGAGCCATGCCCTGCCGCCCTCATTATCACGGCATCTGACGGCATGGTCTACCCTTGTGCCGATGCCTTTGTGAGAAAAAAAAGCCTGGCCAACATCTACGCCGCCCCCCATGTGGATACACTCATGGCGCAATACAATGGGTACTTTGATTCTGGGACAGACTGCCAGGCATGCAGGGACCGCGTGGTTGCCGCTTTTTCAGACTTGCCCCTGCCAAAGGGAGCCACACACGAACTGAGCGATCTGCTTTATCATTTTGGGACGCTGCACCAAGAAGCGCAAAACCATGTCCTGGCCGCAGAGAGGTACGAAAAATCGTTAAAGCTATCTCCTGCTGAAGAGGCCGTTCCCATCCATTTCAGGCTTGGCCTTAGCTATCTGAACACCGGCCGCTACGATCAGGGCCTTGAATCCTTTGGCAAAGCCAAAGCCATGTACCAAGATCAATACTACTTTCATTTTTACACGGGGCTGTGCTACTTCGAAAAAGGGGACTACGGTATGGCCCTTGAAAGGTTTTTAGAAGCCCTGGACATGGATCCCCAACAGGACGATCTGGTCAGGATTCTGATCTACCTGGGAACTTGCTGCAACGGCCTCGGTGACTACGAG
Source organism: Thermodesulfobacteriota bacterium (assembly GCA_034189385.1). Lineage (GTDB taxonomy): Bacteria > Desulfobacterota > Desulfobacteria > Desulfobacterales. The sequence goes on from JAXHVD010000010.1 coordinate 53,893, forward strand.
CAGGCCATCGTTCAGTTGGAGAGGGCAAAGCACGAGGCTGGCCAGGTAAAGGAAATCTATAACGCCCTGGGGTTCTCCTACTTCCAGCTCAAAGATTATGACAAGGCCATTGAAAATCTGAAGGTAGCCGTTGAACTGGACCCCTATTCTGCCATAGACTATGCCAGCCTTGGGGCAAACTATCGTGAAAGGGGAGACATGGACATGGCCGCCGCCATGTACGAGAGGGCCCTGAAACTCGATCCAGACCTAGCCGTTGCGAGGGAAAACTTAGAAAGGTTGAGAGACTACCATGGGTGATGACCATCTCTCGCCTTTGGAGCTTGCCCTCGCTTACCACTTCAAAGACAGGGGGTTCCTTCGCGAAGCCCTGCAACACAGCTCCTATGTCAATGAGCAGCGCGAGGTCTCCTTAAGAGACAACGAACGCCTTGAGTTTCTGGGAGATGCTGTCCTCGACCTCGTGATTACCCACGTGTTGATGGACCACTTCCCGGAAACCCGTGAAGGAGACCTGTCGAGAATGCGGGCCACTATCGTCAACGAGTCACGACTGGCTGCGATGGCCCAGGAGCTGGATCTTGGCCGATATCTCCTGCTGGGTAAGGGCGAGGCATCGAGTAACGGACAAGAAAAAAAGTCCATCCTTTCCAATGCCTTTGAAGCGGTCATTGCGGCAGTCTACCTTGACGGCGACTTCCAAGCGGCCTTTGAGGTGATTGAGAGACTTTTTTCCGATATTATCAATGGCATCGAGGACAGGCTAGCGGCAGAGGATTTCAAGAGCCGCCTTCAAGAGTTTGTCCAGTCTCGATTTAAGACCATCCCTCAATACAAGGTGGAGGCTGAAAACGGTCCAGATCATGACAAGACCTTCTTGGTGCGCCTTCATATTGGCAACTTCTTGACGACTCGGGGGACAGGCAAGAGCAAAAAAGCCGCAGAGCAGGCTGCGGCGTCCGTAGCCCTTGAGAAACTTCAGGGAAAAGATCAGTCCTATTATTGAAAAGACAGGGTCCTGCACCCCCTTGACCGCCCACCAGGCTGTCAGTGGCCAACCCCGGAAGATGATGCCCAGGCCTTTCATTGTCCCGCTCTTTATCCCTCACAGGGGGTGTCCCCACCGTTGCGTATTCTGCAATCAAACTTCCATTACTGGCCTTAAGGACGGCACCCGCTCACAGCAGGAGGTCCGGGACAGGATCACCCAGTTCCTTGGGTTCCGGGGAGCCCATCGAGGCACCACCGAGGTTGCCTTTTATGGCGGCAATTTTCTCGGGCTCCCCAAGGCTTACAGGAAGCTCCTCTTGGAAGAAGCTCAGTTCTTTGTCGCAAAGGGCCAGGTAGACGGCATCCGCTTCTCCACCCGGCCAGAGACAGTTACGGCTGCGGCCTTAAAGGAACTGGCCTCGTACACCATCCGCACCATTGAGGTGGGGGCCCAGTCCATGAATGACACGGTCCTTGCTCTCAGCCAACGGGGCCATACCGGCGCCGACACAAAAAGGGCCGTTCAGGTCTTAAAGCCTTGTAACGTGCAGGTGGGGCTTCAAATCATGCCCGGCCTCCCAGGGGCCACGGCGGAATCGATCCTTGAGACGGGGCAACAGGTGGCGGCCCTAAGGCCTGATTTTGTCCGTATCTATCCCACTGTGGTCGTCAAGAACACGGCCCTTGAGAGGTGGTACGAATCGGGCCGGTTCACCCCCCTTTCTCTATCAGAGGCCGTAGAGCTAACTAAACGGCTCTATGTTCATTTCAAGGCCGTCGGCATTCCAGTGATCCGCATGGGCTTGCAACCCAGTAGCAGCTTGCGGGCAAGGGGCCAGGTCGTGGCAGGTCCATTTCATCCGGCCTTTGGGCATCTGGTCCAGTCTGCTCTCTTCTTGGATCTTGCCACCCAGGCCCTTGCGTCTGAAAAGGGGCTGTCCAGAAGGGTGACAGTGAAGGTCTATCCCTCAGATGTTCCAAAGCTTGTGGGACAAAAAAGGGAAAACATCAGACGGCTGGTAGCGCGATTTCACCTCGAGAGGCTCCAGGTCCTGCCCGATGTGACGGTTCCGGAAAACACCGTAGAGGTGATCAATAGAACCTAGCTTAAAAGGAAGGCCTCTTTGCCATGATATGGTCCGCCCCGATGGGAGGACGTCCCTCCTCCCATTGGCGCGCTAGGCAAGGGGTGGGGTGTGATGGAGGGTTACCGCCTGCTTTTTGTGATCATCCAGATCGCGGTGATCTCTTTCTCCGCATTGGTGACAAAGCCCACATGGTCGCCGACCCGAAGATCGCCGCTTGACCCATGGGCTGATGTGGCCGTGGCATACGTGACATGAGAGGCCAGTGTATGGAGGGAATCATCTACGACGATCTCGTTTTTCCCTATCCTGTCGATATGTCCCAGTCCATTGAATTTCTTGGGGTAGTGGGAAGGTAACACCCTTTCTTCTCCGAGATACTCTGCTCCATAGCCCGGACCTGAGTATGGAGCCATGACAACAAGGCCCAAGATCAGTCCCAGTCCGATCCCCTTGAAAAGACGCCTTTGTCGTGCGAGAGTCATGAGTTGGTCTCCTTTGCTGTGAGCCCTAAAAGCCGTTTCACTGTGTGGGCTCGTAGTAGTACTCATCTGTTCCGTCTGTCCTTCTTTCTTTCCAGTAGAACACGCCCCTTTCCTCTGCGACCTCAAAAACCGTCTCTGTGGTCCCTGCAGAGGTGCTGAAGATCTTCATCTCCCTTTCGTCATCAGGCATTCTCACCATGACTGGCGGATAGAGCATCCCTGGAAAATCCATGCCCGTGGGAGGCACCAGGATGGGATTGCCCTCCCCATCGGTGAGACCGATGTCGATGAGGTCGTTGTCGTCAATGATCCCGTCATCGTTGATGTCAAAGGTGGCTTTGTTCAGCCGACCGCCGTTGCATGCATCCAGCTCGTGGACCAGGGAGTCGCCCCCACCAGAACAGGGCGACTCATTGGGAACAATAGACAAGGCCACGACCCTTCCGTCTCTGATCATGAGGTCCCTGATGATCCTTTCTCCAGTCAGGGGAAGATCAAAATACCACCCCGCATGATTTTCAACCGTGCTTGACGGGTTGGGCATGGCGTTTCCCACATCCAGATCCTCCTCTGTGACCCACACCGCTTCATGGTCGCTCAGGGTCCTCAAATAGTGATCGCCGAGGTACGTTTCGTTCACCACGGTCTGCTCCACCAGTGAGACGGTGTCCGGCTGGTTGGAGAGCTTAGGGGTCGACCCCCTGTCGAAGGTCCCCAGGTACTCGCTGTGGTCCCCCTTGTCTCCATAATCCCATAACCCGAAGAGGGTCTGGGTGCTGACATCTGCCCGATCGGTGTCCCCAAGGAACTTGCCCGTGCCAAATACAACAATATGCCCGTGCCTTTCACAGTGTTTCATTACATCGGGCGTCGTGGTGATGGGTTGACCTGGAATCCGAAAGAAGGCCTCCGGGATGCCATTTCCGTCCTTAAAGGCCACGTCCCAATTGGCCGGGTCTTCATCGGTAAGATCGAATTTCCACAGATTCCCTTTCAGGTCTCCGGCGTAGGCGTAATCCACGCGGAAGTCCTTGTTCACGTCTATCAGGGCTGGAGTAGAAAGTCCGTTGTTGCCCGTGGCCAGGGTGTATATCTTCTTTATCACGTTTCCGTATACATCCATGACGTAGAGGATGGCCTCTCCTTCCACGCTGTCGTACCCGTTGCCGAATATGATCACCCAGTCGTTGTTCGGGTCATAGGACTTGACAATGTATGGGTAACTGTACGTGTACCCCAGATCGGGCTCTTCCAGTCCGGCCCCAGGGTATTCCCACAACACCACCGAGCTTGCCACGGCGGCCTCTGCGGTTGATACGTCCACCTGATCAGCATCGGTGATGTCCAGGGCGAAATAGCCTTTCCCGCCCTTTCCCAATCCTCCCACAAGGAGCGTTCTTCCCTCATTCATGCCGATGGTGACCCTTTTTCTGGCATAGGGGGTGCGATCTACGAAAAACCTGTGTTCATAGTCATTGCCCGTGAGCTCCTTTAAGTTCTCAAAAATCAGATGGGGGATGTAGGCAAAGCGCTCTTCTCCGTCCGTGGCATTGAAGGCGTGCAGCATCCCGTCGTTTCCCCCTGCAATGATGGTGTCTTCTACCAACAGGGGCGCTGAATGGACGATATCGCCCAGTTTCTTGACCCTGGGCCGAAAACCGTCTATCTCTTCACCCCTCAGGTAGTCCACCATGTTCTCGGCCAGGGTGGAGTCCGCTGCCCAATTGGGGTCCAGAGCCGTCTTCTGTTCGTCTGTGAGATTGGCAAACCGGAAAGGAACGCCTTCAGATGTGCCGTCGTAGGCCACAATCTTTCGCTGGTCCGGCGCACGGTCCTGGAGTTTGTCAGAGGCCTTCCATATGATATCGCTTTGTTCTTTGAGGATCTCTCCTGAAACCGGATCTACAGGGTAGGCTGTCACATCCCCTATCCAGCCGTCTGAGACGTAGCTTGACTGATACAGAATCGTGTTCGTCCCCAACTCCTCTCCATTGACTGTCACAGAGGCACCAGAGGCCATCCTTGAGGCAATGTTCAGCATCACTTGCTCCAAGGCGCTGATGAGTTCCCCTGGGTCTGACGCACTAAAGAAGAGCCCCCTGCCGTTTACGGCGGCATGCCACAGGTCGTCGATCTTATAGGGACAGCTGTCGCAACCGGATGTGGGATTGGGCCAAGGGGGGGCGCCGCCGTTCAGCAGGCAGGGGTGATAGGCCGTATAGTCCAAAGAGCCTTGCACCCCAAAAGAGACCGCATAGGTGACCATATGTTGATGAGAGGCCTTATCGCAAGAGCTGGTAGGGACCACGTCGTCCAGAGAAGAGGCGAGATCCTCTTTATAATACTTCATGGCCACATCGGCCAAGGTGTCCGAATAGGAATCCCCGTAAGGTGACCCTGCTGCGCCGTCCTGGTTGCCCACGCCGGGGTTGGACCCGTTCCAATAGCCGTCGGTCATGGCAATGCAAAAGGAGTGCTGACAGGCCCCTCCCTCTTCATCAGGCATGTAGGGAGAGTCTCCCACGCCGCCAGTGTTTCCATCGTCTTTGTGAAAATAGCGACCCACGTTCTTCACGGCCAGTCTCAGGGGCGTGCTTCCGTCGGAATCAAGGCCGTACAGGGCGTCAAGGAGGGTGTCTGTTTCATCTACGTAGGTCATTCCGCCACTGGCCACGGCCGTGCTTTCAAACATGACGGCATCTGCGCTGGTGCTCGAGCCGGTGCTGGAGCCGTCGCGGTAGACCCGGACCTTTCCTGATGTGCCGGCGTCAAAATTAAAGGTCCCCAAAAGGGCCCACTGGCTGTAGTCCTGTTTCTGGTTCTTCCGGACCGAATAGGTGCCGCCGTTGTGATAGACCTTGTACAGGGCGTTCGTGTCCCTGGTGCTGTAGTAGTCCCACCATGCATAGACGTTGTATTCACCGGCTTCGGGCAGGTTTGGGCTCCAGGTGGCATAGCGGCCGCTGTAGCTGGTGTATCTGGAGCTGTTTTTGTATTCGTTATGTGCCCCTGATTCGTACCATCTGCCCCCGTATTCGTAATAGCCGCTATCCTTGTTGTCCACAATCACAATGGTACTTCCGCCAGGATCCGGCACATTCAACTTGACGGGAAGGACCGGCTGCCTCAGCCCGGAGTTAATACTGTAGAAGCCGACCTGAACGCCCACCAGGCTCATGATGGCGTGGGAGACAGCGGCCTTGGCCGTCAGCTCCCGCCTGCGGTAAAAGGAGTACCAGTTGGCGAAGTTTTGAAGGTCCTCGGCGTCTGTCTTGTAGGCGACGAAACTGCCATCATCGTCGAACCATGCGGCCTTGGCAGCGTCGGGGAGCTCATCTACGGGAAAGAACTCTCCGCCTTCCACGATCTCATTCTCATTCCTGTCATGGAACCAGTAGTACTTTCTCACGCCCCCCTCAAAGTTGACAAGGAAATACTCTTCTCCGGCGTCCATCTCGCCGTCTTCGTCCACGTCGTCCCAGGTATAATAGTGGGCGTTCTTGATGCTGACCGTCGCTCCGCTTGTGGGGACAAACTTGATGGAATCCCCACAGACCCGCTCTTGATTGTTATCGCCCACGTAAGTAAAAATCCCGACGGTCCCGCCAGCGCCTTCCTCAAAGGTATAGGTGCCCAGGGGATACCAGGTGCCGCCGTTTTCGCGCTGGTTCACATGGACGACGGTGGGGCCCCCCTGATGGAAGATGGTGTAGGGCACGGCCGTGGACCGGTAGTCGTTGCTGAAGTACCTGGCATAGACCTCGTACTCTCCACTGGCCAGCGGCGTGTACCAAACAGCGGTCACGTCCTGATCGTTCGCGTCGGTCCAGTAATAGAGGCCATTGTAAGCCTCTGGGTTTGAGGCCTGGCTCCAGCTCCCGGTGTGCGAGAAGACAGGGTCCTGATCGTCTGCGATGGACTCGCTGCCCACCAGGAAATACTCTGCCGTCAGGTCAAAGGTCGGGGTGGCGTTGTTCGGGTTGGATCTGGGGTGCGCGGTGTCTGCATCGGGCATGTTCGGCCACGGTTTGTAGTCTGCATGGGGGTGGTAATAGAGTTTGTTGAAGGCAGACATCTGGGCCTTGATTTTTCCCCTGTCAGCGCCGGATAAGATGGTCCCGTTGCTGCTTCCGGCACTATAATTGTTGTCTCCGGGGTCATCAAAGAGATACTCGATATCGCCTTCAAACTTGCCGTCTGTTTCTCCCTGTACCATGAACTCCCAGTCCATGCTCCCGGAATTGTCCAGCACGAACATGATGTTTGGAGGCGCGGCCATGACTTTGGTGTCCATGGGAGCGTCGCTGATGTCCAGGCCTCTTGCTGTTTGAGCAAAGCAGAGCAAGGCCATGGTCAGCGCTCCTATGCCAAGAAACAGCCCCGGTCTTTCCATTGCCCGGGCCGACCCGTCACCTCGATGGTTTCTATGAATAGACATGATGAACACCCCTTTTCTTGATGTTGTGATACCAAAGGCCTTCACGGGACTCCAATCAGTACCGCTTCTTGTAGCCGATCTCGATCATGGCGCTCCCTTTTTCTTTCTCAGAGCGGCCATAGACGGTGATGGTGTGCACGGCTGTAGCATCCATGCGCGTGCTGCTACCCCCAGAATATCCTTCGTGAATGGCCATGAACCTGGTCTGCCCGTTGTCATCTAACGGCGCCTCTCCTGAACCGTCCAGGGCAGCATCCCAGTTGTAATCGTTGGTGACATTGTCGGGGTCTGGGAAACCCGACAGATCGTTCCGAAACCACAGATCGGGTGGTGCTGCAGGGTTGTCAGGATCTGGCTGTCCGTATGGCAGGTCTTGGAGTGCCGCAGAATCATTCTCATCTTCCAGGAGCTGCGCAGCCAGCATGGCCGCGCCTTCGGCCCGGTAGAAATTCTCTTTGTGCGTCTTATCGTTTGCAGTGACCTCTACCTCAATCGAACTGGTAGTGACGGCCGCGATGCCGATGAGGCTTGCCAGCATCAAGACCAACATGCCCACGACCATGATGGACCCCTTTTCGTTTTTCAGTATGAAGTGCATCTCTCTCATGGGAGGCCTCCCCTTCTTATGAGTAATGCCTAAACATCGCGAGCCTTTATGAAATCAAGAGCGACCCTTCTCGGGTCCGATGATCTTCCCCACGTCACAATCACCCTGATGTTCACCGTGTTGTTGCCCGGAAGCGCCGTGTTCCAGAACACATTGAATGCCCCCCGATGATCAGTGCCTGTAATAGGGTTATTGGGATCGGCATGATCGGCCCAACCGGGGTAGAGCACACTGCCGTCATTAGGATCAACGAACCCGTCATTGTTGCCATCATCATCGTTGTCCAATCCAGGGAGCCCGTCACCGTTTGTATCTGCCAACAGGGTGTGAAGCACACCCGTGCTTGGATCAATATAGGGGATGAGCATCAAGGACTCTAACCGCTCTTCGGCCAGCGCCACGGCCCTGGCCTGATCATTTGCCAGGGCGTTGCCCTTGACGGACTTGATCTGCATGGCAGCTACGGCAAGAATACCGATGGCCAGCACAGCCATGGCCACCATGACCTCTATAAGGGAAAACCCTTCTTCGTCCTTTGTTTTCATGAATCATCGCCCCGTTTTTACAAGTTCCTGCATTTTGCAGTGGTCATCAGAAGCCTCATGCGTCGATGGTCGTTGTTGGGATCAGCGTCGGTGTCTGGCGTGATGACCTGATTGCCCACCACAAAGGTGTTCCTCTCCACGATCTTGGTGTCCCAGCGCGCCGAACGTGCCAGGAGCCAAACACGCACGGCCATGATTCTGGCTACTGGCACATCAGCGATGGCAATTCCGGAAAAGTCCATCAGCATCTGGCCGCCGATAGGGCCGTTTCCCCCCACGCCGGGACCGTCATCAGCGTCAATATCGCCATCACTGTCTGTATCTAAGTTGGTGTCCAGATCATTGTCTCCGTCCGAATCGATGGCCCAAATCGTTCTCTCGCGCGGCGATCCTGCCGGTGCGTTGACAGCGTCATAGGTATCCAGAAGGCCATCGTTGTTGGCGTCAAAGGCATAGGCAAACCCGAGGGCCTCCACGTTTTCTGCAACGAACTCTTCTTCTGGCAGGGCTGGGTTTGCCGGGGGGACTGCTGCATCCTGCCTTCTGAGATCCAGGTCAGGACCCGGGTGGACAGGATCCATGAAACCGTCATTATCAATGTCGAAGAGGGAGTAGGTGATCGTCTCATTGGGATCGTCGGCAACGCCGTCACCGAACTGGAATTCATCGGCCTCAAGACCCGTATCCACCGTCCCATCGCCGTCGTCATCAATGCCGTTGGTGTCTTCGTCCGTAATGCCGTCCAAATCGTTATCGCGGCCATCACTCTCTCCGCCGGTGATATCCATGGTAAAGGTAATGGAGGTGGGGGCCGCTGTCTGAATGCCGAAGTTTCCTGAAATGGCCGTATCATAACCAGCCATGCGGATTTCTCTTCCCATGTAAAACATGGCGGCCTTCAGATTCTGCTGCATGGCCGCCACCTGTTCCTGGGTCACATAGGACTCCTGTTGCGTCCTGTAGGCCAAGAAGACGCCGCCGGCCACAATGGTGGACATGACCATGGCGATGAGGACCTCTATCAGTGTAAAACCTTGTCTGTTGAGCATTTGCGACCTCTTCTTATTGATAGGTTATCACTCATCAAAGGCGCCATCCCAATTTGCGCTGCCGGGGAACCATTTTCTGACGACGATATTCCCATTCGCCCTGGTTCCCACTGCATAGGTGTGACGGCTTTGGAGAGGCCCGTTTCTGTTGTTTTCCAAATAGACAAAGCCCGCATTGCATAGCCCCCGGGAATCGAAGACCAGCACGTTGGAAGGGTACCCGATATCATCAAGGGCGGGAAAGATGCCCCCTCCTGCTGATGCATTGGTGGTAGCGTGACCGTGGCCGTAGTCTATGCTATTCCCGTAACCGATGAGTCGCCCCTGCTTCCTCACCGTATCAGTGCCCCCCAATTGAGACGGCATGTCCCACCCATCTCCACCATTGTCAGAACACACAAAGTATCTTCCTGGAGAGACACTGTTATCAAAGATAATCGCCCAGTCTGAATTCGCTCTAATGGCTCCCAACTTGGTCCATTGCATGCTTGAATACAGATCTGTTGCAGCCCTCCTGAGCCTGAAGTTGTGCAGCCAGTCCGTAAGGCGGGGGGCGGCAAGATTGGCCACAATGGCCAAGGTGGCCAATGCCACCAGCAGTTCCACCAGTGTCAATCCAGAATCTTTGCGCATCGTCCACATATCCTCGTCTGTTATCGCTATCCCGAGCAAGTTCTGTGCCATGCTGCCCGTGCGTGAGCCGAGGGCGCGGCCTGGTGAGAAAAGGGGGGCGAGAAAAGGGGGGCGCCTCCTGGGTACCAGCTATATCTTACTGTAATAAATAAAACATTTTTAGCGGGCTCCATGATGACCAGAAAGGGAGGCCCTAGGCGTAAGATCTCACGACGAGGCTGTCTCCATGGGCCAGAAAGCCATCTATAAAAAAATTTTATAGTGCTGTCATAAAGTTTTATCCTTCATGTTGAGCCGCCGGCCCCCCAAGGATGAGATCCCTGGAGCCGGGGGGGAAACGAGATCGGGCGTTTCTGGATGCTGGAGACTCCGTGGAGGAAATCTCCTTTGGCGCTGGCGCACAGGGTCGGGGTATGCTAGGTAGGGTGCCGACAGTGGGCGGTTTACCTGTTCCTTACTGAAGGCCTGTGGAAGCGTCCGGACTAGCTTTGGGCGGTGCTCTGAATATGGACGGAAGGGACCTGAAAAGAGAGAGGACCACTTTGGAAAAGGCCCTTCTTACCAAAGAGTTGGATTTCAGTGCCGCCTATATGACCGCAAGCGACCTGCACGGCCTTCTTAAGAGACATCCTGAGCTCATCCGTCCAAAGACCGTTCAAGCCTTGGAAGGGCTCCTCAAGGATTCACGATATGCTCCTCAAACGCAATCATTCTTTTTTTACAAAGAGGCCGCCGATGCCTTGGCTTCTATTGTCGTCCATGGCAATGGGAAACCGAGTACAAACGTTGCGATCTCCGCCTTAAAGCAGTTGCTTGCCACTGCGATCGGCGATTCTAAAAGGGCCTGTGCTGAGGCCTTGGGCTCTCTTCCGGTCTTTATTGCAGGTCCCAAGAAAAGGCAAGAGGCCGTAGAGGACGTACCCCATGTAACGTGGCAGGCCCTATTGGAACAACGGGGTATCTGCAAGGGCAACGCCCCCGAGGTGATGGGCAGAAGCCTGGTCCTTTCAACGGATCAAGGGAATCGCCTCTTGGTACTAAAGGTGGCCTTTTCAGAACATCCGGCCCAGTCCATCTATGAAGAAGCGGTCTGGATGGCACATCTTTCTTCGCAAGGCTATGATTTTCCCGTTAGATTCAATATTCCGAGGGCCATCAGAATGCACGGCAGCTATATCTTCGCCTTAGAGGATCTGCCACAAGAAATGTATTCAAGAGGGGCCCTGAATCTGACGGCTCATGCCGTGGGCTTTATTGCCCATCGGGATTACTTCACCTATCCCAACGACCATAGGAAAGAAAAACGGCTGACTGAAGAGGAGTTTAGGGAAGTCATGTCCAGAAATGCTTGGCTTTTTGGGAAACTGGCCTCTATGGGCATTGTCCATTCGGCGCCAATCCCCCTCTTTCACAATCGAGTCCAAAGGACCAGGCGGGCCGATCATGGGCTTTACGAATGGCAACGAGGGGGCAGGCTGGACAGGTGGCTTGACTCATGCCTCTATCCCAATTTTGGTGTCACAGGCATCAGAGACTTTGAACACCTCGTCGCCTTCAAGGGACCAAGTCGACAGATCTACTTTCGTGTCGGCACGCAGATATTGAGCCTGCTCCTTGTCACAGGCAGCTATTTTCGACACAAAGATAGAACAAGAGTGGGACTGGATGACCACGGAAATCCAGTGGATGCTCGGGACCTTTTTGACAAGCCATTGCTCAGAGACCTTCTTCAGGAAATTTTTCTAAACTATTACAATGGGTTTGTGGGAGAGGCCTTTGATGGAGGATGTCCCGTAGATGGTGAGGTCATAGCCTGCCGCATGATTGAAGAAATGGGTGTGGACCGCTATATGGAAGAGGTCCTAAGGGTCGTGGACCAAAGAGAAATGACAGATGAAGCCTTCAGGGCATTCTTGACCACAAGGGGCTATACAGGGGAACAGGTCCAAGGTTTCACAAAAGGCGTTGAAGACATCGTCATCTTGAGCGGCCCCCATTTGGGTGGATTCAATGAACGGATCAGTCTGCCCGAGCTCATTGACGCCGTTGGGACCATGTCCGCCCTGTGCATGGTTGGCAGATACTCCAAGGAAAAGCCTTCTAGTAAGGATCACGCAGAAGGATGTGGGAAGTCCTTAGAACAGCGAAAAGCGTTGTAGCAAAGAGCCGACATGTGCAGATTGACAAGGAGGCCCTGGCACGATTCTGCCAAAACCTGGTCAATGAGGCCATCACCATTCCCTCTTGGAATAGAAGGTACCATTTTTCCGGGAACAAAGACGATACCGTCTCCTACCTATTGGTCCTGGACAGCCTGAATTTCTGCTTCTGGCCCAGTTCTGGAAAGGCGAAGTGGAACATCGACTACGGGCAGAAACAGCTCTCTGGCTACTATGCCCTGGCAGCCTCTCTCAAAAAGACGTTCAAGTCCGGAATCCCTGTGGGCAAGGCAGACTACCTGAGGGCCCTTACCCTGGACGAACTAAGAAGGATTCTAGGCGGACAAGGGGAATTGCAACTCATGGAACGTCGTCTACAAATCCTCCACGAACTGGGCCAGGTCTTGATCTCAGATTTCAGGGGTAAGGCATCCCAGTTGGTCGTCTGTGCTGGCCAATCCGCCATCCGCTTGGCTCGACTGTTGGCCGAGAAACTGACATCATTTCAAGATGTTTCAAAACATGAGGGGGAGAAGGTCTTCTTCTACAAACGGGCCCAGATATTTGCTGCTGACCTTCACGGCGCATTTGATGGCAAAGACGAGGGGGCCTTTCAGGACATGGACCAACTCACTGCCTTTGCCGATTACAAACTGCCCCAGGTGCTGCGTCACGCCGGTATCCTTCGATACTCAGGGGCGCTCGTTGAAAAGGTGGACCAAGAGGTCCTCCTTGAGCCAGGAAGTCCAGAGGAGGTAGAGATCCGGGCCAACACCATCTGGGCCGTGGAACTTATCCGGCTGGAACTGGAGGGCATGGGAAAATCCCTCAGGGCCTTTGAGATCGATTGGCTCCTCTGGAATCTGGGACAAGGATCGGTGTGTAGGATAAAACCCTATCACAAGACAGTGACCATTTTTTACTGATACAAGTTGGCGTCTCAGGGCTAGAAAAGAAGCGCACCCTTATCAACCGTTAGAAATAACTACTAAAAGTGTTCTGAGGTTTCTAGAAAACGGAAGAACCCTGCCTTGAACCTTTTTGATGCAATGGGAGCCTCGGGAGAGGGAAATCCGCTTCTCTTCGGCCTCCAATGCCTTTCGTTGCTGCGGGGAGATGGTTCGTGGTAATGGCTGTAGGTCTCCGTTCAGCGAATTTCCCACCCCCTCTGTTGCGCATCCCGAGGAGGGATAGAAGTCTTGACAGGCCTACTTTTAGTGGAAACGAGGGGTGCGAAACTTGAGTTACTGATGTTCTCATTTGAGGTATTAGCTGAACAAGGAAGGGCCCGGGCCAGCCGCTTGGTCACCCCTCATGGGCCTATCGACACCCCCTCCTTTGTCCCTGTGGGCACCCAGGGAACCGTCAAGACACTGTCGGGAGAAGATCTTCGTGGGATGGGAAGCCAGGTGGTGATCACCAATGCCTACCATCTTCATCTCCAACCGGGCGAGGATGTAATCAAGAGACTTGGAGGGCTCCATGGATTCATGGGATGGGACGGCCCCCTGATGATGGATTCCGGGGGGTTTCAGATCTTCAGCCTCGGGGCAGGCAAAGAACATGGGGTGGGAAAGATCGCCCCGATCTTTCCGGAAGAGCAAGACCGGGGACGGCACCTGCGTCCTGGTAAAGGAAAACGGCTAGTCAAGGTAGACGAGGAAGGGGTGGAATTTGTCTCGTACCTGGACGGCTCCAGACATCGTTTTACGCCCCATGGCGTCCTCGAGATAGAGGAGAAGCTAGGGGCCGATATCATTTTAATCCTCGATGAGTGCACCTCTCCTCTCCACGACTACCGGTACACCGAGATGGCCATGGAGCGGACCCACCGCTGGGCCCTCCAGGCCCTGGGGGCATTCCAGGGCTCTGGCAATAAAAGACAAGCCCTTTTTGGAATCGTTCAGGGTGGAATGTATGAGGACCTGAGGCAAGAAAGTGCCTCCTTTATTGGAGATCAGAATTTCGACGGTTTTGCCATTGGTGGCTCCCTCGGCAGATCCAAGACAGAGATGCACCAAGTGTTGGAGTGGGTTGTCCCTCTTCTGCCAGCAGAGAAGCCGCGCCATCTCCTGGGCATTGGCGACATGGACGACATCTTCCAGGTCGTAAACCGTGGAATCGATCTCTTCGACTGCGTGGCACCGACGCGTATGGCCCGCACGGGAACGGTTTTTTCCAAAGGGGCGAAACGTCATAGAATACATATCCTCAATGCCCAGTTCAGGGAAGACCGGCGCCCCATTGACGGGACATGCCACTGTCCCACCTGTCGCCACTACTCCAGGGCCTATCTGAGACACCTATTTATCGCCAAGGAGCTTCTGGGGGTGCGGCTGGCAACGATTCACAATGTCTGGTTCCTTGAATCGCTCATGGGCCAGATCCGAAGTGCTATCAGAGAAGGAAGGCTTGGGGACCTGGAAAGAGAATGGTGCCCTCAAACCTAGTCCCTGGGGTCAGGTGAGATAGGGATCTTTTCGTCCTCCTCGACCCTTGGAGTGTCTCTGCCGGTGTGTTGCGGGCAACTGCCCTGCCCTGTCGTCCCTCAGGTGGATTTGCTCAAGACCTCTCCAACCCTAAAGAGCGTGTCCATCAGATGGCCTATCCGCCTGCGAAGCTCGACATATCCCTCTGCCGACAGTTCACCATCGCAAGCCCTGAGCGCTCTGATAGCCGCCTCTATCTTCTCGAGCGCCTCACTCTGTTTTGCAGATGCCGTCAGAGAGCCATCCTCCTCTTTATCCAACTGATTTCTCCTCCTGTGGCAAGGCCCTGATCCGCTGCAAGGGCCCCATGAAGACTCCTGGGCCGTGACCTTTTCGACCTGAGACCTTTGCAGAACCCCTTCTCACTTCATTCTGTGAGCGATTTGACCCATTTTTAGCCTTGCTCGCTAAATCGCAAAAAATCGCCCTAAGGGCCTCAAACAGTTTGCGATTTGCCCACTAGTGTGGGCCGCTCGCTGTGGCCAAATGGGTACCCCAAATAGCTCACAATTACCGTTCGAAAGAGTTATGCAAAGGTCTCGACCTGCGTGGGGTGTAGTCGAAACGATAGATGGTCGACGGAGAAATGTCAATCGATATTAAACAGTTATGTTTTTTTGCTCGCCAAGACCGCGCCCCTGGGGCCAAGGGAGGACAGGGCAACACCGCCAGTCCACACAGGCATGTGACGCCCCTTTCAACCCATTTTTGGTTTGCCTAACGGGGCGCATTCTTATATGAAACAGCTTATTAGTGTCCATCCATACATGACATTCTTTGCACGAATAGTGCATCTCCGCGGTGTTGCTCCTGCGGTGAAAACCCTTGTACGGCCTTGCCTTAGGACAAGATCCACCCTTTCTGGATGGACACACGCGAATGTGTTGTGTCGTCGAAAAAAAACGTTCGTGGAAGGGGATTGATGAGCTCTTTTTCGCAGGCCTGGGGAAATGACACCTTGATCCAGAAGCCTTTGGGTACGGCGCGGGTGATGTTGGAGACTCTGTTGGAAAGCCGACGGTCATGCGTTACTATCCTGTAAACTTGGACGTCCGACACAGGGACTGTCTCGTGGTAGGAGGGGGGAGCGTCGCCGAGCGAAAGGTGCGAACCCTCCTTGAATGTGGGGCCAAGATTACAGTCATTACCCTGGACGCCACCGAACACCTTGAGGCACTAGGGACAAATAGTCATATTTCACTGAGATTCAAGGGGTATCAATCATCTGACCTGGACGGAAGGTTTCTTGTCATTGGTGCCACGGACGACGAATTGACGAACCAGACCATCAGCCAGGACGCCGCAGCCCGAGGGATTCTCTGCAATATCGCCGACCGTCCTGGAGTCTGCACGTTTGTCCTTCCTGCCATTGCCTGCCAAGGCGACTTGGTCATTGCCATTTCCACCTCAAATAAGAGTCCGGCAGTGGCAAAGTACATACGGCAAGCCATGGAAAAGGAATTCGGGCCGGAATATGCCGCGCTCTTGAACCTCATGGGAGCCATTCGCCAAAGGTTCATGGCCGAGGCAAAGAGCCCAGAGGCCCACAAGGAGCTCTTCGGCCGGTTGCTTGATAAGGGGCTTGTGGAAATGATCCGAGAGGATCGCCTTCAAGATGTAGACGCCCTACTCAAAGAGGTGTTGGGAAACGGATATACGTGGAAGGATCTAGTGACAAGCCATTGAGGCGGTAGCAGCCTTGCTTTGACCTATGCTACTTTTGCGAGGGGACACGCTATGAATCTTCTCTTTGCCTTAACTATTATCTGTTACCTTGCAAGCTCCCTGGGTTACCAGGGCTATATTCTATTCCAAAAAAGACCTATCCACAGAATGGCCAATATCGTCCTGTGGGTTGGATTCTTGTCTCACACAGCGGTCATTGGGTTGCAGTGCGTCGAATCTGGACACATACCGGTTCAGAATCTCCACGAAACGCTGTCAACCTTTGGATGGGCAGTGGTTGGTGTCTTTCTGGCACTTCAACTGAAGTATCACCTGATGGTCCTGGGAGCCCTCGCGGCACCCTTGGCCACCCTTGCAGTCGTCATCGCTTCCATGTTGCCCAGGCCACCTGTAGAATTGGCCCCCCTCTTCAAGAGCTTGTGGCGAAGCCTGCACCTCGGGACCCTGATTGTGGGAAACGCCGCCTTTGCCATTGCCTGCTCTGCGGGCATCTTGTATCTTATTCAGGAAAGGGCCATAAAAGACAAAAAGCCCGGGTTTTTCTTTCGCCGACTCCCGTCCCTCAAACTGCTTGACTCCGTGGGCTATGCAAGCCTTATCGTTGGATTTCCCATGCTCACCTTTGGAGTCATCACGGGCGTCATCTACGCCCAGATGGTTCGAGGACGATTCTGGAGTTGGGACCCCGGAGAGATCCTCGGGGCCGTGACGTGGCTCGTTTACGCGGTCCTGCTTCACGAACGGTTGGCAGTGGGATGGCAGGGAAGAAGGGCCGCCATTATGACGATTGTTGGATTCGCCATACTCCTGCTCACGTCTTTCTTATTCTTCTTGCGTTAGTGTGGTGGTTGAGGGGCCACTGGAGAGTCGAGGAATGGTTGAAAAAAGGCATATTGTAGTCGTTGGCCTTAATCACAAAACAGCTCCAGTTGAGGTTAGAGAACGCCTGGCATTTTCCAGCGAAGACACCCCCCATGTGCTGGAATCCGTATGCCAATGCCCCTCTGTGAACGAAATCCTGCTCTTTTCCACCTGCAACCGTGTAGAGTTTCTTTTAGCTACCCAGGATGTGGCCAAGGCGGTGGAGGCGGTAAAGGACTTCATGGCCGAGTTTAAGAAGACCCCCCTTCCAAGCTTTGAGGAATCCCTTTATGTGTACAGTGGCGACCAGGCGATCCGTCACATGTTTAGGGTGGCGTCAAGTCTCGACTCCATGGTGGTGGGAGAACCCCAGATTTTAGGGCAGGTCAAAGACTGTTACGGCCAGGCCTGTGATCACAGGACCTGTGGCGTGGTCCTGAACAGGCTCATGCACCGAGCTTTTTCTGTGGCCAAACGGGTGCGCACAGAGACCGGCATCGGCGACCATGCGGTGTCTATCAGCTATGCGGCAGTGGAGCTGGGTCGAAAGATCTTCGGCGAGCTAGAGGAAAAGGCGGTATTGCTCATTGGCGCTGGCGAAATGGCAGAGCTTGCTGTTGAGCACCTGGTGAATAATCGGGCCAGGCCCATATTTGTAGCGAACCGGACCTTTGAGCGGGGACTTGAGCTGGCTGAAGGTTTCAGGGGAACGGCCATTCGATTCGAAGAGGTCCGTGACTACCTCAAAGAGGTGGACATCGTGATAAGCTCAACGGGGGCATCGGACTATATTCTAGTCCGCGACGATTTCAAGGGGCTAATGCGGGCCCGGAAGAATCGACCCCTGTTCTTCATTGACATTGCTGTCCCCCGGGATATCGACCCCGAGATCAACCGTATCAACAACGTCTATGTCTATGACATTGATGATCTCAATAACGCCATTCAAGAGAATATAGACGAACGGCAACAGGAAGCTCTTAGGGGAGAACGCCTTGTCGACGGGGCTGTGATCCAGTTTCGCAGATGGTTCCAGGGCCTCGATGTGGTGCCCACCATTGTGGACCTCCGGGCCAAGGTGGAGGAGATCAGGCAAAGAGAACTCAAGAAGACCTTTGCAGCCCTCAACTCCGTATCTGAGGAAGACCGGGCAGCCATCGACCGGTTGACTGCAGCCCTGGTGAACAAGATCCTCCATGACCCTACGATCTTTTTGAAACAGAGCGGCTATAAGGAAAGAAAACCCCTCTATGTGGATATTACCCGCCGCCTCTTTAACCTGGATGAGGGCAATGGCGGAAAATCCGAGGGGTGAACTGCAGCCGTGAGAATCACTCATCATGGCCAATAACCCTATGAAAGGAGCTGTGCGTTGAAGAAGAAAATAGCCTTTCTCTTTCCGGGACAGGGTTCGCAGGTGGTGGGTATGGCTCTGGATCTCTATGAGGAATATGACTTTGTCCGCGAGATTTTTGACATGGTGGATGAGGTGACAAAAAGCCATCTATCCAGACTCTGCTTTAAGGGCCCCATGGAAGAGCTGACCCTTACGGTGAATCTTCAGCCAGCGGTCACAGCGGTAAATCTGGCATGCCTTGCGGCCCTTCAGAAAGAGGGGGTCGAACCTGCCTTGACGGCCGGCCACAGCCTTGGAGAGTATAGTGCCTTGGCAGCCGCTCAGGTGACCAGCGCCCTGGACACCTGCAAACTGGTCTTCAAGAGGGGCCACTTGATGCACCGTGAGGCCACCAAGCACGCCGGGGCCATGCATGCCTTGCTGGGTCTGGATATTGATGCGGTGCGCCATATTGTGCAAGAGGCCAAAGAAAGGGGCGTTGTGGCCGTGGCGAATCATAATACAGATACGCAGATTGTCATTACAGGCGCCCCCGACGCCGTGGATCACGCCTCTGCATTGGCAGCAGCCCAAGGAGCCAAGGCCATTCCACTGAAGGTAAGCGGGGCATGGCACAGTGAATTGATCCGAGGGGCCGAGAAAGACTTCAAGGCCTTTTTGGAAGAAATCCCCTTCAACGTCCCCAACACGCCCGTGGTCTTCAATGTCACGGCAGATTCCGAATCAGACCCGGACAAGATGAAGGAGATCATGGCGAGGCAGCTCTGCAGCCCCGTTCGATGGTATGATTCTGTATGCCACATGCAAGAGCAAGGGGTGGAGGTTTTTGTAGAAGTGGGCCCCAAAAAGGTATTAAGTGGCCTGCTTCGCAAGATTATCCCTGATACATATGCCCATGAACTGTATAATGTAGACGGGATGAAAGGACTGGAGCGCTTTTTGAAGGCTGTGACATAGGCCCGGTGGGACGTCTTCTTTCTTCACCAATCAATCCTTTGTTCGCAAGCGGTCATCACAAGGTTCCGCTAAATGTATGATGAGCGCTTTTGTTGGAGACTGTAGGCATGAATGGAAAAAGGCTGGGAGATCCTTATAAAGACTTTTTGGAAGATATCGCTGGTTTTTCTTCCGAGAGGACAGAAAAGGAGCCCCCTTCAGCCGTGGTGGCAGAACAAGAAGGGGAGCCGGCTTCTGTTGGTCACCGGGTCAAGATGGTGCGCCAAAAAAAGGGGCTGACCATAGAAGATGTGGGGCAGCGGACAGGCCTCAGTCCAGCATACCTGGACCAAATCGAGGCAGACGAGGTCTCGCCTCCCTTGGGTGTGCTGATCAGAATGGCCAAGGCCCTTGACATGAAGCTGGGCCGCTTCATCTCCACTGGCGAGGTAAAGCCCTTTACGGTGGTCCGCAAAGACGAGGGGCGCATCATCTCGAGGTACACGTCTGCTCAGGGAGATCAGTACGGCTACACTTATGAATCCCTGGCGCCAGACAAGAAAGATCGACACATGGAGCCCTTCATGATCACCCTGGTACCATCAGGGGCAAAGAAGGAGCTTTCCACTCATGCAGGACAGGAGTTCATCCATGTATTGAAAGGGGCCTTGGAGGTCACCTTGAAAGACCATCAGGCCGTGCTTTATCCTGGTGACAGCATCTACTTCGACTCCTCAGTACCCCACCTGGTGCGGTGCCACGGCGACGAGGAGACCGTTATCCTGGCCGTGCTCTATATAACGGACCGATAGACCGGACAGCAAAGGCTTATCCTTCCTTTTCCAGTAAGATTTCAATCTCCTTGAAGTGCTCCACTGCAAAGGCGGCCGAAAGCCTCCTATTCTTGTAGGCCACCAACGGAATCCCTGCTGCCCTGGCGGCCAACTCGTCGATCTTGGAGTCGCCAATGTAGATAGCCTCGTGGGGAGCAAGGTCAAAGTGGCCCAAGATTTTGAGAAGAGACTCAGGATCCGGCTTTGGTCGCTTCACGTCTAGGCTTGACACCACCAGATCAAAATATCCTTCCAGTCCATGTTCCAATAGAACGCGATGCATGGTATCAGAGCGGTTTGTGGAGATGGCCGTCTTGTGCTGGGGGCGCAAATACTCTAGAAATGCCATCAGGTAGGGCTCCATGCGCATGGCGGGAATAAAGGGATGATAGCTAATCTCATGACGATAGGCCAGGGCTTGTTCCACCCGCCGATCATCGCGGAAAAGATAGGAAACGGACTGGTCGGCCGTGTGCATATGGACATAGTCCGCCTGTTCCCTGTTCATTGGAGGCTTTTTGAAGTGGATCAGTATGTGATTGTAGTAGGCCTCATTGGCTCGCCTTGAGTCGAACATCACGCCGTCGCAATCAAAGATGACAAGTTGCACCTGTGCCATAGCCTGACCTTTGTCTCCCACTGCTCCCTCCCCAACGCCGCCCTGCCATAACAGGGTATGCTTCAACAGAATCCCTTGGCCTGTTATGTTACTTCTGATATAGAACCTTAGTATCCATTTGACTGCGGAAAATAGTGGCAGTCACGCCTTGCTGTCAAGGTCCAAATGCGGGCCTTGAGCTGTTCATTGCAGGGCCAATGGTGTGAGGGGTCTTACGCAACGACTGGACTGTCAACAGGAGCCGAACAGGAGGTTGCCATGAAGATCCGAACAAAGGTGTGGATCGACGATGATCAAGACAGGGTCGTCTTTGGCAGTGGCAGGGCGCGCATGCTGGAGGCGATTGACCGTTTGGGGTCCATGAACAAGGCTGCCAAAGAGATGAAGATGTCCTATCGTGCCGTGTGGGGGAGGATCAAATCCACGGAAGAACGGTTGGGGGCCAAGATCCTGGCTACAAGCCCTGGGGGAGGAAAGCGGCGCGGCTCCATCTTGACGCCCACGGGGAAGAGACTCCTTGAGAAGTATCGACTCCTAAAAAGGAAGATCGTCATACAAGCCGATCAGGCATTTGAAGAGATCTTCGGGATAACGAGCAGTGATGAAAAGTAAGAGAAACATATACCTGCAAATGAAACCCATGGACGAGGCCTCGGCCCTCTTCTTTGCCCGTTTTGATCTGGAGGGGTGCCTGAAACCTGAGACCATTGCCGTCCAACTGGCGGCTGGCCGGGTCACCGCCGAACCGGTCTTCGCCAGGTTGTCCAGCCCGAGTTATCACGCAGCCGCTATGGATGGGATTGCCGTCCGTGCAGAAACGACCTTTGGCACCACGGTGGACCGGCCCCAAAAGCTCCGTATGGGCGAGGACGCCCACTTCATCAACACGGGACAGATGATGCCGGAGGGGACAGACGCGGTCATCATGATCGAATACGTCACGGACCTGGACCAGGAGACGGTCCAGATTGAATCAGGTGCCTATCCTTGGCAGAATGTCCGGAGAGTGGGCGAAGACATTGTGGCCACAGAACTCATTCTACCTCAGAACCACCTTATTACGCCCTATGAGATCGGTGCCCTGCTGAACGGAGGCGTTTTCCATGTGAAGGTCAAGGAAAAACCCAGGGTGCTCATCATCCCCACCGGTTCGGAACTGCTGGCCCCCCAGGACGTCAAGGGTGATAGACTTCCTCGGGGAAGGGTCATTGAAAGCAATTCCGCCATCCTCGGGGCCTTGATCCAGACCAGTGGTGGCGAGTATTTGCCCCATCCAATCGTCCCAGACGTCTTTGAAGAGGTCTTGGATGCCGTCGGCAGGGCTGTACACGGCGATGCCCATATCGTGATCGTCAGTGCAGGGTCTTCAGCTGGTTCTGAGGATTATACCGCTGGCGTCATGGGCCAGCTAGGAGAAGTCCTCGTACATGGAGTGACCATGATGCCTGGGAAACCAACGGTGCTGGGTGCCATCAATAATAGACCTGTCATCGGGAATCCAGGGTACACGGTTTCTGCCATTATGGCCTATGAAAAGTTTGTCGAGCCCCTCATGTGTCGGATGCTCGGTCTTGAAGCGCCAGTCAAAGAGAAGGCCAAGGTACGGGTAGCCCGGAAGATGGCATCCAAACTCGGCCTTGACGAATTTGTCCGGGTGAAACTGGGCCGCGTTGGAGACACCCTGGTGGCTTCCTCCCTTCCTAGGGGTGCCGGTTCTGTCACGACACTGACTGAAGCTGATGGCATCATTCAGATCCCCAGCCACGTGGAAGGGATCCAGGCAGGCGAGGTGGTGGAAGCAGCGCTTCTCAGGAAACGGGCGCATATCGAAAATACGGTCGTCGTCGTGGGAAGCCATGACAACACCCTCGATGTCCTGGCCAATCAGATGAGGGTGAAGGATTGTCGTTTCGGCCTCTCTTCAAGTAATGTGGGAAGCCTCGGGGGACTCATGGCCTTGCGGAACGGGTATTGTCATACCGCAGGCTGCCACCTCCTGGACACGGAGACCGGAATATATAATGTCTCTTATATCAAGCAATACCTTCCTGCCCTGCGGGTCAGGGTGATCAACTTGGTATATCGTGAGCAGGGGCTCATGGTGTTGCCAGGCAACCCCAAAGGGATCACAGGGATAGAGGACCTAGCCAGGGAGGAGATAACCTTTGTGAATCGGCAGGCAGGATCAGGGACTCGGATTCTCCTGGACTATCGGTTGTCAGAGCTCAGGATCAGGCCAGAGACCATCAAAGGCTATGATCAAGAAGAATTTACCCATATGTCCGTTGCGGTAAATGTCCTCAGCGGCGCAGCAGATGCCGGGCTGGGCATCTATGCGGCGGCCAAGGCCTTGGGGCTGGACTTTGTCCCCATGGTCACAGAAGAATACGACCTGGTGATCCCAGAGGCATTCTTTGAAGACGAAAAGATCCAGTTGATGCTCGAGGTCATCCGCTCAAGTGCCTTTAGAGGATATGTCGATCAGATGGGCGGATATGATACCTCAAAGACGGGCACACTCCTTGCCACCCTTTAAAGACGGCAAGACCTCCCTCCCCTTGCCTGCCACGGGAGGACCGAAAAACCAAACCGGAAATCACTCAAAGGGAAACCCGCTCGTAGGTTCGGCTTGAGGTGTCCACAAAGTAGAAGCCAGGAGAGCCGTCTTTTCCCATCACCTCCCCGGGGTTGAGTAAGACCGTCTCCCCCTTTTTATCCAGGCACGCCTCATGTGAGTGGCCAAAGCATACAAGATCGTATCGACCGGTGGCGGCCAACCCGTCTGCCACCCTTGGGTCGTGCGTAAAGGCCACCTGGAAGCCGTCGAGATTCAGTTCCCCCAAAAGACCATAGAGCGTGATACGAGAAAGCTCCGTCATGGAGAGCTTGGTCAAAAGGTACTGGTCCCCGTCATTGTTACCAAAGACCCCGTGGACTGGAATAGCCGCCTGCTCCAGCTCTTTGAGCATGAATGGAGCCACAAAATCCCCACAGTGAATGATCGCCTCCGCCCCGCGGGCCTTAATCAGTTCTATGGCCTTGCGGAGGTTCCAGATATGGTCGTGTGTGTCACTCATGACAGAAAGTATCATTGCCTACCCTCCCTTGGAAAAATGATTTGCCCGAGCCCCTCTTCGCCATGAGAGGCGACGCAGGCGCAAAGATAATCGCTCTTTAGCAGAACACAACGTGGCAAGAAAGACCTTTTCAGATGCCCTGAAATGGGCCATTCGTGGCCAAGGGAAAAGACCTGGGACAAGCCCAAGGGCTTTATTCTCTTGACTTGAAGCTGCTGATTCCCTATTCCCATATCATCTACTGATCAACCTGGAGGAACACCATGAAAAGCCCTGTGTTTTTTTCAGATCTACGCGCAACGCCGAATCAGAATCTTATGGCGAAGGTGAGAGGCCTCTTGGACGCCGTTGGCTTGGCCGACAAATTCAAGAAGGGGGCCTTGGTGGCTGTAAAGCTCCATTTTGGAGAGGCGGGAAATACGGCCTACATACGGCCAAACTTTATTCGAGAGATTTGTGATAGAATTAAGGAGGTGGGAGGCCGGCCCTTTTTGACTGACGCGAACACCCTCTACGTGGGGAGTCGAAGTGACTCCGTTGACCATCTCATAACGGCCATCCAAAACGGCTTTGACTATGCCGTGGTGGGCGCTCCCCTGATCATTGCCGATGGCCTGAGGGGTGGCAACGAGGTAGCTGTCACCGTCGACTTGAAGCGATTCAAGCGTGTCTATCTCGGTTCTGAAATTATACGGGCCGATGCCATCGTGAGTGCTGCCCATTTTAAGGGTCATGAGTTGTCGGGATTTGGGGGAACCATAAAGAACCTGGGCATGGGATGCGCTTCCCGAAAAGGAAAGCTCGCCCAGCATTCCACAGTCTCACCCAAGGTGAAAAGAAAGAAGTGCGAAGGGTGCGGCGAGTGTGTGGAATACTGCGCGCAGAAGGCCATTTCCCTGGTGGATGAAAAGGCCAAAATCGACCGCAAAAAGTGCGTGGGATGCGGCGAATGTATCATCGTCTGCCCCAATCAGGCCATCCAGATCCAATGGAATCAGCAAATTCCGGTATTTCTAGAAAACATGGTGGAGTACACAAAGGGGGTCCTGAAAGGCAAAGAGGACTCAGCCTGCTTTATCAACTTCATCACCCAGGTGTCACCTGCTTGTGACTGCTATCCCCACAATGATCTCCCTATTGTGGCAGACATCGGCATCGTTGCCTCAAACGATCCTGTTGCCATTGATCAGGCCTCGGCGGACCTGGTCAACCAGGCACAGGGGCGGGAAGATTCTTGCCTTACCAAGCATTTCAAGCCAGGAGAGGACAAGTTCCGGGCCCTCTATCCGAACATCGACTGGGAAATTCAGCTTGAATATGCAGAAAAGATTGGACTGGGAACCCGGGCCTACGATCTGATCAAGATATAGCCCTCTGCCTACCCAACCGAGAGAGATCTTTGAGGAGCCCCTTTTCCGGAACCTTGGCTGCTGATGCGAGGGAATCTCAATCAGGGAGCTTGGTCATTCGGGTGGAGCCAAAATATTCTTCGGTCTGGGAAGAGCTAATCCTAGCCAGTTTGTGGGTGACGGATTGAATACGTCTTGCTTCCCTTAGAATGATTTCGAGCGTTTCTCGGACCTTCTCTTGATCTTCCGCTTCCAATATCTCGGCAAGTGCAATAATAGACGTCAGTGGGTTGTTGATTTCATGATTGACTGTAACGACAACCTCACCGATTGCTGCCAAGCGTTCTTTCTCGATCAGCTTCTTCTGCGCATCTCTTAGTTCTTCCAGCGTTTCCTTAAGGAGTCTATTCTTCTCCTGCAATTGTCTTTGAAGAAGCATCTTCTCCAGGACGATAGAAATCTGAGTGGAGACAACGGCATAATCCTCATTTTCAACGTCCTTGTATACGTCCGGCCTCTGATGGCCCAGATTTAACACGCCGAGCAACTCCTCACTTCCCCAAAGTGGCATCGACACGAAGGAGCTGAATCTTCGTTCCTTCCCGGGCCGGGCTGTGGCCAGGGATTGAAAGATGACAGGCTTCTTCTGCTTAGATACCCAGCTAGAGATGCCCCTGCCCCTGTCAAAGGAAATTTCACCAGCCAGCTCCACAATGTCTTCGCCCTTCTGATGGATCACCTCCAGTCGATTGTTCTCGTGACGATATAGGTATAAGGTAGCACTATCAAAAGGCACGGTCTTTTCGAGCAGATCAAACACGGCATCAAAGGTATCCTCAGTGCCCAAGCCTTTTTGGAGGATGTTAGCAACTTCGCGTAGAAAGTCAGTCCTGACCATGATGAACCACCTGATAGTCCCCTTCTTAACCTAGGCGCTACACTTCAACCAGAGTGACTAGGACAATGCGCACGATGCTTCTGGCGCAAGAAGTATAGGCTAAAGGGTCCTCTGTGTCAATGAAAGGAAGCATCTCGAAGCCCATGACAAATCAGAGACTATTGTCGGAAGACATGGTCGGAGACGTGGCCGAGCAGTGGCCTCCCGATTTTACTTCACAAGCACATCTGGCAGTCGCTCCACAAAGGCTTTGATTTCATCACGGACACGCCGGTAGTACGCCATGGCCTCTTCTTCGTCTCGGGCGCCCTTTGCGAGCCTTGGCGGGTCATCAAAGCCCACATGGACCACCTTTGTCTGCGCGGGGAATACGGGGCAGGTCTGGTGTGCATGATCACACACCGTGATCACGTAATCAAAGGGGATGTCCCCCACCTCTTCCACTGACTTGGACCCTTGGCCTGAGATATCGATGCCCACTTCGGCCATGGCTTTGACAGCTCTTGGGTCCAATTGGTGGGGATCGACACCTGCCGAGTAAGGTTCAATGACATCCCCTTTGAGATGTCTTGTCCAGGCTTCTCCCATTTGACTCCGACAGGAATTGCCCGTACACAAAAAGAGTATCTTAAGCTTCGGTCTGTTCATGACTTGTTCCTTTCGCCACTGCGTTGATTACTCAAACCTTGAGTCTTCTTGGCTTCCCCGAAGGAAACGTCGGCATTCAGGTCCTCTGTTGGATTGATCATGTTTCTCCCCTGATCCAGGCCACCATCAATACAGAGCCAGGCCAGTGTGACGATCTTCCATAGCCATCACATGATTCGCTATATTCAGGTCAGAAAGAAGGGGTTCACAATAAAATAGATACCCAGAACGCCTATGACTACGCCGGCCCCCTTTCGGAACCATCTTCCCGCACCTTGCCAAGAGCTGTTTTCGAGCAACCCTCTCACCGCGGCGCCAGAGCTGCCGGCCAGAACAATGGGCAGACAATGCCCTATGGCAAATAGCAGGATAAGAAGAAAACCCCAGGCCGTTTTTTGCTGGATGGTGATGATGGCAAGTACGGGAGCGATAAAACCAAAGGTGCAAGAACCGGAAAGAACGCCATAGCCGAGGCCGAGGACAAAGGCCCCCCATAGGCCTTTCACAGGAAGGCCATGCAAGAGGCTTCCCGACATGGCGCATTTTTCCACACCAAGCATGCCCAGGGCCACCCAAGAAAGAACGAGCCCTACCAGGATTTGCCAGTAGTTTCCCACATCGCCCAGCATACGGCCTAGCACGGTACAGATGATGCCGATGGAGGCTATGGTCATGAAGAGCCCCAGACTAAAGGCCACGGAATAGTAGACTGCCTCCCTTGGCTGCAAGACCCGTTCCTGCCCCCCCACATAAGCCACGATAAGAGGGATACTCGCCAGATGACACGGGCTGAAGGCTACACTGATCATGCCCCAGAGAAGACAACCCAGGGCTGCAATCAAGGTCCCTCCAGTAATCCACTCATTAACGGTCAGGAAGAAAGTCTCTAACATGCGTTCCTATTTTGAACCTAGCGTGTGATGTTTTCCAAAGCATCTTTCACGTCGTTCTTTGCTAGCCGATCAACTCCCATCTTTGCGAGTTGTCCGATGATGGCCTCTTCACTCATGAAACCCTCGTGGCGGTAAACCTCCTCTCCCTCTTTGTCAAAGAATATCTGCGTGGGGATGGTTCGGATGGCGTGCCGTTGAGCCTGTTCCCGGTGCTGCCACACGTCTATGAAGACGATGGACGCCTTTGCCTCGTATTGCTTCTTCAGTTTCTTCAAAACAGGCGCCATCATCTTACAGGGTATGCATTTGTGAGCCCCAAGATCGACCATGGTGACCATGCCCTCGGTGGGTACCCTCGGAAGGGGCTCCCCTTTGTCTTCAGCCACAGCGCCCGAGACCCAGGCAAACAAAAGAACCAGAATGACCCATCTCGTAAATTGTTTCATGCAAGCCTTTCTTGACCAGGAGCCTGCCGACTGGCCCTCGTCAACATGGGATTCTTGTCAGTACAATAATGTCTTTCTCGATCTTACCCTCACTGAACAGATACCTTCTGGGGAAACCAATCGGCAGTCTTGACACAAATCTTCACCAGCAGAAGCATCACGGGGACTTCAATGAGGACCCCCACCACCGTTGCCAGGGCTGCCCCGGAGGAAAGGCCGAAGAGCATGGTTGCTGTGGCAATGGCGACCTCGAAATGATTAGAAGCCCCGATCATGGCCGAAGGGGCGGCATCTTCATATCTGAGTCGAATCGCCTTAGACAGACCGTAACCCAAGGCGAAGATCAACGTCGTCTGGATGAAGAGCGGAATAGCAATCCAAAGAATGGTAAAAGGGTTGGAAACAATCACGTCCCCCTTGAAAGAAAAGAGGAGCACCAAAGTGACCAACAAGGCGATAATGGTGATAGGTGTCAGGACGTGGAGGAACTTCTCCTTAAACCATGTCTCTCCGCGAGAACGGATAAGTAGCTTCCTGGAAAGGTAGCCTGCAACAAGGGGAAGGGCCACGTAGATGGCGATGGAAAGGACCAGGGCCTGCCAAGGAACGGGAAGTCTGCCGACACCCAGGAGAAATCCTCCCAGAGGACCGTAGAGAAAAAGCATGGTAAGAGAATTAATGGCCACCATGACCAGGGTGTGCCCATCATTTCCTTTGGCCAGATAGCCCCAAACCAGCACCATGGCCGTGCACGGGGCAATGCCCAACAGGATACAGCCGGCGAGATAGCTCCGCCAGAGGGGCACCTGTAGCATCTTCATCCCATTGACCACAACCACCTTTCCCGCACCGTAACGTGCCCCTTCAGAAAGGCTCAAGCCCAGGGGCATCTTGACGTAGTCCACGGCATCAGGTCCGATAAAGGCCAAAAATGCCGTGCCGAGAAAAAAGATGGAGATGGCATACATGGTAAAGGGCTTCACCGCCCAATTGACGAATAAGGTGAGGGCTACCGGCTTGATATTTTTGCCAGCCCTGAGCACCTCTCCGAAGTCGATCTTCACCATGATGGGATACATCATGAAGAATAGACAGATGGCGATGGGGATAGAAACAACAGGGGCGTCGCCCACGTAGATGGCCAATCCATCCAGATATCGGGCCACCCCCGGAGCCACTTTCCCCAGGACAATGCCTGCAAGAATGCAGAGGACCACCCAAAGGGTAAGATACTTCTCAAAAAGGCTTAAGCCTTTCTGTTCTTTGGCAACGTGGGCTTCATTTCCCATGGTTTCACCTTCCCAATAGATCTCGTCAAATCGCAAAAAGTCCCGTTTGGTCTCTCCGTGGGCATCTCGGCCCCACAACCCCCGCGGAACCTTCGTGGATAGGCACTACGCCAAGAGGTTCCAGATCATCTTCATTGCAATTCCCAACAGGACAACGCCGATGACCAGTTTTACTTGTTTCCGCTTGAGTTTTTCTGTCACGAGCCATGCGCCTGCGACGGCTCCCAGGGCCGATCCCATGGCGGTAAAACCCAAAAGCGGGATCTCCATGTGGCCAAGGGAGGCATGGCCTAAGAACCCCGAAAAGGACGAAAAAATCACAATGAAAGCGGTCGTGGCAGCGGCCTTCTTGGGGTTGAAGCCCAGCCAAACAAGGACCGGGACGATGAAATTGCCGCCGCCCACGCCTAAGAGTCCCCCCAAAAAACCGGCCAGGGCACCGACTGACAGGCCATAGACCAGTTGCGTGGCCTTTGGGCCCTCGCCTTCCTTTTTTTCAGATTCATAGAAGAGCATCATCCCAGCAGCGAAAAGCAAGAATCCCACAAAGAGCCACATCAGTAGCTGCTGGTCCAACCCCCGGCTCACGTAAGCCCCCACCGGTGAGAGCACGGTGGCAACGGTGAGGATGGGAAGGGCCACCTTCCACATCACCAGTCGGTTTTTTATGAACCGATAAGAAGCACAGGTCATGGCAATGGAGTTGAGAAGCAAGGCCGTGGACATGGCCACATGCACATCGATTCCCAGGGCAATGAATATGGGAATCAGGATGAACGCTGCGCCCACCCCTGAAACGGTGAGCAGGGTCGTCAACAGGAGGGTTATGACTCCAGCTAGGGCAGCAATTCCCACGACAACGCTCTCTTTGGCGGCCTCTCTGCCGTCTCTAAAGGCCCGCTATTCTTCATACCCCGAGCACGGGATGCACATATGCTTGTTACCCACAAGACGTAAATAGGCTATGGAAACCATCTCGCCACAGCTATCACAGGGCTTAAGCCCCATGATCTCGCCAAAATCCTCCCAAGGGTGGGACTTGATCTCACCGATAGTGAGGACCTCATCTTCTGGGGCATCCCACACGATATGGACCATCTCCCAGGCCTCTTTTTGAGGGATCTCCGTAGGCGGTACGCCCAGGCCACGCTTTTGCATGAAGGCAGACTCGGCAATGCGCTTGTGCCGTCCAGGCTTATAAGAAACCCGTACGGCCCGCTCGGTCCTTTTGTCAATCAAGGTAAAGGCCAGTTTTCCCCAGCCAGCCTTCTCAAGGTTGGCCTTTCCAAAGGTGCAGCCCGTGGCGTACTGCACCCCATCGGCAAAGCACTGGGCCCCATGATTGTTTCCGATCTCCACAATGCAGTGGAGGTCAGCAGAGGAGCCCGCTCGATCCACGCCCAGCTCTCGCAGTCCTGCCAGACCAGCCCGCACCCCCACTGCGCTTGCCCAGCATATGTGACCGTGAAACTTGAATGCATCGGTCAACATCTGCTTGTCATGAGCCATTGTCATTTCCCCTTTCTTCTTGTTCGCCTGGAGGGCCTTGCCTTCCAATGACGGATCTTCAATCCATGAAACGCTAGTGCCCATCTACGAAAGGCCAAGAACGAAGGCGCACTGGCGTCAGTTTTCAATTCAGTCCCGACGAGTCGGGATTCGCAAGGTCTAGAAAATCAAGGGATTTCGCGGAGTCCCGACGGGTCGGGACGAGATTGTGGAAAAGGGCCATTTATGGATGTAAACTCAGCCTTTGATCCATTTCAATATCTCGTCTTTCTTGGGGACCTTTCCCGCACATTTCACCTCGCCGTCAACGACCACAGCCGGGGTGCCAAATACCCCGTGGGTGGCGATCTTCATGATGTCAGTCACCTTCTCAATGTTGGCATCCACGCCGGTCTCGGCCACTGCGGCGGCCGCATTCTTTTTCGTCTGTTCACACTTCGGGCAACCTGGCCCCAATACCTTTATTTCCATTTTGTGCCTCCTATTTGCTCCAGCACTAGACGCCTTCACGGAACCACCCCTTAATCCTGGTCTTAGTGGCAACGTTGCCCACAGAGACCACCTTTCCATTCACAACCAAGGCAGGGGTGCCTATCACACCGTAACTGGCAATCACCTTCATGTCCCTTACATGTTCTATGGCTGCGGCAAGGCCCATCTCTGCCGCCACCTCCATGACGTCTCTCTCCAGCCCTTCGCACCGGGCACATCCAGGCCCCAGAATCTTAATCTCCAGCCCCTCGGAGGTCTCTTCTTCATACGGCCTTCCGAGCAACTTGTTGAACTCCCGTAGAAGGGCTTTTCCATACGCTTCCTTCGAGGCCGCCGGGACATAGTTCTTCTTAGAAACCCGTCTCATTAACTCCGCCCGCACTTCCCTCTCGGAACGATGAGCCCATTCTGCTGCCATCTCTTCCATGACCTGTTTCAGGCCGATCATGCCGACTGATTGCTGATTGACTCTCATCTGTGTTACATCTTCCTGGGACATAGTTCTTCCTTAGACAACCACGTTAAAGAGATAACCCACCAGCAAGATTCCGCACCCGACCACGCAGATAAACGCACCGATAAGCCGAGGTTTCAGAACTTTTCTGAGGATCACCATCTCAGGCAGCGAAAGGGCGATCACGCTCATCATGAAGGCGAGCACTGTGCCGAGTGCGGCCCCCTTTCCAAGAAGGGCTTCCACCACCGGGATGATGCCCGCGGCATTAGAATACATGGGCACCCCGATAACGACAGCCAGCGGCACGGACCACCAGACCCCTTTGCCCATAACAGAGGCCATGAAGCTCTCCGGTACGTAGCCGTGTATGCCGGCACCAACGGCAATGCCCAGCAGGACATAGATCCAGATCCGACCAACAATCTCCTTCACTGCATCCCAGCCATACATCATCCGGTCATGCCAAGAGAGTCTTTCCTCCTGGGCCTGAATCACGCCGCCTTCCAATCCTGCGACCCATTCTTCAACATGTCTTTCCAGGCGCAGGCGACCGATAAGCCAGCCGGAAACAATGGCAATAGTAAGCCCTGTACCCATGTAGAGGGCGGCCACCTTCCAGCCAAGGAGTCCGTAAAGCAGACCCAGGGCGATTTCGTTGACCATGGGAGCAGAGATGAGGAATGAAAAGGTCACCCCCAACGGCACCCCTGCGGTGACAAATCCGATAAATAGAGGCACAGCAGAGCAGGAACAAAAGGGGGTCACAATGCCGAGAAGGGCCGCCAGGGTATTGCCCACAAACTCCGTTTTTCCCGATAAGATGTCCCTGGTCTTTTCCGGCGTAAAGAAGCTGCGTACTATTCCTACGCTAAAGACAACCAAGACGAGAAGCATCATGACCTTGGGCGTGTCGTAGAAGAAGAATTCCACGGCAGCGGCCATGTGGCTACCCGGACTGAGCCTGAAAACCGAGTATGTAATAAAGGCCGCAAGCAGAGACAGTCTGCCGTAAATCACCCACCACACAAAGAGGGTGATGGCACCAAGTCCCAAGTAGAAGACCTTTTCCCTCTTAAGACCTGATGGGGTCTTCCCCTGGGCTTCGGCACAGGCACACGAACCATTGGCAACCGGTTTCACAGCACGCACTGTCATGGCGCCTCACCATGTGGCGAGACCCTGTCCGTTGACCAGGACGGATAGCGCTTGAAAGCCATAGCAATATTCCTATTTAGCTATAGATTAAGGACAAAAAAAATTATTTCCTGCAAATCTCTTCTCGTCGAATTGATGGAAGTTCTTCTACGATGTCAGCGATCTCTGCATCATCTTCCAGCCAGTGCCTCAAATTGCCCAGCAGGTTGGCCACATAGGGACTGGCGCTTCCGTCCGTGAGTCCGTAGTTGACCCACATGCCCTCTTTCTGAGACGTAATAATGCCTGCATCTTCGAGTATTTTAAGATGCTTAGACACGCTGGGCTGCGCTATCTTGAGAGCAGCCCGCATCTCGCATACACACATGACCTTGTGTTGCAACATCTTTACAATTCTTACCCTGTTGGGATCGGACAGGGCCTTCATGACCCTGATAAAATCTCTCATCATACATTCCAGATATATGCCTTTTTGGGAATATACCCCCTTTGCTTTGCATTGTCAATTAAATTTTCGCGCTCGAAGAAAAATGGATACCGCCCAGAAAGGTTTTCTCAAGACGTCAAAGGTGATGAAATCGAAAAAAGTCGAAAAAGACCTCTTTTTGTCATTCCGGCGAAAGCCTGTCGAGAGCCTCAAGGCCGAACGGCCGGAATCCAGTCCTTTCAACAACTTCTGGATGCCGGATCAAGTCCGGCATGACGACTGAAAGACCTTTTACGAGTCTGTCAACGGTGAAATGATGATCGGGGGGCAGGCGGAGACTATTCTAAGCTATCTTTGAAGGTCTGCCAGCCGATAAGCATATCGGCCATATGGTGATAGACGGTGCGCGTTTCTGGACTCACGCACCCCAGCTTCTTGATGGCTTGCTTGGCCCGTTTCTCAAGGAGGTCTATCTTTTGGTCGCCCTCCTTAACCTGGGCACTCACGTCCTCATTATTGTCCATTCGCCCTTTGAGCCGCGTGGCCAAGGCCTTGGCATCTGAAAGCTCTTTCAAGAGTTGACTCGTAGCGTCATCCATGGACACAGCACTCCTCTCGGCGGTATGAAATCTAGCTCTTGGAGCCGAAAAAGTCGTCAAGGTATATGACATTTCCTTCGGTCTTCATTGAGCCTGATGGCTGATTAACGGTCTTAGACTTTGTGATCCCTTCAATGACTCTTTGCAGTTCGGGATTATCATCTACAAAACGTTGGATCTGTCTTGCCAACTGCATCCACCCCTTCTCCAGTTCAGTAGTGTCAATCTGAAACCCTCCAAGGTTGGCCAACACAGTGCCCATTCGAGAAAGAAGCCGAAGGTGGGTCCCCTGGACATAGAAAGGGCAATGCCCCCACAGACTCATCCCTTGGATGCCCGCGGACTTCGCCTCCTGCATGATGAGGGAATGAATGGCACCAGGCCCTTCATAGTCAATGGGAATGACATCGTTTTGCTCCAAGCGTTTTAAAAGCTCCGGGCTTGAGGCAAGACCTGAAATAATAGCGTCCGTATGGACCACCTTATCCTGTAGCCCCCCGAGGCTAATGATGAGGCTCACCTCTAATTGCCGGCAAAGAGACAACACCTTGTCAACAAACAGGTCCCAACGAAAGTGGGGTTCATGGGCTTTGAACAAAATGAGGCTCGTCTCCATTTGCTCCTGGGGTACAGCGTAAAAAACTGCTTCTGGAAACGAAACCTCATGAAGCCGGCCACGTTGTATCTTCACAGTGGGCCGAATATCATCAAACCGACAGAAGGCGTTGAGATTGATGCTTGCAAACCGCGTGGCCCCAAGCGTTTGTATTAGGAAATCAAGCAACCCCACTGCCACATTGCCGCCATTGGGCCATCCCTCAAACCCAAGGACGAGGATGGGGGCGCTCAGTTCAGGCATATGCTCTATGACGATTTCTTCCTTCACAACACCAGTTTCTCAGATCAACGAGGGCATGTCAAGAATGGGGGCTTGAAGCCATCTTGTCCATTGCCCTGTCTAGGAGGGCGTAGACTTGTTCTAGTTCGTCAAAGGAGCGATGGACCCATCGGCTTCCCCAATAGAAGTTGCAACTTGTCTCTGCCACCAACATGTGATCATAGGCGGCAATGATCATGTGACGGACTTCCTCTGGATTGTCAGTGGCCTGCCCCCTTTCATCAAAGGTCCTCTTTGCCTGGTGGTAGTAGGCACTGGCCTCCCTTATGGCGTCCCAACCCTTTTTCTGGAGGAGCGACCCCGTCCATTGGGCGAAATCGCCCCCCCAATGGTGCCCTGTATTCCAGGCCCCTCGATGGACCTCCACCTCTTCAGAAGGGGGATACATGTCCAGGTATTTGCTTATTCTGATAGGGGCGAAACCAAGGGTCCCTTCGCGGTACCTGTTCAAAATGGGATGATAAAAACAGCCCCAGAAGCCACTTTCCACATGGGTGGTGCGGAACCACCCGCCATTTTCGCCATCAGTCCAGGTGGTCACCAGGGCTGGAAAGTCGCAGTGCTTTGTCCTTTCATAGAGCTCATGCTGAAACCAGCCAGGATCGAGGCCCGATTCCTGGGCGTCCGAAAGCTCCCGATCCCGAGGAACGACGATGATCTCTTCTCCATCGTAACGGGCTACGTACGGTCGATACCGCAACTCTTCCCAGCGCATCTCACGCTTCGGCTTGATGTACCAGCAATCAACGATGACATACTTATAGCCGTGGCGTTTCAACATGGGGATCATCTCCATGCAAAAACCCATCTCAGGAGGCCAGAAACCCTGGAATCTGTCACGACCCAGAAGATGTTGTCCCAAGCCGATCCACCAGGCGGTCTGTGCATCCCAGTCAGCAGGCGGGGTCAATGGATAGACGGGATGGTAGAGGCCAGTGCCTACAAATTCGATGCTGGACCGCTTGTAGCGATTGAGAAAATCGTCAATATCCACAACATCAGCAAAGGTCTCCCTCACGGCAGGATCTTCGAGCTGCTTCAGGAGGGTTCCGGAAAAGCTCATGTGGAGCCCAGCAACATCTTCATACCCTTCCAGCATACGCGTGGGCCGATCATAACACCAAAGGATCTGCCTCGCCTCCCACCGTTCCTCTGAATTGTGCAAGGCAATAAGATTGCCTAGGGGCTGATGCATGTTCAGGCCCAGTGCGTGGTAGACTTCAGGCATAAAAGACTCCTCATCCTTGTCAGAAGGTTGAAGACCTATTCTTTGATATAGTTGTAGATGTTCAGGTAGTGTCGTCCAGGATGGTTCCAGGAGTAGTCGTACCTCATCCCATTGGCCATCAGTTCTCGAAAAAACTGAGGGTAGTCATGCCATAGGCCGATGGCCCTTTTCATTGCAGATTTGAGACCTTCGTTGTCAAAATCATTGAACACATACCCATTGCGCTCGTGATAAGCTTTTGAGGCATAATCAGCGTCAAACACGGTGTCTGCCAATCCCCCAACACCCCGAACAATAGGAACCGTGCCATATTTCATGGCGATCATCTGTGTGAGACCACAGGGCTCAAAGGCGCTTGGCACGACAATCATATCGGCGCCCGCATATATGAGATGAGCCAATTCCTCATCATAGCCAATCTCAAGATGGCAATCTGGATTATCATTCAAGTGGTGCTTCAGTTCCAAAAAATCGTTGTTGGTACCAGGATCGGAACTTGAGCCCAGTAGCACAAACTGGCAGCCCTTTTCCAAGGCATAGAAAATCCCGTGCCGTATCAGCCCCACCCCTTTTTGATGATCTAACCGGCTGATCACGGCAATCATCGGTTTGAAGCCCTGATTCATCCACAGTCTGTTTCGGAGAGTCTCCTTGTTCTTATACTTGTCGTGAAGCGTTTCTATGGTGTACTGACATGATATGTGGGGATCGATCTCAGGGTTCCATACATTGTAATCCACACCGTTTAAAACCCCTCCAAACTTCACGCCGTGAACATGCAAGGTGCGTTGCAGACCATAACCCAGATCCGAGTACTTTATCTCCTCTGCATAACGGGGAGAGACAGTGGTCACAAAGTTGGAGTAAACGATCCCCCCTTTCATGAGATTGATGGCCCTGTGATTGAAGTTGTCCTGGAGCCGCTCCTGAGTCATGTAATGGGCAGGATTCAGGCCCACCTGTCGAAGGGTCTGTTCTCCCGTCACCCCCTGGTGCTTGAGGTTGTGCAGCGTGTAGCAAACCCTGGGATGAGTCATCCCCATAGGTTTATAAAGATCAAAGAGAAGCACTGGTGCCAGAGCCGTCTGCCAATCGTGACAGTGGATGACTTCAGGATGCTTGTTTGCCTTCAGCATAAACTCCAGTGCTGCCCTGGAGAAGAAGGCGAAACGTTCAGGGTCGTCGTTATGGCCGTAAAATGTCCCCCGGTTGAAGAAGTGATGAGAGGAGTGTGTGTCGATGAAAAAACACTTGAGACCATCCACAAAGCCGAAGTACACATCGCAATGCACGCGTTGGTCATGGTAGGGGACCCAGAGATCGCTGTAGGTTCTATGGAGATTCCAGATCCGGTCATAGCGCATGCAATCGTATTTAGGCAAAATGACCTCTACTGCATTGCCCCGTGTGGCCATCTCACGGGAGAGCCCCTGGACCACGTCTCCCAGGCCGCCTACCTTGGCCACCGGGGCACACTCTGGGGTGATCATCACGATGTACATGCTGCTCATTCCTGGCTGCGAAATTCCAGTCTCTCCCTCCCCAAGTGGAAGGGGCCGGGGGAGTCAGAGACTGCTTTGCTTGAACCATCTTGTTTCATGTAAGATTAGAGCTGGCTGAAGCTTCATAAAATGAGCGGTAGTCGATCTGTGGAAAGATGTTATTCTGGTCCTCAATCAAAGAGAGCCATTTCTCATCAATACTGTAGCTTTGAATTTGATCTCTTAGCTTACCCAGACGCGAGAGGTGGGTCTTCGTCCGTAGGGTTCCATATTCTGCCATGTCACCTCTGTTGATCATGAAGGCCCAATCACTGGCTTGCGCCACCAGGAGCTCCCTTGCCGCTTGTTTCAGCGCCCTGAGCTGCAGACCACGGGCTTGGGGATAATCCCTTGCCAGCCTTTCCATAGAGCGTGCTCCTTTATGGAGCTGGGGATAGATCCAGTCGTTTTTCCCGTTAAGCCACGTTTCATGAAACCCTCTGTCTCCCCAACTTGAAGAAGAGGGGGCTGCAACCTGATTTTTGGGGTACTCCTCGAGATATTCAGAAAAGGTAATGAGCCTAAGTGTTTCTTGCTCCCCACTGACTTTTCGAAGTAAATGATCAAGCCAGCGCGGCCCCTCGAACCACCAGTGGCCCAAGAGTTCCGCGTCGTAGGGTGCTACGATGACAGGCTTGCGATCCATCACAGAAGCCAGGTATTCAATCTGTCTTTCCCTGTTGAACATGAAATTGCCCGCATGGATCTCAGTCTTTTTCTCAGCCCACTCAGGAACGTATACTTCTTTGTGATTGTTCTTTCCCGTAATGCGGAAATACTTGAAACCCGTGTCTACCCGAATGCCGTCACTGTGAATATAGGGTCTGATGTAATCAAGATCGAGGTCATAGGCAATGTCGCGATAGAACTCCCGGTAGTCATAGTCCCCGGGATAGCCTTCCGTACAACTCCAAACTTGCTTCGATGATTCGGGGTCCCGCCCAAAGGCAGCCACCCCTGACGGACAAAGGATGGGGCCGTAGACGCCATATCTCGGCCTTGACGCAGCACGGGTAATCCCATGGGTTTCTAGAATCGTGTAGCGGATACCCTGTTCGCTAAGAAGTTCGTCAACGCCAGGATAGTAACCGCATTCGGGCAACCAGAATCCTTTGGGCCTGCAACCAAATGCATGCCTGTAATCTTCGATACCTGTTCGAATCTGTGATCGGACAGCAGATGGGTTGACAGAAAGCAGGGGTAGATAACCGTGCGTGGCAGCGCTCGCTATGATTTCTACCTGTCCGAGTTCCTGCAAGCCTTTAAATACCTGGACCAGATTCTGATCATAGCGGTTGAGAAATGCTTCTCGTACATTCAAAAGGCGGTTGTAGTACATATGGGCCAGGGCGTTGAACTGGGGTTCGGATCTGGTTCGCTTGACCTCTTTTTCGCCCAGTTCTATGAGCCGGTTGAGCTTGTTCATGTAGCGGGACTGCAAAAAGGGATCAGCAAGCATGGAGGTCAGCGTGGGGGTCATGGACAAGGTCAATCGAAAACCGATCCCGTCCTCCAGGAGGCGCTCCAGAACGGAAAGCAAGGGGATATAGGTATCGGTGATGGCCTCAAAGAGCCAGTTCTCTTCTAGGGCATCCCTATATTCAGGATGTCTCACAAAGGGAAGATGGGCATGAAGGACGATGGCCAAATAACCCTTTTCCATATTCGACTCTAACCCGGACAAGGCCGAATGATGACTTACCTGTCAGCCGAGTCCTTCTCTTTTCGTGGAGACGCGCCCCCTTGCGAAGACAGGCCAAGGGTGAACTCCTTTTCGCTCATGTCGGTAAGATCAACACCAGCACCTTCTTCAGATGGGCCTTGAACCCCTTGGGCAAATGGAACCTGTGGCCGGGCCAAGTCTGTCCCCTGAAAGCTTCTCACCTTGCCGGAGCCTTCTCTGGGAAGGTCTGACCCTGGCCCTGCTCGCCTTGGCTGAACCGGACTGTCACTGCGTGGGCCTCCATCGGCTTCCATGTCGGACACACCCTGCTTCGGACTCCCCTGCACCACCATGTCCGCCTCATCCCCTTGGGGGGCAGGCCCCACACGAGGCACCTCTACAACATTGGACCGGGCTATGGGATAGAAGCTCCCTTCTTCACTTCTGAATCCCAATTCAACAAGGTATGCGTTGCCGGGACTCCAGAGATGGATATACCGACTCCTCGATTCAAGATCGATATCCACATCAAAGGCGTGGGTTGCATTGCCGCCATGAGAAGCCATGCTGGTGACACCATAACACCTCAAGACGGCCCTGGATCGTCCGTAGTCCTTATGGGGCCTGTCTCTCACCGTCTTGAGTCTCTCTGAGGCGACCTCCCAGTAGACATGGATCAAGTAGGGATCAACGGCCACTGCCACTACTATTGTTTCGCCGTATGAGTTATTTGCAGCCGCGGGTGGCTCGTGAAAAGCATAGAGGTCCTCAACGGTCTTACCCGCCGATTCTTCAGCCCTTTTCTGTGTCCAGGCTTTTGCCTTGGACAGACTTGGTTTTTCAACCTTTTGCGTCACGGAAACGCTGTCTTCCCATAGCTTTGTGAAGTGACTTCTGCTATTTTACCATGTGGCTTTTTTCATTGATGCTACAGGAAATGGAGACAAAACACAACCGCCGCGGGCGTTAATCCTGCAAAACCCTGTCCCTTGCCGTCATGAGAATGATCCCCTGGCCCGGTCTCAATTCATATGAGAACGGCGTGGGGATGTAATCCATGGAATCTTCCGGAGAAAGGTCAACAAGAGGGGCCCCAGCCTGAACAAGCCCATGGAGGTCTTCTACCCAGAAATGCTGTCTGTTGTGTGCGTCCTTGTTGAGGATGATAAGTGACTCTTCTTGTGTCGTGGTGGAGGCTTTCCACATGAGCAACACATTCGGGTTGCCGTGGTTTAGCATCTCCGTAGGAGCCTCCTCTTGAAACACCGGATGCTCGGCCTTGATTTGGTTTACTCTCTTTAGAAAAGAGGTGAGATCAATGTCTGTTATCTCCCAGTCTGACGGCCTTGTGTTCACGACGTGGAGTTTTTTGCGAAAACCAAACTCAAAGCCCATGGGCATCATCACACCGGCCGAAAAAAGCGCTGAGAAAAAATAGCGCTGCTTGAGTCCTTCCAAGTTCCCGTTGACTTCTTCGCAAAGCCTGACCGTATCGTGGCTTTCCGGAAAGCCAATGGACGGGGCAACATCCCGCGTGAGGGCATATTGCTTCATGAGCCAGTGGCTATTGAAATCCCACCACTTGGAGCTGTTGAATATGTAATCGAAACCGGCCTTGGCGGTTTCTCTCGTCTGGTCTGGCTGGCATCCCAGGGTCTCTGCAAAGAAAAGGATATCTGGATCGGCCTCTTTTGTCTCACCGATGAGTCTTTCCCACATACTCTTGGGCACTTGATAGGCTGCGTCGCACCGAAATCCCTTAAAGCCCAGGCCGGTCAAGAATCTTATGACATTTAGATAGAACTCAACGAGCCCTTGCTTATCTCCCATGGCCCTGTGATCAAACTTTGCCAGATCTTTCCAGACCACCTTCTTCCCGTTCTCTTTACAAAAGGGGTGAACCACTTTCCCTTTGCCGTCCCATGCATACCATTCGGGGTGTAATGTAATGAGCTCTGAATCTATGGAAGAGTGGTTTATCACCAGGTCCACCATCAACTTGATGCCCAGTTCTTCTGCCTTGGCGGCCATCTCCTTTACTTGTTCTTCAGGTGTCCTTTTGCTCCCTTTATCAACCAGAACAGGGTTGAAGGAAAAATAGTCTCTGATCGCGTAGACACTCCCCGACCTGCCTGGCAAGTGAATGGGGTTGACAAAGACCCAGTTGAACCCCATCTCAGACGCCCTCAACAGGTGCTTCTCCCAATCTGAAAACCTTCCGGCCAACAAGGGGAACAAGTTGTAGATGATCATCTTCTCCGGTCGTTTCATGTTTTGTCTTCTTCCGTTTTTTGAGCCAACTCTATATCGGGCTGTTGCCCAAATCTCTTTTACCTTGTTCTGAGACGTTTTTTGACAAATCTAAGGCTTGCTCCAGGCGCTTTCAAAACTCGCCCTTCAAGCTCAAGCACTTGAAATCGCTTGTCTTGCGCATCGCCAAGATTTGTCGGCAAAAAACGCCCCAACGAACCGGTCAAAGAGATTGCGGTTTGGGCAACATCCCGTATATGACCTGACCACTCATGCCCTCGTGAGAAATATCGGGCAGGACCTCTTAAACAGGACAGCCCTCGGTTTTACGGACCGATGATCTCCCTGAGCCTGTTGCGCGCTTCTTTGAGAAGCGTAGGTGGTTCTGGCCACTGTTCCAATATGATGGAGCCTGAAAAGCCCCGCTCCTTCATGCGCTCGATAAACCCCTCTATGCCCGAAACGTCTTCCTTTGACGGGCCCGTGAAGAGTACCTGGTGACTGTCACGGTCTCCATAGTTTTCGTGGAGGTGAAGATGGATGACCCGGACCGCAGGGTCGAGTAAATCCACAAACCTGAGGTAGTCATTTCGCGTTTCCTCGCACAGGTTGGCGTGCCCCAGATCCAGACACATCCCCACCTGTGCCATCGCCGCAGGCTCAAGGGCTCGGAGTCTGCCAAAGAAAGCATTCACATCTCCTGGGCCTGTTAAAGGGGTGTTCTCCACAGAGAGCCTCATGCCAGCTTCTGCAAAGGGCCTGAGGAACGGGATGATGGCCCGAACATAGGCATCGGCCCCCTGGTCAGCATAAAGATGGATATTTAGGAGTGCGGCTCCGACATCAGTGGCAAAGGCGAGCGTTTCAAGGAGTCGTTCTCCCACACCGGATTCTAAGGGATTAAGCTGCCAAGGGGCATGCACGGAAAGACGGATATCGTGTTCAAGGGCCGTGCTCTTGATGTCTTGACGGGTCTTGGCATCAATGTCACGCTCTTCCCAACCTGCCCC
Organism: Thermodesulfobacteriota bacterium; assembly: GCA_034189385.1. Classification (GTDB taxonomy): domain Bacteria; phylum Desulfobacterota; class Desulfobacteria; order Desulfobacterales. The sequence continues at coordinate 96,494 of JAXHVD010000010.1, forward strand.
GGATTCTTGTTTGTCTGGAAACCACTCGAAGGCGTCGAAACCATTGGCCACGGCAAACTCAAAAGGCCCTGTGATGGTTGCCGCTGAGAAGGCGCTCTGGTTGCCGATTCTGATACGGCAGGTCTCACCCATCTTCAATTCCAACCTGAGAGCGTGTCTGAACGACCCAGTATCTGCCCCCGGCATAGGCCCCCTCAATGTCTTGGGCAGCACCCAAGGCCTGCTCGACCACTGTGCCGAGCCTGGCCACTGTGGCCAAGAACTCATGCTGAAAACCCTCGTCTCTCAGGAGCAACTCCTTCGTGTAATCCAGACACACCCTCCAGGGCCGTTGCAGCATGACAGTTTCGTAAAGGCCGGCACCGGCATACCCTGCCAGGTCTTCTCCATTTGAATCAGAACGAAAGATGAGGCCCTTGCCAAAGAGCCCCGCACTCTTGCTCGGGAAAGCGACAATCCGTGGGGCGTCTGTACCCTTTTTGCAGGTAAAGCTCAAGGCCCTTCCAGGATCATTCCCCACCAATGTCTCTCCAAGGCCCGGCACGACTTCAGCAAACACTTCCCTCCTGTCTCCTGTAACGGGATGGACCGTATGGATCACGAAGCTGTACTCGGCTTCAACCACCTTTTGAATGAGAACGGCCATGAAAAGATCCTCGTGGGGGATCTTTCTTGCCCTTCGGCTCAGATAGGCCCTTTCGTTCCACTTGGAGGCCCACACGCCTTTGATGCACGTCCACGCCCTTTGCCAGTCTTCAGGCCAAGACAGGCCGGCCTCTTCCATTACCAGACGAAGGGACCCTGCCATCTTGTCCGGTTCCTTGAGGGCCATCACCGCCCTTCGGAGTTGATCAAGGACCCCCTGGACCTCCTCCTCTTGGTCTACCTTCCGGCGCAGGCCTTCATAGCGTCCTGAAATCTCCTTATTGCTCTCCTGAAAAAGGGCCCTTTCAAATACCCCAAAGGGGATGGCCACAGAGGCGGGGACATGGATCCACTCTGGCAACGCGCCCTTCAGGCGTTTCAGGTTGTTGGATTTACTTCCGACATTTTTCTCCCTAAAACCCTCTGCCAAGACTGCGTAAGAAGTAAAACTCGGTGGAACGATGCGTGGAAGCAGCGTCAGGCTCGAGGCCACAGGTCTTTCTGCCGCCCCACGTCCTTCCTTGATTTCCACACTACCTGCTGAATCGGTCCTCAGAGTGACCCAACGCCCCTTCAAGGATCTCAATTGCCTCAGGACCTCCTGGTCATAACAGGTGGCAAGAACAACATGGGCATTTCTGGCCCTGATAGCCACGTGAGACACAATATCAGTGGTGTCCGCCGTAATGATGGCGGTGACCCCTTCGGGAATTTCCTCCTCTCCTGTCACTTTCTCTGAAACAATAACAGTGGGTTCAGAAAACTGTTTTGTCTGGATGGCCAGCAACCGGTCCACCACATGGACTCGCCCTGTCTCTCGGCCTGGACTGATGACCTGCCAATCACCCAGATGGGCCTTGTCTCGCAATATGGGATCCATTTGACGCACCAGTGATGACAAAACAAAGGCGGGCCTCCCCCGCACCACCTCTTCGGCAAAAAGGGAAACGGTCCAGGCGTCGGCGTGGAAGGCCTTGCCAAGAAGCGCTGCTTTGGATCTTAGGAGGTGGACATAGCCATCGATCATGGTGCCCAAGTAACGGCCGAGACGATCCAAAACAGCCTTGGCCTCCAGGGACCATTTTTCTCCAAGGCCGGAGACTTCTCTCAGGCGCTCCCACTGCCGCAGACAGTTTGTGAGCTCAACATCTTCGTTGGAAAGAAGGAGGTTTTCCATTACCATGGCAATCAATGCCACCAATTCCTCCACGCCCAGTCTTACATGGAGGTTCCGTTCCACCACAAGGCGCAAGTAATCCTCCAAGGCAAGATCGAGGAACAGGAAGTCCCGCGCGTGCCCATGGCCTCCTTTCATGTGTGGCTTCAACCATTGACGTCCTTTCGTGATCTTTTCAACCAGTGCGGTCACCGGGGCCTCCTGGTCTTGGTGCCACAGGAAGTCCATGAGATCTTGCATTGGTATGTCAAACAGATGTCTTGCCCCAGAAATAGCGGTCCCCAGATCGGTGCTGGAATGGACTTCTTTCAGAATCCCCAGAAACTGCCCGAAATCATGAATCAGGGCATCTTTCAGGTGGGGGATGAAATCTGGATGGGATCTGATAGGCCGCTCATAACCCTCCAGTCGCTCTCTTGTGACACCACCCTCTCTCAGGGTCCTGTAAAAGAGATCCAGGTTGCCATTGCTTTTCTGGAATTGGAGATAGGCCTCGCAAATCACCACGTCATCTGGGGTAGTATTGTTGTGAAGCTTCTGATGCCACTCTTCCATGAAGTGACCAGAAACTTCCTTGATATGATGGCGATGCATGATATGCAGGACCTCATCCCGGACCCGTTGCCCTTGTCCGCCCCTTCCCATGGTTGTCAGTATGAGGCGAAGGAGCTCACGCTCTGTCGGCTCCTTGTTGTAGCGGTCTGCCAGCTTGACTGTCAGGCGATCCATGGCATGGCTGAGCTCCCTTGGCTTGGTGTTGTAGTGGCGCTGCCAGTCCAACTGCCTCATGGCCGAATAACGGAGCCATACAAAGATAAGGGCCAGGCCGTCAATATTGTTGCAGACCCTATCCAGAAGGTCGTAGCATAGATTGAAACGGTGCATGAGTGTCCATGAATGGGGACTCATCTCTTTTTCAATGATCTCGTCAGCTAGACGGGCAAGGAGGGGATCGCCCAGGGAGGCTTCAAGGTCTGAAGGGACCATAATAGGAGTAAAGAAATTCCGGCCATGCTCTTTTGACCAGCGACCCGTTCGCGTCTCCTTGAGGACAAAGGACATGCCCACGGGAGCCTCTCGCTCACGAAACACCAGGCTCAGCTCCCGGTATTTGCCTTTGTCAACAAAGGGGCTCTGTGCGGCCTTTTCTTGAAACACAGTGGTGCCCTCAGGCCAACACGAAGATGGAGGCAGGGTCCATTGATGGCGGGATGGCGTTGCCAGGCCCCAGTGAAGAATCAATGGGCCGGGCAAATCTGTGATCAGCCTGACTTGATACCCCTCTTCATCCTTGCTTACGGCAACAGCCACGAGAGCTTCACTTTCAAGCACGTGGATGTGTTCGTACAACAGGGGCTCCTCCTTTCCTTTGCTCATGAGGGTCCTCATGGCAGGCATGGATAACCTGTCAGGCCTTGGAATCTGTATTTGGTAGTTCGACCCGCCATTATTATCCCAGCGATCTTCTTCAGGAAAGACAAGGGCGAAATCGATGAAGGAGAAGTCCATGGACCGATCCAGTCTGATAATGATCGTTCCCTGTCCATCCTTCCCCGAAAAGGGCGTCTGAAGGGCCCCTTTGTCAAATACCCTGCTCCCCTCAGGCCACACCGACTCTGGAGGCATTTGCCAGGCGGCTTCAGAATGAGATCTAAGTCCCCAGTGCAGCAAGCAGTTCTGATATGTCTCCATCTGCAGACAGACCTGTAGGCCGTCATCGGTGACGCCCTTTTCAACACGCAGCACCACGCCGCTTTTTGTAATGATTTCGTCTCCCATCTCATTAGAGCAAAGGTGTTCGCAGGGTGCACCCCATCCACCCTTGATGACGCCGGTATCCCTCAGGCATCCTCTCTTTCCTGCAGGCTTTAGACATTTAGCATAGGTGTTCTCAACAAATTTGGGCAAGGCTCCTAAGAGTACATCTGCCCACAGGCAATTGAATTTGGAAACGTCTGAAACTCCCTCAGGAGTGAGCCATTTTCACATTGAACCGCCTGTGGCCCTAAGTTTTTGAGGACTTACTAGCATAGTCATCAAGTTGCCAACATGCAAGAAATTTGACAGGGTTGACAATGATGACAGCGGCCTGCAACACAGCACAACAGCGGCAATATCAGACAGAAAAACACCCAAAACACGGGCAAGCCGCGCCATTTTCGTTTGACAGGATCGTGGTGGGAGCCTATAGTTGCATAGTCCATGATCTAGACACTGTAAGGAGGGTCCCATGTGCAAATGTTGTTCAACCGGAAAGGGTGCCGGGAGGAAAAGACACTACGAGTTCCTCCATGACCATGGAACTGACGGTGCTGGCCACGACCATGAACACGACCATGAACATCATCACAGTGACGGCGAAGACCCCAAGGGGATGGTAGCTCCCGTGCCTGGAGAAAAATAGGGGCTGCACCGGGAATAGAGGCACGCAGGTGCCTTCACCCTGGAGGACAGTATCATGTGTGAGGCGAATGCGTATCTTGTAAAAGATGGCAAGGAAGAGCTTTTTCTTGCGGCCATTGATACCGTAGAACCTGACAATGGAAATCTGCGCCTTACGACCATATTCGGCGAACAGAAGTTCATCAAGGGAAGGATCAGCCGTCTCGCCCTTGTGGATCACAAGGTCATTATCGAACAGACAGAGGAATAGAAAACCCTCCTTTTTCTAGACCCTTTTCTAAAAAGCCGCCAAGGTCTCCATCCCCCCAGATACCCAAGCGGGTCAGAGAAAAATCATACTTGACCGGGTCCTGCGGGGCCACGGCCCTGAAACCTTTCGTGATCTCCATGGCTGTTCGCATGTCTGCCTGTCTCCGTCTTGTGAATCCAGCCCCAAGACCTATTCTGTGCATATGCGTATCCACAGGAATAACGAGTTTTGATGGAGATATCTCCTCCCATCCGCCAGGATCCACTTCGTCTTGCCGCACCACCCACCTCAGGAACAGGTTCAGTCGTTTGCAGGCACTCCCTTTCTCTGGAGATGGAACCAGATGATGCACGGGACCGTCAGCACTTGCCGTCAATTTCTTCGCGAAGGCACAAAGGGCTGGAAGTATCGTATCGTCGTCATCATGCAAGCCTTCTGCAAAACAGGTATGGAGATAGCCGTAACGTTTCAGAACCCTTTTGATACCGACTAGCATGGCACAAAGGTTCTCGTCTGTGGTGAAACGATGCTTGAAGCCCGAAAAAGTCCGGCGAATTGTTTCAGGAGAGGCCTTATTCAGAAAAACCCGCGGACCAGGCGTCATCCGTTCAAGCACACGGACGACGCTCTTGCAAATTTGAGATACCCTTCCATAGGCAAGGGACGAGGCGACAAATGCCACGATTTCACGGTCGCAAAGGGCTCCGTAAGGGTAAAGAAACTCCAGAGGGTCAGGATGGACATGCTCGCGCCGATTGTATCGCCTGTAAAGGGTCTCAAAGACATCGTCGATGATCATCTTCTCCCACACCTCAAAAGGGACCTGTTCACGGGCCCGCCGCAGGCAGTCGCTCTGGAACAGGTACAGCACAGCTGGTCATCACGATTCCTGCAGGCGCGCCAGGTTGTCCCTGGCAAATTCAATGGACGGATCCAGCTCGAGGGCGAGTTGATAGTGTCGAACGGCCAGTTCCGTTTTTCCCATGTCTCGATAGTTAGATGCAATGTTCGCATAATCAATGGCAGAACTGGGATCCAGATCAAGTACCTGCCGAAAACACGCAATCGCCTTTTCGTGCTCCTTTAACTTGAAGTAACAGAATCCCATGAGGTTGTAGATATCGGTCCTCTCGTCATCATAGCCCTCTGCCTTCTCCAGGACCCTGATCGCCTCCCGGTACTGACCCAAATCCTTCAAACACACTCCCATGTAAGAATAGATGCTTGCCCTATCCTCTTCCTTGGGATTCAAAGTCAGGGCCTCCTCGAAGAACTTCCAGGCCTCGGCAGGCTCGTTCATAGAAAGATGGCACGATCCCAGGAAGAATTTCACGAAGTACTTTCCAGGCATGAAGACATCCAGCCTCTGAAGTTCGTCGATTCTCTGTTCAGGGTCCCCATTTTCTGCCATGAGCTTGGCTAAAAACATGGCCACGCTGGTCCCAGCAGCCCGTTCCCGAAAATGCGCCCCTGGTATGATGGTATAAAAGGCTGGGACTTGAAGGATGGGGTTGGTGACATTGACCACGATGACCTCCATACCGATCTTGGACAACGTCGAGACACAGTTTTCCACCTCCACCTTCATATTGTCATGAGAAAGGTCCGGCAATTCAGAGATGCCCACTTCCCTATCGCAACGAAGCACAAAGTCAGCTTCCTCGATGGTCCTGAACTTTGGAAGGCCGCTGGCAACATAATTGGAGCCAGTGTTGAAATCTCCGGCAAGCTGGGCAACCTCCGTCAGGGCTCGATTCAGTGCTTTCTGTGGATTCGGTGTGGTACCTGCCGTCCAGACGATCTCGCTTCTTTGGGGAAAGGTGGATGGGTCATAAGCCAGGGCGCCCACAGTGGGGATGCCGGTGTTGAAGGAAAAGTCAGAGATAAAAAGCCGCACGCCAGCCTTTTCGTATTTGCCTATCATCTCCAGGGCCACCGGATCGCTTATTGAAGCCTTGCGAATGGCCGGAATCCCAAGCTTGTTCTGGCTGATCATGGATGAGACATGCCGCTCTATGACTTCGCATATCCCCTGAATGAGGGCCTCTTCCACACAATTTCCGGCCGACGGGCCGTTGAACTCGTTGATGGCAAAGAACCAGTCAAAGGGAATGAGCATTTCTTCTTCTCTGGTCAGATTATAGGCCCAGGTCCATTTAAGTGGAAGCCTTGAAAAGACCTCTCGGGCCTTGTCCAGGTCGTCAGAATCATCGTGGACGGAGAGGGCAATAGCCTCAAAGGGCAGAACAGGATCTTTGATGTTTCTGTATTCTTCAACAAGGAATTTCCCGGGGTCCTTGCAGAAACTGAAAAAACTAAACCTCTCGGCCAACTCCATCACCGCACTGGCCTCTGACTGGTCAGGCGTGGCCCCTTTTCCCATCTGCTTCTCTGCTCCGATGACATCTCTCGCGTCCTTGCCGCAGATGCTAAAATAGACAGGGATGCCCAACCTGCCGTTGTCGATTCTTCTGGTACTCTTCAGGATGTCCAGATCTACTTCCCTGAGTCTTTCCTTAAACCTCAGAACGGTCTCTTCAGGGGGTATGATTTTGTCTTGGTACAAGGTGGAGCCCTTGTAAGCGTCTTTCAGAACAATCTTATTCGTCATCCATCTCCTCTCCTTTTGTCGCCGTCCCCAGGACGCGATTCATGGACCCGGAGACATAACCTTCCATGTCCAGCGTCACATGAACGAAACCTATGTCCCTGAACCTCTTTAGAATCGCTTCTCTAGGGCCATTGCCCATGATCATGGAAAGATCCGACCTTTCCACCTCTATCCTGGCCACAGCGCCATGGTGCCTTACTCGGCATTGTCTGACACCTCTCTCCAGAAGAAACCCCTCGGCCTCATCTACCATCTGCAACTTCTTGGCAGTAATGGGGCTCCCATAGGGTATCCTCGAAGCAAGACAGACCGTGGCTGGTTTGTTCCACGAGGAAAGGCCCATTGCTTTTGAAAGATGCCGGATTTCGAGCTTTTTCAGATCCACATCTATCAAAGGGGAGAGAATACCCATCTCGCCGGCAGCTTGCTGCCCTGGCCTGTAATCTCTAAGGTCATCCACATTGGCTCCGTGGGCTACATACCTTATTCCTCGCGCTTTAGCCACGGCCATGAACTCTTTGAAAAGAGATTTCTTGCAGTGGTAGCACCTGTCTGGCTTATTTGTTACAAAGCCAGGGACCCCCATTACTTCCCACGGAAGAAGAATGTGGTCAATACCGCTCCTTCGGGTAAATCCTTCCGCCAGTTCCTTCTCGCGGACCGGAAATATTTCCGAAATCCCGGTTGCTGCCACCACTTTCCCGCCAAGGGCCTCATGGGCCAGGGCCAAGAGCAAGGTGCTGTCCACACCGCCGGAATAGGCAACCAGCAGGGACCTTGTATCTCGAAGCAGGCGAAGGAGGTGTTCTTTCTTCTCTATTACCTCTTTATCCTCTACATTCATCTCACCCTGCTGCAATAACTGCAATAAAGGTTCATTATGGAAAATCAAGACTTCACCAGGAAGCCACAGACAAGGGAAGGAAGGCTCGACTTGCGGCCAGGAGACGACACGGCGGATTACCAGAAAAAAGAAGGCAGCTGGTACATCCACCAACTACCTCGGACAGAGACAATGGACCATCTACTGCAAGACGAACCAAGGTTCCGGCACTTGGTAATCAGGCATGTTTGAATGATAATGAAGTACTGCATTGAACTTGTCAATAACACCGGAGGCAGAGGCTTCCTGCCTGTAAGTCACCGTAGAGAAAAGGTTCGGTATCACTGACTCGTGATTCTGCTGCACACGATCTAGGAATTGGTTAAAGGAACCACCCCCCTGCTGTATGGTGGCAATCATGACGACACTCACGTCACCAATGCCCGATGTTGAATTGCTGTGATCAAGGGATGGTGCTGCCGTTGCGGTGACTCCTGAACTTGTGTGGGACGACATCCACTTCGAGGAGCGACTCAAGGTCCCCGCAACCACAGATCCATTCGATGCTGTCACAATAGGACCCTGTGCCCAAGCGCACCCGGTGAAACCTGCCGCGGCAAATCCCCATAAAGCAACCACCGATAAGGCCATCATGGTCAGCATTTTCGTCCTTGTATGCATGGTCTTACCTCCATTCTTGTCCATGTCAGAGCCTGAAAGACTTTGGTCCCACGGCCCTTCTAGACCGACTTTCCACCCCTCTGTCAAACAGGGTAGAACAATCAATACCCAAACTGCAGGAAAAGTCAAGCTCGACGGTCTTGCGAGGGATCTAAAGCCCCTGTTTCAGGTTGCGCAGACGAACCTTGCATTAAAGCACACGGCAGGCACCTGGATATGGCAATGTCAGTGAGTTGAGCTGCTAATGGAGCCGGTGTGGAACCTCTAACGTGGGAAAATCCTACGGAATAAACAAAACATGAAGACTAATGGCTTCCCAAGATGCCGTTTTCATCCCGATGCCTATCTTTCACACCCCTGTATTAGTGTAGAAGACGCCCGGTAGAAGAGATGCACGCACATCCGAGAAGCCATTCAGGTGCCAACCTCGAAATTTCCTTTGTGAGCATAACCCTTGGAGGGCTTTGGCCGTCACATGGTTTGTTTGTTCGGTAAGGAATTCGGGTGGCATCTTCTCCTATCATCACCTCTGTTCAACCATCTACCAAAGAACAGGTCCTTGGGAGGGACAGGATGAGGTTGTGCGCTTCACCAACCTGCAGATCCCCACAGCAAGGACGGTGCACCAGGCAAGGCCCTTATAAATCAGCATTTCGTAACACTTGCACATCCCCATGGACATCTTCTTGTTCAAGCCCTTCTCTACTAAGCGACAATACAGATGAAGGGGATTGCACCGGTGCTGAATCTCTAAGATTTTATCAACCAATCTGTGGCTCCTTTGCTGGTTGGCCTTTCAAAAATCTGGGCCTTGCATCTGATGGCTCAGTATGGCGAATAGTTTAGCAAGTACCATGCCAGCCTGCAGCAACAATGATATCTTCACATTTTCAGGTTGTTATCTACACCTCAGGCAAAGGCATCTCTGGAGGATAGGCATTTTCACTGGAAAAGTGGCGAAAATGCCGGATGTGGACGTCTCCAGGGAGAGTCTGTGTCTCATGGATGGTCCCCAAGGGCCTGTTGGAGGGTCTGTGTGGGCAGGTCCCACCGCACACATGTTCTGGAAAATGTGGCATAAGGCTTTAGAATCGATTGACAAAAACTCAGAGTACTGATAAGGCTGGCCTAACTTCAATGCCCTGTGTCGAGTCCTTTCTTTTTTGAGTCACACGAAGGGATAACCCCAGATCAGGGCGGTTTGGCGGAACAGAGCGTTCCACTGCCAGGGCAGGTGCACACCATTCAAGGATACAAGAAGAGGAGGTTTTTTTCAGATGGAACAATCATGGGATTGGAAACGACTACTTTCCTTTTGTATAGTTTGTGGCGTGGTAGGCCTCATCATAGTGGTAGTCTTTGCAACGATGCTTCTTTGAGGCATCTGCCCGGCCCATTTGTTTGTCCTGGCAACTGCTGACATAGCCTAGGCCAGGAGGACAAATGGAGGGGCTGTTGCACTCGGAAGGATATGACCTTTTGCAGGCAGGATGAGCCTTTCTTCTATGGTCCCCGCCTTGCAGCATCCCCTCATGGTGCAGGTGCTGTTGGCTCCCGTTGTGTTATCCAGACACAAGGGATAGGGGGGCAAGTTTCAGGCTAACCCTAGCCTTCTACCTGGCCAGTGCCGCAATTTTTTCCCTTCCGTTTCTGCGAATGCCTCTCATCCCACGTTACCTGGTGGACCGCTATCAACATGCTTTACCGCCACTTCTGTTGGATTAACGGCGCTATCTGCTGAACACTCTTGACGTTTCTAGAGAACAGCTCCAAAGAGAATCCCATCCCATTTTTTTGTTTCTATGACGGTCTACTCATGGCCCACAAGCCAGCCTATGAACAACTGGGACAACAGGTCAAGGAGCTGGAGAAAGTTCACAACAAATGAGAGATGCGTGTTGAGCAACGGACCGCCCAACTACTGGAGATAGACCCTGCGGTCAAGGCGATTGTTTGAAGCCGTTATCACGGCGATCCGGTCATGAGAGAGTGGCTATAACATGGCTTTAAAGGGGTCATGTTCAAACCCTACTTGAAAGAAGACCTAAAAGTGACCCTGCGTAGAGTGTTGGGACAAAGAAAAACCTAGCAGACTTGATTTTCCCGTCAGATTTCTGTATCCTAACCCCAAGTGCAAGGAACTCCCCACCAATATCCAACCCTTGATGAACTGCGCTGAACACGGGAAACAACTTTAGACTGGCTGCAGACGGCCCCTGACAGGGCGTTACGTTGCGCCATGAGTTCAAAGGACAATCTTCTCTTCCCTGCGGCAACAGGAGATGCGTTTCTGACCTGTAACCTTTTCGGGCTATCTGACATGGCAAAAAGGGACAAGAGAACGCGAGAGAGATACAGTCTGAGGCTCCCTGTGCAGGTAACATGGGAAGATGCCTTTGGAAACGCCCATGGAGAGACAACAACCACACTGGATATTAATGTTTCAGGATGCTTTATCGTGTGCCATCATCTTATTCAGAAGGGTCGCCGGATCTCTGTTGAGATTGACCTTTCCATTGCAGAGGCAGGGATCTTCGCAAAGCGTGTCTCTGCCCAGGGAAGAGTGGTGAGAAACGTGCCCGTAGCCGCTAATCCTGGAGGAGGTTTTGGACATGGAGTGAGATTTGACAGGTTCCGTTTCTCGAAGCAGTGACGCCCGAACTTGACGTGACAGACACAAATGGAGCCTGCGGAATGAATGAAGTGCTCAGGAGGAGCCACCAAGAACAGACATCGGTCATGACCTTGTTGGATCGGTTACAGGTGAAATCTTCAAGAAGCCAAGGACGCAGATTTGCCATCGAGCAGACCTACAATCTGTCATGAGTCAATAGATTCAGCCATCTCATGTTATAGCGACTGGCAGACCAAGTGTCTGCGTTGCTCGTTGACATGCCTCAGTGGCCTCCCAGACAACTCGTGGAGGTCCAGTTGAAGATCCAGCAGGCAGGAGACAGACCGCTGCCCTTTGGTCGCGTTTTTGGAATCCTGGCACCGGACATCTGTCATTCACAAGAGGAAAGCCTGGTAATGAAGGGCTAGGGTTCACATGTTTGAACAGTCAAAGACCCTTAATGTCGCCATCGTTGGTGGCGGTCCTGGATGCAAGGCCATTATCGACATGGTATTGGCTGAAAAGCTGAAGCACCTTCAGATGGTGCTCATTGGCGTCGCCTCTAAAAGCCCCGAGGCAGAGGGGTATCGCTTTGCCCAAGAGCACGGTATTTATACCACGAATGACTACCGGGATCTCTACAGGCTTGAAGGTCTTAACCTCATCATAGAGCTGACCGGTCGACAGGAAGTGGCAAATGAAATCGCTACGACCAAACCAGATCACATCCGATTGATGGACCATGTCGCCGCTCGTCTCTTCTGGGACGTATTTCAGACGGAAGAAGAGATCCTTTCAGAGCGCAATCACGCAGAAGAGGCCTTACGAAAATCAGAGGAGAAATACAGTACCCTCGTGGAGAACTCGCTCACCGGAATCTACATCGACCAGGATGGGAAAATCGTATTTGCCAACCACAGATTCGCACACATCTACGGGTATCATAAAGACGATCTGATCGGAACGGAATCTCGAAACCTGGTCCACCCTGAGGACAGGGACTTAACGAACCAAATAAGGGAAAAGAGGCTCAAGGGCGAAGAGGCCCCAGAAGAATATGAGGCAAAGGGTCTCACCAAAGACGGCAGGACTATATGGATTGCCAGGAGAAACGCGCGGATCATGTACCACGGTAGACCTGCCATCCTGGGCAACATAGCGGACATCACCGAACAGATGCGTGTTGAGGAGGCTTTGAGAGAAACCATCCTCCGTGTGCAGGTCGCTCACGAGCAGGCCCTCATCTATGCTGAGCAACTCAAGGAACAAATCGCTGAACGCAAACACGCAGAGAACGCGTTGAAGGAAAGCCAGGAAAAGTACTATACGGTCCTCGAAGCGTGTCCGGACCCCGTTGTTGTCTATGATATGGAGGGCAAGGGCGTCTATATCAACCCCGCTTTCACCCGAGTTTTCGGCTGGACCCCAGGAGAGGTTTTGGGAATGAAAATGGATTATGTCCCTAAAGAAAACTGGCCAGAGACCCAGATGATGATTGACAAAGTGCTTCTGGGTGAAAGCTTTTCTGGTATTGAAAGCCGCAGACACACCAAAGAGGGTAAAATTATTGACGTCAGCATCAGTGCTGCCATCTATTCGAATACTGATGGGGCATCGGTGGGCAGTGTTCACATTTTGCGAGACGTCACGGAGCGCAAGCGGGTCGAAGAGGCCTTGCAAAAGGCCCACGATGAACTGGAACTCCGCGTAGAAGAACGCACCGCCGAACTGGCGGCCACAACAAAGCAGTTGAAACTCCAACTCTCTCAGCGTCAGCGGGCGGAGGAGGCCCTGAATGCTGCCCACAGGGCCCTTGAAAGGAAGGCCACCGCGCTGGAGGCAGCTAACGAAGAGCTTTCCGAGTATGCCTACGTGGTCTCCCATGATCTGAAAGCGCCCCTTCGGGCCATCCGAAACTACGCAGACTTCCTTTACGAAGACCTCGAAGAGCGCTTGGACGGGGACCAGAAAAATTACATCAATGGTCTCAAACGGGCAGTTCGCCAAGGGGAGATCCTGGTGGAAGACATGTTGGAATACTCCAGGGTTGGAAAACAGGGCGTGCCGTCTCAGGCCGTAGACATTGGCGTGTTTCTCCAAGAATTGGTAACCACCCTTGCCTTGCCCCCAGATGTGGAGGTGGTGATGGGTGATGACTGGCCCACCATCGAGACGGACCCGACCCTTCTCACGCAGATCTTTCAGGATCTCATCAGAAACGCGGTCAAATTCAATCACGCGACATGTAAACGGATTGAGCTCGGGTGGCTTCCCGCAGACGGTGAGGGCTGTGAGCTCTTTGTGCGTGACAACGGTATCGGGATCGCTCCCCGCCACCAAGAGCAAATTTTTCGTATGTTCCATCGCCTCCATACGCGCAAAGAGTATAGCGGCACTGGTTTGGGTCTGGCCATTGTCAAGAAAGCGGCAGGTAGACTCCATGGGGCCGTCCGCGTGGAATCAATATCCGGAAAAGGGAGTACCTTCTTCATCTCCCTTCCTCACGCACATAAGGAGACATAAAAATGGAAAGGGAGCCAAAAGAGCCCTTTGTGATCCTCATGGCAGAAGATGATGAGCACGACGTTTTAGCCACAAGACGGGCGTGGAAAACCCATCATATCGCTAACCCGCTTTACATCGTCAGCAACGGAGAGGAATGCCTGGATTTCCTAAAGCAAAGAGGCGCATACAGTGAACCCGGGGCCGCCCCTCGGCCTGGGCTCCTTCTTCTCGACCTTAAAATGCCTAAAATGGACGGGCTCACTCTGCTGAAGCACATTAGGGAAGATAAGGAGTTGTTTCGGCTTCCGGTAGTCATCCTTACCTCCTCAAAGGCCGAAGAGGATCGACTGAGAAGCTATGATCTAGGAGTCAATGCCTACATTGTCAAACCAGTGGGGTTTGAAAGGTTCTCCACGGCAGTAAGAACCATCAATCTCTTCTGGCAATTGGTAGAACTCCCACATCCATGAGGTTAGAAAGCCTATGAAAAGACCAACGACTCTTCGTATCCTCCTGGTTGAAGACAATGAACACGACAGATTGGCCTTCCGACGGGCCCTGCGCAGAAGTCAGGTGTCCTGTGAAATCACGGAATGCGTGCGGGCCGAAGAGGCCATGGAACGACTTCGCGCCGCCCCCTCTTCCTTCAGCCTTGTGGTAGTCGACCATAATTTGCCGGGGATGACAGGACTAGACCTTTGCAGAGACCTCCTCGACAAGAAGCTCCCCTTACCTTTGGTACTGCTCACGGGAAGAGGGTCGGAAGAACTCGCTGTCTCGGCCCTGAAGGCTGGAGTGGATGACTATATCGTGAAGGACCCCCAAGATGGCTATCTGGATCTCCTGCCCATCGTAGTGCCTCAGACAGTTGAAAAGTACGAAGACCGCGTAGCTCGCAAAAGGGCTGAGGAGGCGTTGCGGGAGAGTGAAGAACGGTTTCGCAACATCGTTGAAGGGAGTCAAGCCGGCTATTGTTTTATCGATAAAAGTGGCCGCTTCCAAGATTGTAATGACGCCTGGTTGCGGATGCACGGTTACGCCTCACGCGACGAGGTGGTGGGACAACATTTTACGCTGACACAGGCCGAGGCCAACAAAGAGCAGGCTGAGAGGAACTTTAAAAATCTCCTTGAGGGAGAACCGATTCCCTCCGGTGAATCTATCAGTCGATGCAAAGATGGATGCATCGCTTACCACACCTTTTCTGCCAATCCCGTTGTTAAGGGTGGTGAGGTGGTGGGCGCAGAGCTGTTTTTCATAGACATCTCCAAGCGGAAGCAAGCAGAGGAAAAACTTCGGAACATCAATGAAGAGCTTAAGAGCTTTTCCCATATTGTCTCCCACGACCTGAAAACCCCCATTGTTTTCATCCTGGGGTTTTCTTCGTTCCTTCTCGAAGGCTATGGAGATAAAATGGACGAAAAGGGCAGGACGTGTCTGGAAAGGATCCAGGCAAACGCCAATCGCATGGAGGCACTCATCTCAGACCTGCTGGCACTGTCAAGGATTGGTAAGGTCGTTTCCACCTTTGAAGAGGTTTCTTTCTCTGAGATAGTAGAAAACGTATTATCAAATCTCCAGGATAGGCTGAACGAGACTGGAGTAGAGGTGATCCTGGAAGACTACTTTCCTTCTGTATACTGCGACGGCGAAAGGATCTATCAGGTCCTCGACAACCTGCTCGTCAATGCCATCAAATTTCGAGACCGCACCAGGAGCCCCAAGATCCAGATTGGCCATGAAGACAAGGCAGAGTTTCATCAATTCTTTGTGAGGGACAACGGGATAGGGATTGATGCCAAGCATCACGTAAGAGTATTTGAACGGTTCCATCGGCTGGAAGAAACCAACGACGTGGAGGGAACAGGTCTGGGTCTTTCAATCGTGGAGAGGATTGTCAACAACCATGGTGGGAAGATCTGGGTGGAATCTGAGCGCGGGGAGGGATCGACCTTTTATTTCACCATTCCCTCTGGGGGGTGACCGGGGTTCGGCGGGTCCACAGAACACAGGACTCCAAGGGCCAGACTACGATGCCCGGGGGGCCACCTCCGTGTAAGCATAGGCGCTGTGGTTGTGAATGCTTTCAAAGTTTTCGGCTTCCACGCTAAAAGAAACGAATCGTGCGTCTTTTGTCAACTTGTCGGTCACTTCTCTTACAACATCTTCCACAAACATGGGCCGGCTGTACGCCTGTTCAGTGATGAATTTCTCGTCCTCTCTCTTTAGCAAGGCAAAGACATCGCTGCTGGCCGAGGTTTCAACGATCTCGATGATCTCCTCAATCCAAAAGAAATCCTTAAAAAGGGCGGTCACGGAAACGATCCCACGCTGATTGTGAGCCCCGTGGCTGCTGATCTCTTTTGAGCACGGACAAAGGGTACAGACTGGGACCCTCACACCGATGTAAAGCTTGCGTTCGTCTCCTCTTATTTCGCCCACATATTTGCATCTGTATTCCATCATGCTGGGAACGCCGGACACAGGCGCCCTTTTCTTGATGAAATAAGGAAAGCTGATCTCCAGATTGGCGGCTGGGGCCTCAAGGCTTTTCTTTATTCTGTCCAGCATCTCAAAAAAGGTCTTCAGGTTCAGGTCGGCACAATAGTCGTTTAAGACCTCCACGAACCGGCTCATGTGGGTTCCTTTGAACCTGTGGGGCAGATGAACATACATGTTCACCGTGGCCACCGTGGCCTGGGTCTTGTTGGTCCTGTCCAAGACGTTCATGGGATACTTGATCCCCTTGATGCCCACCTTAGTGAGGTCTATATTGCGATAATCTGGTTGGCTTTGAATATCCTTCATCTCTTTCATTGGTAACGTTCAAAAGTTGAGGCAAACTCTCTTAGCACGCAGTTTAAAGGATAGGGGGGATCGCTGAACGTAGGCATACAGCCATTTCCCTCGACACCAATGGTATGGGCTACTTAAAGGCATTGGATGTCGAAGAGAAGCGATTCGCCCTGTCCGGAATCTCTATTTAGAGATACACTGTCACAACTTCTGAACGTTACTCTTTCATTAGTCCGGCCACAACGACGTTTCTGAGTTCGGCTTTTAGCAGAATGCCCACATATGTCAACTTGAATCCAAAAACCCTTGACGGCACAACTGGTTCTGTGGAAGGATTTGGCGGCCTTTCGGTGGGATAGGTGGAGACAGAAGATGGGGACTCAGAACTGGAGGCAATGCCATGGCAGTAAACATTGTTGATAAGATCGGTGGAGACGTCAAGGTAAGAAATGTGATTGTCAGTGTGTCCGACAAGAGTGGACTGGAAAGCTTTGTTCCCTCGATGCTGGAGATTAACCCGGACGTGCGCATATACTCCACGGGCGGCACGTACAGCAGGATACAGCAGATCTTGGGGGATAAAGCCGACAAATGCCTGACCCCTGTGAGTCAGTACACGGGCCAGCCTGAAACCCAAGGGGGACTGGTCAAGACTCTTGATTTTAAGATCTATCTCGGGTTGCTTACCGAGACCTATAACAACGCCCACCAGCAAGACCTTGAAAGGACCGGCGCCGTTGCCATAGATATGGTGGTGGTAAACCTCTATCCCTTTAAAGAGACGATATCTAAAGCCGGCGTCACCGTGGAAGAGGCCAGGGGCAACATCGATATCGGAGGCCCCTGCATGATCAGGGCCTCGGCAAAGAATTTCATCCGTGTTGCATCGGTGGTAGACCCTGGGGACTATGGCGCCATCATCTCTCAAATGAAGGCTGGTGACGGCAAAATCCCTTTGGCGCTTCGATATGAACTGGCCAAGAAGGCCTTTGAACACACTGCCGTATATGATCGCCATATTGCAGATTTCCTGGCAAGCAAACCGTTCGGCGATGTGCAATCCTGTTACCAAATAGTGGAGGGCTAGGACGATGGCTGAAGATCTCAAGAAGATGTACAGGACCATTATGGACGACCATTTTTCGCCCAACATGGAAGTAGCCTTTGTGGATGGCGACAAGCGCCAGACCCTGTTCTACGAAAAGGTTGCCTGGGTCGTGGACGACGTGCAAAAGGGCCTCCGGTATGGAGAAAACCCGGGCCAGGAGGCCGCTCTTTACCGGCTGGTTAACGGAAATTTGGTCCTAGGCGACAGCCAGACCATCCAGCCCGGCAAATACCTGGCTTCTGACGTAGAACTCCTTCAATCGGGAAAACACCCGGGGAAGACCAATGTCACCGATGCTGACAATTCCCTGAACATCTTAAGGTACTTCACGGACAGGCCCACGGTGGTCATCGTAAAGCACAACAACCCTTGCGGGGTAGCGCGAGCCGATTCCTTGGAAGAGGCCTATGTGAAAGCCAACATGGCCGACCGTGTAGCGGCCTTTGGCGGCTGCATTGCCCTGAACCAACCGGTGGACAAGGCCACGGCAGAAGCCATTAGCCAACAATACGCCGAAGTGGTGGTCGCCCCTGATTTTGAAGAAGGGGTCATGGATATCTTTACTAAGAAGAAGAACCTCCGGGTCATCAGGATCTCTAATATTGGCCGCCTGCAAACCTTTGTGGGCGAGCGCTGTGTAGAATTCAAGAGCCTTATAGATGGAGGCATCATCGCACAGTGGTCTTTTGTCCCTCAAGCTCGGACAAAAGAGGATCTCACACTGGCCGAGTGCGAATACAAGGGCAAGACCTATCGTATCAATAGGGCGCCCACGGACCACGAGTATCGGGACCTACTCTTTGGATGGCTGGTGGAATCGGGAGTTACGTCCAACTCCGTCATATACACCAAGAACGAAGTCACGGTGGGGATAGGAACGGGTGAGCAGGACCGGGTCGGCGTTGCCGAGATAGCAAGGGACAAGGCCTACCGAAAGCTGGCGGACCGATACTGCTTTGAAGAACTAGGGATCCCCTACAATGAGCTTACGGACCAAGCAAAAAAGGAAGAGATCGATAAAAGAGTCGCCCAAGAAAAGGGCGGTCTCATCGGCGCGGCCATGGTAAGCGATGCCTTCTTCCCCTTCCGGGACGGCGTGGACGTGGGGCTTCGCCAAGGGGTCTGCGCTGTGATCCATCCCGGTGGTTCGCTCAACGATTATCAGTCTATCGAGGCCTGCAACGAGGCCGACGCCACGATGGTGTATACCGGCCAGCGCAGCTTCAAGCACTAAATCGCAGGCCCGTGAGAGTCTCGTGGAAAGGATGTGCCGAGCTGATTTGATAGGCAGAGCCATTGCGGCGTACCTGCCTTTGTCGTCCATTTCTAAGGCTTCGTGCGCCTTGTACCTGAAGCCTCAAGGCATGTAGCATGAAATGTCTCCATGATTTCTTCCATTGACGATCACCTGTCCGCCCTCTACCGGTTGCGCCGTTTCGGGATTCAGCTTGGACTGACCACCATCTCTCGCCTCATGAAGGGCCTGGGCAACCCTGAGGATCAATACGCGTGTATCCACGTTGCCGGCACAAACGGCAAGGGGTCAGTGGCCTCCTTCCTCTCCTCAGTGCTGGTCTGTGCGGGCTATAAGGTCGGTCTTTACACATCCCCCCATCTTATCCGGTTCAATGAACGGATCCAGATCAACGGAAACTCCATTTCGGACAACGACGTGGCAGGGGCCGCAGAGGCCGTCCAACGGATCTACACGCAGGGCGAGCCCCCTACGTTCTTTGAGTGCGCCACGGCCATGGCCCTTTATCATTTTGCCGTAAAAAAGGTGAACTGGGCCGTGCTGGAAACCGGCATGGGCGGGCGGTATGACGCCACCAATGTGGTCCGTTCCCAAGCCTGTGTCATATCCAACATCAGTATGGAACACACCGAATACCTCGGCCACACCCTTAAAAGGATCGCTGCTGAAAAGGCTGGCATCATAAAGGAAAACGCTGGCGTTGTGACGGGAACGCGACAAAAATCTGCCCTTCAGGTCATTGAGCAGGCAGCAACAGAAAAAGGAGTGCCATTGCTCAGGATAGGAAAAGAGATCAAGGTCCACAAATCGACCCATGGCCGCTTCACCTGCCTGGGGAAGGCCCATACATGGCAAGGATTGAAAGCAGGGCTTCTTGGCGATCACCAGATGATCAACGCAGCCCTGGCCCTCGGGGCCTTGGAGCTCCTCATGGAAAAGGGCCTGGAGGTAACCGATGAGGCCATCTACAAAGGCCTTGCCCAAACCCGCTGGCCCGGCCGTCTGGAGGCGGTTTCAACGGATCCTTTTGTCCTATTGGACGGCGCTCACAACCCATCGGCAGTGAAGACCCTGAAAGCATACCTGAAAAACCGCGTGGTGTACCGGCGGCTAATTCTGGTTCTTGGCATCCTCAAGGACAAGGCATGGAGGCCTATGCTGCGAGAACTCGCCGGTATTTCCCACCGCATGATTCTCACCAGACCACAATATGAGCGTGCTGCCGATCCTGCAGACCTGTCATCGTTTGTCCGTTGCCTCAAACAAGACTTCGTCGTTATACCCCATCTGGTAGATGCCATATCATTGGCTTTGGATGAGGCGGGCCACGGGGACTTGGTGTGCATTACCGGGTCTCTCTACACAGTGGGCGAGGCCAAGGCCTATTTCGAGAATTCTTATGCTACTAGCTGATACGTATGCGGAAAGGATTGACTTCATAAGATATCTTCCTCAGACTGATTGCGGCGCCTGCGGGGAAAAAACCTGTGAGAAATTCGTCCAGGCTTTGAAGGAAGGGAAGCAAAAACCAGAGGATTGCCCTTACATATCCGAAGGTCTCTACTACTCCTTTCACGCGGCCCTGAACGCTGATAACCTTTTGCCCTCATTCCCTTGCCTAACAGATCCCAGGCCCGGGCCTACAGGGTTGGTGGAGATCAACTCCCCTGGCGAGGAAAGTCCTCTCCTTGTCTCTGGCAATCATGTGCATACGCAAGATGTGATGATGGCTGTTCTCAGCACCACAAGGAGCCCCTTTTTCCTCCTTTTCACAGACACAAGGGGAAACACCGTGGACATGGCCGTCATCTATGAGGCGCTGACAGCCGAACAGATCAGGAAGGATCTTCAAAGTTCACAGGTCGTAGAAAAGATCTCCCACCGGGAGATCATCATCCCTGGACTGGCTGCCGCCCTTGGCCGTGAGCTGAGACAATCAACAGGCTGGAACGTTATTGTCGGCCCCGTCTGCGCAGCAGAATTGCCGCTTTTTCTGGCTGACCGATGGCTCCCACCTGGCACGTGATGACCATTGCCCGCACTTGCTGACGAAGAGGCTTTTCTTCTTCCTGACCTATTTCCCCAACAGGCCTTTCATCTTGTCCGTCACTGCTTCGAGTTCCTCTTTGGCCCTTTCACCCACAGCCTCCGCCTTCTTTTTTACACCCTCTCCCAGCGAACCCATGTCCACACCTAGGGCCTTTAGCTCCTGATTCAGGTGTTTGGTCACTGTTGGAGACGTCATCTCGCCGTAGAGCGCCGCAAAGATCTGTTCAAATACTTCTGAAGGCGGGGCGCCCCCCTTTCCCACATCTTTCAGGTGGATGTCCGGCAGGGACGCACTTATGCTTTTTTCTACGAGCCCGGGCAGGGACAGGGCCAGATTTACCTTTCCACCCTTCAAAATGAAGTCTCTAACGAGGAGCTGCTTGCCATCCCCTTCTTTGCCGGTCCCCTTGCCCGAGGGCCCACCTTCACCTGTGGTGCTTTTCAAATTCTTCAAAATCGTCTGGAAGTTGTCCGTTCTCGCTGTCTTCTCGTAGGTAATCTCTGGGCCAAGCACTTCTATCTTGTCAATAATGATTGTGTCTCCGGTAAGGGACCCCTCATCCACATCCACATGGATGGAGCCAACCTTCATGGCCTCCGGAGACTTAAATCCCTTGGGGTTGCCCAGATACAAGTCCTTGAGGGTGGCCTGCCCGGAGAACAGGGACAGGCCCACGTCCCCCAGCCGTACCTCCGTGTGTGTCATTCTCGGTCCATAGGTGTTCACCGCATTCTTCATGAGGGGACCCAGGTTGGAGATCCCAAGAAACAGGAAAACCACAATGGCAATCACGACAACAGCACCCACCATGATCCATTTTTTCATGATTCATCCTCCTCTCCGCCCATTTGGAAGCTTCTGTTTTCGTCTCTGGTAAAGGATTTGCCGAAAATGTGCTCTTTCCCTTTCAAACATAGGCGCTCAGCTACTCCATGTCAATTGAACCCTCCCCTTGGCCAGCCGCGGGGGCTGCGGTAGCTCTCCTGTGGAGAATGCGCTCGCTTATTCGGTTCAAGTAACACCCAAGTCTGCAGAACCCATAGGTCCCCTTCACCCCGACAATGGCGATCCGATCATCGGTTTGCCCGGATTCAGTGCAGACTTTCGATAAAACGTAACGTATGGTGAGTTACAAATTTGTAATAAAGGGGCTCGCAAAAGGTCCTTTGCCAAGGATATTGAGCGTTTTGGGGAAAAAGCACTCACAAAGAGAGCAAAATGAACTTTTTACGACTTCATCAATACAGACAGCCAAAGGATAATGAGACCGCCGCAGATGGGCCTTTCGCGACTGCCTCCTGGGAACACCACCGAGAGACGAGGCCTCCACACGCTCCTGCTCCAAAGGAACACTGGGCCTATGGATTTCTCCTCTGTTGTGCAGCCTGGACTGCAATCTGTCTTCTTGGGTGTCGTGGCTACCAGGCCACCATGGCACAAAAATTGCTGATCCCTCTTAGGAAATCGTCCGTGGGTATACACAGGTTCTGGCACTGCCCGAATAGTCCAAGAGGTCCGCCGAAGGATTTTTGGATGCTGGAGACAGTCTGCCGAGGTCCACATGAGACGATGTGATGGGTAAACCCAAAAGGACAATAGAAGAGAACAAACCAGCACCACCTTTCCCTGGAGCAGAGAATCGACCACCCATGGCCTTGAGGTCTTCTTTGCTTTTCTACCAACCCCAAGCATGATGGCACTAAAATAGTCAAAAGGAGCGCCATGGCAAGCAGACGCCAACCCAGAAAGTGGACCTTTCGGCACCTCTACACCGTCATCTTTGGGTTGACATCTATCCTCCCTCTTTTGCTCTTTCTCTTTGTCGTGGAACACTATGGCATCGTTCAGGAGCCCAAAGTCGCCTTACTATTGGGCACCAGTCTGGTCATCGCCCTCATAGGGTTTGTGTTCTCGCTGCGCATTGTCAGGCAGGTCAAGACCTTGGCCCAAGGTTTCATCAAGGTGAAACGGGGCGATTTGACTCATCTGGGTGAAGGCGCTACAACGAGCGACGTCAGCGAGATGTTCCATATCGCGGATTCCTTTAATGAAACACTAGCCCAGCTGAGAGCCCATACGGCAGAGTTGGAGAGTCTTTCTGGCAAGTTCAACGCCCTGAGTGAACTGGCCAGAATGGTATCTAAGATACCCAATACCCCAAAGGTCCTCCAAGCTGTTCTCCACAGGACCATGGCCGCGCTCAATGCCACGGCTGGTTCTGTCATGCTTCTAGACGATGAAACGCAGACCCTCAAGGTTCTCTGTGCCGAAGGCCTAGATGAATCTGTTGTGACTGAAACCATTCTCAAATTGGGGGAAAGGATTGCCGGCAAAGTGGCCACGTCCGGTGAAGCGGTCGTGGTAGAAGACGTGGAACAGGATCCCCGATTACAGATTGCTAATAACCCGAAATACGAAAGCACATCTTTCATTTGCATGCCTCTTCGGGCCCGTGGCAAGGTCACGGGGGTCCTAAACCTCTCGAAACGAGGCAATCGGCAGGCTTTTAGCCGGTCCGATTTGACCTTTTTGACGAGTCTCCTCGGCCATGTAGGTTTTGCCGTTGAGAACGCAAGACTTATAGAAGAAGCCAAAGAAGCTGCAAGGAAGCTGCGAGAGGTGGTCAACAACCAAAGCCTGAAACTGGATAAGGTGAGGAGGCAAGTGGAAAACTCCACCAGACTCCTTCAGCAAGCTCAGAAGATGGAGGCCATTGGGACCCTTGCAGGGGGCATTGCCCATGATTTTAACAATCTTTTGTCTATCATTCTGGGCAATGTCTCCATGGCAAAGGAAGACCATAACCAAGATGATGGAATCTCTGATTTTCTGAGTCAGGCCGAAGAAGCATCCCTGCGCGCAAAAGAGCTTACCCACCAGTTGATCACCTTTTCCAGAGGAGGAGTCCCGGTCAGGAAAAGGGCCTCCATAATAGCATTGCTGGAGGAATCGGCGAGTCTTGCGCTGGCTGGTTCTGACGCAAAATGTGATTTCTCCATTGCCGAGGATCTTTGGGCAATTGAATATGATGAAAGCCAGATGAGGCATGTGATCATGCATCTCGTCACCAATGCCCGCGAAGCCATGTCTGATAGGGGCACCATCAGGCTATCTGCACGGAATCTCATTATCACCGGAGACGAGATGGACCAAACCCTGCCCATTCAACCAGGAAAGTATGTGAAGATCTGCGTCCAAGATCAAGGAGTGGGCATCCCTGAAGAAGACCTCCCTAGGATATTTGATCCCTATTTCTCAACCAAAGAGCGAGGCTGTCAGAAGGGCATGGGGCTGGGTCTGGCAACGGCCTATTCCATCATCAACAAACACGATGGACACATTGCTGTAGCATCGAAACCAGCTGTTGGAACCACCTGCAATTGCTATCTTCCTGCCTCTGATGGAGAGACCGCGTCGAAAAGACGGGCAGAAAAGAAGGGCCATGCTACAAGAGGCAAGGTCCTTGTCATGGAGGATGAGCGGATGCTCAGAACGCTTGCAGGCCAGATGCTGAACCGTCTCGGATATGAGGCTGAGCTTGTGGAAGAAGGTGATGAGGCAATTGTGCGATACAAAGAAGCCATGGACTCCGGTGACCCCTTTGATGGGGTCATCTTGGATTTAAGTGTTAGAGACGGTATGGGAGGAAAGGAGGCCATTCGAAAGTTGAAAGAGATGGACCCTGACATTAAGGCCATCGTTTCCAGCGGTTATTCCGACGATCCCGTGATGACAGATTGGAGGAAATACGGTTTTGGCGGAGCCATGTTCAAACCCTATAGACAAGAAGACTTGACAATGGCATTACGGAGGCTCCTGGCCAAGTAGCACATATGATCTTACAGGCTCTCCCCCCCTGTCCCCCCATCCCAGACCACCTTCCCCCCACCCCACTCCGTGAAAGCCATGTAAAGAAAGGATGGACTTACGCCCAATAAGGAGGGGGCACTGGTGTCAGTTTCCAATTTAGTCCCGACGAGTTGGGATTCGCAAGGTCAAGAAAATCAATGGATTGCGCGGGATCCCCAGGGGGGGCGGGACGAAATTGCGAAAAGGGGTCATTCATAAATGGAAACCAACTGGTCTTGGCCAGTTCTGGAATAGGCCTTTTGTCTGCCAATTTCTGGAAACGTGTGGTCTCGGGGCCATCCCTTGGGCCCTTTAGGAGACCATGCCTCTTTGATAAACACTGGCTTTATGGTAGCATAAGAACTGGACTCATGAGCTTATCCAAAAAGACAATAGCCGTTTTTTTGTTGATGGTTCTTTGCATCCTTTTTCTCTCCCCTCTTGCCCTGTCAAAGGAACAAAAGCACTTTGTGCTTCTCCTTAGAATGATGGACAGGCAACACCGCTGGTTTCGTAAGAACATCATCGCCCCCTTTGAAAAGAACCATGATGTCCATGTGGCTACGGTGCCTTTTGACAGATTCTGGGATCTTGAAGTTATACTAAGGCTTGAACGAGACAGCAGCAACCATGCTACCGGTCTCGTAAAGGTCCCTCTTGAAATGACAAGACCCTTGAAAGACTTTATGATTCCCTACGATGACCTTATGGGTAAGGAAGAACTGGAGGTCCTGAAATCTCAATATGACACCAAAGCACTCGCCATGGGCACCATCAGTCAGAAGCTTTACTACATCCCAAGAAAGCTTGAAACGAGGACGATGATCTATCTTAAGTCAAAGACAGATGAGGCAGTAAAAGGATGGAAGGCCTTTGAAGCACAAATAGATGGAGCCCTTAAAGACGATAATGGCTGCGGGTTGCCCGCCGGATATGATCTGGAAAAAGATCCCAATCTGTGGGACTACTATGATCTCTTTGTCGTCTCCTATTATTGGGCCCATACACCCTACTACGGCATCAAGATGCCTCGTATGGCCCATCGGGCCAAGAAATATGGAGGTACCGTGGCCGGGTTGGTGGATCGAATCTACCAGATGGGAGGAAGTCCGAAGGATGTCGTCAACATCTCCGCCTCGCACGTGGTGGACATGTTTGTATGGGAGGCTGTGTACAAAAAGCACGGACTCTACCATCCCGGTATGTGGCAAGATCCGTGGAGCGGCGGCGGGATTTGGAACGCCATGAAGGACGGCAAAGTGTTCCTTGCCATGATGCACCAGCTAGATTCCTTCTTCATTCATGGGGGCACCCATGCCCACATGCAGGGGTATCTCGCCAATCCAGACGATATGAGGGTTGCGCTCATGCCCAAAGGAGTGTCCTTTGACCTTGATTCAAAGGGCTCCCCCTTAAGGATAGGCACCAGGAAGGCAGGAACGGCAGGTTGGTGGTGGGGTATCCCGAAAACGGCTCCCCACCCGTCACTGTCCGTGGCCCTGGCCAACTGGATAACAAACTACGACAATCATTTGGCCGAATGTGAAATCTTCGGCATGATGCCTATCCGGAAGGATATATTGACAAACTTGCAGGAGGCCTTTCCCAGTGGATGGATGGCCCATGTATTTAATGTGTCCATGAGGCAGTTAGAAGTCAACGGAAATACCACCATCCCGTTGTTACTAGAGTATCCCGAGATAGGAAGGGTCTATCTGAATGCATGGTATGATATTGTTGTGGCTGAGGACTATGGAAAAAGAGGAAAAGTGGACAGAGACTATATCAGAAAAAAACTCGACAGAGTCTACGCTCCCCAAGTAAAGGAAGTGCTGGGAAACAGATATCCCAAATGACCGCCTATTCGCCCAACCTGCCTACTGTGAGAAACAAAGGGATCATGGTTGCTATAAGAAGAAACATCTTTGGCATGATCATCCTTGCCCCGGCAGTGTTGTACCTCTCAGGGTTTTTGCTGATTATTCTATTCAAGGTTGTTCAGTTGGCCTTGACCCACACAGGGCCGCAAGGCGACCTTTTCCCCACCGCTCACCACTTCCTGAGGCTTTCAAATAATCCCGAATTCCAGGGAGCCTTCGCACGCACCGTCTGGTTCACTCTGATCGGCACACCCTTGGAGCTCATCATAGGAATGGCAGCGGCCTTCCTGGTGGTTGGAGAATTCAAAGGAAGAGGGGTTGTGAGAAGTCTCATGATTCTACCACTGGCTATTCCAAGCATCGTTACGGCAATCATGCTCTACATCATCTTTGATTTTCCAGGAGGCCACGTCAATGATCTTCTCATGGGGCGACACGCTTTTTTCCCATTCCAGGTCATTTCTCACCCCCTGAACTGGAGGGGGTCTGGCTTTTTTTCCCTTATGGTTGCTATCTTCGGAAAAGTATGGCGGGATATGCCGATCTCCATGCTGATCATTCTTGCAGGCCTTCAAGCCATAGGCAAAGATCAATATGAGGCCGCAAGAACCTTGGGGGCAAACGCCCTTCAGACCTTTTTCAGGATAACCCTGCCCCTGCTCACCCCGGCGATGTCAACGGTGCTTGTCTTAAGGTCCATTGAGATCTGGAAAGAATTCATTTTTCCTTTCATATTGGCAGGTAGCTACCCCTTGCTTGCCACGCTCATAGATCGGGCCTATCATGAATGGAGAAACCCCAACGAGGCCTGTGCCATTGCTTTGATCCTGTTGGTCTTAATCATCATGTCCACGGCATTGATCTTTTATGTTCTAAAATGGCTGAGAAGAAGATTGGTAAGGGTATGACATCCATAGGCCTATGGATCGGCGGGATCAGACCCACGAAGGTCATCTGGTTTGCCGGCATCGTTATGATGCTATTGATGGTACTGGCGCCTGTATTCGTCATGGTCAAGTACTCCATTAGTGACCGCTCCAGCGTGGTGACTGGGGGCCTGCCCATCCCCTTGTGGCCCTATCATCCCACTGTAGAACAATTCCAAGGCTTAGCTGCCATGGATACCTTTGTCGTATCGGCCTTTACCAGCGTCAAGGTGGCACTGCTTTCTGCAGTTATCTCCCTGGTCGTGGGGACCCCCGCAGCCTATGCCCTTGTGCGATTCAGATTCCGAGGCATGATGGTCTTGGCAACCCTGCTCATATCCGCTCGTCTCTTTCCGGACATCGTATCCGTCGTTCCCATCGTAGAGACGTTCATACGATTGAGGTTGGTCAACACCCTGTTGGGGGTAGCCATGGCCCATGCCCTCCTTTCCATGCCCTATGTGATTTTCATCGCCATGGGGGTCTTCGAAACAATCCCGAGGGATTTGGATGAGCAGGCTCAAGTATTGGGAGCAAGCAAATGGCACAGCTTCACGAGGGTCATGCTGCCCGTTGCCCTGCCCGGGCTGGCTGCGGCTGCCATTTACGTGTTCCTCCTTTCCTGGGACGAATTCATCCTTGCTTATTTTCTCCTGGCCTTTGGAAATGTATCAACACTCCCTGTCCTGCTGCAGAAAGTTCTCTCTTGGACACCCCAGCATAATCTGCTGGCCGCAATCTCGGTCATGCTCTCTGCCCCTGTTATCCTATTTACTTTCATGGTGCAAAAGTATATGCAAACGGGAGCTACTGCCGGAGCAGTGAAATAGCTGAAGGATTTTACATGGCAACAGTCAAATTGCGCAGTATAAGTAAGGAGTTCGGGGCTTCTGAAGTCATAAGGAATCTCGACCTGGTAGTAGACCATGGTGAATTCGTGACTCTGGTAGGACCATCGGGCTGCGGAAAAACAACGGTCCTTAGAATGGTTGCCGGCCTGGAGGTGATTACTTCAGGGCATCTATACATTGGCCATGTTCTGGCAAACCACATACCCCCAAGGGACAGAGGCGTTTCCATGGTATTTCAGAGTTATGCTCTCTTTCCCCATATGACGGTATCTGAAAATATCGCTTTTGGCCTGAAGATCAAAAAGTATGCTCGCAGCGAAATGTTGAAACGCATTGATTGGGCTCTCAACCTGTTAAACCTGCAAGGACTGGAGTCCAGACTGCCAAGAGATCTCAGTGGCGGCCAGAGACAGCGCGTGGCATTTGCAAGGGCTGTAGTAGTGGAGCCTGAAGTCTTACTGCTCGACGAGCCTCTGAGTAACCTTGATGC
Organism: Thermodesulfobacteriota bacterium; assembly: GCA_034189385.1. Taxonomy (GTDB): domain Bacteria; phylum Desulfobacterota; class Desulfobacteria; order Desulfobacterales. Next base: position 125,408 of record JAXHVD010000010.1, read on the forward strand.
GACATTGAGACTCAAGATGAGGATCGAGCTGAAAAGAATTCATAAGAAACTTGGCGCCACCATTATCTACGTCACACACGACCAGATTGAGGCCATGAGTCTGAGTGACCGTGTGGCCATCATGCATGAAGGAAAGCTGGCCCAAGTCGGGACACCCAAGGAAGTGTACAATGCCCCGGGCAATGCTTTCGTTGCAGGGTTTATAGGAAATCCTGCCATGAATTTCTTCAACGGTAAAATTGTACGCAGGGACGGCGGGCTATTTGTCGACCTTGGCAAATTTGAACTATCTATACCTGAAAGCCTTTGCAAAAAATGCCAGAGTCACTTGGCCAGGGAAGTTTCTTTGGGGATACGCCCAGAGCACATCTATGACAAAAGGGCTTCCAAGATTGAAAGCCTCCCCGGAAACACCATAGAAATGGTTACAGACGTTGTGGAACCATTGGGCGATAGAGATATTGTACAGGTGAACAAAGACGGCATCCATGTCACCCTGTTGCTCGACCCAGAGATAGAAACCAAGCCCAACAAGCCTATGACCATTGTATTTGACATGGCAAGGTGCCACATCTTTGACAAGGAAACTGAGAAGAGTATTATCTGCACCCCTAGTCATGGAAAAACCTTGGAAGAGCCCCTTCTATCCCCCTTGGAGTGATTAGGCTTGGTGATCAGCTTCAAGGAGCACCTTCAGTTGCGCCCCTTCTATGTTTTCTTCTTTTAGAACAAGGGCAGCGCCCTCATCCAATACCTTCTTGTGCTTTGTGAGGATGCCTTTGGCCACCTGATACTGGCCGTCCAAGATGGCCTTAATCTCTCCGTCAATGACCTGGGCCGTCTGCTCGCTATAGTCCTTCTCAGAAGGCATGCCGAAGTTGGCAAACTGTCCTTGCCGCTCTTTCTCAAAATAGATGTGACCCAGCTCTTTGCTCATGCCGTATTGCTTGACCATGCTCCGTGCAATGTCCGTGGCCCGGGAAAGGTCATTGTGGGCCCCGGTGGAAATATCCTGAAACTGGATCTCTTCGGCGGCCCGGCCGCCTAAGGCAACGGCAATCTTATTGAGCAACTCACTTCTGCTCATCAAGAAGCGGTCTTCTGTGGGCACCTGGAGCGTATAGCCCAAGGCTGCGACTCCCCTCGGCACAATGGAGATCTTTCGCACAGGATCGGCACCCGGCAAAGAAAGGGCCACCAGAGCATGACCCACCTCATGGTATGCCACAATCTCTCTCTCCTTTTCATTGATGAGGCGGTTCTTCTTCTCCAGCCCTGCCACGATCCGCTCAACTGCCGCCTCAAACTCGGCCATCCCCACCTGATCCTTATTGTGACGGACAGCAAGCAGGGCTGCCTCGTTCACGAGGTTGGCCAAGTCGGCCCCCACAAATCCAGGGGTCATACCGGCAATAGTGCCTACATCCACATCCTTGGCTACCGTGATCCCTTTCATGTGAACCTTTAAAATCTCTTCCCGGCCCTTCTTATCTGGTCTATCGACCAGAATATGTCTGTCAAACCGACCTGGGCGCAGCAGCGCGGGGTCCAGGATCTCAGGTCTGTTGGTGGCTGCCATAAGGATGACGCCCAGGGTTGGGTCAAAACCGTCCATTTCAACGAGAAGCTGATTCAAGGTCTGTTCTCTCTCGTCGTGCCCCCCTGTCACGCCAATACCTCGCGCCTTGCCCAGGGCATCAAGTTCGTCAACGAATATGATACATGGGGCCTTTTCCTTGGCCTGTGCGAAAAGATCACGCACACGGGCAGCCCCCATCCCCACGAAGAGCTCCACAAACTCTGATCCGCTCATACTGAAAAAGGGCACACCGCTTTCACCAGCCACAGCCTGTGCCAACAGAGTCTTCCCCGTCCCCGGAGGTCCCACCAGTAAGATCCCCTTGGGCAGCTTTCCGCCAAGCCTTGTGAACTTTTCGGGCGACTTGAGAAATTCCACCACCTCAATGAGTTCTTCCTTAGACTCATCCACACCGGCTGCATCGTCAAAAGTCACGCCCACCTCGTCTTCCATGTAGACCCTAGCCTTCTTCTTGCCCAAGGTCAGGAAGCTGCCTTGCTGTGCAGCAAATCGGCGCATCATGAAATACCAGATTCCGAAAAAAAGAAGCAGTGGCAATATCCATGACGCAAGGTTCTTTAAGAAATTGCTTTCAATGACTCCCTTGAATGCCACATTGTACTTTTCCAAAAGCTCCGATAGATCCGGGTCAACCCGCACGGTAGTAAAAGCCTTTTCCACTTCTTGGCCATTTTCAGCCACTTTCATCTTGCCCTGGAGCCGATCCTGTGTGATGGCTACCTCCGTTATCCTTCCTTCTTGAAGGGCCCTGACAAACTCACTGTAGGGCACGCGCTCTATGGCAAACATCTGAATGATCAGATTATGGAGGATCAGAACCACCCAAACAGCAATAAGCACATACCAGACGGAAAACTTGTGTTGTTTTTCCATGGTCTACTCCTTAAGCGTCAAGTCCTAAGAAACCGTCTCAGCGTCCATAAGGCTCAAGGCCTCTTTGGCCAAATCACCCAGGGAACGAGAGAGCAATCTGCCGTCGAGATAGATCGAAATCTCCCTGTTCTCCTCTAACAGGCCTTGAACCTGTGGCCGGGCGCCTTGAGCCCTGAGCAGGCCCAATGCCCATGCAGCTAGGCCACGGATAGTAGCATCTGGAGACCCCAAGGACGTGACGAGGTGTGGAATCGCATCTTGTACCAACTCAGGTCTCGCCTGGGCCACCCTGCCGACCCCCCACACAGCCCCCCTCTGCAGCGGCTCATATTCTAAAAAATTCCCGTCTTCGTTAACATAAGAAATCAAGATACGCACATATTCCCTTCCAAGTCCTTCATGAGATGCAATAATCTCACCCATGGCCTCCGGTACGCCCCAGCCGATGCCGCCGGACTCGTCATTGAGCATCCACATGAAACGGCGCATGATCACCCGGGCCGACTCCATGTTCTCTTGGGCAAGATGGACCACCACCACACCCATGGCAGTGATGGCCCGCCATCTTATATGCTCATCAGTACTTAGGAGAAATGAGAAGAGCGGGTTGACGACCTTGCGGGCTGGATATGTGGTCAATTCCTCAAGAGCTGATTCAAAATCGGCCGATGTGAGTAGCTCAAAGACCCTTTGTTTGAGGGCGCGGCTGCTGTGCTTTCCCGTTTTCATCAGCTCTTTGTCTCTCTTCCTCCACCCTACGCTTCAGGTATTCCCCGTTTCTTGACAATGCGCCCCAAGGGGCAGAATCCGCTGAAGCTGGACTGCAGGAAATTCAGACCCACAAAAGGAGCAAGAAAATACCAGTGCGGAAAGTCAGAAGCTGTAGCGAAGGGCAGCATAGACATTGGTGTTCTTTTCAAACTGCCCAAAGAAGGTATGAGCTTCATTTCCTGTAAATATATTGGCACCGGCCATGATGAGCCAGCTATCTGTAACCTTGTGACTGATCATAGGCCTAAGATAAGCGTCCTCATCAGAGGGCGAATAATAGACAAAAAAAGACAGTGTCATGTTCTGGTTAAGGGCCAGCTTGGTGAGTCGGAGGGTGAAAACGTGGCGATCCCTGTCGCGGCCCTTCTGACCCGCCTCCAGGCCAGCCTTGTAGTGTCCATAATCTTCCATATATTCTAAGTAGTATTGACATTTAGCCGTGAAATTCTTTGCCATCTCCCGCTCATAACCGGCAAGGAGTCTCAGTTCACTGTTCGGAACAAAGGGATCGTCACCCCTTTCATCTTCATCAGAAATATAATGCCCCGCTTCGAGGTTGACAAGGCCGTCACCAAAAGGACCGCGCAGGCTGGCACCATAGGCCCATAGCTTGGGAAAGGTCCCATGGCCTGTTTGCGGGTCCATTCCTTTGGGACTCTTCCAGAATCCGTTGTACCCATAAACAGCGACCTCATACCCTGCCACATTTCGATAGATTCTCAGGGCGATTTCGTCGTCTGACAACCATTCATCGGGCTTTTCGGCATCCACCACATTATCCCGCCCACTTCTCCTCCCCAGCATGGGGTCCCAAAAGGAAATCCTTTCACCGCTGATATAACGGTCTGAGTCAAACCGTGGCGTATAGGCCACATCGATGTTTGCAACGTCTGGGAAAAAGCTGACAAAGACGGCATCTGATGGGGCTTTCAAGTATGTTTCGTCCCGACCAGCAAAAAAGGACTGCCAGTCCTTGGGAAACAAATCATTAATAAACAACAGGTCGCCAGTACCCCACGTCAGTATCTGGCGCCCGACCTTCATATCCATCATCATCCACGGAGAAAACAGGATATTCGCTTCTCTCAAGTCCATCTCGCCTGTGCCCTCTTCCAGATCTATATCCGTATCCTCAGGCACATCATCATAGAGAAAATCTGCTCGAATCTGCACTGTTGCCACATCGCTGATTTTGCTCATGTCGACCTGCATTCGAACTTCGGCGAGGCTGGTGTCCCGCTCATAGGGATCGTCCTGCGTTCGCATCCCCCCCCGAAGGTCAACAAATCCGTGCACGTTGATCCCCAGCCGTTCGAGAACACGCTCATCCTGGCCCTGGACCGATTCTATTAGTAGGAAAATCGATAGACATAGGATAATCAACACCAAGGTCTTTGACTGCATTGAGTCGACTCCTTGTGGAAACTATCTTGTCACTTCCCGCGGCGGACGACGCAAGAACCGTTCTGTGAATATCCTCTCCTTCAAACCTATGTCGTACTTGATGTTGCTGAAGAGATCCTTCGTATGACTTCCAGCCTTCAGGTCGCTGGCAACGGCTTCCACGACCGTGGGATATCCTTGTATGGTCTCTATCTTCTTTGCCTCAACTCTCCGGTAGAGTTTTCCGTTCTTGTCGTAGTACTCCGCTTTGACCGGTAAAAAGTTGGCCTTATCAATCCATATCCTGTAATAGGAAAACTCCACAGACTTCGGATCCTTGGGGGTACTCTTGATCACATACTCAGAGTCTTTTACCTCAACCAGGGCATGGTCGTCTTCGTGGATGCCCCGGCCGGAGACGTCTTCATAGAGAAAATCCGAACCCACAAAACTGGTCCGTTTGTCACCGGGTGCAATGCGTTTCACAAGGTTCAGGGCAGGCAGCCAGAGCCATCGGTCATCGTCTTTGCCGGCGTTCTTCCAAACGAGATAGGCCATTTTGCGCACATCAGCAGGGGCCTTGAAGTAAACATAGAATTTCTGGTCTTTTCCTTCCACGTTGAGCCGAAGCAAGGAAAACTCTCTTACTCGGGTATCTCCTCCTTCATCGGTGATGAGCATCTTCACATCTGCGCGTCCGTCTCTGCCTGCATAATAGGCAGCATCGTTCGCTTTTCTGATGATCTCGTCCACCCCTGGTTCCTGGGCGAAGGCACCCACAGCAATGAATAGAACAAAGATGTTCGCAAGCAACATTGGCATCTTATTCTTCACCGTCTCTCCTTTCCATCAATGCGTCTGTTTCTCTGTTTTAAAGAGGACCCCCCGGAGCGTTGTGACCAACGCTGGCAGGATAAAAAGGGTCGCACACCATGACACCGCCATAATAGTGGCAAGGAAAAAGCCTACGGTCTTATAAGGCACCAGGGGTGCCATTAGAAGAGGTGTAAAGCCCACAGAAATCACAATGGCATTCCTGCTAATGGCCATAGCAGGCTCCTTAAACATCTGAGCGCTGGCGGCCTTCCAGCTACCGAGCGCTTTTTGCGTTTCCCGTGCACGCTCCAGAAAATGAATGGCAAAATCAACACTGAGTCCCAACGTCAAGGCAGACAGCACGGCAACGGGCATGTCATAGTCTTTTCCAACCAGGCCGATAAGGCCATAGATAAAGGCGATGGTGACACTGAGGGGAATCATGCAAAGGAGACCGTAGAGGGGAGACCGGAAGAGCAACATCATCATGACAAGGACCACGATGAAACTGCTTCCCAGGGCCGACAGCATCCCCCTGACCATTTTATCTTGCCACACGACATTGAGATAGGTCAGACCCGCCCAATGGGCAGTCAACTTCACCGGAGGAGGATTCTCTGCCATATAGGTCGTCACGTCGGCAACCACATCTTCCATGTCCTTGTTGTCGCCGCTCTTGAGTTGGACCCACACATTTGCCTCGCTGTAATCCTTTGTAACCAGGTGAAAGAGGCTATCTTTCTTTTTCATCCCTTCCAGTTGAGTGAAAACTTGGCCAACTGCGGACACGGAATCCGGAATTGAGAAGTTTCCCAGATTGCGGTTCGCAAAAGCCGCCTTCTCAGCCTCTGTTGCATCTGAGGGAGGGGAGACATAGCTAAGTTCGTATGAGGCCTTTTTCAAGGCATCCACAGCAGAGGAGGTTTTCCCCACAACAGGGTTCTTGGTTAAATGATCTTGCAGCTGCTCGATGTATCGGAGAAGAGCAGGCGTCTTGAAAAGCGGGGCTGTGAGCTCCGCTTCCATCTCAAAAACGAATTCTCTAAAAGAAAGGGCCGTGAACTCATCGCAGATGGCCAGTGCCGTGTCCAAGAGGGCGTACCCCTTCAGGTTGCTTGATGCCTCCAACCGCGACAGCAGTGTGTTCTTGTCTGATGGCTTCACATCGGCGGCCTTCTCAACGCCCTCGGCCAGTCTCTCATACGTCAGCCCTTCTGGGTCAAGGTAGTTGATGGTGTCTGCAAGGCGGTACCATGATTGCGTGGCCTCTGCGTCAATGCGTTTGGCTTCATTGACAAGATCAACAAAGCATTTCTTCACATTACTGCTCGATACATTCTGATAACGCTGTTTGAGCCCATCTAAGACGCCGATGAACGCGGCAGTCGCCTCCGGGAGTGCCTTTTCGAGGCGCGCCTTGGCTTCCGCGCGTATTTTGGCAGCCTTTTCCATACAACTGGGCCTCTCGGGCCTGGATTCGGAAAAGGTGAGATAGGCAGTATAGGTGCCACCGAAATGGGCATTGAGAACTGTATCTGCCATTCGGATGGGATGGTCCGTCGTAAACCACTTCACTGGGTTGTCGTTGACCTGGATCCTTGAGATGCCATAGACAGACACAGCGATGACAAGGACTGTTGCCGACAGTACCAGTTTCCAGTGGATATAGCTGAACGAACCCAGCCCTTCCAGGATGCGATTCAGGGAAAGCGTCTTTTCCTTTGTCTTTTGAGGCTGTGTTCCTAGTCGAGCGAGCGATCTGTCAGGGACTGCCACGATGATGTACGCCGGTATCAGGGTCATAGTAAGCAGCCAGGCCAAGGCAACACCAAAGGCGACATGAAGGCCGAAGACCTGCACAGGCGGAATGGGGGTGGTGGCCAGGGATGCAAACCCGGCTATGGTGGTGAGGGTCGTGTAGAGCATGGGCATGAAAAGATGGCCGATGACATGTTGAAGGGTTTTGGCCTTGTCCTTGAACTGCTCATATGTATCGAAAAACTCGCTCAAAATATGCACCGCATCGGCCACGGCGATGGGCATGAGGAAAATCGCAATCATGGAGCTCATGATATGCACGTCAAACCCGAGCCCGATCAAAAGGCCCATGGTGCACAGCACGCAGACAACGGCCACAATCATGGGTGCGATAATCAAGGAGATGCGCCTAAAGAACAGAAGCAGAAGCAGAAATATCGCCAGGCCCGCCATGGGTGCGGAGGTCGCCATCTGGACAAGCATTTCAACACCAAAGGTGTCTTCGGCCACGGGCAGACCCGTGATGTAGATCTTGTCTTCGCCCTCCCAGTCCTCTGTGAGGGCTCTCACCAGGTTGGCGACATTGTAACTGTACGTCTTATCAACAATGGGGATGTAAATGCATATGGCCTTTTCATCTTCAGCCACCAAGGTTCCGCTGTAGAGGGGATTGGCCATGGCGTCGGCCCGGATGGTAAGGGCCTCTTCCCTGGTAGACGGGGGCTCTTCCATGAGGTACTCGAGCTTTAGGGAGCCCAGGTCCGCCTGTTTGATGTTGTCCACCACGCTGGGACTGATGATTTCACGAGAGATGATGGCGCTGTGGCCTCTTTCACCAAATAGCCTGTTGGGGTTTTGACGAAAGAAAAAGGCCAGGGCCCGCTTCCACGGACTCTCGGGAGCCAGATCCAGTACTATTCTTTCTTCTTTGCCTGCTCCTTTCCCGGGAATGATCACTGACGGTTTGCCATCTGCACTGCGACTCAGGCTCAGCAGCTGACTCGTTAGATCGTAAATCCTTCCCAAGGTTTCAACGTTGAAGACACCGTCAGGGTGTTTTTCGTTCACGATGCCGACGATGACGAAATCATAAAGCCTGTATTTCTTCTTCACCTCGTGATGCAGTATACGGACATGCTCGTCCTCAGCAAGCATGTTCTCCGGATCGTTATCAAAGTGAGCCTTTGGAAACTGCGTTGCCAGAAGGAGAGTAGCGGCCAAGACCAGCATCACGACGACCCAAGGATGCCTCATGCTGAAATTCGTCATTACCAGTTTCATCTGATTCTTTTCCGCTTCTCCCAAGAGCCTTCCATGGGCCGCCTTCATAGGAAGGGGCAGCCTTCGCCCCCCTTCACCCCTCTTCAGTCAGTCTTAAAATGTGATGATCTCAAAGCCCTCCTCTCGATACCGGGCCATGCTGGGATGGCCGCTCATTTCGTCTAGGAGTCTCAAACCTTCGGCCTGTACAGCTTCCAGCGTACCCATCTTGTTGGAGCAGGCCTTACAGGCCCCATCAATCAGGTCCAGGCCCTTGGCCTTTTCATAGAGACGATACATGGGATTATCTTCCTTGGCCAGTTCCGGCACCAGCTTGGTGGCAGCTCCTTCGATCACGATTTTGACATCATATCCCTTCTCGTTCATGCCGATGGCATTTAGAAGCACATGGATAAAGCACATGAACTCGCCATTGAAGGCAAACATGGCTATCTTCTTCATTGGGACCTCCCTTCTCGTTTACCTTAAACGTCTTCCCATGTGATGCAATCAGCCGGACAGTTCTTGATGGCCTCATCTACTTCTTCCTTTGGGTAGTCGGAAATCTCCGCCACCTCTATATAGCCGGCGTCATTTCGTCTAAAGACGGTGGGGCAGAGATCCAGACAGGCCTCACAGTCCGTGCACTCGCCCAAATCAATGACCGGAATCTTCATTTGCCTCCTCCATTCTTGTCAGGAATCTATCCAAGCCCAATCTGAAACCGGTCAGGTACATGGCGGTCTATCTCTGGTTAAGAATATAGTCATAGGCAGAAAGCGCTGCCTTGGCCCCCTCGCCTGCAGCCACAATGACCTGTTTGAAGGGAACATCAGTTACATCTCCACAGGCAAGGACCCCGGCCACGCCGGTGCGACATCTGGCGTCTATAATGATCTCTCCAATACCGTTTGTCTCCACCACGTCTAAGGCCAGCTCCGAGTTCGGCTGTAGGCCGATCTCAACTATGATGCCTGCAACGTCCAGCCTCCTCACATCACCGGTAGCTAACGGTTTGATCTCTATAGCCTCAACCGATGACTCCCCTATAATCTGAAGGATCTCGTGTTCTGTGAAGACTTCTACCTTCGGCGAGCTCGTCACCTTGTCCTGAAGGATCTGGTCGCCAGTAAGGGGCGTCAAGGAGACCATGTAGACCTTGCGGGCCACTTTCACAAGGTCCATGACCGCCTCTAGAGCCGAGTTTCCTCCGCCGGCTACGGCCACGTCAAGATCGGCAAACAGCGGAGCGTCACAGGTGGAACAGTACGTCACCCCCATACCGATCAACTCTTTTTCCCCGGGCACGTTCAAGGGCCTGGGCCGCTTTCCCATAGCAAGAACGATGGTCTTGGCAAGATAGGTCTTCCCGTCTCCGGCCATGACCTTCTTGACTTTCCCAGTGAGATCCAGGGCCTTTACTTCAGTCCCAACGAGCTTTTCCACCCCGTACTTTTCAACGTGTTCCTCAAACTTGGAAACGAGATCGGCCGTGTCTATCTGGCTAAAACCAAGGTAGTTGTCCACATCGTAGGTCCAGGTCACCTGCCCTCCGATCTCTTTAGTGATGACAAGGGTTTTCAGGACCTTTCGGGCGGCATACACCGCCGCACTTAGACCGGCCGGGCCGCCACCAATGATGATAACATCGTAGAGGGGAGAAACGGCCTGCTCATCGGCCTGTCCCAGCATGTGACCCAAGGCGCCTGTAGCCTCCAAATGGACCAGCTCACTGTATCCTCCCACAGGGGTATCGCCAACAAGGATCTGCGGGAGGGAGCTGCTCCCGGTCTTTTTCCGCATCTCCTGCCATGCCCCTGACTTTGCGGGGGCGGACACCTCTTCATAGCCGATCCCTTTTTCCTCCAGAAAGAGCTTTGCCTTTTCACAAAAGGGGCACCCTGGAGACACATAGATCGTCAGGCTAGCCATGCTCTGTTTGCCCCCGTCCCTAGATCTCTGAACTGTGGCCAAGGCAACTCAACGCCATCTGAACGCGCTCACGGTCAAAACCCACAATGACCTCGTTGCAGATGGCGATCACCGGCACCCTGAGGGCGCCACCCGATATCTTGCGCATTTCTTCCAGGGCCGCCTTGTCCTTGGTTACGTCGTAGACCGTGAACTCCACACCGGTTTTGGCAAGGAACTCCTTTGCCATCTTACAGTGAGGTCACGTGGGGCTTGTATAGATCTTCACATCTTGGCTCATGGAGACCTCCTTCTATTCCTTTTCAAACTGGTCCTTTTCTGCTCCACAGACTGGGCAGGTCCAATCGTCAGGCAGATCTTCAAATTTCGTCCCTGGCGAAATGCCGTTATCGGGATCTCCCTCTGACGGTTCATACACATATCCACAGACGGAACACACGTACCGGTCCACAGACTCTCACCTCCTTGCCTCACCCATTTTTCTTTCCGTAAATTCTCATATTACAGGCCCTTCGAGGCCATGAAATCGGCTAAATCCGCCACCCTACAGGCATAACCCCACTCATTGTCGTACCAGGTCACGACTTTGGCCATGTTGCCTTGCAGCACCTGGGTGAAGGGAATGTCTACAATAGAAGAGTGGGGATTGCCCTTGAAATCTGATGAGACCAGCCCTTCTTCTTCGCAGGCCATGATCCCTTTTAACGAGGTCCTGGCCGCCTTTTTTAAGATGGAGCGTAACGCCTTTGTATCTGTTTTCTTCTTCAGCAAGGCCACAAGATCTACGATCGATACCGTGGGTGTCGGCACACGCAATGAGTACCCGTCAAAACGGCCGGCCAGTTCCGGCACGACGAGGGCCATGGCCTTGGCCGCCCCAGTGGTGGTGGGGATAATATTCTGAGCCGCCGTCCTGGCCCGTCGGAGATCCTTATGGGCCAGGTCCAGGATACGCTGATCTGTGGTGTAAGAGTGCACGGTTGTCATCAAGGCCTTTTCTATACCGAAGGCCTTGTGAACCGTCAGGGCCGGTGGCGCGAGGCAGTTCGTGGTGCACGAGGCGTTGGAGACGATGTGGTGTTTCTTGGGACGGTAGTCCTTGTGGTTCACCCCCATGACCACGGTGACGTCTATCTCCTTGGCCGGGGCGCTAATGATCACCTTCTTGGCACCGGCCTTGAGGTGCGCAGAAGCCTGGGGCCCGGTCCTGAAGATACCAGTGCTCTCCACAACGATGTCCACACCTGCATCCCTCCAGGGGATCTCCGCTGGGTCGCGAAATGCAAAGTTCTTTACGGCCTTTCCCTTGATGACAAAACCGCCCCTTTTCACCTCCACCTTTCCCTGAAAACGGCCATAACTCGAATCGTACTTGAACAGATGGGCGTTCGTTTTCACGTCAAAGAGGTCGTTCACAGCCACTACTCGAAGCGTTTTCGGGTGCCGCTCCATGACCGCCTTTAAGACCTGGCGGCCGATCCTGCCAAAACCATTAATACCGATACGAACCATGGTTCCTCCTTTAACTCCCAATATTTATGCCTATTTTTCTCCTTAAGAACGCTTTGACGGCTTGTAGAGATCAGCGCATGTCAAATTCGGCGACCACAAAGGTATGATCTGAAGGTTTGTGAGACAATCTCGGTGCCATATCGATCCATGCCCCTGTCGATTGCTTAGCCAAGGCAGGCGTAGCCCACAAGTGATCAATACGCCACCCCAACCCTCGTTTCACGGCCCCTGGGATGCGATAGTCCCAAAAGGTGAACATCTTCTCTGCCTTTTCATGCTTTCGAAAGACATCCACAAAGCCCCATGCCTTCACGGCAGCAAGGGCTCTGTGCTCTTCTGGATGAAAGCCAACCTTGCCGAGGAGCCTTTTGGGATCGTACACATCTTCAGGCTCCGGGGCAACATTGAAATCCCCAGCCCATAGCAACGGCAAAGCTGGGTCACATTGCCCCGCAAAGTATTCCTTTAGACGTTGAAGCCAGTGAAGCTTGTATTGGAATTTCTCCGATTCCGGTGCATATCCCTGGGGCACGTAAGTGTTCACAACAGAGAGGTCGCCGATCTTCACCGCTACAAGCCTGGGCTCTTCAGCGGCATCTCCATCACCGAAACCGAAAGAGGTTTGCTCGGGTGGGCTCTTGCTAAGAATCGCCACGCCGTTATACGCCTTTTGTCCCCTAAAGGTACAATGGTACGCCCGTTCCTCTATGGCCTGGCAAGGGAACGCGTCGTCGGGGACCTTGGTCTCTTGGAGACACAGGACATCTGGAGACTCCTTATCCAGCCATTCAAGAAGGATGGAAAGGCGGGCCCTTATCCCATTGGCGTTAAACGTGGCGACTTTCACCTCTGTGCTGCCAGCTGTAGATCCATCTTCACCGTAAGCTCATGGGTCTAATAGTACTTGACAAGCGCGTCGTTCTTGTTAACATCTTTGTTATTGACCTTTCAACACAATTTTCGTGAACGTTGCTATGAAGGCAACGAGACTCTTCAGGAGAGGAGGGGGTCACTATGAAAATCCGCAAGGTGCAGAAATGCCGAAAGGGGCTTTGTAAGTGTAAAAACTCTTGCTGAAAACACCCCGTTCCACAAAGCCAGGTCCACTTGGGTGGGCCTGGCTTTTTTCGTACACAGGTGTGGTCAAAGATGAACGAGAAAAACCCCCTTGCCGAAAGACTTGTCTGCAAAGAGAATTGCTTCTATTACAAGCCAGGCTCAGAAAAGGGCCTGGCCTGCAGAGGTTTCACCGTTCTTGAAGCGCTCCTTCAACACCACCCGGACATCTCCGTCCATTTTTCCCCTAGGCAGGGCAACACCTTCGAAGACCAATACCCGGAGATCCTTCATCACCTGCTCTGCCGGCATTGCGACTTCTTTATCGAAGGATGCGATTTTACAGATCCTGAATACACGGACCCGGCCCTGCCCTGCGGGGGCTATATTGTGGCCGCAGCCCTTGTCCAACAATCCGGCACCCCTTACCACCAGCTCCTTGAGGCACTCATCCCCAAAGGGACAAAGACCGTCCTAAGTCCCCATTGTAGTCTGAAGCAATTGGAGTCGCCCCATCTATATGACATAGGAAAGGACGAACTCTATGAACTGGACCAGGGAGGCTTTGACTTCTTGAAAAAATGTGATGGCAGACACCTCCTGTCAGAGCTCCCTGTGGACAAAGATTTTCTGGAATTCTGCCTCAAGGAAGGGCTTCTTATGGTGGGAACGGGCAGGGAAGAGCGCTCTTTTATTCTCAGGCCGTCTCCCGTCCCTTCTCTGAGGTATTTGGAGCTTCAACTCACCAGGCGATGCAACCTGAAATGTAAGCACTGCTATCTTGGCACGCCCACCGGCGTGGATCTGTCGTTTTCTCAGGTGCTGGCCACGCTAAAAGAGTTTGAGGAGATTCAAGGGCTCCGGGTCCTCTTCTCTGGAGGGGAACCCCTGTTGTATCCTGAGCTTGGTCACCTGAACAAGACTCTGCCTCAATTTCAGGTAAGAAAGATCCTCCTCACCAATGGGACACTCCTGACGGAGGAGAATGATGGCCTTTGGTCCCATTTTGATGAGATTCAGGTCAGCCTGGACGGGCTTCAGCAAGGCCACGAGGCCCTCAGGGGTCCGGGGACATTTGACCAGGCCCTAAAGGGAATCGAGATCGCCAAAGAGAATGGGGTGCCCATTTCCATTGCCACCATGGTCCACCGGCATAATCTGAAGGAGTTTGATGAACTGGCCCGCTGGATCGAAAGGCAGGAGGTGGTGGAGTGGAGCATCGACGTACCCTGTGAGGCTGGCAGGCTTTCTGAGAATCGGGAATTCCTGGTGGCCCCTGAAGAAGGGGCACCCTTTTTGGAATACGCCACGGGCGGTAGCTACCACGGTTCAGGCGAACCCTTTACCTGCGGATATCACCTGTGTGCCGTCACACCTGAAGGGAATGTCGTCAAGTGCGGCTTCTTTCAGGATCGCCTAGGATCCCTGAAGGAGGGACTGGAAGCCTCCTGGAAGCGGGCCAAGCACGTTCCGTTGAGCCAACTGCAATGTGCGCCATGCCCCTATCTTTCAGACTGCAAGGGAGGATGTCGATTTCGCGCCTCAAGCCCCTTGGGCAAAGATCCGGTCATGTGTGCCTTCTATGGCCCGGAAAAGCAAGATAAGGGGTAGTGGTAAGCACTGCCGTCAGGCAGAACCTACGGGGGCTGCGGTAGCTCCCCTGTGGAGAATGCGCTCGCTTATTCGGTTCAATGCCGGCACGAAAACGGCCCAATCGATTATAAACCTATTGACTGCCGCACATCTCTTCAACGTTCAAGCCGCGTTCTTGGGTTAAGCATGCATCTTCCTTGGTGAAATCATGGATATATCAGGAAACATCGGCCTGGCCCTAATACTTACAGCCATTGCAGGGCTTTCCACAGGTATCGGAAGCACCATCGCCTATTTTATTAAGAAACCGAAGATGGTCTATCTCTCGTTCTCCTTGGGCTTTTCGGCTGGTGTGATGATCTACATATCATTCATTGAACTGATGCCTCAAGCAACAGCAGGTGTAGGAAAAATATGGAGCTCTGCTGCTTTCTTCATTGGAATTCTGTTCATCGGACTAATCGATATATTCGTCCCAGAAGCTGAGAACCCCCACCACTTCAAGGCGCCTTCTGATGTCGCAGACGCTCAGGGGGATGAAACCCTTATGAGGACCGGTCTTTTCACGGCATTGGCCATAGGGATTCATAATTTCCCGGAAGGGTTGGCCACATTTGCGACAGCCTTTACTGATGTGAAGCTCGGTGTAATGATTGCGATTGCGATTGCGATTCACAACATTCCTGAAGGCATATCTGTGTCTGTGCCTATCTTTTATGCTACGGGAGACAAAAATAAAGCCTTCATGTATTCCTTTCTGTCTGGGATCAGCGAACCCGTGGGAGCTATTATAGGATTTTCCATATTAATGCCGTTCCTTTCAGAAAGGCTCCTGACATCCCTTTTAGCATTTATCGCGGGAATCATGGTATATATCTCAATAGATGAACTGCTTCCTATGGCCCATCGCTACGGTCACAGTCATGCCGTGATCCTTGGGGTGGTTTTTGGGATGTTTATCATGGCCCTGGGTCTACTGATGCTTTAAGTCCTGAGGGAAGAATCATGAATCATGGAAAACAGAATAATAATAAGAAAACTATCGTAAGCTCTTTCTATAAAGCATTTAGGAGTTTTGGGACAGCATTTCCCGTGTTGCTTGGTGTCATTTTGCTTTTGGGGCTTTTCCGATCGTTTGTACCGAACCGCATGCTTTCTGCTGTGTTCAGGGGAGAGCTGTTACGAGATACTATAATTGGATCACTAATCGGAAGCATCTCCTCCGGCAATGCTGTCTCAAGCTACATCATAGGAGGCGAGCTTTTGAAGGAAAATGTCAGCCTCATTGCAGTAATCGCATTTATGGTGGCTTGGGTCACCGTTGGTATCATTCAACTTCCTGCTGAAGCAGGTATTCTGGGAAAGCGATTTGCGTTTGCGCGGAATATTTTGAGCTTTTTTTTGTCGATCTTGGTTTCAATAGCAACCGTCAAGACCTTGATGGTGATTCAATGAGACAAAAGGCAGAACCGCGAAATGTCAAGAAAAAGGGGGAAAAACAAAAACCCTATGGAATATACTTTCTCTGTTCTGTCCTGTTCTTGTATCTCTTGCTGTTTGTTTTTTATCCAGCAAATATACAGAAATCTCTTGAAGCAAGCGGACATGTCTTATTTCAGATCTTCCCCGCATTATGCCTTATTATACTTCTTATGGGGCTTGTGAATCATTTTGTTAATCCCGGGACAGTGTCAAAATATGTGGGCAAAGGCTCTGGCATTAAGGGGTGGTTTCTGGCCATATGTACTGGTATACTCAGCCACGGATCCATTTACGCCTGGTATCCTTTATTAAGGGATCTTCGAAAGCAAGGGATGAGAAGCGCTTTGATTGCGGTTTTTCTCTATAATAGGGCTATAAAGATTCCCCTATTGCCTTTGATGGTTCATTACTTCGGAATACCATTCGTCGTGATACTAACAGCTTTTATGATTATTGCTTCTATTGTGCAGGGCCACGCTGTTGAAATGCTCGAAGGACGGTTCTCAAATCAGGTATAAGGGGGGCTTATGGGTAGTGTTGCTGAAGATTCAGATGCGCCTAGAGGGAATAACGAAGATGTTCATGACCTTATGTTCTATAGATTTGTCGTTGATAGCCTTCCGACTGCAGTTCTTACCGTCAACGGAGATTTCAGGGTTACCGGCTTTAATCCCTGCGCTGAGAAGGTGACTGGATATACAGAGGCGGAGGCTATGGGCCGTGTTTGTGGCGATATCCTCCAATGTGGGATGTGCCGTCTCCATTGCCCCTTAAGGACTGCCGTGAAAGGTAAAAGGCCCGTGTCTCTCGTCGAAACAACCATTCGTAACAAACGGGGAGAAACCATTCCGGTCAGATTGAATACGGCTGGGTTATTTGACGATGATGGGCACCTCTTGGGGGGCGTGGAGTCCTTCCAAGACATCTCTCGCCTAAAAGCTTTGGAACGGGAGAAGGACAATCTCGTTTCCATGTTCGCCCATGACATGAAGTCCTCCCTCACCATTATAGGGGGATTTGCACTGCGACTTTTGAAAAAGTTGAGGAGCATTGATGAAACAAAGCAAGAGAAATATCTTGAGATCATCAAGAATGAATCGGGCAAGCTTGAATTGCTGATCAATGATTTCTTGGAGTTTTCTCGACTGCAAACAGGGAAACTGAAATTGAATCTTACTGCCACCTCACTGGATAAAGAGCTGATGGAGATTCTGGATTCCTACCAGCTCAGGGCAACTGAGTCCGGGATCAAACTTGAGCTTGAAAATGAAGAAGCGCTCCCTGTAATTGAGGCTGATGCCCACCAGTTACGCAGGGTGTTTACAAATCTTGTGGACAATGCCTTAAAGTTCTCAAAGGGAAAAGGCACGATCACTGTGAGGACCGGAGAGACAGCCACAGAGGTCGTCGTAAAAGTGGAAGATGAAGGTGTTGGCATACCCCCTGACGAATTACCCTATATTTTCGACGCCTTTCACCAAGGGTCAGACACAGAGGGGAAAAGGGGCTTCGGTCTGGGCCTGGCCGGAGTAAAGACCATCATCGAAGCCCACGGAGGACACGTCCGCGTAGATAGCGAGCCGGGCAAGGGATCTGTTTTTAGAGTGGTTTTGCCCAAGGCTGGGAAACCGGACGAGGGGGAAGAAGGAAAGAGGAAAAATCAATGATTTTGATAAGGGCCGAGGATGTATCCAAGACGTACGTGAGTGGAGAGGTCGAAGTCCAGGCACTAAGGGAATTAAGTCTTGAAATTGAACCGGCCTCTTTTGTCTCCATTGTTGGTCCCTCTGGCAGCGGCAAGACCACGCTGCTAAACCTTATCGGCTGTCTGGACAAGCCAACGGCGGGAAATTTGGTCGTTGCCGGGAAGCACGTGAAGGCCCTTGACCGCAAGGAGAGGGCGGCCTTTCGGGGGGAAGTCTTGGGCTTTATTTTCCAGTCATTCAACCTCATTCCCGTGCTAACCGCCTATGAAAACGTCGAATATCCCCTGGTAATGGTCAAGAATGAGCCAAAGCCAATTCGAAAGGGAATGGTGTTGAAGATCCTTGAAGCGGTCGGGATGCTGGAGCAGAAGGACAAACGTCCCGATCACCTTTCTGGTGGTCAAAAGCAGCGAGTCGCCGTGGCCAGAGCCTTGGTGGCCCGGCCGAAGTTGGTTTTGGCAGATGAGCCAACGGCAAACCTTGACCAAAACACGGCCATAAACGTTATTCGACTCATGCGCAGTATGCGGGATGAATTGGGAACCACCTTCGTCTTTTCCACCCATGACCCAAGAATCATGGGCGAGGCAGAGATGATTCATACCCTGCAAGATGGCAGGCTTGTCCTAACGGAACGCGGGTCAGACAGAAGGGATAACAATGACGAAGATGTTTAGAATAGCCATTCGAAATCTAACTCGCTACAAGAGGAGAACACTCCTTACCTCCATGCTAATTACTCTTGGTGTGTTGATGGTTATCCTTTTTTCAGGTCTTTCGGGTTCGTTCAAGGCCATGATGATTGGCCAGATTACCGACTCCAACCTGGGGCAGATTCAGATCCACAGAAGAGGATATGTCTCCGCCGTTGACTCCTTTCCCTTGAATCTGAATTTGAATCAGCAAAGTTATGGGAAGCTCGAGCATATTCTGAAAAATCACTCCGCAGTGGCTGCCTATGCACCAAGGATAAAGCTAGGTGCTATGTTAAGCAACTATATGGAGACAACGAATATCCGCCTCAATGCCGTAAATCCAGAAAAAGAAGTCAAGGTATGCCCTGCCGTTGGGGACCGAATTGAATTAACCAATAAGAAGGGAGGTTTTGTAGGGCCAGGAGAGGTCGTCATCCCTGAAAAATTGGCCAAAGGCATGAAAATCAAGGCGGGGGACACCGTGGTGGTTGTGGCTCACAATAAGGAGGGTTCTGTAAATGGCTTTAGTTTTACAGTGGCAGGAATCATAGCGGACGTGCTGGGACCCCAGGGCAAAGAAGGTTATATGCATATAGAAGACGCTCGTGCCCTGCTTCGAATGGAAGAGCCGGAAGTCACAGAGGTTGCTGTACGTGTAAAAAACTTTAATGATCTTGATGCCGTTTATGCAAATCTCCACTCTACCGTGCGTGACCAAAAGGATTCCAAAGGGAAGCCTGTCTTTGAAATTCACACATGGGAAAAGCTCTCCCCATTTGTTAATGTGGCAAATATGATTGACCTGATCACCCTTTCCATGAAAGTCATCATGATCGCAATTGTCCTCATCAGTATCTTGAACGTCATGATGATGTCGGTCTATGAGAGGATCAGAGAGATCGGAACCATGAGTGCTGTTGGCACCGCTCCGAGGAAAATTATGGGCCTGTTTTTAGCCGAAGGGTTTTCCCTGGGGCTGATAAGCGCTATGGCTGGAAATGCCATCGGCCTGACAGGCATATATCTGCTCAATATCTACCAGATTAGATTTTCCTTTGGCCGAATGGAAAACCTGTTGCTGTCGCCCACGGTTAAGCCTACAGAGTTGCTCTGGTTATCAGCCATCGTGCTGTTGGTTTCTGTCCTTGCTACACTACAACCTGCCTACAAAGCTTCAAGGATGGAACCGGTTGATGCGCTGGGGCATGTATAGAACAAATTGAAGGGGATAAAGATGAAAGCATCAATGATGGCCATTGTCTTATTTACTTCCAGCATGGTGTTTGCTCAAGTTGAACAAGGGAAAGTAATGGCCGTAGCGGCGATTGATAAAACGGAAAATGCCCAGGTAAGCGAAAAAGCAGCGCGCGCACCATATTACCTGATCTTTCACGAACACGGAAAGCTAATGGAGGTTGTGGCCAATCCGTTTCATGATGTTTCCAGAGGCGCTGGGCCCAAAGTGGTAAGTTTCCTTGCAAAACAAAATGTTAGTGTGGTGATTGCAGGTGATTTTGGCCATAAAATCGCCACCTCCCTACATGAACAAGGGATAAATTACTATGAGGCCACCGGCATGGTGAAGAAAGCTGTTCAAGAGTTCATCAGGCAAGACCCATCAAAGAGGTGATTCATGGAAAAGGCGTTCTTTATGGGAACTATCATGTTTGTTGTGGCAATTGCGCCTTTGGCCTTTGCCGTTGATGGCAACGATCTACTTAAGAAAGTGGACCGAAACCTGAATCCGGAGAGCTTTGAGATGTACCGCAAACTGATGAACATAGAACCCGACGGCTCAAGAAAAGAGTTCGTTATGTATTCCGTGAAAAAGGGTGTGGATAAAGTGGCTTCTGTCTTTTTATCTCCTGCCAGTGAAAAAGGTCGTTCAACCTTGCGTGTGGGAGAAAATATGTGGCTCTACATCCCAAATGTAGGCAAACCGATTCGTATCACTAGCCTGCAGTCTGTAACTGGTGGAGTGTTCAACAATTCGGATATTCTGAGGCTAGACTACAGTGCCGAGTATAACGTTGAAAGGCTGGAAAAAATAGACGAGGGTATCCTTCTTTATTTGAAGGCAAAAACAAGGGCGGTTGCCTACGACACAGTTAAAATGTGGGTCGATGACAAAAGACTGCTCCCTACCAAAATAGAATGTTATGCTTCGTCTGGGATGCTGCTCAAAATTTTGTATTTTAAGGAGGTTAAAGACTTCAAGGGCGGTATTGTGCGTCCTGCTGTGGTCGAGACAGAGAGCCCCCATTACAAGGGGTATAAGTCGATCATGGTCTTCGCAAAGATTAGGGCTAGGGAACTCAACGAAGAGGTCTTTACACTCACTTTCATGCCTAATCTGGGGACGCTGAGGTAGGCCGAAACAGAGGTAAATGAAACCATCTGCGATATTGCTCCCCATCTTTGTTCTCTTCCCCCATTTTCTTCTAGCTCAGAATGACTACTCCTTTGACTTATCACAGATAGAAAAAGAGACAGAGAGAAAGCCTTACAGCCTTGGAGGATACCTGGAACTCAGGCCTAATTTTTTCTGGCTGGACAAAGATGCCGCTCTCTATAACCTCAGCTTTTATGATGATTCAAAAAGAAGCACTCTAGATGAATACAATTTAGAGCTCTTGTTGGATGCAAGTTACCAGAAACGCATTTTTCACTCTTTTCTCCGGACAAATGCCAAGCTCAGCGAATCCTCTGTCGAGTCTTCAGGCGAGATAACGATTCTTGAAGGGTATGTATCCCTGAAACCCACACCACTCTTGACGGTTGATCTTGGCAAAAAGACTCTGAAGTGGGGCAAGGGTTATGCATGGAACCCTGTGGCCTTTGTGGATAGGCCAAAAGACCCCGATGACCCTGGCCTCCCCCTTGAAGGGTTTATCGTGGCATCAGCGGATTACATAAAGAGTTTTAGCGGGCCCTTGCGGACGGTATCTTTCACCCCTGTTATTGTCCCGGTTTATCAAAATATTAACGACGATTTTGGACAGATAAACAGTGTGGACTTCGCAGGCAAGCTATATTTTCTCTTCCACGATACTGACATTGATTTTATGTTTTTTAGAGGTAGCAGCAAACCTTCTAGATTTGGCATAGATTTTTCGCGAAATATCAGCTCGAATTGCGCTATACATGGAGAATTCGCGTTTGTTGATGACTTTGAGAAAATATTTATCGACAGCAACGGCATGACATTCCAAGAGAGATATGATGCCAAAAGCTATATTCTTGGCATGAGATACCTCACGAAACACGATACTACATTCATATTCGAGTATTATCGAAATGATACAGGGTACGATACCGGTGAGATGAATGATTTTTTTGAATTCGTGAATGAATGGAATGATCTTTTTCTGACTTCAGGCGATGATGCCCTTTTGAAAAAAGCCTCGGCTGTTGCTGAAAAGGGTTATGCTGCGAGAAGTTCCATGGCGGATTACCTTTACACGCGTATCAGCCAGAAAGAGCCATTTGGCTGGCTTTATTTCACCCCATCCGTTACATGGATCTTTAATGTTGATGACGAAAGCTATTCCCTTTCTCCAGAGCTCTTATACACCGGAATAACCAATCTCCAGTTACGATTGAAGGCAGGCTTCATTGTCGGGCAAAGGGACACGGAATATGGTGAAAAGCGAAATGACTACCGATTAGAATTTAGACTGCGATATTATTTTGACGCAACCAAATTTTGATTGGAATGAAATGGAGGGACAAAGATGGAAATAAGGTAGCCCCTTATTTGATAGGCACCACTGATGGGCTTCGATCGTGCTTGAACAATCATGAACTTGATTTGACCAAGCGCATTGACGGCAACAATCTTTTATTCCAAAACGAGCCCCAGTAGCGTCAATGACCGGCGTATATCCGTTAGGGATCCATGGAATGAGAATCCGACCGAACACCAGATTCGTCTTCAAAATAACTGACAGCTCGTTTATTCTTGGCCCTCTATGAGGAG
The DNA here is from genome assembly GCA_034189385.1 of Thermodesulfobacteriota bacterium. GTDB lineage: Bacteria > Desulfobacterota > Desulfobacteria > Desulfobacterales. The sequence continues at coordinate 147,824 of JAXHVD010000010.1, forward strand.
ACAAAAAAAGGGGACCCCTATGAGACTATTTGACGTAAAGGGAAAAGTAGGCGATTCGGAAGAGTACATCCTAGGCGCCGAACAGACAGGCAGCCACGCCTGTTACTTGATTTACGGCACGATGACGCCCAAAGAAAAGGGGCGGGACCTCAAACCGGGCAAGGGCCATGAAGAGCTCTTGCTTGCCATAAAAGGGGATTTTGTGGTGACCGGCCATGTCACGGGGACGATCAAGGAGGGGCAAGCCATTTATCTGATCGGAGAGGAAACCAGCCAACTGGAGAACATGACCGACGCAGATGCCGTCTACGTCATCGCCGGCGGCCACTCCTCTGGCGGGCATCACTAGGGCTTGGGCACATCCGGGCAATCGCTGGCCCGAAATCAAGGCATCGCGGGCCGCTAGTGTCATGAACAAGGAATAAGTGCCATTAGTCACCGTGCAGGCGAAAGCCTTTTACGTGCGACATTGAGCATTTTCGGAATGAGACGGAAGCTGCGTGAAGCGTTAAGAATCATAAACTGTTTGAGGGCGTTAGCCCGAGTTTTTATGATTCAGCGGAGCGAAGCTGACGTCCCGAAAATGCTCACGGAGCCCGGAAAATGGCTTGATGGCGACACTCTGCTTTTTGAAGGAATTTCTGATTCACCACACTAGTACGGCAGCTTTTCAGGTGGCCTTCGTTCTGGCACGTGGACATGGGTGGTCTCGTCGTCGTTCCAGGCCTTGGAAACATAGAGATTGCAGTAGCAACTTCCATACTCCTCCACGTCAGGGGCCCTGTAGACGCAGGGGCACAAGATGTCTTCATCCTGCTTTCGGTCCCCTGATGCCAGCCTGCAAGGGCAGGACATGTAGCCATACCGTTTCTTGTTTACAAGAAGGGCTTCCAGGAGGTCAAAGACTCTGTCTTTGTCCTTGTTAAAAAAATAGCCTTTAGGTTCTTGCACCTTCTTCAACGTCTCGTAT
>JAXHVD010000011.1:0-145387 GCA_034189385.1 Thermodesulfobacteriota bacterium
ATCAGAATATCATCAAGAAGGTCTGTGAGTCTGCCTGGGAGGAAATCGTTTGGCTCGAAAGACACGGGATGCACTTTAGCCGAACGGAGAACGGCCGGATTGCCAAGAGGCCCTTTGGCGGGCACATGCTCAATTTTGGAGAGGTCATTGCCTTTCGGTCCTGCTATGAAGCAGACCGAACCGGCAAGGGGATCATGGACACCGTATGGGCCGAATCTCTGAAACACGGGGCTGTGTTCCTAAACCAGAGTGTGGCCACGGAATTGCTTTTCAGAAACGGGCGCTGTGTAGGAGCCGTTGTGTTCATGGAACAAAATGGGAAGTTCGCCGCCATCCTTGCCAAGGCCACTGTCATGGCCACAGGCGGCAAGACCCGGATGTACCAGGTGAGCACCAATTGTAGACAGAATACAGGCGATGGCCTGGCCCTGGTCCTACAGGCAGGGCTGCCGGTCATGGACTTAGAGGCCGTACAGTTTCATCCCACCGGCATCGTGGGCCCGGGCATCCTAGCCAGCGAGGCCCTGCGGGGCGAAGGGGCCATCTTGCGCAACAAGGACGAAGAACCCTTTATGGAACGTTATGCCCCGACGGCCAAGGATCTTGCTCCAAGGGATCTTGTGTCACGGTGCATCTTGACGGAGATCCGCGAGGGACGGGGACTCGTGCACCCGGACCACAAGCTTCCTCATGTCTGGCTGGACTTGAGACACCTTCCAGAGCACGTTCACAAGACAAAGATCCAGGAGGTGAGTGGGTTTTTTCGCAAGTTTGTGGGCGTAGATCCGCAACGCGAGCTATGTCCCGTCACCCCAACGGCGCACTATCAAATGGGCGGGGCCCCCACTAACGAGTTCGGCGAGGTCTGTAAGGACCGGCAGCAGATCGTTCCTGGACTCTATGCCTGTGGGGAATTTGCTGCGGCCAGTCTGCACGGTCACAATCGCCTTGGCACGAATTCGCTCCTTGAGCTCATCACCATGGGCAAAGTCGTGGGGGAACGGGTGACGGCCTATATTGACGAAGCTGACGATCCGGGCGATCTTCCTGAAGACACGGGAAACCACGTCTTTGGCCAGTTTTCTGGGTACCTGGAAGCCCAGGGGGAAGATCGCTATGCTGAGGTCCGTGATGCCCTGCGGGTCCTCATGATGGACAAGGTAGGTGTTTTCCGAGACGAAAAAGGGCTCACCGAGGCGATTGAAGGGCTCAAAGAACTGAAAGAGAGGACAACAAAGATAAAGCTCTCCAGCCGGTCTTTGATCATGAACCAGGACCTTATACAACTGTGGGAGCTCGATCACCTCCTAGACGTTTCCATGGTCATTGCCCAATCTGCCTTGGCCAGAAAAGAGTCTCGCGGCGGGCACTGTCGTGAAGACTATCCCGAAAGAAGCCCTGATTTTCACTACCACACCCTTGCCTGCATGAAGGAGTATGGCGATGTGAGACTCGACCAGCGTCCTATTGACATGAGCCTTTTTGAAGCAAAAGGAGAGCATTACGAGAGATTTGGGATGATAGAAAGGAAATACTAGGATCCGAGATGTGATTTTGCTGTTCAGATGCCGGCGTAAGGCATAAGGCTCAAGGCGTACAGGAAGGCTTTTCCCGAGAGACCTTTTTGCCTCGCGACCTATGTCCTGCGAATGTATGAGCTTCTGAGAAGCTGGTACAAAGCGTACGGCTCAAGGTGTAAGGGGATGCCGATCTCCTTGCTGAAAATCCCTGCGCCCTGCGCCTTAGGCCTTGCGCCAGCAATTCTTCCGAGCAGATATCCGCAGGAGAAGAGGAAACCATGCCACAAGAATATAATATCACTCTTAAGATTAGCCGCTATGATCCGGATACGGGACGCTCCTGGGTGCAGGATTACGACTTGAAGGCCGGCCGCATACTCCGTTTTGTGGATCTTTTTCGAATGATCAACGATGAACAGGACCCCACCCTGGCATGGAGTTCTTCCTGCGAGCACGGGCAGTGCGGGTCATGCGGCATGAGGGTCAACGGCAAGCCGGTGCTCACCTGCGAACTGCTCGTATACCAGGCAGTGGAGCTCTTCCAGACCCATATCTTTACGGTGGAACCCCTGACAGTGGCACCGGTGATACGGGACCTTGTGGTAGACCTGGAAAAGGCCTATGAACGTGTCCACTCTGTAAAGCCCTACCTTATCGCCCCTGCCCCACCGCACCCTGAGGGAGGCGAATACCGGATCTCACCTCGTGTGTTAGAGACCTATGTGGAGGCCACGCGATGTATTAATTGCTTTTGCTGCGCCACGGCTTGCGTGACGCAGAAGAACTACCTTGGGCCAAACGCGTTACTTGCCAATATTGTGCGCATCATGGATCCCCGAGAAACGGCCAAACAGGAAAGGCTGGAGGTTCTCTATAGTGAGGGAGGAGCGCCCAGGTGCAGAACAGCCCAGGCATGCAGCTTTGTCTGTCCCAAGGAGATCGACATCGCCCATTTTATTGCGCTGGCCAAGGAAGGCGCCTTTTAACGGTTCACCGTCTTCCCTTGGCCGTTCACCGATGAACATAGCTCCGCAAGGGGAAGATATTCGCCGCAGCCATCCACCCAAGCAATCAGACTTCCACAAAAACTCTAGTGTTCCGGCTCTGTGCTTTCTTGGCAACAAAATCAACTCGGCAAGAAAGAGCCGAAAGCGGTCATTCCCCGGCTTGACTGGGGAACCCAGAAAAAGAACTGGATGCCGGATCAAGTCCGGCACGACGAAAATTGCAGAGCCATCGTGGAGGCACTGCCCTAGGCGAAGGGCAACTCGTTCCGAAATAGACTGAAGACGTCCATGTTACCCCGGTCACTACGGACAACGGATAATCGTGAACGGCGAACGGTTACCCTTCTTTTCTTACGTGGTAAGGTCTGCCTCTCCTGACGAGTAAATCAGCAGCGTTGTAGGAAGCCCTTGTGTGAGCGCACTGTATCGCTTAGGCAAGGACTGCATGTCTGCTCCATCGGGTACTTGGAAGCCAAGAAAGACCACAGCAGCATCGTGAGAGTAGGCTTTTAATACCTCCTCAAAGGGTTGCTCTGACACCACGACCTCTACATCTGCAGGGATGCGAGCCACGCTGCATAGTGCGTCCAGTGCCCGGGTGGCCGCTGCCCTGCCCGCTTCTTTTACCACCACTCGCAGGATACGGATGCGGGCATTTGTCCACTCCCCATTCAGGGTGAGCAGATAGGCCAATATGAGCATGAGGGAGCCATTCTGCAGTCCACGCCACCAAACATCTATTCGCTTCGATGGACGTACCCACGGAAGCTCGCGATCTAAGACGCAGACAATGCTCATGCCCAGGGCTTGGGCAGAGCGAAGAAGCTGTGTAAAGGGGCCCAAACGCTCAGGATCGCCCGGCCAGCCCAAGAGCATGATATTCGGCTTAATAGGCCCGATGGAGTGGCCTTGAAGCAGCACAATGGCCCCCTGGTCAAAATCGGGTGCGACAACCACTTCTGGGAAAGCTGCCACGTCGTGCTCTTCAATGAAGGCCTGAAGTCTTCTTAGCGCTGCTTCACGCAACTGCGCCATGTCTTCAAGGTGTCCCGTAAAGATCTCCGCAAGGGTGACAAGCCCCCGTTGACTTGCAAGCCACAGCGCGTAACGGACAAGGGCCAGTCGCGTCTCTGGGTTGCCCGAAAGGACCAGAACCGTAGGACGCCAGTTCTTGGCATCTGCGGGCCGGCCCGCTAGCCGAAGCAGTTCATTTCGCACCCGTGTGTAGTGGAACCCCCGACGGGCATCCCCAAAGGCCATGGAGAGCACGCGCCGACTCACGTGAAAGAAGATGGCTCCAATAATCACCACAGCGACGAGTGCAGCCTTTGGGTTGATCATCATGGCTGTGGCACTGCAACCCAATGCCCCCAAAAGGGCTGTTGCCCAATGAAAATACCTGAAACGGGGGCGAAAGGAAGGGTTTGCCGTTACAGATTCCACGAAAGCTGCCACGTTGATGATGCCATAGGTGTAGAGGAAGAACATGGTAATCACGGCTGCCACCGTATTTAATGCACCACCTCCCACGTCGTTGCCTACATGGAGGAGCGTAGCAATGGTGATCCCAAAGGTCACACAAAGGGCACGACGGGGTTCATTTCCCTTGTGCGCCCCCTTTGCGAATAGATCTAGAAATGTAAAGATGTGGTCCCGTGCCAGTGCCTGGAGGATACGGGGGGCCCCCAGGAGTGAACCGATGGCGCTGGAAAGGGTAGCTGCAAAAACGCCGGCAATGACCATAAAACCCAAACCGAACAAGGCGTTTTCAAACAAGACCTGAAAGGGGGTGCCCGTCAACTGCTCACGGCTATAGGCCCCTCCACAGATGAGGATCTGCACCACGTAGACCACGACCCCGGCACCGACGGCCGTGAGCGTGCCAAGGGGAATGGATCGAGCAGGATCCTTGAGGTCGCCTGACATGTTCACCCCGGCCATGATCCCTGTGACAGCAGGAAAATAGATGGCAAAAATGACCCAGAAGTCATAGTGCTCCGAGCTGTAATGCTGACCAAGATTTGATGCAAAGGTCGTAGTGTTCCACGCACCAAGGGCGCCGGCAAGAAAAGTGAAAATCGACAGGGCCATGACGGCAAGGATGACGTACTGCACCCGGATAGCCCAATCGGCACCAATGTAGGCAATGACAAAAAGCACCACGGCTGTGAAAAGGGTGATGAACAAAAAGTGGCCCTCAAGGATTGGAATGCTCCGCACAAGGGCCTCCACAAAGCCCAGAATGTAAAATGGGACAGAGAGGGCCTGGGCAAGAAAGAGGGTAAGTCCAATGGCCCCTCCGAATTCAGGCCCCAAAGAGCGGGAAATCAGGAAATAGGCGCCACCACCCCTTACTCGGCTGTTCGTGGAGATGGCGCTCAGGGAGAGTCCTGTAAAAAGCGTAATGGACTTTCCGATGGCCAAAATAAGGAGTGCCGCGACGATACCCCCCTGCCCCACCACAAAGTTGGCGCGCATAAACAGGATCACGCCCAAGATGGTAAGGATAGAAGGGGTGAACACCCCGCCAAAGGTGCCGAACTGGTGCACCCTATTCTTGTGCCCTTTTTCCCGATTCATCTGGGTCTCTCGCTTGGCGCCAGCCTACTTGCTGCCGCCACCCTTTTCAAGCTCAAACGAAACGCCCCCAGCAACCTGCAGAGGGTCAAGCAAAGGAGAGGGTTGGGTGTGATGTACAGGTGCCAGGAGACCTTGTGGAAGGAATTCTCAATGGAAACCGAAAAATGGGAGTGCAAAGGCTTTCTTAGTCAAATATCAGGAGGTTAATAAACAGCCCCCTTCTTGCCTTCAGAACGGCAGGCCTCGGAAGGTCTAAAGAGAGAGTGTGTAATAGTCTACCAACTACATGCGCAATGATTTGCCAATATGTGGAAAAAAATTACACAGAAAATGTGGGGCTTACAGGGGGAGGCCTTAAGAGGCGACCCCCACAGTATGGGTGTCTAGAAAATGGCTCAATTGAGCGCTCTTGTCCTCGGGAAGTTCTTTAAACTCGACCCCGCACTGCTTGGTTAGAAAGGGTTGAAAAAAGATGCGATGCACGTCAGACCGTTGTACCGGGATGTCGTAAATCACCTTGCATGGCACCTTTGGCAAATGGAAGTCCTTGCCCGACACAAAGACATCTAACTGGGAATGGTCTTCGTCGCTCTCGCCATTAGTGATATACTCGAAAGCCAGACCTCCGGTGCTGATGTTCTTGACTCTGCCCACCCTGGTAAATCTGGACCCCAGGGCAGCAAATGCGTTATCCTGGGCTAATAACCTGATATGCTTTCTTTTTTCCATTCGCTATGGGTTTCAGCTCCTATGGAATTGTTTGGAAATCGGCGCACTGTTTGCCACTGTTCTCGCATGTCTTTTTGCAAGCAGTGTGCCACCCTATCTGCCCTGCAAAAGATACCGGGAGGAGCGGACAAATAGAGATGTAACCGTTCTACGGTCACTGTTCTCCGTTTGTCCGGAGTGACCGTAGAAACGGAAAACGGCGAACTTTTACGTTGACATTACTTTGATTTTGTAGAATATCCAGCGACCGAGAGTGCTCTAAACTTTTATAGTCTGGACTATTTCAGATAGTGTCACAAGGCCCCATGGCCCGCATGAAGCCAACACATGATTATTCCGAAAGCCTTCTTGTCCATTTCAGACGGATCGAGAGTCTGAAAGAGGCCGCTATTGGCTATCCCTCCATCCTCCTAAACAAGAGACAGCTTTGCGACCTTGAACTTCTTTTGAACCGGGCCTTCTATCCCCTTCAGGGTTATTTGAATCACGAAAACCATGAATCGGTTCTGGACAGGATGCGCCTTTCCGATGGAACGGTGTGGCCTATTCCCGTCAGCCTCGATGTAAACGATGAAGTGGCTTCATCCCTGGAAAAGGGCCAGCCCCTAGCCCTCAGAGACGAAGAAGGTTTTATGCTGGCCGTACTCACCGTCACGGATTTCTGGAAATCGGACAAGAAGAGGGAGGCCCAAGCCGTATTCGGCACCGAGGACCCTGAAAAACACCCTGGGGTGAGAAATCTCTACGAACATGTGGGGCCCTGGTACGTGGGAGGGTCGCTTGAAGGGCTTCATCTTCCCTTACATTACGATTTCAAAGAGTTGAGGCTGACCCCAGCGGAAACCCATAGGCAGTTTTCACAAAATGGATGGCGCCACGTCATCGGCTTCCAGACGGAAAAACACCTTCACTGCGCTCACAAGGAGATGACACTCAGGGCCGCCCGCAGGGCCGGTGCCAGCATCCTGCTCCAACCCGTCGTGGGGCTTACCCATCCAGGAGATCTGGACCACTACACTCAGGTGCGCTGCTACCAACAAATCGTGAAGAAATACCCCAAGAATATGATCATGCTCGGCCTGATTCCCCTGGCCATGCGCAGAGCAGGCCCCCGGGAAGCCCTGTGGCAGGCCATCATCCGGAAAAACTACGGGTGCAGCCACTTCATGGTGGCCGAGGATCACGGGGACCCCTTCGTCAGTAACGGTGAGGGAGGCAGATTCTATCCCCGCTATACTGCCCAAGAGATGGTGCAGGAGTATGAGGAAGAGACTGGGATAACCATGGTTCCTTTGAAGAAGATGGTCTACGTGGAGGACAAGGCCGAGTACATTCCGGAAGACGAGGTGGAGCCAGACATGAATGTAAAACACATCTCTTCCAGCGAGCTCAGGCGGAGGCTGGAAAACGGCCTGGAGATACCGGAATGGTTTTCCTTCCCAGAGGTTGTGGCCGAGCTAAGACAAGCCTATCCACCACGATCGAAGCAGGGATTCACCATCTTCATCACAGGGCTCTCGGGCGCAGGAAAGTCCACCCTGGCCAAGGTCCTCATGGTGAAATTTATGGAGATACGCGACAGACCGGTGACCCTCCTAGACGGGGACATCGTAAGAAGGAATCTTTCAAGTGAGTTGACTTTTTCTAAGGAGCACAGGAATCTCAACATTATCCGCATCGGCTTTGTGGCAAGCGAGATTACCAAAAATGGGGGAATCGCCATTTGTGCTCCCATTGCCCCCTACGAGGAATCAAGACGGCACAACCGTGAGCTCATCAGCAACTGCGGTGGTTATATCGAGGTCTACCTGGCCACCCCCTTTGAAGTGTGCGAGCAACGAGACCGCAAGGGGCTCTATGCCAGGGCCAAGGCGGGAAAAATGAAGGGGGTCACGGGAGTGGACGATCCGTATATCCCGCCCTCTGATCCGGAAATCACCATAGACACGACAGATGTCACTCCAGACGAAGCCGCCCAAGAGGTCTTGCTCTATCTCGAAGAGCAGGGATATCTGCGATGATGGACAGCCCGTGCCTTCTAGTCCACGCCCGTAATCAAGGGACAATCGTCGCAAGCCCATCAATTGAAGCTCCCCGCAGCAAGCTCCAGGGAATGTGTTCCCATTGCCAGTTCAACGGTCTTGGCGTGACAGGGCTTCAATGAGACAACAACGTCTCACCATCCTGCTGAGGCGCATCTGAGGAAGCAACATGCACATTCTTGTTACAGGGGCAGCCGGCTTCATCGGATTCCATGTAAGCAGACGTCTTCTGGAGGAAGGCCATGAGGTAACCGGCCTAGACAACCTAAACGCCTACTATGATGTCCAGCTCAAAGAGGATCGCCTTAAGCAATTGACCCCTTTTGAGCTGTTTTCCTTTTGCCGTTTAGACCTGGGCGACCGAAGGGGGATGGAAGCGCTCTTTGCCAGCCATCGATTTCATCGTGTGATCCACTTGGCCGCCCAGGCCGGGGTGAGATATAGCCTGATCAATCCCCATGAATACGTTGACAGCAACGTGAAGGGGTTTCTTCATATCTTGGAAGGGTGTCGGCACACCAAAGTTCCCCACCTGGTCTTTGCTTCAAGCAGTTCGGTCTACGGTTTGAACACCAAGATGCCTTTTTCCATCCACGATAACGTGGACCACCCCGTCAGTCTCTACGCTGCCACAAAGAAGGCCAACGAACTCATGGCCCACACGTACAGCCACCTTTACGGCCTGCCCACAACAGGGCTGCGCTTCTTTACGGTCTACGGCCCGTGGGGGCGTCCCGACATGGCCCTTTTTCTCTTCACCGAGGCCATTGTCAAAGGAAAACCCATACAGGTCTTCAACCACGGGAAGATGGAAAGAGATTTTACTTACATAGACGACATTGTTGAGGGTGTGGTGCGGGTCATGGACGATCTCCCCCAGCCCGATCCAATGTGGAGTGGGAAAGCGCCTGATCCAGGGTCAAGTCCTGCACCTTACCGCCTTTACAATATCGGCAACAACAGCCCTGTCCAGCTTATGGACTTCATTCGCACCATTGAGGCGGCACTGGGCAAGGAAGCCAGAAAGGAATTCATGCCCATGCAACCGGGAGACGTCCCTGCCACCTATGCTGATGTGGAAGACCTCACCCAGGCCGTGGGCTTTAAGCCTTACACGCCCTTGAGCGATGGGATTGGCCATTTCACAGCTTGGTACCTTGAGTATTACGCCCAACGCCATTAGTCACCTCAACCTGTCGTCCTGTAATGCCAGGGGGTATTCATGCGAGGGGTCCTCCTCTTGAAGCTTACGGGCAATGCGCTCGCCTATGCGGTTCAAACCAGATCCCACGAAAGACCGCTCGGGGATCCAGCAATGATACTTGCGCACGCCTGCTTCTGCTACAGGCGAGGATCAACGTGTCCCGGTCCCCCACATTCAGGGGTGTAGCAGGTTACATTTAAAAAATCACATTTTTCTCCACAGTCCGGGCAAGTATCTGGCGGCGTTCCAGCCGTAATTAGAAAACCGCACTTGGCGCATTTCCAGTAGGTCAGGTTGCACTGGGGACAGATATCTCCTACAAACCTTCCATCAGCCGTGTAACCACAGTGGGCGCACACCCAGTTGCCTTGTTTCTCTGCCATTTTCTCTCCCTCCTTTTTATGATATCTCTACCCATCCAGTGGGTTATCAGACCCCATTTAAACGGTGTTGTCACAACCCTATCTATCTGTTGTCTGACCTTCACCTTTACATTTACATGCCGACCCCTTCAATGCTTGTCCCGCATTCGGGGCACTTGCCATCCCGCAATCGATTTTGTCTGAGGGTTAAACCATACCGCTCAATGAGCATGGCCCCACAAGCATAACAGTGCGTGTTTTCGCCCCCCTCACCCGGCACGTTGCCCTCGTAGACATAGCGAAGGCCTTCTTCCATACCGATCTCACGGGCGCGGCGTAGCGCAGCCACCGGCGTCATTGGTCGGTCCATGAGCTTATATGCAGGATGAAACTGGCTCACGTGCCATGGCACCTCAGCCCCAACGCCTTTTATGAACCGAGCGATGTCCCGAAGTTCTTCCTCCCCGTCATTTAAGCCAGGAATAATAAGTGTTGTTACTTCTACCCAGACGTGAAGCTCTCTCATGAGTTCGATGGTTTGAAGTACCGGCTTGAGACGCGCCCCGCAAACCTCCTTGTAAGTTTTGTCGTTAAAGCTCTTCAAGTCGATGTTGATGGCATCCAAACTTGGTGCAATGTGCCGAGCGGCGTCGCTGGCCATATACCCATTACTCACGAATACGTTTCTTAATCCCTCCTTTTGAGCGAGAAGGGCCGTCTCAAAAGCAAATTCGTAAAAAACTGTGGGCTCGTTGTAAGTGTATGCGATCGATTTGCAGCCGGCAGACTTTGCAGTCGCCACAATCTGCTCGGGAGTGCGATCTTGTCCAATGATCTCTCCTGGATGTTCCTGGGGATACTGAGAGATATGGGAATTCTGGCAGTGCTTGCATTGAAAATTGCAACCTACCGTCCCAATGGAAAAAGCGTCTGAGCCCGGCAAAAAGTGGAAGAAAGGCTTTTTCTCTACCGGATCGATATGTTCGGCAACAATCTTACCATAAACAAGGCTATAAAGCTGTCCATCGCGGTTTTGCCTCACGCCGCAAATACCCGTCTTCCCCTCTTTGATCTTGCATCGGTGATTGCAGAGATGACACCGAATGTCGCCTTCCGCGAGAGGTCGGCAGAACATGGCCTCTTTCATCTAGGCCCCTCTTTCCAGTCATGGCAAACACTTCCAAAAGGCCAAACACGACATAGCCGAACGTCAGGCCCACATTCTTGTCTTTTCACAGCAGTGCCACCGTTTCAGAATCCTGCCCATTTTTCTTGTGCTTCATGGAGTTCGTCAAAAGACTGCAGATAGCTGGAACTCGAAAGTTTCCTTTCAAAGATGATCCGGCAACCCTCTCTGGTGAGGGACCCATCACAGATTTCGGGAATAACTTCAGAGAAAAACTCTCCTTTTTAGCATCGTTTAATTCTTCAACAGCCTTTTTGATCGTTTCAAGCTTCATCGTCCATCTCCCACCACATTCAGAAAGCTCCCACGTAAAATTACTGAAACAAAAACGAGCTATTTTTCGACCTCCACTGATCCACCCCACAGCCCGTGGATATTGCAGTAGGCTAAGGCATAGAAAGATCTGAAATCCTCCATGTGGTTGATCTGGAACCGACTGTTTGGATTGGAGTAAACGGGAGCACAGGAAGCGCGTCCGAGGTTAATCACCTGGTTGTTGTCCTTTCTCACGCCGTAAAGCTCCATCCAGACAATATGATGCTCCGGCGTGTTGGGATGAGCAGCCTCGTGGCCCACAACGACGCGGATGATGTCTTGTCCCGACTTGTGTCCCTTATCAATCTCAATGTGGGGGACATGTTTCTCCTTTCCTTCGTCTTCTTCTGTCCTGATGAGTTCTCCCGGATTCATACGGCTCTCCTTTCTATCCTTTCTTCCCTGTCATTGGATCACGCCACGGCTGCCCTTCTCTCTTCTCCTCCCATGATAGTTGCAACAATCTGGTCAAAGGCCTTTGTCAACTCTGCCTCCGGGTACTTTTCCATGTAAGATTCTCCTGCGTCAGCGCATGTTACCATCCTAGCATCCAGCGGGATTCGACCCAAGAAGCGGATATCCATGGCCTTCGCAGTTTTTAGACCGCCTCCCGTACCGAAGACATCAATCGCCTTGCCACAGTGAGGGCACACAAAACCGCTCATGTTTTCTATGAGTCCCAAGACTTCCATGTTGACGGTTTTGCAGAAATTGATCGATTTTCTCACGTCACCCAGGGACATCTCCTGGGGCATGGTCACGATGATCGCCTTGGCATCAGGGATGTTTTGAGCCACCGTGAGGGGCTCATCTCCCGTTCCGGGCGGTGAATCGATAACAAGATAGTCCAGCATGCCCCAGTGCACATCGGAGATGAACCGGCGGATGACTTGCAGTTTCAAAGGGCCCCGCCAGATCACGGCCTTATCCGGGTCTCCGGCCATTGATCCAACGGAGACCACCTCCAGGTTCTCTGAGTAAGGCTTAGGCGCAATCCGCCCATCAACACTCGCCTCAAGCACCCCGCTGAGGCCCAGTATTCTGGGAATGTCGGGGCCGTGGAGGTCCACATCCATCAGGCCCACCCTGGCCCCCCGCCTTGAAAGGGCCATGGCCAAATTAGCAGCCACACTTGTCTTGCCAACACCCCCTTTGCCGCTCATGACGATGTATTTGTGTTTCACTAGGGACAAGGCGTCCTTGATGATCTGATCCTGTGCGGCCATGGCCGCCTCCCTTTCAGCTAAAGGGATCTCTCTTTTCCTGCTTTTGCGAATACGCACCTTCTTGGTCATGTGAACACCTCCTGATCACGGGGCTATTGGGCCCACCAGAACCCTGTCCTGTTTTGGAAATTTCGGACCACACCGACGGCAATAGGGCCCTCCTTTCTGCTGGCAACATGGAGGACCGATACTTACCGCCCCGTGCCTTTTTCATCCCTTTGCCTCAAAGATCCACATCTATCACAACCGGCGACTCTGTTTTTCAAATTTCACAGGCCCTGGCCGTGGCAAGGCAAAAACAGCGCCAACGTGAGCAACCCCTTTATGCTGAATCATAGATTTTCAAGGCTCCTTTCACGGTCGCATCTGCTACGGTAATGGCATAAATGGCATTACACATTCCGATGGCTTCTTCTAAAGACTTTTGGTGGATGTTTCTGCCTGTAGCATTTCCTGAAGCGCCGCTGATAAATATTTGATCATGGAGGCGTTGTAAAAAGGCTTTCACATCTACACTTGAGCCGCCTGCGCAAACGACCTTGGTGCGACCTGCTGCCAAAACAGCCTCCTTGAAGAGCTCTTTTGATTCATGGCCTTCCTTCTTCGGGTAGTTCACCTTAACAAAATCGCTGCCCAGGCATGCGGCAACCCCTGTGGCGCCTGCAATCAGGTGGGGATCTTTTTCATCAGCCACGGCCTTGCCGCGGGGATAGACCCACAGCACCGTGATCAACCCATGTTGGTGTGCATTAAATACCATTTGGGCTGCCTGGTGGAGCATCTCTGCCTCATATTCACTTCCCAGATAGATCGTGTAGCCCACGGCCAGTATCTTCAGCCCGCTGCTGGCACGAAAATCTACCACCTTTTGGACATCGATCCACTGGTTGCTGAAAGGGTCTGATTGAGCTGTCTTGACAAGATTTGTCTTGGAGTTCAGTTTTACCAGATAAGGGACATCAGGATAATCCACACCGTATCTGGCAATTAGACCGAGTTGGGTAGCAAAGACCCCTATCTTTGCCCGACTTGCGATCCTAAATAGATGCTCCGGATCACCGTCATCCGAGTGAATGCCTGCACCATAAAAATCGTCATTTAAGTGCTCAACCTTTTGATCGCCTGCAAAGAGCATCAACCTGCCGCTGTTTTTCGTAACAGCTAGGTAGTCCTTGATATAATTCTCCCGCACGGCCTTTGGGACATCTAATGGTACGATGACCGCATGTTTTTTATTGCCCATACGTATGTCCTCCTTGTATACTTTTTTCAGCAATCACTGTGCCAAGAAACGAGATGATCAAAAAGTGTGATAAATAGCTAAAAAGCCGCAGTATTACTTTTAAGCAGAGCTCGCTCCAAATGACCTCGACGGGACGGCCCTGTCAGCATTTTTTACAAGGTGTAAAGGAATGGAGAGAACCCATCTCGCACCGCTTCACCAAGATCTCAGAAGGGTTCTTCGGCACTGGCCTTAGAGTCTCAATGCTATTCGGCGACTCTGTTGACAGGCCCTGGTCAGGTTGTTCCCTTGAAGGCATCGCAGAGATGAACCGTGGCCACAGAAAACCCTGAAAGCCATCTGTAAATGAGTGTTTGATACCATTTGCACATGGACATGGAGCGTTTGGTATTCAATCCCCTTTCCACCAGTCGGCAATAGAGATGAAGCGGGTTGAGACGATGTTGAATGATGAGCATTAATTCTCGCAAAGTTGATTCCCTTCACTGGTAAGTGGCACCCGCGCGCGTCTGTGCCGGGAAAGTAATAGTCTCTCCCCAGTCGCACATACCGGTTCTTTGAACCATCATATAAGGCCCCCACTCATGTTGCTTCATGTCCTACGTCACACACTTTACTGGCAATATAATACTACAGGCTGTGCCGTCTCCAGGCTTGGTTTCGATACTGATCCGGCCCTCATGATCCTCTACGATCTTTCTGGAAATAGCCAGGCCCAGCCCTGTCCCTTTTGGCTTCGTCGTGACAAAGGGGTCAAAAATAGTCTTCAAGTCTTCAGGGGTGACCCCTTTTCCTGTGTCGGTGATGCGAAGCTCTGCGTTACCTCCCTGCAGCTGGGTCCTAACAGATAGGCGCCCTCCCTCTGGCATAGCTTCTACAGCATTTTTCATGATGTTTAACAGCACCTGCTTCATCTGTTTGGGATCAGCAAATATCTCAGGGATTTCAGGGTCAAGGGACTTCTGAAAAATGACGTGACGTGTCTTGAGTTCCTCCTGCAAGAATGTTGAGACTTCTTCTACCAGCCCATTGATGCCAGTCATCATCTTTTTAGGTTTTGACGGCTTCGTAATATCTGTGACTTCTGAAAGGAATTCTTCCAGTCTTGCAACTTCTTTGATGATGATGTTGAGTTTTTCCTTGTTTTTCTCCTTTTGATCTAGCTTCCGCAGCACTTGTTGCGCAAAGCCACCAATAACCATGAGTGGATTCTTGATTTCATGGGAGATATAGGATACCCCTTGGCCAATCGTTGCCAATCTTTCTGACTCCAACACCTTCTTCTCCAGCCTCTTTCTTTCGCTCAAGTCTCTAAAGAAACCGACGGCGCCGACAGCTTGTTCGTTCTCATAGATGACGCTTGCAGACAGCCACACCGGTATCTCTTTCCCCCCTTTGTTCAGAATCGCGGTTTCATAGTCCATTAACTTGCCCGGCCCCCCGTGGCCGTGGCCATAAAGGGCCTCTTCCACGTTCTTTGCACGGCCAGCAGGATAGAGGTCTGCGACGCCCCTCTTACGGATCACTTCCTCGCTTGCATACCCAAAGATCCTCTCAGCGCCTTCGTTGAATATAACGATGTTTCCTTTGTTGTCCGTCGCAATAATACCGTCGATAGAGCCTCTTATAAGATTCTGCTGGAAATCGTGGGCCCTCCTGAGCTCTTCACTATATGCTCGCAAGTTACCGGTCATGTGGCAGAGGGCGTCTGAAAGTTGGACGACCTCGTCTCCACTGTGCATCTTGTACACCTTGCATCTACGGCACTGTTCAATCTTTTCTGGAAAGGTTCCCCTGGCCCCCCCCGCGAAAAGTGTGCCGTCAATGTACCAGCAGCAAGCCTCGACCTTCCCGTAAGCAGGACAGCCCGTTTTTTCACAGTTCAGGATCTCCCAACATTTGACTGCCTTGCCATCATCAACTGTGGCCTCCAAATTGCCACGGCTCACCTGGTTGGCTAAACCGGTGAGTTGGACAACGGGACGTGTAACAGATCTGGAGACCCACTTGATGAGAAAAAAACCGACGATGGATATGGAGACTATACCCAAGAGGATCTGGCGATTTCGAAGTACGGCGACCCTGGTCTCCACAGGACCCCATGGAATCCCCACAGTCACTACCCCTAGGACTTCCTTTTCTCTTCCGTGACACTTGAAGCATGGCCTCTCATTTAATACAGGTACGGCATAATGGAGGACCCGTTTTCCTTCATGTTCCTGAAGCTCTTTGACCGTTGTTTGGGTGTCCAAAGCCTCTCTGGGAACCTCAGATCCTGAAATCATCCCTATGTTGTCTGGGTGGCCGCTGTATCTGATGACCTGCATTGGATCGTGGAGATTCACAAAGGCAAGATCGGTCATTGAAGCAAGGCTTTCCAGTGTGGCCTGGACGTCCTCCATTTCGCCATCAAGCATAGGGTATTCGATGCTCTTTCTTACCATCTTACTAAACTCCAAGGCCTTGGTCTCCTCCCGGGATAGGTGAAATCCTACTCGGCCAATCATGTCCCAATAGGTAAATACACCCATGACCGTTATAAGGATAATAATGACCCCCAGAATGACTTTTGCCCTCAAGTTCCTTGAAATATCTGCCCGTAGACTTATCCAAAATGACATGTGAGTTACCCCTTCCGCCTCTTTGATACGTCATTTTTCGTCGGGCCTGCCGGGCTTGTAGTAGCACTGCCGAAGGCTTTGTTGCATCTCTCGAAAGGCATCAGTCAATGCCCCGACTTCATCCTTTGATCGGCTGGCCGGTATTTCCTGGGTGACATCACCTGTGGCGATAGCCCTTGCAGCCTTGGTCAGCATTCCCAGCGGAACGATGATCATCCGGTGCAGAAGCGCTATGATGAAGGCGACAAGAAATCCAAGACAGATCCCAAACTGTACAAGGATCTTGTTTCGGCGCTCCCTGAGCTTTTGGCTGGTCGGCTCCCACACGAATCCCACAGTGAGAGCCCCCAATATCCTTTTCGCCACGCCATGGCACTTATGACACGCTTTGTCATTCACGACCGGCATGGCATAGCGAAATATCTGTTGACCTTCCCGAACCTCCAGCCCCTTGACCAATGATCGAGTTCTTAAGGTTTCTGTCGTGATTTCTGATTGGGTGACTTTGCCAACCGTTCTTCGCTTGCCGCTGTACTTGATCAACCCGTCTGGATCACACAGATGAGCCACCTCCAGGTCTCTTAAGGCGTTTACCCTTTCAAGGATTTCTTGGACATCTCCCATTTCACCGTCGAGCATTGGATATTCTATGCTCTTCATGACCGTATCGCTGATATCAAAAGCCTTCTTCTTCTGTTCATTTAGGAAGGCCCTGTCATGATAGGTAATATCCATGTAGGCAAACACGCCCATTGTCACAATGAGAACCAGAGCGATTGCTAGTATTAACTTGGACCCCAGGCCATAGAAGGGCGCCCAACTCATCGTGTTACAACTCCCTGTGCCCGTGTTGGGTATGGCATTGAGTACAGATGTTTCTCGGAATCTTCAATGTTTCCTTTTTCTTGGCCCTGGTTGTCGCCTTTATATGAAGGCTTGCTGGGCCGTGGCAAACCTCACATTGGACATTGGTCAGATGTGGCGTTTTTTCTATACTTACAAATCCGCCGGGCTCCCCATATCCAGTTGTGTGGCAGGGGAGACATTGTTGATCGTGTTCCCTGGTCCTCATTTCCAGTATCCTAAAGTTCCGAGAACGCTTGAATCCGCGATATGCTTCTACGAGTGAAGCATGACAAACCTTACATTTTTCCCAACCCACATAGACTGCCTGTTCTTCCTTTTTGTCGGAAGAGGTGTCGACGGTTGGAAACCCCACACTGCAAAACAAAATGACTACGCTGGCTGCCAGCAAAACTGCATATGCGTATATTGCCTTCTTCATTTCCTCCCCCTTTTGACGACTATCGGCAGCTTTGTTGCGCCTTAGAAGCTGTGGCCGCCTATGATGGAATGTGTCCGGCATTCAACCATGATTCAATATTGAACCCTCCCCGCGGCAAGCCACGGGGAATCTTCACCGCAAGGATGTTGTCATTTTAACTATACACTCGCTAACCCCGCCGCAAGCAGCGGGGAATGCGCTCGCTTATTCGGTTCAATGGAGCCCAAAAAGGCGCTTTTCCCATGAATCGCTGAATCGCAACGACATGTCTTATGCAACCACCCAAAGAGCTGGGCTGGCGATCTTTTGCACCAGCCGCATGGCAATGCGCCCCGTAAACACCGCTTCTCTCTCGCCGCGTCGTCCGATCACCACGGTATCGTATTCTTGGGATCTTGCTTCATCAAGGATCGCCGTGGAAACGTCATGACTCCCAGTATTCGTCTTGATCTTGATCTGGCTTTTCTTAACTCCCGCTGCGGTGAGCATCGTCTCCGCTCTCCTATAGAAAACCTCCATGCGCTTGCTGTCTTCCTCCTGAACCACGCTTTGAAGTGCTGGGTTCTGGTGCTCAAAATCAATGGAGTAGTAATGTCTCAAAAACGGAATCACGTGAAACAAGGTCAGCTGCAGCTGGCGATTATTTCCAACCATGTCGACCAGGTGACTCAACTGGCGGAGGGAGCTTTCGGACCCATCAACAGCGATGAGAATGTTCATAGAAGTCTTTTCTCCACCTACAATCCACACAGGGATCTCTAATGCATGTTCCACTACCTTTGCAGCCGTCGTGCCGATAAAGAAATCTGGACTGGGAGTAAGCCCCCTCCGTGCGAGGACAATAGCCTTGTAGGCACCTTGTTCAGCGTGGCGCAAAATGTCCTTTGCCATTCCGGCCTCAAGAGGTGCAGCTACCACCTCGACGCGCCTTTCAGATATCCCTTCTTCAACAATAAGATCCTTCAACGCACCAACAACACGCTGGGCGTTTTCAGCGTTCTTTTGAATAAGCTTGTTGACTTCAGACCTCACCTTGGGATCTATCTTGGCCCCTGCAATAAACATTTTGGGAACAGGAAGCTGCACGTTAAACAGTGTATATTTTAGATCCTTCGCCGCCGATGATGTTTTGGCAACGTATTTAACGGCCTTCTGTGAATAGACACAGTCGCCGACAGCGACCAGAATCTTCTTTTCCATTGCTAGCTGCCTTTCTCATAAGCTTCTACGATTATGCTCAACCCTCTCGAAGCAATGTACCGTGTGGACATGTTTTCTTGGAACTCGCCTATTGAGACTTTCATTTGGCATGAATTCCCGCTATCTTTCGTCATCAGGCTTTTTTCTCAACAGGATGCGATAGCAAGCTGTATCATCCTCGGAGCTCACTAGCTCGTAATGGGGTGCTTCCAAAATCTTGAAAAGGTCCTGGCGCGTTTGCCCGTCAGTGCCCACTATTTCCAGTGTTTGTCCGGGATCTAGTCCCCTGAAGGCTTCTGTCACCTTCAGAAGCGTAATGGGCGCTATCATTCCACGAAGATCAAGTTGATAAACCATATCCTGATCCAAGCCTGCCCCCCTTGGTGTCTTTTTACTCATTACTAGGGCAAAAACCTTGCCAACTTTTAGGGATATAGGCCTTGATCCGCAAACCTGACGATGGCAGGCTGATTTACAAACCCACACCAGCGCCCGCTTCCTTCTTTGCCGCTCCTGGGTAGGTACGAAACTAGCTTCTTCTTGGCGGATAAGTGTTAAATTGTTAAGAAGGATAACTAAACAGGTGCTAAATCTTAACGGGTTATCCCCGTGCCTGAACAAGACAGTTCAAACGATCACAAGAAACAACACAAAGGGGTTGATGGGAAAACCGTGTGCTCTTCTAATGAAAAGAAGAGCTTGACCCGGAGGCCCATCAAAAGACTCAGGCACAAGGCGGGGCCGCCTCCTGTACTGGATAGGTTGGGCAACAAGGGCTTGGGGGATCACCTTCGGCAAGGCGATGACATGAGCCAGCTGGAAGTCGTCTATTGGGCTAGCAAATGCCGTCCTATCCTAGGACAATAAAAACGAGGCCGACCACAGCCATAGCATTGGCAATAACCCAATAGCTCATGGGAATTTGGGTAATTTTTAGTCTTGCGGTAGCTGTCCTCGGCAACGTCACCATAAGTATTACAACCAGAAAAAGCTTCACAAAAAAGAAGCAAAAATCCAGAGCCAAAGCGTCACGTCCTTCTATGCCAATGATGGGACAGATATCGTAGGGAAAGAATAAAGCGATCGTTAGAGTGCCTACGGCCACCGTCTTGACAGCATCAGAAAGATAGAACAGGGCGAAATTCCGGCCTGAGTAATCTGTCAGCGCGCCTTCTGCGATTTCTGAGCTTGCCTCACAAACATCAAAGGGTATGGTCCCTGCCTGACCGGGAGTCACCACCATCAAGGACATAAGGAGTAAGAGCATCCCTATATTACCCAAGAGGCCCATTTCACCCCACAATGGATGGGAGGAAATGAATCCAAGGCTAAAAACACTTTGTAATGGATAAAGCTGATTTAGCTTCCAGGCAATAGAGATGATGACGACAGCTAGGGGGAATTCATATGACATCATCGTTATCATCTTGCGCTGCGCCCCGACCGTGGCCAGTCGGGAAGATGAGGCAAACCCTCCAAGGGTCACAGACAATCCAGGAATGAGTAGAATGTACAAAACCAAAATAACGTCACCCTGTCCAGAAAGCACAGGAGTAAAGGGCACGTTGCCAAAAGGCAGGTACAGAAGCAAGGTTATAACGGAGGCAAGAGATATGATCGGTGCACCATTATAGAGCCATGACATTGCTCTTTCCGGCTGAACGGTGTCCTTAATCATGAACTTGCTTACATCCCGAAAGGGCTGTATGATGGGCGGGCCCACCCTGCGCTGCATGTGAGCAGCAATTTTTCGATCAAAGCCTTTCAGCAGTAGACCGCAAAAGACGACAAAGAGGCCAAGACCGATGGGCCCTATGACTGCTCCTAAGATAACGTCCAAGGGAACCTTCATTGTGCGCTATCGTAACATCGACGGCTCAAATAACAGTGCAACTCCTGTATGATCCTCAACGCCTACCCTCTTTCTAGTCTTGCCATGGGATGCTTCATCAGTGAACCAGGATCAGGTGTGGCAAGAAAAACGTTATTTGTCATGTTCAGACATCTCTTCGGACATATATCCTGACAAAGGGCACAAAAACAACACTTTCTGAGGTCTATTCTAGGGTACGCCTTTGGATATTTCTGTGTATATGGTTCAGGTAGCTTCACCATCTCTATAGCCTTGTTTGGGCATACCTCTTGGCAAAGACCGCAACTTATGCATCTATGAAGATCAAGTTCCTGTTCTCCGCGGTAACCGGCGGGCATTGGAATAGCTTCATGAGGAAACTGAATCGTCATGGGCCGTGAAAACAGCCCCTTGACTAATACCCACACGGTTCCAACCATACTCATCTTTTGTGGCCTATCTGTCCATGTCTGCTGGACAAATATTCAGACTCCAGTAGATTGCCGGCACATCGGCCAGCTCACAACCCTTTAGTAAATGTTCCAGGACGGGTATCATGTGGAGGAAATCAGGCCCCCTCACCTTCACCCGGTAAGGTCCAGTTTCCCCCACGCTCCTCATATAAATACATGCTTCGCCTCTGGCAACTTCATTACGCACATAGACCTCGCCCTCAGGGATCTTTATGCGGGAAGGCCGTTTCAGTTTTGAGGGATTTCTTGTTTTGCCCTCGGGCATTCTATCTAGGACTTGTCTTATGATCTTTATGGATTGTTCCATCTCCAGATCTCTAATGGTGCAGCGTGCATTGGCATCTCCCTCTTTTCCAGTAGGAACATCAAAGTCAAGTCCGCTATATATTTCATAAGGATCATCCTTCCTCACATCTGTTTTCATTCCAGACGCCCTCAGCACGGGCCCTGTGGCCCCCAGTCGAATAGCGTCTTCTAAATTCAAAACGCCAACCCCTTTTGTCCTCTTGGCAAAAAAGAGATTATCGAAGGACTTCATCTGGTCCATGAATTCCTTTATCTTGTCCAAAAGTTCTCTTATCCTTTTCCCATAGCCTTCGGGCAAATCTCTTCTCACTCCTCCGTCACAGATATATCCCGCTGGATAGACTCTGCCTCCTGTGATGAGCTCGAATATATCCAGTATGTAGTCCCTATGGCCAAAGGCCAGCCTAAAACCGGTATCAAAACCAAGGGCGAGGCTCATGACCCCGTACCATATCATATGGGATTGCAGTCTCGAGAGCTCGGCCATTAACACCCTGATGTATCTGGCCCGCTCGGGCACTTCGATGCCGGTGAGCTCGTCCACTGCCTCGGCATGCACCAGATTCCAATTAAGAGGTTCAAGCACGCAGAGTCTGTCCGACAACACGGCATTTTGAATCGGTATCCTGTATTCCATCAATTTTTCAAAGCCACGGTGCAGATATCCAGGATCGGCACGGGCAGACAAAACCCTTTCTCCGTCTAATCTTAGCTTTACCCCGAAGTTTCCAGAGCCGGAATGGGCAGGCCCAAAATAGAAATCATACTCTGTGCCATCGTCCGTGTCAGGTGGTCTCTGGTCATTGCCAGTAGGGCTTTTCCCGTTCCTCTGATTTGTCATAACATCTCTGCCTCACATAATCTCTCCAATTGAAATCTTTCCTAAACGGCGGAGGCCCATGCCAGTCCTCCAGGAAGAGTGGGGCTACGTCGGGATTGCCTCTAAATTTCACACCGAACAGCTCGTGTAGCTCCCTTTCATGTATCTGTGCATTTTCGTGGAATATGGGCATGGCAGAGTCCATTTGGGGATCTGCCCTTTTTGTTTTTGTCTTTACAGTGAGTAGAATTTTTAACGAGTATGACCAGAGATGATACGTAAGCTCAAAAGTTCCGTCCTTGGGCCAATCGGTAACAGAGATTGCTGAAAGATGGTCAAAGCCTAATCCCCTGGCAAAGCGACACAGGGAAACCAACTCGTTTTTTGGCACCGTCGTCCACACCCGTCGATCTCTTTGGACGGTGGCCTCAATCTCGAACACCGCTCTTAACAGTTGAGCAAGTTTGTCTTCTTTGCTTTGCTGTGAAATCTCGGCCATTACTGCATTGCTCTCACATGTTCAAATATTTTCTCACAAGCCTCAAATACCGCCTCCGGCCTGGGTGGACAGCCAGGGACGTATATATTGACCGGAATATAGTCTGACACCCTTTTGACGGTATTGTATGAATCCCAGTACATTCCGCCACTCATCGTACATGCGCCAAGGGCAATGACCGCCTTTGGATCAGGCATTTGCTCGTAGACTCTTTGAGCTCTTTTCATGGACTTAAAAGTCTGATATCCGGCAACGAACAAAACGTCGGCGTGCCTGGGAGTCCCCGTGATGATCATCCCGAATCTTTCCATATCCCATCTTGAGCCAACGACTGGAACCAGCTCTGCGAATCCGCATGAGTTGAACCAATTGAACACCCATATAGCCCGTATTAATCGCTTCATCTTTATTGCTTGTTCAACCACTTATAACAGCTCCAACGCAAAGACTACGATCAAGGTTATGGAAAGAAAAGTCAAAAACCAGATGATATAGTCATTGACTATTCCTGTATGCATCGTTGTGGCCTGTGCATAGTATCTTTTGAGCCCTTGGAAAAACCCCCAGTATATATTGTGTGCCCTCACATGGCTCCTGTGTTCGGGTAACATTTTATTTCCCATCAGGAACGCTTCGCCCTGCACGCCCCTTTTGTGTCCTTTTTGCCCCCTCGTTCGAATAAGACAGGCCATAACAACAGATACAACGGTGGCGATGATCCACGGTACAGGTCCCCAACATCCTGAAGGGCTTGCCATCATGACATGCCTCCCATGATTCCATTCATGTATGTACCCTGGTTTATTAACGCCTCTACAGCCGGCTCAACGATCTGGTCCATAATGAGCCCGGGAAATAGGCTAAAAAAAACAATGATGGCGGCCAAGATACCCATACCGCCCAGCATTGGCTTTGGCACTTCTTTTACAGCCCTAACGTGTGGTGAGATCGGTCCGGTAAACGCTGACTGGAAGACCTTGACAAAAGAGGCCAACGTCATGATCGAGACCATCATGGCAACGACGGAAAGCATGGGATTGAATTGATATACAGATTCATAGATCAACAGCTTTGAAGCAAATCCGTTGAAAGGGGGAATGCCAGAAATCGCCAGGGCTCCGATCATAAAAAACACGCAGGTATATCTCATGTTGCCACCTATCCCCCCCATCTTATTGAGATCTCTGGTGCCTAGGGCGTAAAATAACGCTTCTGCCGTCAGAAATAACAGCCCCTTGTACATAGCGTTGTTGATGATGTGGAATATACCCCCGCCCATGGCTTGTCTCCCATAGGTGGACAAGGCCTGTGAGTCACTTAAAACTGCCAAGCCTACCCCTACGCCAAGCAGCATATACCCGCTCTGGGAGACGGCGTGATAGGCCATGAGGCGTTTGATATCAGATTGGTACACAGCCATGGTGACCCCCACGAACATGCTCAACAGCCCTATCCCTATGACGATCCACCCAATGGTAAGGGTATTCAACGTTACTCCATACAGAGTAAAGCAGACACGGAACAAGGCATACATGCATGCTTGGCTGGCAACATAGATCATGGGCGTGGTGCCTGCCGGAGCAACACTATAGGTGTCAGGGGCCCACATGTGCAGTGGCACCCCAGCTAGCTTCATGATAAACGCCATGATCAGCAAGGCCAGGGCTATCTTATCAAGGGTCGTGTATTGTATGGCTTGGGCCAGGGCAGCGATGTTGAGCAGATTATACTGCCCGTAGAAAATGCCTACAGCAAATAGAATCATCAGTGATGCAACGGCGGATATGAACATATACTTGAATCCGCCTTCCAGGGCATCTACAAAGCCAGTCCTAAAGGAAGCTAGCGCTGCCCCGGAGAGAGAAAGTATTTCCAGGAATATAAATAGATTGAACATGTCTCCGGTGAATTCCAGCCCCATCATGCCTGCCGTGAGCAGAAGAAGGAGGGTGTAAAACTTGTCTTTTCCCGTGTCCCTTCTCATAAAGGAAACAGAGTAGATGGCGGCCGCCAAAGAGACCGTAGCGGATATGAAACCCATAAGAATAGACATGGCATCTACTTCCAGCACGATGCGCACAGGTGCCATGTGATGTTCAGGCCTGGCCAACAGGGGTGAAGAGGCGCCGAGTGCATATATGTGTAAACCGCCTAGGTAAATATCCACAGCCAAAATGATGACGAGAAACTCCACAAAAACCAGGGTGGCTATGACCAGCACATCCCGCCCCTTGTCACTCACCCTACTGATTAAGGGTGTCAAGAATGCGCCCAGCAGGGGAATGGCGATGATGAGTACAGGAGAGTGGGCGAGCAGGACGTCCAATCGATTATCCTTTCAATGTCCTCGATCTTTTTGCATCTATATGGCCTGTATGGCGGTAAATAACCATGATCATGGAAAGCATAAACGCTGTAATGGCCACACCGATAACAATGCTGGTGAGGGTCAAAGCCTGAGGCACAGGCAAGACCATATTTGTATGGCAAGCATTGGTGTAGATTGGAACGCCCCCATCTTGCCTATATCCCAAACCAACGAGGAATAGGTTCACCCCAGCCTCCAAGACAGTAATACCCATGACCAACTTAATTAAGTTTCTGTTGAATACAATGATGGATAATCCAGTGCCGATCAATGCTGCTACCGCCAAAAAGGGGATGTTTGAGATACATTGTG
Source organism: Thermodesulfobacteriota bacterium (assembly GCA_034189385.1). Classification (GTDB taxonomy): domain Bacteria; phylum Desulfobacterota; class Desulfobacteria; order Desulfobacterales. Next base: position 25,151 of record JAXHVD010000011.1, read on the forward strand.
TCATTGTTCTGATCGTCCTTTTCCAACGGCTAAAGCCATGACGAAAACAATGAGCGACAGGCCGGCAATCACTTTCAGTCCAACAGCCATATTCATCAAGGGGATGGTTCCGCCCGTCCACATATCTCCACGATTGGGGCCAAAGGCGGGGATATGGCCGAAAACCGACGAGCCAACAAGGAAATTGTAAAAAAATCCAACGGCCACTCCCCCTAACGCCAAGCCGATGAATGCCAGTGCCCCGGTGCTTTCCAGCACGGAAAGGGTGGATGCTCTTAATCTTTTCTCCACTTTCTCAGCACCAAAAGCCACCACAAGCAGGGTCATGCCCGAGGCAAAGACAGCACCTCCCTGAAAGCCTCCTCCCGGTGTCACGTGCCCATGCATGATCATGTATAGACCAAAGGTAAAAACAAAAGCCATTAGAAGCTCGGAGACAGTTCGGACAATCTTGGACATCACCTCGTTGTCTGTCCTTTCCTTGTTCTGAATAGCATGACGACTCCAGTCACCGCCGTAAAGAGAATCGTAGCTTCGCCTAAGGTATCAAGCCCCCTATAATCGAAAACAACAGCGGTTACAGCATTGTTGGCCCCTGTTTCACGCTGCGTATGCTTGATGATATACTCATCCATTTGAGCTGGGGGATCTCCAAAAGGGTGGACAAGCAAGGCGCTCACTGCAAGAAAGACAATCACGATTGCCAAAGATATATTTGCGGCAAAGCATCTCACTCTCTCTCCTCCATGCGTTTTGTTGCTTTGATAGCAATAACAAATATGGCTGTGGTGATGGCTGCTCCTATACCGGCCTCTGCAAGCGCCACATCAGGTGCTTTAAGCAGGTAAAACTCCAAGGATAACAGAAGACTCATGGCAGCCAAAGCGATGGTGGCAGCGATCAAGTCCCTCACTGTTGCCACAAACAATGCACAAACAACAATGAGTATAGGTATGGCTATATGTAGGATTGCTAGCTCAATCATAGGGTGCGCCCTCAAGATCGTCTATGACCGCTAGGGCAGGTTTAATCCCGCTCCTATGGCCTGCCCTGGCAATGGCATGGGCTCCAGTTGGGTTGGTCATTAGAAGGGCAATCAGGGCAATAAAGGCGTGTATGCAAAGCACTGATTGAGGTGAGGTGAGGCCTCCTATGACCCAAGCCCTCAGTGAATGGATCATGACGGCCAGCACTAAAAAGATGGAGCCAAAGGTTGCGCATTTGGTTCCAGCATGAAGCCTGGTGTAGAAATCCGGAAAACGATGAAGCCCGATCGTTGCCATGAGGTTAAAGAAACAGCCCATCGCTATGAAGGCATAAGTGGTAATATCAAGTGCCACTAGAATGAACCTTTCTCGATATATTTGGCGATGAAAAGCGTGGTGACAAAAGAAAGTAAGGCATAAACAATGCCTACATCAATGAGTAAAACCTCTTCAAATGCTGCCCCCAGGATCACCATTGATACGACCACGATAGTATTGACCGTATCCAGGCCCACAATTCTGTCTGGAACGGTTGGGCCCAGGAGCACCCTGACGAGGGCTATCGTGATACATATGGCCAGGAACACAGCCACAAGAAGCCAGATCATCCCGCTAACCTTCTTGCCCAAGCAGGGAATGTTCCACAGATGTCTTTGTAATCTCTAGGCATTGTCTTCAAGGTCTCTTTGTGCACATTGATCCAGTGGATATACAGGTCATTGGTTTGTTCATCGAGGTCCACGCTCAGGGTGCCTGGCGTAAGCGTAATGGAATTTGCCAGAAGCGTGAGACCTAAATCGGTCTTTAGGTTTGGGGAAATCTTGACGATGCCGGGATTTATCTTTCCGGTCACGACTCTATAAACCAGATCAAGATTGGCTTTTGCCATGCCCCAGAAAAAAGGTCCTGCCAGGTATGCAAAAAACAGCGGCCACCTTATTGGGGTTAGGAGGAGGAGGCGTTTTTTCATAGCCAGCTTTGTTGTAAGTGCCCCTATGATCAGAGCGAAGATCGCCCCTATAATGAGTTCCGCTTTGCTCCACAGAAATAGGTTGCCCGAGGATGTGGTCAGAAGTAGATAGAATACAAAGGCTGAGGCCGTGTGAACTAGAAAGGTCATGACACGAGGTCCCAAAAACTGATTAGCTCATAAGGTGCTCCCGCCAAGACCGTGAAAAGGTCCCTTCGGGTTTGACGTTCGTTTCCCAGTATTTTCGGTGCCTCGCCTGGATCTAGCTTGTTGAAGACTTGCATCAGCTTCAGAAGCAAAATGGGAGCCACCATTCCGCGAAGATCGCATTGATAAGCAATGTCCCGTTACGAGTTGGCTAATGCCCCCGAGCTTTTCACCAGTGGCTCTCGCAAAATCCCTGCCAACATTCCAGGCACATAGCTTGTAGCTTGACCTACCCAACCCTTGCTGACGGTCAATGCGCCCTGTATGCACTAAGGAAACAGGATAATCGGTTTCTTCCATCTCCTGTTGGGGATCATCTATCTGGGAAAAACGCTTTTTCTGGAAAGCTACAATCGACAGAATGAAGCAAGCAGAGCTGCCAGTCAGCGAGCACCCGCTTTTGTCCTTGCTAAAAAACTGTTAAAATGTTAAAAGGGATGTCTAAACACATGTTCAATTTTAACGGGTGAGCCCCATGCTTGAGCAAGAATTGAATGCGTACTGGAAAACAGTTGTGGACACAATCCAAGACGGATTGATGGTGTTGGACAAAGCCGGGACCATCATCAGCGTGAACAAGGCCCTTGAAACCATAACAAAGTACAGTCGAAATGAATTGATTGGGAAACCATGTACTGTGCTGACGTGTGACATTTGTGAGATTGCCAGGGGGAAAAAAGGAAAGGACTGGTGCCTCTTATTCCGTACGGGGAGTTTCAACATGCGAAAAGGCACCCTGATCCGCAAAGACGGAACCTCAGTTCATATTATCAAAAACGCATCGCTTCTTCGTGACGCCCATGGTCATGTAATAGGAGCCGTGGAGACGGTAACAGACGTCAGTGAAATGGTTGAGAAAGACACACAGATTGAAGCCTTCCGACGTGAGCTCAAATCGGAAGATAGTTTCCATGGAATCCTTGGGGGCTCTGCCAAGATGCAGAGTGTATTCGAGCTAGTTGGAAATGCCGCCCTGTCTGATGCACCCGTTCTCATTCTTGGTGAAAGCGGTACGGGCAAAGACCTGGTGGCCCAGGCCATTCACACCATAAGTCAGCGCAGACAGCGCCCGTTCGTGAGGGTCAGTTGTGCGGCATTGACAGAATCTCTCCTGGAAAGCGAGCTTTTTGGACATGTGAAAGGGGCCTATACAGGGGCCTATCGGAGCAGGAGAGGACGGTTTCAGGCGGCCGAAGGTGGCAGTATCTTTCTAGACGAGATTGGTGATCTTCCCTTGTCAACGCAAGTCAAGCTGCTTCGCGTTCTCGAAGAGAGTGTTGTTGAACGGGTGGGAGACAACACGTCTATCCATGTTGATGTGCGGGTTATCTCGGCAACCAATAAGGACCTCAAAGAGCACGTGAATCAGGGCGCTTTCAGAGACGATCTCTTTTACAGGATCAATGTCATACCGATTTTTCTGCCACCTTTAAGGGAAAGGCGCGAGGACATCCCCCTGCTGGCGGAATCTTTTTTCCGAAAAATTAGGTTAAAAAGTGGAAGCAAGGCCAAAGGGATAAGTAATGAAACAATGCGCGTCTTCATGGAATATCCCTGGCCGGGAAATGTGAGGGAATTGAAAAGCGCCTTCGAATATGCACTGGTCTGTTGCGGGAATTCGTTAATTCGACGGCATCACCTACCGCCCAGGTTTCACCAGGCAAAAAAAGTCGAAAGTACGCCCCAGCAGGCCTCCATCAGTCGTGAAGAGACAAAAAAACTGGACCTTGTTAATGCCCTTGAGTTGGCAAGGGGTAACAAGTCGAAAGCTGCGAGAATATTAGGGGTTTCCCGAGTTACTGTCTGGAATCGCATGAAACGGTTTGGGATTGACATCAAGACTAAGATAGATAGCTAGTGCCCATCCACGAAGTCCCTACCAGGAAGTGGGCCCTGGCGTAAGTGTTCAAGAAAGAGCAGTTTAACGACAGACAAATCCTTGGAAGGACTATCTCCTCTTGGATCCAAGGGGCCAAGGGTCGAAGATTCCCTAGCAGCTTGCTGCAGGGTCTTCAATCGTATTTGGGCCCCTTTAGTGGCAGAACACAGTCAGGCCTGTCTGCTGCCCATCAGTAAAATAGACCATGGAAGCCTCTTCTCCTCTCCCGATGGTCGATAGCTGCTTTGTTGTCCACTGTCTAGGCTGCTCTCCCTCACAAGCCCGGATCAGAGCAAGGGGGACGGCAAGCGATGGGACACAAAAAATATTTTTAAAAGGGCAACAAGTGTGCCAAGACAGCCGCAATGGAGTAAATGGATAACTGTTTGGTATATAGAGATAAACTTTCCCAAAAAGGCCGGAAGGGAATTCCCACTATAATAAAACGTGACAGTAGAATGGTTTTGGTGAGCCTTTTGCCGTAACATTTTTACACACCTTCATGCCGCTCCCGCATTGGAGTTCGAGATAGAGGTTTTGGCATTCCACCCCCGGCTGCGGCCCGTCCTGAAAGGAGCATCCACGAAGACGCCAAGAGTAAGGCGGGTATTCCTAGACAGTTTCAGTCCTTTTTGTCAGGAATAAAGCCGCCTATTTCCCACAGCTTTTTGTGTCGGTGCATTCAGCTACGGAGTTCAGCATCACTTCAGGGGCTCAAGGTCTCGGATCAGGATGGGAAAAGATATGGCGCTGTCGGTTGAAGGCGTCTCCGCTGGCTGGAAACAGAAAAACGGAACAACGGGCCACAAGATAGGAGCTCAAAAAACAACATTTGAGATTCCTTGGCATCAGACCGAGCCCTTAGAGAAGTCACCAAGGCCGCTCTATTAAAAATCACCTATTTTACTTACTTCTCGAAACCGTCTTTCTGTCAAGAGCATATTTTCTATATGCAGCATGTTGTTAGTATACAATCTAGAGGGCGCCCCTTCAGGCATGTCACCAAGATATTAACGCGGCGACAAATCATACCACACCCGTCATGCCGGACTTCATCCGTATCCCGTAACTGTTTGGATAGCGCTAACGGTTGCCCCTGGCGGCTTGAACAGAGGCACTACGTCCCAGTCTTTCGTCGGAACGACAATACTGGGGCTGTTCGTTGCCAAATTGATAAATGGCCGTTACAGGGGGGATGTCGATGCAATGTCAGACAGGCCAAGCCTCTCTCACCCCGGCCTTTACACACGACTTCTGACAGGTAGGCGCCGCTTTGTAAGGCCTTACGACGCTGCCCCCTTTGCTCAAAACGTAGGACTTGGAGCTTGACAGGACGCACAAATCACAGCTATTCGGACAAATCTTTACATATTTGGATCAGTTATGTTATTCTTAATCTATGGAAGGTCGCGTCATCAAGCCCACGGCACTCTCCCCGGGCGACACCATCGGCATTGCTGCACCTGCCTCTCCTTTTGACCGGAAAGCCTTCGAGCAAGGGGTGGAGGTACTCGAGGCCATGGGGTTTAACGTAAAGATCCCGGACAATCTCTTTAAAAGGGAGGGCTACCTGGCAGGTTCGGATTCGGAGCGGGCAGCACTGCTCATGGGCCTCTTCTCCGACGGCGAGGTTCGGGCTGTGTTGTGTGCTCGCGGCGGGTTCGGCTCCATGAGGCTCCTCCCTTTCCTGGACTTTGAAGCCATGGGCAACCATCCCAAAATTCTGGTGGGGTTCAGCGACGTAACCGCCTTGCTCGTTAGCCTTTACAGGAAGTGTGGCCTCGTTACCTTTCACGGCCCCATGATGACGACGTTAGCAAAAGGCTCCCAAGCTACCTCTTCCGCACTGATGGCCGCCATTACAGCACACAGTCCTCTTGTCTTGACGCCCTCTCGACCGGTGGTCTTGAATCCAGGACACGCTGCAGGCCCTGTAATAGGGGGCAACCTTTCCACGCTCTCTCATCTTATGGGGACCCCCTTTGAACTGGTCTTTGGAGGGCACCTCCTTTTCTTGGAAGAGCGGGGAGAGGCGCCTTACCGCATTGATCGTATGCTTTCTCAGCTCCACCTGGGAGGCCGTCTGGATGGCGTGGCCGGAGTGATTCTCGGATCTTTCGAGGATTGCGGGGCCCTGGAAGAGGTGTACGACATTGTGAAAGGAGTCTTCCAGAACAGGCCCGTCCCGGTTCTGGCCGGTTTTGACATAGGCCACGGCGAAGACAATGTGACGCTTCCTATGGGACTTTGGGCAGACCTTGACACAGAAAACGGCAACCTCCGATTCCTGGAGCATGCCGTCATATAGGAGACCCTTGTACAACCTCTTCTCACTTGTTTCTATGAGCTTTTTGATCCCCACAGGGTCGGGACTTGCGCGCCAGCTGCTTAAAACGCTTCGCCTTAGGCGGATCAAACAGTCCAGGGTTTGCCCACTGACGTGGTCCGTTCACTTCACCCGGATGGGATGGCCTGGGAAACTCATCATGGTCGCTCAAAGCGGTCGTGCAAGGGTCTCAGAAAGTGACTGATGAAAGCCATTCACGATCTGATGGCCCAGGCTGTTTACGAAGGGGTCTTTCCTGGCAGTGTGCTCCTTGTGGCAAAACAGGAGCAAGTGGTCTTTCTTGAGGCCTTTGGCCATGCCAGATTCAGGCCCAAACGGGCTATGACAATAGATACGGTCTTTGACTTGGCCTCTTTGACCAAACCGCTAGCCACCACACTGGCCCTCATGATCCTAGTTCAGCAAGGGAGGCTCAGTCTGGATCAGACCTTGGGGACCGTAGCCCCTGAGTTCTTAGGAACCCACAAGCAAGACATTACCATCGGCGAGCTCCTTTCTCACACCTCCGGCCTGCCTAACTATCGTCCTTACTATGAGACGTTGACCAAAGTCCCATTCCCTAAGCGGGAACAGGTGCTCCAAAACCTGCTTTTAGGCGAAGAGCTCATCTCTGAACCAGGAAGAGCTTGTCTGTACAGTGATATAGGGTTCATGATCCTAAAATGGGTTGTCGAGGTTGTCGCTAAGAAGACTCTTGATCGCTTTGTGGAAGAACATGTGTATGGGCCTCTTGGGCTTAAGAGCCTTTTCTTTGTTCCTTTAAGAGAGGGCCCCAATAGAGACGACCACGCCTGTGCCGCAACTGAAGCTTGTCCCTGGCGCGGGAGAATCCTGGAAGGCGAAGTGCACGATGAAAACGCACACGCTCTCGGTGGTGTGGCAGGCCACGCTGGGCTGTTCGGCACCGCAGGGGACGTATCCACTCTGTTGCTGGAACTCTTGAAGACCTACCTGGGAAAGCCAAGCACCGGCCTATTTCATCACCCTGTTGTTCGCACCTTCTTCCAGCGTCACTCCCACCTGGGAAGCTATGCCCTTGGCTTCGACACGCCGTCACGACCTGATTCGAGCAGCGGCCGTTACTCCTCTGATCAAAGTGTTGGCCATCTTGGCTTTACCGGGACCTCTTTCTGGATGGACCTTGAGAAGGCGGTCATCGTGGTTCTTCTTACAAACAGAATTCATCCCACCAGGAAGAATGAAAGAATCACTGAGTTTCGCCCCCTGTTACATGACACAATCATGGACGCCCTGGGCTGGCGAGACCTATAGTCCGGTCGGCTCATGCACACTGGACTCCTCTCCGGCCCCGGCGGCTCGAACAAAGATGGCCTGGCATCTCTCGTCGCCCTTTGACGGCACTATCCATGGCGTCTGCCCTGCGGTTTGAAAATCACAAACGGGACACCCAATTCTCGGCAAGCCATTTGTATGACTGCATTCTGCTGTACCCCAGGAAGATGGAGTTTTCATCATGGCGCTCATAGACCTTCAAGGCTTTTTCCTTGTTCATATTGGCATAACAATAGACACAGCCGTGGGCGCAGGTGTCATAGGTGCCGATGTCCCTGCTTTCGGTGCATCCACACCCTTTCCTGGTGGGCCTTACCTTGAGGTTCACATCATGGGGGAAAAGCTCTCTGATGAGGTCACCGTCTACACAGCGGGCTTTTTTGATCTTCTCATTCATCAGGAAGTCCCCGCAACAGGCGTGCATCTCAATGCCATAGTCCTTGGCGATTTCTGCCAGCTCGTTTGCCAAGGCCTTTTTTGTCTCGTCGTCCGGGTCCATGACGTGGACGCCCTTTTCTGCTTCAAGTCTTTCGAAGTTTCTTTTGACCTTGCCGTACATCTGAACGTAGCTAAAAAAACAGCGCTCCACAGAGCCTTCCAGTCTTGCGGCGAGCCTTTGGAAATTCTTCAGATGGAATGTTGCATTGGTGAGATCTGACATGATGATCGGGTCATACCTCCAAATGAGGTGCTTCGGGGAGTACCTCTGGCTCAGTTGCTTAAGCGTCTTGACGGCCGTTTCTGTTTCCACCAGATTGGGCTCAAAGGCCTTTGGCAACCCCGTGATGGTAAAATGGAACAGGGAGCCGTACCCCATAGCATCAATGACCTTCAGCGGTTCAAGGAAAGGCTGAAAGTTTTTGGACCACAAGACAAAACATATTACATCTTCTGGTTTGAGCGAAACGATGTATCTTTTGTCTCCGGCAAAAGGGTTGACGTAGCCCACAAAACCGGCCTTCAGCCTGTTCAGGAACCAATCGGAGTAGAAGGCCGGTATGTCGGTCCTGCGGGATACTGAAATGATCCTTTTCATGGGCAGTTCTTCTTCAGGGTCGCCCCCAAAGGACTTGACGTGATCCTGTCCGCCGCGCAAAGGGGCCAGGGATTGCGGCTTGCGCCTTAAGAAGATGCGAGGCTTCAAGTGCAGTGCCCAACAAAACCAAGCGCTCCTTCCAAGGGCATATCAAACCCATGTCCTCTGGACCAAGGTTGCTTACAAAAAAACCCCTGACTCCATTACGGAATGTCAGGGGCTTACGATGGATCTGGTAGTCCCAACGGGAATCGAACCCGTGTCTTCGGCGTGAGAGGCCGATATCCTAGACCGCTAGACGATGGGACCACACAGCGGAATGTGTCACCTGTTGAATGCCCCGTAAGGTACCCAATAGGGGGCTTCTTGTCAATCCCTTTTGTGGTGCCGCCCGTGGCCTGTGGCCCCCTTCACCCTTCACTCCACTGTGCGGTGTGCCCTAGTGGTGAGCAGAGAGGGCTATCCCTTTCGCGCCCAGGTCTTCTTGTTTTCGATAAGGGCCTGGACCGGCTCCATGCCCATGGCTTCGTTTTGCTCGATGGCCTTGAGGACAGCTCCCCCACCGGTGAAAAAGTAATAAAGCGCATCGTCTAGCACCGAGAGATAGAGCCCAGGGCAAAGGCTTTTGAATTCCTGGAGCGTATCTCCACCGCCATAAAACTTCCATGCTGTCTGGTTCTTATCGATAGTCCGATCAAGGGCCTCAGAGCCCTCTGTGTAATGGGGTGTAAACCCCATGACGGCATTGACAAAGATAGTCTGGGCCGAACCGATGGTGTGTGCCACCTTTTCGTCGGAAAAAGACCTGGAATCGATATCTAACACGTAGCCATAGGATTTGCTGGGGACAAGGTCCTTCACGGCAATCCGTCTGTATTTTCCCCGGACTTTCTTGCCCAGCGTCTCTGCTTCTACGATGTGGGGAAGCTCCACGATCTTTTTCTTCTTCTTGTCCAGAGAGACTAGCTTTTGGGCGGCTGCGATGTCTTCATCGGAAACCCCGGCAATCCGAATCTTGTATTTTGCGCACAGATAGGTGTTGTAGATGACTCCGCCCAGGATCAGGTAATCCACCCTTTTGTAAAGCTCATTCAAAGGGCCTATCTTGGTATCGTACTTGGCACCTGCCACCACTGCCACAAAGGGGCGTTTGGGACGCAGGACCTGGTCCAGGTGCCGGATCTCTTCTTGCATGAGAAATCCCGCATAACCGGGAAGATACTCTGTAATGTCATAGGTCGAGGCATGGGGCTGCCATGAGCCAAAGGCATCGTTTACAAAGACGTCTGCAAGACCTGCCAGTTGACGGGTAAAAGAATCTCTCAGATCGCCCCTTGCCTCTTCCCCTTCAAACCACCGGGTATTGGGGAGATAAATGCCACCGATTCTGCGCTGCCTCAGGTCCCTGATGGCCAGGTTAAAAGAGGTGTCAATGCCCAGAATGCCCCGCTTTTCTTCCGCCCGAAAAGTAGGCACGTGGATCCTGGTATGGAGCTTTCTTTCAATGTAGGCGGCAATCGCATCTGTAGAAGTGGCAGGATCGCACGTTATCTCCCCGGTCTTTTTGTCCTTGGGACGCCCCACGTGGGACATCAGGATGATCCGACCTCCCCTTTCAACGATGTTATATAGGGTCCCGATGGTGCGATCGATCCTGTAAGGATCCCGAATGACGCCTTCTTTCACCACATTGTGATCCACACGGACCAGGACTATTTTGTCGGCCAGGTCTGCATCCTGAATCACAGGGAGTCGGTTTTCTTTCAGCGACTTGCTCATCTTAATCCCTCATACTTCAAGCTGTCCTTTCAGTAGAGACCTCTTTTGCCTTGTTCCTATAAGCTTCTTGACCCATCTGCGGCCTTGCTAACGAAATTGCAGAAACCCTTTGCACCGAAAGATCCATGATTTAAGGACTTGCCCAGTGATCTGGTCCTTTCACTTGGCCAAGAGGGGTGCCCCCAATAGCTTATCATGGTCCCTCAAGGGTGCTATACAAGGGCTTCCAACATTCATCTGATAGACCTCGGACCATCTCCTACTGATTTACATGTGAAAACCACTGACACCAGTGGTTCTGTCAGCCCTGCTCAGGTTTTCTGGCCCCTTGCCTGCGCCCAAAGATGAGGTAAACAGGTCCTCCAATGTATGGAACAAAAACCACGAAGACTCCCCAAAGGACCTTCTTCTTAAGGGAGCCTAGGTCGCGATGGGCAAGGTCCACGATGGCCCAGAAGGTAAAGATGATGGGAACAAAGAGTATAATGATCAGGGTATGGCTCATATGAAATCCTATTCGGTCTCTGTTTTATCTCGGCCCACACTTCTTAAACGCTCAGCCACCTTCAGGATGGTCTCTGCATAATAGGTACTGTGGTTATAACGAAGCAAGATGCGTAGCGACTCATCCCGTTCTTGCCCTGGTCTCCACCCGTGCTGGTTCAGGTAGTTGGCCACACTCTCAATGGCATCTGGGTGCTCGTGGAGGCGGACCTGGCCATCCCTATTTCCATCTCGGCCAAAGGTGAGTATACTGGAGGGCACAAATTGGGCAAAGCCCAAGGCCCCAGCGTACGAGCCACGAAGGGAAAAGGGATCTATGTTCTGGGCCTGCACATAGGTCAAATAGGCCTTGAGTTCCTGGTATGCCCAGTCCGATTTGCGCACGGCCCATCTGTCAAAGCGCCCCTTTGCCTCTTGTGCCTTGCCTTTCACATAGCCGTTCCAGAGCATATCCCGCGCGGCTAGTTCACCAAGGGCCGCCAGGCTTGAAAGGGTATTGATGACACGGTGCTTTCCGATGAACGTGCCCAGCCTGGACTCCACTAGGAGGATAGCAGTGACCACCTCGCCTTCCACGCCATAGCGCCTCTCGGTCTCCTTCAGACTTTTTCCATGTTCATGGAGGTAGGCTATGGCCTGGTCAATGGAGGATGGCGTCAGGAACTGGTCGTAGTCCAATGTGGCTTCACGGTGGGAGAAATAGTCGGCAATTCCTTTTCGGTCAAAGGCGGCCTCCGATCTGGCATAGATCCCTTCTATCAACTTCCTGTCAAATCCGTCTTCAATAAGTCGCTGTTGGAGAAAGATGAAAGGATTGGGCCTTGTTGATGGGTTGCCAAGGGCGGGATCGGTCCGGCTGGCCAGGCAGAGAACGGTCACGACTGCCATGGCCAGCCATCGTAACACCACATCCCGTGGTTCACACCGGTATGACAACATAGAACTCATTTCCCTGTTCTTGCGCTCTGTGGCCAACAATGCCTCCATGTACTTCAACCACATTCTTCACAAAATGGAGCCCGTGACCTGTTCCTCCTACTGACTCCCTTTCCGTCATGCGAAACCCTTCGTCAAAAATGTGGCTTGCATTCTCCTTATCAATGGGGGGGCCTGAGGAGTAGACATACAAGGTCACTCCATGCTGTCCCCGACCAAAAGAGTCTTTGATCAGTGAGGTCCTGCAGTCTACCCTCTTTACCGCTTTTCCTGATGGGTCCTTGACCGATCTAGCGTACTTCTCGACATTTGAAAAAAGATTAGCCACCACCTGCGCCATGAGCCCTTTGTCCACCTTGACCTTGATATCATCAGCTTCTTGATGGTCTTTGACAATAGGATCAATGGCCATGCCCTGCTGGAGAAAACGGGCTCTGTATCGTTGGAGCTGAGGCAGAACGATATCTTCCCATACATAACATGGGGTTTTCCTGAGCATGTATTCACCAAACAAGAAATGGTCCCGACGGAGCAGACTCTCCAGAAAAAGGCTGGCGTGCTTGTAATGCTCTTCGATCCTCCCTTGATCGCCGAACATGCCCCTGTTTATCACCACCATCTGTTCCACTATCTCAGTGAGTTTGGAATACAGCTCCGAGTCCTTGGTCTTGACCCCTCCAAGAAGGCCGTCGAGTTCGTTTTCGATTTCCTTATTCCTGTTCAAATACTTTCTAATTTTTCGGAAGTAATACTTGTAATGCAGGTTGGGCTCGATCACGTTGTGGTCTATGTCCGCTACTAGGTTATTGATGAATTTAAGGTGCTGGATATTCTGTTCGGCCAGAAATTTATTGTAGAGATTATACCCTATGCGGTTGACATATTTTTGGATGAAAAAAACCTGAGCGTCTTTGAGATGATCTGCCCGGCCCACCTCAAATATCCCTATGATGTCTCCTAAGGCGTGAAGAAGAATACGGCTGGAAGGGGTTCTCTTGCCGTGGATGGGTACTACATAGGCCTTGCCGCTCTGATAGGGGACATCGGTGATCCTGATGTGAGGGGGCTCGTCGTCCTCTGTGGAGCCAAGGTGGGGATGGCTGTTGGCCACCCATGTAATGGCTTGGGTCTTGGAATCAATCATATGTAGATTGCACTGCAGTCCAAAAAAGACCCGGGGCACGGCCACGCTCACGGCGTAGAGATTTTCTAGGCTGTCGTATTCTTGGGCGAGATCGAAAAAGGTATTAAGGGCGGACATTTCAAGTTTTCTGAAACTATAGCTGGTATAATCTTTCCTCTTTTGCTCGACCCGCTTGAGGATGGCAGAAAACGTGTCCATGATGGTCTAAGATGCCTTGATTATTCTGGCAGTCCGCAATATGCAAGAGGTTGAACCTGGCAGTAGGCCCCGTGGTGGCCCTCTCAACGGCAGGCCCTTGGTTCATCGCTAGATTATGCTGTCAGGCCCATGTTGTCAAACGAAACCTATCTCTTCATTCCTATCCCAGCTTGCAGTTCGTCACAGTGGCGGCGCAGGGGACCTTGCATTGACTCGCTCAGAATGATAATGATTTCAAGGACGGATGGGACAACAAAGGCCACATCCTGTGAAACCAGTGCCATAACACAGACGTAACAGAAGGTGTCCTCTATCCAAATAAAGGCCCATGAAAGCTAACAAAGCGGGAAAGACGGTCTTCCTGTGCCAGAATTGCGGTTACCAAGCCCCCAAATGGATGGGCAAATGTCCCGACTGTGGCGAATGGAACACTCTGACAGAGGAAAGGCCGGCGTTTGGGGGCGCCCTTTTGTCCGAGAGGCCTGCCATTTCACACTCAGCCTCCAGACCTGTTCCCATAGACACAGTAAAAACAGACCAGGTGAGGCGCCTGACCACCGGGATTCAGGAATTTGACAGGGTCCTGGGGGGCGGTCTGGTCCCCGGGTCTCTTGTCCTGATAGGGGGGGACCCCGGCATCGGGAAATCAACTCTCATGCTGCAGGCCGCCCACCGGCTCGCATCTGGTGATCATAAAGTCCTCTACATCTCGGGTGAAGAATCGATCCAGCAGATAAAGCTCAGAAGCAGCCGTCTCGGCACAGGGTCTAAGGCCCTGTGGGTCGTCTCTGAGACAGATCTGGAATCGATTGGACACATGGCAAATCAGGTAACACCGGATGTGATGGTCGTTGATTCCGTACAAACCATATTTGCTCCTGAGCTGACCTCCGCGCCGGGGAGTGTGACCCAGGTTCGGGAAGCCACCATGCACCTCATGTTTCTGGCAAAGCAGACCGGTATTCCCATTTTTCTGGTGGGGCACGTGACCAAAGAGGGCGCCATTGCTGGTCCCAGGCTCTTGGAGCACATGGTGGACACGGTCCTCTATTTCGAGGGTGGTCAGAACAATCTTTTTCGCATCCTTCGGGCAGTCAAGAATCGGTTTGGCTCGACCAATGAAATCGGCGTGTTTGAAATGAAGGACCATGGGCTTTGTGAAGTGGCCAACCCTTCGTCTTTCTTTTTGCCCGAGCACCCCTGTCTTGCTCCCGGTTCTGTGGTTACAGCCAGTTTGGAGGGATCTAGACCCATCCTGCTTGAGATCCAGGGCTTGGTCACCAGATCCAGTCTTGGCACGCCTCGCAGAACCGTGCTTGGCGTGGACTATAACAGGGTTTCGCTTCTAGTGGCCATCATGGAAAAGAAACTCGGTTTGCAGCTAATGAACGAAGACATTTTTGTAAATGTGGCCGGAGGCGTGAAGGTCGATGAGCCCGCAGCGGATTTGGGCATTGTCTCAGTCATTGCCTCCAGTTTCTTTGACAACCCTGTCAAGGGACGGACGGTGTTGTTGGGTGAAATCGGCTTGACCGGAGAGGTCAGGGCCATCAGTCGGGTAGAGCCGAGGGTCCTTGAGGCGGCAAAGATGGGCTTTGAACGGTGCCTCCTTCCGAAAGACAACTTGAAAAATCTCAAGGGACCAGGCTCCATGGAACTCATCGGCCTTCGGAGGGTCTCGGAGGTGGTGGATCTGTTGTTTTGACTTGAAAAGGAGACGTTGGTTGCTGTATGGTCAAACGGGCACGCCGGGTGAAACCTCATCCATGGCACGATTCTTATACGTTAAGGGCCCGTAAAGAAGGATATCCAGCCCGATCTGTTTACAAACTTGAGGAAATCCAAAGGGCTTTTTGCGTCCTGAAAAAGAGTGGGGCTGTACTTGACTTAGGCTGTTTCCCTGGCTCTTGGCTCCTCTATGCTTCCGAGATAGTCGGAGGCAAAGGGAGAGTTGTCGGGGTAGACATTACCCCGATTTCCATTCAACTGCCTCCCAATGTTCGATTTTTGCAACACGATGTTCTTGCCTGGAATGGATCATTCTTGGAGGCCGCTGGAGGGCCCTTTGACACGGTCTTGAGCGACATGGCACCTTCCAGCACGGGAAGCAAGTTTGTGGACGCCCAAAGGTCCCTTGAGCTGAGTGAATCCGCTTTGGCTGTTGCAGCGACTGTGCTGCGAGCCAAAGGGGCTTTTGTGTGCAAGGTTTTTCACGGGTCTGGTTTTAAGGGCTTTTCGGATCGAGCCAAGACTATCTTTGAACGCGTTGCCCATGTGAAACCAAAAAGCAGCAGAAAGGCAAGCAAAGAGATCTTCGTGGTTGGCCTAGGAAAGAGAGGCGTGCCAAAGAAGGGGCAGAGGGAACAGACTAGCCAGAAAATGAGGGGGCAGTATGTCAGGACATTCCAAGTGGAGCACGATTAAAAGAAAAAAGGGCGTCACTGATGCCAGGCGGGGCAAGGTTTTTACTAAGCTCATCAAGGAAATCACTGTAGCGGCACGCTTCGGGGGTGGTGATCCGGACGCTAATCCTCGCCTTCGCACTGCCATTGCCACGGCAAGGGCAGAGAATATGCCAAAGGACAACATTGAAAGGGCTATAAAGAAAGGGACAGGTGAACTAGAGGGCGCCACGTACGAAGAGGTTTGCTACGAAGGATACGGTCCTGGCGGGGCAGCCGTGCTGGTGGAATCGCTAACCGACAATAAGAATCGCACAGTGGCAGACATCCGCCATGTTTTCAGCAAGTCAGGTGGAAGCCTCGGTGAGGCTGGATGCGTGGCCTGGATGTTTGACAAGAAGGGACTCTTTGTCCTTGAGAAAACCGGCATAGACGAAGAGACGCTCATGGAAGCCACGCTGGATGCCGGGGCAGAAGACATCCGGGATGAAGGAGAGACCTTTGAGGTGATTACCTCTCCGGCAGACTTCGAGGATGTGAAGAAGGCCTTGGAAGAAAAGGAGCTGCCTTATGTCCTCGCCGAGATCACTATGGTCCCCAACAGCACTATCAAACTGGAGAACAAAGAGGCCGAACAGATGCTTAGACTCATGGACATGCTGGAGGATTCAGATGATGTCCAAAAGGCCTATTCCAATTTTGACATATCTGAGAAGACCCTTGCAGAGTTAGGAAGTGTGTAGATTTTCTCAGCATGAGGGAGGCACGATTTTTTTTGAAAGGGGTTTACAAACCGGGGGTTTCTGTTATGTAGAGATGCCGGTCGACAGAACAGCACCAAGGAGAAAGGTGACGCCGTCTTGTTAGTACTGGACGATCTACGGTACTCGGAAGAGCATATCTGGATCCGCCGCGAGGGGGACCACACGGTGACCATTGGTGTCACCGATTACGCCCAACTAGAGTTGGGAGAGCTCAACTACGTGGAACTGCCCAACGAGGGTGATGAACTGGTTTACTGCGAGCCTTTCGGGAGTGTAGAATGCGCGCAGGTGGTCACTGATCTCTACGCCCCTGTCTGCGGTCGCGTTTTGGAGGTCAATCAAGACGTCATTGACAATCCCACATTAATCAATGACTCTCCATACAAGCGGGGGTGGGTTATTCGGGCTAAGCTCTTTTCCGTAGAGGAAGTAGGGATGCTCATGTCGGCCGATGACTATGAGGAATACGTACTGACCATAAGCCCCTGATCACAGTCTCCAACAGGAGCCTCCCCTTCCAATGTGTATGCCTCTCCCTCACCCCTCACGCTGGATGCTCAGGCGCTAAAGTAACGGGGCTGGGTGAGTCCAGAAGAAACATTGAACATGGAATGTCGAAAGATGACGTTTCAAGCACGCTTATCCAGCTAGTGCCCATCCATAAACGCCCGAGAAAGAGAAGGGCGGGCCTCCGTCTCTTCCAGCATCATCCCCCCTCCCCCTCCAGTTGCAGTACATCTGCGTCTTTGGGCACCTTGAAGATAAACAAGGAAGTGTCAAGGTCCTGATTGAATCGGAAATCTTCAAAGCGGATGCTTGTCTTGTCTCCAAAGAGATTGTACGTGACAGACCGGACAACATCAAAGGTGTCCTCTGAAACAAAAAGAAGTATCTTTGTTAGATTTGATACTCTCGTCTTTGGAAGAAGCTCCAAGACGAACTGGCCTTCTTCAGCAAACTCCTTGGCCGCAAAGTGCACAACAAACTCGTCGAGAAGCTTGTCAGGTTCGGCAAAAAACCCAGTCCATGTGGCGTCGCCAAGGTAGTCGGCAGTCTGGCCAACCATGACCTGGCCCTCCTCGGGCCGATAGATCCACACACGCTGGCCATCGGTCATGATCAGGTATTGCTCTGGTGTCTTGTAGTGCCAACGCATCATGGCCGGGGGTCGGAAGCATACATGCCCGCGGGCGGAGTCGACCATATCCATGGCCTTTAGGTGAGACTCCTGGACAAAATCAGCCTCAAAATCGGTGACTGCATAGCGTTTCTGGACCCGCCTCAAGATCTCAGAGATCGACAGGCCATCTGAGGCCATACAAGCCCCGCAAGACAACATGGCAAGCCATATAAGAGATAAACCAGCACAGAGAGAGTGAAAAAGAGGGAAACAGCGTCTCCATTCAACGATCGTCTTCTTCATTTGATCAGTGTCCTTACCCTTGCCAGCTTAAGAATCCCGTGGACTCCCGCGGGGAGGCTTGTCCCCTGAAAGAATGCCACGAAACAAATCTCTTACACAAGATGGCAGTTGATTGCATTGTCCAGAACTAGGGCCCATCCGGAAACGGATCCCTGATGGGCGGACCGGAGTAGACATCACTGGTTATAGCCTCTAACCAGTACTTCTCTGGGTCTGCTTCCTTCAGCAGAGCTGACGATGCCGTTGCGTTCCATTACTTCAATCATACGGGCAGCGCGATTATACCCCACCCTGAGACGACGTTGAATCATGGAGATGGAGGCCTGGCCGGTCTCTGTCACTAAGGCCACTGCCTCATCGTATTTTTCATCATATTGATCCTCGTCCCCCCCTTCATCTTCCGGGCCGGCGTGCAGAATCTCCTCTTGATAGACCGGCTTCTTCTGCCTTCTCAAGAAGTCTATGATCTCTTGAATCTCCGGTTCCGAAACATAGGCCCCATGGATCCGCTGCAACTTGGCCGTGCCGGGAGGCAACAGGAGCATGTCGCCGTTTCCCAACAGATTCTCGGCGCCGTTGGCATCCAAAATGGTCCTAGAATCCGTTCTAGAAGAAACCTGAAAGGAGATCCTAGTGGGAAAGTTCGCCTTGATAATGCCGGTTAAGATGTCCACCGAAGGCCGTTGTGTTGCAATCAAGAGGTGGATTCCCGCAGCACGAGCCATCTGGGCCAGTCGTGTGAGGGCAAATTCCACATCCCGAGAAGCCGCCAGCATGAGATCTGCCAGTTCGTCGATCACAATCAAGACAAGGGGCAGTGTCTCATGCATGCATTCCCCTTCCGATGCCCCTGTATTCCCAGATCTGGCCTGGCCTGTGTTGGTCTCTTTCTCCTTGATAATTTTCTGGTTGTACTGTTGCAAATTCCTGACGCCCTTTTCTGCCATGAGGGCATAGCGACGCTCCATCTCATGGACAGCCCAGTGTAACCCCCTCGTCGCTTTCTTGGCATCCATAACGACAGGCACAATCAGGTGAGGAATACCCTCATAGGCAGAGAGCTCAATACGCTTGGGATCCATGAGCATCAGTTTCACCTCATCAGGGCTCGCCTTGTACAGCACACTGCAGATCATGCCATTTAAGGCCACACTCTTTCCAGATCCCGTGGCACCTGCAATCAGAAGGTGGGGCATTTTGGCCAAATCAGTGATGACCGGGTGTCCCATGATATCCTTGCCAAGGGCCAGGGTGAGCTTCGATTTGGATCTTTGAAAGACTTCGGAGGCGATGACATCTTTCAGGCGAACGGTCTCGCGCTGCTGGTTTGGGACCTCTATGCCAATGACAGACTTGCCCGGGATGGGGGCCACGATTCGGATACTCTCTGCCCGGAGGGCCAAGGCGAGATCATCTGTCAGGTTCACGATCTTATTGATCTTGACACCTGGTGCGGGCTCGTATTCGTACATGGTCACCACAGGCCCTGGGGAGACTGCCAGTACCTTTCCAGACACATCAAAATCGCTCAGTTTCTTCTCGAGAAGCCTGGATTGCATCTGAAGGGCTTCATGGTCTGCAGCCTTCACATCTGACCCAGACCCTTTCAACATCTTTAGTGAAGGGAGCCTAAATCCATGATCCCCAGGGATGAATCCAAAGGCTTCTTGCCTAAGGATCGGCCGTTCCTTGCCAGGCCTTGGCATTGGCTCTACGATTGTCACAGGGGTCTTCGGCTCTTGTGGTAGCTTCCGTTGTGTCTTGGACCGTTTCTTGGCTTTTTTACGGCGCTCCCTGAAGATGACCCAAACACGCTTCCCTTGGCCCCATACCCCTTTGCACAGAGTGGTCAGCCCACGGAGAATCCCTAAAAGGGACACGCGGGTCGCCATGACAAACCCAACGGCCCAAATAGTAAACAGAAAAATGAGCCCGCCCGTGGTGCTGATATAGTCTTTAACGATAGCGGCAAAAGTAATTCCCACAATCCCGCCGCTGGAGAAACGTTTTCCTAAAACCATATAATGGGTGTTTGCTAAAGATAAGAGCCCCCCAGTCGTGACCACTAACAACCCTCCGCCGACGAGGGCAACAAGGATGACAATCCTCGGGGATCCCAGAAAGACATGGAAGGCCATCACCAATAGGACAACAGGTACCCAGAAAGCGCCAAGGCCAAAGAGGGCAATGAGAAAACCAGCTATGTGAGCGCCCAAGAGTCCGAAGAGATTCTGAACTTCGCCTGACGTTTGGCTATTAATGGACGGGTCTGTGGGATGGTAGGAAAGGAGACTTATGGCCGTGAGAATCAGGATGAACAAGAGAACAATGGCAAAAATTTCCTTTCGCATCTTGATACCTTCATTCCTCCGGCAAGACTTGGGATGGCCACTATCTAGACAGATTAGAAACACTCCCAGTGGTGCCGGGGTCAAGCACTTTCTGTAATTTCTAGCTAGGGGAATGCACTTTCAACTGTGTGAGACCCCATGGTCCGGTTTCCCTCAGCCGTTCAAGATCTTGTTTAATGATGGAGCGCACCGATTCCATGAGGTCCTTCTTGGCCTTACCCTTGTAATGAGCCGTGTCAATGGGCGGATGGATGCTGATACAAATGTGACCAGGTCTGATCCGAAGTTTTCCCTTGGGCATGACCTGCCGGGCCCCAGAGATGGCCACAGGCACAATGGGCCGCCCAGAACGGATGGCCAGATGAAACCCACCAGCCTTAAAGGGCATGACCCGGCCATCTGTACTTCGGCTTCCTTCAGGAAAGATGACCACCGACACCCCTCCGGCAATCTTTTGAGCTGCTTCAAGGAGGCTTTTGTGGGCTGATCTTCGATCAGAACGGTCAATACTAATATATCCTGCGCGGGTCATAGAATACCCAAAAACCGGGATCTGGAACAGTTCCTTCTTTGCCAACCACCGAAACTGGACAGGGAGATATGCCAGGAGACTGAAGATGTCGAACATGCTCTGGTGATTGGCCATATATAGATAGGGGACGCCGGGATCAATATGTTCTAGCCCCCTCACAGAGACCTTGACGCGACTCAGAAAAAGGATAGACTTGGCCCATAGCCGTCCCACCAGGTGGGCACCATTGCCTCCCTTTTTCCATAAGGATGCCCCTATGGCAAGCAAGGCACAAACCAAGGTGTCAAAGACAACACACACTAAAACGACAGCGTCTTTCATCATTTTTTGGCAACCTGGACCTCAAATCAAGAAGTTCAAAAGAGACAGTAGGCCACTCGGCCCAAGAGGCGTCAGGTTAGAATCTTGAGAGTTTCAAACATCATATCGGCAAAGCGAATAATGCTTTCTCTTTGTTCGGCATTGGCATAGTGAATGCAGTCACAACGGATCCTGTTTCGCGACCGGATCAATAGTTCAAAGGAGATGGCTGTGGGTTTCAGCTCCACCGCAAAATAAAAAGGCTGACAGTCCCTATGGGCCGCCTGGACGACGTCCAGCAGTTTCTCCTCTAGGGGGACCCAGTAAAGACCTTCTACTTGGCAAGGGCCAAAACGCTCGTCAAGATAGGCCTCCATCTTCTCATAGTCCTCGGGCCGGAGCTCGTCAATACGATACTGTTTCATGCCCTACCATCCTTCAGCAGAATAGCTCAATTCCCTGCGCTTGCAGATCAAGGATCGATCTAGCCTGTGGTAACACCTTTGCTCCCGAAATGGGACAGACCTTGCGGGACACCAAGCTATAACATGTCTGAACCATCATAACAGACTGAGTGGATTTGTAAATTGTTAAATAGGGCCGCACCTCCAAAGCAAGAATCCCGCAGCACTCATGGCGCTGCGGGATTCGTTACGATTACACACATGGGGTCGGGAAGATTACTTGTTGTCTTTAACCTCCTCGAAATCTGCATCTACGACGTCTTCATCAGCAGAGGCCTTGGATTCCCCTTCCGCCGAAGCCTCTCCACCGGCAGCTTGCTCACCTGCCTCGGCGCCACCAGAGGCCTTCTGATACATGGCTTCAGCCAATTTGTGAGAATTTTGCATGAGCTCTTCACTCAAGCGTTTGATCTCTTCTGCATCGGTGCCTTCCATGGCCTTCTTGAGTTTCTCAATGGCTTCTTCGATGTTCTCCTTCAGCGAGGCGTCTACCTTGTCTCCCAGCTCCTTTATGGACTTTTCGGTCTGGTAGATCAGACTGTCAGCATGGTTGCGGGCCTCAACAAGGTCCTTCTTCTTTTTGTCCTCCTCAGCATGCACCTCAGCCTCTTTAACAAGCTTCTCAATTTCCTCTTCTGAGAGTCCACTTGAAGCCGTGATTTGTATGGATTGCTCCTTACCGGTCCCCAAGTCTTTTGCCGAGACATGGACGATGCCATTGGCGTCAATGTCAAATGAGACCTCAATTTGGGGAATACCCCGTGGTGCGGGAGGAATTCCAACAAGTTCGAATCGGCCCAGGGTCTTGTTATATTCAGCCATCTCTCGTTCCCCTTGGAGCACATGTATGGAAACAGCCGGCTGATTGTCAGCAGCAGTGGAAAAGATCTGACTCTTTTTGGTGGGAATGGTAGTATTCTTATCGATGAGTTTGGTAAAGACCCCGCCCAGGGTCTCAATCCCTAAAGAAAGGGGCGTCACGTCGAGCAGAAGCACGTCTTGGACATCACCCTTCAGGACCCCCGCCTGAATAGCTGCTCCTGCGGCCACCACTTCGTCGGGGTTAACCCCTTTGTGAGGTTCCTTGCCAAATATGGACTTCACCTTTTGCTGTACGGACGGCATACGCGTCATGCCGCCGACCAAAATGACCTCATTGATATCTGCGGGTTTTACCCCCGCATCCTTGAGGGCCATTTGGCAAGGCCCCACCAACTTGCCCAGCAGGTCGTCCACCAAAGATTCCAGTTTTGCCCGAGTCAGCTTGATATTCAGGTGTTTCGGTCCGCTTGCATCGGCCGTGATAAAAGGAAGGTTGACATCTGTCTCCATGGCCGTGGAAAGCTCCATCTTAGCCTTTTCCGCGCCCTCTTTAAGACGCTGCAAGGCCATTTTATCATTGCGGATATCGATCCCCTGGTCCTTTCTAAACTCCTCGGCCAGGTAATCTATGATCCTTTGGTCAAAGTCTTCACCGCCCAAGTGGGTATCGCCATTCGTTGACTTCACCTCAAAGACACCCTCCCCTATTTCCAATATAGAGACATCAAAGGTGCCGCCGCCCAGGTCGAAAACCGCGATTTTTTCATCCTTCTTCTTGTCCAGACCATAAGCAAGGGAAGCTGCCGTGGGCTCATTGATAATGCGCAACACATTGAGTCCGGCAACCTTGCCGGCATCCTTGGTTGCCTGTCGCTGGCTATCATCGAAATACGCCGGTACGGTGATCACCGCTTCGGTGACGTTCTCACCCAGATATTCTTCGGCCGTCTTCTTCATGGCCTGCAGGACATGGGCGGAAATCTCTGCAGGGCTGTAAGCCTTGCCCTGAATCTCGACCTGCGCATCACCATTGCCCGCCTGAGAAATGGTGAAAGGAGAGATCTCCTTGTCCCGTTGGACCTCCTTAGAAGCATACTTGCGTCCGATAAGCCGCTTGACAGCAAACACCGTGTTCTCCGGATTGGTGATGGCCTGCCGCTTGGCCGTTTGGCCCACCAATCGCTCTCCACTGCTAGTCCAGGCAACCATGGAAGGGGTGGTCCTTGCCCCCTCAGGGTTCGTAATGACCTTGGGGTCCTTTCCTTCCATAAGGGCCACACAAGAGTTCGTCGTGCCCAGATCAATTCCTATGACCTTGCTCATGGGTCTCCTCCTTAGAATATATATTGAATATTATCGAGTTCGCCAAAATGGCAATAACGGGATATCAACTTTGAAGAAGCTGCATGGATATGAAGACGTGGCACTAGTGCGCTACAGTCTCTGCCTCCGGCCCATCTTCAGGAGACCTTGATTTCACGTCGACCCCGGTGTCTGGCTTTCTTGAGACAACGACCATTGCGGGCCGAAGGAGTCTGTCTTGAAGCATATAGCCCTTTTGAAGTTCCTGGCACACGGTGTTTTCAGGGAATCTCTCAGTTTCTTCTTGGGAAACCGCCTGGTGGAAATTGGGGTCAAAGGGCTTTTTCAGGGCATCTACAGGAACAACCCCAAACTTCTTGAGTCCGTCCATGAGCCCCTTCAAGGTCATTTCCACACCCTGACGCAGAGCTTCCAGGGCATCCTCGTTGCCTTTTTTCCCCGTGCAAATGGCCCGCTCCAGGTTGTCCACTATGGGCAACATTTCTTTGACGAGGGATTCATTGGCAAATTTCCTAAAATCATTCATTTCCCGCTCAACACGCTTCTTATAGTTTTCAAAATCCGCCGTTACCCTCAGTACCCGCTCATAATTTTCCTCAGCCTTGGCCTCTGCAGTCTTCAAGCGATCTCGGAGGCGCTCCTTTTTGGGCCCTTTCTTATCCCGCTTTTTCCCTGCATCTCCCTCGGGCTTTACCGCCGGTTCAGCCTCAGGAGATTCCGTGGATCTGGACCGCCCCTGATCGTCAGTCAAAATACCCTCCATACATCTACCTGATCTCGTTGCACCGGACACCAAAACTGTGCCCACCTCAGGTTGTCTGCCTTGAGCACCATTCCATGGAAACCAGCTAAAATTGGTAAATAAGTAAGAACCACAGGGGAGTTTGTCAAGGGGGTGACCCGAATGGTGTGCTGCCCTGATCCCTTTCCCCTTGGCGATGAACCGCTTTTGCATCTGCCGATGAAAGACTGGGGCCTGTGTCAGGAATTGGCACTGATCGTTTCACAGGGCCCCTTCAAAAAAGGGCACGCCCTATCCTAACCCCATGCTTTGTCCACAACCATTTGGAATCATAGAGCTTACGCCTCGGCAAACACCATTCCATGGCAGAGCGATTACCTTTTTGAATGTCTGAGAAGACACCCCTGACAAGAACCTTTTTTTGCCAATGCTTGTTGGATCAGGGCCAGGGTCTGTTGTTTATTTAGGGCCCATGTAGGCTCAAGAAGATCCGCCCGATCGGGGTCTCCCGTTAGGCGTTGCACGATGACGTCAGAAGAAAGATGTTCCAGGAAAGCCACGACCCAGTCCACGTATGTAGGCTGATCAAGGGTCTTGAAGCCCGTCGTCTGACAGACTCGCGCCAGCGGTGTATCCCTGACGACATAGAGGCTGTGAATCTTGACGCCCTCTATGCCCAGATCGGTGATAGCTTTGGCAGTACCCACGACATCCTCTTTGGATTCACCAGGAAGCCCCAAGATGACATGGGCGCAGATCATGATGTTTCGGCCTTGAGTCATTCGAACGGCGTGGACAAAATCTTCATATGTGTGTCCCCGATTGATCTTTCGTAGGGTCTCATTGTGTATGGATTGCAGTCCATATTCCATCCAAACCATATGACCCGTTCCATAGCTTTCAATAAGGGAAAGCTTTTCCTCGTCAACACAATCAGGCCTGGTTCCGATGGCAAGACCCACTATATCTGGATCCGTCAAGGCTTCGCCGTACCTGCTGGAAAGGACGTTACAGGGGGCATAAGTATTTGTAAAAGCTTGAAAATACGCTATAAATTTCTTGGCCTTATACCGGTCGGCCAGTCGGGCCTTTCCTCGTTGGATCTGATCCCAAATGGACTCCCCTCTCTCTGCCGCGCCGGTACCCGAACCCTTGCTGTCACAGTAGATACACCCCTCAGATGACAGTGTGCCGTCTCGATTCGGACAGGAAAAACCGGCATCAATGGTGATCTTCTGGACCCGGCAGCCGAACCTCTTTTTGAGATAGCTACTGAGATCATTATACCGTTGAGCTGTCATAGATTCCCAACCCGGACAGGGTGAAACAGAACCTCCATGAAATCAGGAAAACAGGAAGGGTATAAAGAAGCATTCCCGGAAGGCAAAACAGTGGCAGTATCATCTAATGTTGACTTGGCTGCGCACCCTTCGTCGAATCCTGTCCACGGAACCGCAAGTTGTCATGTGTTGGTCGAAGACAGTCCACGACACGGGCTGCATTACTTACCGCTGCTTCCTCCCGGACCTGACGGGGTTCGTAACCGCCTGTTGCGTGGTGCCCGACCAGGAACAGCTTTTGGGACGAGGAGCCATGGACCCTCAAAAAGGGAATTCAGCCCCGCATAAGCGGATTTCGGGCTACAGGACACCGCTAACTTCCCGCCTAGCGCAACCAAGCCATCCCTTTATAACCCAAAGAGGGGTCCTTTGCAATGGCAAAAGCATGGCGCCCCTCTTTTCTCTTGACTTAACTGCCTTGAAAACTTTAATATTTTGGTTATGGGCTGGCAATTCTTAGCCCCTTGGCCACGGAGATTAGGGCCCCTTCCAGTAAGGAAATAGGCTATAGGAAAATAGAGCCCTTCGACTCTTTGCGAGTTCATCATGTCGGCAACATACGAAGAATTCTTGGCTGGGGTTGATGCTGCCATTGGGCGCTACGGGATGCTGGCACCTGGCGACATGGTTGTCGTGGGGGTGTCAGGCGGACCGGACTCGGTGGCGCTTTTACACTGTCTTGTGGCCCTGAAAAAAAGGCGTCATCTGGACTTGGTAGTGGCCCACCTGAATCACCAACTCCGAGGAGCAACTGCAAGGCAGGAAGCTGTCTTTGTGGAAGGCCTGGCCTTGAGACTACGTGTGCCCTGCGAAATCAGCTCAAGGGACGTGGCGTCCTATGCAGGCAGGCACCGTTTGTCCATTCAAGAGGCAGCCAGAAAGGTCCGTTACGCCTTCTACAGGGAAGTGTCTCGCAAGTATGGCGCCACGAAGATTGCCCTGGGGCATCAAGCCAATGACAACGCCGAGTCCGTTCTCATTCACCTTCTTAGAGGAACAGGTCCCAGGGGCCTGGCAGGGATCCCTCCCGTGCGAGACGGATGCATCATAAGGCCCCTGATAGACATGCCCAGGGAACAGATACTCCAATTCTTGGACATAAGCGGATTTGAATACGTTGAAGATCGCTCCAACCTCGATCCCAAGTATCTGCGAAACAGGATACGCCACAGATTGTTGCCTTCCCTGAGGGCTGACTACAACCCGAAGGCCATTTGGGCACTCAACCGCCTTGCCACCATTGCCCGTGAGGAGGAGGATTTCTGGAGCCGACAGGTTACCGGTGCCTTTCAAGAACTGGTGCTGGAACAGACAGGGGGCCGGCTGGTCCTTTCTGCCCCCGGCCTTGCTCGTCTGCACCCCGCACTTTTGCGGCGTTTGGTGCGGCAGGCAGTGTTGTCCCTCAGAGGCAACCTGAGGAGACTGGGACACCAGCATGTGGAGGCGGTGGCCCACCTTGCCAAGAGGTCTTCTCCCTGCGGAAGGATCGATTTGCCTTGCGGTATGATGGCAGTCCGTGATCGTGATGAACTAGTGTTTTTGTTGGGGACGCCAGAGAAAAGGCCTATATTCGAGTATCAGATATCGTCTGCCGGATATACCTTCGTGCCGGAAATCAGCACATGTCTCCACCTTTCTCTGTGCGAGGCAAAGGAAGTGGGGGACCCTGGAACATACCCTCCCACCACCGCCCTTATGGACCTGTCGGCGGTCTCTTTTCCGCTCACTGTTAGAAACCCCAAGAAAGGTGACAGATTCAGGCCGTTAGGCTTATCCGGGTCTCAGAAGGTCAAGGCATTCTTCATCAATCTTAAGGTTCCCCGCTCAAAGAGGAGGCGGTGCCCTATCTTGCTGAGTGGCTCAAGGATTATATGGGTGGCAGGCTACCGCATTGATGACTCGGCCAAGGTGACAGCAGAAACCAGGCGGGTCTTGAAAGCCGAGCTTTTGGCGGGGTGATCAAAAAGATTGAAAAGTCCTGCCTGTTGTATTATAGTTAAAAATTGGAGTGTTAAAACAATAACCGGTAGTCAAGGAGGTTTCCCCTTTTGAATCCTTTTTATAAGAACCTGGCCTTATGGATGGTCATCAGTCTTGTCATGATCCTACTCTTCAATATGTTTAACCAATCCAGGGTTCAGGAAAGAGAAACCAGTTATACAGAATTCATGGCCCGAGTGGAAAATGGGGCCGTGGCCCGCGTTGTCATCCGCGGACAAGAGATTTCTGGAACCGACGTGGGTGGCATGCGCTTTAAGACCTTTGCCCCTCAGGACGGAGACCTCATCAAGACCTTGAGAAACCATGGGGTGACCATCGAGGCCAAGCCTCCTTCGGAATCCCCGTGGTATATGACTGTGCTTGTCTCCTGGTTTCCCATGATCCTGCTCATTGCCGTGTGGATCTTTTTTATGCGTCAGATGCAGGGGGGAGGAGGCAAAGCATTGTCCTTCGGCAAAAGCAGGGCCAGGCTTCTTTCGGACCAGTCTGCCAAGGTTACTTTTGAAGATGTTGCGGGCATTGACGAGGCCAAGGAGGAGTTAAGTGAGATTATCGACTTTCTGAAAGATCCCAAAAAATTCACCCGCCTAGGAGGTAGGATTCCAAAGGGTGTTCTTCTCATGGGTGCCCCGGGCACGGGCAAGACCCTTTTGGCGCGTGCCATTGCCGGCGAAGCGGGTGTTCCCTTTTTCAGCATAAGCGGTTCGGATTTCGTAGAGATGTTTGTAGGGGTAGGAGCCTCCCGGGTCCGGGACCTGTTTGTGCAAGGTAAAAAGCATGCCCCCTGTATCATTTTCATCGATGAAATTGATGCCGTGGGCCGACACAGGGGGGCCGGCCTTGGGGGAGGACACGACGAAAGAGAACAGACATTGAATCAACTCTTGGTTGAGATGGACGGCTTTGAGTCGAATGAAGGGGTGATTCTCATATCGGCCACGAACCGACCGGACATCTTAGATCCTGCCCTTACACGCCCTGGACGTTTTGATCGCCAGGTCGTGGTACCAGTGCCTGATGTCAAGGGGAGAGAAGGTATCCTTCAGGTCCATAGCCGTAAAACACCGGTGGCAGAGGATGTTGATTTAGCGGTCCTTGCACGTGGCACACCAGGTTTTTCCGGTGCCGATCTTGAAAATATGGTCAACGAAGCAGCACTTCTGGCGGCGCGCTCAGACAAGGATCTTTTGGAAATGGCTGATTTTGAGGAGGCCAAGGACAAAGTCCTCATGGGAACAGCTCGCAAGAGCATGATCATCAGTGAAGAAGAGAAGAGAAACACTGCATACCATGAGGGGGGCCATACCTTGGTTGCCAAGATGATACCAGGAACGGACCCGATTCACAAGGTCACCATTATACCCAGGGGGCGCGCCATGGGGCTCACCCAACAACTTCCCATGGATGAGAAGCATACCTATCCAAAGAAGTACCTTATTAACAACCTTGCTGTACTCATGGGGGGGCGAGCAGCTGAAGAACTGGTCTTAGACGAGTTGACGACCGGTGCGGGCAATGACATTGACCGGGCCACGGAGACGGCCCGCAAGATGGTCTGCGAATGGGGCATGAGTGAAGAACTGGGGCCCCTGAGTTTTGGCCAGAAAGAGGAGCAGATCTTCCTGGGCAGGGAGTTTGCTCAACACCGGGACTACAGTGAGAAGACAGCGGTGCTTATCGATAAGGAGATTAGAAACTTGGTTTCCGGAGCCCACCAAAGGGCGAAAACGATCCTGGAAGAAAACATGGATACCCTCCACGCCTTGGCACAGGCCCTGCTTGAGAGGGAAACCCTCACGGAAAAGGACATCGATGCCATCATAGCAGGACATGTCCACGGGGCCCCTGACGCCACAGAAGAACAAGCCGAACCCAAAGCACAGGGTGGAGGCGAGGAACAGGCAACGCCACAACTCCGACCACTTCCCAGCTAGACTTCATGGACAATGCTTCCGTTATGAATCTTCAATGTGGCCCTTTCAGGCTCACCGTGGGCAAGGACACGCTTGTGATGGGCATCGTGAACGTGACGCCCGATTCATTCTCAGATGGTGGGCTCTTTTTTGACAAGGAGGCTGCCATAGCCCACGGAGCCGCTCTGGCAGCCGAGGGAGCCGACATCATCGACGTGGGAGGAGAATCGACACGGCCCTTTTCAGAATCGGTGCCCGCAGCAGAGGAGATCCGACGGGTCGTTCCTGTGATTGAGGAGCTTGCTGGCCTCCTTTCCATTCCCCTGTCCATTGACACGAACAAGGCCGAAGTGGCAAGACATGCCATTGACGCCGGCGCCTCTATGGTAAACGATGTGGGCGCCCTCAGGCTAGATCCGGACATGGCAGGTGTCGTTGCTGAGGCAGGTGTGCCTGTTGTCCTCATGCACATGAAGGGAAGCCCCAAGGCCATGCAGGTCGATCCCCATTATGAGGACGTGGTAGAGGAAGTGAGGTCTTATTTGGCCCGTGCCATTGAAAGGGCTGAGTCGGAAGGTATTGACCGCGGAAAGATCATCGTGGATCCCGGTATCGGCTTTGGAAAAACAGTGACACATAATCTCCTTCTCATCAAAGATCTTTTAGCCTTTCGCACCCTGGGCACTCCGATTCTCATAGGGCCCTCACGGAAATCCTTTATCACCAAGATACTGGGCCCGGGTAATGAGCGCCGTGAGGTTGGAACACAGGCTGCGGTGGCTGCTGCCGTGCTAAAGGGGGCTGACATCGTCAGGGTTCACGATGTGGCGCATACAAAGCAGACCCTCAGACTGGTAGATGCTATCAAAGACCCGGCAACGAGCCCTGTAAGCAACTGCCTCTAAGTAGGATGAAGACCGCCATGCTTCTGGTCATGGATGTAGGAAATACGAACAGCGTTATTGGAGTGTACGACGGAAAAGAGCTCGTTCATCATTGGCGGGTGCGAACCGAAAAAGATGTAACCGAAGACGAGTTCCATGTATTGATCAACGGTCTCTTTTCATCTGAGGCCACCAGGCTCCATTTAGTCACCGAAACCATCATTTCATGTGTGGTGCCACCCATGATCAGCATTCTGGAAAGTTTTTGTGCCAGATATCTTCATCACCAACCCCTCTGGGTAGATGCGTCAACATTCAAGGAGATGCCTATACTCTACGATAACCCAAAGGAAGTGGGGGCAGATCGCCTTGTCAATGCTGTGGCTGCCTTCTACAAATACCGCACGAGCCTCGTTGTGGTCGATTTCGGCACAGCCACTACGTTCGACTGCGTCTCCGCTGATGGGGCCTATCTTGGTGGCGCTATTAGCCCTGGCATTCTGGTCTCCTCGGAAGCCCTCTTCCAGAAGGCCTCCAAGCTGCCCAGGGTGGAGATATTCGGGCGGCCCACATGTGTCATTGCCAAGGACACCGTGAGCAGCATGAATGCAGGTATCATATTCGGTTATGCAGGGCTAGTGGATGGCATGGTGGGCCGGATCAAAAAGGAGATGAAACCCGAGCCCAAGGTCATTGCAACAGGTGGCTTGGCCGGGCTCATATCACAGGTATCAGATACCATTGAAGTCGTTGATCCCCATCTCGCTTTAGAAGGTCTTAGGATTGTTTACGACAACATGCAACAAAGATAGCCCTTCGGGGCTCCTATCTCCCAGCTTTTAATAGCTCCTTAAAGACTTGGTAGAACTCCTCATGCTGTGCCAAAGCGATTTGCAGAAGACTCTCCATGTCACCTATGCCTTGAACGTTCAACACAAGGTTTACACTCTTGTTGAAGGCCGTCATGTTGTCCATGGTTTTTAGGGCAGTTCCCACGAGGACGACAAACGTATTTCGCCGCACGTCCATAGGGAGCTGCGACAGATATTGAAGGACATAGTTTGACTCCGCACTGGCGGCCTCAAAGGTTTCATTTAGAACAACCAAGTCATACGTGTGAAAGCGCATGTATTTCAGAGCAAGGCGAGCAGAAGGGGCTTCCACCACGTGATAATCCATACGTTCCAGGGTCTGACGGATCTCTTTTTTGATCTTTTCGTCGTGCTCACACAGCAACGCCGCCTTCATCCCTGGCGGTATATAATCAAAGGGTTTTTCCGAGGCATCATAGGCGCCAGAGTCCACCTCATCAACCACGCTTTTTAGGTTTGCGGACCCGGCCGATGCCCCCTTCTCAGCTCGCCCATCGATTTCTATCTTCCCCCCACATTTCGGACAGTTCATTGAAAACTTGCGGCCGTGGGGAACTCTATCATCGGAAATCCTGAATCTACTTTGACACTTCTGGCAAGTTATTTCCATGGGTCCCTATCTATCGGCTCACCTGCTCCTGTGCCGACCGTAGTGTAAATCAACTTCAAGGTCTTCAATATCTGTGGTCTTCTCTCCCCGGGCACTCTTTAAAGCATCAATTCCCCTAGCCACCACAGTCCTGCGGGATGAATATGCCAAGGCGGTTTCCTCCCTAATAAGACCGTCCTCATAGAGTTCGATGATATTCTTGTCAAAGGTGACCATGCCAAAGGCCTCACCGGCCTCTATGATCTCGTAAAAGGTCTTCCCCTCTGACTCGCCATGTAAGATCGTGTCCTTTACCCTGAGACTTGTCCCCATGATTTCAAAGGCAGCTATCCGACCACCTCCTACGCGGGGGATCAACCTTTGGGAGACGACCCAGCGGATACTGTCTGCCAAACGGATCCGGATTTGACGCTCCTCTTCCGTTCCGAACATGCCGATAATGCGATGGACCGTTTGACCTGCATCCACTGTGTGCAGCGTCGTTAGCACAAGATGACCGGTCTCTGCTGCAGTCAGGCCGATCTCCACGCTTTCCCTGTCGCGCATCTCACCCACCAGGATTACTTTTGGGGCTTGCCGCAGAGAAGCCCGGAGCCCCCTGGCAAAGCTGTCGAAGTTTGTGCCCAATTCCCGTTGGTTGAACGTGGCCTTCTTGTGGGGATGCTCATATTCTATAGGGTCTTCCAAGGTTACGACATGAACCGCCCTTTTCTCATTCACTTCATCCAATATGGCTGCCAGGGAAGTAGACTTACCCGTGCCTGTAGCCCCAGTAAAGATAATAAGACCGTTTTTTTCTTCAGCCAACTTTTGGAAAATGTCCGGAAGGTCCAGATCTTTGCATGTGGGAATCTTCGTCTCCAGTTTTCTCAATACGACGGAATAATGATTCTTTTGAGAAAATATGTTCACCCTGAAGCGAGCCTTGCCGGGAAGTTGATAGGACATGTCGCATGATCCTTCCCGCAAAAGGATCTCCGTGAGACGACGATCTCCCTTTAACAGATTCAGTGCAAAGATCTCTGCCTGAAAGGGCGTCAGCGCGTTAAAAGGCGGAACCAACTCTACTGGGTGCAAGACCCCGTCGCTTTCGACTTGAAATGGCTTCCCTACTGTAATGTTTAGATCCGACACATTGCTGTGGGAGTCAAGCATCTTGGTCATGATGTGCTCTGTTTCTTGGGCTCTCATGGCATGCCTCCCTTTTCAAGAACAGAGAATCAAGGCCGTCGCATTAGGCCTCGGTAAAATCCGTTGGCGGGGCCTTCAGAAAGGGACGAAAGTTCTTTTTGTCATCGCACTTGGCATAGGCCTCGTCTGCGCTGATCCATCCCTTCTTAAAAAGATCCATGATGGCATCATCCAGAAGCTGCATCCCGTATTTTTTCCCAGTCTGAATGATGGAAGCAATTTGATGTGTCTTGTTTTCTCGAATCAGGTTACGGACGGCTGGCGTGGCAATCATGATTTCCGGGGCCACGCACCGAGCCTTCTTATCCACCCGCCTAAAAAGCACCTGGGCCACCACGGCACGCAAGCCGTCTGCCAGGTTTGACCGAACGTGTGCTTGTTGCTCTGCAGGAAAGACCTCGACCACACGGTCTATGGTGGCTATGGCACTTGTCGTGTGCACGGTAGCAAAGACCAGGTGTCCTGTGTTGGATGCCTCTATGGCCAAGGAAATCGTGTCTAGGTCCCTCATCTCCCCAACAAGGATGATGTCCGGATCTTCACGAAGGGCCCCTCGAAGGGCTGCTGCAAAAGACTTGGTATGAATACCTACTTCTCGCTGATTGACGATACAGCCTTGACTCTCAAAAACGAATTCAATGGGGTCTTCAATGGTAATGATATGGTCTTTTCGACTTTGGTTGGCCTGATCAATGACCGCTGCTAAGGTGGTAGACTTCCCGCATCCCGTGGGGCCCGTTACGAGCACCAACCCGCGAGGAAGGGAGGCAAGTTTCGATACTACGGGCGGCAACCCCAGCTGGCGTACTGTCTTAATCTTGTCCGGGATCTCTCGAAAGACCGCGCCGATCCCATTTTTTTGCATGAAAAAATTCGCTCGGTAGCGGGCAACGCCAGGGATTTCGTATCCAAAATCCAAGTCACCGCACTCCTCAAAGCTCTTGATCTTGTCCTCAGGGGTAATTTCATAAAGCATAGCTCTAAGCTGGTCGTTGGTGAGTGGAGGATACTTGATCCGCTCAATGTCGCCCACAAGGCGGATCATGGGTGCTTGACCTGCTGCCAAGTGCAGATCAGAGGCCCCTTGTTCGTGCATCAACTTGAAAAACCCGTCTATCTTTGCCATGGGATTCTTCTTCTAGGAGTTCACAAGGTGATTGTCTCTACGAGCGCCTACAGTAGTCTTCGCGCCAATTCCGATAAGCTATTTACCAAAAAGAGGCGCAAGAAAATAATAGCCAATAAGACAAACATAGGGGTAAAGTCAATGCCGCCAAACCCCACAGGCAATCGCTTTCGCACAGGGTACAATACAGGCTCTGTTACGTTATTGACAAAACGGACAATAGGGTTGTACGGATCAGGGCTCACCCAAGAAAGGACAGCACGGGCGACGATAATCCACATATATAAGAGTAGGGCATAGTCCAGAACCGTAGCCAATGCGTAGAGAAAGTTGCCAATGATAAACATGGTACTCCCTAAAAAGACGTGTCATTTCAGCCCGATGAAAGAAACGGGCGTGAACAGGCAGGAACGGTGTCACCCCCCAACTGTCAACCCGTTGAACCTTCGTGGTTTCCAGAGGGGGACTCTGCAACGTACATGATTTGCAATAATTATTGACAATGGTCAGTCAAAAGTCAAGAAGTTTTGTGACGCGGCTTTGTTTCACTGAAAAAATGGGTCCCAAGGGCCAACTTATTGCCAACACAAGGATATAGGCACCGCTCCTTGAAAGGGGGGAGCAAAACTACACAAAGAGGAGACCCTTTCATGATTTTCCATTTGATCAGGCTCTTAACCAATGCCCATCCACGCAGGCCATGCAATGTAGAGCCTCAGTAAGTCTATTCTGTTATCTCTTGTTCCCGAATCCCGCGAGGGGTTGGGATCTCAGCACTAGCTTTGGTCCCTGTACCAGAGGCTCCTTCTGAATCAGGCGACACCGCCTCGTGTCCCTCCACGCCAAGGTGAATGACATCGATCCTTTTCCCTAACCACAAAAGCTCGTCGCCTATGGACTTTATCTTCTCTTCAAGGAGAAGCATTTCTTCCTCATAACTTGCCCGCTCCTCCCCCAAGGAGTGATCGAGGGTTTCGTTGTCCACTTTGTTTTCTAGGAGGTGCCTAATGGCGGTTTCCTGTATTTGGGCCTCCTCTTGCATGGCCTCAATGCGTTCCATAAGGTGACCCATTTCTTTTGTCTGCCCCATGAGGTCGTTTTGCAACGCCGTCAGTATATTGCCATCTTCATTGAGCCTCCCTCCCAACTCCTTTTCCAGCTTATCGAGAGAATCCTTGTGTCCGGCCATATTTCCCTCCAGCAGTGAAAGGGCCTTTCCCACCGTTTCAGATGCTGTGGTGAGGGTCTCGATGTCTTGCTCATTCTTCTTCAGACCATCCCTGATCAAAGTGAATGATTCTTCAGTGGCTACTAATGCCTTGGTGACGGACGAGTCTAGCGTTTCGTATTGGTAGGACAAGGACTCTATCTTATCAACAATATCTTCAGATAGACTCTCCACTTTCTTTGACCCCGTGGTCTGGATCTGACTTACCCTATACCTTAGATCCAGATACCCAATGAGCAGGAGTGCACAAAGTACACACGGTACCAATATGGACAGCATCGTCATTCGATGTCTCAGCCTTTCCAACTGCGCATCCCTTGTTCGATCGTCAAAAAGGGAATCAGGATAGTCCCCATCAATATCGATGTCTCTCTCTGGAGCAATTCTCTCTTCTGAGTCTTCTCCGGTCGGCAAGTCTTTCACACCTCTTGCTCCTTACATAAGCCAAGCATTACACAAGCAGAAAACACTCCAGGTCCAAGACGTCCCCTTCGACAGGCTCATGGTGGGGCTGTCCACTTGAAGCAGACGCCGAATCTCCTGCAATCTGCCTTGGTGACCTGTCATCGACCTTGCCCAAGGGCAAACAAAAATCCAAAAATAACAGTCAACCCAAGTATCGCAAGAAAGATTTCCTCCGATGGCGCCAGAGCTGGTTCAATAGGCCAGCAGTATTGCTCATTTATATATCAGGGGCAGTGTTTATGCAACCCTAATTGAAGAAAGGAGCGCACCCCAGATCCAAGGCTTCCCCCCTTACAGCCTTAGGGCGAGGCTGTCCCGATTTAACGCGATGCCCAAGTCTTGACATGCCCCAGGGAGGGCATCATCGGCCCTCCAAAAAGATAAGCAAAACGAAAAGAAAGAAGAAACCCATTTTCCACCCATAGAAGAGATATAAGAACGCAACCCTCATGAAGCGCGGTCTTTCTCCCCACTGTTGTCCAGGGCCTCTTCGTTTTGTTTACGCTCAATCAGGGTGCAGCACTAACATGATTTGATCTTAGAAAGTAAATCCACCGGACCCGTTCTTGTTTCGTGCTTCCATGCCTTTGGGGCGATCTTAACCTGTCTGTTTAATCGTAATATCTCGTTTGGGATAAGGAATTTCAATACCCTCTTTGTCAAAGCCCTCCTTCACACCGTCTGTCATATAGGATATGGTATCTATCCGCCTTCGGGCGTCCTTGATCCAGACCCGGAGTTCAAGATCCACAGAAGATTCCCCGAATTGTCTCACCACCACCTTGGGCGGTGGATCTTTCAAGACCCACTCGGCTCTTCTGGCCACCTCCAGGACGACCGACTTGGCCTTTTTGATGTCCGCATCGTATGAAACACCGATGGGAATTCGAACACGGATATCGGTGGAGATGGTCGTGTAGTTTACGATGTCGCGTTTCATGACCTCATTGTTTGGGATGACAATGACAATGTTGTCGGTGGTTCTGATCTTGGTGGCCCGAAGCCCTATCTCCATAACGTCTCCCCAAGTGGCAGAATTTGTCGGCGCCGACCACACTTCGATGCGATCACCTACTTCAAAGGGTCGATCAATGATGAGTAAGACACCAGCGATAAGGTTAGATAGGGTATCTTTGGCCGCAAAACCAACGGCAATCCCAGCCACGCCAGCCCCGGCCACAAAAGGCATCACATTGATTCCCAGCACGTCAAGGGCAAGCAAAATGGCGATGGCATAGATGATCACGCCTGCGAACTTGTCTAGAAGTTCAAAGACAATGTCGTCAATCTTGCTTCGGGTCTTTTTGACAAGACTGGCCTCAAGATAGGTCAGCACAAGGAGCGTGAATTCCTTCACTGGAACAGCCACAAGGACGATTAGAATTGCATAAAGGATCTTCTCAAGAATAGGTATTTCAAACAGGTGTATCACATAAACGGCACACAGTAAGACCAAGGCGTACCAAACGGCCTTTTGAGCTAAACCAAAGACCTCGTCGTTGATACGCACGAACTCGTATTTTTGTATCTTTTTTCTGGCGGTCTTCAACAGGCGTTTGAAAACAGCCCAGAACAAAAGGGCGCAGAATAGGACGAGGGCAACCTTGGCCAGGAGAAAAACAAGAGCCTCACCCCTGGCAACGGCACTGGCCTCGATCTGCTGATAGGCATGCTTCAGATAATCAAACATGTACCAATCCTCCCCTGTCAATGGCTATAACACCAACTCTTTTGGAGAGACTCGTCGCAAAAACACCATCATTTACCTTCAAAAAATGCCATGGCCCTTTCTTGAAATAGATCTTTGTGTTCTCCACCGTGTACCCAATGACGGGCCCCTTCCACAAGCCACAGTTCGGAGTCCTTTATCCCCTGAGCAATCCTTTGGGCATGCCTTGGCTCAGCATACTCGTCTTCCGTCCCTTGAACAACCAATGTGGGACATTTGATGAGGCCTATCTTGTCTTCAATGGAAAAGGGGTTGAAATTCGGATGAAGCCATCGATCAAACCATGCCATTTGGCTGCGGACCTGGGCTGTCTCCTTACCCCCTTTGTGCTGGAGTCGGTTTTCCAGGACGCGCTTTGCCCGAACAAGGCCCTTTAGTGCCTTCTCATCGGCATAAATGTGTGCCCCCGCACAAACCATAGCCCGGGTTCGCTCAGGGAAGGTGGCTGCAAAAATCAAGGCAATGGTACCGCCGTCGCTAAATGCACAGAGCAAAATAGGAGTAAGTAAGCCAAGGACATCCAAGAACACTGCCAGATCCTCTATGTCTTCCTGGAAAAAGTCCTCAGAAAAGTGATATCGCGGACTCGATCCCCCATAGCCCCGCCTGTTATAGGCGATGACGTGATATCTCCTGGCAAAGTAATCGATACAGTCGCCCCACTCCTCGATGCTTCCTGTTCCGCCGTGCAACAAGATTAATGGGGTTCCCTTTCCGGCCTCCACGTATTCAATCGTTCCACTTGTTATTGAAACCCTTGGCATCATCTGTTCCTCTCACTTAGAAAAATGCCCCAGGATGCAAAAGCCTGTTTATCTCCCTCAGACGCGTCCCGGCTCGTTGATCTCGCCTTGTCGCCGGCCAGCCCTGACTCATCGCCCTTGGCCTTTTTCATCTTCCAGGATGGTGCTGTGCAGTCTTCGCCACTTTGTGAGTCTTTCCTTGATCGTTTTCTCATATCCCCTGTCTGAGGGGTTATAGAAGGCTTGACCCCTGAGTTCTTCCGGCAAATACTCTTGCTGCGTGTAGGCACCTGGAAACTTGTGGGCATACTTGTACCCTTCCCCGTAACCGAGAGTCTTCATCATCTTTGTTGGTGCGTTTCGTATGTGCAAGGGCACCGGGAGGGTGCCTGTTTCTGCAATGACCCCTTTCACCCTGCCCATGCCCGTATACAGGGCATTGCTCTTTGGGGCTGTGGCAAGATAGATGGCGGCCTGGGCCAGGGCCAGATCCCCCTCTGGAAGGCCCACAAATTGAAATGCCTGCATAGCCGAAACGGTTACAGAGAGGGCCCGCGGGTCTGCGTTTCCAATGTCTTCAGAGGCAAATCTGACCATGCGCCTGGCAATGTAGAGGGGATCCTCACCCCCTGCAAGCATGCGAGCCAACCAGTAAAGGGCGGCATCGGGGTCACTGCCGCGCAGGCTTTTGTGAAATGCCGATATGAGATCATAGTGTTCATCACCACTCTTGTCATAGCGAAGAGCCTTCCTCTGCAGGGCGGCTTCCACCACGGCCCTAGTAATCTTCCTTCTCTTTACTTGTTTTTCTTGAACAAGAGAGGCTGCTGCCTCCAGATTGTTGAGTGCTGCGCGAGCGTCTCCATCAGCTGACCAAGCGAGGTACTCTAACGCTTCAGGTTCCACCTGCACAGAGGCTTCTCTTAAACCATTTTTGCTGTCGTTCAAAGCACGTTTCAAAATGG
Source organism: Thermodesulfobacteriota bacterium (assembly GCA_034189385.1). GTDB lineage: Bacteria > Desulfobacterota > Desulfobacteria > Desulfobacterales. Next base: position 64,620 of record JAXHVD010000011.1, read on the forward strand.
CCGTCAACTCCCCTACTGAGAACGGTTTCAGGACCATCACCCGTGCCCTTGATAGGAGGGGGGCAATGACCTCGAAAGAGGGATTCTCGGTCGTAGCCCCGATGAGTGTAATCAACCCGCTTTCCACATGGGGCAAAAAGGCGTCCTGCTGGGCCTTGTTGAACCGATGGATTTCGTCTACAAAGAGGACGGTCTTCTTTTGGTGAAAGTGGCGATACGTTGTGGCAGAGTCTATGACCTTGCGGATATCTTTCACGCCAGAGAGAACGGCCGAGAATGTCTCAAAGTGCGACTTGGTCTCCTTGGCCATGATTCGGGCAAGCGTCGTCTTTCCTGAGCCCGGGGGACCCCAGAGAATGATCGAAAACAGACGATCTTCGTCTATGGCATGACGAAGCAGGCTCTCTTTGCCAAGGAGGTGACCCTGTCCCACAAAGGCCTCCAGGCTTTGGGGGCGCATTCTATCTGCTAGAGGGGGAACGGGGGAGTCGGTCTTTTTTTCAACTTGATCAAAGAGATCCATTGCTGTGATTCCTGGTTCTTCTCCAAGCTCTTATTACTTCTTTTCCCGCTTTCTAAATATGATCCTTATAGGGGTCCTGTCCAGTCCCAAGGCCTCTCGAAGTTGGTTTATTAGGTATCGCCTGTACGAAAAATGAATGGCCTCAGGATAGTTTAAGAAACAGACAAACGTGGGTGGAGCCGAAGATGTTTGCGTGACATAGTAAAGCTTCACGCGCCTGCCCCGGTGAGCAGGGGGTTCATGCTGATGGATGATAGCCTCAAAGACCCGATTCAAATGTCCAGTGCTTACACGGGAGGTATATTGTTCATATACCGGCCTCACCCACTCAAAGATCTTAAGTGTTCGCTGACCTGTGAGGGCCGAAATGGTCAACACAGGGGCAAAGTTCAGAAACTTGAGTCGACCCCTGACTTGTTCCATATATCCCTTGGCCGTTGTAGCATCCTTTTCAATCAAATCCCATTTGTTTAAAAGGACGATACAGGCCCGACCTCTTTCAAAGCAGTACCCTGCAATGCGGACATCCTGCTCGGTAACCCCCCTGACGGCATCCATCATGACCAATGCAATGTGGCAACGATTCAGGCTTTTCAGGGCCTTTATGACGGAAAACTTCTCCAGCTTTTCTTGGACCCTCTTCTTTCTGCGAATCCCGGCCGTGTCTATTAAAAGATATTCTTCTCTATTCACCGTGCAGATGGTGTCAATGGCATCCCTGGTAGTTCCCGGCATCTCACTGACCACAAGACGATCGTCTCCAAGAAGGCAATTGATCAGGGATGATTTTCCCACATTGGGCCTTCCAATGACGGCCAGCCTAATCCGATCTGAAGATGTCTCAACCGTCGTCTGAGGCAAGACAGCGGTCAAGGCGTCCATGAAATCGATCACACCGTATCGGTGTTCAGCAGAGATGGGGTAAAGTGGCGCCACGCCCAGGACGGAGAAGTCTGACAGGGCCGATTCGTGGCTCGGCCCATCGATCTTGTTGACCCCGTAAAACACAGGTTTGCTCGACTGACGAAGCCTTTGAACCAGATCCGTATCAACAGGGGTGACCCCTTGGCGCCCGTCGAAAAGCATGATAATGGCGTCCGCTTCTTCTATGGCCTGTCCCACCTGGTATCGCACCAGAGGGGCAAACTGCTCTGATTCGAAGTCGGAAAAGCCACCCGTATCCACCACTGTAAAGGAGACGCCATCCCACTTTGCGTCTCCATATATCCGGTCTCGGGTGACACCAGGCAAGTCATCCACTAGGGCCTTTCGCGACCGTGTCATTCGGTTAAAGAGTGTGGACTTCCCCACGTTCGGTCGCCCTACAATGGCAACAATTGGTTTCATGCTGTGCATTTCAGGGTTTGGGTTGGCTGCAAAACGTCTTGGCCTATCGTCTCGGTTATGCAACACATTATTGGAACATGGGGCCAGAATATCCGAATTCTGGCAGAAGGGCAAGACATGGGCCGAGAAGGGAAATGGGATCAGTCTGAGCGGTCTTTTCGTTTCTTGGCTGCTTCTATGAGCTCAACCAGGTTTGTGACTTTGTCCTTGGGCGGTTGATTGAAAAGGCGGTCCCACTGGGTCTGAGTCAGGTTTTTTCTAAGATAGGCCTCCACAGGAAAATAGGGGTGCCAACAGATTATAATCCGGGGACAGGGGAGATCACCTCCCTCTACTCGACAGTAGGAAAAGGTGACCTCCCCTCCCAGTCTGGGGCACCTGATCTCCAGGTGGTCGTACCTGCAATTTTCGCCTTGGGTGACCATTTCGGATCGTCATCCATGAGCTTCTTAAAAATAGACTGGAGTTAGAAAACCGGCGATCGGTCCAAGGCTTAAGGCGCAAGGGCAACTCCTTCATCCTTATGCCCTGCACCGTGAACCTGACGCTGAGTCTGTTTTTAAGTGGTTTTCATGCTTCACGGGACACTAAAGCCTTACTTGTGCCCCCGTGGCTACGGCTTTGGCAGACCCTCTATGGCTTTCAGGGCCCGGGCGATCTCTTCATCGGGCATCTCGTATTTTTGTAGCTTGCCCGAGAGATAGGCATCATAGGCTGCCAGATCTACCAGTCCGTGGCCACTCCAATTAAAAAGGATGACCTTCTCTTTTCCTTCTTCCTTAGCACGCTCTGCCTCTTGAACCACGGCTGCAATGGCGTGGTTGGTCTCTGGGGCTGAGATAAAGCCTTCGCTGCGGGCCCAGTTGACTCCTGCCTCAAAGGTCTGGACCTGATCGTATGCCCTCGCTTCTATGATGTCTTCCTTTACCAGATGGCTGATAATGGGTGCCATCCCATGGTACCGGAGCCCCCCTGCGTGGATCGGGGCCGGCACAAAATCATGTCCCAGGGTATGCATGGCCAGCAGAGGGGTGGTTTGGGCCGTATCTCCGAAATCGTATGCAAAAGGGCCACGGGTCATGGTCGGACAAGAGGTGGGCTCGGCTGCCACAATGGAGACCTCCTTGCCATTGATCTTGTCCTGCACAAAGGGGAGACAGAGGCCGGCAAAGTTGCTCCCGCCGCCTGTGCACCCTATGACCACATCGGGATATACACCGACCTTTTCAAGCATCTTCTGGGCCTCCAAACCGTTTATTGTCTGATGCAGCAGCACGTGGTTCAGAACGCTTCCCAAAGAATAACGGGCGTCGGGGTCCATGACAGAGTCTTCAATAGCCTCGCTAATGGCAATGCCCAAACTGCCAGGAGAATCAGGATGCTCGGCCAGGATCTTCCTTCCCGCTTCAGTCTTGTCGCTCGGGCTGGGAAAACAGTTGGCTCCCCAGACCTGCATCATCATCCCCCTGAAGGGCTTTTGCTGGTAGCTCACCTTGACCATGAATACCCTGCACTCGAGGCCAAACATCTGACAGGCCATGCTTAGCGCACTACCCCACTGGCCAGCACCGGTTTCTGTGGAAAGCCGCTTTACGCCAAAGGCCTTATTGTAATAGGCCTGGGCAATAGCAGTGTTGGGCTTGTGGGAGCCAGGGGGGCTTACGCCTTCGTTTTTGTAGTAGATCTTCACAGGGGCATTGAGCAGCTTTTCGAAGTTACGGGCCCTGCATAGCGGTGTGGGGCGCCACAGAAGGTATTTTTCCAGGACCTCTTCAGGGATGTCGATCCATCGCTCTGTGCTCACTTCCTGTTCGATGAGGTTCATGGGAAACACGGGCGCAAGGTCATCAGGCCCTACCGGTTGCCCCGTTCCTGGATGGAGCGGAGGGCTCATAGGTGTGGGCATATCAGCCAAGATGTTGTACCATTGCCTCGGGATCTCACTCTCGTCCAAGAATACCTTCACTTGTTTCATAGCCTTTCCTCCTTTGACCTATTTCAAAAAAAAAGCCATGGAAAGAACCCATGGCAATTTTGTCCACAAGAGCCATGGGAAGACCCTGCTTGCCCACGACTCCATTCATTCTTTTCAGAACAGACTGTCTGTAGACAGGCTCACCATCTCCCCTGTTACGGCCAACAAAAGCCGTTGTGTCTCATACTCAGAAAAACCACCACAACCCACACTTTTGCAGCCTGCAAGCTCGCATAACAAAGCCGCAAACTCGTGTCAAGGGCAAAAAGCGGCGTGGCCAACCCCTACCTGACCTTGGAAACCGTGTCGTGTTCCCGCACCCTTTCTCTGACCTTAATGCCAAGGAGGTCTCCCGGCCTTGCCTCCTCCACGGGCTGATTGTCGATCTGCATACTGGTAATGGTCTCCTCAAAATCGGTTGTGTGGCCCTTGAAATGGACCACGTCCCCAACCCTGAGAACACCGGCAGTGATTTCAACGGCTGCAACACTGGGCTTGGCAAAGAACTTTTGCACCTTTCCGACCTTTTCTTCTTCCATTTCACACCCCCTGGTGACAGGTTGAGGTTGATCAAGAGTTCAGGCCGATTTGGCGACTCCTTGACAGCAGAGCGGCCGCAGATTTTGCGTGCCTGTATACACCTAACTCATTTACAAAGCAACCGCCTTCTGCTAGAACCCGCACATTTGCACGAGGAGATGGGCACCCATCTTTCTACCTTCTGTCCGCCCATGGGACAAGGCACTGTCAACTCGACAACCGAAAACACGGGCGGGGCTAGGTGCTCGGGTGGTGTACGAATGAAGTCTTCCACAGCCTTTGACGGTGGCCGAGGACTATTTCCTCGGCTTGCCAGAATCTGGACCTTGAAAAGTCTACCTCATATCTGGGCCAAGCAGTCCAGAAACCATTTGTCGGCTCTTCTCGTTGTGTGCCTTCTGATCCTTCCGGCCTGTGCGCCAGCCCCTGTCCCCAAGAGGGAGTGGGTGCCTGTTTCACCGGAAATCACCATAGCGTTGGAGTCCTTTGAAAGGGCTGAGCGCCTTTTTCAGGAGAAGGCTTACTTAAAGGCACTGGCCATCTACGAAGACTACCTTGCAGAATCCTCCCGGGGACCGCTGGCGGACGCTGCCTGGATGAAGATAGGTCTCATCTATATGGCCATGGAGAGGTATCCACAATCGCGAAAGGCTTTTCAGACCCTTCTCTCTGAGTACGCAGACAGTCCCTTTGTAGAAGACACCAGGTTCAATGTCATGCTCACCTACTACAAAGAAGGGGACTACAAATCAGCTGCCCGGTTCGCTAGATCTGCCTTGGGGTCTGCAAAGACCACTCGCCAAAAATTTCGTATCAACTATCTTCTGGGTTACACGTACAGCGCCAGCAGACACTTCAAGTATGCCATCACCAGTTTCATGGAGGCCTATCACCTTACCTCCTTGCAAGGGCGCAAGGAAATCCTGAGCAGCGTGAAGAAAATTATCCCCTACCTGAAAGAGGGGGAACTGACCTCCCTGCTTCAGCTTTTTGGGAACAGGGTCCCTGGCGGCTATTTGCGCCTTCAACTGGCAAAGAAATATGTGTCCCAAGATCGCATTGACCCAGCCATCAACGTTCTATCTGATTTTATCCGTCTATTTCCCGATCATGATGAGATGGCGACTGCCTTAGCCCTGATGGAAGAATTGAAGTCTGCAGCCATGGTGGATCGTTTCCTGATCGGTTGTGTACTTCCCCTCACTGGACCCTACGGGACCTTTGGAACCCGTGCGCTCACGGGCATTGAGCTTGCCCTTCATCAGTTCAATAGCCAACCCCATGTCCACCCTATAGATTTGGTCATCAGGGATTCAAAGGGAGATCCCAAGGAGGCCTCAAGGGCTGTGGAGTCCCTGACCCTAACCGATAAGGTGACCGCCATCATCGGGCCTATGATCACGTCAGAATCAGCGGCAATGAAGGCGCAGGAGTTAAAGGTTCCTATTCTGACCTTAACTCAAAAGCCAAATATAACGGAAACAGGAGACTTTGTATTTCGAGACTTTGTCACGCTCTCTTTGCAGGTCAAGGCTATTGTAGACTATGCAGTGGATGACCTGGGACTTCAGAGATTTGCCATCCTGTATCCTGATGAACCCTACGGCGTCTCCTTCATGAACAAGTTCTGGGATGAGCTGATGAGCCGTGGTGCTGAGGTGACAGCCATTGAATCTTACGGGCCAGAGCAGACCGATTTCGGGGATCCTGTTAAGCGACTAGTGGGCCTCTATTATCCCAGGCCCGAAATGACGGAAGAAGAGATGCTGGCAGAAGAGGAAGCCTGGACACTGTTTGCAGCACCAGGCGAAGATGAAACAGCGTGGCTTGATATTGAACAACCACTTGAATTTATGATTAATATGGCCGACAAAGAGAGTTTGTCCGATGAATACGATGAATACGCCGAACATGACCAGTACAACGAATACGGCCCTCACCCCGAACACGACGACAACCGAACGGTCAACGGGGCCGCAGAAGAAGAGCCGGTGTCCCCAGCACCTGAACAGATAGTCGATGTTGAGGTGACCACCATCCTTGATGGTTATGAACTTGACCTGGAAGAGCCCCTTGATTTTTTCTATGACACAGACGCCGACAAAAAAGAGCCACCGCCAAAGGAGCGGGAGGGTCCCCAGCCAATTATTGACTTCGAGGCCATTTTCATCCCAGAAAGTTACGAGAAGGTCGCCCTCATTGCGCCCCAGTTTTTGTATAATGATGTGTCCGGTGTCCTACTCCTTGGGACCAATTTATGGCATTCGGACAAGCTCGTAGAAATGGCTCGCGGTCATGTCCAGGGAGCTGTGGTGCCGGACGGTTTTTTTGTGGATAGCCCTTCAGTTACGGCGCGAGAGTTCGTAGAGGGCTACAAGGAGGTTTTTGGCGGTCCCCCGGCATTCTTGGAGGCCCAAGCCTATGATGCGGCCTGGATTCTCTTTCAAGCGGTCAACCACCCTCGGGTCTGGTCCCGGAAGAGTGTAAAGAAAGCCCTAATGGAAATTCTTGATTTTCAAGGTGTTACAGGCGTCACCACCTTTGATGAAACCGGAGACGTGGTAAAAGACTTGTACCTTCTCAAGATAGAAGGGCGTCGTTTCGTCCAGATAAAGCCATGAACGATCCACGCCTCGAGGACCGCGCGTTGGGGAAACATCTCGCAAGGGTGTGTGGGGGGCACAAGGCCACGAGTGACTAAAATGCCTAGAGTTTGAAGTGCCTAAAGTGGTGGTTCCCCTTCGGCAGGTCGGTTTTGAAAGACTCGGCCAAGTCCGAATCTGGTAATCATCACTTACTCACGTTTGCGCCTGCGGCTTCAAAAGAGGCGCGCCCCTCGTTTTCGCTTGGGATGTGAATTGAAAAAAGACAGGGTACGGCAACTTTAGACACTCTAGGCACTTAGATGCCACGGAAGACCAAACAAGGCGGAGCCCAGCTCATCTGACCATGCCCAAGGGACCAAATTTCCTGAGCCAATGAATAACTTACTCTATCGAGCCTATACCCTCCTCACGGGTGGCCTCTTCATGTCTTGTCTTCCTCCTTTCTGGCTTTATGCCCAGCTGAGTGGCCACCACAAAAAGGGTTTAAAAGAACGCTTGGGATTCGTGCCCGAAGCCTCTGTCCAGCTCCTTTCTGGCTCGCCCCGTATCTGGATGCACGCAGTTTCCCTTGGAGAGGTCCGGGTGGCCGCATCCATCATTAACGCCCTCAGGGCGATCATGCCGAGGTGTTCTGTCATCTTATCCACGACGACCCAACACGGCAGGGCGCTTGCAAGAGAGGTTCTGGCCAATGATGTCCCCGTCGTCTTTGGGCCCGTCGATTTTGTTGGTGCCGTGCGCAAGGCCCTTTACAGTGTCCGCCCCCACGTCCTGGTCCTTCTGGAAACGGAAATATGGCCTGCGTGGCTTAAAGAAGCTCGGCGTATGGGAATGAAGACCGCCTTGGTCAATGGGCGCATCTCTGCCAGATCTATCGGCCGATATCTCAAGTTCCGTCCCTTTTTCAAAGAAGTCCTAAAAGACGTTGATGCCTTCAGCATGATCATGGAACAAGATGCAACTCGCATCAGGGCCATGGGAGCTGATCCAGAGAAGATCGTAGTAAACGGAAACGCAAAATACGACCAGTTGATCAGCCTTACAGATCCCGCCATGGAAAAGGCGATGCGCCTTGAATTGAATCTCCAAGCCTCCAGCCGGGTCTTTGTGGCTGGAAGTACCCGGCAAGGGGAGGAGGCCTTGGTCCTGAGGGCCTACGAAGACGTTTTGAAAGCCTTTCCCGACACCATCCTCATCATTGCGCCCCGACACATCGTCCGGACCGCTGATATAGCCTCCCTCCTTGTTGGCCGTGGCTTCAAATACCAACTCAGAAGCGAGATTGGCCGTGAAGGAGCGGGACGCACAGAGCAGGTGGTTATCATGGACACCTTTGGGGAACTCTTCAAGCTGTATAGTGTAGGCACCATCGTATTTTGTGGCGCAAGCCTCGCACCTTTGGGAGGGCAAAACCCTTTGGAAGCGGCAGTTTGGGGAAAACCAGTCCTTTTTGGCCCCTCCATGGACAACTTCCTGGACGCAAAGGCCCTCTTGGAAGGGGCTGGCGCCGGAATAACAGTTAAGGGCCCTGAAGAGTTGGCTGAAAAGGCCATCTGGTTTCTGCGCCATCCTGATGCCTTGGAGCAAACCGGTGCCCGTGGTCGCCAAGCGGTCTTGAAAAACCCAAATGCCGCTGAAAAGCACGCGGAGGTCATCAGTAGGCTGGCCCTTGCCGACAAGTCTAAATGAGGACGAATCCACTGGCTCTACCGTGAAGAAGGGAGGAGGTTTCATCGTTTCCGGTAGTTGCTTAACCAGCAATAAAAAGCCACTGTCTTGCCAGCGGGTAGCAGGGCGCCGACCCGCCGTTATATGAAAGGAGGATATCTTTGCCAGAGCCCCATGGCCAGGATGACCCTGTTTCTCAAGCCTTGTCCCTTATGGAACGGGTCTTCGGGTTTCCTGAATTTCGACCGGGACAGCAAGAGATCCTGGAATCCGTGCTCTCCGGGGACGACGCCCTAGTGATCATGCCCACGGGCGGGGGCAAGTCCTTGTGCTTTCAGGTCCCCGCCTTCCTCAGGTCTGGTACCACCCTTGTCATATCTCCCCTCATTGCCCTCATGAAGGATCAGGTGGACACCCTGGGCGTGCTGGACCTTCCGATCACCGCTGTCCACAGCCTCATGGGACAGAGAGCCCAGGAGGAAGCTTTAAAGGAGATTGCCACGGGTCATATCAAGCTGGTCTATGCCTCGCCGGAGAGACTTCGAAACCGTTTCTTCATCCAAGCCCTGAGGCAATGCACCGTTTCCATGGTGGCTGTCGATGAGGCCCATTGCATTTCCCAGTGGGGCCATGATTTCAGGCCGGACTACTTGAGGATCAGCCAGGCCTTGGAACAACTGGGCAGGCCCCAGACTATAGCCCTGACGGCCACGGCCACGGAGAAGGTCCGCGCCGACATTGTCGAGCACCTGGGGCTGAGGGCTGCCAAGGTCTTTGTGACCGGGTTTGATCGCCGAAATCTTTTCTGGGAGGTGCTTTACGCCAAGAACGAAAAAGAAAAACAGGTCGTCATCGGAAAGCGGCTTAGGGCCCTTTCAGGGGCCGCCATCATCTATACGGGGACAAGGAAGAAGGTGGAGGCCACTGTAGCCAGGCTTAAGGAGGATGGATTCAAGGCGGAGGCCTATCACGCCGGCCTGGATGAACCTGAGCGGACCCGTGTCCAGGATCGGTTCATGGAGGGCTGCACGGACCTTGTGGTGGCCACCAATGCCTTTGGAATGGGCATTGACCGGGCCGACATCCGCATGGTCATTCACCACACATTTCCCGGAACCATTGAAGCCTATTATCAGGAAGGAGGCAGGGCCGGAAGGGATGGTGAGGCTGCCACCTGTTTGCTTTTATACAGCCCTTCCGACAGAAGGCTTCAAGAGTTTTTTATAGAGGCCCGTTACCCGCCTCGTGAGGACATCTTTGCTGTTTATAAACTCCTCAGGGGCCAGCCTCAGGACTTGCTGTGGCTCACCTATCGTGAGATTGCCGAAATGGGCAACAACAAGATCTCGGAGATGGCCGTGGGCTCGTGCGTCAAGATCCTGGAAGATGCCGGGGCCCTGAAGAGGCTCAGACGCTACGATAAGCTGGCAGAACTGTATATGCTCGCCAGGCCACAGCTCCTTCTTGCCAGGATCTCATCCAAGGCCAGAGCCAAGAGACAGGTCATGGAGACCTTGATCCGGCTTTACGGAGAAGTAGACCTCATGGAAGGGGTCCAGTTTCTCCCCCATGAATTAGCTGCAAGGGCGGGGATAACTGCCGACGTCTTAAGGAGGACCTTATCGGAGATGGACGGCCGTGGAGAAGCCACTTATGTCCCGCCTTTTCGTGGCCGGGGACTTCGCATCCTCCATCGCGTCCCCCGGGCAGAGCTTGACATCGATTTTGAAACCCTTCAGGCGCGGAAGGCCTATGAGCTTGAAAAGCTGGATCGGGTCATGGCCTACGCCAGTTCGCAGGAGTGTCGCAGGACGTTCTTACTGCGCTACTTTGGCGAGACCCTGAAAGATGACAGGTGCCATGCCTGCGATGTGTGTCAAAGGCGGGGCGCCGGGTCAGGTAAGCCAGTGCCCACCGCTGAGCCGATCATAGCGGTCAAGGTCTTAAGCGGCATTGCCCGACTCAACGGACGGTTCGGCCTGGCCATGGCCGCCAAGGTGCTTACCGGCTCCAGAGACCGCATGGTGCTGCAGTTCGGGCTTCACCGCCTGTCCACCTATGGGCTCCTTTCGGGGTATACACAGGATCAGGTCCAGCAATGGATTAAGGAACTCATCGCCCAAGGGTGCGCTGTCTCCCGGAGAACCTCCATGAGGGAAAAGATCTACCCGGTACTGGAGCTTACCAGCAGGGGCCGGGCCGTCATGACAGGAAAAGAGGAGATCCTTGTGTCTGCACCTGTAAGGGAGGTCCCCTCGCTCTCGCCACGGCCAGGTCGGCGGGGCGGGAAGAAAGGGCGCGCCACTGAAAAACCCCTTTCTGAGGGACAGGAAGCGGCTGTATTCGAAGGGCTGAGGCAACTGCGGTCCACCCTTGCCCGAAAGGAAGGGCGGCCAGCCTACTGCATCTTTCAGGACCGGACCCTTAAGGAAATGGCGAGAAGGCTGCCGAAAACACCGGAGGAACTCCTTCGTATTGTTGGCGTGGGCGAGGTGACGCTGGGAAAGTACGGGAGCCAGTTCTTGGAAGTGATCCAAAAGGTGGGTGGCAGTGAGTAAGGCGTCCTGCTTTGACGTCTGTGTGGTGGGCCATGTAACCGAGGACATTCTAACGGCCGCCCAGACAACGACATCGCTCCCCGGGGGCACGGCATATTATACGGCCATGGCCCTAAAGAGGCTTGGTCTCAATGTGGCCGTGGTGACCAAAGGAGCGAAAGAGGACAGGGATTACCTGCTCCATGAGCTGTTGGCAAAGAAGATTTCAGTATTCTGGGAAGAAGGAGACTCCACAACCGTCTTTGAGAATACTTACAGCGGCGAAGATCTGGGGGCACGCACCCAGACCCTAAAGGCCATGGGCACTCCCTTTGGGGCAAAAGATGTAGCAAAGATCAGGGCAAGGGCCTTTCATCTTGGGCCCCTCTTTAGGGAGGACATCCCTTTACAGGTCGTCGAAAAGGCGGCCAAACAAACAAAGACCGTCTCACTGGATGTGCAAGGCATGGTAAGACCTGCCCGCCTTGGGCCGGTCATTCAGCAGGCCTGGCCGGACAAGGAGAAATGGCTGGGACTCGTGCATGTTTTAAAGGCCAATGCCCAAGAGGCCCTCATCCTTTCCGGAAGAAAGGACGCCGAAAAGGCAGCAGCGGTTCTTGCCTCCTTTGGTCCGAGGGAGGTGGTTATTACGCTGGGGGGGCGGGGATCTATCGTGTATGCTGATGGCACCATTTACAGAATCCCCAGCTTCAGCCCAAGAAAGCTTGTGGATCCAACAGGGTGCGGTGATACATATGCAGCGGCGTATTTATGTAAGCGTTTGAAAGATGCTTCCCCTGGGGAGGCAGGGCGGTTTGCCGCTGCAACGGCCACTTTGAAACTTGAAGGTCTTGGGCCCTTCAAGGGGTCTGAAAAAGACGTTGTTGCCGGACTATCTTCCTTTACTACATCTTGATCATGGAATATGGTTCAAAGGTCCTTTCTCCCATTTCACAGGCTGAATCTGTAACCCTTCTAAGATAAGGGAAAAGTAAAATGCACAGAAAAGTTAAATCCGTATATGGGTTGGTTCTGGTCGCTGCGATCATCGTGGTCGGCGCGGGTTGTGTCAAACGTGCTGATGTCATCCAGGTACCTCTCCCGGTTGCCTCAACCAGCCAGATTGTCTCTGCGGTTCTGGCCAAGGACCTTCCAGGATTGGACCCTGCGGGAGAAGGCTCCAGTATTTCCGGTTGGAAGGAATTTGTAGCGAGAATAGAGGAGTTCATTGCCCGGCATCTGGACGAACCTGAAATAGTCAACCCCCTTCGGATCAAAGAGGCCATCCTTCTTCTTTCCGTGGGTGAGAACAATCTGGGGGCGGCAGCCTTTAACGAGATCGACGGCACGCATCTATCCGATGAGCGAGACAAGGCCCTTTTTGACATTCAAGAAACCCTCATCTGGTGGTACGGCATTGGAGGAGAAAACAGCGGATTCTCAAGAGAAGACATAGAGAAAAACGCCAAAAAGGCTCTGGACAACCTTTCTGCAGTTGCTGAAAGTCTTAAGGAATCGAAAGACACCAAACGACTCCTTGAACAAATAAGGGTCCGCATTGCCAACCGCTTGGCAGGTGCCACTACAGACCCAAGTGAGACCCGGGCGATTCTTGAGGACGGCCTCTGTCGCTACGCTGCCCAGTTTGATCCGTCAGAGTATCTCTTGATCCAAAACTGGAACCAGCAGGAGCCAAGGCCAGGGCTCCTGCCGAGGCTTAGTGACGTTCGCTGGTACGAATACGTGCCAACGGCATTCAAGCAGGCCCAGGCTGCCTGGGCGATCCATGTCCGCCACGGCGAAGCGCCCTTGGAAATCCCCGAGTGGGTCTCGTGCATGGAAGACGGGACCTGCCCGTGAGAGCCTCTACACTCTGGGCAAGAGGCTAGGTGGCTTGTTGCCCATCTGTATGGCCTGCAAAAAGATCGGTCACGACAAAGGGTAGTGGCGTCAGATTGAAGGGCATATACGAGATCATTCTACAGCCGGCTTCAGCCACGGCATTTGCCCTGCCTGTGCCAAGGAACTCAATCCTGACATAGGAATCAAAGACTAAGTCTGGAGTTTCTTCGTGTTCTTTGCAGGCCCTTTCATGGGGCCTTGGCAGTCCAGGAAAAAGAATGGATTTCATTTTGGAAAACCTTGCCATTGGGGACTATGAGGAGGCCCTGGAACCATCTTCTCAGATTGACGCATTGCTCTGTGTAGCAAAGGAAAGAGATATCCACGACACGAGATGCAAATACCATAAGGTTCCCATTGTAGATATGCAGCCCATTCCGCCGGAGCAAATGCGGGAGGCCGTGGAGTGGATAAGAGACCATATCAATGATCGTAAGATCATGGTCTTCTGCAACGCGGGCATCGGTCGATCCCCTTCAGTGGCGGTTGCCTATATTTGTTGCATATTGGGTGTTTCCTTTGGTGAGGGCGTAGAATATGTTGCCGTAAGGAAACCATACATGTCCACGCTTCCGAATCTCATACTGACCATTGAAGAGACCAAAAAGCAGTTGGGGAAAACTTGATCCGGTAGGCACCTTGCTCAAGTTTTGCAGTCCTCGTTTCCACTAATCGTAGGTGTGTCAGGACTTGTAGCCCTTAGGTTTGGCAACAGAGGGATGGGGAGATTGGCTGAACCAAGGCCTACAGCCATTGCCACCCACCATCTCTTCACGGCTACTAAAGGCATTGGAGGCAGAAGAGAAGCGGATCTCCCCATCCCGGCGCTTCTATTGCATAGCAACGGCCCAAACCAGCCCCCTGCCCTTTTCTAGAAACCTCTGCACCCTTTAAGCTTTTGATTGAAGACCCTGCAGCAATCTGCGGGGAATGCGCTCGCTTAATCGGTTCAACTGCTTGATATGGGTGCGCCTCTTTTCAAGCCGTGCGGCGCAAACTTGAGCACCTTCCAAAACCCTTCCAAGATAGGCCCCATGGGTCAGAGGCATGTCACGCCGGGCATGTCCCTGAACCCTGTGCCAGAATGTTTTGCCCTTGTCGCGGCTAGTCCCCGTCCCCTCATCATATTGACAGACAAGGCCCAGGCCTGGTATGATAAGAATGGTTCCAGGCGATTGACGATCTTGCCTCTTCTGGGGCGCCAGAGTGTGTCTGAGTCATGAACCGCCCCGAGAGGAACAAAGAGGTGGCCTCTAGAGTTGCACACCTTTTGATCTTCTTGGACGGTCCCACCTTAATAAGCCGTTCCTTTTCAACAAATTGAACCCTCCCCGTGGCAAGCTACGCGGATTGGGATCTCTAGTATTCGGTTCAACAGGACAACCTTCACACAAGGGAGGAAAAGAGATGCATGCTATCAGAATCATTACGGTTTCTGGATGGATCAACCCTTTTCTCAGATGGATTTCCCTGGCCGGCCTTTTTTTGATGCTCACCTACGGGTACGCCTTTGCCGACATAAACTGGACTTCCGTCTGGGGAACGCCGACCATTGACGGCCAGTTGGACGAGGGGGAATGGGATGCCGGGGTGTGGAGGGAGTTTGACCACGGCTATGCCAAGGTGCAAAACGACCACATCAGGCTCTACATCCTCATTGACGTCTTTGAAGACATATCAAACGACCCGGTGGGCCCAGACGGAGACTATATCAACATCACCTTTGACAGAAATGGAGACGCCGAGATCTCTGACTCTGACATGAACTATCGACTGTTTAACGACGGACACACTTTTCGCTACCAGCACTATACGGGGCCCTCTGCCTTTGACCCCGAGGTTCTGCCCACGCGGTCGAGCGTGGCCCCTGGTTTTGGCTGCTTCTGGGCAGACGGCACCTTTGCTGAGGTTGACTGGGTAAGCATATGTAATGAACATCGTGTGTGGGAGATCGCCATAGACCTTCGTGAGATCGGTTCATCGCCGGGTGTCACCACGCGCATGGGGATAAAGGTCCAGTCGCCGGATTTCGAGGAGTACATTCCCCCAACAGACTTCTTTGGCGACTTCACGGAGCTGATCAGGGTGTCCCTGGAAGACGAACCCTGGCCCTTGCCGTCCTATGCTGTTTTGCCCAGTTTTGACGAGACGCTCTCCACAGACGCCATAGAGATCACACAGGCCATCCAGGGGAGAGACAACAGCATGCCATTGGTGGCGGATAAGAACACAGCAGCAAGGATGTATGTGGATGGCGACTTCGTCGTGGCCTGCCTCTACGGGACCAGGGATGGACTTGACCTGCCCGGCTCACCCTTGGCCAAGTTGACTCATGGCCGGGATGCCGTTGACAGGGAAAAACTGGAGGACACGGTGAACTTCCTTGTTCCACGCTCATGGACTGATGGAACCGTTGATTTTCAGGGAAAGGCCCTAGACTATGAATCATACAGCCTGGAGGCGGACACACGTCCCATCACTGTCACCTTCACACCAAAGGAAAAACCCATCTATTGGGTGGTGCGAGTGAATGCAGGGACAGAGGAGGCGCCTATTCTGGCAGACCATGCTGAAATAAGGGCTCAGGAGAACTACTTGAAGACCGTGTACCCCCTGCCGGGTGTGCGATTCAGGAGGCTTCCATGGCAGGCCGTAGGCGCTCTCAACACGACAGACTACGGTGTCTATACCCGCGAGCTCGAAGAGCTCTGGCTTGGTGCCTTCCTGGGTGCTGCGTTTACCGGGAATTGGCACCTCATGCCGGATCAGATTTACGGTTTTGCCCCCTCTTGCGACACTGCCGGGGATAGATGTGGAACGAGCACACCCACTTGGTGGAGGGGCGGTTTAGGCCTTGTTGCCACGGGATTCAGAAAAGAATGTATAGGTTCCCCCCCTACTATCTGTTCGGGCGGCAGCACGCCGGTCGCATGCGATTACGCTGTCATGGCCCATGAGATAAACCACAATTTGGACACGAGTGAGGATGGCACGTGGGGTATGCATGTGGCCAATCCTGATGGGTCAAATGATAGCAACTGGGGTTGTGGCGCGGCAGGACATGATCCGGAGTGGCCCGCTGTCTGGGGCAACGATCATATTCAGGAGGTGGGATTTGATACCCGCCTGCCTTGGGACGACCCAGACCCAGGCATTTGCACTTACGATACTTTCACCGTCATACCAAGCTCCTTTCCTGATTTCATGTCCTACTGCTGGTCAAAAATACCTTCGGGCGATCCCCGAGTTCCCACCATATCTGCAAACCCCACCAGATGGATATCGACATATCGGTGGGTGCGCCTGTTCTGCGCGTTGCCCTTCCCCCAAGGTGTGACCGCTCCCACCCTGTGTTTCGACCAGGCTATGCCGCCCTTTCCTATGGCCTTCGTAGAACAACTGAGACAGGGTCAACACCAAACGGAGCCGTCCTTTTACGTGTCCGGATCTGTCTACAGAAACGGTACCGGGACCCTTGGCCAGATATTCGCGCAACCCGGCGTGCCGGCCCAGGACATTCCTGAAGGCGAGTACGCCATCGAGTTGCTGGATGAAAACGGCAAGGCCTTGCTCACCAAGTCCTTTTTCGTATCCTTTGTAGATGTGGAAGGGGGTGAACTTAACACCGTGGACTTCCACTTCCAGGTTCCGGCCCGGGAGTACACCGCCAAGATCCTACTCACATTGCAGGGCCAGACCCTGGATGTGCTGGAGGTGTCTGAGAATCCTCCCACAATCCAAATAGACGAGCCCCAGCCTGGGGCCAAGTGGGAGACGGGCCGGCAGACGGTAAAATGGACCGCACAAGATCCGGATCAGGACCCTCTCAGCTTCACTATCCTCTACTCCCCGAACGAGGGCCAGACTTGGCACCCTGTGGCCTGGGCCGTACAAGGGCAATCCTATGACGTTCACACGAACCTGTTGCCAGGGGGGAGTGGTGGCCGCATCCGTGTTGTTGCCACCGATGGATTCAACACCAAACATGCCGATACAGGGGGAACATTCTACGTTCAAGGAAACCCACCGGAGGCCCATATTGGCCAGCCGGAAGAAGGTACACAGTTTGCCTCCGGAGAAACCATTGTCTTTGAAGGGCAAGGCTACGACATGGAAGATGGATTCCTGCCTGACGAAGCATTCCTATGGTCTTACGGCGGAAAGGGCTTTGGGACGGGGAGTCAAGTGACCGCCCGTTTCCCTGAAGGGGCCCACGAGGTGGTCCTCACCGTCGTTGACAGTGATAAAGAAATTGCTCAGGATGTCATAGAGATCACAGTGGTTGCCGATGCCGACAGGGATGGGATTGTCGATGACGCGGACAACTGCCCTTATCTTCCCAACGCGGATCAGGCAGATGCCGATGGCGACGGCGTAGGAGATGCCTGTGAGACCGAACAGGTGATCTGTGCCTACCTTGGCGACGACTGCAAACCGTCTCTCCTGGACCAGGATATCTTTAAGTTCCGTGGAACCAAGGGCGAAAGGGTCACGGTGACACTGAAGGCAGAGCCGGAAGAGGCCGGGTGCGGGAAACGGGCCACTTTGATTCTGAAAGACAGGATACGGGGGGTTTGGCTATACAACAAAGACAGGGGCAAACTGCCCAATGAGATTACAGCCGAGCTTTCCGGAACCGGGACTTATCTTGTCATCGTTTCCGAGCAGTCCCGATTCGCAAGAGGAAAGAAATACAGGGGCGATTACTGCATCACCTTGGATGCTTCCCTGGAGACGGCTCAAACTCTTGAGCCGACAAAGTGGGTAGAGTAACGAAAAAATCATAATGGCCCTGGCGAAAAACCAGGGTTTTAGTTCAAAAGAGGCAGGGTCAAAAATGGCCCTGCCTTTTGCATGGGGTCACCAGGGCCATGTGTGAAGCAAGGGGACGAAGCGGTCCATTTCAATTACAGTGGCATTGTAAGAGACCCGAGAACCTGCTAACATGGAAACACCATGACATTTAGCCTTTGGCGGGTGTGCGGCAGGTATGGTCTGTTGGCTGACTGGGTAGTTGAGACGAAGGAGGAAGCGTATGAATAGGACATCTAGTTTGGGTAAAACAAATATAGCAGGAAGACGGCTTCTGAGAGGATTGGCATTGCTTCTCATTTCATCTGGATTGCTCTTGCCGGTATGTTATGCCGGGGCGGGTTTTCCCCAAGTCGTATTCATTCTTGACGGCTCAGGCAGCATGTGGGGAGACGCAGGGGGGCAGACAAAGATCGAGGCTGCCAAGGAGGTAATGGCCGAAGTGGTTCCAGGCCTGCCGCCAGAAGTAAAGGTCGGGCTTGCGGCCTATGGACACAGGCGAAAAGGAGATTGCGCTGACATGGAGATACTGATCCCGCCGGGGAGTGCGGACAGAGAGGGGCTCCTTTCCAAGGTGAAGGGTCTGTCGCCCAAGGGAAAGACACCCATTGCCGATTCCATCACCATGGTAGCGAACTCGTTGAAAGAGATGGAAGATGAAACCACTATAGTACTGGTGAGCGATGGAGAGGAGACCTGCCACACCGATCCCTGCGGTGCCGTCAAGAGCCTGAAGACTTCTGGCATCAAATTCATCCTTCACGTGGTGGGCTTTGGAGTAGATGCCAAAGAGAAGGAACAGCTCACCTGTCTGGCTGAAGCAGGAGGGGGCCAGTATTTTGGCGCCAGTAATGCAGCGTTGCTCCTTTCTGCCCTGGAGACCGTAAGGGAAGACATTGTGCAAAAGGTGGAAAAGGCCAAGACTACCACTAAAAAGGCGGCCACCAAGCTGGGGAAACTCCGGATCACCATGCCACAGGCCTCCACCGTGAGTCTGAACACGTTTAAGATACTACGGGTGTCTGATGGCAAACTCATCAAGACCATTCAAGACCCGGGAGCCGATGCCACACATGCGCTGCTTTCCGGGAGCTACGAGGTTCTGGCCGGTTTTGCCAATTCCAACTACCAACCCGATTCAGAGGTGTCCTTTGGCATCTGGGAACTACAGGGCGGAGAGACGACAGACATGCCACTGGGGGCCATGGCCATCAATATTGCCGATTCCTTAAAAGGGATACCCGCAGGAGCGGTGATCATCACTAAGGCTGGAGACGACACGTTTTCTCTGGTCACCCCATACACCGGCAATGACTACTACCTTTACAAGACCAAACCGCTTCCATCAGGGACGTATCATTTGGCTGTCCATTACAAGAGGATGTACCTCTATCAAACGGGTGAGACGCCCGTCATCCTTGCCTCCAATGTCCAAGTAACTGAAAGACAAGAGGGCGTCGTGACCATAGACTCCGGCATCGTCCTCAAAAAGGCCCAAGATTCAACGGCCACGGCCTGGGAGTTGAGAACGGCAGATAAAGGCGAGGCCATCATGCGCATCGAAAGAGCTTCCAATGGGGATCATCCATTATGGGCCCCCTATGCTGTCCAGCCCGGCACCTATGATCTCTTGGTGTTCCTTGCAGGGATGACGGAGCCCCTTCCTGTGGGAGAAGGCTTGCGCATCAGCAAGGGCGGCCTCCTGGAGTTTGACACAGGGCTTTAGTATCTGAGCCGTTGTGGAAATGTCTCCAGAATGGCTCCGGAGCTGGTCGACTATGAAAGGGTCCGATAGCATCCCTCGGTTTTCTTTGATTGTTCCTGCATACAATGAGGAGGCCTATCTGCCTGCTCTCCTGAAGAGCGTGCACAAGGCACGTACGTCCTATGTGGGTGGGGCAGATGCCATCGAGGTTCTCGTCGTGGATAACGCATCCACGGATGCAACGGCAGACCTGGCCAGAAGACAGGGTTGCCGCGTGGTGCGAGAAGAAAAGCGCGTCATTGCTGCAGTTCGCAATGCCGGTGCCCGGGAGGCCTGGGGACAGATCTTCGTGTTCGTCGATGCAGACAGCGTTATCCACCCTGATACCTTCAATGCCATTGACAAGAGCCTTTCCACCGGCAAGGTGATAGCCGGCACATCGGGCGTGAAGATGCAGAGGATGTCTCTCGGCATTGCCGTGACCTATCTGCTGATGGTCCCCTTGGTGTGGCTTACGGGGATGGACACGGGCGTGGTCTTTTGCCGCCGGGAGGACTTCAGGATCATCGGAGGTTACAACGAGGGGCGTCTTTATGCTGAAGACGTTCAGCTTCTGTGGGATCTCATGTTATTGGGTCGCAAACGCCAACAGAAACTTGCCCGCACCACATCAGTGAAGGCCATTTTCTCAACCCGCAAGTTTGACGACCATGGTGACTGGCACTATTGGTGGCTAATGGCCCGTTTCCTCTGGGGACTGGTATTTTCACCACGCTCTATGGGTGACTTTGCCCTGACCTACTGGTACAGTGATGAACGCACCAAACCAAAGGAGGAAAACAAGACCAGGGCTTTGTATACTCCTGACACTGAAGATTGGCAAGGGCGCAGACAGAATGCGGGGAGCATACCATCAGAGAGAAATGGCAGAAGAAGCCCGTTCAAAGATAAGTGTTTTTGGCAATAGATACTCTTGGGTAGTATTTTCATGGATCTCGCGCAGGCAGCCTTAGTCCTTGAAGGCGGGGGTTTTAGGGGGGTGTACACTTCCGGCGTCCTCGCCTTCTTCATGGATAAGAATCTTCATTTTTTCTACGTCATTGGCGTCTCCATGGGGGCCTGCAATGCCGCAAGCTATATCTCCCGGCAACGGGAAAGAAACAGAATCGTCAATATCCGATATGTCAATGATGCTCGCTACATGAGCTATCTTCGGCTTCTCACCAAAGGCGAACTGTTCGGCATGGATTTCATTTTCGACACCATCCCCAACGCTCTTGTGCCATTCGACTTTAAGACTTTTATGAAAAGCGAGCAGAAATGCCTCACCACAGTGACCGACTGCAAAACAGGCGAGGCGGTCTACTATGAAAAGGGAGAGCTCGGTGCAGATTATATGAAGATACTCCGGGCATCGAGCAGCTTGCCGTATATTGCTAAACCTGTCCATTACAAAGGGCGGGTTCTAATGGATGGCGGGCTGTCTGATTCCATTCCCATTGAAAAGAGCATCCATGACGGAAACACGAAAAACGTTCTTGTCCTGACCCGTCCCAAGGGCTACCGTAAGAAACGTTCCCCTCTCGTGGTATTGGCTCACTTACGGTATCCCAGATACAAGGGCTTGTGTAGATCTCTCAGCGATCGGCACCTTCGGTACAATGCTACCATGGAATACATAGACCGGCTAGAAGAGGAGGATCGCGTATTCGTCATCCGGCCTCAGTTCCCTCTAAATCCTGGAAGAATCGAACGAAATAAGGACAAACTATATGGGGTCTATGACCAGGGCTATGCCGATGCTCGGGCATCTTACAAAACCCTTTGTTCCTATTTGATGGGCTCGTAAAAAATGCCTTTTGTGAGACCGTCCTATATGGCTTCCAGTCAGTGCCTGCAAGATGCACCTCTGAAGTATTCGGCAAAGAGGCAAAGGCTCGGCCCTCAGTCAGAAGCGCCTGGAGTAACGGGAGGGTATCTGTGGACCTTTTAAGAAAGCTGCAAAGATGGTGGATGCTGGCAGTCCTTTTAGCCGTTTGTGGATGCGCCCATCACGCCAAGGTTTTACCGGAAAAGATTCGCACCGTTTATGCAGTTGAGAACAAAACCGATGATCCTTCGACCTTTCTTGCCCCCCTTTTTCTCACCTACGAACATGAGAATCCGTACAACCGTATCGGCAGGCCCTCGGCTATTGGTGGTGAAGAGGGGCAAAAGGGCATCTTTGTAGATACTGACAAGCCTGCCGTTTACTACATGGTACGCAGGTTCACAACGGACAGGGGCGAATACACCAACTACATCTACAGGGTCCACTTTCCTAAAGTCCCCTTCAGTATGATCCCCTTCAATCTCACTGCCGGAAAAAATGTAGGGCTCATGATTGTTCTCACGGTAGACTCTGAGAATCGGCCCCTTTTGATCACCACCGTTCACACCTGTGGTTGCTATCGCGCAACCTTGCCCACCTCCTATCTTCCCGCTGACGCCCTTCCAGAAGACTGGGAGGACGGCCCTTTGGACGTCTTTGGTGAAAAGCTTCCCTGGAGCCTCGATTATGCTGAGATGGAGAGTCCCAGGCTTCTTGTTCATCTCCGTCCGGGGGTGCACAGGGTGATGAACCTTGAGGTCATGGAGGAAAAGGCGTTGAACAGCAACAGCGGTTTTCACCTAATTGAAACGCCCTTGCTCCCTATGGATGAACTGGAAAGCATCCCTTTGAACGGAGACACCACAAGCTTTTATCATGATAAGGGGTGGCTAAAAGGGCATGTGAAAGGCTCCGTGAAGTTGTTGGAATCAATCTTTTTGAGTCTTATCAGTTTTGATTTGTTTGTGGGAACAGACAAGGCTTACGGGGACCCAGACGTGACGGGCAATCCTTTCTACACCAGCCTGAAGCCGTGGAATAGGAACGCCTCTGATATGTGGGATTTTGCGAGGTTCCTTCAATTCTGGGGCTGGAAATTATAGGAGGGCTCCGTTGCTCGTGTCGCATGGCTAAGCCCATGGAGTCCTTTTTCGTCCCGTCAAACGTAGACCGATATACGGTGTCAGTGGCTCGGTGGGGCCGCCAAAGATGTCACTCCACTACCCACACCGTGCAATTGCGGGCATGGGTGACGATCTTGCTGGAGACACTTCCGAAGAGAAACTCTTCACTCCGTGAAAGTCCCTGTCTTCCGACAACAATGGTGTCATATTTAATTTCGTCCCGTTCAGAAAGGATGCACTCCGCCATAGAAGGGCAGTAACGGAGAGGAGAGCGGACGGACACGTCCTTTGGGTCAAAACCGGCCTGGATGAGGATGTCTCGGCAATCGTCCAACAAGGCGTTGATCTTTTCTTTGTATTGCCGGAGCCATTCGTCTTTTTCTGCCGTGTTTGGGAAATAGTCTTCATCTGCTTCCTGGAGGACGTGTAGAATGGTAACCCTAAACCCCTTGACGCCTCCAAGAAGCTGGCCCACATAATCGACAGCCCGTCTGGCATTGTCAGAGTCGTCAACAGCCACAAGGATGTTTTTGTTAAATACCCTTCTTTGTGAAGTCATGGTCTCCCCCTCTTGCTTCCGGACTGGATGCCCCATTAGCTCCGGCGTGCATGTGATACCTCAACCCTTCTCGCCGGGCAGTTCATGATTGCGCCTCCCTGAAGGCCCCCAGGTCTTCTAGAAGCTCTCCAGTGGTTTCATAGAATCGGTTGGCACCTCTTGAAAAATGCAAAAAGACACGGTTTAGGGCCTCTGGTATGTAAGGATAAACCTTTTTCAAATTCACGACGCGATTTCGAAATACAATGTTGAGGTCTGCCTCCCTGAGCGTACCCAGGGCCCGGTGATCCTGTTGCTTCAAATCTTGTAGGAGCACATCTCCCATGCCTGCCAAAAAGGCCAAGACATTACCCAGCCCAAAGAGGTCGTAACCGTAGATATTTTCCCTGTGACGATAATTGAAGTCAAAATCGATCCACCGGAAATCTCCTGTCTCTCGGTCCACCAGGATGTGGTCTCTCCTGATGTCTCCGTGTTTTTCGCCGTGATGGTGAAGGAACTGGACGGCCTGAATGCATTCTATGAACCGATCCAAGATGCCTGGGAATGTGTTGAAGTAATAGTCCTCATGATCCCCTTGTCGGTTCTGCAGGTACTTGTACAAAGAGGGCCCGTAGATGAAGTCCAGGACACGCACCACGTTTTCCTTGTCATCACACACTGAATACCCGTGCATGAAGTTCTTGTGGCCGGAGACCAGGTCCAGAATGCGGGCCTCTTTTCTGGGGCTTCGAAAGCACTCGAACTCATAACCGGCGACATGGGCCTTGAACCTTTCATGGAAGACAAGTTTGATAATCTTGTGACTTCCGTCCGAAAGGTCGATGGCCCGCTTCACCCAGTATTTGACTTCGTCATCTAGGCCGAACCGTCCCTCTTTGGCATTGTGCCGAATAAGATAGGCTCTTCCATCCAAATCCACGATATCACCATAATCCACGCCGAAAAAATCGGTGGTATCTCTATGAATCTTAAGACGTGAAGCGTCTTGGCCGGCAGGAAGCCAGCGGGAAGCCATTTCACAGAAGCCTTTTTCAGAGATGGGTGCTGCCATCGGCATGCCTCATTGCATACTCAAAGGGGGATGTTAAAGGACGACGAGAACATAGCGTAAAGACCTGTAGGTGTCAATTTGGGCCCATTTTCACCTGATTGCAGATGAACCCCTTCTTGGACCGGGCAGTGTCTGTCCATCCATGCGTCTTCATACCGCAACCACTGACGCCAGTGGCCAATTCAGCCTCCCACAGGCGGATGCAAGAGGTCCAAAACGTGTCTTCTCAGTTTAGATTTTAAATGGCGATTCAACTGGTTAGGCGAAATGTGGCGGGTTGACTTGAATGGCTCCCTCTTTGCCTCGGCTCCCCACTTGGAACTCGAGACTTGCCCTTGTGCCGTCGTGAGTCCTCTGAGAGACTCCGTAGTTTCCGCATGATGAATAGGTAGTTTTTGCGTAAAAAAATGGTCACTTGAGGGGATTGATTCTCTGGCTCTGGTCTGATATCGGCCAATTGGGGGAAGCGCTACGGGGCAGCCTATTGGCCGGCTCACGGAACCCGGAAAATGGCTTGATGGTGACACTCTACCTTTTAAAGGAACTCCTGAGACACCACACTGGCGGCATAACATGAACTCAATTCTGAAAGAGGTGGCAAACAATGGCACTGACAAAGAATGAGATCGTTGATTCCATGTACAGAAAACTCAACCTTCCGAAGAGGAAATGTGCGGACACCGTTACAGCCTTGTTGGAAATCATGAAGCGAACTCTCGTAAATGGTGAAGAGATCATGATCAGCAGGTTCGGGAAGTTCTCCGTGAGAAGTAAGAATGCACGGATAGGAAGAAATCCTCAAACCGGCCAAGGGCTGATGTTGAGACCAAGGAAAGTGGTGATCTTCAAGTCCTCCGAGGTGTTGAGAGATCGGGTGAATGGTAGGCGATAGACTGGAGCTTGGCATCCTCGCCCGAGGAGCCTGACCTCAACCCATGGGCCCAGGAACCGGATGCAAGCTGTCATATTCGTCACAAAGCCCCCATGAAGCCAGCTGGTTGGTAGCTTCTTGGCTCTTGGCAAGGATAGCTGCTGTCGTCGAGCAAGCTTTGGCCAGTTAGATTATCGTCTAATATCTTTGAATTTTGCCGGATCGTTTTCGCTGGGGTCTCCTCACTTTTCCAAGGAGATTAACATCTACAATATGTGGTGCTGCTTTTCCGTCTAAGAGGGTCCGCGCAAACCCTTTCTTGGTCTCTGTGCAGGTCGTTTTTTGATTTGTCCGGACCTGTGAGTTTGGTATCGGCCGGCCTGTTACGATTCCTTTGGTACATACGGCATGAGATCTCCGAGCCTGTCTGTCCCTCTTAAGCAACCGTCAAAATATTGACAAATTAGAAGCAGTAGATCTCGTTGCCATGCAATTTCGCGCTGAGCCCCTAGAATAAAGAACGTCCAACTATTTGCAATTAGGCGACATTGGTAGGCAACATTCGTGTCCGATTGCGTTGGCATGTGTCGTGCAGGAGGTAGTGATGGTTTATCGTTTTCAAGGAGGCACAGTGAAGACCGCCAGCACGCAGAGAGAACAACCTGTTGTGCTAGTAGCAGATGACGACATGACTATTCGGCTTCTTGCCCGTGAGTCACTGGAACAGGTCGGCCTTACCGTGGAGGAAGCTGAAGATGGGGCGCAGGCCCTGTCTGCCTTTAAGCGTTTGCAGCCCGATATCGTATTGCTAGACGTTCTTATGCCCGAGGTGGACGGTTTTGGTGTGTGCGAAGCCATTCGAAAGTTGTCGGGTGGTGAGGCAACGCCGGTCCTGATGATCACAGGGGCTGATGACATTGAATCCATAAACCGGGCGTATGAGGCAGGGGCCACGGACTTTGCGCCCAAACCCATCAACTGGCTAATTCTGCAGCACCGTGTACGGTACATGTTACGAGCAATCCGAGATGCTAAAAAGCTCCGAGAAAGTGAGTCCCAACTTTCCCACGCCCACCATCTTGCTCATCTGGGCAATTGGCACTGGAACATAAAGACAAATGAGGTGACATGGTCCGACGAGCTCTATCGAATACTTGGCCTAACACCGAAGGCCTTTAGCCTTTCGCCGGATGCTTTCCTGAGTCTAGTTCATCCTGAAGAGATTCCATTTGTGAAACGATCGCTTCATGAAGCTCTCTACGAGCAGAAGCCTTACAAGATCGATCATCGCATCGTTCTTCCTGATGGGTCGGCTCGGTTTGTTCACCAAGAGGGGGAGGTGACGTGGGATGAAGCTGGCCAGCCCACGTGGATGGCTGGCACAGTCCAAGACATTACTGAGCGGAAAGAGACCGAACAGGCCTTAGAGAAGGCAAAAGAAGTAGCGGAGGCGGCCAGCCAGGCGAAAAGCGAATTTCTGGCGAACATGTCCCACGAGATTCGCACGCCCATGAATGCCGTCATCGGGATGACGGAACTGCTTCTTGACACGGCGTTGAGCCCTGAACAGCAGGAGTATGCCGAGACAGTGAGTACCAGTGCCGAGTCTCTGCTGGGGGTCATCAATGATATCTTAGATTTTGCCAAGATCGAGGCGCATCACTTAGCCGTGGAGAAGATTGACTTTCACCTTAGAATGAGCATTGAAGGCGTGGCTGATATGCTGGCCCCCACGGCCTACAAGAAGGACCTGGAGTTTGCGTGCATCATCGGGGCCGAGGTTCCCTCGTTGGTTCGGGGCGACCCTGGGCGACTGCGGCAGATATTGGTTAACCTGGTGGGCAATGCTGTGAAGTTTACTAAAAAAGGCGAGGTTGTTGTACGTGTCTCCTTGGATAAAGAAACGGACACACACGCCACGGTTCGGTTCGCGGTGACAGACACGGGTATTGGCATTCCCTCTGATCGTATGAATCGACTGTTCAAGCCCTTTTCCCAGGCCGATACCTCCGCGACAAGGAAATATGGTGGCACTGGTCTGGGACTCATTATCTCCAGGCACCTCGCGGAGATGATGGGTGGACACATCGGCGTTGAAACCAAGGAGGACGAGGGTTCCACGTTCTGGTTCACAGCTGTATTCCAAAAACAGCCAGAAGTAAAAGAGGCTCCAGCAGTGCTCCCCGCAGACATCCGGGGAAAAAAGATTCTCTTGGTGGACGACAACACAGTCAACCGCGAACTCTTCCGCGCCTATCTGACGTCCTGGGACTGCCAGTGCCGAGCAGCTTCGAGCGGACAGGACGGATTGTCTCTGCTACGTGAGGCTGTGGAAGCCGGAGATCCTTTTCACCTGGCCATTCTTGACCACGTGATGCCAGAGATGGACGGGGAAGCTCTGGGAAGAGCGATCAAGGCTGATCAAGGGCTCAAAGACACGGCCTTGGTCATGGTCACCTCTTGGGGCCAGCGCGGTGATGCGGCCCGCATGAAGGAAATTGGTTTCAGTGCCTATCTGACAAAGCCCATCAAGCAGTCCCAACTCTTCGATTGTCTGGTGACGGTCCTTGGCAGGCCTTCCCGCGGCACCGAAAAGGGCGAAAAGCCGGCACTGGTCACTCGCCACACCTTGGCCGAGGCCAAACAAAGGGCCCGCATCCTTCTGGTGGAAGACAATGTTCTGAATCAGAAACTCGCCCTGCGCCTCCTTGAGAAATCGGGCTACCGGGCCGATGCGGTGTTGAACGGCAAGGAGGCGGTTACGGCCCTTGAAAAGGACGCCTATAACCTTGTGCTCATGGATGTGCAGATGCCTGAAATGGACGGTTATGAAGCCACCGGGGTGATCCGTGATCCTGAGTCGAAGGTTCGAAACCATGATGTTCCCATCATCGCTATGACAGCCCATGCCATGAAGGGGGACCGAGAACGCTGCCTTGAGGCCGGGATGAATGATTACATTTCCAAGCCCATCCAGGTCCAAAATCTCGGTGAGGTCATCGAGCGGTTTTTGCGGAACCCCAGTGGGGACTGAACTACCGATTAGATTAATTTGCCTAGTTTTAGACACCGACACGGTTCATTTGTAGGATGATGAAACATGCTTGCTCCCATTGAGATTGACACAAGAACTTTTCTTCGTGAGCACTTCGCCCTGCCCGCTCTGCCAGAGGTTGTCACCAAGATTCAGGCCCTGATCCAGGACGACAAGGCTGACACGAAAACGCTCGCCGAGCTTATCAGTGGTGATTCAGCCATCTTGGGACAGGTCCTCAAGATCGTCAATTCTGCTTACTACGGGCTTCCAAAAGAAGTCACCAATGTGCAGTTTGCTGTCGCCTATCTGGGGCTCAATGAAATCTATCGTGTTGTCCTGTGCGTGTCTGTGATCAACGCCCTGGCCATTGACAAAAAGGACGAACTCAATGAGTTATGGTTTCACTCCTTTTATGCAGCCCTTTGCACCAAATACCTGGCCAAGAGGTTCGAACCCCACCTGTCCCTCGAAGAATTGTGGTCCGCAGCCATGCTCCATGACATTGGAAAATTGGTCTATATGAAATTCTTTCCTGACCATTACGCAGCACTTAAAGCATTTTCCAAAGAACAAGGTTGCCTGTTTAGCGAAGCAGAGAAGCATTTTTCGCTGCCTTCGAGTGCTTTTTTCGGGACCCTGCTTTGTGACCACTGGAGACTTCCTGATGAAATTAGACGGGCCTGTGAATGCCATACGTTAGAAGATATTGCAGCCATGAGGGCCGACAGCTCACCAAGACCGTTTCAACGGATGATCTGCCTGGGCAATCTGTTGACGGTCCTATCCACAAATGACCTCAGCAATAACAAGAAACAGGCGATAGCCGATGCAAGCAGGTCTGCCTTGAACCAAACCGAAAAGGAATTCTTGGTGATGATGGGCGACATCTACGACCTCCGGGCAGACGTCGAACAATTTCTGGAGAAGCTCGGCTAGTCGTAAGGTTTCGCAATGGCGTTCACCGGGAAGCACCTGTGATGCAAAAGCTCCAACAGGCATCTGCCCCGTTTAAAGTGTAAACCGCGATTGAAGACTCCCCGCAGCCCGCGCCGCGCTCGCACTGCCAATAGGCAGAACCTACGGGGCGTGGGCTCGCCTATTTGGTTTATCTTGACAATACAATCCCTTGACTTTTGCGCCCTTTTCTTATAGGGGGCTTTTTGGCGTATGAGTTTGCTGCCCTCTTCTTCTCCACTCATAGGTGCGGCACATGAACAAAGACCTCAAAATGGGCCGACGTTCGCCCTGGCAGGGAATCGAGTCTTCTGCTCAAAGCCGTGGATACCGTTTTCCCTCGTCGGATCTTGCCCCGCCTGTGCGTCTAGTAGGAAGCCAGCCGAAAAAACCTTCAAACACTTCTGTAGCAGAGAGAATAAAAGCAATACATAGGAGATCCATGCATTGAAAGCACAAAAGCGTATGGCTGTCCATCTCTTGAGGAGGCAAATGACGCTTGTACGACACCCGAGTCACTGATCGGTTTTAGAGAAAGGAGGATTTCATGGCCAAAGCACAAAAAAAGCAGAACGCACCCTTTCTTGCCAAATCACCCACCGGTATCCAGGGGCTTGATGAAATCACCGCAGGCGGGCTGCCCAAGGGACGCCCCACCCTGGTGTGCGGCAGCGCAGGGTCAGGAAAGACACTGCTGGCCATGGAATTCCTTGTCAGGGGGGCTACGGAGCATGATGAGCCCGGGGTGTTCGTCTCTTTTGAAGAGACGGAAACGGATCTTGCAAACAATGTGGCCTCTCTCGGCTGGGATCTTGCCAAGCTCTCCAGGCAGAGGAAGCTTCTTGTTGAATATGTCTATATTGAACGAAGCGAGATAGAAGAGACGGGGGAGTATAATCTGGAAGGTCTTTTCATACGGCTTCAAGATGCCATTGACACCATCGGGGCCAAGCGGATTGTCTTGGACACCATGGAGGCCCTCTTTGGCGGTTTTACCAACGACATGGTGATGCGGGCGGAGATTCGCCGCCTGTTTCGCTGGTTGAAGGAGAAAGGGCTTACAGCGATCATCACCGGGGAGCCGGGTGAAGAGACCATGACGCGCCATGGCCTGGAGGAATATGTCTCTGATTGTGTGATTCAGCTGGATCACAGGATTTGTGAACAGGTGGGCACCAGGCGCATGCGGATCGTCAAGTATCGGGGTTCTTCCCATGGGACGAATGAGTACCCCTTTCTGATCGAAGAGAAGGGGGTCTCTATACTGCCCATTACCTCCCTGGGTCTGGATTACGGTGTGACCACCCAGAGGATCGCCACGGGCATCAAACGTCTGGACACCATGCTGGGGGGAAAGGGCTATTACAGGGGCACGAGTATCCTGGTATCGGGTACGGCTGGCACGGGCAAGAGCTCCCTTGCAGCATCCTTTGCAGACGCGGCCTGTGGCCGGGGGGAACGAGCCCTATATCTCTCGTTTGAGGAGGCGCCAAAGCAGATCATGAGAAACATGCGCTCCGTGGGGATTGTGCTTGAACCGTGGGTGAAGGAGGGTTTGCTCCGATTTCAGGCAGTGCGGGCATCCACGTACGGCCTGGAGATGCATCTGGCCCTTTTGCACAGGGAGGTGAATGACTTCAACCCCCAGGTCGTGGTCATGGACCCCATATCCAACCTCGGCGAGGCGACAACTGAAGTCGAAGTGAAGGGCATGCTGTGCCGGGTCATTGACTTTCTAAAGATGCAAAAGATCACCGCCTTCTTCACCGATCTTACCCGTGGAGGCACCTCCTTGGAGGCCACGGAATCGGCCATCTCATCTCTCATGGACACCTGGATACTGCTCAGGGATATCGAATACCAGGGAGAACGCAACCGGGGGATGTATGTTTTAAAATCCCGCGGCATGGCCCACTCCAACCAGATTCGCGAGTTTGTGATCACTGATAAGGGGCTCGACCTCCTCAACGTGTATGCGGGCCCTGAGGGCGTGCTCACCGGCACGGGCCGGATGGCCCAAGAAGCACAAGAAAAGGCAGCCAAGCTCCTCCGTCATGAAGAGAAGTCCTTTAAAAAACGAGAACTCGAGCGCAAGCGCATGGCCTTTGAGGCCCGCATGGCAGCCCTGCGGGCAGAATTTGAGGGGGAGGAAGAAGAGCTGAAGAAATCCATGGGAGAGGCTGAACTGAGGGAGCGCGTCCTTACGGAGGACCGCAAGGCCATGGGAAAAGCCAGGGGCAAAGACTAATACCAAGTTGCATTCAAAAAGATAGTAAGGCGGCAAGGAGGTTTTCCCGCAGGCGTATATGCAATACGCCGAGGACAGAACCGACGAAGCCAACGCAGCTAGAATTTGAATGCGACTTGGTATAAAGCGTATTGAAGGAGAGAAAGACTATGCCAGCCAAGAAGAAGGCAGAGACAACGGCCAAGGCCGAGAAATGGGAACTGCGGCTCTACGTGGCCGGTCAGACACCCAACTGCGTCAAGGCCTTTTCCAATCTCAAAAAGATCTGCGAGGAACACCTTAAAGGCAGGTATACGATCGAGGTGATCGACCTTCTAGAAAACCCGCAGCTGGCCAAAGGGGACCAGATCACGGCTATTCCGACCCTCTTGCGAAGGCTGCCGGAGCCTGTGAGAAAGATCGTTGGAAACCTGTCCAAGACGGAACGGGTGCTCGTGGGCCTTGACGTCAAACCCCGCACTTAAGGGATTGACTATTTACGATCGCTGATTGGAAGGCCATTGAGAAGAGAGAGAAGCATTAAAATGCCAGAGATCACCACAAGGGGGATGGGCATGGCAGAGAAGAAGAGGGTAGACAAACCGAACGACAAGGTAGAAGCCTTTAAAAAGGCGGCCAAAGACCTGGAGGAAGAGAAATACGTCCTTCGGCTCTTTGTCACCGGCCAAACGCCCAAGTCCACAAGGGCCATTTCCAACATAAAGGAGATCTGTGAGGGTCATCTGAAAGGCCGCTATGAGCTTGAAGTCGTTGACCTTTACCAATATCCCAAACTGGCCAAGGGGGAGCAGATCATCGCCCTGCCCACCCTTGTCAAGAAACTGCCTCTGCCCATACGAAGGCTTGTGGGAGAGCTCTCTGACACAGAAAAGGTCCTCTTTGGCCTGGATATTAAGGAACAGCCGTAAAACGAGGTTGTGATGAGCAGGAAAACCAAGGCCCAACTTTTGGAAGAGATCCATGAGCTGGA
Organism: Thermodesulfobacteriota bacterium; assembly: GCA_034189385.1. Classification (GTDB taxonomy): domain Bacteria; phylum Desulfobacterota; class Desulfobacteria; order Desulfobacterales. The sequence continues at coordinate 96,922 of JAXHVD010000011.1, forward strand.
GCGTCGATTGGAAGAGGCTGAAGAGGCGCTGCAGGCCATCCGCAGCGGCGAGGTGGATGCCATCTATGTGGAAGGGCCTGAAGGGGATCGCCTGTTTACCTTAAAGGGAGCAGATCAGACCTATCGCACACTGATAGAGGATATGCATCAAGGGGCCGTTACCACCACAGCGGACGGGACCATCATCTACGCCAACAAGGCCTTTGCAAAGACGATGCAAACGCATTGCGAACGCATTGTTGGATCTTCCATTCATCAATACATCGCCCCCGAAGACAGACCCATGTTTCAGGCCCTCTTTGAGCAGGGGCTTGAGGAACCAGCAAAGGGCGAAGTGACAGTGCATGTGGAGGAAGGTTCTCCTGCGCCCGTCTATGTTTCCATCAACACGGTTTCTTCAGAAGGTGAGCCGTTACTCTGTGTGACGGTCACAGACCTGACAGAGCAAAAACGTCAGGGAGAAATTGTGAAATCAGAGAGACTCTCCCGTGCCATCTTAGAAGCGGCCGGTGAGGCTGTGTTGGTCTGCGATCATGATGGAAAGATCATTCGTGCCAACCATGCCGCACGAGGGCTTGTTGAATATCCCCTCCTGCTCAAGTCTTTTGACGACACATTTCGATTCGAGGCGACATCCAAAACGCATCATGAGACGTCCGCACCATTTTCAATATCTCCTGTGCTCAAAGGGGATTCCCTTTATGGCATAGAGGTATTGCTCAGGAAAAAGAACAAAGAAGCGTGCTATTTGCTACTCAGTGCCACCCCTTTGCGCAGCGAGGAGGACGTTGTGGGGTGTGTGGTGGTCCTGACGGATACGTCAGAGTTGAAAAGGCTGTCAAGGAACCTCGCAGCCGAAAGGGAACGATTGAACGTCACCTTGTTATCCATCGGGGATGGCGTGATTGTCACGGATTTGGAAGGAAGGGTTCAATTAATAAACCGCGTGGCGGAATCCCTCACCGGGTGGTCTCAAAAAGAGGCCAGTGGCCGATCCCTGCATGAGGTGTTCCACATCATCAATGAAAAAACCCGACAGCCTTGTGAAAACCCTGTTGAGAAAGTTCTGGAAACCGGACGAATTGTAGGCCTTGCCAATGACACCGTCCTCATATCCAGGGATGGTGCTGAGATAGCCGTTGCTGACAGTGGATCTCCGATCTTGAGCAAGGACGGGGATATCATTGGTGTGGTCTTGGTATTTCGGGATATCACGGAGCGCAGGCAGGCAGAGGAGGCGCTGAAGGAGAGCGAAAATTTACTCAAAAAAACACAAGAAATCGCCCATGTGGGTAGCTGGAGCCTCGACTTGCAAGAAAATCAGCTCTACTGGTCTGACGAGGTATACCGGATTTTCGGTTTGAAGCCCCAAGAGTTCGCTGCAACGTATGAGGCCTTTCTGGCATCCGTCCATTTCGAGGATCGAGAGATGGTGGATAAGGCCTACAACGAGGCCATAAGAAACCACAAACCTTACGAGATTGTCCATCGAGTCCTCCGCCCCGATGGTGAGGTCAGAGTTGTCCATGAGAAATCTGAGGATATTTCGGACGAATCTGGAAAGACCATCCGTTCCATGGGCATGGTTCATGACATCACTGAGCGCCATCGAGTGGAAGAGGCACTTCGAGACGCTCACGAGGGCTTGGAGCGACGCGTGAAAGAGCGCACCGCTACGCTTGCGCACATCAATCAGGAACTAAAGAGGGAAATAAAAGAGAGGAAACGCACACAGCAGGCCCTCAGAGAAAGCCAGGAAAAGGTCCGAAAGGTCAATCTGGCCTTGGATCGCGGCCTGTCCGAGGTCTTCGATGCCCTGCGAAAGATTGCCTCCGGAGACCCCTCTGTGAGAATACCGGAGACCTCTGAACTGGACCTCCTCGTCAGGCTAAAACGCGCCGTAAACGCCACCGCCCAAGACCTTGCAACGATTATCAATCTTACCCACGAGTTCGCCATCGGTCTTGCTGAGTACTTTGATGTGTTGCAAAGGGTCTCAAGAGGTGATTTCACTGCCCGCGTATCTGGCCATTCACCCGTAGACCTGTTGGGGGCCCTGAAAAGGAATATCAACCAAATGATTCAGGACATCTCTACAGAGATCGCCGAGCGCAAGCGCACAGAACAGGCGCTGCAGGCATCAGAGGAAGAGCTCCGGCGTTTGTCATCTCGACTGCTGCAAGTCCAGGAGGCCGAAAGAGAGAAGATCTCCAGAGAACTTCACGACAGCATTGGTCAAGGTCTGGCGGCCACGAAATTTGGCGTAGAAAACTGTCTTGATAGAATGCGTCAGATCGCAGATAAGGAAACGGTGAAATCGCTGGAAGCCCTTGTCCTCGTGGTTCAACGGGCCAGCGAGGAGGTTCGGCAGATTCATACGGATTTGCGACCCTCTATGCTGGATGACCTGGGGATCATCGCCACTATCTCCTGGTTCTGCCGGGAATTTCAGGGACTCTATGGGGGTCTCACGATTGAGCAACAGATTGACATCGAAGAGAAACAGGTGGCCGATTCGCTGAAGATCGTGATCTTCAGACTCCTTCAGGAGGCCCTGAGCAACGCGGCCAAACATGGCAAGGGAAATACGGTGTTGGTTTCCTTACAACAAGTAAAAGGCCACATAGAACTGGCCATCAAAGATAGTGGCCAAGGATTTGATGTGGACCAGGCCCTCTCGACCAAGAGCCTGAAGCGAGGGTTTGGCCTTACGAGCATGAGAGAGCGCACCGAACTTTCAGGCGGGTCCTTTTTCCTCGAGTCTGCCCCGGGGGCAGGCACCCTAGTGCGAGCGTCCTGGCCGATGAGGCAGACCGAGCCTACTTAGCCTCATCCCCAAAAGCCCCTCTTCTCCCCTCTCCACGTATGCCCCGTGATAGGCGATCGCCTCCTCTGCCTCTCATCAACGCCCCTTCGCCCGACCCCTTTTGTTGGCTGCTGGAACGGGGGGATTTCTTCTGTTGCAAGACACTCCGATGTTCTGTGCCTGAGGTGGAAGCATTCGGCTGGGCTTACACAAGATTTCACTCATGAAGAGAAAAGGTCGACGATGGCATGGCCATACGACATCGAAATAGGGTCTGATTCGTTCTAAAATGGGGTATTCACCCCATTTTGTTTCACGGTCTCCCATGCTATCCGGGGACCTGCCGGCGGGAGATGTCTGGGGCCCGTGGCGATATCTCTCTTCTTCCCACCATTGGGCAGAGAAGGATACATCGACCCCGGCCCCGGTGCTGCCGCCTTGCCCCTGCAGTCTCAACCAAGGTTCTCGAGGAGACCCCATGGAGACCATATTGATTGTAGATGACCAGCAATGTGTTCGAGAGTACCTGTCTGATGAACTGATCTCTGAAGGGTACGGGGTTCAAACGGCAGCAAATCCAGAATCAGTCACGAGCCATCTGGCACGTTCACGCCCCGATCTGATGCTGCTTGATCTATTTCTGGACGGACCACAGGGATTTGCCTTGTTAGATGAGATAAGGGCCCACTATTCCGGCCTGCCGGTTATTGTCTTCACCGCCTATGATAGCTTCAAGGATGACCCCCGACTATCTTGGGTAGACGGATACGTCATGAAGAGCTTTGACTTGCGTGAACTCAAGGAGAAGATCGCCCATGTCCTTGGAAAGATATCAGCCATTTCAATCGGTCGGCAGCAGCTCCTCTATGGCAAGCTGGGGATCTAGGGTCTCATTGGCCTTTTGGAGGCGCTCGGCCGCAGCGTAAACGGCCACGGCCGCAGATGCAGCGGCGGGGTTCAAGTACGTGTTGGCTGCCTCCATGAGGGACGCTGAGGAGGCGTGAAGGACTTCGTTTCTAAACTGCTGACGGTCATCGTCTGTGAGGCCGGCAAAATCTCGGATCATGGCCGTGTACCCCTTAGTCGACGGATCCATGGGCTTGTCCAAGGCCCCTATGGTGCCGATGATCGCCTTTTGAAGCTCTTGGGCCTCGATTTTCTCATGAGACACCAGATTCACCGCCCTATCATAAACGCCGAGGGTCTCCTCAAGGTTCGGGTCCCTGTAGGAAAGGAGAGAAAAGTCCTTGTTTAGAGGGTCGTAGCGCGACATGCCACCGTAGGCCCCGCCCTGGACCCTGATCCGTTTGTAAAGATACCCGCTGGAGAGCTGCTTCGACAAGACCATAAGAGACGCAGAAAGGGGCTCAGCATAGGCCGGCGCCGGAAAGACCTTTGCCACATAACAGACCTGTGCGGGAATGGCGACGCCTGCGTGGATGGAAGGCAATGGAGGGGCACTGGGGGCTTGAAGGTCCCCGCCGCCGGGCAAGCGATCTGCTAGTCTCTTTAACCCTTCTGAAAGCAGCTCGATCCCTTCTTGATCACCCGTCAGGTTCAGCACAAGCCTATGTTTTCGAAAAACCAGATCCCGGAGGTGGGCAAGCTTCTCACGGACCCCTTTTTCCTGGTCCTCAAAGCGGTCGGAAATCCTGCCCAGAAGCTGCAGAAGGGTTCTCCCCTTCCATTGTTCTTCCCGATATGCCGCCAAAGATAGGGCTGCTGCCGCGGTCCTGTGGGCGAAGGTATGCCCTAAGGGGACTACAGAGGCATGAAGCCGGTTTTTGGCTTCTGCTACCAGGTCCCGCATGCGGCTCACATCTGAAAGGTCTCCTTGGGTGAGCAAGTCTGAGACAATGCCCATGGCATCTCCAACGTTGCGATGAAGGGCCTTGATTCTAAAGACCATCTTTTGCCAGGTCTTTTTTCCGTCAAAGGTCATGCCTGCTGTAAGATGGCAGCCAAGGCCTCCCGTCTTTAAGGCCATGCGCTTGGCCATCGCCTCATAATTCATGGCTGCTGCACCCATATTGGTCGTTAGATTGCCCAGCAACGGCAGATACGGTTGAAGGTCCTCCGGTACATCGGAGACGTCAAAGGCAAGATCAAGATAGGCGATGCCGTTTGAAAAGATCTCATGTTCCATCGTTGGAATTTCTGAGATGGTCGTCTTTGTGGTGGGAACGATTTCCACGGTGGGTGGGATGTCACTCAGCTTAGGTCTGGGAAGCGTGGCCAAGGCCTCTGGTGTGTCTGGCTCGGCCTGTATTTGGCGAAGGACTGCGGCGTCCTGCTGGATAGCCTTTAGTTCCTCAAGGGACAAAGCGGACCTCTTCTTGGCCATCTCCGCCTTGAAAGACTCTTCTTGCTTTGCCGCATAGGTCTTACTCGGTTCCGTTACACAAAGGAGCCTGTGGGGATTGTCAAGGAACCATTTTCGTATGACCTCCTGAAAGAGCCTGGGGTCGTCTTTCCATCTGTTGCGGATCTTGTCGATAAGACCTGAAAACTTGAGCCCAACCAAGGGATCGCCATCATAGAGCCACGTATGATATACCCGTTCCATCAGGCGGATGGCATAGGGCATATGGGCGCGAGAAATCTCCTTGCCGTGGAATTCCACCTGATGAAGGGCCCCTTCAATGAGGTCGGGGTCAAAACCGCCTTCCAGCCCTTGCTTCAGGGTCTCAAGGACCAGGGCCTTAATGGAGTCTGCCTTGTCAGGATCTGTGCCCCGCAGGCCCACAGCGAATGCCACCTGCTTCAGATCCAGTTCAAGACCGGTGACCGGGGAGAGATCTTCTCCCAGGCCGGAATCGATTAACGCCTTGCGAAGGGGGCCGGCGGCCGTTCCCACCAGGGCCTGTGCAACAATTTGAAGGAGAAGGATGGTCTCGTAATCGGAGTTTTCGGCCATCATCCATGCCACGTTTACGGCGGTCTTTCTCCCTGGGTTCTCTTCCCTGCCGATGGGATAATAGTTGTGTGTGCTGGAAGGCTTGTTCCACCTTGGTTGCGTTTCAATAGATGAATCGACCTGGACGCGATCGATCCCATGGAGCATCTCTTTTAAGAAGACCAGATGATCCTCTGTGGGGATGTTGCCGTAGAGAAAAAACCTGGCATTGGTGGGGGAGTAAAAGGTGCGGTGAAAGGCCTTGAACCCCTCATAGGTAAGAGACGGGATGACTTGTGGGTCCCCGCCTGAATCAAAGGCGTAGGTGGTGTCGGGATAGAGCCCCTGCTGGATCGGTTTGTACATGAGAGCGTTGGCAGATGAATACACCCCTTTCATCTCATTAAAAACAATACCTGAAATGGTGAGCTCGCTGTCTATGTCTTCTGGCTGCTCAAACTCCAGATGGTGGCCCTCTTGAGAAAAGGTCTCCCTGCGCAGCCGGGGTCGCAGCACAAGGTCCGTGTATACACGGGCCAGGTTGAAGAAATCATTTCGGATCTGGCTTGCCACTGGATAGATGGTCTTGTCCGGATAGGTAAAGGCGTTGATAAAGGTCTGGAGCGACCCCCTGGCCAGTTCGTTGAACGCATCTTTTAAAGGATATCTTTCAGAACCGGCCAACACGGAATGTTCCAGGATATGAGCCACCCCTGTGGAATCCCTGGGAGGCGTTCGGAAGCCGACGGAGTAAAGGTTTTCGGGATCATCACAGTGAAGGTGGATGACCTTGGCACCGGTCTTCTCATGTTCCATTTCATAGGCAGTCACCCGTATGTCTGGTATCTGTTCTATTCTTAGCACAGCAAAACCATGCCCCTTGTCGCCAATCTTAAGCGTCGGGGCCGGGCAGATGGAAGCGTCGTTCATTTTCAGGTATCCTCTCTTGGGTTTTGATCTACTTACAAGACGGTGTAGCCTGCCTAAACCGTATAGCACCACAGGGGACCGGTGTCCATATTGAGGTTTTAGACAGGAATCGCTTGCGGCGACACACCAAAATGAATGGCCCTAGAACTAAATGCCCATGGGTGCGACAAATGTCTCTGGCCAGCCGCGTATTTTGCAGACTCTAGGGTGTTACGGTTTTCTTTTCCACAGAACTTTGATACTGGTCATTCACATCATTAGAGGAGGCGTCTCATGCAGTTTTTAGAAACCCTTATTCTTGGAAACACGGTGTACGACTATGCCGTTGCAGTGGTCATCTTCATTGCCGCCGTATTGTTTTGCACCATGGCCAATCGCTTTCTTAAAAAGTACGCTTACTCTTGGGCCAAGAAGACCGCTAGTGACGTGGACGACCTCATTGTGAAACGCATCTTCTCCCCTGTCACGTTTCTGATCCTCGTGGCTGGCATTGCCATGGCAAAGGGGCATTTGAAGGTTGCCGAGAGGGTTTCTTTCTGGATCGACAGGGTGTTGCTCGTCCTTGGTCTGGCCATCTTTTTCTTTCTCCTTATCCGCGTTTTCCAAGGGCTCACGGAAACCCTGGCCAGTGGGTACAACAAACGATTGAAACAGGAGGGGCCGACGGGCGTTGAAGAACAGATAAACACCGTCAATCGGATCAAGAAACAGGTAGTGGAAATCGGAAACATGGTCCTTGGGGTCCTTGCCGTCCTGACGATCCTATCCAACTTGGGCCTGGATTTGAAGGCTATCTGGGCCTCACTGGGCATCGGTGGCATCGCCCTGGTTGTGGCCGTCCAGGAACCGCTGCGCAATCTCGTGGGAAGGGTTTACATCTTCAGCACAGGGATATTTGATGAAGGGCATTTCATTGTGTTCGGCGAGTCGGCCGGAACGGTGAAGCGCATATCCGCCTTTAGAACCTACCTGGAGCTTTTCACGGACATGACCACCGTATCGATCCCCAACGCAGACTTTGTCAAGGGTGTGGTCAAGACCTATTACGGCAGGACGAAGTTCATGTACAAATGGGATCTGGACGTTCCCTATGACGTTGCCCCAGGAAAAATCCAGGAACTGGTTGTACAGCTCAGGGAACTAGTCACGGGCAAGCCTGAGGTCAACAAAGACATGTGCTGGATCTATTTGGAACGCCTAGACCGTTATTCCAAGGTGGTGCGGGTCTGGTTTCAGGCAGGGCTTTCCAGTTGGGCCAAATCACTGTTTTATGGCAACCAGGTGCTGCACGAGATCCAGCTTGTTTTTGAATCCATGGGCATCCCTTTTGCTTTTCCCACGCAGACGCTCCTGGTAAACCCACAAGATCCAGCCCCTGTTGTGCTTCCAGAACCGGAGAGTAAGGCTTAGCCCTACTTCTTCCTCAGGACCGCCATCTCTTTGTCAACGGCCTTTCTCGTCTTGGCAAGTAGCTCGCGGTGATAGTCGCGAAAGGCGTAGGCCTTGGCCCGGTTTAGATACCCCTTTGCAGCCTTAAGATCGGCCATCGTCCCCTTGCTCAAAGCAAAATCAGCCTTGTGGAAGAGTACGACAAAGTCCACACTCCGGAGGCGAAGTTGAACGCTTTTGCGCGCCCCTTCTGTCGGGGCATAGGCCGATGCCTGACGCAAATACCTCTTGATCTTGGCCAGGTCGGGACCCTTGGGGTCGTTAATCGCTCCATCGGCCTTCTTCTGAAGGGAATTGAACAACAGGGGATAGACCTCTTGCTTGGTATAGACCTGGCGGATCGGATTGGGGGCCTTGATCCCGTCTAGACTCAGGACCAGTTCTGTTCCCGTAGGGGCAAATTTCCCTCTCCAAACCTCAAGGGCGCCAGGCGTGTTCTTGAGATAGAAGTTGTCCCGATTGGAAAGGCTTGCTGAAAAAATAATGACAATCAAGACCGCCAGTGCGGCCAGCCCAGCCTTCATGGCGTTGCCCATGCCATCACCTGCTCGGGACAAGACAGCGGCAGGAGGAATCTCTTCAGCAACCTCTGGCCCAGAAGGCGGGGAAACTGCCTTGGCAGGGATAGTCTCAAATTTTCTAAAGAGCAGGTCTCTGGGGAAGGCCTCGGTTTTCTTGACCTCGACACCAGGCCCTGCTGTGGCATCAAAGGTCTTAAAAAGCAATGCCCTGATCCGCTTTGTCTCCTCCTTGCTATAACCAGAGACTATTGGCGGCGCCTTGGGGATCTTGACGGCCGCCTTTTTGGGGGCCTTGGCCGCCTTGGCCTTTACGGTGGCAAATTTCTTAAAAACCAGGTCCTTGATAGAAACCTTGGCCTTTTTTACAGGTGCTGCCTTTTTAGCCTTGGCTGAAGACTTTTTCGGAGCCGCCTTTTTCTTTGTCTTCACGCTTGGCCCTGCTGTGGCATCAAAGGTCTTAAAAAGCAATGCCCTGATCCGCTTTGTCTCCTCCTTGCTATAACCAGAGACTATTGGCGGCGCCTTGGGGATCTTGATGGCCGCCTTTTTGGGGGCCTTGGCCGCCTTGGCCTTTACGGTGGCAAATTTCTTAAAAACCAGGTCCTTGATAGAAACCTTGGCCTTTTTTACAGCTGCTGCCTTTTTGGCAGGAGCAGCCTTCGTTGCCTTCACAGTCTTTTTGGGTTTGGCTTTCGGTTTTGCTGTCGCCTTGGCCACAATCTTCTCCTTTGGCTTGGTCGTTGTCTTTACCTTTGGTTTTGCTTTGACTGCCGTCGCTTTGGTCTTGGTTTTGGCAGGTGCCTTTGGTGCTGCTTTGGCCTTGGCAGGTGCGGCAGCCTTTCTTGCTGGAGTCGCCTTTTTTGTGGCCTTGGTCTGGCTTTTCAGGACCCTTTTCTTTGGTTCTGACGCCTTGACTGATGCTTTGGGTGCTGCTTTTTTCTTGGCTGTCGGCTTCTTCTTAGTGGTTGATTTGAGTAAGCTCTTTCTCCCCATAAAAACCCCCTACAGCGATCTGCGCATTATAAGGAAAAGCGCTACGATGATTCGGTATGAACCAAGACTTGGACTAACATTAGCTGCCTAGAAGCATAGACCCTATACTAAATTGTGTCCTCCTTGTAAAGGCTTTCTTTGGGAGAAACACCCGTTGGCATGGCCGACGGGGGCAGGTGGTATCATCGGACGACAGCCTCTTGGACGTAATCTTCCAGTTTTCCCCTAAGGCCCTCGAAATCCTTGTCAGAATATGTGGCCTCTTTCATAAACCTTCTATCCAGGGTCTTGGAGGGAACGAACTTCTGCAAGACATAGCGCTGAGCACCCTTGATCAAGGTCCCAATTTTTTTGAAATCAGCCTTGGTTAAGATAGATTTTACAACAGTGGTGCGGAATTCATGGTCAATGCCGGAATCCATGATCAGTTGAATGCTTTCCTTTATTCTTTTCGTGTCAATGGAGGATTTTGAGATTTGGCCATATTTCGGCAACGGGCCTTTCACGTCCATGGCCATATAGTCTATAAGCCTCTTTTCCACCAGCCTTGCCAAGACTTCAGGATGAGATCCGTTTGTATCTAGCTTGATCAAATAGGGCATCTCTTTGATCTCTTCCATGAACTCGACCAAGTCGGGCTGTATGGTAGGCTCACCGCCTGTGATGCAGACAGCATCGAGCTTCCCCTCACGGGTTCGCAAAAAGGAAAGGACGTCTTCTTGGGCAAGGGGCTCTTGGAAGCGTTTGGGATCAACGAGTTCGGGGTTGTGACAATAGGGGCATCGGAAGTTGCACCCTTGGGTGAACAGAACAGCACTAAGCCTTTCTGGATAGTCGATCAAAGAGAGCCGTTGCCAACCGCCCAGTTTCATGGCCCTAGAAATGAAAGACCTCTCTTGTCCGGTACTCTTCCTGCTTACCCTTGTTCCACTGCTTCACGGGGCGAAGATAGCCCACCACCCGGGAATATATCTCACAGGGTGCTTCACACTTGGGACAGGCCGTCTGCTCTCCAGCTAAATATCCATGGGTCGGGCAGACACTAAAGGTAGGGCTGAACGTGAAATAGGGCAAACGGTAGTTTTCGCAGACCTTGCGGACCAGGCGCTTCACGCCATTGGGGTTGGTCACCCGTTCTCCGGCATAGGCATGAAATACCGTTCCACCCGTATATTTGGCCTGGATCTCCTCCTGAAGATCGAGGGCCTCGAAGATATCATCGGTGTAGTTCACGGGCAGTTGGGTGGAGTTCGTGTAGAAGACAGGACGGTCCTTTTTCTTGTGTCCATTGCCGTTGGCACAGAGGATGTCTGGATACTTCTGACGATCGAGCTTTGCCAGCCTGAAAGAGGTCCCTTCTGCCGGTGTGGCTTCAAGATTATAGTTGTTTCCTGTCTCTTGCTGAAACTCGACCAGCTTGCCCCTCATGAAATCGAGGACCCTCTTAGTGAATCGCTGACCCTCTGGATGGCTGATGTCTGTGCCGAGCAGATTCAAACAGGCCTCATTCATCCCCACCAGGCCGATGGTTGAAAAGTGGTTCTTCCAATACTCATTAAAACGCTCTTTTACCTTCCTTAGATAATACTTCGTATAGGGATAGAGACTCCCTTCTGTAAACTTCTCCAGGACTTTTCTCTTTATCTCCAAGCTCGCCTTGGCAAGACCCATGAGGTTTTCCAGCCCCACGATGAATTCGTCCTCTGATTTGCTCAGGTGGCCGATCCTGGGCATATTGATAGTCACCACTCCAATGGAGCCGGTCAAGGGATTGGAGCCGAACAGTCCGCCTCCCCGCAGCTCCAGTTCCCTGTTGTCAATGCGCAACCTGCAGCACATGCTCCTGGCATCTTCCGGGTTCATGTCGGAGTTTACAAAATTGGAAAAATAGGGCACACCGTACTTGGCTGTCATTTCCCATAGATAAGTCAGATTGGCATTCTCCCACTCAAAATCCTTTGTGATGTTATAGGTGGGAATGGGAAAGGTAAAAACCCTGCCTTTGGCATCGCCCTCTGCCATGACCTCCAAGAAGGCCTTATTAAAAAGGTCCATCTCTTCTTGAAAGTCCTTGTACGTTTCTTGTTGCATCTCCCCGCCGATGACAACCCCTTGATTGGCGTGATAGGCTGGGACCTTGACATCTAAGGTGACGTTGGTGAAGGGGGTCTGGAAACCGACCCTTGTGGGCACATTGATATTGAAGACAAACTCCTGGAGCGCCTGCTTGACCTCTCGGTAACTCAAGTTGTCATATTTTATGAACGGTGCCAGCAGGGTGTCGAAATTGGAAAAGGCCTGGGCCCCTGCTGCCTCCCCTTGAAGGGTATAGAAGAAATTGACAACCTGTCCCAAGGCGCTCCGGAGGTGTTTGGCGGGCTTGGTCTCCACCTTTCCTGATACCCCCCTGAATCCCTGCATCAAAAGATCAAAGAGGTCCCACCCAACGCAGTAGACAGAGAGGATGCTTAGATCGTGCATATGGAGATCCCCTTCCACATGGGCCTCCTTTATTTCCCGAGGATAGACCTCGCTCAACCAGTAGACTTTACTCACTTCAGAGGAGATATAATTATTGAGTCCCTGGAGTGAATAAGCCATGTTGCTGTTTTCATTTATCTTCCAGTCGATCTTCTTAAGATACTGGTCGACCAGATCGATCTCCATCTTGTTTGCCAACTCTCGCAATCTGGCATGCTGATCACGATAGATAATGTATCTCTTGGCTGTCTTGCGATAGGGGGAACTGAGAAGGACCTCTTCAACAATGTCCTGCACCTCCTCTACGTTCATGATTTTGTCACCAAAGACCTTCTCTGCCAGGTTTAAGACTCTTATGGTGAGTTTTCTTGCGCCCTTGACATCAAATTCCCCTGTGGCCTCACCTGCCTTTTCAATGGCATTGGTGATCTTTTCGGCATTGAATTTGACATACCGGCCATTCCTCTTTCTGATCTTGCTGTGCATGCCCTTTCCCCCTGTTGTGGAGAGCCGTTTTTTCACAATATGTTGTAGCGAGGATGTTCTTATACTACCATATGTGGCGCATTGCAAGAGAAAAAAATGGGCCATGGGGAAATTTCGCTGAAAGGGCTCCTCCCGGAAGAGGGGCTGTGGCAGGGGAGTCTGGTACGGGAAAACAGGAGGAGTGGCCCCAAGTGCCTCCACCCTTAAGCGTCTAAGGCCCCTTGAGCTGCAGCAGGTTGTTGACAGCGACCACGCCGTCCACGCTTTGGGCTCTTGTTCCCGCCATTTGCATCTGTTCCGCTGTGTCCACGGCCCCTAATAAGGTAACCGTTCCCTTAAAGGTGTGCACACTGACGGCAAACCCCTTGAGCACGTCGTCCTTGTAGAGTTTAGCCTTGACTTTAGTGGTAATGGTGGCGTCGTCGATTACCTGGCCAGGCGATCTTCCCGCAGGGGTGCTACAGGCGGCCACGGCCACCAGGATTGCCAAAACAAGTAGACTCGCAATCCGTCCCTTTCCCATCGTCAACCTCCTGAGCGGTTCGTTCATGGCGCAAATGATATGAGGAAACCCCATGCTATGCGGAAAAAGTGTGTGGTCGAAAGACTATCCAAAAGCCCTAGTGAAGTCAACGGTGACTCCTAAAAAACGGTCGGCCCCACGATAGCCCATAAGGTAGCACCGTTTCAGCCTATCTCACGAAACAAGCCAAACAGCTAAGGCCGACATTCTATCAAGGACACATCTTGATGCCTTCCCGATGAAAAATGCACAGACAAAACGCAAACAGGGGCGGCCTTGAAACTTCACCACTAATTTGCCATGCTACGAGCAAGGGGACTAAGACGGGCCAAGAGGGCCTTTAGGACCTTCATATGACATTTTTGCGAAAACCTGAATCGCTACTTTCTCCATTTTGGCCTAAAAGACCCTGTCCTTTGTTCAACCTATTGCTCGGACACGGCACGAGGTAGCGTAAGACCATGGGAAAACGAAAAACCCCAAGACAGCTCAGCAAGCTGATGCATTACGTCCTCGGACGACGGCCCGATGAATTCGGATTGGTTCCCAACGACGAGGGGTTTGTGCGCATCAAGGACTTGCTCAAGGCCTTGTCAGAAGAACCGGGGTGGGGATACGTCCGAAGATCCCACGTCCATGAGGTCCTCCTCACCTCTTCAAAGGATGCCTTCGTGGTAGAGGCAGACTGCATTAGGGATGGCAGCCGTGACGATGCGGTCAGCCCGGTAGCTGGCGTTGTGCCGCCCAAGCTCCTGTACCACGCCTTGCGGCGCAAGGCCTATCCTGTGGTCTGTGAGAAGGGAATCCATCCCATGGGACAACACCACGTCTTTCTGGCAACAACCAAAGAGATGGCCCTTCGCATGGGAACCAGGAGAGACCCTAAACCGGTCTTGCTCACGGTCCAGGCCCGAAGGGCCTCTGAGGCAGGGGTGACATTTTCCAGGCAGGGCGAACTGCTCTACAGGGCCGATCATGTTCCTGTGGGATATTTTTCGGGCCCGCCCCTTCCCAAGGAGAAGAAAGAGGCCCCAAAAGCCAAAAAGGAACGCCCCCTTGCGCCAGAAGCCCTGGCAGGAAGTTTTGCTCTGGACATGGAGCGTTCGCAGGAGCTCCAACAGCAGCGGCTGAAAAAAAAGGGGCTGAAGAAGGACATCCAGTGGAAGAAGGATGCCCGGAAGCTAAGACGCAAGCACAGGTCATAAATCGCCCCCCTATCTCTCTCACAGAGCCCGTATCACCATAAAGGCCCTCATGAGACGAGGGCGCGGGGAGAGCACTGGGCCGAGAAGGACGTTACAGAAAAGAGATGAAGATCACACGCCATTTGTATGGGCTTTCCTCCATTGGTCCTGTCTATCTTGTGGGCGGTTCCGTCCGCGATGCCATCCTCGGTCGCCCTTCCAAGGACTACGATGTTGCAGTGCCTCGTAACGCCAAGGCCTTTGCAAAAGAGGTGGCCAAGCGGATGGGCGCTCGGGTCATTGAAATCGGAAAAAACGACAGGACCGTGCACCGGGTCGTTTTGGGAAAAGAGATCCTCGATTTTTCGCCTATGGAGGAAGACGGCATAGAAAAGGATTTGAAAAGACGAGACTTCACCATCAATGCCATGGCCTATGACCTGCAGTCTAACAGCCTTATTGATCCTGTTGGCGCCTTGGACGACATACGGTCAAGAACCATCAGGCTCACTTCAGAAAAGGCGGTCTTGGAGGACCCTGTGAGGATGGTTAGGGCATTTCGGTTTGCTGCGGTCCTAGGTTTTGCCATCGCCCCGGAAACCTTGGCAGCTATCACCAGACATCGCGGGCTGATTGCCAGGTCGGCGAAAGAGCGCATCAGTGCAGAGGTCATAAGCATGATGGAGGCCGAAAGGTCCTTTCCCTCCCTCAGGGAGATGGACCGGACCGGCCTCCTTGCGCAAATCATCCCTGAGCTTGAGTCCTGTCGCGCCTGCCTGCAAAATGAGATCCATGGACGGGATGTATTTGAACATGCCATGGGGACCTATGAGGAGATAGAATCGATCCTGAGTCCACCACCAGCCAACGACCTGTGGCCCGAGTTTTCTGCACCGATTCAGGCCTATCTTGAAAAGGGAGGCCGAAGGGGCCTTTTAAAGTGGGCCGCCTTGCTTCACGACGTAGGGAAACCTGAGACACGCAGTGTTGATCCCACTGGCAAGGTCCGGTTTTTACGTCACGAACAGGTCGGGGCGGCCATGGTGAGAGATATTTGTAGCAGGCTGCGGATGTCTGGTCAGAACCGTTCATACATCACCTTCGTGGTTCAAAAACACCTCCTTCCCCTGTTCCTGTTCCACGCCTTTGAGCGACAGAGCCTTACCTCGAAAGGCATGGTGCGCTTTGTCACAAAATACCAAGACGACATCATCGGGCTCTTGATACACAGCCTCGCCGATGAGCGTGCCAAGGCAAGGGCGAGTGACGAATCGATCTGCAAATTGGTACATTTTTCGCATAAGATCATATCCACGTATTTCCGCCATCTCAAACCCAAGATGGCAGAACCCAAACTGATTAACGGGCACGATTTGATGGGGCATTTCAATCTAAAACCATCTAAAGGTCTAGGCCGGTTGTTGCAGAGAGTGGAAGAAGCCCGGTTGAAGGGGGAGGTGAAGACCAAGGAAGAGGCCATGGAACTGGTCGGCACATGGCTGAAATTGGAGGGCGATGCCGGGATCGAACCGGCGACACCAAGCTCCGGAGGCTTGTGCTCTATCCGCTGAGCTAATCGCCCGACTCCGTAGACCATACCATGTTGCCCTGTCGTGTCAAGGGGGGTGGGGCGTCAGGGCGTGTAGGGGAAAAGAGATCGGCATTTTTCTTGAATTTCCAACATGGTGTGATTATATTGGCCATATCCAGTCAAAAAATCTCAGATAGTCCCCATGTTTTTGGAACAGCAACAGGGGCCCCTATCAGAGACGGAAGTAGGAGATTATGGACGAAAAAGATGAGAAGTTTCCAGACCCTAAAAAAGTCGAAAAAGAGATAAGCGATTTCCTTTCAGAAAAATTTGGGGGTCGCGTGAAACTCATTACCCCAATGGTCGTTCCCCGTGAAGAGGCCTTTGACACAGAAGAAGAGCCTCCCAAAAAGAAGAGGATCGACTTCTCATTAAAACCTGAAGAACTTGAGGCCTACCTTGACCAGTACCTCGTGAAACAGGACGAGGCCAAGGCGATCTTGGCCACCAAGATCTGTACCCATTTCAATCGCATCAAGCATGCCCAATCGTCTGATCAGAATGCCCAACCCATACTGGGAAACATCAAGAACAACATCCTGATGATAGGGCCCACCGGTGTGGGCAAGACCTACGTGATCAAATTGATTGCCCAGAAGATCGGCGCGCCCTTTGTCAAGGGAGATGCCACGAAGTTCAGTGAGACCGGTTATGTGGGAGGGGACGTCGAAGATTTGGTACGGGACCTCGTGCGGGAAGCAGATGATGACATTGAGCTGGCCCAATATGGCATCATCTACATCGACGAGATTGACAAAATCGGGGCCTGCAACCACCTCATCGGGCCGGATGTTTCTCGCACCGGTGTTCAGCGCGCCCTGCTGAAGCCGATGGAAGAGACCGAGGTGGACTTGAAGGTGCCCCATGATCCCATATCCATGCTTGAGGAGGTAGAGCGTTACCGAAAGACCGGTAAGCGCAAGAAACGGGTCGTCAACACCAAGAACATCCTCTTCATCATGAGCGGCGCCTTTAACGAACTGGCAGAGATCATTAGAAAGCGGGTGGCCGATCAGGGGATGGGATTTGGGGCGGTCGTCAAGAGCCGTTTGGACGCATTGGACTACCTGCAGTATACCAAACCAGAGGACCTCATCAAGTTTGGATTCGAAACGGAGTTCATCGGTCGCCTGCCGGTGATCTCGCTATTTGAAAAACTCAGTGAAGAGGACCTTTTTGCCATTCTAAAGAACCCGAACAACCCTGTGATTCTTAGCAAGAAGCTCGACTTCAAGGCCTATGGAATAGATGTCAAGTTCGATGTCTCGGCACTGCGAGCCATGGCCCGCCTTGCCTGTAAAGAGGGAACAGGGGCTCGCGCACTCGTGAGCGTCATTGAAAAGGCTTTGCTGAAGTTTGAGAAAAGGCTTCCTTCGACGGATGTAAAGAAGCTTCCAATAACTAAAGACGTGGTAAATGATCCCTCAAAGGCGCTTCAGGAGATCGTCTCCGAGTCCAATAGGGACAAGTGGAATAAACTTCACGAGAAACTCGTGGAAGAGGAGAAGAAATCCATTGCAGCGTATGTGGAGGAACACCAAGGGCCCCTTGCCGACAAATACCACATGGCCTTGACACCTTCCAGGATTCGTCTGATTGCCGACATCTATGCCCTGAGCACATGCGATGTGAACACAGTGATGGATGCCATCAGAGAGCGCCTGGATAAGATTGAAAACATGGAGGCCTACTTCCGCAAGACCCATGAGCTGGATGTAGCACTCGATGAAGAGGCTAAAGATATGGTGATCCTACAGATGAGCACTTCTGAAGGAGCCCTTGGAAATGTTTATAAGAGACTGACGTCGGACTTTGAGGATGGGCTTAAGCTTATCCGCGATAGAACCGGCAGGAAGGCTTTTGTTATCTCTAAAGAAGGGCTGGAAGACCCAGAGGGTTTTCTAGGGTCTTTGATCAAAAGCATGTATCCCGACGATAGCGGGCCCCATTCAGAGGTGAAAAGCCAATAGGTCTGTTATCATTGTCCTTTGGATGCGGCTTCACGCCAGGGTTCTGCCCTCCAAGTCTATGGCGATCATGGATGACTGCAACTAATTAGAAGAGGTGCGCCATGCTGTTTCCAGACTACAGGCCTAGACGGCTTCGGCAAAATGAGAATTTCAGACGGATGATACGCGAAACACGACTTTCCGTTGATGACCTCATTCTACCCCTCTTTGCCGTAGAGGGAAAGGGTGTCAAAAACGCCATACCGTCTATGCCAGGGCATTATCAGCTTTCTGCAGACCATATTGTCAAAGAGGTCAAGGTTGCCCGCGATCTGGGGATCCCTGCTGTGATGCTCTTTGGCATTCCCAACAAGAAAGACGCCATGGGCACGGGCGCCTATGCAAAGAACGGCATCGTCCAGAAGACTGTCAAGAGGATAAAGGACAAGGTCTCAGACGTGGTGATCATCACCGACGTGTGTCTTTGCGAGTATACTGATCACGGACACTGCGGCATGGTCCATGACGGCATCATTGCCAATGATGCCACCTTGGAGCTTCTGGCACGAACGGCCCTTTCCCACGCCCAAGCAGGGGCAGACATGGTGGCTCCTTCAGACATGATGGACGGCCGTGTTGCGGAAATACGAGAGACCCTAGACGAAAATGGTTTTGAAAACACGCCCATCATGTCCTATGCTGCCAAGTACTGCTCGGCTTTTTATTACCCCTTCCGGCAGGCCGCTGAATCGGCCCCACAATTTGGAGACCGGCGGACCTACCAGATGGACCCCCCCAATAGCCTGGAGGCTATTCGTGAAGTGAGTATGGACGTGGAAGAGGGCGCTGATATTATCATGGTCAAACCTGCCCTGCCCTATCTTGATATCATTTGCAGGGTTCGAGAGGAAGTGGATCTGCCAGTAGCAGCCTACAATGTCAGCGGAGAGTTCGCTATGGTCAAGGCTGCCGACAAGTTGGGGTGGTTAGACGGAAGAAAGGTGATGATGGAATGCCTGATGGGCATAAGGCGCGCTGGAGCAGATATGATTTTGACGTACTTTGCCAAAGAGGCGGCAAAGGAGCTTTCTAACGGGTGATATAGGAAAGGGGTTTCCATTGAAAGAACATCCTCCAACAACGAATAGAACCCACGGTCAGGGTAATGAGAAGGGATCGGAGCTGCGACTTGTCGCCTGGGAGGTGACGCGCAACTGCAACCTAAACTGCATTCACTGTCGTGCTGCAGCCACCAGAGGACACCACGCAGGCGAACTGGATACAGAGGCCTGTTTCAGACTCCTGGACCAGATCAAGGAGGTGGGCAGGCCTGTGATTATCCTTACGGGCGGTGAGCCCCTTCTTCGGCCAGACATATTCGACATTGCGCGCTACGGTACAAAGCAGGGGTTGCGCATGGTCATGGCCCCCAATGGCACCCTCATCACCGAGGCCAATGCAAAGGAGATGGTGGCAGCAGGTATTCAAAGAATCAGCATCAGCCTGGACGGGGCCAACGAGGAAAGCCACGACCGCTTTCGCCAGGTGGATGGGGCCTTCCAGGGGGCACTAAACGGCATCAAATGGGTCAAGAAGGCTGGCCTTGACTTTCAGATAAACACCACGATCACTCAGCAAAACTTCGAAGACCTGCCACGGATTCAGGAACTGGCCGTTGAGCTGGGGGCGGTGGCCCACCATATCTTTTTGCTTGTTCCAACGGGCAGGGGGAAATACATTGTAGATCAGGAAATTTCTGCCCAGCAGTACGAAGAGACCCTCAACTGGTTTTATGACCAGAGGGACAAGGTGCCTCTCCAGCTGAAGGCCACCTGTGCCCCCCACTATTACAGGATATTGAGAGAGCGGGCCCGTGAGGAAGGCAAGAAGGTGACGTTTCAGACCCACGGCCTTGACGCCGTGACGCGAGGGTGTCTGGGAGGTACCAGCTTCTGCTTTGTCTCAAATACCGGTGTGGTCCAGCCCTGTGGCTTTCTCGACCTCAATTGTGGCAATGTAAAGGAGACGCCTTTTCCCCGTATCTGGAAAGAAGCAGAGGTATTCCTGGCCCTGAGAGATTTCAATAGACTGAAGGGGAAGTGCGGTAGATGCGAGTACCGAAAGGTCTGTGGAGGGTGCCGTGCCAGGGCCTATGAGGCCACAGGCGACTTCCTTGCCGAAGAGCCCCTGTGCCAGTATCAGCCCAAAGGCACGCTTGGGGACTGAGACATCTTTTTAAGGCCTTAGAAAGATCTTCTTTCCCGGCACAAGGATTCATCCCCGGCCTCTGGCCCAACGGGCAGGACCCGGCATGAATTCTTGACAGGGAAAAGACATAGTGTTAGAAACACTTCCACAGTTGGCGGGGCGTGGCGCAGTCTGGAAGCGCACCTGAATGGGGTTCAGGGGGTCGGAGGTTCAAATCCTCTCGCCCCGACCAATACATGAAGTAAAATCAATAAGTTCTGAAGAGCCAAGACCTACTTTTCTGTGGGTTTTGGCTTTTTTTGTGGCTTTGTGTAACCTACTTTTCTTCTGGACTATTTTCGCAGGATGTAAGTTTCTGAGATAACGTATAAAATTTTTCGCACATTTTGAGGCGGTGGCCTCAATATGGTTAAATGGGAGTTGCAAGACTAACCGTTTAACCAGGGAAGGAGGCCACCATGTCAGACAGTGTATCGAAAAAGCTCGGAAAAGTCATCCAGATCGATGAGGACCAGATCCAACAGCACCTGGGAGACTTGGTGCGCGGCACCGTAGAAGAGACGCTGAACAAGCTTCTGGATGCCGAAGCAGATCAGCTATGCAATGCTACTCGTTACGAGCGAACCGAGGCTCGTCAAGATACCCGAGCGGGTCATTACAGACGCAGGCTTCACACCAAGGCTGGTGAGGTGGAGTTGAAGGTGCCCAAATTACGTGAGCAAAAGTTTGAAACGGCTATTATCGAACGCTACAGGCGCCGGGAGTCGTCGGTGGAGGAGGCCCTGATCGAGATGTATTTAGCCGGAGTTTCAGTTCGCCGTGTTGAAGACATCACCCAGGCCCTGTGGGGAACCCGTGTCAGCCCAGGCACGGTCAGCAACTTAAACAAGAAGATCTACGCTCGCATTGAAAAGTGGCGCAACCGGCCTATTGAAGGGCAGTTCCCCTATGTTTATCTCGACGGCATCGTTTTAAAGCGCACATGGGCCGACCAAGTGGCCAATGTGTCCGTATTAGTGGCCATTGGAGTCGCTGACGATGGATACCGCCAGATCCTGGGAGTTTGTGAAGGTGCCAAGGAGGACAAGGCCGGCTGGAGTGGCTTTCTACGGCATTTAAAAAAGCGTGGCCTGTCCAAGGTTCAGCTTTTTGTCAGCGATGCCTGCCTGGGGCTGATCGAGTCGATCCACGAGTTTTACCCGGACAGCAGGTGGCAGCGTTGCATCGTGCATTTTTATAGAAACGTTTTCACGATGGTTCCCCGCGGAAAGGTCAAGCATGTGGCGAGGATGCTAAAGGCCATTCACGCCTCTGAGGATCGTCCTGCAGCAAAGGAAAAGGCCAGGGCTGTTATCCAGAAACTCAAGGATCAGAAGCTTTCCGGAGCTGCAAAGAAGATAGAAGACAGCATTGACGAGACCTTAACGTACTATGATTTTCCAAGTGCCCACTGGCGTCGGATCCGCACGAACAATCCTCTGGAGCGCATCCTGCGGGAGGTGAGACGACGAACCCGCGTAGTAGGTGCCTTTCCTGATGGTAATTCTGCCCTCATGCTGGTGGCAGCTCGCCTGCGCCACATCGCCGGCACCCGGTGGGGAACCAGACGGTATCTCAATATGCAATTACTAACCCAAGTGAACAGAGAGGAAGAATTTGCTGCTTAACCACATGGCCACCGCACAAAAGTGCGAAAGATTCTTGACAGTACCGTTTCTGAAATTAAAGCATCCGATTCTTCAAAGAATTCGCTTGGCCTTCCCTCTTGTCGACAATTTCCCGCTTTGACAGCATGTTACCACACATTTGTCTGAAAGGCGCTTTTTGCGCCTTTCAGGGACGCCTTAGGATCGCTTCAGGCCTGGTGTCACTCGCACTTCTCACTCAGAATCACTGCTCTCCCGACAGTACAACCCACACCGTGGCTGGAATGTCGAAACAACTATGGCCCACGGTCTTCTTTCACCAAGCTGCTCGTGCGTTCGAATGCAATTTGCCATATGCCACATAAACGACTTTGCTTCCAGTGTGTTATATAACGGGCAATAATCCAACCTCGGCGACACCGCTTTTATAAGTTTCGTCTGGGAAGGTTTTGCCTTCTCCGTTTTAGCTCTCCGGGCGTGATGATCTTGTCCAGAAATAGCAAGTATCATCTTTCTCATTCATTCCGCTCAAGGCCTTTCTCCTTCGAAAACTACTCTGTGTGTAGTATTGGGGCTACCCTCCTTGGCGAAATAGGGTCTTAAAATAGAGAAATTACATGTTTTACCCCATTGATTCTTCAGTGCTTCAAACATAATTAATTGAATTCACACTGGTTGCTCCCTGTGCGTTGGGATTGACGTTTGAAAGTGCCTTTAGATTGCCATTGAACCCTCCCCGTGGCCTGCGAAGCACTGCCAACGGGCAGAACCCACTGGGAATGTTCTCCCTCACGGGAGATCTCCGCAGCACCGTAAGGTTGTTCTCTTTTTAACTATAGGCTCGCTAACCCCACAGCCTGCGCCGCGCTAGCACTGCCAACGGGCAGAACCTTCGGGGAATGCGCTCGCTTATTCGGTTCAAGAACTGGCAAGGGGTGTGATGGTATGTTCAGATTCCAATCGACTCTAGTCTTTCTGTTGGCCATGTGTGTAACTTGTTGACCCTGCAGCCGTTTGTGCCTTGTTTAGGTCAAGAATTGAGCAAATGTCATAGACTTGGAGGTGTGTCCATGGTCACTAAATATGCTCCTAGACGTTACCTGAGCTGGCTGGCTAACGCCTGCTTGGCTCTTCTTGTGGTTATAGCCGTTTTGGGCTGTGAAAAAGAGGAACGGCCGCCGGAAATCATTCGAACTGTCAAGTGGATGAAAGTGTCTGCCACGGGAGCCACCATCGTCCGGAGAATCTCTGGGGTGGTCAAGGCCGTGGATGAAACCTATCTCAGCTTTGCTGTCGGGGGAACGGTGGAAAAGGTGAGTGTTAAACTTGGGGATCGGGTTCGAGAAAACGATGTCCTCGCTGTATTGGATACCCAGCCCTTTGACCTGGCGGTCCGTAACGCCGAAGCAGAACTTAAGAAAGCCGAGGCCCAGGTCATAGAAAGGCGGGCAAATTATGAGCGAATCAGCGCTCTTTATGAATCCAATAATGCGAGCAAGGCAGAGCTGGATGAAGCCCGCGCTAGCTTCGACAGTGCAAAGAGCCAGGTGAAAGCAGGAAAAGCGAATCTTGGACTGGCCCTGCGGGATCTGAGCAAGACATCTCTCAAGGCACCATACAAAGGGATCGTATCACTGAAAGAGATCGAACCGTTTGTGGAGGTCAAAGCTGGGCAATCTATTTTTGGGCTGGATGGAGTCGAAAGTGGGTTTGAGGTCTCTGTGGCTGTCCCGGAGAACCTCGTGATCCGTATTTCCTCAGGCCAGAAAGCAGATGTGTACTTTCAGACCCTGCAAAATCGTGTCGTTTCGGGGGTCGTCACAGAGGTGGGTACAAGGTCGCAAACGGCAAATACCTACCCAGTCATGGTAAGACTCGATGAACAGTTTTCAGAACTCAGATCCGGCATGTCCGTAGAGGTTGTTTTCGAATATGGAGCCAGATCAGAGACAGGAGAATCCATCGATAAGGGCTTCCAAGTTCCTGTCACGGCAATCCTCGCGGGACCGAGCGACGAGCACTTTGTGTTCGTTTATAATGAAAGCACGTCCATGGTTGAAAAGAGGCCCGTGGAAGGCGTCACGGTTCATGGAAACGATGTGATACTAAAGACCGGCGTGAAGGACGGGGATATTGTGGTAACTGCCGGGGTGGAGTTCTTAAATGACCAGCAGAAAGTCAAATTGATGGAGACTAAGTAGGGAGGGCCTATGAACCTGACCGGCTTTTCTCTCAAAAATGCTCGTTTCGTCATGCTGCTGGTGGGGCTGTTGGCGGCCGCCGGTATCGCCATGTACACGAATTTTCCGAGCAAGGAAGACGCCGTCATCACCATTCGGGATGCGGTGGTTACCACGTACTATCCCGGCATGTCCCCCCGGCGCATGGAAGACCTCGTCACCCGTAAGGTGGAGGAGTACATCCGCCAGATCCCGGAAGTGGAAGACATCTACGATGCCAAATCCACCACCGGCATGTCTATTGTCTATGTGAATGTGTACGATAAATTTTTCGACATGCAACCCATCTGGCAGGACCTCCGGAACAAGATGAATGACGTAAAGGGGGAATTGCCGGAAGGGACCATCGGTCCTTTTGTCAACGATGAGTTCGGGGATGTGTCGGTAATCCTCGGCGCGCTGACTGCCAAAGGGTTCTCCATGGCTGAGATGCGCGATGTGGCCCGTGACCTCCGGGACGATCTCTATACCATTGACGGCATCCGTAAGGTCACCCTTCATGGTGTACAGAAGGAAAGGGTCTTTCTGGAAATGACCAACGCTCGCTTGGCACAATACGGTTTAAGCCCCGGCGAGTTGGGGCGGATCCTGAGGCAGCAAAACATCATCCTACCAGGGGGGGCCATCGACACCGGGGCCTTGGAAATGGTCGTGGAGCCTTCAGGAAGCTTCCGCAATGTGGAAGATATCGAAAACGTGGTGATCAAGCTTCCGGGATCCAAGGAGGTGGCCTATCTCCGCGACATCGTCAAAGTAAAACGGGCCTATGTGGACCCTCCTGCCAACAAGGCCTACTTCAATGGGAGCCCTGCCATTATTCTGGCCATAGAACAGATGGAGAAAGGGGTTAATGTCCTGGAATTCAGCCCCCGGGTGAAAACGCGGCTCGAAGAATGGCAGACGCGACTTCCTTTGGGTTACAAACTGGACATTGCCCATTATCAGGCGGATTATGTGGAAGAGTCCGTAAGTGGCGTTGAAATAAATCTTTTGCAGACACTGGTTACGGTTCTCATCGTGGTCATGCTTTTTTTGGGTTGGCGGACCGGTTTGATCGTGGGCTCGGTCGTTCCGCTAACCATGATTCTTTCCATCGTGGTGATGGGAGTCATTGAGCTGGAACTTCATCGCATCACCCTGGCCACCATGATCATATCTCTGGGCCTGCTCGTGGACAACGGCATCGTGATAGCCGAAGAAATCGGAAGGCGTATGCTGGAGGGAGAAAGCCGGCAAGACGCATGCATAAATGCCGGTAAGGCCCTTGCCCTGCCCCTTTTGACTTCGTCGTTGACAACGATCCTGGCCTTTGTACCCCTGGCCATGGCACCGAATGCTACAGGGGAATACCTGAGTTCCATGGCAAAGGTTATAGCGATTACCCTGCTTACGTCATGGGTTCTCGCTACCTGTGTAACGCCCCTCATGTGCTACAAATTTTTAAAACCAAAGACTCTGACGGACGAAGAAATCAAGGCCCAGTATGAACGACCCATGTACCAGAAGTACAAGGGTTTTCTGGTCTTTATCATGCGACAAAAGGTGCTGTTTCTCATCGTCGTAGCCGGTATGATGGTCGGTTCTGTCATGCTGATGAAATTGGTGAGAAAACAGTTCATGCCCGACGCAGAAAGAAACCAGTTCATGGTCTATCTGGATGTCCCGGCAGGTTACGGGACCAATGCAACGGATCAAACGGTTAAGCGATTTCTTAATTGGCTTCACGACAAGGAGATAAATCCGGAAGTTGAGGCAAGCCTTGCTTACGTGGGTTACGGCGGCCCCCGTTTCTTTCAGACATTCGGGCCTCGATCGGCGGCTTCCAATATTTCGTATGTATTGGTTAGCACCAAAGAATGGGAATCTGTCCTGCCGGCGGTTGACAAAACGAGGAATTATCTCAGTGAGAAATTTCCCGAAGCCTACGGCCGTGTGAAAAAATTCTGGATGGGCGCCAACGAGACGGGATTGGTGGAAGTTCGGATTTCCGGGCCGCAGCATGACGTCATATATGAAGCTGGAGAACGGGTGATGGCTGCGCTTCGGAGCATCCCCGGAACAACGGACATTTATAACGACTGGGAGAACCGTGTTACGAAAGTCGCGGTAGAAATCGACCAGCCACGAGCCAGACGAGCCGGTGTCTCATCTGAGGAGATTGCCGACAGCCTTAATGCCTTTTTCAGCGGTACGGCCATCACAGACTACCGGGAAGGCGACAAGGTCATTCCCATCGTGTTCCGCGCTGAAGGGGTGGAGCGCAAGACCATCGAAAGGCTGCGCACCGTGGATGTCTATTCCTCCATAAACAAGGTAAACGTGCCTTTGATGCAGGTAGCGGATCTCAAGGGAGTAACCGAGTACAGTCAGATTATGCGCCGGAACCTTCTGCCGACGGTCACCATCGAAGCCAAGCACGCGTGGCTCCAGGCGGCAGAGTTGGAGGCAGCCCTCATACCGAAGCTCAAGGAGATCATGAAGGATCTGCCGCAAGGCCATTTCTGGGAGTTCGGCGGAGAGTCTGAAAATTCAGCCAACGCGCAAAAGGCATTGGCCATATTTATACCACATGCCCTGGGGGCCATGTTTTTACTCATGGTCTGGCAATTCAACTCCTATGCCAAACCTGCTATTATCTTCATCACCATCCCCCTGGTCCTCATAGGTGCAGCTCCGGGAATGCTAATTACCCGTGCATTTTTCGGTTTCATGGCCATTCTTGGTTTCCTTAGTTTAGCGGGCATTATCATAAACAACGCCATCGTGTTACTCGAATCGATGCAGAACGAGATCGATGATGGTGCAAGGCCATATGACGCCATCCTTACGGCGTGCCTGACCCGCTTCAAACCGGTCTTCATGACGACGTTGACGACCATCCTGGGTCTTTTGTCCTTGATGATCCCCCCGGACCCGTTGTTTTTTGCCATGGGCGTCGTGATCAGCTTCGGTCTTGGTGCGGGCACAGTGCTGACCCTGGCGGTGGTTCCAGTGCTCTATGCGCTCTTGTTCAGGGTGCAGATTCCAAAAGGCGGGTAGTCTGATGGGCGGGGCAATGGAGCAATGGTGTGTTGGAGTAGTGGAATGTAAAGTGGTCAGAGTTCAGGAGTTGCTAAACCCTTCGGCGTATTCCAAGGCCCATTCTGAATTCTGACTCCTGATTCCTGACTACTGTTTTTCCTACAGGAGGTATTCATGAAGATCCGTCACATACTGATCTTTCTTCTTATACTATTGCTAGCACCGATATCGGTTAGTACTGCACAGGAAAAGGCAGAGCATCCAGTTGTGCGTATCGGCATTGTGAAGGATGGGCCCGTTATCCGATTTCCTGATCACCTGGAGACCGTCAAGCAGGAGATTCTGGCCCTCACTGCCAACCAATTCGACGTTCGGTTTCCGGCGGATAAGACCATCGTTGCCGACTGGACCATGCCCGGGATAATTGTGGCCGTCAACCAGTTGCTCATCGACCCGGACGTGGGCCTCGTCATCACCGTGGGCTTCAGGGCCTCAGACCACGTTTGCAGTCTCAGAGAGCTCAAGAAACCGGTTATTGCCGCCTCAGTTGTGAATGCAGAAATGCAGCAACTCCCCCGCAAAGGAAGTGCCAGCGGTGTGAGGAACCTCACCTATATCAGCCCCCAGAGAAAACCCGGCAGCTCTCTCTGGGCCTTTCAAGAGATTGTCCCCTTCAACCATCTGGCCGTGCTCGCTGATGGCCTCTTCGTGGAGACCTTCCCGAAACTAGATCGCTTTACTCGCCGCGTCCTGGATGATCTTCCCGTGGAGGTAAAGATAGTACGAGCTGAAAGGTCGGCGCAAGCAGTCCTAGAAGCATTGCCGCCCAAGACCGATGGGGTGATGGTGTTTCCTCTCATGCGTTTCTCGCCCGGTGAATTTCAAAAACTGGTGGATGGTCTCACAAGTCGAAAGCTTCCGAGTTTTTCCGCTTACGGCCCGACTGAGGTGAAACAAGGGTTGCTCGCCAGCATCAATTCCGAGTCTCTTATACCTCGTCGAGCAAGAAGAATTGCCATGAACGTGCACCGCATCTTGCTGGGAGAGGATGCAGGGACCCTTCCCGTTGCGTTCCCTTCAGATGAGCAGCTCACCATCAACATGGCCACGGCCCGGGCTGTGGGCGTCTATCCAACGTGGCGCGTATTGATCGAAGCGGAACTGCTTCATGAGCAGCCCGGCGGCGTAGAGCGGCACCTTTCTTTGAACTCGGCGGTGCGAGAAGCTATTGCCGCGAACCTTGACCTTGCCGTGCAAGACAGGAACGTTGCGGCAGGGAAGCAGGTCGTGAACCAAGCACGATCCGCCCTGCTGCCCCGGATGGACCTTGATGCCAAAGGTTTTGTCATCGACGATGACCGGGCAATGGCTACAGGAGGCGTGCAGCCGGAGCGGAGCGTCACCGGCTCCGCCACAGGGACACAGATCATTTACTCTGAAGATGCCTGGTCAAACTTCACGGCAGAAAAACACTTCCAGGCGTCTCGGGAAGAGGAGCGGGAGACCGCTAAGCTGGACATTATCTTGGATACGGCAGTTGCCTATCTGGAAGTCTTGCGGGCCAAGACCATCGAGAGGATCCAGAAAGACAACCTCAGACTCACGAGGGCCAACCTGGAACGTGCTCGTGCTCGCGTTTCCATTGGCATGGCAAGTCGTGCTGAGGAGTTTCGCTGGGAGAGTGAAATCGCCACAAGCAAACAGGTGGTCCTGGACGCCCTTGCCAGGCGCCGTGAATCTGAAAACGCCCTGAATCGTCTACTTAACCGGCCGCAGGAGGAACGATTCACCACTGAGGAAACAGACCTGAAGGACCCACTGCTCCTTATCAGTGATGAGCGTTTTCATGTCCGTATGGACAACCCGAAAAGTCTCAGCATATTAAGAGACTTTCTCGTGGAACAAGGGTTGGCCGCCGCCCCGGAACTTCGCAGACTGGACGCTGCCATTGAAGCCCAGAAGCGAATCCTCCTTGCTACCAAACGAGCTCATTGGTTGCCCACCTTTTCCCTCCAGGGTAATGTAACGGAACTTCTGGCAGAAGACGGAGAGGGTCAGAGGGACGATGGACTCACAGGCCAGAATGACACCGATTGGAGCGCCGGGGTATTTGCCACGTTTCCCCTTTTCGAGGGAGGGGGTAAGCAGGCAGCAACGAAAAGGGCCCTGGAGGAACTCTTCGGTTTGCGTACCGAGCGTCAGGCAACGGCTGAGAAGATTGAAGAGAAGATTCGCTCTTCATTGCATCAGGCAGGTGCTTCTTACGTCAGCATTGAACTTTCCCGAGACGCAGCAGAGGCATCAGCAAAGAATCTGGAACTGGTCACCGACTCCTATGTGCGGGGAACCGTATCCATTATCGATCTGATCGATGCCCAAAATTCTGCCCTGGTGGCAGACCAAGCCGCAGAGAATGCCGTTTACGACTTCCTCATCGACCTCATGAAGGTGCAACGGGCCACAGGCCAGTTTGACTTCTTCATGCCTCGTGAAGAACGGGAGGCATGGTTTCAAAGGCTTGAAATCTTCTTTGAACAGGCCGGGATGGCGCCAAAAAGAAGATAGAAACGAAAGGCATACTCGCCCATGGCTCACAGCTGGAACAACTGGTTGACCCAGAGAAGATTCCTGGTGCTGTTAATTTCGTTGCTGCTCCTTGCCCTGATCCACCCAATTCTTTCAAGCCTTGATCTGGTCGGTGCAAGACTCCTTTTGAACATCTTTCTCACCATTATCCTTTTCACAAGCATCTATGCTGTCAGCCACAAGAAAGGACTCTTCATCATCACCTTATGCCTGGGCATCCCTTCCTTCGGAGCTCGTTGGTTGGTCCAGTTCTTGGGCACTTCTCCCGGCATTCTTGTGGGGATCCTGAGCATGATGGCAGCCTTCTTGATTTTTGTGGCAGTCAGCATGCTGTCTCACGTCTTGAAAGACGATGCCGTAACAGGCGAAAAGATCAGTGCATCCATCTGTGTGTACCTGCTCATCGGCTTGGTTTGGGCTTGTCTTTTTTCCCTAACCTATGTTCTTCAGCCCGGGTCTTTTCAGCTTGAAAATCCTAAGCTCTCAGACTTCGTCTATTACAGCTATATTACCTTAAGCACCCTTGGGTACGGAGACATTACGCCTCTATCGCCTCCTGCCCGAGCATTGGCTTATGTGGAGGCCATCACAGGTCAAATCTATTTGGCCGTCCTGATAGCACGACTGGTGGCCCTTCATATCGCCCACGGAAAGAAGAAATAGCTGTTCCCACTCTAGTGGTCATCTTACTAGCAATCTTAGCCCGGCCTGAGGGGAGTTCGAATGTGACGGTCGTAATGAGTAATCACTAAAGAGACTAAAGGAGGAGATCATGCGAGCCATTCGTAGAGGAGCGTTCGTTCTGGTCATTGTTGTTGTGGCATATAGTAGCGTTGCAGACTGCGGGGAGAAACCGAAGTACTCAGGTTTCCTCAAAGATTACCCATCGTTTATTGAGGGCAAAAAAGGGGTCGATATGGTCTATACGAAGGCAGGAGTCGACTTCAGCAAATACAACAAGATCATGATGGACGAAGTGGTTTTCTACTTCAAGAAGGACGCTGACTACAAAGGGATTCATCCCAGTGAGATCCAGGAATTGAGTGAGGCATTTAACAGGGCATTCATCGATGCCCTAAACGATGCCTATCCCCTTACAGACAAACCAGGACCGGATGTGATGAGGGTGCGTGTCGGCATTACTGAAATCAAAATGAGCAAGCCAGGCATGGGCACGGTGACCACGATTATTCCTGTCGGTCTGGCAGTCAGCCTAGTCAAGAAGGGCGCGACCGGTGGGTATACAGGCATTGGGAGCGCGAGTATGGAGGCCGAGTTCCTTGACTCCGTGAGCAATGAACGGATCGGTGCCGCCATTGATAAGGCACCCGGTGGCAAACTCGATCTGGGTAAATTGACGCCAGCAAAAGAGGCTTTCGAGTTCTGGGCAGGAAGACTTAGAATATGGTTAGACGAAATCCACAGCAAGGCACACTAGATGAGGAATGACTTGACCTGGCAAGGTAACTAATGACTGAACAAACCACCATAAGTTTTAGCCGACCTGAGGCTCATACCCTTCTGGTAAGGCTGGCAGGGAAGTGGAAAATCGGAGAAGACCTGCCGCAGGCCGAAGTGTTGCTCAACGAAATCACCTCTGGACCGAATGTCGAGCGCATTGCCTTTGATACCCGGGATCTTCAAGGCTGGGACAGCGGGCTGTTGACCTTTCTTACCAAGGTCATAGACGCCTCATCTCGAAGCAAGATCCATCTTGAAAAAGAGGGGCTCCCCGAGGGCGTGCAGCGTCTTCTGGCCCTTGCCTCGGCCGTGCCCGAGAGAAAGGGGGCCCGGAGGGAAACCGCGCGGGTCCCATTCCTGGCCCGTGTGGGCGATTCTGCCATGGCCTTTGGGCGGTCTACCACGGACATGTTAAACTTCATTGGCGAGGCCTTTATTGCGGTCACTCGGGTGTTGCGCGGCAAAGCCCGGTTTCGGCCTTGCGATCTTCTTCTGATCATCCAGGATTGCGGGGCCCAGGCCTTGCCCATTGTGTCCCTTATCAGCGTTTTGGTAGGCCTGATCCTGGCCTTCATAGGGGCGGTGCAACTCATGATGTTCGGGGCCCAGATCTATGTGGCAGACCTAGTGGGCATCGCCATGGTTCGCGTCATGGGGGCTGTCATGGCAGGCATCATCATGGCGGGCCGCACCGGGGCTGCTTTTGCCGCTCAGTTGGGCACCATGCAGGTAAACGAGGAGATCGACGCCTTAGAAACCCTGGGAATATCGCCCATGGAGTTCCTGGTTCTCCCGAGGATGCTTGCCCTTGCCCTCATGATGCCATTGCTTTGCCTGTACGCGGATTTTATGGGGGTTCTGGGTGGGTTCATCGTGGGGGTGACCATGCTGGACCTGAATGTCATGGAATACTACAACCAGACCCGGGCTGCCATCCATCTGAACAACCTGTGGATTGGCCTCTTTCAAAGTGCTGTCTTCGGGGTGTTGGTGGCCCTGGCGGGGTGTCTTAGGGGGATGCAATGCGGACGTAGCGCCTCTGCTGTGGGTGATGCGGCAACTTCGGCGGTGGTGACAGGGATTGTGAGCATTGTGGTGGCAACGGCCGTTATTACCGTTCTTTGTAATGTGCTGGGAATCTAGAAGCGCACAGGGATCGGGGTCCAGGGGGCGGGGAAATGGGTTTCAAGAGCTATCGCCATCCTGAGGGTTCAAGGGTCCGAGGATTCATGGAGTCAAGTGAAATCAAAAGTACTTCGCGTCTGGGTACAAGTACCCTCGGCCCCTGGACCCCTTGCATCATTCTGAGGCGAAAGCCGCAATCCCTGAACCCTTTTCTCTAACTGGACAGGAGAAATTGGCAGGATGATTAACGGGTTGAGAAGATCTATTGATAAGAAGATCTGACCCCTGATCCCTGATCCCTGAAAGCTGTAAGCAATGAATCATTCTGAAGCGCACATCACGGTGAATGACCTCACCATGGCCTACGGCAGTTTTGTGCTTATGCGAGACCTAACCTTTACGGTCAATCGAGGTGATGTCTTCATCATCATGGGGGGGAGCGGGTGCGGCAAGAGCACGCTCATGAAGATTCTGGTGGGACTGAAGTCTCCGGCCAAAGGGAAGATTCACTACGGCGATATGGACTTCTGGAAGGCTGAACCGGCAGAGCGGGGCGAATTCATGCGTCGTTTTGGCATTCTTTACCAGAGCGGGGCGCTGTGGAGTTCCATGACCCTGGCAGAGAACGTAACCCTGCCCCTGGGAGAGTATACGGACTTGAGCCCCGGCGACATCAAGGAGATCGTCTCGTTGAAGCTGGCCCTCGTGGGCCTGGCGGGCTTTGAAGACTATTATCCTTCCGAAATCAGTGGAGGCATGAGAAAGCGAGCGGGCCTGGCCCGGGCCATGGCCCTTGATCCCGAGATTCTCTTTTTCGACGAACCCTCAGCAGGCCTTGATCCGGTGAGCGCGAAACTCCTGGATGATCTAATCCTTGAGCTTCGGGACAGCCTTGGGGCCACGGTGGTAGTGGTGACCCATGAACTGGCAAGCATCTTTGCTATTGGCAACAACTCCGTCTTTCTGGATCCGGAGACGAAGACGATGATCGCCAGTGGCGACCCCAACACGCTCCTTGCCGAGTCAGAGGACCCCAAGGTCCAGCGTTTTCTAAGGAGGGGGGAGGAATGAGGGGAGGAGATAGAAGACAGGAGTCAGGAGTCAGAAATCATACGAGCGGAGTAATGGAGTATGGGAGTAATGGAGTAGTGTGGTATGCGAAAGAACAAGAACCGTGGATATCAGAAGCTCAGGATCTGGAATGATGCGATAGATTACTACGCCCAGACGTGTGCTATTTTCCGCGGTTTTCCCTATGAATTTAAACGAGTTGCTAGTCAGGCTATCGCCGCTAGCGATTCGGTGCACCGAAATATCTCTGAAGGCTATTGCAGGCGTTCGATCCGTGAATACTTGAATTTTCTCTATATTGCATTGGGCTCGCTTGGCTAGACTGTTTCAGGCTTGCGGGCCTGTAGAAAAGCGGGACAGATAACAGAGGAAGACTTTGAAAAGTTAGACAGGCTTGCATACAAATTGGAAAATGGATTACTTAAGTTGGGAGAGAGTCTAGAGCGTAAGCGAGAACGAGGAGAATGGACTGATCACTTGTTGGTTAGAGAAGCCAACGCCATGTATGGCAAGTGAAGATTCAACACTCCATTGCTCCAACACTCCATTTCTGCAGCTTTGTGGAGACAAACACATCATGAGCAAACAGGCAAACAAGACCATGATTGGTGCTTTCGTCGTGGGTGCAGTGGCGCTGGCGGTGGCAGGAGTGCTCATTTTCGGCAGCGGCAAGTTTCTGTCCAAGCTGGACCACTATGTAATGTACTTTGAGGGGTCCGTGAAGGGGCTCAATATCGGTTCCGCCGTCATGTTCCGGGGCGTAAAGATAGGCTCGGTCACGGATATTGTGCTGCGCGCCGATCCCGACGACTTGACTGTTGAAATTCCAGTCTTCATCGACGTGGACCCGGAAAGATTTGAGCGGGTTGGTGAAAAACGGCGCCGGCATACTCAGGAACAAATCAAAATCCTTATAGGGCGCGGCTTGAGGGCCCAGCTTCAAATGCAGAGCATGGTCACGGGTCAACTCATGGTGGAGCTCGATTTTCATCCTGAAACACCGGCTAGACTGGTCGGTACGAACACGAAGTATCCTGAGATTCCGACCATTCAGACCGGCCTGCAACAATTGACCCAGACGATTGAGAGACTGCCCCTTGAGGAAATGGTGCGCAACTTGACCTCCGCCATAGCAGGCATTGAACGGGCAGTGAATTCTCCCGAGGTGGGGAAAGGCATGAAAAACATCAACGAGACCTTGGTGGACATACAGAACCTCATGGAAGAGCTTGATAGGTCGTTGGCCGAGAATGCAGAACTGCCCTACCGTTTCACTAAGGCCATGGAAGAAGTTTCTGCTGCAGCGCGTTCCGTGCGCGTTCTGGCGGACTATCTGGAACAACACCCCGATGCCCTGCTGCGAGGCAAGAGATTACCTGGAGGTAAATGATGAACCATATTGTTTTCCGACTCATGGCTGTTAACCTTGCGCTCATTCCGGTGTTGTTGGGAGGATGTGTCAATCTGGGCAGTGGAACGCAACAGACAACGAAGTTCTATGTCCTGAATTCCCTTTACAGCTCGAAAGCAGAAATAGAGACAAAGAGGGCTTCAGGCGAGACGATTATTGGGGTGGGTCCTGTGGAGTTGCCACAGTATGTCAATCGGCCGCAGATTGTGACGCGCACCGGCGCCAATGAGCTAGAAGTGGCCCCTTTTGCTCGGTGGGGAGAACCCCTGGAGGACAACTATGCAAGGGTTCTGGCAGAAAACCTCACAATGTTACTGTCAACGGATCGCGTGATCGTCTATCCATGGAATAGGACCATCCCCATTGGCTATCAGGTGGTTGTGGAAGTAAGGCGGTTTGACGGTGTCCTGGGTGGGGAAGTCTCCATGAGGGCCCGCTGGACTCTTTTGGGAAATCAGGGGGATAAGATCCTGTTAAGAAAAAAGTCAAGCTTTAGGGAAAGGACAGAGGGTTTAGGTTACGAAGCCCTGGTTGCAGCCCAGAGCCAAATGCTTGCAGAGCTGAGCCGCGAGATTGCGGCAGAGATCACGGCCCTCTCGAAATAGAGTGGCCCCCCTCCGAACAGCCCGCTTCCCAGCCCATCTACAGTCCTTTTTGAGAAGCACCGTTGTTCATTGCTGCTGTCGCCCTTGATTTGGACGACTCGATAGATATGCTCTGTTATCTCCCACCCCCATTGCAGAGTGGGCAGTGAGGACGGATGCTACTATTTGAAAGACCCAACTTTTCAGGCATTCTTGACAAATCTGGGAGGAAAAGCGCTCAATGCCGTCGTGCCGCCTGAGCTCCTCTTACAAAAGGGGGTCGTCTTACCAGAAAGTGTAAATGGCCATAACGCCAAAATGGAACTGGTTCTTGTCCCCCCGATCCTCTGTAACCGGGCTGTTCTTGGCATCGCTGATAAGCCAGGAGTAGTCTCCAGATAGCCGAAGGCTCCACTCGTCATTCCAGGCATACATGGCGCCCAGACTGCAACTCACGTCTCTCCACTGGGAGTCGGCATCGTACACAGGGAGCCCGCTTCTTATGGAATCCCTTGGGCTCACATCAAAGAAAGCACCCATGTAGTCTTTGTCGGCCCATGTGGTTGACCCGCCAAGGATAAGGTTCCAGGAAGAACTGACGTCCCATGTGTAGCTCCCGCTGAAAGTGACTAAAAACCCGTCATGCCCGTCGGACACATCCTGGAATGCCTCTGCCATGAAGGCCCACTCGTCGACCACCAGGCCAAGGAAGGCACCCACCTCAAAGGAATCGTCAACAGAATCCATCTTCTCCACCACGTTGTCATCAACAGAGACAGCATCGTCTCGGCCCAGGCGATAGTTGGCCAGGGGTCCAAACACGAGGTGGTCATGGTTGACCACGTTTGCTCTCACTGTTGTACCTGCCAGCTCCACATAATAGTCGCCTGCAGGGCATGTCATTTTTCCATACACCATGGGGATCCCTGTGTACTCGTCAGACCCAATGTAGTCTGGAGCAAGGCCCATACCAATGCCCAGGGAAAGCCCCCCATTGTCTGCCTGAACGTGAACTGGAGGGGACAAAGAGAAGATCAATGCCCCCCAAAAAAGTATTATCAGCACCTTGTGGTTTTTCATCCTTCTCCTCCCTTTCAGCCTGTTGCGCCAATGGAGCTCTCTATAACCTCCCAAAGGCCAAAAAGTCAACAGATCAGACCGCTCAACAGGTTGATCATCCCTGCGTCCCTCTTTTGGCTTAGGCAACAGGGCGGTATGGGCGACTCTAGACAGATTCTACTCGGAGTTCATATGATGGACATGATGGACTTCGGGATGGCATTGTACGCTTGCTTCTTGTGGCACCCATGTGTAGCCTTTCCAGACGACGTTATCGCAAGGAATGGATGTGATACATCGCAAGCTCAAGCCTTTTTGGCGAAATCGCTGAAGGAAAATGTGTACGATTTTAAAGGGTTAGCTGCATTTTGGGCTGATCACAGCACAGTATGGGGTTCAGGGGGGCGTCCCGACAAGAATCGGGATCGCCCAGACAAAAATAGCAAGTAATTTCGACTGATTATCAAAGCTGATTGCACCCCGTTTTTTGTGTCCTTTTCCGGTTCTGTTCTATCCTATTTGTATCTTACTGCTTTCAGGACTGGAAGCACCTATCCATGTAAGTATATGATATCATCTCCTGGATTCAGCTGGGCATGTCCTGTGGCTTTCATGGATGAGAAGCTGGAAGCCAGTTGCACAAAGAAAGGGGTTCGGCTAATCGGAGAGCCCTGGTTCCAAGGGCTGAACGCGGGGCCATGTGACGATCGCTTTCGAAACCATGGGAGGGTTCATGCAAAAACGTAGACCTTATGTGGGGGTAGGGGTGTGTGTCATCAGAAATGGAATGGTGCTTTTGGGCAAGCGTCGAAATGCCCATGGATCCGGTTCTTGGTGTTTTCCCGGCGGGCATCTTGAGTTTGGCGAATCCATTGACCAATGTGCCCGCCGTGAAGTCTATGAGGAAACTGGACTCGAGATAAAAACCCTTCGCCACGGCCCCTTTACAAATGATATCTTCGAAAGGGAGGGGCGGCACTATGTCACCCTTTTTGTCATAGCGGACTACGCCGCAGGTACTCTTGAAGTAAAGGAACCCCACAAGTGCGAGCGCTGGGCCTGGTATAGGTGGCAGAACCTTCCAGAGCCTCTGTTCTTGCCTAACCAAAACTTACTGAAGGCGGGATTCAACATTGAAGACGATCTTCCGAGTCGTAGTAGCGTATGAAGGCAAATTGGGTGAATAGACTCGGTCCCAGAGGATTTGAGGGTTCGAGAGAAATACTTTTAAAGACCTCCCCCATGGTGCGTGAGGGCCGACTCCCCCGATCATACAGGAGAGGCCTCTACACCTTTAGGGTTTGATAACAGAAGAGATGATAGTAAGGTGGTAGAGTAAAGGGTGGCCGGAGAGTACACCACATGACCGAGATTGAGACACTTGCCAGGGGAAACAAAGTCTTTAAGAAATGCCCTAACTGTGGCTTTGACTGGCCTTCTCGTGGCGATTTACTTAACGATCCTACGCTAGAAATCATTGGGTACCAGATCCAATTGGAGGAACTTACAGCCGGCATCTTCCTTTTTAATCACTCCTGTCATGGGACTCTGGCCATACCGGCAGGTCATTTTGAGGACCTCTATAAGGGCCCCATCTTTACGCAGCAGGCTCACGGCAGCGAAGAGTGCCCTGGCTACTGCTTACACGAAGAAGAGTTGGAGCCCTGTCCTGTCCAGTGCGAAGGTGCCTATGTCCGAGAGATCATACAGATCATAAGGAATTGGCCCAAAGGCCAGGCAATTGCCGATCCATGAAGACGATGTCTGGCGTTGCCAGATACGGACCAGCATTGAAGACCCTGCAGCAAGCTGCAGGGAATGTTCTACCTAGCGGCAGTGCTTCGCAGCGACCGTAAGGAATATGTCTCATTTTATATACGCTCGCTAACCCCGCAGCCCGCGAAGCACTGCCGTCAGGCGGAACCTACGGGGAATGCGCTCGCTTAATCGGTTCACCGAGGCCCTCTGAGGGGCCTCAAGGGGATCCATCTTTTTCGTCCCATATTTTCTTCAGGAACTTGTCCCGCCCCGATCCATACCTGTAGTACTTGTACCGTAGCGGGTTCTTGTTGTAATAGTCCTGATGGTATTCCTCAGCCTCGTAGAATCGAGTGGCAGGTACGATCTCAGTAACGATCTTTTCTTCATAGACCCCTGAATGCTCAAGTTGCTCTTTTGAAGCCAAGGCCAATCGCTTCTGCTCTTCGTTGTGATAGAAGATGGCCGTCCTGTATTGACGCCCCCTGTCCACGAACTGCCCGTCTACTTGGGTGGGATCGATGTTTCTCCAGAAGACGTCCAGCAACGCCTCATAGGTCATGACAGACGGGTCGTACACGATCTGAATGGCTTCAGCGTGTCCTGTCCTTCCAGAAGCCACGTCCTCGTATGTGGGGTTTTCTTCCTGCCCCCCTGCATAACCCACCGTGGTAGATATGACGCCCCTTAGTTGATCAAAAGGGGGTTCCATGCACCAGAAACAGCCCCCGGCAAACGTCGCTTTCTCAAACTTCCCTTTCTTAGACGCTGCATCACCACTTGCCGGTTCAGCATAGCCAGCATTCATCGCAGTCAAAAAGATCACCCCCATGATGGATGTCGTGAAACGATGGTAGATGTTCATATGGCTCTCCCACCAGTAAAGAAGAGACAGTCCCTTGCGGCCATAAAGCCTGTCCATAACCGATCCGTCGACACCCCATACATGGCGTGTCACAGGCGCCTCTCCGGCCGTCTTTTATCTCTCTAGCTTGACTTCTCTTGACTGTCTTCCCGACGGCAAATACAATCCCTTTCCCCACAGTGGTCGCATACATAATGAGCGTGGGGCAGTTCTTCCTTGTTGCGCTGTCTCATGAACAGATAGACCACCAGGCCTATCACGATGACGATTCCAATGATGGTCCACATCCTTTTCTCCTGCTGTTGCCGTGCCCCAAAGACGCGGCCTTTCTTCACTGAGTCCTTGTTTCCCTGCGGCTCTTGCCACTATGCCACTTCTTGGTAGTCCGCATCTACCACATCATCGTCCCCTGACCCGCTGGTGCCCTGACATGAAGGACCCCCTGCACCATGGCCACATCCTTGGCCTTGAGCGGCGCCCGATTGCTGGTACATAGAGGCGGCCATCTGGTGAGAGGCCTGGGTCAGGACCTCGGTCAGTCTTTTCATCTCAGAGACATCCTCACGTTCCATGGCTTCTTTCAGGTCCTTGATTGCCTCTGTGACGGCGGCCCTGGTAGCACTGTCTACCACGTGCCCTTGTTCGGCCATGGACTTCTCCGTTGCATAGATCAGGGCGTCTGCACTGTTGCGGGCATCTACGAGGTCCTTCTTTTTCCTGTCTTCCTCTGCGTGCAGCTCGGCGTCCTTCACTAGTCTATCGATCTCCTCTTTGGACAGGCCCGAAGAGGCGGTGATCCGAATGGATTGCTCCTTACCCGTGGCCCGATCCTTTGCAGAGACGTCCACGATCCCATTGGCATCAATGTCGAAAGTGACTTCAATCTGCGGCATCCCTCTCGGTGCCGGGGTGATGCCCACGAGTTCGAAACGCCCAAGGGTCTTGTTGTCAGAAGCCATTTCCCGTTCCCCTTGGAGCACATGGACGGAAACGGCAGGCTGGTTGTCTTCCGCCGTGGAAAAGACCTCGCTCTTTTTAGCGGGAATGGTCGTGTTTTTGTCAATGAGCTTGGTCATCACCCCACCCAAGGTCTCAATTCCCAGAGAAAGGGGCGTCACGTCCAATAGCAGAACGTCATCTACATCTCCTGTAAGGACAGCTCCTTGAATCGCCGCGCCAAGAGCCACCACCTCGTCTGGGTTCACGCCCCGGTTGGGCTCCTTGCCGAAGATTCTCTTCACCCGCTCCTGCACCGCAGGCATCCTTGTCATCCCACCTACGAGGATGACCTCCTTGACGTCACCGTTGGACATACCTGCATCCTTCATGGCCACCTGGCAGGGGCCTTCCAGCTTGTTCAACAGGTCGCCCACCAGGGCTTCCAGCTTGGATCGGGTAATCTTCATGTTCAGGTGCTTGGGCCCACTCGCATCGGCAGTGATGAAGGGCAGATTGACATCCGTTTCCATAGCGGTGGACAATTCCATTTTTGCCTTTTCAGCCGCCTCTTTTAGCCGCTGGAGCGCCATTTTGTCATTCCTCAAATCAATCCCCTGGTCTTTCTTGAACTCATCGGCCAGATAGTCCACGAGTCTAAGATCAAAATCCTCGCCCCCTAGATGGGTGTCCCCATTGGTGGCCTTGACCTCAAAGACGCCATCGCCGATCTCAAGGATAGAGATGTCAAAAGTGCCGCCCCCAAGATCAAATACGGCGATCTTTTCTTCTGATTTCTTGTCCAGGCCATAGGCCAAGGAAGCGGCCGTGGGCTCATTGATGATCCGCAATACGTTGAGGCCCGCGATCTTTCCGGCATCCTTTGTGGCCTGTCTCTGGCTGTCACTGAAGTAGGCCGGCACCGTAATCACTGCATCCGTTATCTTTTCTCCCAGGTATTGCTCAGCAGACTTCTTGATACTTGCCAGAATGTGAGATGATATCTCGGCAGGACTGTAAGGCCTGCCTCTAAGATCAATTCGGACATCGCCATTGTCTGCCCTATCGATCTTGTAAGGCAGGATCTTCGTGTCATTTTGGACCTCAGGCGAATCGTACTTGCGTCCGATCAGCCGCTTGACCCCAAAGACGGTGTTCTCGGGATTGGTGACAGCTTGCCTTTTGGCAATCTGCCCCACTAATCTTTCCCCACGGTCAGAAACGGCAACGATGGAGGGCGTGGTCCGCCCGCCCTCGGCATTCGTAATGACCTTGGCCTCGCCGCCTTCCGTGACCGATACACAGGAGTTGGTCGTGCCCAGGTCTATTCCTATGATTTTGCTCATTCTATTTTCCTCCTTGTCTGTGATGATGACCACCCCTTGCAGGAAGGCCCATGGCCGGCGACCGACGCTCCTCTTTTCCCAAAATGATGGACATCATGTATGTTGTATGTCGTACCTCTAAACATAATCATCTGATACGATCCGTCAACAATCGGAATATGATTTATTATTATATTATTTTTTTTAAAATTGATTAAGAGTAATGAAGCTCTCTCGTAGGGCGGACAGGTGTTGGGGGGAGGGCATTTGGCAAGGACAGTCTGTCCGCGGATGGGCCGAGCCCAGCGGATGGACCTAGAAGTTTTCTATGATGTCACTGCGTTCCACAAGGCACTGGATGCTGCCTTGGGCGTGGCGACAAGCCCTGATGGCACTTTCAAGATGCTCTGAGACCGGATCATCGTTGCCCAAAACTGCTCTGGACCTTTGCAGCAGCCTTTCGCCCTTTTTCACGTACTGGCTGATCTCGTCCAGGATTTGTTTCCGCTTCCCATGTTTTTTTCGCTCCTGAGCAACGATGGGAACAAGTCGCTCAATCGAATACTCCACAAGGGCATCCCGCGGGGCGTCGAATCTTTTGGCGGCCTCCCCAAGGCTGGACAGGGTTTTCCGGCTCAGGACATATGTTTTTTGAACTCGGTCCAGCCGATCGAACCTGTCCAAAGGCATGGCACTGGCAACGACATGAAGCGATTCCCTGTCATCCATGAGATGATCAAAAAGAGATTTCTGCTTGATACCCAGATGAGCAGCCACAGCACTCATCGTGTCGATAGCCTTCTGTGTCAGCCTAAAGGTTGCCCTTACAGATTGCCTCCCCCTCAGGTCCGAACAAGACGGCAACCTCACAGTGCACACCTTTTCGGGTTTCTCGTCATCCCTCTTTTTCATGCCTTCCTCTGCCTATCATCATCTATTGATCTGTAATCATCTCCAAACGTTTCTGAGTGATTGGAAAATTTTTTTGATGGGAGACCTATTAATTCATTACTTGAATATAGTACGAAGATTTAATAATGCAACCTTTTTCGCTTTTTTATTGACAGGTCTCATATCATGCTTACCGTAGTTCTAAGATACAAAAACCAGGTACTACACAAATGAAGACGCTAATGAAAGGAGAAACCAATGAATCTTGTAGGATGGACACCCTTAGATCGTTTATTGGGCCACAGTCTTTTTCCGATCTGTTGGTCAGACCATGAACCCAGGCAAGCGCCGTGGAAGCCCCTGGTGGACATTTATGATGATGACAAGGCGATCATCATCACGGCTGAACTTCCGGGAGTGGACAGGAAAGAGATCTCTATTGATGTCCATGACAGGGTCCTGACTTTGCGGGCTGGGCGTTCCCAAGCCGGGGAAGTGAAAGAGGAGCGGTATCATCGCAGAGAACGGGCCTTGGGGAGATTTGAAAGGTCTTTCAGACTGCCGGCAGATGTCGATTCCGACGCGATCAAAGCAGAATACAAAGACGGTGTACTTAGGATCGACATTCCAAAACCTGAGGTACAAGAACCGAAACAGATTACCGTCCACTGAGCAGAGCTGATCTGCTATTCCTCCCAGCCCAGGGGGTGGCGTGACAAAAAGCCACCCCTTTTATTGTTGAGATCTAAGCACCCTTTCCATCCAGGCCTGCCTGATCATGAAGGGCTTTCCTCATCCTCCAACAGATGAATCTCTCCCGTGGTTGTGTCAAAGGCCATGGCCTGGAAGGGGGCTCTGCCTTCGTAACCATCTGCGCCCATTCCATGGGCTGCGGCACCGCCAGCACCGGTTACAATGAGGGGTATCCCGTGGTACTCCTTGCGGTCATATGCGTGTATGTGACCGAAAAAACAGGCCCGAACCTGATCGCGAAACTCGTCCAGCACCGCAAAGAAACGGGAAGTGCACTTCTTCGAAAGCGAGTGAAATTCCCAGCCCGGGACGTAGGGAGGCATATGCGAATAGATGATGATATCGTTTTTCATCTGTTCACGGAGCCAGTTGGCGTTTTCCTCTGTAAAGACGCCGTCTGCGGTGTTCACACCAATGAACCGCCAACGGCCGAGATCCGTCACTTTCCGCGGCGGGCCCCAGTAGCGTTCAAAGATGTAAACAGGGCGGTCATGGTCACCCATGGCGACCACCCATTCCCATGGAAACTTGCGGCAGTGTTCTAATGTCTCTTCATGTTGGGCCTCTAACCCGTATTGCGACATATCCCCAGGCACGAACACGTGCGAAGGCTGGTACCTTTCCCTCAAGAGCTCTGCTATCCGTAGAAAGTTTTTCTGCCAGCCTGCCCGACAGGCCGGATCACCCAATATGCCTACATATCTTCCGAACTCCTTGGCCACTCCTTTAAACTCCCTTGTTGGTTTATTCCTTGGATGGGCGAGAAAATGAACCTCCCCGCGGCAAGCCGCGGGGCATCTAAAAAGGATAATTGACTTTCTATGCAGTAAGCCGCGGGGATTCAGACCCTAAGACAGAACGAATACCCCTGCGGACACAGAAGAGACAGAGATCCCCCGGGCATTGGCCAATTAGTAAACGGAGGTTTCAGTATGGAATAGCGGCTACGGCTCAGTCCACTACAATCACAGAGACCTTCTTCGCCAGCTGCACCACCTTGTTGGAGACACTGCCAAAAAGAAACTGCTTGACACTTGAAAGGCCCCGTCTCCCTATGACAAGCGTATCATACTTTCCTTGTTGCGCTTCTTTCAGGATATCTCTTGCAATACCCACCTTCTTCTTGCGAATCCTTGTCGTTACATCCTTAGACGCAAAGCCTGCCTCAACGAGGACCTTCTTGGCCTTTTCCATAAAGGTCTTTAAGCGGTCCTTCTTCGTCTCCTCGATGGCGCAGAATGCCTGCTTGTTCTTCTTGAATGTAGGCGTTAGGCTCGGGCTGTCCAGCCCGCATGCTGCCGTGGGGTCCGGTATCACACTAAAGAGCGTGACATGGCCCTCAGGCTGCATGCTCTTGGCCACATAGTTCACCGCTTTCATCGCATTCTTGGATTCATCCACTGCCAACAAGATCCTTTTTGCCATTTCTCTTCTCCTTTCGCCAGCTAGGTTTCCAGACAATGTCTCGGTTATTGGTAGGCATTCCACATGGCACAGTCAGCGATGGATCCCAAAACGATTCTACTCTTTAACTGCAAGACCAGCCTCCGACCCTCCCCTGCGGGGAGCCTCTGCGAACCGGAGACTATCTGCCCGGGGCACAAACCCTATTCCCCGCTACGGGAATCATCGCACGGCTCATCCTCGTTGCCCCCCCTGGCATGCTCGGCACTGGGCGCTGTGGTGCAAAACTCCAGCGGCGCTTCATCCTTTTTCTTTTTCTTCTTCTTTGCCTCTTCCTCGGACATCTCCTGTTTTTCTTCTGACATGATCTTCACCCCCCTTTCATGTCGCCCCGGTCCACTTGCATCCCCATCGCATCCAACCGAGCAACGGGCTAGTCGGGTCTCTGAAAAAACAAGATACGGCCTTCGCGTGTTACCCTCTGTCTTTCCCTTAGTATATGACAGGGCCTTTCATGGGACTCGTCTTGACTCTTGCCATCCATCCTCTTAGCACCGAAGAGTGACAAAATCAAGGCTGCGACACGTTGATGTAGCATTTTGCTCTATTCTCTGTTCCGGGATGACACACCTCCAGGGACCGAATTTCCTGAATGCCTCTCTTTTGCTAGCCAATGGTTGCCCAAAAAAGGTGATGAGAACCACTCGTCAAGATGGGAGCAGTGGAAGCGATCCTCACGCAAAGGGCCTCTTCTTTCTCCAGGGAAAAGCCATCTCCATGGCCGCTAAACTGGGATTCCAAGACAAGACCAGGCATCTTTCGCATGGGA
The DNA here is from genome assembly GCA_034189385.1 of Thermodesulfobacteriota bacterium. GTDB lineage: Bacteria > Desulfobacterota > Desulfobacteria > Desulfobacterales. Next base: position 141,904 of record JAXHVD010000011.1, read on the forward strand.
CTTAGGGAAGACCACAGGCTCACCGACTGTCAGCCATCAGATGGGGACAAAATGAGGCCAACTCAAGCTCGAAGCCCTGTCTGTCCACATACCATATGGTATGGAGGCCCACCCCGTTGGCCCTATCAATGTGTGATTCATGGTCATCGACAAAGAGTGCCTGCCCTGCCTGAACCCCCATGTGTGCCAATACGTCTTCAAAGACTGAGATATCCTTTTTGCTCTTTCCCAGGTGGTAGCTGTTAAAAACGTGCTCAAACCATCTAAAGAAGCTGTATCTGGCATTGAGCTCATCCAGCCAGTTGGTCTGGTCGCTCAAAATGGCCAGGCGCATGCCCTTTTGTTTTAGCTTCTTTACAAGGTCTAGCATCCAGGGCCGAAGCCTGAAATGCGATAGGATCTTGTCCCTGAGGATGCTGTCCGGGTCCTTGATATGGGTTTTTTCCCGCAAGGCTGCCCAGAACGCCTTCTCATCGGAGCGACCCAGAACATAGCCTACTTCAAAAACAAGCTCAAAGCCCGTCCTGGCAAAGCCGCTCGGCTCAAGCCCGTTTCTTTTGGCAATGGCAACAAGCCCGTTCCTAAACCCTTCTTCCGCCAGCACCCCGCCAAAGTCAAAGAAGATGGCATCGACGGTGCAGGGTTTTGATGAGGGATGGATGGTTTCCTTTAGTGTGGTCACAACAAAGAAGTCACTGGGATGGCAAAGATGAAGCTACAACCACGGCAGGGGGTTGTGAGCACCTCACACAAGATTCAGCGACCAATCATACTCATGATAGACAATACGCAATCCAGGGCCAACCCCTGTCAGAAAATCCTTGTCTTCAGGGTCAAAGCGATACTTGATCAAGAAAGAAAGAAGCCCCTTCGTGCCGCCGAAGTCTCCCTTATACCACTTGAAAATCCTAGAGATCCTGAGGGTCTTCTTTCCCTTTTCGATGAGCACTTCGTCACTGTTAATGAAAGCCTCACTCACCAGGTCCAACTGCTCGTCAATCTCCCCCTTCTCATATACTGCGATGGGAGGGCACGAGTTTGAGCCGCAGACCAAGGCAAAGTGTATCCTCGGGTCAGCCTCCTCAAGAGCGAATCCCTTCCTGGGATCCCTTTGCGAGAAAGGCCTCCGAGCCAGGAGATGTTTCTTCTTGTTCCCCCTGAGTATTCCGTGTTCCATGTCGTCCAGGCTAAAGGGATACCCCCCCACATTGTAACAAAGGATCTGAAAGAAAGATCGCACCTCTTTTACGCTTTTCCTTATGTCCAACTCAAGGATGCCGTGAACCACGAGGGCATTGTAGAGATTTATCCAGAATGCCAGCCGCGCTTCTCTTGTCGTGAGCTTGCCTGGATCAAAGGAGACAAGACCCCTTGCGGCAGCCTTGTATTCTTGAAAAGCATCGGAATCCTTCAACCCCTCGTAGTCCACACCCCCCCTTTCCAGATCAAAGAAATCAAGTTTCAGACCGTCTATTTTGCTTTTCAGTTGTCGGTCAATCTCTTTGCCGGCAACCAGGGGGGCCGGCCCTGCAGATTCATTTAGGACAAGACGCTTCATGTCTCCTCAACAGCACAACCATCCTCATGGCACCAGCGCCATGCCCCCCTGCACGTCACAAAGCCCCTGCTCTTGACACAAATCAGGCGCAACGGGTCATCACGTCACAGGCAGAAACCGACCATCAAGGGACGCAGCCAGAACCCAAAGATGGAGAGACTGATTAATCCGGCATCCTCTCTATGTTCGCCCTCAGTTGCGCGACTTGAATGCCCAGGGAAACACATTGTTTCCCTTCCATGCATTGATCGGCCTCTTCTGGCTCCAGATGTGTCTTGAGTTCATGTTGGTCCTTTTTCAAGTCCACAACCCAAGCCTTCTTCTCCTCATCATAGGCCACATCCACGTCAATGCCACACTCTCCGATGTCGGGGTAGATCCCCTTGATCTTCTCACACAATTCTTTCTTGTCGTGCATGGCTCTGTCCTCCTTTCCTGGAAATGGTTTGCGAGGTTAGGCTCTTGTATGGCCCCCTATCCGTATCGGCTCATCCTATCTCTCAGCATGGCACGGTCTACATCCCGTCCCACCAGTGGCCCCTCAACCAGAACAGAAAAGTGCGCTTCAAAAGGGCGACGGCGGTTGCGATAAATGATCCCTATCGGTATCCGCTCTCCCCACTCCACGGACACCTTCATGGCTGCCTCCCAGTTCGTCGGATCGTGTGTTTCCGTCAAAGGGGCGCACCGATCCTTGTACCAGGCAAAGGTGTTGACTTTGTTAAAAGAAACGCAAGGTTGCAGAATGTCAATGAGAGAGAATCCCCGGTGGGCCAAGCCCTCTTGGATCAACCCGGCCAGATGGTCTGTCATCCCTGAAAACCCCCTGGCCACAAAACCGGCCTCCATGGCCACAGCCACCGCCAGAGGCTTGAAAGATGCCGAGGCCACGCCTGCAGGCTGGGCTTTTGTCACGACCCCCTCGTTGGTGGTGGGACTGGCCTGCCCTTTGGTGAGCCCGTATATCTGGTTGTTGTGAACGAGCAGGGTGACGTCGATGTTGCGCCGGATGGCCGCCAGAAAATGGTTGCCCCCTTCTCCATAGTTGCAGCCGTCGCCGCTTTGAACAATCACCGTGAGCCTCGGATTGGCAAGCTTGGCCCCTGTGGCCACGGGAAGGGATCGGCCGTGAAGACCGTTGAACACGTTCGCATTGAGGTAGTGAGGCGCCTTGGCAGCCTGGCCAATCCCGGAGACAAAGAGCACCTCATGGGGTTTGAGTTGGCTGGCAACCAAGGCCTGTTTCACGGCCTTTGAGATGGAAAAGTTGCCACAGCCCGGACACCAGGCTGTCTCATATTGTCCGTAGTCGTCAACGGTGACCATCTCCATCCTTTCCGCAGCCCCTATGATCGGCCAAATGCACGAAGAATATACTCTGGTGTCAGCGGCAGCCCATCATATCGGAGGACCTTCTTCGTGATTTCAAATCCCGTTTCTCGACGGAGCAGCCGAGCCAATTGCCCAAAGGCGTTCCCTTCTATGGATACCACCTGCCGGGCCGCCTCAAGGGATCTGATGAACTGGTCTGGCACCAGGGGCCATACCTGGCTAAAATGAAGGGTCGCCACCTTGTCTCCCCCGGCCCTCATGTAAGAGGCGGCCTCTTGTGTCGCCCCTTTGCTCGAACCCCATGAAATCAGCACAACGTCAGGGTTTTCAGCCCCTTCCATGTCTGGAGGGATGGCCTCGGCGCCCATGTCCATCCCTTTTCTGAGCCTCTTTTCTACCATCTGCCTGCGCACGGAAAGGTCCTCCGTAATGTGACCGTCCTCTGTGTGCTCGTCACTGTCCGCCACAACGAGATGGGCACTTGCCCCTGGGAGATGGCGAGGCGAAACGCCGCTTTCAGTCATGGCAAACCGCTTGTAGGGCGATGATCCAGGGGCCTTTGCACCCACATGGACAGGCGTCAAGTGCTCGACA
>JAXHVD010000012.1:0-144656 GCA_034189385.1 Thermodesulfobacteriota bacterium
TAAGACAAATCGGCTACCCCACAGAAAGGGCTTGACAGAGACTAGAACCTGGGGCAGAATAACATTATCTAACCCACCTAAAGAACTAGAAAAACCAGCCTTTGTTACGTATAGCCTGCCCCTGTCTATAATTGTCAAGGAATAACGATATCCAATGGGATATCACAAGCTCTGGGAATTGCAAAGCGAGTATGGTTTGACCTGTGAGAGCTTACTGGAGCCTGGTGCAGAATTGGTGTAAGTTCTCTTCATATTGACAGAACGATCGAGACCAATAGAGGCTGGAGAAAATAGGCCTAGAATTGTCGGGTTCTGGGCCTCTCTTCGGCGGCAGCTGTGTGAGAATCTGTGTGAGAAAAACTTTCCGAAATCCGTCAAAATCTGCCATTATATCCAAAATGCGTTGAAATTGACCAAACCATAAAACTAACTATTTCAAAAGGTTGCAATGTTTTGAGGAGGTTAGGAAACTCAGGGGCCTTGTCTTCGAATCCGTAGGTCGCCCGTTCGAGTCGGGCCGGGCGTGCCAATAAAATTAACACCTTACGGATTCCAAAACCGCCCCCCCCTCCCCTTCTGCTACCAAATTGCTACCAGTTGTCTCAGAATCCCCCAAAATCGCCTTTCCAACCCTGCTGACTGCCTCTTGATTTTGGGTCTGTATCAAGTGCCCAGTGATGGAATGTGCCCACCGTCATCTTGTAAAAGACCCTTGGCCCGCCGATTCCTTCGACTCCTTCCGCAGTTATCCAAAAGATGTGGGCCTCTAAGAGTTCGACACTCGGGGACAAGTATGCTATAAGATGCGTGTAAGTGTTCCCGGTACTGGATTTGACCGTATAAGAACAGGAGACAAGAAAGATGGCAGACATTGTAATCAAAGATCTCGATATGAGCGAGGAACTCGACAGGAAGGCCATGGAGAAAGTGGTTGGTGGTTGGTGGTTTAGCCAGCATACCAGTATGGGGTGGTGGTCTGGCCCATTTGGAGGCGGCGGTTATAGCAACAGTTCCACCTCCTGGGGCACCGGCTTCTGGAACCCCTGGGGTGGGGGCCCCGGTTGGTGGGGAGGGGCCATGTGACGCAAGATAATGCCCCCCCAACACGGAAAGAGCAGGGCCTGATGGGTTGCCGAGAAAACCCCCTTGGGCTCACTCGGCAGACGACCAGAGTTCAGGCCCAATTTCCCTTACCTCGTGCAAGGGAGACGGCGTATCCAGACACCGACCAGGAAAACCCTTGCCCCGCCGGCTGCACATCCGGTGGAAGACTGAGATTGCCATAACATGAAGGAGGAGGTTCATCCAATTCCTGCGATCTCCTTCAGGCCCTGAACGCCTCAAGACCTCTCTTAGGGCACTTTCAGAAAAGGGGCCCTCTCCCTTGCTCAGATACTCGGAACAGAAATCCGGAAAGACCGCCTTCAGGATCTTGTAGTTCACGCTGTCGATGATCTCCGAATCCTCTGTGTAGAGGGGCACTTTTCGGCGATGGGCCACCTCCCTTGGCAGCCACTGCTCGGCGGCCCTTCGGATAATCTTCTTGTTCCAAAAGAGTTCTTGATGCAAAGGTTCAGGGACGCTGCACAGGAGTTCTATCAGGCGATGATCCAGAAAGGGAACCCGCGCTTCCACGCCCTGAGCAGAGGAGGTTCGGTCTTCGTGCCAGAGATTGTATATCTGAAGGGATTGACTGCTGCACATCTGCTCAAATCCAAAAACAGACCAGTCTTCGTCAGGGGCAGACAGAAAACCGTCGGCAAAGAGCCTATACCACTCTGTGGGCAGGTGAGAGGATTCAACCCTGAAATAGAGGCGCTTGTCCTTTAGAACCGAGCAGAACTGATACCAAGTGCGCCAGGAGGCCGGTCTCATGGCTGAGTAGCCCCCGGCAAATTCGTCGCCTCCCTGTCCCAGGAGGATCACCTTTAAATCTGGCAGTAAGGTCTTAGCATACCGGTGCAGTTCGTGTTTGAGGATCCACTCAAATTGATACTGGGGCATCTCCATGGCCCACACAAAATATTCGAACGCAGCAAGATCGTAGTTGATTTGACTTACCATGCGCTCGTCGTCAAAAAAGACCGGATGGAATAACAGCCCGAATCGCTCGCACAGATCCTCGGCGCTTTTTGTGTCCCCGCTTTTGTAGATCGCCTGCTCACAGATATGGAAAGCGTGCAAACAGCCAATTTCTTCCTTGGCCATGAGCGCTACAGCAGCCGAATCGACGCCACCACTCAAGAAACAGCCCAGGGGGACATCACTCATCAATCGCTTCTTGATGCTGTCCCTAAGGAGAGAACCATAGGCCTCGACGAACTCCTGAGCAGTCTTGAGGTACGAATACTTGGGGTTGCCAATGGCATGTGCAACCGACCAGTATTCCCTTGGCTCAGAAACACTGCCACCCTCGATCTCCATGAAATGGCCTCCTGGAAGAAAGCGGACCTCCTTAAGAAAGGTGGGAAGGCCGGCCAGTGGCCTTGGATTTCGGGGGACCAACGGGCTGGGTACAAAGGTAAGGGATGGCCAATCCAGTTCCGTGGGGCAGGCTGGGTGGACGATCAAAGACTTGAGCTCCGACCCAAAGAGGAAAAGGTCCTGTGTGTGGCAATAGTAGAGGGGCTTGATGCCAAGTCGGTCACGGGCCAGAAAGAGCTTTCTGCGCCTTTGGTCCCAGAGAGCAATGGTAAACATTCCGTTTAGAGCAGATAGGGCCTTGGCCCCGCATTCTTCATACAGGTGGAGGACCACCTCAGAATCGGAACGGGTGCGGAAGCGGTGGTGTTGGTCTAGTTGAGACCGAAGCTCCAAGTGGTTGTAAATCTCTCCGTTGACCAGGACGCAGAGGCTGTGATCTTCGTTCCATATTGGCTGACGTCCCCCTGGCAGGTCCACGATGGAGAGTCGACGAAAAACAAAGGAGATATCGGCAGTGTCGTAGAACGTCTCGTCGTCAGGGCCGCGCCTAGAGAGTTGCGTTGCCATGGCCTGAAGCATGGCCATGCGCCTGTCCGGAGGATCCGGCAAGGATGTCAGGTAAATGAAACCAGCGAATCCGCACATCGTTTCTCATCTCCTGGGATGGGACTAGGCTCCTTCGACGCATTGGATGCCGAGTAGAAGCGATGGCCCCCATCGTGAATGCTCGTTTAGAAGCAGGCGATGCCACCTTCAGAACGCGACTAAAAGGTTTGATCTAATCTACTTTCTAGTGTATTATATATGTTAACTATCTTTGAGTCCATTGCTGGCTGTATAGCCCTCTTGTTCTGGCTTTGCTTGTATCCATTGCGAACCGAATCTCGCTGGGGGGCCAACCGTTGAAAGCCTCTCCGGGAAGTAGGCACGGGAAGTAGGCACTATGAAACATTCGGCCCCAACATCCCACAAGGAGACTCTTAACACACGTTTAAAAGAACTCCTCAAGGAGGTCTCTCCCCTAATCGACCAGGCCTCTGAAGACCAAAAGGGGAGGCTCTTGAGCTTGCTGGAAGATTTGCGCGGGAGGGACCGACGAGAGTATCCCAGAAAACCATGCTTAACCAGCGTAACTTATGCCACCTTGGATCGCATCTTTAAGGCTTTTATCCGGAACATAGGCAATGGTGGTGTCTTCATCGAGACGAGTGAACCCTTGTTAAAGGAAAAAGACATTACTCTGACCTTCTCCTTCCCCAACCACGAAGAACCGCTCAAACTCGCAGGCGAAATTGTGTGGACGGTGGAAAACAAGGGAATTGGAGTAAAGTTCACAACAGCGGACTACAGCCTTGCGGCCGCCGTAAAATCCCTTTAGCCCCTTCCTCTGACCCTCTCCCGTGGGGCCGTCGTTTGGATCGCCCTCTCTCTTGCGGCAAAGACGTTAGCTCAAATTCGCTCAATGTGGACCTATTTTCCCATTGGTGGCGCTATAATTCCCATTCCTCTGAGGATACATTTTTATTGAAAGACGGCGTAACCATTTGAAGTTGATATTAATATGTCAATTGATCTCTCTTTGCATGGTTTTTGCATAGATAACACATTAGATTCTCTCTGTTGCTCTTATACCACCTTCGTCGAGGACAAGACAGATTGCTTGAAAGACTCTTCAAAATCCAACACGGTTTCAATCCCCTTCACATTTATTGCCGTTTGATGGAAAGGGGACTGGGTAAAGGTCTGTCCCTGTCAATATGCAGGTATTACGAAGTCCTCGTCTTTCGTTGGCTTGCCCGGTTCATCGCCGTTGCCATACACATTTGCAGGCTTACACGACGCATCACCTAGCCTCCGCCTGCCATTTTGCCCCGACTTGCTGCTGGCTTGTGCTCTGGTCGCGTCAAGGGCCAAAGAAGGCATCTGAAAGGTGATGGCGTTGAGTGGAGAAGAAAGGAGGTAAACCGGCAAGGGGTGTCGTGGCCTCCTCTTTTTGTCTGTTCCTATGGCCTGTCACCCTTGTCAAGCCTCAGCCCCCCCCAACCCTAACCTTGTTTGCGCAACCGTAGACGGGCAACCAGATCTGTTCAAATCAAGGCTACGGTGTTGGTTTTTCACAAACCCTTTTCTTTTTCCTTCCATTGCTTTTAACAGATTGACTTTTCAGCTTTCTCGCTGTAGTCTACAAAAAAGTGCAGGGTTGCACTAGTGGGAGTGAAATGCCATGAAAAAAGTGGTCGAACAATCAGATGATGCCTCTGTTACAGCTCGATTGAAACAGGCCATGGGAAACATATCTAACCTGATCACCAATGGATCAGAAGAGCAAAAGCGTACCATATTGGAGGTCTTGGAAAACCACCGGCTGCTAGAATTGCTCGAAGATTGGCGGCACGGAGAGCGGAGAAAAACAGACAGAAAACCCTTTTCGCTCTCTGTTCAATACGCGACGGAGCATGAGATCCTCACCGATTTTCCAAGGGACATTAGCAGTGGCGGTATGTTTATTGAAACCTCTGCCTCCCTGCCGGTGGGACAGCAGATCACACTGACCTTAACCCCTCCCAATGAGGGAAAAACCATCAAGGCCGCTGCGGAAGTCGTCTGGACGGGCCCAGGGGGAGTTGGCGTGAGATTTACGGCGATGAGCAAGGAGTTGGAAAGGATGATCAAGAAGCTTTAGTCTGTTGGTTCTTCCGTTCTGGTCCTGTGACCATTGCAGCTTCTGCTCATAGGTGTTTCCTTTTCCCTCCCCCAGTTGGTGTCGGGCTGTTCTCTTTTTTTGTCATTCTCGCCATGAGTCTGATCGAAAGGGTTCGAGGATTCAGCGGGTCCAGCGTTTTATCCCTCTTCACAAATCGTCCTCATTGTCAGGCCCCTCTGGTCTTTCACATAGACGTGCACCTGACCAGGTACTGTTGGGGCCAACAGATTCGGACATGATCCTGCGGTACGAGCCGGGGCCTTGCCAGCTCTTTCGAAATGGAGAATCTCCATGGTCCTGTTGGTTCGTGGATGGGCACCAGATTAGGCTATCCCTGAAAAATGGCTATATTGGTCGCCATCCGTATCCATGGCAAGCCCGTACAGATCTTTACCCTTAAACTGGAATTGTATATGTGAGGGGTCAATGGTGCCGTTAGCCGATGCGTTTTGACGAACGGTGAACTTGACAGTGGCCGTCCAAGATTCCGAATCGTAGTAAATGCTATCTGGGATGGATGCGATCCTCACTTCCGTAGAGGGGATAGGAAGGCCGAAATTGTAAGCCTCTCCCGGCCCAGCGCCAGAGGCCCTGCTAATCTGCCAATTGGCCCTGTTCTCTACAGACGACCTGTCCATCTCTTTGTCAAAGGCGATCGTCATAGTGAACGTCTTGGAGGCATCAGGGGCTGCAAGGTAGGCATGTAGGGAGGAAACAGGGGTTTTGGGGGGTTGGGGCCCGAAGCCCTCGGTGGAGTAGGCGACAGTGAAGTTTGGCCGGTCAGCGGTGTATATGTACCGACTCAGCGTATTGGCCAGGGCCAGATCTCTGTGCACCAGAAATGCCAGCATTTCCTGGGCTTCTCCCTTTTGGCCCTGATCGGCACGGGCATACCCTATTTCCGCGTAAGCGTCATAGAAGTCTTTGTCCAACCCTATGGCCTCTTCAAACTCTCTGATGGCCTCCTCATAACGGCCCTCCTTGCTGTAGACAAGTCCCAGCCCGTAGGAGCCATTGGGCTTGTCAGGGGTCAAGCGCCGGACCTCATTGAATTGGGCCTGTGCCTCGCTCAAGCGGTCTGTGCTCAAATAGACCTGCCCAAGGGCAAAGTGATTGTTCGCACTGGGGTTCAGTTGCACGGCCACCTCATATTGTCTCTCCGCCTCTGCGTATCGTCCCAGGCTGAAATAGAGGTTTCCCAGTGAGACGCGCACGTCGTCGCGCATAGGGTCGAGCCTGATCGATTCCCGGTAGGCACCGATAGCCTTCTCAGCTTCGTTCAGCTGGAGGTATGCAGTTGCCATGTAGTTTGATGCATCGACCGAATTCGCTGAAGTCGGTGACAGGGCTACGGACCTCTTGAATTCCCTGAGGGCCCCCTGATAATCTCTCTTGACCAATAGATCTATGCCAGTCCTTAAGGCCCCTTCTGCCAGACTGTCGAGCTGTTGGATTTGCCCGTAGGTAGCACTAAAAAGAGCATCAGACTGAGCCGCAGATATGGCTTCCATGTGGTGTGGGCCTGCCTTTCGATCTTTCTTCCACTTCAACTCCCGCGCAAGGGGCCCTTGAACAGCCAGCTTGTTGACCCGATCCTGATGGCCAGGCCCGGCCGTACATCTTGAATCGAATCACCAAGCTGATCCGCACGGGACCGGTTCGGTCTCCCTAACGGGGAGTCCATAGCATATATCGCCCGATTTCTGCATCTCTTGAGCCTTTTTGGCGCCTTTAGTTGCTGTTCCAATAAGTCAGATTTCGCTGCTCCTGGCATTGAATGGCGTCTTTCGCCTCCCTCGGAGGATGCGAACTGGGGTTGCTCACAAACTGTTAACATGGGCTATTAGGCATAACAGACGTCAATGGCCGGCAGTTTCTCGCTGGGCCTACGTTACTTCTCCCTTCACACAGGAGCCCCTGGCTCATCAGGACAAAACGGGCTTTGACTGGATATGCAATCTCTTTAAACAAGTTCGAGCCTCACGGCTTGAAAAGAGACGTCTCCTTATCAACCGTTAGAAATAACAACTAAAAGTGTGCTGAGGTTTAGAAAATGGAAGAACCCTGGTTTGAACCTTTCTGATGCGATGGGAGCCTCGGGGGTAGGAAATCCGCTTCTCTTCGGCCTCCAATGCCTTAAGTAGCTGTGCGAAGATTCTGGGTTGCAATGGCTGTAGGTCTTCGTTCAGCGAATTTCCCACCCCCTCTGTTTGCACATCCCCGGGGGGGTACAAGTCTTGACAGACCTACTATTACTGGAAACGGGGCCTGCGAAACTTGAGCTCTTTACATTCCACTTGGGTTAGAGCGCAGAGAAAGGTCTGGGTTTTGGTCGTGTTTTTTGAAATCGACTGTGGGTGTTTGGCTGTAAATGAGATGATTTTAAGTCATACACGAGAGGAACTGTAGAAGGAATCTAAGGAAAAGCTGTTTCAAGGATTGTCATTTTAGGATTTTGGTGCTATAATAAATACTTGTTTGAAAGAATCAGCGATCCAGTGATATTTTCTCACGCTCTGATGGCAACAGATTCAATAAAGGGAGAGGCTTTGTGAGTGCCCATGTAGCACCTCGATGTGATGCTTCTGACAATAGGCGCAGTGGAAAGGACCGACGTAGGCACATCGATCCCCGCTATCGAAATGCCGCCTACCTTGGATTTATTGATAGGAGAAAGGGCCAAAGACGACAGCCGGTTTATGAGGATACATATCCTTTAATAAGGGAACATCCCGTAAGAAGATGGACGACGCGGATCGGCGCTGTGGTGGCACTTTTGTTTGTGTATTTGTTGCTCTTCACAAACGTCATCGTCTGCAAGAGGGTAGCTGAGGGAACAGATCGGAAATGCACTATCACGATCGGCTGCGGTGAATACGACGGTCACCATGAGCGCAGCACTTCTGCCACTTAGCCGACGGTGATGGTCTGGGCCTTTTCTTTTTCCAACAGTGACCGCTCCAGTTCATTGGCCAAGATGTCCTTAAGCTCTTCTCTTTTCTCTTCCTGACATCATACTCCACACCCTTCGGGAACCAGTCGTTTTGGGCGTTCACCAGAAGCCAGGCTTTTTCCTTTTAACACCGTAACACTTCCATGGACAAGAGGCGCAAAAAACCCAAGTCCGGAGAACATAGCTTTGCTCACCACATTTGAAAAGGGCGGCCGGAAAAGCCATGGGCGGGGTGGGACAGATCCCACGAAAGGGTTTCTTTATTCGTTGGGAGGGGTAATCCTTCTGTCCACGAACTTCGTGACCGCTAAGTATGGCTTGCAAGGATTCAATCCCGAAACATTCAGCCTTGTGTGGACATCTGCTGCAGCCATATACGCTTTTGCCATTGCCCTGGCTGGCCCTTCAAGCCGAGACCAGGTCTTTCCCGCAGGTAGTCTGAAGGCCATGTTATCATTGGGAATTGCCACTGGCGTCGGGATGCTTCTGGCGTGGCAGGGTCTTGCTCGCCTTGATCCCGCATTTGCTTCTTTCCTATGGCGATTCTTCCCTGTTATAACCATTCTTGCTGGCGTTCTTTTCCTAAAGGAGCGCTTGTCCAAACCAGAAGTGCTTTCAATGACCATCATGCTCCTTGGCAGCCTGTGGGGCGTAGCCGACAGGTGGGAGATCGTCGGCATGGGTGCCCTTCTGACGGTTCTAGCCGGATGTGCCGGCACTGTGCAACTGTTGATTGCCAAGTTGCAGACACATCGGGTGCACCCGAACGTGCTCGTTGCATACAGGGTCGGAATCGGGTCAGTGATCATAGCTTGTTGGACAGTAGTCACAGGCACAGCCGATTTTTCTGTTGGATTTCGTTATTGGTGTGTCACCCTTTTGGGTGCTTTCCTGGGGCCATGTGCCAGTTTTCTCCTCACCTTTCGTGCTTACAAGTATTGGTCCCTGTCCCAGTCCACTATCGTGCTTACGGCCCAACCATTGCTGGTTCTACCGATGACATACATGTTCCTGGGAACCCTGCCTACGGCGAGAGAGTTGGTGGGGGGCTGCATGATTCTCACCGGAGCATTCTGGCTTGCCTTCTTGCAGGTAGCCACCAGAAAAACCAGGAGGCAGCCTTAAGGCATAAGGAAATGAGCGTCCATAGGATGTCTCTTTGTCTATCAAAGGGGCCACAACTTCCATCATGATCTATTTGCTGGCATCATCACATGGTCATCGAGCCATGAAGGGAGACAACCTGCCAGGAGCTGAAACACATGAAGGTAATTCGTTCAACAGCATTGCAATATATTCCCGCCAGCCACGAAGACCCGATATCACCTGGAGTCCTGAAAAAGGTCTTGTTGCGCAAAGAGGACCTCATAGAAGGTAGGGTGCAGATGATCAATTGGGCATTGCTCCCTGTGGGCAAAGCCTTCAGATCTCACTACCACCAGGACATGGAGGAAGTCTTCATCGTCATCCATGGCAATGCCAAGATCACAGTGGGAAAAGAACAAGCAAAGATAGGGCCAGGAGACGTGGTCGTGATCCCTGTGGGGACTGTTCACAAGATGGAAAACACGGGAAAGGAAAACCTTGAATACCTTGTTATGGGTGTATCCCTAGGACAGAAGGGCAAGACTGTAACCGTTCGCCCCCCGTAGGCGGACCACCAGTTTAAGACTAAGCCATCCCATGGGAACGTTGGGGAAGGCAACGCAAGGGATAGGCTTTGCCTTCAGGCCTCGGGATCTGCTGTGGTGTGGGATTGGATGAAATACCTCAGATGAGACTGCTGCTCCTCCGTGAGGTTTCTAAATTGGATACCACATCGTCTCGTCCCAAGACTGACACCGGTGGCAGGGTCTGACACGACATCTGAAATGGCCCTGACCGGCACCTTATGCAGACAAAACTCACTATTGCTCAGTAATACGTCCAAGTAGCTTGACCTTGATGACTGTTTTTCTGCTCCCATGTAATGGAATGAAAGCCCACCCATGCCGATGTCAATAATGTCCCCCATGACAGGAGAAGGCGGCCAGTGTCGCCTGACCATGGCATAAGCCCTAATGCCGATGACATTGAAACGTGCATGCTGTCTTCGTTCCAGCCATACCTCTTTCTTCTTCATGGTGGGAATCATGGTCTTCACCTCTCCTTTGCAGAAAAAAGGTCACTTCCTGATTGGAACTCTCCTGCGCCACCTGTCCGGTGCCAAGAGTCTTGCAAATTCGAGGCCACATGACGCAACAGATCCATATGCCCCCACAATGGCATGGTCGTAACTGAAAAACTGTTGTGATCAGGGGCTCACGAAGAAACGTCAACGGTTGAAAAGGCAAGGAATTCGGACAAAAAAGACCCACCGGAATGTTCTTCATCGTCAAAAACTTGACGCCCAAAAAGAGCAAAGGTTGTATCCAGACACGTTCTTAGGCCAGGCAAATTACGGGCGCACCTCATACACGTGAGGTGAGAGGCAACCCAAGGAGATTCTGCTGGGATGCTTAAAGCCAGCCACCGCTGGCCATTGCCCCTATTTTCTTGACCTTAGTACAACTATTAGGATACGTATGCCCCCACAGGGGCCACAGGGTATTTTACAGGTTCCACGCAACGCCCATGGGGCATGGCCTTTGCGCATCGACCTCATTCACCCTTGCGTCAAGGTCGATTCTTGCCTCATGAAGGGGCCAACAATAGGAGAATGATCTTTGAGCAAGCACCAGTGGACTGCTGGTAAGCTTCTGAGTCTGTCCGGCGGCTATTGGCAAACGTGTGTCTTGCATGCAGGCATTCAGATAAAGCTGTTTTCCATCATCGGCGATGACGCCCTAACAGCCCTTGAGACTGCCAAGGAGTTGAAGGCACCAACCCGGGGTGTGGAAATGCTCCTCAACGCCCTTTGCGCCCTGGGTCTCCTTCGCAAGAGAAAGGACCTATACGCCAACACCTCGGAAAGTAAAACTTTTCTGGTGGAGAAATCTGCGCGCTACATAGGTCACATCATCACCCACCATTTTCATTTAATGCCTGCTTGGTCCCAATTGCCTCATGCAGTCATGACTGGACAGCCTGTCAGAAAGAGGTCCTCTTTTGGCGAGGCAGAAGAGCGGGAAGGCTTTCTCATGGGCATGTACAACCTTGCCATGCAGATTGCTCCTGGGCTGTCAAAGGAAATAAGCCTTAAGGGCCGACGTCACTTACTTGATCTGGGTGGAGGTCCCGGCACTTATGCCATTCATTTCTGTCTGGCAAATCCACGCCTCAAAGCCACTGTGTATGATCTTCCGACTACGGAGCCTTTTGCCGCCAAAACGATCAAGCGCTTTGGCCTGAGCCACCGAATAGATTTTACAGCCGGGAATTACTTGGAACAACAGATAAAAGGGCTGTACGATATTGCATGGCTATCCCATGTTCTTCACGGCGAAGGGCCTGAAGACTGTGAAAGGATCCTCATGAATGTGGTATCGACTATGGAAAGTGGCGGACTAATCCTGATCCACGATTTTATCCTTGACGAAAACTCTGATGGCCCTCTTTTCCCCGCCCTCTTCTCTCTCAATATGCTCATTAATACAGATGAAGGTCGGTCTTACACGGAGACTCAGCTCAAGGAGATGTTGGAAAGGGCTGGGGTGAGGGAAGCACGTCGCTTGGCTTTCCGGGGCCCCAATGACTCAGGCATTGTTTCTGGTGTCATCTGAATCCCTTCCCGGAAGGCTTGCATAGGGGCAGTGTATCCCTGCATACATGGTCTTGAGAAAAAGGCCATTCTTTTTGGAACCGAAACCGAGCCGAAAGCCAAGTGCCAAGGCCTGTGGCCTTGCTCGAAGGAAAACCCTTAGCACGTAACCACATAAGAATATAATCCCTGCAATGGTAATCGTAGAAAAGCAGCAGACGCTGCGCCATATATATGACATTTATGAGGACTTCTCAAAAGGTATTACCACAGCATGCAAGCGAGGATGTGCCACCTGCTGTACTCAAAACGTAACGCTGACCACCTTAGAAGGTTACTATATCCTCCAGCACCTCACTACCAGTGGAAAGATGGATCTTTTACGTGCTGTCCATCGTACAAAACAGCAAAGACGTTTTCAACCGACCCTCAGTGTCAATGCGTTGGCAGCCCTTTGCTCCCGAGGCGAAGAACCCCAGGAAGAACACATGAACTGTCCTCCTGTGGCCTGTCCGTTTCTCTATCGTAACGAATGTCTTATATATGAGAAGCGGCCTTTTGGCTGCAGGTGTTTCTTTTCTACCAGACTATGCACAGATGAGGCATGCGCAGTGGTGGACCCATTTCTTATGACAGTAAACACTGTCTTTCTGCAGCTTATTGAGCACATCGACGCAAGAGGCCTCTTCGGCAACATGAGCGATGTGATCCTCTTCCTGGAGCCTCGGGCTCGACGTTCGCGATATGAGATCCATGGCGCCTTTGATCGGCTGGAGGACCACCGTGGCGGCGATGATCCTCATCACTTCGGCCCACTTTCCCAGAACAGGCCCATACCAGTCCTCTTGGCCCCACCAGAACATCAGGAGCAATTACAACCTATACTGCAGGCACTGGAAAAAATCAGAATAAAACACACCTGATTTGTAGACAGGGAAAGGGCCTGTAAAGCGCTAGGATCGAAATGCTGCAGGCAACGGAGACGTACCCGTTAGGAGAGAAAAACCAGCCGGCTTTCTGCCGTGGCGATGACCGTTCCATTCTCCACTCCTCGGATCTCGCCCCTTGCCACAGCACCCCGGCTCTTTTTCTGAATGACATAACCCTCTGCTTGAATCTCTTGCCCCACTGGTAATGGCTCTCGGTAGGTAATCTGAAGGAAGGTGGTGACGGCTTTGCCCACATAGTGCATCACGGCGTGGGCCATAATTTCATCAAGGACCGTGGCCACCACACCCCCGTGGACGATATCTTTCCACCCTTGGAATTCTCGCTTAAGAGAGAGTCGGCTTATCGCTTTGTTCTTAACATAAATAACCTCCATACGGAGCCCTATGGGATTATGGGGCCCGCAAGCAAAGCAATACTTGTCGTCGGCAAGTCTGTTCTTTGACTCTTTGCCCGTCACCGATCACTGAATGGCGTAAACTCCCCGGCCAACCCTCTTGATGATACCCTTTTTGGAGAGCCTAAAGATGATGTTGCGAATCTTCTTGTCTTCAAACCTGGATTTTGCCTTAAGTCCCCCCACATCTACTCCCTTGGGGTACCTTCTCAAAATGGTCAAAATCGTCTCAGTAGCTGTTGTTTTTGCCGCACCCTTGAAGGCCTTTTTCCCTTTCGCTGCATCTGTTCCCCCAGTTGTCTTCCTAGATCCTTTGTGTGCCTTAAGGGCTGCTTCAAGATGATCCATTTTCACCCAAAGTCTTTCAATGTCTTGTTTCGTGGCGATACCGTATTGCTGAAGAAAGAATCTAATCATCACATCAAAGCTCGGGTCTTTTCGCTTCCTCTTCATATTCTCCCTCCCATAATAATGTGATATAGAGGCAATCTCTTGGTTCTGCCAAAACTTACGAAAAGTGAAACGGATTTTCTAGGGTTTTACCTTTGCCTTCTTTCGCGACGATTTTTTCTTTTCAGGTTGGCTGAAGATCATTTTGCTCATTTCTATCTCATCTTCGTCAACTTTGACTTTCTCTATTTCCGCAATGGCTTCAACAAAGCGTTGCCCCTCTGCTGCAGAGACCCATTTCAGCATCAGCCTATCAGGATTGATTCCCCGACTCTCCAGTTTTTCCTTAAAATTTGTAATCCTATCTCTGGTAAACAGGTTGTTGTCAAGGTAATGACAGTCTCCCGGGTGACATCCTGAAACCATGACCTTGGAAGCCCCTAGAAGGAAGGCGTATTTGATAAGGCCTGTTGTCACCCGACAAGAACACATTGTCTTTATGATTCTGACCTTTGCACTGTATTGCAATCTGCTGGTCCCTGCAAAATCTGCTCCTGCATAGGAACACCAATGGCAGGCAAAGACAATAATTTTGTCTTCTGGGCGCTTCAGGGCTGCCCTCAACTGGGCCCGCAGATGCTCTTCTGTGTGGTTGACTATAGAGATGGCGTCAAACTTACAAGAGCTAAGACAGTTGCCACATCCACGGCACATGGCCTGCTCAATAACAGCCACTTTGTCTTCTATTCGAATGGCGCCAAAAAGACATTGTTTGCTACATTTTCCGCAGCCGGTGCATTTTTCCTTGTCCACTTTTGCTATGATGGGAGAAAGTTCGGCCATGTCTTTCTGAAAGTGTTTAGATACCTGAATTGCCGCGTTACCGGCTTGCTCGATACACTGCTTTACATCAGAAGGACTACCCACAGCTCCAGCGAAATAAATGCCCTTTGTTGGCGTAGAGTTTGGAGACAATTGGTTGTCTTCCTTAATGAAACCTCTTTTCCCCATAGGGACGCCCAGAGTGACTGACATCTCCTTCGCCGTTGGGACTATGCCCACTGCCAGCACCACGAGGTCAAAGTGCTTTCTCATGAGCTTCTGTTCCCCCAAAAAGGGATCAGAGAAAACCAGGACATGGTCTTGGGTTACTTCTGGAAAGGAGTTGACAAAAATGACGCCTTGTCTCCTTGCCTCCTGAAACATCTTTTCCTGCCTGTTGCCGGAAGTTCGAATGCCATTGTGAAAAACGAATATATCCAGATCGGGCAAATGCTCTTTCAAGAGGAGAGTATTCTTCACAGTATTAGGGCAACATAGTTTTGAGCAGTAGGGAAGCTGTCCCTCTTTCATTGACCTGGAACCTGCACACTGAATAAAGGCAATGCTCTCTGGTAGCTGGCCTGTGGAGGGCCGGATAATCCGTCCATTCGTTGGACCCTCAGCTGACATCATCCTTTCAAGTTCCATCGAAGTGATGACATCAGGAAAGCGCTCTTCACCGTAGCCATATAATCCCACTGGCTCGTAAGGCCTTGCACCGGTGGCCGCTACGATGGTGCCCACACGCACCGTCTCCTCCTCAACACTTTGTGAAAAATCGATTGCATGTTTCTTGCAGTCTTCAAGACATTTCTGGCACCCTTCCTCTGTAAAATGGATGCACACCTTGTCATCAATGACATACTGCCTGGGAACAGACTGAAGGAAGGGAGTATATATGGCCTTTCTCAGAGCGCGGCCCGCGTTGAACTCATCTTCAGTAAAGACATTGCACCGTTGCAAACAGTCACCGCAAAAAGTACAATCTTCAGTAATATACCGTGGGTGTTTTCTCAGCGTGACTTCAAAGTTACCAACATAGCCCTTGGTTTCGATTACCTCAGACATGGTGAGTAACTCAATTTTTGGATGTCGACCGACATCCACCATCTTCGGCCCCAGAATTCAGGGGCTGCAGTTTTGATCAGGAAATATCTTGTTGAGCTGTGCCATTTTCCCGCCAATGGTAGGGCCCTTTTCCACGAGAATCACCTGGTGCTCGAGGTCGGCAAGTTGAAGGCTTGCTTCAATGCCAGTGATGCCTCCGCCTACGACCAGGGTCCTTTTGGTCATGGGAACCTGAAGGGGGGTTAGCGGTTCGTTGAGCTTGACCCTCTCTATTCCCATGAGCACGAGATCTATGGCCTTTTCCGTTGCCTCATCGGGCTCGTGCGTATGACACCATGAACACTGCTCACGAATATTGACCATCTCCATGAGGTAAGGATTTAAACCGGCCACTGTGCAAAGGGTTCGAAATGTCTCCTCATGAATCCTAGGGGAACAGGCTGCCACGACGATCCTCTCCAGCCCATATTCCTCAATATCACTAAGGATCTGTGCCTGTCCTCCTGTACACATGTAAGGATGCTCTCTGACGAGAGCAACTTCTGCCCGGGCTATGGCCTCGCTGACCTTGTAGCAATCTACAGGACCTGCAATATTCGTCCCACAATGACAAATAAAAACTCCTATGCGATCATTCGACATCTATTCTCCATTCTCCTCTCTCAATGCTATCTCTTCGGCTGTGACACTCCGTTCGCCTACCTTTTCAACAAAAATGGCGTTCTCGCTGCAGTACAGCTGGCATCTACCGCACACCGTGCACCTACCTTCTTCAACGACTACAGGTGGGAAAAACCCCTTTTCGTTTGGCTCAGCCCCTCGCTGCAACACCTTCTCAGGGCAAAAGCGGATGCAGTCGTCACAGTCGTCACCACCTTTACAAAAGCTGGCTATGATGGTGACCTTGCCAACCGGTATAGTACACTGCTCAATATTCCAATATTGCGATGCTGGGACCTCGTGTTTCATGACTTGCCTTCCGTGTTGTTTGTCATTTGTTGTCTCATAAGCCTTTCTGTCGGTCTCCCAATGAAGGTATCCATTCATTGGAATCTAAACTACGATTTATCTGTTGCCTACTGCATTTTGCCATACTCATAACCTTTGTCAAAGGCAGCCAAGTTCATCTCCTCGGTCCCCGGAGGCGCAGACTTCAAGATGGCTGCCTTGAGGCAGCTCTTGTCGATGATTGAGGTGACCTTGCAAACGAAGCCCATCAAGACATTATTAGCCACGACCACCCTGAAATTCTCCCGAGCGATCTGGGTGGCAGGCACCTTGAAAACCTTTGCCGTCTTGGGGACTTTTTCAAGTACACTGACGTTGACCATGGATTCATCGACGACAATCGTACCCTTCTTGTTGATAACCACCTCGCCACCTCGCTCCTTGGTCACAATGTCAGACATCATCAGGAGATAGTCGGGAATCTCCACAAAGGGGTAGTCAATGGGTTGAGACGACAGGAGCACATCAGTCAGACAGCTTCCCCCCTTCATCTCCGGCCCGTATCGCTTGGTCACGGTGCTGTTCAGTCTCGGATCCATATTCATGGCCGCATGAATCAAGGTTTTGCCACCTTGGACAATACCCTGCCCCCCTGTCCCCTCCATCCGGATTTGGAGATATTTTATGCCACTAGGCCTTGATTTGAAATGCACGTGAGGCTTCTTGGCACCACTCTTCTTCTTGGCCTTGACGAGGCTCAGCTGAGGCTTTTCCTGAACGCGGGCGTCTCTAAAGACTCCAAGGCTGATTTCCTTCGCGAAATCCGTTTGATTGACGTCTTCTTGGCTAAGGGTCTCTTTTATTTTGGCCTTTTCCAAAAATAAGGCCTCCAACGATTTGATCTTGTTGCGTCTCTCAAAGAGCATACAGGGTAGGAGGATCTCGACAAAACTGGGGCCCTCGTTTTGCATGGCAGAGATCATACAATCGACGAGATGGTAGGGATGAGATGAGGTAGACCGAGCCACAAAGGTGTACTGGGAAGCAAGGGCCACAGCAACAGGATTGACCGGCCTATAGGGGCTGCCCCCCGAGGTGGTGGCCGTTCGCGCCCCGAGAGGTGTGGTGGGACCGTGCTGAAAACCGGTCATGCTGTATCCGTAGTTGTTCATACAGAATACATTCACGTTATACCCGTGTCGGCCCAAGGCAAGAAAATGGTTGCCACCGATCCCCAGTATGTCTCCATCGCCTCCCATGACAGAGACCTTGAGCTCGGGATTGGCCAACTTCACGCCAAGGGCCGTTGGGATGGCCCTGCCGTGTGTGGAATGGATGCTATCGAGGTTAAGGTACCCTGCTACACGGGATGAGCATCCGATGCCGGAGACCACTGTGCACTTGTCAGGGTCATATCCAAGGTGTTGAATAGTTTCAATAAAGGCGTTCTTGATCCTCCCAATCCGGCATCCCGAACACCAGATGTTGGGCATCATCTCCTTCCTCAGCAAATCAGCATAGGGATGCTGGCTAATATCTTCCATTGTAGACTCCTTTGGGGTCGCTCTTTTCCCAGTCGTCAGTGGCACCTAGTGCACTGTGTTCTCCTTGATAACCTCCAGAATCTCTTTGGGGGTGTGAATTCTGCCTCCCATGAGATTCAAGCCTTTGACGATCCCTTTCTTGATGTAACGCTCAACTTCCACCCGTATCTGCCCTGCGTTGACCTCTGCGACGAGAAACACCTTTCCCTTTTTGTCCAACTCCTGAAGAAGGTCCTTTGGAAAGGGCCACGCCGTAATCAGTCGGATCATGGCCACCTTGAGCCTTCTCCTTCGGGCCTGTTTTATGGCAGCCTTCACAGCCCGCGATTCAGACCCGTAACAAATAACGACTACATCGGCATCTTCTGGATCTGCGTAGGTTTCATACTTGACAATCTTGTGGGCGTTTTTCTTGACCTTGTCAAGGAGGTGCCGAACCAGATGCTCCTCAGTGTCTGGATTGATCCTGGGGAGATGGTTTTCAAGATCATGGGTCAGGCCAGTCGTGTGGAAACGGTGCCCCTTGCCTATAATCCTGACGTCACGGGACAGTGGCACTGGAGGAAGGTCAGGGATGGTGATCGGCTCATCCATGTGGCCTATGATTTCGTCCAGCATCAATACTACCGGCATCAAGTATTCTTGCGAAAGCCTGCATGCCTCATAGGTCAGAAATAAGGTCTCCTGAACGGAGTTTGGCACAAGGACGATAACAGGCCTTTCTCCGTGGCTTCCCCATCTGGCCTGCATCATGTCGCCTTGTCCCATCCATGTGGGCATGCCGGTGGAAGGTCCCCCCCGCTGGACGTTTACGCAAACGACCGGCGATTCGATCATGGCCGCAAACCCCAGGCCCTCTGACATCAAGCTAAAGCCAGGGCCCGAGGTGGCAGTGACGGCAATGGCTCCAGTCAGGCCTGCTCCTGCAATCGCCTGCACGGAGCCAATCTCATCTTCCATCTGTATGAACGCACTGCCCCGTTTTGGCAGGACCACCGAAGCGCGGGTAGCAATCTCAGAGGCAGGAGTGATGGGATAACCGGCATAGACAACACGCCTTTTTTTCCCCGCAGCGCAACACAGTCCTTCAACCACCGCATCATTTCCGCTAAGCAACATCCTGTTCTTATCCTCAGTCATCATGAAACTCCAAAAAAGAGATTTTGTCAGAAAAGGTGACTCTTAACAAAAAATCCTACCAACTGTCAATCTCTTCACCTCTTTACTCTGGATCATGGGGTCCTCAATTGAATCATCCTTGTCTGCATGCTATGCTTTTATGGGTGTCACACAATGTGCTTCCCATGGGACTTGGCTCACCCTGGAAGCACTGCAGGTAGAAAGGCAAGCGTTCCTTTGGAACCGTTTTCCGGGCTCAGCCGACCTGAAATCAGGGCCGAAGATAGGGCCCCATCTGAGACTTCCTAAAGGGGGCCCGTTCACGCAAGGCCAGGGCGGAGTGGGCGCTGGCCACAAATCTGGACATCTATGAAAGGTCTTCTGTGCCTCAAGTAACAAAGGCGATCATCCCAGCAGCCGGCTTAGGAACCAGGCTGAAGCCACTGACAACGTACACGCCCAAAGAGCTTCTCCCGATAGGAGAGAAGCCCATGATCCAATATACCCTTGAGATGTACATGGCATCTGGGATATCTGAACTCTGTATCATAACGAGTCCTGAAAAACGGCTGATAAAGGATTTCGTGACCGGTGACTGGTTGCCCCCTACCCTCCCCTTTTCCAGGGACGAGGGCCTTTACAGAGACCTGGAAGGGTGTTGCACGGTTTTTCTGACTCAAAAAGAGCCCAGAGGGGTTGCAGACGCCATCTCCCTGGCAAGAGATTTCGTGGGCAATGAACCTTTTGCATGCGTGATGCCGGACTGTCTTCTTTTCTCCAATGAACCAATGGTAAAACAGTTGATGAGGGGCTTTAGGAGGTGCAAGACCAATGTTATGGGCACTACCTTCATCAGAGGCGAAGATATCCGTCGTTTTGGAAATGTCGGGGTCTTGCAGACTCAAAGGGCTTATGACGACTGCCCCGCCATCATCTCCCTTTCTGATAAGAAGAAGGAACCCCTGTCTAACAACGCGGACGCCATTATTCACAAGGGCTTTGGGGGGGGGATATATTTTTCAGAGTATTTTCATCTGTTGGAGGCCACGCGCCCCCATGCCAAAGGAGAGGTAGATGACGTGCCTATCCATCAGATCCTTGCAAGAGAGGGCACGCTGGTGGGCATTCCCCTGCATGGCGTGGCCTTTGATGCGGGTCATCCTCTAGGCTATCGTGCTGCAGCCCGTTTCGCAGGAAGGTGAGGACAGGGCGGACGTGACGTCTCCAAGCTCACTTCTAAAGGCCTGGCAAATTCGTCCCCGCAAGTCTATGGGGCAGCATTTCCTGGCAGATCCCAATGTGGCATCGATGATTGTGAGGCACGGAGATGTTGACGAACAAGATGTCATCCTTGAGATAGGCGCTGGATTAGGGGCCCTTACCGTTCCTCTCGCCCGCAAAGCAAGACATGTCCTGGCCGTGGAGCCAGACAGCAAGATCGCAGCCCTCCTGGGCAATGAGCTCTTGGCCGCAGGTGTGTCCAATGTTACCATTATCCAGGAAGACATCCTGCGTTGTGATATGAAGGCGCTGACTGACGTTGCGGCCTCAGATAGGCCCGTAACGGCCGTGGGCAATCTTCCGTATCACATCTCTTCTCAGGTGCTGATATATTTGATCAGCTGGCGTTCATATATCGATCGTGCCATCCTCATGTTCCAAAGAGAGCTTGCAGAACGTCTCTTAGCCGGGCCAGGAACCAAGGTCTATGGAAGGCTCTCTGTATTGGTTCAATACTGTGCCAAGATTGACACCATCGCCCAAGTGGCGGCCCCATCCTTCTACCCGCAGCCCAAAGTCGATTCAACGGTTGTGCGCGCTATATTTGTGAATCCTCCTCCTTTTCCTGCCGCAGATGAGGGCCTCTTTCTTCAGATCGTCCGGGCGGCATTCGCAAAAAGACGGAAGACACTGAAAAACGCGCTTATAAGAAGTGACCTTGGATTCAACGAAGGCCAAGTCTTAGAGGCGCTCCGTGTAACAGGCATCGATCCCAAAAGACGAGCAGAGACCTTGAGCGTGACAGACTTCGTCGCCCTAGCGAACCGTCTTGGGGGCTAGATGAGCGCTATTTTAGAAGCAAACCGATTGACATCACGGGGAAACGCATTATATTGTGGTTTCTGTTGTTTACATGGGCCTAACGAGCCTGTGCATAGGGATGGGGATTGGAGAGAATCATCAAGATCGTTAAAGACAGCTACACCATGCAGCAAGCTGCTAATCGCCTGCTACAAGAGGGGAAGACCATTGTCTTTGTTCCCACCATGGGATACCTTCACGAGGGACATCTTGCCCTAATGCGCGAAGGGCAAGAACATGGAGACACCCTCATTGTCAGCATCTTTGTCAACCCCACGCAGTTTTCCCCAACAGAAGATTTTCTGGATTATCCAAGGGATCTGAATCGGGATGCCAATTTGGCTGAGGGTGTAGGCGTAGACATGATCTTTGCCCCTGAAGCAGAGACCATGTTCAACAAAGGGTTTCAGACATATGTTGATCTAGAACGGCTCCCTTTGCATCTGTGCGGTCCGTCAAGGCCGGGCCATTTTCGTGGTGTAGCCACTGTAGTAACCAAGCTCTTTCACATCGTCAAACCACATGTGGCCGTGTTCGGGGAAAAGGATTATCAACAGCTGGCAGTGGTCCGCCGTTTGGTTCAAGATTTGAGCTTCGATGTTCGCATTATTGGGGTTCCCACTGAAAGGGAAAGGGATGGCCTGGCCATGAGTTCCCGAAACGCCTATCTGTCTGCTGATGAGAGGTCCTCTGCCTCGTCTCTATTTCAGTCCCTTCAATTGGCCCGTGAAAGGCTTGGGCAGGGCATCACGGATGCCGAGTCCCTTGTTGAAGAGGTATCGGGGTTGATTCTCTCCTATCCATGCACAAAGATCGATTATGTTACCCTGTGTCACCCAGAAACCCTTGAGGATGTAAAACGGGTTGAAGAACCGAGCCTCTTGGCCCTTGCGGTATGGGTAGGCAAAACCCGTTTGATAGATAATGCTGTGCTGACTCCATAGACGATGTTATTTGTAACCCAACTTAAGATGATGTCACACGATGGGAACTTGACATGATTCGCACTATCCTGAAATCAAAGATACACGGTGCTACTGTTACTGATGTCGATGTACGCTACGAGGGCAGCTTAGGGATCGATGCCATCCTTATGAAAGCAGCAAACATCTTCCCTTACGAGCTGGTCCAAGTTTACAGTGTCAGCAACGGAGAACGATTTGAAACATATGCCATAGAGGAGGCGCCTGGCTCAGGAGCCATTGTGTTGAAAGGCGCTGCCGCCCGCAAAGGGGTACCAGGGGAC
Organism: Thermodesulfobacteriota bacterium; assembly: GCA_034189385.1. Lineage (GTDB taxonomy): Bacteria > Desulfobacterota > Desulfobacteria > Desulfobacterales. Next base: position 22,325 of record JAXHVD010000012.1, read on the forward strand.
GTGATCATCATCACCTGTTTCACGACCATGGACGATACAAGTCTGGACGAATTCAAGCCTGCTATTGTGTTTGTGGATGAAGACAATAGGGTCAAGGAGGAAAGATGAGTAAGAAGAATTACCTATTTACTTCAGAATCCGTAACAGAAGGCCACCCTGACAAGGTGGCGGACAGGATATCAGATACCATTTTAGACAGTATATTGGCGCAAGACAAGAAGGCCCGAGTGGCCTGTGAGACCCTTGTGACTACAGGCCTTGCATTTATCGCCGGGGAGATTACAACAGAATGCTACGTGGACATCCCGCACCTCGTCCGTGACACTATTCGAAACATCGGATACCATTCTTCGGCTATGGGTTTTGACTGGGAGACTTGCGCGGTGATCACCAGTATTGATCAGCAATCTCCAGATATTGCCCAGGGCGTTAATGGCAAGGGCCTGTCCAAGGAACAGGGGGCGGGGGACCAGGGCCTCATGTTTGGCTATGCCTGTGACGAAACCCCAGAACTGATGCCCATGCCTATATGCTACGCCCACAAACTGGCCATGCGTCTCACAGAGGTGCGCAAGAATGGATCCCTGGATTTTCTTCGGCCTGACGGAAAGTCCCAGATTACGATTGAATACGTTAATGGCGACCCCAAGCGGGTTGAGGCCGTTGTCGTTGCAGCCCAGCACAGCCCAGAGGTCTCTTATGCGGAGTTGAAAGGGGCCATTATCAATGAAGTGATTAAGAAAGTGGTGCCCAAAAAGATGATCGATGGCGACACGAAGTATTTCATCAATACAACGGGCAGGTTCGTGGTGGGGGGACCCATGGGAGATGCTGGTCTGACGGGCCGAAAAATCATCGTAGACACCTACGGTGGCCAAGGAAGTCATGGCGGAGGGTGTTTCTCGGGGAAAGATCCCTCCAAAGTGGACCGAAGCGCTTCCTACATGGCAAGGCACATTGCCAAGAACATCGTGGCAGCAAGGTTAGCCAGGAAATGCGAAGTCCAGTTGGCCTATTCCATTGGTGTGGCACAGCCGGTTTCCGTACTCGTGGACACGTTCGGCACCGAGGAGATTCCTAGAGACAGGCTTGCCGAGATGGTGCGCGAAACCTTTGACCTGAGACCAGCGGCCATCATTGAGTATCTGGACCTCCTGCGACCCATTTACAGAAAGACGTCCGCCTACGGCCACTTTGGACGCAATGATCCAGACTTCACGTGGGAAAAGACCAATATGGCCGAGGTGCTGGCAGAAAAGGCAGGTCTTAAGAAACCGGGCAGAAAGGCGTCACCGAAGAAACCACGCAAGGCCTAGCTCCAATCCATCATGGATAGGTTTTCAGGATTATACTCTGAACAGAGAGGCGAACGTGGGCCTTGGCCCAGGGAAAGGGCCCAAAGGCCAGTTCCCCGAGCAATAAAAATAGAGCTAAATCGGACGGGAAAGGAAAGTTGGCATGGAATATGACGTTAAGGACATAAAGCTGGCAGCAGACGGAAAACAGCGCATTGAGTGGGCCAAGCAGAGTATGCCGGTTTTGGAAAGGATAACGGCCCGCTTTTCAGAACAGAAACCCCTTAAGGGGATACGTCTTGGGGCATGTCTTCACGTGACCACTGAAACGGCTGCGCTCATGCAAGCACTTAAGGCCGGCGGTGCCAAGGTAAGGCTCTGTGCCTCTAATCCCCTAAGCACCCAGGATGACGTGGCCGCCTCCCTGGTAAAGCACGACAAGATCCCGGTCTTTGCTGTCAAAGGGGAGAACAATAAGACCTACTACAACCATATTCATGCCGTTTTGGACTTCAAGCCCATGTACACCATGGATGACGGCGCCGACCTCGTCTCCACGCTTCACTCTGAACGCAGGGATCTCTTGAAATTCGTACGAGCCGGCACGGAAGAGACCACTACCGGAATCATTCGGCTAAGAAGCATGGCGGCCGCAGGGGTTCTTAATTATCCTATCATTGCGGTCAACGATGCCAACACCAAGCACCTGTTTGACAACCGGTACGGCACCGGGCAGAGTACTGTGGACGGTATTGTCCGGGCCACCAATCGGCTCCTTGCAGGGTCCAGCTTTGTGGTGTGCGGCTATGGCTGGTGCGGCCGCGGGGTGGCCATGCGGGCCAGAGGCATGGGGGCCAATGTCATTGTCACGGAAGTGGATCCCCTGCGGGCCCTAGAAGCAGTCATGGACGGCTTTTCGGTCATGCCTGGCAAGGAAGCCGCCAAGATCGGTGACATCTTCTGCACCTTGACAGGAGATATCAATGTGATCGGCAAGTCCCATTTCAGGCTCATGAAGGATGGTGCCATTGTCTGCAATTCAGGACACTTTAATGTGGAGTTGGATTTGCCAGGGCTTGAGAGCATGGCCAAGAAGAAGCGTCAGATCCGTCCCTCGGTAGAGGAATATACCCTGAAAAACGGCAAGAGGATCAATGTTCTCGGAGAAGGCCGCCTGATAAACCTGGCCGCTGCGGAAGGCCATCCCTCTAGTGTCATGGACATGAGTTTTGCAAATCAAGCCCTTTGCATCGAATACGTGGTGAAGAGAAAGAGACCCCTCGGAGTTGAGGTATACCCTGTCCCAGAGGACATAGACAAGAAGATCGCCAAAGAGAAACTGGCTGCCATGGGCATTTCCATAGACAGACTTACGCCCGAGCAGAAGAAGTACCTTGCTTCATGGGACATGGGGACCTAGAGAAGGTGACAAGAAAACCTGTGGGCTGTGGCGGTTTCTTTATCACTGCACGGCCTATTGGGGCAATGAGGGGATGAAGGGACTTCAGTCCCTTCATCCCAGATTTTTCCCGCTCTTCAAAGCGTTGAGAATACTTGCTGCTGCCTCCTCAATGGCCTTGGCAGACATATCAATGATCCGCCATCGTGGATTCTCTTCGTAAATCCGCTCACACCAATCGATCTCATCTGCTATCTTAAGGGGGTCTGCGTACTTTGCATAGGGGGTAAGACCCAAGTGCTTCAATCTCGACTCTCTAACCTTGACTAGGCTCTCAACGCTTATGAGGAGGCCAAGAACCTTACTCTGATCTACCTCAAACAGCTGCTCCGGGGGATCCAGGTCCGGATGAAGGGGCACATTGGCCACCTTCCATCCCTGGTTGGCCAGGTAGGTAGAGAGAGGCGTTTTGCCTGTTCGAGAAAGACCTACCAGGATCAGGTCAGCATGTTTTAGACCCTGGGGCATCTTCCCGTCGTCGTGTTTCACCGCAAAATTAATCGCGTCAATCCGGCAATAGTAGTCTTCGTCTAGGATATATTGTCTTCCAGGAATCGCCATCGGCTTTTCGCCCAAAAACATGGACAGCTGCACAATGAAATCGCCAATCACATCAATAGCCTTTATCCCTCGGCGTTCGGCTTCCCCTATCAAGAAATCCCTCGAACGTGACCGGAGCACGGTAAAGGCCACCAAGGCTTTGTCTTCTGCTGCCTTCTTCGCAATACTCTCCAGCTGCTGTTTGTTTCTCACCTGGAAGAATGTCTTGACCTCGATGTTTCCCCCGCTAAACTGCGCTAGAGATGCCCTGGCAATCTTGCTGATGGTCTCTCCGGTCATTTCTCCTACCAGGTAAATGATCTTGGATTTGGAAGGACGCTTCTTTGGTGTGCCCCTTTTTCTTTTCATACGCCCTCCCACAAGAAAAATGTGCTCTTCCCTTGGCGGACCAGTCGTCCCCCTGGGTATTCAGAAGCCAAGGGTTTTACAATGAGGCAAGCCCCCATCTCTTTCGCCAGTCTTTTCATATAAGGAACCAGCTCAACAGGTGGCCGCAAGGCGTAGATCAACTCCACTCCGGCATATATCGGCTTGTTCGGCTCTGTGATATCATCTACGATTACCTTTAGCCCCCTGTATTGAAACGGCTTGATGTCAGTAGCAAAAACCCGCAATCCCCCATCCACAAGGGCCAAGGCCAAATCCGGGAAATGGCCGATTCCGACTTCCACGCCATACTTGTATCTGTGAACGATGTAGTCCACGAGCCCCTTGCAACTGCTTCGCACAGATCAATCCTCCACAAACCGCCAGAAAAAGATATCCTTCATGGGAATCTTGGCGATCCTGGGATTCGTTACCATGCCCAGGGCATTTTCCATCTGAATCTTTTTTTCCACCATGGCCACGCCTCGTCTGGATGATACGACAGTGTCAGGGAGTACGGATATGGACGTACAGCCGCATCGAATCATGAACTCAAGATAGTCGGGATACACGCTGGGGGCCTGCCCGCAGATCGACGTTGTCACACCATGCTTTTTGCACACGGCAATGGTATATGCGATGGCCCGAAGCACACCCAGGTTTCGCTCATCGTAGAGGTCCTGAACAGAGACATCGTTTCTATCCACGCCAAGGACGAGCATGGTCAAATCGTTGGTTCCGAAACTGATGCCGTCTATACCCTCCTTGCAGAATTCTTCTATCATGAAGCAGGCACTGGGAACCTCCACCATGATCCAGAGCTGAAAATCAGCGTTCGCGCGGTGATCCAATCCCTCTTCACGCATGATCTGAACGGCCTGCCTGAAAACCCGGCGTGTTCGCACAAACGGGAGCATGACCCAGACGTTGTTGAGCCCCATGGTGTCTCTGACCTTTTGTATGGCCTGCAATTCAAGCCTGAAGATATCATCCTCCTTTATGTACCTGTGTTGCCCCCTGTAGCCGATCATGGGATTGGGGCCCACGTGGTCTCGTTCATATTTCTCACCGCCAGGCAATTCGAGAAATTCGTCCGGTTTGAAATCCAGGAATCTATATATCACGGGCTTGGGGAAAAAAGCCTCGGCCACTTGTCCGATCCCGCGGGCAAAGGTGTCGATCATGACCTGATTCCCACCCTCTTCCAACAGGAGTCTGGGGTGCTTGCCGATACTCAACATCAAGTGTTCCGCACGGAGTAAGCCCACGCCATCGGCATTGGTTTCCCGTGCAACCTTTTCGGCGATTTCAGGAACCGCCAGATTTACATACACCTTGGTGCCTGTAGTCATCTGAGCCGAAAAGTCGACAGGAACAACGGCTGTCTTTTCAGCCTCTCTCTGAGCAATGGCCCCCTTGAAAACAAGGCCTCTCTGGCCTTCCACCGTCACCGTCTGTCCATCTTTTAAAACCTTTGTCGCGTTCTCGCATCCAACCACAGCCGGAACGCCCAGTTCCCTGCTCACGATGGCCGCATGGCAGGTCTTGCCGCCCAGATCGGTGACCACGGCCGAGGCGATCTTCATGGCCGGGACCCAATCTGGCGTCGTCATCTCTGTGACCAGAATGTCGCCTTCTTGAAAGGATGAAATCTCCTTCACATCCAGGATAACCTTGACCTTGCCCGACCCTCTGCCCGGGCTGACGCCCATTCCCCGCACCAGTATATCTTCTTCCATGAAAGCGCCCCCTTCCTCTTGCTTCACTGTCCCTTGGTCTCCATGAACGGTCTCAGGCCTAGCTTGAAGAATAAAGGTCCGTCCATCAGCGTCCACAGCCCACTCTATGTCCTGGGCAACCCCGTAATGCTTCTCAATCTGAAGGCCGTATTCTGCTATCCGCTGAATAGCATCATCGCTCAACGCCGGCCTTTCTTGCAGTTTCTTTGGAACGGTGAGCCACTTGGTGCTGCCCTTTTTGTCAGACACAATCTGTCTATCTTTCTTCACCACATGTTTGTCCACTATGCCCAGGGACGCCTTATCCACCACAAACTCATCCGGTGTGACCTGGCCGCTGACAACGGCTTCACCTAGGCCCCAGGAGGCATTGATGATCATCTTGTCTGTTTCACCGCTTACGGGCTCAATAGTAAACATCACGCCCGATGCCTCAGAAAAGACCAGCTCCTGCACGGCCACACTGATCAGGACTTCTTCGTGGGAAAAGCCCTTTTCTTGTCGATAGACAATCGCCCTGGGTGTGAAGAGAGAACTCCAACACTGTTTCACGCTCTTAAGAAGGCTTTTTCGGGTCACATTTAAAAAGGTATCCTGCTGGCCTGCGAAGCTGGCCCCTGGAAGATCCTCAGCCGTTGCCGAAGACCGTACGGCCACGGCCACGCTCTTCTTTCCGACTTGTTTGCAGAGGGCCTGATAGGCGTCCAATATGGCCTTTTCCATCTTCTTTGGCATGGATTGGCCTTCCACGTATTTTCTGATTTTTCGGGACACCTCCTGCAGTAATTCCATGTCCCCTACGTCAACACCTGAAAGCATTTCCTGAATCTTCTTGCCTGCCCCTGTCTTTTCTAGAAAGAACTGGTATGCTTGGGCAGACACGGCAAAACCATTGGGGACAGGCACTCCGATCTTTCCCAATAGCTCACCTAGGTTAGCGCATTTACCACCAACGAGCGGGATATCTCCTTTCCCCAGATCCTTAAACCACAGTACGAAACCGTTCTTCCTCATGGCCTCATCATCTCCTTTTCCCTATTTGCCATTCATCACACGATTTTGTTTGCAATTTCCTCTATAGAGGCGTTCGTCACGTCCACGACCTGAATACCATCTATCTGTTTGAATATGCCCTGGCAGTGTGCCAGCTCCTCCCTGATACGGTTTATGTCCGTGTAATCCGTTGCCCCTGCATATTTGAGCCTCTTCTCCCTGATAAAGGCCAACCTTTCGGGCGCAATGGTAAGGCCTACCTTTCGCCGTTTCAGCGTAAAGATCTTTTTTGGAGGATTCACCTCTGGAATGATGGGGACATTGGCAACCTTAAGGCTGTTGTTGCATGACAGGTAAAGGCTTGTTGGTGTCTTTGAAGTCCTGGAAACGCCAAGGAGAATGAGATCGGCCTTGCCGAGGCTCTTTATCCCTTGACCGTCGTCATGTCGTAACGTGAAGTCGATGGCCTCAGCAAGACGGATGGATTCCTCTCCCAACCCTTTAAACAAGCCCGGACGAAAAGCGGGAAGCATGTTCCAGAGTCTCCCCATCCGTTCCAAAAGGGGGCCAAGAAGATCGATGGTGTAGACCTGTCTTTTGACTTTTTCTTCAGAAATCCATGTGCGGAGCTCTTGAGAGACCAAGGAGTAGATGACGATAGCCTCAAGCTTCTCAGCTCTGGCCAAGACATTTTCTATTTGATCTTTCCTCTTGATGTAGGGGAATCTCTTGAAGATGGGGCTGATGGGCTTAAACTGCACCAAGACGGCGCTGATGACTCTTTCAGCGGTAAGGCCGGTAGCGTCAGAAACGATGAAGACGTAGACCTTTCTCTTGGGCGGGCTCATGGAATCGCGAAGCTTACCTCCCCGAAAAGGCTATGACAGGCCCTTTCAATAAGGACATCCCACCAAAAGAACACCACGAAGGCATCTGCACAAACCGTTTGTGGCAGAGCGAAAAACGTAATAGGTAGTAGTTCCCCTATCACGACAGTGAATAGTTATCAACAGTTTTCGGACAAACCTTCAGGTTAGAAGGGTCCGAGCCTCTTGCGCCTTTGGCGAGGCCGTTATCAGCTTCTTAGTGCTTGATTTGTTAGCAGTCCTATGCTATTAGGAGGCCCGGATCAGACGTTACTCGCAGTTGATCCAGACGGCCAACAGTGCCTCAAATTTTTCTGGAAAGGAGCGTCAGCCATGAAAGCCGGTCATAAGTACGTCTATTTCTTCGGAGGTGGCAAAGCGGATGGGACTGCCAAGATGAAGAATCTCCTGGGTGGGAAGGGTGCCAACATAGCTGAGATGGTTAACCTCGGCATGCCTGTTCCGCCCGGATTCACCCTTACAACAGAGGCGTGCAACGAGTTCTACGCCAGGAAACGCAAATACCCGCCAGGCCTAAAGAAGCAGGTTGATGCCAACCTGACGAAAGTCGAGAGGCTCATGAAGCAGAGATTCGGAGACCCCAAAGATCCGCTTCTTTTCAGCGTCCGCTCCGGCGCCCGGGCTTCCATGCCCGGTATGATGGAAACGGTGCTCAACGTAGGGCTGACTTCAAAGACAATTCCGACGCTCATCAAGAAAACAGGAAATCCTCGATTTGTTTATGACGCCTACCGACGGCTCATTGCTATGTACTCTGACGTGGTCATGGAAAAGGCGGCAGGCATAGAACCGGAAGAAGGCAAGGGAATCCGGGCCCAGTTGGAGGGTCTCATCGACAAGGTGAAAGCAAAGAAGGGGTATGACACGGACCTGGACCTTACTGCCGACGACTGGAAATCGCTCTGCACGCAGTTTAAGAAAACCGTCAAGAAAGTCCTTGGGAAACCCTTTCCAGATGATCCCATGGCACAAATGTGGGGTGCTATTGATGCGGTTTTCCTGTCATGGTTCGGCAAACGGGCTGTGTCATACCGGCGCATTGAGGGACTCCCTGATGATTGGGGAACTGCCGTAAATGTCCAGACCATGGTCTTTGGCAACATGGGCGACGACTGTGCCACAGGGGTTGCCTTCACTCGCAACCCGGCCACGGGAGATAATAACTTTTACGGAGAATGGCTCATCAACGCCCAGGGCGAAGATGTGGTGGCCGGTATTCGTACCCCCTTTGCCATCAACAATGTTTCTAAAGTGGCCACGAACAAACATTTGCCAACGCTGCAAGGTTCCATGCCCAAGCTTTACAAGCAACTTGACGGCTTCAGACGCAAGCTGGACAAGCATTACAGGGACATGCAAGATATAGAATTCACCATTCAACATGGCGTTCTCTACATGCTTCAGACTAGGGTTGGAAAACGAAACGGTCCGGCGGCCATCAAAATGGCTGTCGATATGGTGAAGGAACGTCTTATCACCAAAAAGGTGGCGGTCTCCCGCGTGAAGCCCGAACAGGTCGATGAATTGCTTCATCCCATGCTGGATATCAAGGCGGAAAAGACCGCCAAAAAGCTAGGCACCGGCCTTCCTGCCGGTCCCGGCGGCGGAGTTGGCCAGATTGTGCTTACCGCTGACAGGGCCGAGCAATTGGGAAACCAGGGGGAGAAGGTCATCTTGGTCCGAGAAGAGACGTCGCCGGAAGATGTGCACGGCATGAAGCCTTCTCAGGCCATTTTGACTTCCAAGGGCGGCATGACCAGTCACGCGGCCCTGGTAGCCAGAGGCTGGGGCAAGTGTTGTATTGTGGGCTGCGGTGACATCGGCCACATTGACATAAAGAACAAGACCGTCAAATTCGGTAACAAGACCCTCAAAGAAGGGGACTGGATTAGTATGAACGGTACCAAGGGCGTCATCTACGAAGGCAGGCTGCCCATGGTAGCCACGGGCCCGGAAAAGAATCAGAGCTACAAGAAACTGATGACCTGGGCGGATCAGATCCGACGTCTCAACGTTCGGACCAATGCAGATACCCCTGAGGATTCCAAGGTGGCCATCGCCTTGGGGGCCGAGGGCATTGGGCTGACAAGAACGGAGCACATGTTCTTTGGTGAACGCATCTGGGCCATGCGGGAGATGATCATGGCGGAAGACAAGAAAGGGCGCGAAAAGGCCCTGGCCAAGCTGTTGCCCATGCAGCGCAAAGACTTCTTTGGCATCTTCAAGGCTATGAAGGGGCGACCGGTCACCATCAGGCTTTTGGACCCGCCTTTGCACGAGTTCATCCCCCACGAGAAGGCCACACAAAAAGAGATGGCCAAGCGTTTGGGCGTTTCTGCCAAGGCCGTAGCTGCCAAGGCCGATTTTTTATCGGAGTTCAACCCCATGTTGGGCCACCGGGGTTGCCGGTTGGGCATCACCTATCCTGAGATTACGGCCATGCAGGCCCGCGCCATCTTTCAAGCGGTGGTCAAATGCCGAAAGCAGAAGATCAAGGTGTCTCCGGAAATCATGGTACCCCTTGTGGGCACCTCCGAAGAGTTCAACAATCAGAAGGCTGTCATAGACGCAGTGGCAGCAGAGGTCATGGCCAAATCGAAGATGAAGTTCCCGTACATGGTAGGCACCATGATTGAAATCCCTCGGGCTGTCTTGGTGGCTGACAAAATCGCTGAGACAGCGGAGTTCTTCTCCTTTGGCACCAACGACCTGACGCAGATGGCTTTCGGGTATTCCCGGGATGATGCAGGGGTTTTCCTGCCTGAATATGTGGGGAACAAGATCCTTGCAGATGATCCTTTCCAGGCCATTGACGAGGGCGGTGTAGGACAACTCATGAAAATGGGAGTGGAAAGAGGTCGTTCCGCGCGCAAGAGGCTCAAGATTGGGATCTGCGGTGAGCACGGTGGAGAGCCGAACTCGGTGGCATTCTGCCACAAGATCGGTCTGGATTACGTGAGCTGCTCACCTTTCCGCGTGCCTATTGCCAGGCTGGCAGCGGCCCACGCCGTTCTGGCCGAAAAGGCAAAAAAGAGAAAGCAGAAGAAATAGGATTTGCAACGGCCCAAGACACGACACAGACTGAAAGCCTCGGTCTTCAAGACGGGGCTTCATACTTTGAGCAGATGATCTATCTGGACCACAATGCCACCACCCCCATAGCCCCGGAGGTGGCAGAGGCCATGAGGCCGCACGTAGGCAAGGCGTATGGGAACCCCAGTAGCAGCCATGGACTGGGGCGTGAGGCCAAACAAACCTTGGAAGGGGCTCGGGCCGAGGTGGCAAAGCTCATCGGCTGCCAGCCACGGGAAGTGGTGTTCACGAGCGGCGGCACTGAGTCCAACAACATGGCTATAAAGGGGGTGGCTTACAGCTTTGCGCGCAAAGGTCGGCATATTGTTACCACGGAAATTGAACACCCTGCTGTAACAAATCCCTGCCTTTTCTTGATGTATCAAGGCTATGAAGTTACCTTTTTGCCGGTCGACCGATTTGGGTTGGTAGATCCTTTGGCCGTGCGGGATGCCATCAAGCCAACGACCACATTGGTTTCCGTCATGCATGCCAACAATGAGACAGGGGCCGTGCAGCCCATCGAGCAGATCGGCGAACTGGCGCAGGCTGCTGGCGTCCTTTTTCATGTTGACGCGGCCCAGTCTGCAGGTAAGATACCTGTGGATGTCTCAGAATTGCGGGTGGACTTTCTCTCCCTGGCAGGCCACAAGATGTACGCACCAAAGGGCATCGGAGCCCTATTCGTAAGGGATGGATTGGAAATCGAGCCCTTTATGCACGGAGCGGGCCAGGAATCGGGCCGCAGAGCGGGCACAGAGAACGTGATGTTTGCAGTGGCCTTGGCAAGGGCCTGTGCTCTGGCCCGTATGAAGATGTCAGAAGAGGCTGAGCGCATAAGGGATTTGCGGGATCGATTCCACGAGCTTCTTACCGGGCATATTCCCGGACTTGTCTTGAACGGACATGCACATGCGCGTCTTCCCAACACTCTCAATGTCTCCCTGCCCGGTGTCAACGGTGCCACTCTCCTTGATGCCATTCCCAAGATCTGTGCATCCACTGGCGCGGCCTGTCATGACCATTCAGTAAGCCTCTCTCACGTCCTTGCAGCCATGCAGATCCCAGAAGAAATAGGACGAGGGGCCATTCGGTTGACTCTCGGCAGGGAGAATACTGAAGCGGAAATCGAGACAGCTGCAGAAATGATTGTACAAGCGTACAATAGGCTAAAAGGGTGACACACTCGCCTCTTTTGTAGAAGTCACTCCACCTTGGCATCATCATGGCTATTAACGCCACAAAAGAAATCTGGCGATGTAATCAATTGACAGCGCAGGCATGTCTTGTAAGGCAAATCATCCCATGGGAGACGGAGAGATCCATGACTGACGTTATCCCAAGATGCCTATCCTGCGCTGCAATAGCGCACAGTGTCTCATGGCAGCGGGATTGAAAAAACCGAAGATTGAAAAGAAGATGACCCCCATACCGAAGAAGCATTGAAAAGGAGGTATGGATTTCCTGTGGGTAGACAAAGAAGGATATGGGGCCGGGTGGCTGGAGGGCTGGGGGCTCTTTTTTTCCTCTTTATAGTCGTTGCGCTTGCCTTGCCCAAGCTCATCAACCTTTCACCCGTGAGAGAGAAGATCCTCGCCAATATCTCCCAGGCAGTGGGAGGCGAGGTGGCATGTGGAAAGGTTGCTCTCTCGTTACTGCCCCGCCCTAAAGTGCTGATCCACGAAGGAAGCATATCGATTCCCGCAAGACTCGCCGGTTCCGTCGAGTCCATAACGGTTTACCCCAGAGTTTTACCTCTTCTCAGGGCGGACGTTCGGCCTGCTAAGCTCCTACTTGAAGGACCCGCTCTCAGAGTGACAATCCCGCAAAGTCTCCAAAAGCACAGGGAGGGACAAAAAGAAGGCTCTGGCCCAACCCTTGAAGAGAAAATGGCGGCTCCTTTGGCTGTCATTGCATCCAAAGCACCCGGCATTGTCGTGCAGTTAAAAAGGGGGACGCTAAATCTACGACAAGAGGACCAGTCCCTTCTGAGCCTTCAGGATGTTGACGGATGGCTCACCCTCCAGCCAAGTAAAATGGCCTGCCAGCTTACCTGTAAATCCCATTTTTGGGAGAGCCTTTACCTGGAGGCACAGATGTCTCCGCAGGTCCGCTTGGAGCTGGAGGCCAGAAGGGTGGATGTGCGTTCCACACGGAAAGCAGCCCTGGCGTTGGCAGGCAACATTCGCGAGATCCAAAACATTTTTGATATTCTTCAAGATGGCGAGGCGACGGTGATCACGTTCCGAACCCATGGGAGTTCTCTGATTGATCTGGCAAAACTCCAGAACATGTCTATTGAGGGCAGCCTGAGAGGAGGGAAGATCTCTATTGCCCGGGTTGACATGGCTCTTGAGGAAGTCAATGGGAATGTGGTCATTTCGCAGGGCATCTTGGAGGGACACAATCTTGAAGCACGGTTGGGTGACGCCCAGGGGCGCAAAGGATTGTTGAAATTGGGCCTCAGGGGAAAAGACGCCCCTTTCCATCTTGAAATAGACATAGAGACCGATCTGGTTCAACTTAGGTCAACCCTGCGACAGTTTGTGAAGAATGAAGCCTTTCTAAGAGAAGTGAATGGCATACAGGACATCAGAGGCAACGCTGTGGGAAGGTTGATCCTGGGAGAAAGCATGAAGACCATCACGGCAAGGGTCGATGTGTCCAGGTTTCACCTGTCCGGCGATTACCAACGCATTCCTTATCCGGTGGAGGTTCATGGAGGGCACTTCGCCTATGAAAAATCGGGCGTCTGCGTAGAAAACGTGAGGGGCATGTTGGGGAAGTCTACTTTTTCCGATCTTTCTGCGGATCTCAAGTGGGAAATAGAGCCCCACCTTGAGGTCACATCCGGGAAGCTCAGGCTCGTACTAGACGAGATCTGTCCATGGCTTGCCTCATTTGAAGAAGTGCGCAACGCAGCAACAGATATAGGCAGTGTGGCTGGCAGCCTCACCCTATCTCACTTGAGCGGGAAAGGACCACTTCACAGGCTCAAAGAATGGCACTTCAACATCACTGGTGAAGTTGAGGGGCTGGCTGTTGAAAGCAGTCTCCTTTCAGGGCCAATAAAGGTGACGAGGGGGGGCTTTCACGCCCTTGAGAATGGAAAGAGGCAAGAACTCTCTCTCGCAGAGGTTCAATTGACCGTGCTGGATGCCTCGCTCAAGGTCTCGGGGGTTTTGAGGGACTACCTGGCAGGCCTCAATGGGGCAGACCTAAGACTTGAAGGCGAACTGGGTTCAGAATCTACTGAATGGTTTTCAAGGGCTATTGGCATGTCGCCTTTGCTGAGACCTGGGTCTCCTCTGAGCATTTCGAAGGGCCATCTCGCCTATTCCAGGAATGCCGCAGCATCTTTTCGAGGAGACTTGGTCGTGCAAGGGGGTCCTAAAGTCACCATCGACATTATTAAAGAGGACAAAAAGCTGTGCATCCGGAACATACATGTTCAAGATCAGGACACCAGCGCCACCCTAAAACTTGATGTCACGAGAGAAGCGTTCAACCTGGAATTTTCGGGCAACTTGACAAAGACGACCATGAACAGGCTCTTCGAAGAAGCGAAAGCTGCCCAAGGGTGGGTGGAAGGAAATATGCTCATCCATTTTCAGAGGGATGAGCCGGCAAAATCAAAAGCCCATGGAAGACTCAAGGGCGGAGATCTTCTCCTACCTTTGGGTGTGAAAGCGCCTTTGGAGATCGACAGCATTTCTCTAGACGTGAAAGAGAATGCTCTCCGGGTGCATTCCGCAGTTTGCATGTGGGAAAACAACCGGATGGCTGCCAAAGGTGGTGTCCACTTTACCGACGAAGGGCTTCAAGTCGACATGGACCTTTCCACAAAAGACCTAGACTGGAAGACCATAGCAAATGCCCTTGGTCGGGGAAGTGAAACAGAGAAAGGGGAAGGACATTTGTGGGCCCTTCCTTTCTGCGGGAAGGTCAGGCTTAATGCAGAGCGTTTCACCTATGACCGCTTTGTGTGGACCCCTTTCCATGCAGACGTGGCCTTTACCCCGGACGAAATAGACGTGGCGATTTTAGAGGCAAATCTATGCAGCATTGCGACTCCAGGGACTCTGAGGGTAACGCCTCATCAGATATCACTGGATTTCAAACCCGCTTCTACGAATCAGGATCTGGGCGCAGCCTTCACGTGCTTCCTGGAAGAGAAGAAGCAGATGACGGGAACCTTTTCTTTCGCAGGGCAAATCAGGGCCCAAGAAAAGCCTGAAGCGCTTCTTGAATCAACCTGGGGCGCTCTGGAATTCATGGCCAAGGACGGGCGGATTTACCGTTACGGACTGCTGGCAAAGGTCCTGGCCTTTGTCAATCTCACTGAGGTCTTTAGGGGCAAGGTTCCGGGCTTTGCTGAAAAGGGGCTCCCCTACGATTCCGTGGAGGTTGAGGCCCTTGTAGAGGACGGCAGACTTGCACTGAAAAAGGGATTGATGATGGGCCCATCAGTAGAAATTGCCTGCACTGGTGCGGTGGATCTCATGAACAAGAAGTATGATCTCACGTATCTGGTAGCCCCTTTAAAGACTGTGGATTCTCTGGCAAAAAAGATTCCTGTACTGGGCCGTATCCTGGGGGGGACTGTTGTCTCCATTCCGGTCAAGGTCACGGGCGATTGGTCCAATCCCACCGTCAAACCCCTTTCGGCTTCAGCAGTTGGATCCGGGGTTTTGGGAATCATGGAAAGGGCTCTTAAGCTTCCCGTTGAGGTCATGGAATCAATACCTATCAGAGAGAGGCGGGAACACGGCGTTGACTAAGAAGCAAGGCTCTTTTCTAGGATGGGGTGAGGATTATGAATCGGCAAGCATGGCCCATCAATGCAAAGGGAAACCGTTGGAGCATAGTCTTTTTCCTAAGCTCTCTGCTTGTTCTATGTTGCTTGCTGTCGTGCACGCCAAACGTGGGCATAAAGGATGGGCAAGATCATTTTGTGGAGCTTGATGGTCTTCGTCTTCACTACGTGCGTTATGGAAAAGGCCAAGAAGCTGTTGTTTTTATCCATGGGTGGACCTGCGACTCCAGTTTTTGGCGGTTTCAGATTCCTGCCTTTAAGAAAGGCAGCAACCTGATCGTTGTGGATCTTCCTGGCCACGGCCAGAGCGACAAGCCTCCAATCGTATACACACAAGACCTGTTCGCAAGGGCGGTGAACGCTACGCTCGTGGACGCGGGAATTGAGCGTGTCGTGCTCGTGGGCCACAGCATGGGGATGTCTGTTGCCAGGCAGTTCATTAGGAAGTACCCAGACAAGGCAAGAGCCCTTGTCAATGTGGATGGTGCCTTCTATCGTATGCCAAAGGATCAGCTCAAACTCAGGGTATGGATGAAGGGCAACGCTAGATTTGTTCAGCGTTTCAAAGGGCCGGACTACAAGGCCTTTGCCGGAGGCTTCATTGATTCCATGTTTGTGGAAGAAACGCCTGTCCAGCTTCGCGAACAGATAAAGTCCGTCATGCTGAGCACGCCACAGCATGTGGCAGTTAGCGCCTTGGAAGCCTTTGGCGATCCAAGGCTGTGGCAAGAAGATGCCGTGACTCTGCCGACCCTTGCCATCTATGCACAAACGTCGGACCTTCCTGAGGACTCTGGATCCTATCTTAGAAGGCTCTTTCCCGATTTGGAATTCCAACAATGGGAAGGTTGCGGTCACTTTCTGTTTATGGAGCAGCCGGCAAGGTTCAATAAGACACTCCTGGAATTCTTGGCCGAACAGGGGTAAGGGACGGGGCTGCTTTTTTCCTCTTTCGTCCCTCGCAAGCACTGCTTCTCTCACCATTTCTTATTCCGCTTTTCCGTGTGCACGGAACACAGAAACTTGCTGGGCACTTTTGTTGTTTATAGAAGCAAAGAGGGCTTTTCAGGCAATTGGCACATGGCACTGACTCTAGGCAGAACTATCTCAACAAGGACAAGTTCAGACTGGAGGGCATTGAGGGAGAAAGGGTCACCGTGAGGCTGGAACCAGACCCAGGAGGAAATTGGAAATAGCGGCCTTTGAGGCAAATCAAATCCCCAGGCCGTCTATCACTGCATCACACTTCGGGCACTTGCCATCTTTTATGACATTCTTGGATATGTGATAGCCCCACCGTTGAATCAAGATTTCGCCGCAATGGTAACAAATCGTATTCTCCCCTTCGTCTCCGGGAAGATTTCCGCTGTATACATAGCGAAGCCCAGCAGCAAGGCCGATTGTCCTGGCCTCGTGAATGCTTTCCGCCGAGGTCGCCGGACGGTCGGTGAGCCTATGGGTCGGATGAAACCGGCTAATGTGCCATGGCGTGTCACGGCCAAGTGCGTCGCCAATAAAGGTGGCCAATTGTCCCAATTCTTGCCTGTCGTCATTGAGACCAGGAATAAGCAACGTTGTCACCTCTACAAAGATACCAGCTGATTTCATGACTCGCAGTGTTTCCATCACATGTTTTCGCTTCGCGCCACACTGTTCTCTGTAGAACTTATCGTTAAAAGCCTTTAAATCCACGTTGGCTGCATCTAGATACGGCGTAATCATGTGGACGGCCTCTGGGGTCATGTATCCATTAGTCACAAACACATTAACGATGCCCTTTTCATGGGCAAGCTTGGCAGTATTATATGCGAATTCAAAAAAGACCGTTGGCTCCGTATAGGTATAAGCAATGCTCCGACAGCCAGCCTGCGCTGCAGCCGTCACCACATCTTCAGGGCTGTAATGGTCCCCGATGATGGCGCCCTTGCGGTCTGCCGGGAACTGGGCGATATCAGCGTTCTGACAAAAACGGCATCTGAAATTGCAGCCCACTGTGGCAATGGAATAAGAAAGGGTGCTGGGAAACACGTGATAGAGGGGCTTCTTCTCAATGGGATCGACATGCCGGGCGATAAGCCTTCCATATACGAGTGTCCTCAGGACCCCTTTCTGGTTTTCTCGAACTCCGCACAGGCCCAGCTTTCCCTCTTTGATGATACATCGGTGATGACAAAGATCGCATCGGACTTTTCTTCCGTCCAGTCTTTGGTACAGATAGGCCTCCATACGGCGAGCCTCCCAAGTGCCTACTTCCTTCTTAGGTTTTCGCAGGTGGACACTGACTTGAATGTGTTGGGGTCTGCATGAGGCTTGGCGCGGCCTTTGTCGGCTGGCGAACATACTCGTCTATGGGAATGTTCTTGGTTCGATACCGGGGTACCAGGGTGACCGCCATGCCGATGAAGGTCCCAAAGGGAGACTTCTGAACCAGGAAGTACCTTTCAAGGTACTGAGTGTACTTCTTCAAACTGCCAGGAAACTGAGGGGCCGTACCCCAACGTACAGGTGTTTTTCCCAGGATTTCCCGGACGTATCTTTTCAGTTCCCAGACACTAAAGAAGCTTGCCCGATTGTAGACGCTTTGTGAAAACATGCCCTTCACCCTTCGCTCAATCGCCTTGACGGAATATCGGTTTAAAGCACCCAGAAAAACGCGGTCCTTGGCTACACGACAGGCCTCCTGAAGGGCCTTGTAGGGATCGTCTACAAACTCAAGGGTGGTCACCAGGGTAGCAATGTCGAAACTGTTATCTTCAAAAGGGAGAGCCTCAGCCAAACCCTGCCGCAATTCCCCTCGATGGCCTAGCCTCTTTTTTGCCACTTCGAGCATGTGAGGGGAAGCGTCCAAACCTGTGACGTCCAGGCCCATTTCAAGAAACATGAAAAGGTCTCTTCCCGTGCCACACCCGATATCCAATACACGCTCCCCTCGGACGGGACGGAGCAATCTTAGCATCACGTGATCTTCAAGGTCAGCAACAAAGCGGTTCTGCGGGTTCACATACCAGTCGTCGTATCTCTGGGCCTCTTTGAAACCGAAAATATATCCCATGACCATCACATCATGCCAAGCGCAGTAAGTCCCACCCTTGAGGTGGGCGTGGTTCCCTTGGTTCAAGCCTGCTCCCCATGCATAGCACGGGATTTCATCGCAGACAATCGATAACGATTCCATTATATTGAAAGCGGCCTGTTAATCAAGGAGAAATCAGAGAGGAAAGAGGCTTTGGAAGGTTCTCATCTCTTGGACAGGATTTGACTTGATTTTACACCCTTCATCGATTATGGTCCCCCGCAGTTTAGCCAGACAGCTCGGGACTTTTGGCAGCCCATCCTATAGAGATCCCAATGTCGTTGGAGCGGCTACAAGAGGCGTTTTGGGGAAGCTGCTAGCGCGAAGTTGGGCCCGACGGTCTACAAACATATACCTGTTGCCCAAAGGGGGTGCCCATGGCTAGTGTCAACAAAGTGATCTTGATCGGAAACCTTGGCAGGGACCCAGAGGTTCGCTACACGCCTAGCGGAACTGCCGTTGCCAATTTCAGTGTTGCCACTACAGAAAACTGGACCAATAGGGAAGGCGAGAAGCAGTCTCGCACAGAATGGCACCGTGTGGTGGCATGGGGTCGGCTGGGAGAAACGTGCGGAGAATATCTTTCAAAGGGGAGCCCGGTCTATATTGAGGGCAGCATTCAGACAAACGAATGGGAAGATAAAGAAGGCAATAAACGACAGACCACAGAGATCAGGGCCTGGCGCATGCAAATGCTCGGATCACGGGGCTCAGCCAATGTCCCGCCCGAAGCGAACCTGGGTGGGGACGTGGAGCCAGCATCAAAAGAGCCCTCAGACGACGACATCCCGTTCTAACCAGAAGGACTTCCCTTGACTGTGAGGGGTATAGGAGACACTCGCGGGGACGCCGATGGTGTGGGCAGAAACGACAGTGGCTTTAAGTCTTGTTTTCCTCTTCTAGCCTTTCGGGCTCTTCAGACTTGGGATCTTCCTCCAACTCTCCAGAGGTGGCTTTCTTGAAGTTCTTGATCCCCTTTCCGATACCGCTTCCAATCTCAGGCAATTTTCCGGCCCCAAAAATGATCAAGATAATCACAAGAATGATGATCAACTCTGGCATACCGATTCCGAACATAGAATCTCTCCCTTATTCTCAGTCCCCTTGATATAATGAATGTGAAAAGTGATATCCAGCTAACCAGTTTCCATCCATAAGTGGCCCTTTTCCGCGCTCTCGGAGCCTGCCCTGTACAATGCCAAGCCCATTTCTCGGGGGTCAATCAGCCGAAGGCTAAGAAATCTGGGGGATCGCTTGTGCCATCCGCCGCGGCGGACTGCCGCGCAATCCTTTGGTTTTCTTGACCTTGCGAAGCCCGCTGCCGCAGGACTGAATTGGAGACTAACGCCACTGCCTATTGATTCATAAGCACTTAATGGATGGGGACTAACTACGTAACGTTTTAACAATACCAAGAGAATTGCGGCCTGTCAATGGCCGCCCGAGGCATCCATCATACCTCCACTAGCTCTGGCAAAACCCCCTTGGCCTGAGGCATCTCCCCCCCTGCTACGCCCTGACCGGCTGAATTTGTATGCACAAATCTCTTCCCGACAGCCCTCAACAGTGGGTTACGAAAAAAGAAAGGCGTCAAGTAAAACTATGTATCATTTTACAGGTCCAGTCAAGGAGAATAGCCCCCGGCACAAGAGTCTTCTTGCCTCAAGGTGCTAGACTGTGCTAGTCAGTGCCGATCTATACATGACCCATAATGATAGAGCCTGGCCCAGAGGACCTGTTTTTCGAAAACTGGATGAGGATGTTGTCTATTCTCACCTTCTAACGCCTTATCGTTGTACCATGTTTCGATAAAAGGACTTGGCATGGACCGATTTGAAGCTAACAGATTACCCGTACTCATTGGGAGCCTCCCCATTGCCGACCATGGGGCGGCCATCCGTATGGTCTTCGAATACACGCCGGAAATCCCTCTTTGGGTGCAACTCCCAGCCTACCCAGAAGAGGGCATGATGGTTCAGTTCCTCCCCGGAATGCCAGGCGTTGTCCGCAAAGAAGGGCGGGCTTTTGTAGATACCATGGCATCGGGTTATGAGGAAGAGTTGCTGACATTTTATGAAGATTATCTGCTGGTTACAGAAGGCAATGCCCCCTTGGACAGCACCCGATTTATCCTCACAGAGGACACTGCCAAGGGCTTTTTTGCTTTTCTTGATGCCCTGAAGAATACTTCCCAGATCCCTGTGGCCCTGAAGGGGCAGATTACCGGACCTGTAACCTTGGCCACAGCGTTGACCGATCAGGACAAACGAGCCCTTTTTTATGATGAACGGCTCCTGGACGTAGTGGTCAAGACCCTTGCCCTGAAGGCCCGGTGGCAGGTTGAGAAACTGAGTCAATGGGGCCTGCCGGCCATAGTCTTTATAGACGAGCCAGGCTTGGCAGGATTTGGCACCTCTGCCTTCATCAGCATCTCCCGTGAAGATGTTGGCAGGGTCCTTTCAGACGTGATTGAGGCTATCCATCTTGCCGGCGGCCTTGCCGGGGTTCACGTGTGTGCAAATACGGACTGGTCGCTCATCTTGGATTCTTCGGCAGACATACTCAGTTTTGATGCCTATGGTTTTTTTGACCGGTTAGCCCTTTTCCAGGAAGGTCTTAGGCGTTTCTTTGATCAGGGTCGGATCCTCGCCTGGGGGATTGTCCCAACCTCAGACGGCCATGACATCGAAAAAGAGACAGGCCCCAGCCTGGTAGCAAAATGGCAAGCCCAGGTGGCGCACCTAGAAAGCCTTGGAATAGACCATGACAGGATCTTGGCCCAGTGCCTCATCACGCCCAGCTGTGGGACCGGGTCCCTTACCGTCGATCAGGCCATGAAGGTCCTGGAAATGACCCAGCAGGTCTCTCAACTCCTCCGCTCCCAGTCCTGAGGTCCCAAGTCTGATGCATCAATTTCTTCTGGAACTAAGCCTGGAATGCGGTTAAATGGACGGGGGGGTAAAACCTTGAGCAGTCTCCATGCCTTTATTGAGGCCATGGGACTCCGGACGTGTGCAGCAAGCTCGGAACAGGCCCTACGGCAAAGAAGCCATTACAGGATAGCCAGTAGATCTATCTCAAAAAAGAGGTTCATGCCTGCCAGAGGATGGTTGGCATCGAGCGTTACGTTCTGGTCTGAGATGTCTTTTACGGTAACTGGGGTCGTGTGACCGTCTGGCCGCACCATGTCGAATTGCTGTCCAATGGCGATTTCCATGCCTGCAGGCACCTCTCTCCGGTCAATCTTGTGTACCTTCCGTTCCTGGTATGGCCCGAATCCCTCCTTTGCGGTGATGGTGGTAAATCTCGATTCACCGGGACGCATGCCAAGGACAGCCCTTTCAAGCCCGGAGACAACTTGCGAGCCGCCTATCTCAAACTGGACGGGAGCAAGGTCCTCAGAACTATCCAGTACAGTGCCGTCTGCAAGTCTCCTTGTGTAGTGAACTCTGACAGTGTCTCCTCTCTCTACCCTTTTCATGTCCTCTCCTGAATTCCACGCAAGGCCTCTCCGCGAAGGTGTCATCTGTTGAGCCAATCGAGTTGCCTAGGCGTCCGTTTCGGGTGATACACAGGGGTCAAGACTGCGCAATTGACTTGATTTAAGGTGGGAAGACAGGCTATTCCAAACTTAACTTCCAGCACCAATTGTCCGAACGCAGATTATTTTAGCTGAAACTATTATACCAACGAGGCGGCTTTGTCAAGCCGTCAAGGGCATATGGTACCTTTATGCAGCGGATTATCGCCGGAACAAGAGGGTATTTAGCTTCAAACCTTATTTATATTAACAGGTTGTTGGGTCGCGTATATCTGGATAGATGTTGGCAATAGGGGAAACAGCTTTTTGGGGCGTACAATCCCTCTTGGTGGCCTGTGGGTGGTGTAGATAGAAATGGCTAAGTGGGTGCTACCATCACTATGGCGACAACGAGACCCCTTCTGTGGAGACCAGTTCTGCCACGAAATGCCCGACTATTACCTTGCTCTTGGCCTTTACCACTAGCCGGCGGGGGTCTGCCGTAACCCAACGGCAGAATAACGCTGCATTTACCACTTGTTGACATTTTGTCCCATACTTGACAACGTGTGGGAAGTCAAGATCGGAAGGCCGTCAGGCTGGGAAGGAGACCTATGATGATTATTCCTCAGGACCAAGCGCGAGAGAAAATCTGCCCGCTCATGACTGCTATGAGAAGTAAGGATGAGAAAGAAAAGTATGGGCCGGTCTACTGTGTGGGACGGGATTGTATGCTTTGGTGCTGGGTTCGACAGAAAAGCGAATCCGATTTCGGTTACTGTGGCCTGGCCGGGAAATCAGAAGCATAGGCTCTCACCAACAGAAGCCAAGAGATTGCTAAACCATCTCCAAGCACGCCATTTGATCATCTCAAAAATCACTTTCCACCCACCTCTTCACCGAGGCCGAAGTCGCCATCCCACGAATTTGGACGTCCTTCTCCGACCCCACAGAAATCGGTAACATGCCGAAAAGACATCTACACGGGTGCACAAAACTGCCTGCACCCTTGACAAGCGGCAAAATGTGTTTATTATGTCTTCCAATTACACATATGTCTGTAAAATAAGCGGCTTAACCATCATACTCCCATGCTTTTTGTCAAAACGCTTGACATGATGACCGGGGAACCGGGTACAACTGTCCTTGAACGTGTCATAGCGCCTATTCCCATAACAATTGAAGCAAAGCGGCCTCGGCCTGATCTACTGATTCTATTCCTAACCCCCTGAGATGAGGGGGAAAGACAAGGAGAAAGACATGATCCATGTTGAGAACTTGACCAAGAACTTCCATGATCTGTGCGCGGTGGATCAAATCAACTTCGATGTCCGCAAGGGGGAAATCCTGGGGCTCCTAGGGCCTAATGGGGCCGGAAAGACAACTACCCTTCGCATGCTCACCTGCTTTTTGAAACCTACTTCAGGCAGTGTCCGGGTCAAGGACTTTACCATTGACGAGCATGCCCTTGAGATCAAAAAGCTTCTCGGATATCTCCCTGAATCCGCGCCCCTCTATCATGACATGTTGGTCTACGACTATTTGAACTACGTGGCTAATATCCGGGGACTCAAGGGAGATGAGAAGCTCTCGCGAATCCGAAGGTTAGCCGATCTTTGCGGTGTCAACGAGGTCATGCACCAGCCCATTAATGAACTGTCCAAGGGGTACAAACAAAGGGTCGGCCTGGCCCATGCCATGATGAACGACCCTGAGATACTGGTCTTAGACGAGCCAACCTCCGGCCTGGATCCCAACCAAATCGTTGAGATTCGGGACATTATCAGACAGATCGGCAAGGAAAAGACCGTTATCTTGTCGACCCATATCCTCAGTGAAGCCGAGGCCACCTGTGACCGTGTGGTCATCATCAATCGGGGAAAAATCGCGGCAGACAGCAGCATGGAAACGCTCAAGCAGTCGGCCAGTGGAGAATACTTCATTAACCTTTGCCTTCAGAATACCCGGTTTGAGCCGGTGAAGGAGGCCTTCGGTGCCGTGGGCGGCATTGGAGACATCTCCTTGACCCATGTGGACCAGGGCGATGATGGCGACACCCTACAGGTGAGACTTACCTGCCAGTGCACTGAAGACCTTCGAGGAAAGATCTACCAAAAGGTCAAACAGACCGACTGGGTCCTTTTGGAGCTTCAGCGGGAAAGCAAGACCCTTGAAAACGTGTTCCGAGAACTTACCAGGGAGAGCTGATATGCAACAGGTTTTACATGTCCTGAACAAGGAGTTTCGTGTCTATTTCGTCTCCCCCATTGCCTATATTGTCATCTCCATATTCCTTCTGGTGACGGGGTGGTTCTTCTTCACTACTTTCTTTCTCCACAATCAGGCCAATGTGCGTAACTTCTTTGCCATGCTGCCCATTATTTTCTCTTTTGTTGTGCCGGCCATTACCATGCGGCTCTTTTCAGAAGAGCTGAATGTGGGGTCCTACGAAACCCTTCTCACCATGCCGTTGACCTTCGTCGATGTGATCCTGGGCAAGTTTTTGGCTGCCGTGGCATTTGTGGGGGCTGCGCTGATCCCAACCCTTTCCTATCCCATTACGGTGGCCTGCCTCGGCCAACTCGATTGGGGTCCGGTCGTAGGCGGATACCTCGGGGCCGTTCTGCTGGCCGGGGCCTTTTCTGCCGTTGGGCTCTTTGCGTCATCTCTGACCCGCAACCAGATCATCGCCTTCATTATCGGCGTTGCTATCTGCTTCAGTCTGACCCTAGTAGACAAGATGCTCTTCTTTCTTCCCCAATCACTGGTGGGGATCTTGGAGTATATAGGAGCAGATTTTCACTTTCACAACATCTCAAAAGGCATCATTGATTCACGGGACGTCCTCTACTTCTTAAGCGTGAGCTTTGTCGGCCTCTATGGTGCGCATCTGGCCATGGAAGAGAAGAATTAAGGAGAACTAGAATGGGCCTCAAAGACCGATCGGCAAAATATGTTAGATTCTTCGCCTACCTGGCGGTCATCGTCTTAGTCAACGTGGCCGGCATCACCCTGTTTTTCAGGTGGGACCTGACGGGCAACAAGATCTACTCCATCTCCAAGGCCAGCCAAGAGGTCGTGTCCACCCTTTCTGAGCCTTTGACCATCAACGTTTTTTTCACCAAGAACCTTCCTGCACCCCACAATAATACAGAGCGGTATCTCCATGACCTGCTTCAAGAATACGCCATCTACGGCAACCAGTACTTCAACTACCGTTTTTATGATGTGAGCCCAGACGAGGGAGACATCGACGAAAAAGCAAAGGTCAACCAGGAGCTGGCAAGAAACTATGGGATTCACCCTGTCCAGATGCAGGTCATCGAAGAAGACGAAGTCAAATTTCAAAAGGCGTACATGGGCCTTGTGTTGATCCATGGGGATCTCATTGAACGAATTCCCGCCATCACGTCCACCGATGGCCTCGAGTACCAGGTCACAACGGCGATTCAGAAACTCAACAACAAGATTAGTGCACTGCTGCGGCTACGGGAGAAAATACAGGTGAAGCTGTATCTCTCCTCCTCCCTTAAGATCGTGGCCCCATACATGCGGCTGAACCAGCTTTCCGATTTTCCGAAACAGCTTGAAGGCATTGTGGAAAAGCTAAATAACAAAAACTATGGGAAGCTGGAATTTCAGTACATCGATCCTGCGCAGGATGAAGACCTAGAACCTGTTCTAAAAGAACACAACATCATGAAGATCAAGTGGCCTGCCCTGTCTAACGGGAAGATCCAACCGGGTGAAGGCGCCATTGGCCTAGTCATGGAGTACGGGGAAAAGGCAGTGGAGATTCCCCTCATTCACGTGATCAGGATTCCTCTCCTTGGCAAGCACTATGAACTGGTGGATTTGAACAGCATGGAAGAGATTGTCAATGAAAGCGTGGAATCGCTCATCGACATCAACGAAGATCTAGGCTATCTGGCAAGCCATGACACCCTGAAGCGCTTTGATGCCTCACCTGCGGACCCTATGGCCCAACAGGATGCCCTGTCCAACTTCCAGGCCCTTGCGTCGCGGGGCTACACCATCAAAGATGTGGATCTTAAAGACGGCCCTATCCCTGAAAGCGTCAATTGTCTCGT
Source organism: Thermodesulfobacteriota bacterium (assembly GCA_034189385.1). Lineage (GTDB taxonomy): Bacteria > Desulfobacterota > Desulfobacteria > Desulfobacterales. Next base: position 48,197 of record JAXHVD010000012.1, read on the forward strand.
TGTTTCCCGGCCAACAGAGACATTTACCGACTATGAACTCTTCCAGCTGGATCAGTTCTTGATGCGCGGCAAAAACCTCGCCTTGTTTCTGGATACCTTCAAGGAAGTCATGCCTCCCATGGACAGGGGGATGTCCTTCCGCCAGGGCCCAACCTATGAGCCCTTGGACACAGGACTGGAGAAGCTATTAGAACACTATGGTGTCCGTATCAAAAAGTCCTACGTCCTGGATGAAAATTGCTACAAGCAGAGAATGCCCGAAAGATTTGGAGGGGGAGAACAGGCCATCTATTTTGCCCCTATCATCAAGAACCAGGCCATCAACCACGATTTGGCCTTCGTCAACAATATTAAAGGCCTCATTGCCATGAAGATTTCTCCTTTGGAGCTGGACACGGAACGGATTAAGGAAAACGGCCTGACTGCGCGGCGGGTCTTTTCCTCTTCCGATCAAGCTTGGGAGATGAAGGGCAGAATCAATCTGAACCCCATGTTTATCCGCCCGCCCCAATCGGATGATGAAAAGAAGAGTCTCCCCCTGGCCTACGTCCTGGAAGGGGAATTTCCCAGCTATTTTGCCGGAAAGCCGATTCCTGAGAAGGAAGCCAAAAAGGATGATTCTGAAGATGATTCTGAAAAGGGTAAAAAGGAAAAAGAGAAGAAGCCGGCAGACGAGAAGCCTGATGTGGACCTGTCCGAGATCAAGGACGAAGGGGCCTTTGTCTCCAAGGGCAAGGCGGGGAAAGTCTTTTTGATTGCCACGTCCGAGATCCTAAAAGACAATATGCTGGATGAAACAGGAAGAACTCCCAACGCCATGTTCGTCATGAACGTGTTGGACTTTTTGAACAACCGGGAAGAGATTGCCGACATGCGGAGCAAGGAGCAGCTTTTCAACCCCCTGGACGACACGGCACCGGGGACAAAGACCTTTGTCAAGTCCTTTAATATTATAGGATTGCCAGTTCTTGTGGTCCTCTTCGGGCTCATGGTCTGGTTCCGCCGGCATTCCAGGAAGAAGCGTATCCAGATGATGTTTCAGAAATAGAAGAGAATTGGGGAGAGCACTCATGAAGGTGAAAAAAGAGTATATCATCCTTGGGGCCGTGATTGTGGCCCTGTCTGTGTATCTGGTTTTTCACGATCCTGACAGAACCCATTATGAGCTGCCCACGATCCCTGAGATGGCTGAAGTGGACATCTCCAAAATCGAGATCTCCAAGGCAGGCACCACCATCGTTTTGAACAAAAAAGACGATCAATGGTACATTGCCCCAGAGGGATATCTTGTTGATACCCATAGGGTAGAGGCCATGCTTGACGGCATGGAAACCCTTACAGTGACGGCCCTGGTGTCGGAATCAGAAAGCTTCGGCAGGTACGATCTGGACAGCGACAAGAAGATTGCGGTGAAGGCCTGGCAGGGAGAAACACTGAAAAGGAGCTTTGACGTGGGAAAGACGGCCAGCTCCTTTCAACACACCTTTGTAAAGCTGTCTGGCGATGACCGCGTCTATCACGGCAGGGGAAACTTCAGGGACCAATTCGACCAGACGGTTGATGGCTTAAGGGACAAGACTGTTATGGCTTTTGATCAAAAAGACATCCAGGAAATACAGATGACCAAGGGAAAAGAAACTTTTGCTTTCAAGCGTACCGAGATCCCAGTGGAAGTAACCGCCGGTGAGAAGGATGCCGAGGCTGCTCCATCCTCTGAAGGGGAGGCCAAAATGATCTGGCAGACCGCCGACGGCAAAGAGGGCGATGAAGCCAAGATCGACAGATTCCTCAACACCCTTTCCAACCTTCGCTGTGAGAAATACATTGACGACAAGAAGAAAGAGGACTTCACTGACCCTATTTGCACGGCTCAGCTAAAGGGCATGGAAGAATATACCCTTTCCATCTTCACCAAAAAGGATAAAGACGCCAATCAGTACCCAGCCATATCTTCTGAAAATGACTATCCTTTTCTGCTCCCGAAATGGCAGGCTGACAACCTGATGAAAAAACCTGACGACATGCTCAAGAAGCCTGACGAATCATAATCCTGCCAAGAGACGGTCTTTGTCCAGACCATACCGAGCCCCAAAGATGCACGTCCAATAGTGAAGAGGAGAGCGCTGATGGATATACAGGAAACCACCCAGAGGGTCGAAAAGCAGAGCGTCATCTTTCGTCACATCATGGCGGAGATAGAAAAGGTCGTGGTGGGACAGAAAAACCTTGTGGAAAGAATGTTGATCGGCCTCATGTGCGACGGCCATCTCCTTTTAGAGGGCCTTCCAGGGCTGGCCAAGACAACGGCTGTCAAGACCTTGGCAGCGGCTATCAAAACCACCTTTCAAAGAATCCAGTTCACGCCCGATCTCCTGCCAGCAGACATCCTGGGCACCCAAATTTACAGGCCGGACAGGGCGACCTTTGAAATCAAGAAAGGCCCCATCTTCCATAATATCATCCTGGCAGACGAGATCAACCGGGCACCGGCCAAGGTCCAGAGCGCCCTCTTGGAAGCCATGCAGGAGCGGCAGGTCACGATCGGGGAGACCACCTTTGTCCTTGAAAAACCCTTTCTGGTTCTGGCTACACAGAACCCCATAGAACAAGAAGGTACCTATCCCCTTCCCGAGGCCCAGATAGATCGGTTCATGATGAAGATCAAGGTCGATTATCCCACGGCTCAGGAAGAAAAAGAGATCATGGCACGGGTAAACAGTGGGGCAGCCGAAAACGTCACCGGTGTGGTGGAGGTCTCCCAGATGGAATCGGCCAGGCAGACCTTGCAGTCCATCCACATGGAAGAGAAGATTGCAGACTACATTATCCGTATTACCAGGGCCACCCGAAATCCTCAGGAGGCTGGCCTGGAATTGGGCTTCATGATCAGCTATGGGGCCTCACCCAGGGCCTCCATATGGCTCGCCCAGGCTTCCCGTGCCCATGCATTCCTGAGCGGACGGGGCTATGTCACACCCCAGGACGTGAAGTCCATGGCCCCGGACGTACTTCGGCATCGGCTCATATTGAGCTATGAGGCAGAAGCAGAAGGAAAGACCAGCGATGACCTGATCGACATCCTTCTGGAACGTATTGAGGTCCCTTAGTATGCTCTCTCAGGAGCTCCTGAAAAAGATCCAAAGGTTCCACTTTAAGACCGCCCATCTGGCTAGCGATCTTTTTGCCGGCCAGTACGAGAGCGCCTTCAAAGGCCGGGGCATGGAGTTTGCCGAGGTCCGGGAGTACCAGCCGGGAGATGACATACGGACCATCGACTGGAACGTCTCAGCCCGTTTCGGCCACCCCTTTGTGAAGGTCTTTCACGAAGAAAGAGAGCTCACCGTCATGCTCCTTTTGGATCTTTCCGGTTCCCACCTTTTTGGCACCAAGAACAGGTTCAAGCGGGAACTCCTGGCTGAAGTGGCCGGTATGCTGGCCTTTCTGGCCATACGGACCAATGACAAAGTGGGCGCCATCCTGTTCAGCTCCGGCGTAGAAAAATACATTCCTCCTAAGAAGGGAGCATCCCATGTATGGCGGCTGATCAAGGAGATCTTCACTTACGAGCCCCGGGACCTGACAACCGATGTCGATGCCGTGCTCACCTATCTGAATCGGGTAACAAAGCGGCACGCCATTGTTTTTCTGATCTCTGATTGCATGGACACCGGTTTTGAGAAGTCCCTCAGGCTGACGGCCAAGAAGCATGACCTCACCGTCATTCGCATCTCCGACCCGGCCGAACAGGAGCTTCCTGATGTGGGCCTCATTACCCTTCGCGATCCGGAGACAGGAGAGGTGGCAGTGGTCAATACGAAAAGCAAGACCCTGAGAAGAAGGTGGCATGACTACCAATCAGAGCAGGCCGCCTACATCTCCCACCTCCTCAGCAGGGCGGGCATTGACCTGGTAGACCTGTCCACAGACGGACCGGTGGTCGAACCTCTGACCGGCCTCTTTGATAGAAGAAGAAGGAGGATGTAGAATAACTGTCTAGAGTTCGAAGTGTCTAAAATGACTAAAGTTGGGAATGAAATAGGATCGGATTCCGAAGGTTCGAGGGTTCAAGGATTTGGGGTTCAAGTGGAGTGCCTGGCATTTAGAACTCCGTGAGACCTTATTCCTAACTGAATCATAGAAGAATCGCATTTCACTTTCGGCCACTCTGGACGCTTTAGTCCACTCTAGGCACTTCCTTTTACTTTAGATCATTTTAGGTCACTTTTTTCTCATGAAAAAGACCCACCAAATTTCTCATTCGCTCATCGCAACAATCCTATTGCTTCTATTCTGGCCGGCTCTTTCTTTGACCCAGGACCAATCCGGGTCTCCCAGCACAAACCTTAGGGCCTCCCTGGCACCAGACCCGGCCCCCTTCGGCAGCCTGGCAGTGCTTACCCTGGACTATGATTTGCCGGAGCAAGGTCGCCTACTGGAGGGCCTGGAGATTGACGGTCTCCAAGGTTTGACCGTTGTAGAACGACAAATGGAGCCCGGCCGCATCACCATCAATCTCCTCGTAGACCAGGTAGGTTCTCTTAAGACCGAACCACTGGCCCTGGCTTACGTGGACAAAGACGGCAACACACAAACCCTCACATCCGATCTGGTCTCCATTTCCGTGGTCTCCGCCCTGGGGCAGCGGCCTGAGGAAGCTGAGCTACGGCCCATTCAAGGGATCATTCCCACGAAGGCTCCGTGGCTCAGATACGCGCCCTGGGTAGCCGGCCTGCTGTTTGTCTTGCTGGCTGGGGCAGGAATTCTGTGGTGGCTCAAAAAGGGACGCTTTCAGACCCTTTCTGCGGAAGTGATGGACCCGCCTCACATAAGGGCCAGAAAGGCAATCGAGGAACTGGAAAGGCAGGCCATTTTTGAAAAGGGTGAGATCAAGGGATTTTACTTCCGCTTCTCTGAGATTCTTAAGCGATATCTGGAAGGCCTGAGGGGCTATCCGGCGGCTGAGTTTACCACGGAAGAGATAGCCCTTCGCATAGACAACGAAGAAGACCGTCGGCTCCTGGGTTTGCTCCGCCACGCCGATCTTGTGAAATTCGCAGACACGGTCCCAACGCCTGCCAGAAAAGAAGAAGAAGTAAAAGCTGCCCTTTCTTACATCCAAGAGACCAGCATGGTCCTGGAGAGCGATCTCTCAGCAGACAGTAGCACCCAAAAGGGGGGGCCATGACCTTCCAGTTTGCATACCCCGTCCTCCTGGCTCTTATTTTGCCGGTTCTGGGATGGGTCCTTTTTTCCCTTTGGAGAAAACCGGACGGCATGACCTATTCCATGACGTCAAGACTGGCCCTTCTAGCCGGTGGCACCAGGCGGCTCTGGGACAAGGTGCCTTTGGCCTTAAGGACCGCCTGCCTAGTATTGTTGGTTCTTGCCGCGGCCCGGCCCCAACTCTTTAATGTGTCCAGGGAAGCAAAATCTCCAGGGGTAGACATCATGCTCTGTCTAGACACTTCAGGCTCCATGCAGGCCCTGGATTTTCAGTTGAATGAAAAACCGGTCTCCCGCCTCACGGCCGTGAAAAAGGTGGTCAGCGAGTTTATCCGAAAAAGGGAAATGGACAGGATCGGCCTTGTGGTCTTTGGAGCAGAGGCCTTTACCCAGTCCCCCCTCACGGTGGACAAGGGCCTCCTGCTGGGTCTGGTGGAAAAAATGGAGGTCGGCATGGCCGGAGACCGCACTGCCATCGGTTCTGCCATCGCCGTGGGAGGGAAGAGACTCAAGGACCTGGAGGCCAAGTCCAAGGTGCTCATTATCCTCACAGACGGCAGACACAATGCCGGCGACATTACACCGGAAGAAGCAGCCCAGGCAGTGGGAGCCCTGAATATCAAGATATATGCCATCGGTGTGGGAGGAAAAGGCCCTGCGCCTTTTCCCGTCAATACGTTCTTTGGCCGTCGTGTGGTCCATCGAGAAGTTGACCTGGACGAGACAACCCTCAAAAAGGTGGCAAACGTGGGGGGAGGAGAATATTTCAGGGCAGCGGACAGCGAGCGGCTGTCGGAGATATACGATATCATAGACCGGCAGGAAAAGACGGAGGTAAAGGTAAAAGAGTTTCTTCATTTCCGGGAACTTTACCATCTCTTCCTTATTCCCGCTCTGGCTTTTCTCGGCTTGGAAATCCTTTTGACGTCCACATTCTTGAGGGTTATCCCATGACCATGGCCCATGTCTGGGTACTCCATCTCCTATGGCTTCTGCCCTTGGTTGCCCTGGCCCTTGTGTTTCATGGCAGGCAAAGAAAAAGGGCCATGGAGCAATTTGCCGATCCAGAGCTTCTGACCAGGCTGGCCGGCGAAGATCGGAAGCGGACCCGCTTTTTCAAGGGGCTGTTCTTGCTCACTGCCCTGGGCCTCATGTTCTTTGCCCTGGCAGGACCACGGTGGGGAAGTCATTTTCAGGAAGTCCATCAAAAGGGCGTGGACATCATGATCCTGGTGGACGTGTCCCCTAGCATGCTGGTAGAAGATGTGGAGCCTAATCGACTTGAGCGGGCCAGAAGGGAAATCCTGGATTTCCTGAAAGTCGTCCAGGGAGACCGGGTGGGCATGGTGGCCTTTTCCGGAGCGGCCTTTGTCCAGTGTCCCTTGACGCTCGACTATGGGGCCTTGGAGATGTTCCTTGGCGCTTTGGAGCCGGACCTGATACCCGTGCCCGGCACAGACCTGGGCGCGGCCATCGAAACAGGAATCTCTTCTTTTGACTCCAAATCAGAGACAGACAAGGTCATCCTCCTGATCACGGACGGTGAGGATAACGAAGACAAAGGACTTGAATGGGCCCGCAAAGCAGCGGCTGGGAGGGTGAAAATCTTCGTCTTTGGTATAGGAGAGGTCTCGGGGGGGCCTATTCCGGCTGGAGACGGCAAAGGGGGGTTTAAGCAAGACGAGAAAGGTCAACTGATCTTGTCCAAGCTCGAAGAACAGGGCCTCCGGGACATCGCTGCCGTGACCGGAGGGACCTATGTCCGGTCCGTAGGAGGCGACCTGGACCTGGATATCCTCTACTTTGAAGGAATCAAATCCAGGACAGAGGCGGAGACGCTGAAAAGCGGCAAGGTCAAGGTCTACGAAGAACGTTTCCCAGTCTTCCTTTTGGCCGCCCTTGTGTTCCTGTTTCTTGAAGGACTGATTCGTGAAAGGACAGTTCGTTGATTAGTCGATTGGTCAAATTGGTTCGCTACTGAAGTCTCATGCCTTTGTCAACTGTTTGAAATAACAGCTAGAAGCGTGCTGAGGTTTCCAGAAAATGGAAGATCCCCGGTTTGGGCCTTTTCTATGGAATTGAAGCCTCGGGATGGGGAAATTCGCTTCTCTTCGGCCTCCAATGCCTTGAGTAGCTGTGCGAAGGTTGTATGTTGCAATGGCTGTAGGCCTTTGTTCAGCAAATCTCCCCATCCCTCTGTTGCCAAATCAAGGGGGAGAAGTCTTGACAAGGCTACCATTTGTAGAAAATAGGAATACGAAACTTGGTTCCCTCTTAATCCGTTCAAGAACCCAACGACTTGACCATTCGACTGCTGAACGATCCAACGAAAAGACAACCATGAACCCAAAAGTTGCTCTCTTGAAGACCGTTATGGGCATCCTCCTCCTGGGAGTCCTGTGGTCTCCTCCCTCCCTGGCCGCTGAGGATCCTGACGCGCTTTACGAGCAAGGCCGGTTTGCTGAAGCTGAAAAGGCCTATGCCGAGGCAGATATGGATCATCCAAAAGACGTCCGGTACCGGTTTAACCGGGGATGTGCCGCCTTTCAGAACGGTGATTTTCAGGGAGCCACGGCCGCCTTTTCCAGTGTCTTAAGAAGGGCTGAGGATGACGAGACACGGTTCAAAGCGGTCTATAATCTGGCCAATGCGGCCTTCAAGCAGGGTGATTTTCAACACGCAGCAGACCTCTACAGGCAAGCAATCCTTTCCAGTCCGGAGAGTAAAGATGCCAAGTACAATCTGGAACTTGCCCTTCGAGAGTTGGAAAGACTACAGCAACAAGAAGATCAGGAGCAAGACACACAACCCCAAGGGGAGCCGGGACAGGGAGAAGATCAGCAAGATCAGGCCGGCCAAAAGAGTGAAGACCAGGACAAGTCATCCCAGCAAGAGGCCTCCCAAGAGCAGCCGTCTCAGGAGTCCTCTCAAGGTGAGGATCAGCCAACGGACAAGGACCAAGAGGAGGCCGAAGAAGAGGCCGCATCCGACGAGACCAAAGGTGCAGAACAGAATCAGGGAAAACAAGCCGGCGAAGAATCCCCTCAGGACCTTTCGGGGCAGCTTAAGGCCATGGATGCCCTGCCCCAAGACCGGGAAGACGATGAGGCCCCTGGTGCTGCCATGTCTATGGTTGACAAGAGGAAGGCTGAGGCCCTCCTTGACAACGTGGAAGAAGACCGTGCCAAATTCCTCCAGTTTCAAGTCCCCAAAGACAAGAGGCACGGCGTCTTGTCAGGGAGGGATTGGTAGGAATGATTAGAGGCTTGAGGCTCAAGGACATCGTGCAATGGGTCACCGTCACCACTCTGCGATTTCGGTGCTCTGGCGAATGAAGATAAGAATGATCAGCAATAGAGAAAGCCTGCAAAATCCGCAAGTCATGACCAACCCTCATAAGGGTCATATACAGGTCTTGTCCAAGAAGGCTCCGTGCCTGCTTTCAGCTTTGAGGTTTGAGCCTTCAGCCCTCTTATTCCTGCTGCTGGTAAGCGTCCTCTTTGTATTGCTCTCCAGTGCGGCGGGCGCCGCCGTGTCCGTTGCCTTGCAACTGGACCGCAAGGAGGCCACCCTTTCCGATTCCATCAGGATGATTGTCAGCGTGGCTGGTGCAAGGGAGAGTGATTCCAAACCCTCAGTGCACGGTCTGGAGGCCTTTCATGTCACAGGAGGGGGAACCTCAAGCCGCCTTGAGATCATCAACGGACAGGTCCGCACCGGGATTGACTTTACGTATTTTATTCAGCCCAAAGAGTCAGGTACCTTTAAGGTCGGGCCAGCTGAAATCACCATTGACGGCAACGTGGTGAAAAGCAACAAGGAGACACTGAAGGTTACAGAACCGTCCAGGTCCTCAGGCACGGCCCGGGGGCCTCTTTTTCTCACCGCAGCCCTTTCTCCCAAAGAAGTCTATGTGGAAGAGCAGACCATCTACACCCTGAAACTCTTTCGCCAGACCAGGATAAGCGACATCTCCCTTGATCTTCCGGAACAGGAACACCTTTCCTTTAAGCAGCTTGGAAAGCCCCTTGAATACAATAGCGTCCATAACGGGCAATCATACCAGGTACTGGAAGTTCGCTATGCCCTTACTGCATCAAGTGAAGGGGCTTACAAGATCGGACCTTCAAGTATGAATTTCACCGTGTATCAGCCCAGGACCCGATCACGGCGAAGCCCCTTTGATGATCCCTTTTTCAACGACCCCTTTCGCTCCTTTTCCACGGGCAGACCCATGACCCTTTCCAGTGACCCTGCGCAGATGAAGGTCCTTCCCCTGCCTGCCCAAGGAAGGCCTGCTGATTTCAGCGGTCTGGTGGGGACCTTTCAGTTGGAATCTGCGCTGGAGCCCACGGAGATGCAGACCGGCGAATCGGCCACGCTCACTGTCTTCCTCAGAGGTCGTGGGAATGTACACCGCATCCCTGACCTGGAGATGCCCGAGGTGGATCATACCAAGGTCTATGCCGATCAACCGGTCCTCGAAGTGGAGACGGACCAACAGGGCATTAGGGGCTCAAAGACCATGAAGTGGGCCCTTGTGCCTGAAAAGGAAGGGTTCTATCACATTCCTCCTTTGACGGTGAGCTTCTTTGATACCAAAAGCCGGCAGTATCGCTCCATAGGCACGTCACCTTTCTCTTTTTCCGTTTTACCCGGCCAGGACAAGGAGGTACAAGCCACAGCAGACTCTGTGGCCGGCCAGGGAGCTGAAGACCCCGCAAAAAAGGCCGTCAAGGAATTGGGCCGGGACATCCTGCCAGTCCACACGTCGGTCAAGGACCTGGAACCCGCCCTTGGTGCCACACCGCAGGGCTTACTCCTCTGGGTCCTGCTGGCAGCGCCTTTTCTTATTTACGGGATGGCATTTTGCGGAAAGAAAATGAGGAACGATTCAGATAAGGCATCGGCCCTGGCAAAGACCAAAAAGGCAGCCGGCCAACTCATCAAGAAATGTGGGGACGCTGAGCTCAACTCGACCGATCTCAACGAAGCCATCAGGGTCTATTTCAATGATCGATTGCGCCTCTCCCTTGGCTCCCTCACACCAGGAGAAGCATTTGAGATCCTTCAATCAAGCGGCGTCAGGCCTTCTCTAGCCGGGAAGCTTCAGGCCTTCCTCCAGAAACTGGAAGATCACGTTTATTCGGGCAGAGGGCAGGATGTCTGTCATATGGGAGAAGACCTCCCCGCCCTCATCAAGGAAATAGACAAGGAAATCCGATGAGACCCTCCCCTACAAGCCATCACGTGCACTTATTCTGGATTCCCTTGGCCCTTCTCGCAGCAGTTTTATTCCTAACGTTTCGCAGTGATGCCAGGGCCAACGGATGGGAGGAGGTTTTTTTCAAGGCCAATCAAGCCTACAAGGAAGGGCGTTTTCAAGAGGCCATTGACGCGTATGGCCGGCTACTCGACTCAGGACATGAAAATGGGCACATTTACTACAATCTGGGCAACGCCCACTTTCGTCTCAACCAGATCGGGCAGGCTATTTTGAACTACGAGCGGGCCGATGTCCTTATGCCCCGAGATGCAGACCTGAATTTCAACCTGGGCTATGCCCGTGATCAGACACAGGATGCAATTTCCCAACCCAAGGGCTTTATGGACACCACCTTTTTTTGGCTCCACACCATGACCCTTCATGAACTGTCTTGGGCCTTTGTAGTCCTAAATCTTGTCTTCTGGACCGTCTTTCTTATAAGACTATTTCGCCCGTCGGAGTGGACCTTCTACACTGCTCTCATACTCCTGGTCCTCTGGTTCCTTGCCGGGGCCTCCTTTGGTGTGAAGTACTTTCAGCAACAAACCGATGACCGTGCTGTTATTCTGGCAAAAGAAGCGGATGCCCTAGCCGGCCCAGACACGGAAGACACCCTCCTTTTCAAGCTCCACGAAGGCGCAATCGTCCTCCTTGAGAGATCAGAGGATGGGTGGTCCCTGGTAAGTCTGCCGGACAATAAAAGGGGCTGGGTGAAGAAGGAGACCATTGAGAGAATAAACCAGAGGACATAGTAGGAGCCTGAAAGCATCCGACTCTTTTCAAGCCCACAGGCACACGTACTGAGGAAAGAGGCATGGATGACAGGCTCAAGGTGTAGGGCATGAGGCTTAAGGGAAAGCGACATGTCTGCAATCTCCCTGAGCCTTGCGCCTGCACCCTGCGCCGCAAGAAAGGCTGGGCCGAAACGACCCAGCCTTTTCCATGCTCGGTAGTAGCATCATACCATTAAGAACTACTCGATATCCCAAAGCCCTGTGGCGCCGAAGGTGGCACAGTGTCAGGCGACACCGTGATGGTCACGTCTTCAGAGTCACTCTGCACGGGCGTGCCATCGTCTGTCACCGTAAAGGTCACTACAAAGTCGCCTGCAACGCCATATTCCGGCGTCCAGGTAAAGGTCTGCGTGGCCTCGTCAAAGCTGGCCCCTGTGGGAACATTGTCCGCAGAATAGGTCAGACCATCGTTATCAGGATCGCTTCCTGTCACCGTGAAGGTCAGCGCCTGGCCTTCGTCTATGCTCCTTGCGCCTATGGTGGTGAGCACAGGAGGACGGTTCACGTTGCCTACCGTGATCGTCACATCTTCAGAATCACTCTGAATGGGCGTGCCACTATCGGTGACCGTAAAGGTTACAATGTAATTGCCCCCATCTCCGTAATCAGGCGTCCACGTAAAGGTCTGCGTCATCTCGTCAAAGCTCGCACCCGTGGGCACATTACCCGCACTGTAGGTCAGAGCGTCATTGTCTGGATCGCTTCCTGTCACCGTAAACGTAAGCTCCTGGCCCTCGTCTACGCTCTTAGCTCCTATAGCATTTAGCACAGGAGGACGATTCACGTCACCCACTGTGATCGTCACATCTTCAGAATCGCTCTGAATGGGCGTGCCACTATCGGTTACCGTAAAGGTTACAATGTAATTGCCCCCATCTCCGTAATCAGGCGTCCACGTAAAGGTCTGCGTCATCTCGTCAAAGCTCGCACCCGTGGGCACATTACCCGCACTGTAGGTCAGAGCGTCATTGTCTGGATCGCTTCCTGTCACCGTAAACGTAAGCTCCTGGCCCTCGTCTACGCTCTTAGCTCCTATAGCATTTAGCACAGGAGGACGGTTCACGTCACCCACTGTGATCGTCACATCTTCAGAATCGCTCTGAACGGGCGTGCCGCTATCGGTTACCGTAAAGGTTACAATGTAATTGCCCGCATCTCCGTAATCAGGCGTCCACGTAAAGGTCTGCGTCACCTCGTCAAAGCTCGCACCTGTGGGCACATTACCCGCACTGTAGGCCAGAGCGTCATTGTCTGGATCGCTTCCTGTCACCGTAAACGTAAGCTCCTGGCCCTCGTCTACGCTCTTAGCTCCTATAGCATTTAGCACAGGAGGACGGTTCACGTCACCCACTGTGATCGTCACATCTTCAGAATCGCTCTGAACGGGCGTGCCGCTATCGGTTACCGTAAAGGTTACAATGTAATTGCCCGCATCTCCGTAATCAGGCGTCCATGTAAAGGTCTGCGTCATCTCGTCAAAGCTCGCACCTGTGGGCACATTACCCGCACTGTAGGCCAGAGCGTCATTGTCTGGATCGCTTCCTGTCACCGTGAATGTCAGCGCCTGGCCCTCGTCTACGCTCTTAGCTCCTATAGCATTTAGCACAGGAGGACGATTCACGTTGCCTACCGTGATCGTCACATCTTCAGAATCACTCTGAATCGGCGTGCCACTATCGGTTACCGTAAAGGTTACAATGTAATTGCCCGCATCTCCGTAATCAGGCGTCCACGTAAAGGTCTGCGTAGTCTCGTTAAAGCTGGAACCTGTGGGCACATTACCCGCACTGTAGGCCAGAGCGTCATTGTCTGGATCGCTCGCTGTCACCGCGAATGTCAGCTCTTGGCCCTCGTCTACGCTTTTTGCGCCAATAGTGACTAGTACGGGCGGCCGATTTACATTACTTACGGTGATGGTCACCTCTTCAGAATCAGTCTTCACTGGCGACCCGTCGTCCGTCACTGTAAAGGTCACCGTGTGATCTCCTGAGGCATTATAATCGGGCGTCCATGTAAACGTCCGCGTGGCTCCATCAAAGCTCCCACCGGAAGGAACATTCTCCGCAGCATAGGTCAGAGCGTCATTGTCTGGATCGCTTCCCGCGATAGTGAACTGAAGCAGCTGGCCTTCATCGACGCCCTTGGCGCCAATCGCGTCGAGCACGGGCGACCGGTTTACATTACTTATGGTAATCAATACATCTTCTGAGTCGTTCTTGACAGGGGTGCCGTTGTCAGTGACCGTAAAGGTAACCGTGTAATTACCCGAAGCGGCATAGTCAGGCGTCCACGTGAAGGTCTGGGTGACCCCATCAAAGCTGGCCCCTGTGGGCACGTTGCCTGCGGTGTAGGTCAGATCATCATTATCAGGATCACTTGCCGATATAGTAAACTGAAGGGTCTGGCCTTCCTGCCCGCTTTTTGAACCTATGGTGTCAAGGACCGGCGGACGGTTAGGTATGAACATTTCTTCTACTGAATCGTCACTTTCGTTTCCTGCCAGATCAAAGGCCTTGGCCACAAAGTAGTGCGTGACCGTGTCATCCAGATCTTCTATGGTGCAAGTCGTCTCAGTCCCTTCCCAGGCAGGGGTGCTGTAATTGAAGCTTTGCCCTTCTTCTCGATGATAGACCCTGTAACCTGCAAGATCCTCTTCGCCATTAGGATTCCAGGCAAGCGTCACGTTAACGACGGCATGGGCAGTCTGGGGAAAAAGAAAGACCAATAAGGCCAACATCACTACGGCTGGGGACCTGAAAAAGGACCGACGACAAGTAAAGATTTCAGACAGATGTGACATGGTGGGTCGAACCATTGCTGCACCCCCTGCTTTTCTTCAACCACCCAAAGTTGGTCTCCCGGAGGCGCCGCATGAGCCCAGAAGATCCCCGGCCCGTCCATACCTCTACACAGAGGTGCCGGGTGTTGGCTCCGCCCCCTTCGACGTGAAGGTTTTATCCCAGTTCGAAGCAAATATGATTTTACTAGTTTTACAAAAAAGCAAGCAGCCAATTTGACCGGCAAGCAAAATTTGCGCCAAGCGAGGAGTAAATAGAGGAAGGTTTTAGCAATCTAATGGCAGCAAGATAAGTGTGTTATAGCCCCAAAAAGATTCCTCGGCACTGTACCGTTTCACAGCAGAATGGAGATTTGATTGGAAACCACGACTGTCAAAAGGGGGTTTGACGTTACAAAACTGTAATTACCGTTTCAGTAATCCAGAAAAGCCGTACACAGGTGAATTCATCGTGTGTCGAGCCCGAACTCGAAAAAGCAATCCGTCTCCGATTTCCGAAGGCTTTTGTATCTTGCCATCTTGAAATCCCTCCCGTCCTTGATTAACACGAGTATGGCTAACACGAGCTAAAAAAATCAGTGAAGCATTTTTCTGGTAACATAGGGCGCTGTTACATTGCCCTGTAAGCTGGCAAGAATTTTGCAGAACCCATCCTCACTTGGTTCGGCGAGCCTTTTGGCCCGTCTTCCGCGTTGTTTGCCGAATCGTGCGATACGTAGTGCCTCTGTTCGAGCCGTCCTGCGCGATCTTGCGCTGATCCTCGCCCCGAAGCAGCTTCAAGCACTACGCTTTGCCTACTGCTGTGAGCTCCTCACAGCAGCCGGATGGACACCTCAGGAACCTCACAACGAAGCTCCCCGCGGAAAGTCGCGGGGTACCTGACAAAGACATTTGAATTTCAACGCAGCAAGCTGGCGGGTATTAGGTCCTAAGACAAAATGAGAGCTCGAAGGCCTTATGCGAAGGTTTCCGGTCATCATGATTAACACGATTTGTAACAGGGTTTTATGCCATGACAAATTCCGTCCGTCTATGCACCGAAGCATCTTGTGTCAGGGTCCGCCTAAAAGAGCTCGTCGCGGGCATTTCCCTCATCATTGACAAAGCGTCTGAAGACGAGCACCGAAAGCTGTTGGGCTTTCTGCAAAGGCCCGGCCTTGTGAGCATGCTGGAAGCTTGGCAAAAAAGGGAACGAAGAAAAGCATCTAGAAAACCCTGCTCTGACGCCATAACCTGCACCGCAAAGGACGGCGCATTCAAGGGCTTTATCAAAAACATAAGCAACGGCGGTGTCTTTATTGAAACGCCCAGAACCTTCTCTATTGGTCAGCAGCTTTCGCTAATCTTCTCCCCTACCAGCCAGAAAGGTTCTTCATCCGTCGATCAGGAGGGACCGATCAAGATTACCGGGAAAATTCTCTGGCGCGTCCCAAGAGGAATCGGCGTAAGATTTGAGACTGCAAGCGACGACTTAGAAGAAATACTGAGATCCCTGTAGTCTGGTCTACAAGGATTATGGAACCGGATCAATTGAGGGGAGTCGCTACATTGCAGCCATTACGTTTCAGGGAACCAAGACAATCATATCAGTAGGACTTAACTTATGAGGGGCAGTCACTGTGGGGCGTCCCTGCCCAGGGGATAGCTCATGAGGTGACTATTCCAGTGTCAGGTCTTCCTCTGTTAAGTCTATCGTTTTCCCTTGCGCATGACGATCATGGCTGCCCACATAGTCCTTAACTTGAACCAACAAATCATGAAAAACATCACCGTAATCCCTGGCATATCTGACTTGCCCTTTTCTTAGGAGCGCCAGAAGGTCCTGAGCATATTCCTTGGAACGGCCATAGAAAACTTGGTGACGCGTAATTCCGTACTCGTTATCCAACTTGAAAAGCTCATTTTGGTGGGAGTCTTTTTCTTCCCGGTCCGATCTCAGAAGCGCCTCTTTGTGATGATTCATTTTTCGTCTCAGCTGAAGAAGTCTGATGACACCCCTCTCCATTTCCGCTTCTCGCGCCCTTTCACCCATGAACGTCGCCCCCAATTCTTGTTGGCAGATAAGTAAACCCCTCGCGTCATCAATCACAGCCTTGATGGTTACTTTATCATACTTGGGTCTGTTCAAACCGTCAGACCTCGGCCCCTGACTGACCTCTCATCAAGTCCGGACTACATGTAGCCGCACAGGCAGGCTACTCCTTGTCGATTTGTTCCTTCATCATCTGCAAGAGCTTATCGAAGGCCATTCGATCATAGTCCCTCAGAAGAAGCAGCGCAAGACCGAAACATGGGCGTTCAACCTCCCGAATCGATTCCGCCCCCTTCACTATACTCGCAATGGTGCACATGAAGGTCTTAACAGCCTTAAGTACTTCGTCAGTGAACTTGATCGACGCGATTTCAGCCGCAAACTCTGCACCGGTCCATTGGCGCTCCTTTCTGCACTTTTTCGTGGCTTTCAATTTTTCCTGTGCCAGCAGCTTGTCGGCCCGACGCTTCAACAGGTCGATTGGCTCTTTGTTATTGTCTGTCATGGTCTCGCTCTCCTGATGACTTCGGTCTCCAATGTCTTCCTGCTATAACCCATGTTCCGTAAAAGGAGCCCAAGACAATCGCCTTTTCACCCAGACTCTCTTGGGATAGGCAGAAAGAGAGACAAAAGGTAAAGTGAGATCTACTCGCAAACACCGCAGGCCTTGCAGAGATCTGTTTGGCAGGGAGGGGAAGTCTCTGCACGAAGGGCCTTCTGGTATTCCTCAATCAGATATGCTTTCCGAATCCCGTGGTCGATGAAATCCCATGGAAGGATTTCATCAAAGGGCCTTTTCCTGTGCACATAGAAATCCGGATTGACGATAGACTCCTTCAGGGTCCGGGCCCAGTTACCATCATTTCTGTGCACACCTTCCAACAATTCTGCTACTCGCCGATCCCCGCGAGAAAGCAAGGCTTGAATGTAAGCCCACTTTGGCAGGTCGGCGTGGACTTCCACGTTGGCCACGCGCCTTAATCCGTTTTTCACATGCTTGATCTTTACCTTTAAAACCTTCACGTCCTCCATGGGAACCCACTGAAAAGGTGTGAAGGGTTTGGGAACAAAAGAGCTGAGGCTCACGATAATCTGGCCAATCCTTGCCTTCTTTCGGCTTATTTTCAAAAACCTGTGTTTGATCTTCTTGCACAGACTCACGATCCCTTCAACATCGGCCATTGTCTCTTCGGGAAGACCTACCATGAAGTAGAGTTTAAGGTTAGGTATACCAGCGCGCACTATCAGCTCAGTGGCTCTGAGGATATCTTCTTCGTTCACTCCCTTGTTGATCATGCGGCGCATCTGCTCTGAGCCCCCATCTGGGGCAATGGTAGCTGTCTTTACTCCAGCTCCTTTAAGACTCTTCAGTAATTCTGGTGTGAGAAGCTCCGCCCTCAGAGAGCTAAATGAAAGTTGAAGATCAAGATCTGTGGCCCTACTACACAAGTCTTCTAGGCACGGAACATCTGAAACGGCACTAGCCATCAGTCCAGCTCGTCTTGCACCTGATGCTGCCCGGTCCAGAGAACTCTCTAGCTGGGTTGCTGTCCTGAATCGTGGCGGTCGATATACAAATCCTGCTGCGCAGAATCTGCATCCATGTGGACACCCGCGTGCTGCCTCTATTAAATACATATCGTTAAAGGTTGTGTGCGGGGTAAGAATGGCGCTGCAGGCATTACAGGTAGACAAGTCCTTGGCCTTCGAAGGCCTAATTTTCACCGAGAAGTTATCCTTTGGTCGGAACGCCGCAATGGTCCCATCTGGCTCATAGTCCACGTCATAGAAACCAGGCACATACGTTCCAGAGACTTGTTGGGAAAGGGACTCCAGGAGGATCTCTCTTTGTGAACACTCCCTGTAAACACGAAAAAAATGCGGCAGGATTTCTTCTGCCTCTCCTATGAGAAAGCAGTCCACAAAAAGAGCTATAGGTTCAGGATTAAGGAGGGTTGTGACCCCCCCTGCGATAATCAGGGGGTGGGGGGTACGTCGCTCTGAAGACCGCAGGGGGATACCAGCTCCTGCCAGGACGGTGAGGAGGTTGGCGTAATCATTTTCAAAGGAAATGGAAAAAGCAATGATGTCAAAATCAGTCAAATACCTTCCGGACTCTACGGATCTGAGATGTCCCCGGCCTTTTCCTTTCTCTTCAGGAAGGAACGCCCGTTCACACACGACATCATCAAATCCGTTTATGAGTCTATAAACTGTCTGAAGACCAAGGTTCGACATCCCAAGGTAATAGGTGTTGGGATATGCCACCACCACAGAAATTTTGCCCCGCCAGTCCTTTCTGATAGTCCCCGTCTCTGCGCCCAGCAATTCTCTGCGGGTTCTTTGTGCCTTGCGTGACATAGGGATACACCATTTGGGATTTGAAAGCGCTTCTTCGTCTCCCAACGACGATTCACCGTTACACGGTTATGGCCCGTCCCCATCCATAACCGGCTTGTGCACTAATAGGCACTGGCGCGAGTTCGCAATACAGTCCGCCATAAGCGGATTCGCAAGGCAAAGCAAATTCAAGGGATGGACCAGTGCGCCGACACTCTTGGCAGATCGCACAAGTGATGCCTCAGACTTGTCAGCCCCAGGCTGATTGACCCCAGAGAAATAGGCTTCCCATTCTGCCGGGTAGGCGCTGAGACTGCAGCAGACCTTCTCTGGACGAAAACCGGCTCAATCTGCTTTTCTTCTCATGAAGGTCGGCACTTCCAGGTCATAGCGATCCAGGGCCATCCCGCCGTACCCTATGTGTGGCGTCCGACTTGCTTCACCGATCAATTTTTCCTCTCGGAGAAACGTCGGTGTGTCTAGATCTTCATGCTTCTTTAAGTCGGCTTCTGAAATGTCGTAGAGCTTCCCTGAAAACGGCGTTTTTTTCCAGTCCCCTTCAGGCTCAATACCGGTAGCAATGACCGTGACCCTGAGTTCATCACCTACGGAGTCATCCAACACGGCACCCCAAATAATCTCTGCACTGTCTCCCGCTTCGTTATGGATAAGATCTGATGCCTCTGTCATTTCCGCCATGGTGAGATCCGTCCCGCTGGTAAGGTTCATCAGCACCCCTCGCGCTCCGGCAACGGAGATGTCCTCTAACAGCGGATGTGATATGGCCCTTTCAGCTGCCTCCAGTGCCCGGTTTTCTCCGCTGGCGATTCCAGTTCCCATGAGGGCCATACCTGCCTTGCACATGGTGGTCCTCACGTCAGCGAAGTCAAGGTTCACGAGGCCAGGCATCATGATGAGGTCTGTAATCCCCTTCACAGAGTGAAGGAGCACCTCGTCTGCCTTCCTAAACATGTTAAGCATGGTGTCGTTTCTAGATGCCAACCCCCGAAGTCTGTCGTTAGGAATGGTGATAACCGTGTCCACCACATCCTTAAGGGCCTTAAGACCTTCTTCCGCCTGCTTCATCCGCTTCTTGCCTTCAAAACCAAATGGCTTGGTCACCACTGCCACTGTGAGGGCCCCTAACTCCTTGCTAATTTCTGCAATGACAGGGGAAGCGCCCGTGCCAGTGCCGCCGCCCAACCCGGCAGTAATAAAAACCATGTGGCTGTCCTCCACCACGTTGCGGATTGCCTCCACGCTCTCCGTGGCAGCCTGACGGCCCACTTCAGGATTTGCCCCGGCACCAAGGCCTTCAGTCAATTTCTCCCCCATCTGGATCTTCACAGGTGCCTTTGACACCTCAAGAGACTGGACGTCCGTATTGGCGCTGATGAATTTAACCCCCTGGAGTTTTGACTCAATCATGTTGTTAACAGCATTGCCACCGGCACCACCTACCCCAATGACTTTGATCTTGGCTGATTTCTCACTTTCGACAAAACTAAACATCATTGTCCCCACCTCCTGTGTCTTTTTGTCCCCTCAAATGATCTCCTTAAACCATTTCTTCATGCGTGCCATGACACGATTAAAGATGTTCTTGTCCCTAATTCTGAACTTCTTCTGTGGTTGTGACCTGGCGCCGTACACCACAAGCCCAACGGCAGTTGCGTACATAGGATTATTCACCACATCGACCAACCCTCTGATGCCCATGGGCTTTCCAATCCGTGTGGGAAGGCCGAATATGGCCTCTGCAATATCCGAGACACCTTCTAACAGGCAAGATCCCCCGGTCACCACAACCCCTGAGGTGACTATGTCCTCCATCCCCGCCCGATAGATCTCTCGGTTGATAAGATCGAAGATTTCCTCCACCCTCGGCTCTAAGATCTCAGCTAGAATCTGCCTCGACAGGGTCCTTGGTTTGCGGCCACCAACGCCGGCGACTTCAATAGTCTCATCCTTGCTGACATTGTCTGCCAGACAAGTGCCGTACCTTATCTTGATCTTTTCTGCCTCTGCCATGGGGGTTCTCAGTCCTACCGACACATCATTGGTTAGATTGTTTCCGCCCACAGCCAGCACTGACGTATGTTTGATGCTCTTGCCCTTGAAGATAGCCAGATCTGTGGTCCCTCCCCCGAAGTCAATCAATGCCGCACCTAGGTCTTTTTCTTCTTTGTTCAGCACTGCGTCACTAGATGCCAGACTCTGCAACACGATATCGCACACATCAAGACCGGCACGATTGGCGCACTTTACTAGGTTGTGGGCTGAGGTGACAGCACCGGTCACGATATGGATCTTCGCCTCCAGCCGAACTCCTGACATGCCCAGGGGGTCCTGGATGCCACCCTGTTCGTCCACTATGAACTCCTGGGGGAGCACATGAATGACCTCGCGGTCCGGGGGAATGGCTACAGCACGTGCCGCATCAATGACGCGTTCAATGTCCTTCTGCGTGACCTCACTTCCCTTAACGGCAACGATGCCATGGCTATTAAACCCCTTGATGTGCCCGCCTGCAATACCAGCATAGACTGACGTGATCTCACAACCTGCCATCAACTCCGCCTCTTCTATGGCTCTTTTTATGGAGTCAACCGTTGATTCGATGTTCACCACAACACCTTTGCGAAGACCCACCGAAGGATGGGTGCCAAGTCCTACAATATCGATCCCGTCTGGATTGACTTCACCTACCACTGCACAAATCTTCGTTGTGCCAATATCCAGACCAACGACAAGACCTTCGTCTCCCTGCACTTTCACACCTCCTTTCGACAGCACATCTTTAAGGCAGACCCACCCTCTGATGGCCTGACCACCACGCGGTCCACATCCTTCAGATGTATGTAATCAATATTCAAAGCCTTACCATCCTGTTTGAAATGGGACATCAACTCCCCCAACCGGTTGAATTTTGAACTGTAATCCTCAAACCCCAGGTTTATGGCCACATTGCAGTCAAATGCAAAAAGGGTAAGTCCTGTATCCGTATCTGCCTGAATGCGATGGAGCATATGGACGGGCAAGACGCTTCCGTGAAGTCGGCTCAGGTGAAGGACTTTCATGACGGCCCCAAATATCTTGGACTCTGTTTGGTTTTCAGGATCAGTGTCTGCAAGTGTTAGTCCCGTCACCAACGGCACGTTTATCTGGTCAGAAGTCTGGGCTGGCGCCACAATTTCCCCTGTGTCATCTAGATAGAAGGTTTTGCTTAGCTCAATTTTGGCAATAGGCACCCGTTCAGTGACTCGAATGTGAATCTTGTCAGGCAACTCTCGCCACACGTCGGCCGTCGTAATCCAAGGATTCGCCATAAGCCGATAGCGAAGCACCTTCAAGTTTATTTCCAAGATGTTATCGCCTGGTCTCACCTCGGCTTCGTTAAGAATCGCCTCTTTGGAGAGCCTTCGGTTTCCCTCCACAACGATCTCACGGGCATTAAAGCATGAACTCTGCATCAGGGCATCATGGCCTAGAATAAAAAGAAGACTCGCCCCCCCCATGGCGGCCAACAAACACAATATCTTCATAGACATGATAAAGCGTCTTATGAGCCGTTCTCGTCTGCGCGCCGGGCTGTTTTTATAGTAATTCTTACGAACCTGCTTCCTGGCCAACGATCACAACCTCCAGGTCCAATTTGACGCCGAACCGCTTAAACACGGCCTTCTTCACATGCTCCACGAGTGCAATAGTATCAGCAGCCTTGGCATGCCCCTTGTTAACAATAAAATTTCCATGTCTTGTGGAGACCTCCGCCTCCCCTTTCTGCAACCCCTTAAGGCCCGCCTTGTCAATCAGTTCGCCCGCTGACAGCCCCTCGGGAGGATTACGAAATACACATCCAGCGCTGGGCAGCGACAAAGGTTGAGTGGCTCTTCGTTTCTTTTGCATCTGGATGGCATCCCTCTGAAGGCCCTCTCGTTCCACACGCTTGAGTTGAAACGCACCTCGGAGGATGACACTGCCCTGTTCCAAATCCAGTGTCCGGTAGGAAAAGCGAAGCTCCTCCCTCTCCATGGTTGCTATGTCACCGGCCTTGCTGAGAACGGTAACGGAACTGACGGTATCTGCCATACATGCTCCCCAGGCGCCTGCATTCATCCGTAAGGCGCCTCCGACGGTTCCAGGAATCCCCAGCCCAAAGTTGAGGCCATCTAGTCCACGATCAAGGGCGTATTTGGCCAGCTGTCGCAGCAAGACACCTGCCCCGGCCTCAATCGTCATATACCCACTAGGACTTCCCTCAAGGTTCCGCTCAATGCCCCCAAAGCCATTGACAAGGCGCAGGACAAGACCTCGAATGCCTCCCTCACGGACCAACAGGTTGCTGCCGGCACCCAGAATCATTACGGGATGGCCCCGATCATTGGCCCACCTTGCCAGGTCCTTGATCTGCTGATCGGTTCTCACATACAAAAGGGCGTCGGCTGGCCCTCCGATGCCAAAGGTCGTATGACGTGACATGGGCTCGTCAAATAGAACTTCCTTGCCGAAGTGGTCTGAGAGCCACTTTTTGTCTTTTTTGTTCATGGTTAAGTCATCAACTGGCTCATTCGTAAGCGGATCAATTGGCTAAGTGCTGGGTTACCACTTAAGCCGTCAGTCAACTCGTCATGCAACGAAATCATTGCTCATCAAGGAACCTTGCGCCCACCTGCCATATATCTCCTGCTCCCAGCGTCAACAGGATGTCCCCCTGCCTCAACACGCCTTTCAAGTGAGACAAGGCAGCGTCCAATCCATGCTGAAATGACACCTCTTTATGGCCATGGAGGCGAATGCCCTCATATAGGGTCTGGCCCGTAACTCCTTCAATGGGGGATTCGCCTGCAGCATAAATGGGGAGCAAAACCAAACTGTCGGCCTGGTAAAAGGCCCGGGTAAAAGCATCAAAAAGGGCTGCTGTGCGCGAGTACCGGTGCGGTTGAAATGCCACAACCAGTCGACGATCCGGCCAACTTTGGCGAGCCGCCTGAAGAGTCAGCTTGATCTCTGTGGGGTGATGTCCATAGTCGTCTACGACAGTAATACCCCGAGCAGAGCCTTTCACCTCCAGCCTCCTCTGAACCCCCTCCATGTGAGCGAGTGCCTTCTGGATTGTCTCGAAGGCGATCCCAAGTTCCAGGCCAACCGCTATGCTGGCCATGGAGTTATGCACATTGTGCAACCCGGGCAGATTCAGATCTACCACGCCCAAGGACTTTCCATGATGGAAGACACGGTATCGACTTCTCAGCCCTTCAAAGGTGACGTCTTTTGCCTGATAATCCGCCTGAGATGTCAGGCCATAGGTGATAAACCGCTTCTCGATTTTTGGGATCAGATCCTGAACCCCTTCATTGTCGAGACACAGAACAGCCATTCCATAAAAGGGCACCTTATTGACAAAATCGAGAAACACTTCTTTGATCCTGTTCAGGTCAGGGTAGAAGTCCAGGTGTTCGGCATCAATGTTAGTGACCACCGCAATAGTGGGAGAGAGTCTCAAGAAGGACCCATCGCTTTCGTCTGCTTCAGCCACGATGAACTCACCCTGACCCAAACGGGCATTGCTTCCAAGGCTCTTTAGTTTGCCGCCGATGACCATCGTGGGATCTAGGCCTCCCTGCTCCAGTACAGAGGCAATAATCCATGTCGTTGTGGTCTTGCCGTGAGCACCTGCTACGGCAATGCCGTACTTGAGGCGCATTAGTTCTGCCAGCATTTCACCCCTGGGGATGACTGGTACCATTGCCTTTCTAGCCGCCACGACTTCAGGGTTGTCTGATCCCACAGCAGACGAGACAACTACCACATCAGCCCCTTCAATGAACTCTGCACTGTGCCCGGTGAAGACCCTGCCGCCGAGTTTCGCCAAACGGATGGTGATATCCGTTGACTTGATATCTGAGCCGCTCACCTTGTAACCCAGATTCAAGAGGAGTTCAGCCATGCCGCTCATGCCAATGCCGCCGATTCCGACAAAATGGATATGGTATAATTTCTGATACATAGTCTGCGTTTAGACGGTTGCTCCCCCATGACTAACCACTTTGACCACCAGCCTCGTGCACTCATCTGCGATCACCTTCGCAGCGTTGGCACGTCCCAGGACCGAGGCTCGGAGGGACATTTTCTGCAAGGCGTCGCGGTTAGATTGGTAATGGTGTATTCTCCTAGCCAGAGACTCACCGTCTAAATCCTTTTCGAGCATGACCTCGCCGCCCCCCCGATCTGCCACATAGCGCGCATTTAGTTCCTGGTGGTTGTTAGCTGCAAACGGGAATGGAATGAAGAGGGCAGGCTTGCCCAAAGCCGCCAGTTCGGCCACCGTTGAAGCCCCGGCTCGGCAAATAACCAGATCAGATGCGTGGTAAGCACTTGCCATATCGTCTATAAAGGGCTCAACCGCTGCCTTTATCCCATGCTCTTTGTAAACCCTGGCAACCCATGGGGCGTCTTTGGTCCCGGTCTGATGGATGAAGCTCATTCGAGAAGGCAAATCCAGATGTTTCAAGGCTTCCGCTAGGGCACAGTTGATGGTGTGAGCACCTTGGCTGCCACCCACCACAAGAACCGTAAAACTGTCTTTCCGGTCTTCACTGGACGCTGGCCTAAGCACTTGCTGCCGCACTGGATTCCCTGTCAATACTGTCTTCGAACTGGTGAACATGCCTAGGTCGTCCGGGAAAGAGATGAATATGCGGTGGGCAAATCGCCCCAACACCCGATTGGTGAATCCCGGCAGAAAATTCTGCTCATGAATAACCATCTTCTTACCCATAAGCCTGGCAGCCAGGGCCACGGGTCCGGAGGCGTATCCCCCGACACCAATGGTAATGTCTGGATTGAACTTCCAGATCATCTTCACCGCTTGCCCGAAGCCTATTGGCAGTTTAAGCAACCCGTGAGTTTGTCGCCAGATTCCTTGTCCCTTGAGCCCCCCTGCTGAAATACTCACGTGATCGAATCCTTTCCCCAAGAGTATCGATACCTCCAAAGGATTGTCCGTCCCGGCAAATAGAATACTCCCTTCCGGATCGGTCACCATAAATGCCTCAGCAAGCGCCACGGCCGGGAAGAAATGCCCGCCAGTGCCGCCCCCCGCAATTAGGACTCTCATTTTAGTAATGCTTCGCCAAGGGCAGCAAAGAAACCGCCTCTCTAACCCATGGACTCCTTGCCCCCTTCAGCGTCATGGCGAGCCGAAATGTTCATCAATATCCCGATCATCGCCGCACATATGACGAGGGATGTGCCGCCATAGCTCACAAAGGGAAGTGTCAAGCCTGTAGTCGGCAAAAGTCCCAAGGCCACCCATGCATTGACGCATGCCTGAAGACCGAGGGCTGCAGTCAAGCCTGTAGCCAAAAAAGTGGCGAAGAGATCTCCTGCCTTCATGGCAATGGAAAACCCTCGCCACAAGATAATGAAATATAGGCCCGTTATAAAACATACGCCAACTAATCCCAGTTCTTCTCCCGCCACCGAAAAGATGAAGTCCGTGTGGGGCTCTGGAAGATAGAAGAGTTTCTGGTGGCCGTTACCTATGCCTGCCCCGAAAATCCCCCCTGACCCAAAGGCCATGAGGGAATGGACGAGTTGATAGGCGGCATCACTTTGATGCTGCCACGGGTCCAGAAAGCTGGAGACCCTTTCCCGGGCATACTCTACGTGTTTGAGCAAATGGTACGCAAGGGGAACCATTCCCATGACAGCCGCAAAGAGATAGGAAAGGCGAACACCACCGACAAAAAGCATGATCCAGACAACAAGGGTGATCATGGCTGCCATACCCAAATCCGGCTCCATGACGATGAGTGTGGTAAAAAAACCAAGCACAATGGCATGGGGTGCGAACCCAATGCTGAATGCCTTTATGCGCGCCTGCTTCTTGCTCATGGAGTAGGCCAAGTAAACAATGAGGCCGAGCCGGGCGAACTCTGATGGCTGAAATGACATACCGAAGATCTTCAGCCAACGTTTGGCGCCTCCAACAGAATGCCCGACATGAGGCAAATGGAGAGCCAAGAGAGACAGGAAGGCAATAACGATGATCGGATATGCCAAGGTCCTATAGAGGGAATAGGGTATATGTCTGCAACATATGAGTACCAGGATCGCGACAAGGGCGTTGACAACCTGCCGGTTGAAAAAGTAGGTATCACTGCCAAAGCGCTTCATGGCCACCATGGAGCTAGCACTGTAGACCAGGACCAGCCCAATACCCAGCAGGAACAGCAAGCTCAACAGCAGGTAAGGGTCATAGCTACTGCATTTCTTTGCGTGCCCGTCCGTTGTCATTTTCTAATACTTACATCTCCCCTCGTTCAGAGGCTCTGAACGGCCCGCTGGAATGCCTCGCCCCGTTCAGCATAATTGGCAAACATATCAAAGCTGGAGCCTCCCGGTGACAGGAGGACGACATCTCCTGCAGATCCCGTCTTCTCAGCCAAATGCACGGCCTCATCAAGACTTGTTGCCCCTTGGGAATCCGTAAGACCCGCAAGCACCGCCAAGATAGACTTCTTTGACTCGCCAAAGGCAATAAGCTTCTTCACGCGGGTTTTCACCCTCTCCCCTAACCCGGCGTAGCTTCCGCCCTTGTCCCGCCCTCCCATGATCAGAATCACTGGGGCGTCAAAGCTCTCAAGGGCCCGAACGACGGCATCCACATTTGTGGCCTTTGAATCGTCGTAGTAAGCCACACCGTTGATGGTCTTCACGTATTGAAGGCGATGCTCAAGCCCCTTGAACCTGTCCAGTGCCTTCTGGATCCCCGATACAGAGGCGCCACTGGACAAGGCTGCCAAGCTTGCTGCCGCAGCGTTTTCAACGTTGTGCACGCCCGCCAGCCTGAATTTCGCAAGGCTCAACACGACGGCAGGATGGCCCGGAAGAGAACACATGATCTCATCGCCCCTTATTTGGGCTCCGTGGGGGCTTTCACCGGCACCGTGCCCTCGGCCTCCGCGAGGCGGCCCTGTACTGGACGTGCGCGCAGGGATGTTGAAATAGAGCTTCCTCGCCGGCACTTTCTTTTCCAGCTCGCCTGTCCATGGGTCAGCCTGGTTCAGGATGGCAACATCGGTGGTTTCTTGGTTTTCAAAGATCCTGCCTTTTGATCGCACGTAGCCCTGGAAATCACTGTAACGGTCCAGGTGATCTTCCGTGATGTTCAAAAGAACAGCCACCTTGGGGCGGAAGCTTTCCATGGTATCGAGTTGAAAACTGCTGACCTCCGCCACGATGGTGTTCGTGCGCAACCCTTTATCCACATAGTCGATAAGGGGTTGTCCGATATTGCCCCCAACAAAAACATCCAGCCCAGACGCGCGTAGCATCTCCCCTACAAGACTCGTGGTGGTGGTTTTGCCATTCGTGCCGGTTATGGCAACAATCGGCTCATGTATGTGTCTGGCGGCCAGTTCCAACTCGCCCACAACAGGCACCCCTTTGGCCCGTGCCGTCTTCAAAGGTTCTATGGTATGCGGCACCCCCGGGCTCACCACGATAAGATCACAAGCAGAAAAAGTCTCTGCCTTGTGTGGCCCGAGATCAAGGCCGGCACCCATGGCAAGGGCCTTTTCTGCGTAATGACCAAGATCTTCTTGGCTCATGATGTCAGCGGCCACAACGCGTGCCCCCTGCTTTCTTAGGAATCGCACAACGGAAAGCCCCGTGTTGGCCAGACCAAGGACCACAACCTTCTTGTTTTCGAAGTTCAACGTCATCCTTTGTCGCTGATGAAGCGCTCTTCAGTTTTCTAATCAAGACACAGTGTTCCAGCGTCTGCTACCGCAGCTTCAGCGTGCTGATGGACAACAGGCCCAAGATGATGGCAATGATCCAGAATCTGACAATCACCTTCGGCTCTGGCCATCCCTTTAACTCGAAGTGATGATGAATGGGAGCCATCCTGAAGATGCGGCGGCCTGCTGTCACCTTAAAGAATCCTACTTGAAAGATAACGGAAAGCGCCTCTATCACAAATATGCCTCCCACCAGGGCCAAGAGTATCTCGTGCTTGGTCATAACGGCCACAGCCCCCAGGGCGCCGCCCAGGGGAAGAGAGCCCACATCTCCCATGAACACCTGTGCAGGATAAGAGTTGAACCAGAGAAACCCCATACCTGCCCCCACCAAGGCGCCACAAAAAACAGCTAACTCACCACTACCTGCCACGTAGCGGATTTGCAGGTAGTCGGCAATCTTGATGTGTCCAGCTACATAAGATAAGACCACGTACGTGGCCGCCGCCACGGTGACAGGACCTATGGCAAGGCCGTCAAGGCCATCGGTCAGATTCACCGCGTTGGAGGTGCCGACAATCACGAAGCACGCAAAAAGGATATAGCCCCATCCCAAATCTGGATTAATCTGCTTGAGAAATGGAAATCCCACATGGGTGTCAAAGTCTTCGCGTGCATAAAGCAAGCCTCCGACAACCAATCCTATAGCCACCTGCATCAAGAATTTACTCCTTGCCCGTAGTCCAGTACTTTGCTTTCTTCGCTGCTTAAGGTAGTCATCTATGAATCCGATAACGCCATAGCCGATTGTAACGAACAGCACGGTCCATAAGAAGTAACTCCCTAAGTTGCCCCAGAGAACCGTAGCAGAAAAAACGGCGAAGAGAATCAACATCCCTCCCATGGTGGGTGTGCCCGTTTTTGTAGTGTGGGTAGGAGGGCCATCAGCCTTTACATACTGGCATATCTGATACTCGGTGAGTTTTTTTATAACCCATGGTCCAAGGGCCAAGCATATCAACAAGGCCGTAAGGCTGGCATAGATAGTCCGGAACGTAATGTAGCGAAATACATTAAAGGCCGATATGGTCGTATGAAGCGGATATAGTAGATGGTATAGCATCCCTCACCTGTTATCCTGAATTCATGGTTGACAGTCTTTCAAAAACGTACAAACGACGCCCAGGTGGCAGCCATCTGCCGACAACTATGACTCCCGCTTCGCAATCTCCGAACGCAGGTCCTCAACTACCTTCTCCATGGCCATGAGGCGCGACCCTTTCACTAAGACCCAATCGCCAGGTCCCAAGTTTCCCATGAGGGTCTCCACGATCTCCTCACGGCTGCCGACAAAGGTAGCTTCAGCCTCCATCCCCGCCCCTATGGCCCCTTCTGCCAACACCCCAGCGAACTGGCCCGTGGCATAAAGACGAGCGATTCCGGCTCGGGCGACCAGGACGCCAAGCTCTCTGTGGGCCCTTTCGGCATGGTCGCCCAGTTCCATCATGTCCCCCAAGACAGCGATGCTCCTGCCATTTCCTCTCAGCGAGCAAAGGGTGTCAATGGATAGTGCCATGGAGGCAGGGTTCGCGTTGTAGGTGTCATTGATGACAGAGAGGCCTCCCGGAAGCATGAGAACCTCCATACGTCCAGGCATTGGGGCTGTCCCTTCCAACCCCTTTTTGACCTCCTCCATTGACAGACCAAGGCGACACCCAACGGCCGCTGCAGCCAAGGCGTTATAGATGGCACCCCTTCCTGGGATCTCGAGAGATACGCGAACAGACTCATCGTACCAACCAAGGTCAAAGGAACAGTTCGATCGACTTTGAGATATAGGTACGGCCCATACCTCAGCGGAGCTGTGTATCCCGAAGCTGACGACACGTCCTTTAAATTCCTCCGCCAGCCGACAAACCCTCTGGTCATCAATGTTTAACACTGCCGTGCCATCTTCACCCAAGGCGTGGAGGAGTTCGCCTTTTGCCTCCATGACGCCATCAATGTCCTTGACACCCTGAAGATGGCCAGCACCAATGTTCGTGACCACACCTATCTGCGGCTCGCATATTTCTGCCAGGCGGGCGATCTCTCCTGGACGATTCATGGCGAGCTCCAAGACGGCCCAGTCATGATCCTCATGCAGGCCAAACAAGGTAAGGGGTAACCCAATTAGGTTGTTGAAATTTCCAGGTGTCTTTAGCACGGAAAAAGCCTCACCCAAAACGGACGCTGTCATTTCCTTGGTGGTCGTCTTGCCATTTGTGCCCGTTATGGCCACGACCGAGACTTCGCTTTGCCTGCGGCGAAAGGCAGCCAGATCGCCCAGGGCCTTAACGGTATCGGATACGGCAATCCAACACTTGTCTTTGTCCAGACCTGAAGAGGCCTCGGCCGTGTATGCTTCACTGACCATGGCGCCGATGGCCCCCTTCTCATGAGCCATTTTCACGAACTCGTGGCCGTCGCACCTCTCTCCGGAAATGGCTATAAAGAGCTCCCCTTGGTGAATGGAACGGGTGTCCGTGGAAATCCCAGCTACGGGCGTCTGGTGGTCTCCAGAGACCAATTGCCCTCCTGTTGCTGCGAGGACGTCTGAAATAGTCCAGAGGTGCTCTTCATCCATCACGTGTCAGTGGCCAAAGACAGTTTTGACAGAATCTTCCTTGCCTCTACCCGGTCATCAAAAGGCAGAGTCCCCTCCTCCGTAATCTGGTAAGTCTCGTGCCCTTTGCCGGCAATGAGGACTGTATCTCCCCGACGGGCAGCACCCAGGCCCAAGGCGATAGCACGCCTTCTGTCCTGCTCCACAACATAGCCAGGCCCATTGAACCCCTTTGCCAATGCCATGGGGTCATACCTGCGGCTCTTCACAGTAACCATGCCGGCTAGGATGTCTTGCAGGATGGCCCCAGGGGACTCGGTACGCGGATTATCACTAGTTAGTACACAAAGGTCACAGAGCCGACCGGCGCTCACGCCCATCATGGGACGCTTGTCTCGATCCCGGTCCCCGCCGCAACCGAATATGGCGATGAGACGGCCAGTGGTGAGTTCTTTTAGAGCCGTGAGCACGTTCTCCAGGGCATCTGGCGTATGGGCATAGTCAACAAAAACGTGAATGCCGGCCCCGTTGGTCACGGGCTCAAGCCGGCCCGGAATCCCCTGAAGACTTTCGATGCCCCTCTTTATCGTGGCAAGAGGCAACCCCATGGCCAGGGCCACACCTGTAGCAGCCAAGACATTGTAGACATTGTGAAGGCCAATCAAAGGAGAAGCGAAATCAAAGTCCCCTTTAGGTGTCTTCACTGTGGCGGAGCCGCCCTCTAAGGTTATATGCCTATGCTCAGCACGAATCTGGGATCCCTCTGAAAGCCCCACCCTCAGGCATTTCACACCGACCTCTGAGGCAAGCTTCCTGCCCTTGTCGTCGTCCCAGTTGACAACTGCAGCGGCCTGCACCTGCTTTGATTCCGACCCCAAATACTCGAAAAAGAGCTTTCTCTTGCACTGCCAATAGACTTCCATAGCCCCGTGATAGTCCAAGTGGTCCCTTGACAGGTTGGTGAAAACCCCCACATCGAAATCACAGAAGGCTACCCGATCTAAATCCAGGGCATGGGAAGAGACCTCGAGCACGGCGTGGGTCACGCCTCTGTTGACCATCTGACGCAGTATCTGCATCAAGTCAAGAGACTCAGGCGTGGTCACCGGATTCGAAAAAGTCTCACCTCCGAAGCGATAGTTGATGGTGCCAACGACTCCTACCTCAAAGCCAGCAGCATTTAGGATGGATTCCACCAGGTAGGCAGTGGTGGTCTTTCCGTTGGTGCCTGTGATGCCAATGACAAAGAGTTCACGGTAGGGCTCTCCGTAAAAGGCCGTGGACAAGGCAGCCAAGGCCCGCCGGGCATTTCCCACTTCTACTACACACACCGATGATGGGCCGACCCATGGTCTCTCCGTCACAATAGCTGCCGCCCCCCTCTGAACGGCATCATCAATGAAAGCGTACCCATCAGCCTGAAATCCTGGCACTGCCACGAAGAGTCCACCAGGGGTCACACGGCGGGAATCATAGTAGATGCCTTCAATGACCTGATCTTCCAACCTTGCCACACCTTTCACGATCAGAGCGTCAAGAAGCGAACGCAACATCACCCCATGGGCACGTCCTCTCTTGACGCCGTAAAGGATCCTTTCTCCTCGGGCGTTATCAGCTCAGGAGGGATTCTCAAATATTGCAGCGTTTCTCGGGCAATCTCTCTGAATACCGGTGCCGCCACCACTCCGCCATAGTAGTGGCCCTTGGGTTCGTCTACAACCACCAGAATAACGATCTTGGGGTCTCCGACAGGGACGAATCCGACAAAGGCACTCAGGTGCTTGTCCGTCGCATATCCCTGTCCATTGGGATCAGTTTTCTGCGCTGTTCCTGTCTTTCCAGCTATCCGGTAACCTTTCAGGGCCGCCTGAACGCCGGTCCCTCCCTTGGCCACAACCCTCTCTAGCATAGCAGTCACTGCCCGTGCCGTTTCAGATGAAATAACCCGCCTGATGATCGTTGGCTCAATCCTTCTCACGAGCCGTCCTTGCCGGTCCGTCATCTCGTCAATCAGATAGGGTTTCATCAGGAATCCCTCATTGGCGATGGCAGCCACTGCCGTCGTAAGCTGCAAGGCTGAAACAGAGACACCTTGGCCGAAACAGGTGGCCAACGCGTCCATTGCTGATGAACTTCCAACAGGCTTCAGGATCCCGGATCTTTCGTATGGCCAATCAACACCGGTTCTGTCCCCAAACCCAAAGGCTTTGAGTCTCTTGTGAAGCTCTTTGGGCCCGATCCTTTCTCCTACCTTGGCGGCTCCAATATTGCTGGAGTATTTTAGGATGTTACTAAGTGAAAGGATTCCGTAAGGATGGAGGTCGTGGATGACATGGCTTCCGACCTTGTATGCCCCATTCTCGCAGTGGAACTCGGCATCAGGCGTACAGAGCCCAGACTCTATGGCTGCAGCTGCGAGGAATATCTTGAAAGTGGAGCCAGGCTCGAAGAAATCGGTGATTGCACGATTCCTCCAGTACCATGGTTCGTGGAGTCCAAAGGTGTTGGGGTTAAACTGAGGCACATGAGCCATAGCTAGGATAGCCCCCGTGCTGGGAACCATAACCACGGCCGTGCCTGACCTAGCTGAAAATTTCTTAATGCTATGAGACAGGGCTTGCTCAGCTATGTACTGGATGTCTTTGTCAATGGTTAAAATGAGGTTACATCCATCCCTATTCTCGATCGGTCTTGGACCCTCCGTGAACCAGTGGCCAAAGGCATCGCTGATGGCTGTCCAGCTGGTTTCCCGACCCCTTAATAAGTCGTCATAGTAGTATTCAAGCCCCTCCAAACCCTTGCCGTCAATGCCACAGAACCCGATAACCTGCGCGGCTAGGGCCTTTTGCGGATAAACCCGGCGTGACTCAGTACGAAAATCTACACCATCTAATGCCATGTTTCTGACCGCCGACGCCTCTCTTGGACTTACATGACGCTTCACCCAGACAAAGCGTCTGCCCGAAGTAAGTCTCTGCAAGATAAGTCCTTGCTCCATGTCCAAAACCTGAGACAGTGCTAAAGCAGTTCGTTTTGCAGAATAAGTCAGCTTGGGATAGGCACAGATAGAGGAGGCGTCAATACTGACGGCCAACTCTCTGAAGTTTCGGTCATAAATGGTTCCCCTTCTAGACGTCTTGCGAAGGGCTTTCTTGTACTGGCCTTCGGCGCGCTCACAGAGTTCAGGTCCGCTCAGAATCTGTAACTGAACACCACGGCCTATGATGACACCAAAGCAAAGGGCCAAAATCGTGCCAACGACAACGATTCGAAAACGAATCCATTTGATGGCCCTCATCTTTTTCCAACCGGCTGCTGTCATTTAAGCACAAAAATCTTGCTCGGGTCAGGTGCCTCCAAACCTCTTTCCTCAGCTATTGGCTTGATTCGCTCCCGGGATCTCAACCAAGCCTCTTCTATTTTCAACTTACGGTGTAGTTCGGTCAGACGCTGTCTCGTTTGTCTGGCCTCTTCAATTTCGAATCCTGTCTGCACATACTGGACCCTACACCAACTGTAGACCAGTAGTTGCGCCATGAAAATTACAATAAGTGCCACCCATATGCCCATTGATCCGCTGCGCCCCATGGTAGACTCTGGACTTTTCATTGGTTCCCCCCTAAATCCGTTCTACTGCCCGTAGCTTGGCACTTCGAGACATAGGATTCGCCAGGACCTCCGCCGAGTCTGGTTGCACGGGCCGTTTGGTCAAAATGCGCACTTGGGGTCTTTTGCCACAAACACAACGGGGAAAATCCCTTGGACACTCACATCCCCGGGCAAAGGCCCTGAAATGTCTCTTGACCATTCTGTCCTCAAGTGAATGAAATGATATAATGCAAAGCCGCCCCCCCATGTTTAACAGCCCCAATGCCCCCTCCAGAAAGATCCTCAAGGATCTCAGTTCCTGATTCACCTCAATCCTTAGGGCCTGAAACGTGCGGGTTGCGGGATGAATTCGCCGGGAACGATATCGGGCTGGGATGGCCTTTTTCACAACTTCGGCCAGATGCAAGCTCGATCGAATAGCCCCCTGGAGGCGCTCCCTCACAATGCTTCTGGCAATGCGGCCAGCCCAACGCTCTTCTCCATACCGGGCTATAAGCGTTGCAAGCTCTTTTTCTGACAGCCTGTTTACGAGCACTTCAGCCGGTTTACCTTTCTCTGGGTTCATTCGCATGTCCAAAGTTTCCTCACGCATGAAACTGAAACCGCGCATGCTCCTTTCCAATTGATACAGGGAAAGGCCTAGATCTAGCAGAATCCCGTCCACACCGGTTGTGTGCATTCGAGAAAGGATTTCTGGGAGCTCTGTGAAATTCGCGTGAAAGATTCTAACGTTGGATTTGTACTGTTGGAGAGCTTCCCGGGCAAAGGCAACGGCCACGGGATCTTGGTCGACACCGATGAGATATCCATCTGGACCAATGGCTCGCAAAATGGCTTGGGCATGGCCTCCCCCCCCTAATGTACCATCCACGTATGTCTTGCCAGGCGAGCAGTCAAGATAGTCAATGACTTCCTTGACCATGACCGAAATATGGCGATATCGCATGGCCCTGTTACCCTCAGAGCCCCAAAGCAGCGACCTCGTTTCTCATATCTTCTTTCTTCATATCGTTCTGGAGCTGAATATCCTGATCGAGGTATCCTTCTCTTGCCCATATCTCAAAGTGATCCAACACGCCAACTAGGACCACCTCTTTGTTCAAGCCAGCGTACTGCCGCAGCGACGGTGGGATCAGAATACGTCCCTGCTTATCCAGCGCACATTCAAAGGCACCCCCGATGAAAATCCTCCGAAATCGCCGCATGTTCTCGCTCTTCACAGCCATGTTGAGGATGCGCTGCTCAACCTTGCTCCACTCTTCAAGGGTGTAGCACATCAGTGCTCCGTCCATTTTTGACACCATGAGCCCGTCTACGTCGCTCTCCTTCAAAGCGTCGCGAAAGCGGGCCGGTATGATCAATCGGCCTTTGGCATCCAGATTGTGGAAAGAACTGCCTCGAAACATGTTCCCACTCAACTCTACTTACCTCCACTTTGAACCACTTTTCACCCCAATATAGGCAAAAACTTAGAATGTCAAGTG
The DNA here is from genome assembly GCA_034189385.1 of Thermodesulfobacteriota bacterium. Lineage (GTDB taxonomy): Bacteria > Desulfobacterota > Desulfobacteria > Desulfobacterales. The sequence continues at coordinate 84,096 of JAXHVD010000012.1, forward strand.
AAAAATATTTTCAGTGCATTCTTTTCTTAAATAATTCGAAAGTGTTAAAACTAAGCTTGCGATATGATGATAGGTGGTTCTTTGTGGTGCAAAGCTGACAAACAGGATGTAGTACGAGGGAGCCTAAGACATACTATATGAGACACAACGCCTGCCCAGAGAACCAGTACCTGGCAAACCAGAGACTCTTGAACTAGTGCCGACTTGACCGGCGACGTTGATACCGGTCCACCATTATATTGTGCTCGGCCAGCGTGGAAGAAAAGTGATGGGAGCCGTCGTTCTTTGACACGAAATAGAGGTAGGGTTGCTTCGATGAATAAAGAACAGCCTCCATGGAGGCCTGCCCGGGATTTGAAATGGGCCCGGCAGGCAGGCCCGCAATGCGATAAGTATTGTACGGGGTGAAGGTTTCGAGGTCCTTGCGGGTCAAGTTCCCGTCAAAACCCTTGATGCCATAGATAACCGTCGGATCACTCTCCAGGCCCATACCGAGCCTGAGCCTATTTAGAAACACGGCTGCAATGAGGGGCCGCTCTTCAGATTTGGCGGTCTCTTTCTCCACGATTGACGCAAGCGTAATGACCTCCTGGGTACTGAGCCCCATTTCTCGAGCGCGCTCAGCCCATGCCGGCGTGAAGATCGAGCGGAAATGGGAAACCATTGTTCGTATGATCTTCTCGGCGGAAACCCCCTTGGCAAAGCGATAAGTCTCTGGAAAAAGATAGCCCTCAAAGGTGTCACCTTCCACCCCAAGGGCTTTTGTGAAACTGGGGTCTGACGCTTTCTCCAAAAAGGTCTCCTGTGATACAAGCCCTGCGGTTTCAAGGATCTGGCCAATCCTGAAGATCGTAGACCCTTCTGGGACAACCACTTTGTGCAAAAGCGCTTTGCCACGGACCAAGGTTTCCAATATAGCCGTAGGAGCCATAGGACTCCGGAGAAGGTATTCCCCTGCCCGGATTCGCCTCTCGTCCCCTTTAAGATAGGCAAGCCATCGAAATCTTTTCGGGTGTCGGACTATTCCGACTCTCTGCAATTGGACAACTGTCTCGGCAAAGCTCTCTCCCGGCCTTATCCAAACGGCAACCGTTGCCCCAGATGACTGCTGGGGTGTCGTAGCGTATCGATAGAAAGAAAGACCCATCCACAGAGCTACAACACAAAAGACGGCCGCCACCACGAGGATGATGCTAGCTTTCACAACCCACTGCCCCTATATCAGACCCGTTGAAGCTGCAAGAAGTCTTACCTGAACCGGCCCTAGCATTTTTGGAAACCTCAGATATCATACAAAGACAGCTTGCCTCCCCTTTTCAAATGACGCTCTTTCCACCCACATCTAGAGACCGCACAATATTACGTAGGTGAAGTTCGGTCAAGGGTTCAGGGGCCTGGCTGCCAAGAGGAAAGCCCTTTTTGCCTGGCAGGCTATGCCTCGGGGTGGCGATCTGTACCTTGAGACCAAGAACGTATGCCTAGATCAGAACTACACCCAGGCCTTTAGTGTGAAGTCCGGCAAATATGTACAGATATCTGCCACAGATACAGGAATGGGCATGGGTGAGGAGACCCGGCAGAGGGTATTTGAGCCGTTTTTCACTACCAAGGAGATGGGCGGGGGAACAGGCCTGGGTTTGGCCTCTGCTCATGGGATTATCAAGAATCACGGTGGGATCATCGACGTGTATGGCAGGCCAGGTCAGGGACCACTTTCAACATCTATCTCCCGGCCTCGGAAAAGGCCATAACAAAAAACAAGGAGCCGCTGGTAGACATATTGGGGGGCACAGAGCCCGTTCTTCTTGTGGACGACGAGGAGATGATAGTAGCTGTTGGCAGAGAGATACTAACAGCGTTAGGCTACCGTGTGATGGTAGCCCCAAGCGGCAAAAAAGCGGTAGCCCTTTACGAGAAGAACAAGGACAGGGGCGACATGGTCATCCTAGACCTGATCATGTTTGACATGGGCGGAGGCGAAGTCTATGATAGGCTGAAGGAAATCAACCCCAAGGTCAAGTGTCCTTTCAAGTGGGTACAGCATAGACGGCCAAGCAAATGAGATAATGGAAAGGGGCTGTGATGGATTTATCCAGAAACCCTTTGATATAAGTGAGGCATCGGAAAAACTAAGGGACATTCTGGGAAAAAAATGGATCTGCCTACTAGTAGCAGGCAAGATGAATCCAAGCTGACGAAGATTAGGGTAGAAGGCTGAAAGCAATGATCACAGTTGGCCCAGCATCAGCTGTATGGCCGCACTTGCTAAGCCTGTGGCCTTCGAATTTGGGTCTGACGGGTCACAGCCTCTTCGACACTCCGTCCCATCTGACTGACCGTCCCCGTCCGAATCCCTGTCCACCAGGTTAATGAGTCCGTCATTGTCATCATCGGCATCCCACTCCTCACCCCAGTAAGCCAACTCGTCGCCATCATTGAGTCCGTCACCGTCAGTATCCATTCTGTCTGGATCAGTCCCATATTCATTTATCTCATCATAGTCTGCTATTCCATCCCCGTCCCTGTCCGCTGGTATGAAAGTATAGGTTACCTCGTCAGAATATCCACTTTGATTGCCATACTCATCATAAGCGGTAGCAGCAAAGTAGTAGGTCTGGCCGTCTTCAAAACGTGATTCTGAGATGGCGCAAGTCGTATAGTCTCCCACATCAACACTCCATACATAGTCTCCACTAGATGTTCCGTAGTAAACCATATAGCCGGCGAGATCGGGCTCTGGATTGGCGCTCCATTCCAATATGACTACAGCAGAATAGGCCGAGCTAGGAATGAACATCAAGGCTATTGGCAAAACACATGTGAAGGCTAAGGACCTGGCCAGTGCAAAGAATGGAATGAATAGCGAGAAAGGAAACACCAGGCGCAACGCGCGAGGATCAAGCAACCGGTTGCATAAAGACACATGAGCAAGCCCTTTGTGTGAAGCCTTTTTGCCAGCTTCGTTTGTGTTTGACTCAGCAAACGCTGACATCAGAGCACCTCCGTAGTTCCCTGAGCCGCGTAGACCGCAGCACTCTGGAGATGCTGAATCCACCCGGCAGCCCTGCTGCCATACCCGCCTCTGGCGGCCTTAGGCCAGCGACTTTGCGTCCCACCCTTTCGGATGGTTTGCCTTTTTCGGACGATTATTCGTCTTGTTTCCCTTGTCCCTGGACATAGAGCAATTCCCGTGCCATCGCCACGCTTAGCGAAGGAAACCCTTTAACAGAAAGACTGTCTGCAAAACCGGGGCTGCTAGAGCAAAGATTCTGTTGGACCTTTAATCACACAACTGTAATTCGAATTACTAAACGGTCATCTAGAACGATGCTACGGCTTAAAGAAAGGCGAGCTGAAAAAAGACCTAAACTCACAGGGTAGCCCAGCATATATATAGAAATGGGAGACCCAGTGCGTCATAGACAACTGGAATAGGAACAGGAAAAACGTTGGCATAAACCCTGCAGAGCATCTCAAGACATGAGAACAAATTGGCTAAGACAAGGGGGCATAATGAGATTATTTAATGTATCAGGAAAGTTGGCTTTTCTGTTCATCGTGCTAGGCATTTTTCTGCCCTGTGAGATTGCCCAGCAAGCCGTGAATTTCCCCAAAGCATACGCACAAGAGGAGTCCTTCAACCCGGATACCCGGGTATTCACTCTTGCCAACAACAATGATGCGGCGCCAATACGAGTAGGCGAAACGTTTCACATCGTCCTGGAGGCGAACCCAAGCACGGGCTACTCCTGGCACGTTGGCGGGGTCGACACCTCCATTTTGCAGACAGGGAAAGTGAAGTTTCAACGCACCTCTGAACTGTTGGGAGCCCCTGAAGAGCAAATCATTCCTTTTTCTGCCTTAAAGAGTGGGAACACCACTGTAGACCTGCGCTACATGAGACCTTGGGAGAAACAGAGTCGGTTGCAGAATTACATTATAAACGTGATGGTAGCAAAATAGACAGAGGGAAAAGAAGATGAGGAGACTAAACGCTGCCCTGATTATATGTCTAGGTTTCTTCTTCGGTCTATGCGGTCTTGTCCAAGGGACAGATCTTCCCACGAGATGGGATTGGAGAAACCACAACGGCGTCACAGCAGTCAGGAATCAGGGTTCCTGCGGGTCCTGTTGGGCCTTTGCCTCAGCGGCCACCATGGAATCTGCAATCCTGATCAATGACGGGTCTGAAGTCAACCTTTCCGAACAGCATCTTGTGTCCTGCAACCTTAATGGTTGGGGTTGTGGGGGTGGATGGATAGCCCTTCCATACTACTTAAATAGACAAGACTCCACCGGAGAAATCGGCACCGTCATGGAATCGTGCTTTGCTTATTTAGCATCAAATGTAGCCTGCACGTGCGCGGGGTGTGATCGTGTTCATGAGCTTCTCGACTGGGGGCTTGTTCCCGGTGCCACTTATTGGAGTCCCCCTAGCGATGAGCAACTGAAGACCTACATCTACACCTACGGGCCTATTTTTGCTGCCTTGGACACGCACACGTGGTGTTTGCTAAACCCCAGTACGGGGGCATCGGGTTCATGCAGCGGAAATAACGGAGAGTGCAATCATGCTATTTTGATCGTGGGTTGGGATGATGATTTTAAAGGCAGTGGGAACGGATGCTGGATCATCAAGAATTCCTGGAATACGTGGTGGCAAGACGGCGGATTTGGATATGTCAAATACGGCACCGGTAGCGTGGGAACGGCCGCTTCTTGGGTAGAGTATTATGGCGCCGGTGGTCTGGAGTGCGACAACGCCATAGACCTGACCCCTTATCATCCCTATGACGGGACCACGGTAGGGGGCGCGTCCAGAGTTGATGCATATAGCTGTGACGACAACTTAACGGGCCCTGAAAAGGTCCATCGCATCACCACCACCACAGATGGTGACATTGCTGCAACGCTTAGCAATCATGCGGTCAATCTGGATGTGCTCATCCTCAGTGCCTGCGACTCTGATACCTGCTATGACTATGCCTCAGGAACTGGTAGCATCACTGCTACCTATCCAAATGCCCCGGCAGGGACCTATTACATAGTGGTGGATGGTAGCTATGGTGCCAGCGGCTCATACACCCTCACCGTAGCAACGGGCTTAGACTGCGCAAGCGCTGTCAGCTTATCCCCCCGCGTAGCCTATGACGGGAACACGTCGGAAGGACCCTCTATGATCCATTCATATACGGGTACAGGCGGTTCTTATGAGAATATGACAGGCCCTGAGAGCCTCCATAAAATTATCGCATTCAAAGGCGGTGGAGACGTTACAGCAACCTTAAACGCCGGTCACGCATCGGGCCTTGAAGTCTTTATCGTGAGACCCTGTGACCCGGCTAGCTGCCTTGCCCATGCTTCTGGGACGGGGGAAATCACGGCGACCTATCCCAATGCTCCTGTTGGGACCTATTTTATTGTGGTAGATGGCAGCTATGGGGCCAGCGGATCATACACCCTCACTGCAAATGCCCTTTGGGCGGCAGGGAAAGGCCTGCCGTGGGTGAACTCCTTGTTGCTGGAATAGAGAAGCTAATGGGAAGGATAAAGGAAGCGATGAAATTCACACAGGGCAACCTGCTGAATAAGGGCGGTTGAATTGAAAAATGTGTTTTATATGAGCGTGCTGTGATATAATAAAGATAAATGCCTATAAAGAAATAAACAAAACATGAAGGAGGATAATGACATGAAGACAAGGAAGAAGTTGTTGGTCATGGCAGCTGTTTTTGGCGTAGTCGCCCTCTGTGCTGCAAGCGCCCATGCCGGGTGGAACTTGGCAACAGTCACACAGGCTGGTCCTGGATGGGGGACTACTTACCTTCGCCTGACGCAGGCATCACACCCTGGCAACCAGAATGGGCTCTTTACTGACAAGTGGTTTAAACCGAGAACGGATTCAGTAAAAGAAATGCTAGCCACAGCATTAACCGCAAAAACCAACAATGAGCATGTCTGGTTTTTCAGTGACTTTTCAGGCACCTATCCTTACATAAAGGCACTGTACATGGGTCCGCCGCCCGAGTAGTAAGGCTCAAGCGTCACTGGAAAAGGACAGGATGGGGTAGGGAACAACCTACTCCATCCTTCTTGACGTTCGTACTCACGCACGATCTTCGCTTTGGGGTTCCTGCCCATTGCAAGTGCAGGCTTAAACAATTTCCCCTGAATCCAGAACAATCTGTCGCTTGCAGGAGCAAGGCGCTTTTAATCTGCACATCAGACCCTGCCCCTCGACTCGGAAATGATTTGTAAACCCCTTCCCCCTCTGCACCAACCCTCAAGACACTTTGACTCACCATAGCCTGGTGTATGAAGCTCGTGTATATCGACGGTGCTAAGTTGCCATAGGAATGAGCATGACCCAAGACGACTAAGGTCACTGCGGACAACGGATAACAATGAAGGGCAAACCGTTATCGCCCAAGAACCATTCTTGCAGGGTCGCATTCTCACTGCAAACACGTGGAGGCCGCAAAGGAAACAAAATGCCTCAGCGCTTTGCGCCTTGACCGTGCGGGGCGAACAAGCCGTAAATAGGGATGACAACCTGATTCTCACCACATATGTGCAAAAAGATTTCAGTTGGTTAGCTCAGAAACCTGCGCATTCGAACTATCTCGGACACCAATGGCTAGGGATATCTCTCTGAAATCTATTCACTTTCAACAACACCTGTTTTCACAGGAAAACACAAAAAAACATGTTGACTATTTTTCCGGGTATGTTATGAGTAGATATTCTACTCATAACGAGGTCGCCGTTGGACAATCTATTTACAGGACTCATATCGTCAAAAACCAGGATCAAACTGCTCACCAGGTTCTTTTTCAATCCCAAGACGCGGGCATATTTGAGGGAGCTTGCCAAGGACTTTAACCTGTCCACCAACTCGGTTCGGGAAGAACTGAACCAGCTCAGTAAAACGAACCTGCTAAAATCTGAAAGAAATGGTCGCCAGGTCTATTACACTGCAAACCAGGAACATCCCTTGTTTCCCGAACTCAAGTCTATGGTCAGCAAGGTCATGGGAATTGATCAGGTGATAGATGGTATTGCAAATAGGCTGGGCGATCTGGATTTCGCCTATGTGATTGACGACTACGCTGAAGGCAAAGATACTGGAATCATTGATCTTTTGCTGGTAGGTGACGTCGACCACTATCATCTGAATGATTTGAGCAGAAAAACTGAACGATATATCAAACGCAAAATCCGTTCCCTTGTCCTGAGTCGGGAGGAGTTTGAGAAGATGAAACCACAGTTGCGGCAGAAACCGCAGCTCCTTGTTTGGAAAAAACAGAGCGCTGAGGAATCATAGGGTGACGACAATAGAGGGTTGTGACCCCAGACCCATGGGGACAAGCACAGGCATTTCTCCCCAGCCAATGCTGGTCCCGTTAGACTCCAAGGTCTATCTTAAGGGGATGCCCGTACCATAACGGTGTTACGGGGCTGCGAGTTGTGAGCTGCCACGCCCGTGAGAATCCCATAGGGCTCAGCGCCCTAGATTACGCAGCAAACTCACAAGATACAACAGAATATTGTAGAATTTCAGCTTGTTATGTTGGAACAGGCCCTGTAATTGGCGGGGCGGAGCTGTGTCTGCCCAGCAGAGTCATGAATCTCCCCTTGTTCACAAGTCAGCCCATGATTTTTGGGGTTTGTTGGCTAAGAATGACTCTGCCGATGATACTGGTCGCTCGATCCTTATCCAGATGAGCGCCTGGGAAAATAGATGAAAAAGAAAGCAAAGGTCTTTGTGGCTGGCCATCGAGGCCTGGTCGGCTCAGCCATCTTGAGGCAACTGGAATCAGAAGGGTACCATAATCTGGTGGTCCGCACCCGGCGAGAAGTCGACCTTGCGAACCAGCAAGAGGCTGGGGCGTTTGTCGAAGTGGAGAAGCCGGAGTACGTGTTTTCGGCAGCCGCCAGGGTAGGCGGGATCTGGGCTAACAGTGCCTATCCGGCTGAGTTCATTTATGAGAACCTTCAAATACAAATCAATGTCATCCACAGTGCTTATGTCCATGGTGTCTCGAAGCTCCTTGTTCTGGGCAGTTCCTGCATCTATCCTAGGCAATGTCCTCAACCCATGAAAGAGGAGTATCTCCTCACTCAGCCCCTTGAGCCCACCAACGAGGCCTATGCTATTGCCAAGATAGCAGGGATCAAGATGTGCCAGTTTTACCACCAACAATACGGCGCCAATTTCGTCTCCGTAATGCCGACCAATCTCTTTGGCCCAGGGGACAACTTCGATCTTACCACATCCCATGTGCTGCCAGCCTTTATCCGTAAATTCCACCTCGCCAAGCTGGCATCTCAGGGAGACTGGGAGGAAATCCAAAAAGACGAGTCACGGTTTGGAAAGATCCCGAAAGATATCATGGCCGGCCTGGTTGCCATTGCCCAGTCGCAAGGCCTGTCTATTCCAAGGTCTCTGAAGACCCAGGCCCCCGGTATGACACCTACGCCAGCCATAACCCTTTGGGGAACCGGACGTCCCCGGCGCGAGTTCTTGTACGTCGACGATCTGGCAGATGCCTGCCTGTTTGTCATGGACCATGTTGATGCGAACTGGCTGCATGGAAAGGGAATCTCCCACCTGAATATCGGGACCGGTTCGGACATCTCCATTTCTGAACTGGCCAATATGGTCAAAGAAATCGTCGGATATGAGGGTGCCATCGCCTACGACACCAGCAAGCCGGACGGTATGCTCCAGAAGATGCTGGATGTGAACAGACTGACCTCCCTCGGATGGAAGCATCGGACGCCCCTTCGTGAAGGGATTGAAAAGAGCTACACCTGGTATCTGGCACAGACCAAGGCCGAGTAAGTCTGTATCAGGGTGCATCTGAGGATCTAACGGCTATCTACCTACGCCCTGCTGCCCCCCCCCTCGTCGGTAAACGGAAAGCCGTGAACTGTCAACAGAATGAATTGGAGTTGCTATGTCATCGAATAATGTTGCATTGATCACGGGAATTACGGGCCAGGATGGCGCCTACCTGGCCGAAATGCTCCTCAAAAAAGGCTATGAGGTCCACGGCCTCATCCGGCGTTCCAGTACCTTCAATACTGATCGCATTGATCACATCTACAGAGACCCTCACGTGCCAGATGCCAGACTCTTCTTGCACTACGGTGATCTTTCGGTATCAGGCCAAATGGCAGATCTCATCTACAACATACATCCCAGCGAGATCTATCACCTGGGGGCTCAAAGCCATGTGCGGGTCAGCTTTGACATGCCCGAATATACAGGTGATGTCACAGGCCTCGGTACGGTCAGACTCCTCGAGGCGATTAGAAAGACCGGTGTCAAAACCAGATTCTATCAGGCTTCCTCCAGTGAGATGTTTGGAAGCGCCCCAGCACCTCAGAATGAGCACACCCCTTTTGAGCCTCGTAGCCCTTATGCTGCGGCAAAGGTCTATGCTTACTGGCTCGTGAGGAACTACCGGGAAGGATACAACCTCTTTGCCAGCAACGGCATCCTCTTTAACCACGAATCCCCTCTTCGCGGTGAGACGTTTGTAACCCGCAAGATCACACGAGCCGTGGCACGAATCAAGTATGGTTTTCAGGATTGCCTTTATCTGGGAAACCTAGACGCCAAAAGAGATTGGGGCTATGCCCCAGATTATGTGCAAGCCATGTGGCTTATGCTTCAACAAGATCGTCCCGGGGATTATGTGGTGGCTACCGGAGAATCCCATAGCGTTCGAGAATTCTGCGAGCAGGCCTTCAAAGAAGCTGAAATAAAGCTGGAATGGCACGGCTCCGGCACCTCAGAGGTGGGGATCATCGCAGGGATCAGTGGACATGAGGCCCCATCTGATGGTGATCTTCAGCCCGGCACACCGAATAGTGCGGGCTCTGGCCCCAAAATAGGTGGTGAAGTCGTGCGCATAGATCCTCGCTACTTCCGTCCCACAGAGGTCGAGTATCTTCTCGGCGACGCATCCAAGACCCAGAGGGAATTGGGATGGGAGCCAACGGTTACCTTCAAGCAACTTGTCAAGATCATGGTCAAAGCAGACATTCAAGAGCTGCAGAACCTTCGTCGTTGCCAGGACGTGATCGAGCGCATCATTCATGACCAGGGGCAAAACCCACGGACCGACTCATGTTTGTAACGTTGCGGCAAAAGAAGACGACTTGCCTGTTACAGATTCAGGGCTCGTGAGATGAAGGATAAGGCCATTACCACCAATGCTTTGCCTTGTATTTGTCCATACTCCTGAATCAAAGCTCCGCTCGCCCGTTACCATGGCCTAGGAGATGTGGCACGATCTACTAGCTTCCCGAGAGTTGGCCTGGCGGCTAATGGTAAGGGATATCAGCGCCCAATACCGGCAGCCGGCAGTCCCTCCTGGGAGTCTTTTGGGCCTTCTTGCCCCCCATTGCAATGGCCTTGGTCTTTGTCGTCCTGAACAGCCGCAAAGTGATCAACATGGCTGAAACGAATATCCCCTATCCTGCCTTTGCCGTGTTCGGCACCGTTCTGTGGCAGGTCTTTGTAGACAGCCTCAACGCTCCACTAAAAGTGGTTGCCGCTGCAAAGCCTATGCTGGCCAAGATCAATTTTCCCAAAGAGGCACTCATACTCTCTGGACTGGGACAGACGCTGTTCAACCTTAGCATCAAGTTGGTGATTCTGATGGTGGTTATCATCCTTTTCAAAATACCCTTAACGTGGGGAGTCCCGCTCTCCATACTGGCTATCCTGGACTTGGTCCTTTTGGGTACCATGTTTGGTCTCTTAATTACTCCCGTGGGAGTCCTTTATAAAAACATAGCTCAAGGCCTCTCCCTGATCACCGGCCTCTGGTTTTTCGTAACTCCCGGTTGGCCATATTCAATGCCGTAAGCCCAATTCTTGTAGGCGCGAGAGATCTCGCCACGGAGCGAGTATTGCACAGTCCCATCCCATTTTTCGTGGTCACATGTACAATGCTTGTGGTGCTTTCTATCACCTGGGTGATCTATCGGCTGGCTATTCCAATTCTGGTTGAGAGGATGAGTGCGTGAGCCGTAACGAGGTCCCCATGAAGGCAAAGAATGTCTCCAAAAACTTTTGCAGGAGACTGAAGCGAGCCCTCTGGTACGGTGCGAAGGACTTGACTTCTGAGTTGCTGGGACCCAGCAATAGCAATGCTAAGTTGTGTGATGAGTTTCGGACGGTCAAGAGTACACTGATCAAGCTGCTGAATGGCCTGATGATATGCAAGCGGGAACTATTCCCGATTGGATGGCTGGGAGAAGCTATCGAACACTCTGATTGATAAAGGTATGACAAAACCGGATAAAGACAACGCGACTTCGCCGTTCATCCACATTAGGGCCAGGAAGGGTTGGGAACTCATAGACTTCAGCGAGCTGAAGGAATATAGAGATTTATTCTACTTCCTTGTTCTTAGAGATATCAAAGTAAGGTACAAACAAACTGTACTCGGCGGGTTATGGGCTATCATTAGGCCTTTTTTTTCAATGGTGGTATTTACCCTTTTTTTTGGAAAACTCGCCAAGATGCCCTCAGACGGCGTTCCCTATCCTGTCTTCAATTATACTGCAATGGTAGCATGGACCTATTTCGCTGGCGCAGTTAGTGGTGCTGGAAACAGTGTCATAGGAAATGCAAATCTAATCTCCAAGGTATACTTCCCAAGACTGATCATTCCTTCATCACGAGTCCTGGCAGGCTTGCTGGACTTCTCCATTGCCTTCTTCGTACTAATAGGCATGATGCTCTATTTCCACATCTATCCCACCCCGATGATGCTTTTTGTTCCTGTTTTAGTTTTTCTGATGATTTTTAGTGCCACCGGCGTCGGTACATTTCTGGCTGCACTAAACACCAAATACAGAGACATCAGATATACTATACCATTTCTGGTACAACTCTGGATGTTTTCATCGCCCATTGTCTATCCTGTTTCCCTAGTACCTGAGAAGTACCGCCTCTTATATGCTCTAAACCCCATGGCAGGAGTGATTGAAGGATTTAGATCTGTTTTGTTGGGAACTGTCTCATTTCCTACACATATGCTTCTGATTTCCGCAATTGTCAGCATCACCCTGTTCACACTGGGACTATTCTATTTCAAGAGGGTCGAGCGCTATTTTGCGGATATAATCTGACAGAATCAGACAGATGGGAGCATGAGGATCAAAAAAAGGTGGAAAAGACAACAGGAAAGATCCCTCTGTTCCACGACATGGAGATTTAGGAGAAGGCAATGGATTCTGCTCCATGCTTATTACAAGGAATTAAAACATGTCTAACGAAGTTGTAATATCCGTCCAAAATCTCTCCAAGCGCTACCGGATCGGCGCAAGAGAGAAAGCATCCAACAACTTCCGTGAAGCTCTTGTGGATGGCTTTAAGGCCCCCATACGCAACTTCAGTCGTCTGAGAAAGCTAACTAAGTTTGAAGATAATATGAGCACAGAAAGCCCTTTGCCCCACCCACGTTCCACTGGGGCCCCACGCTCTATGCCGTCATCAAAAAGGGATGATATCATTTGGGCCCTCAGAGACATCTCCTTCGAGGTCAAGGAAGGAGAGATTCTTGGCATTATTGGACGAAACGGGGCTGGAAAGAGCACCCTCCTTAAGATTCTCTCCCGAATCACAGAGCCAACATCGGGCGATGTGAGGCTCTTTGGAAGAGTCGCCACTTTGTTGGAAGTGGGCACCGGTTTTCATCCCGAGTTGACTGGCCGTGAGAACATTTATCTGAACGGCGCCATCCTAGGCATGAGAAAGGGAGAAATGGACCGCAAGTTTGACGAGATTGTTGACTTTGCGGAGATCGATAAATTCCTCGACACCCCGGTTAAGCGATACTCCAGCGGCATGTATGTGCGCCTCGCCTTCGCCGTTGCCGCTCACTTGGACCCGGAAATCCTGTTAATTGATGAGGTTCTTGCTGTGGGCGATAGTGCATTCCAAAGAAAATGTCTCGGCAAAATGGATGGTGTGGCGAAGGAAGGCCGTACAGTCATATTTGTGAGCCATAATATGGGAACAATTCGTTCGTTATGCGCGCGTTCTATTCTGCTAGTAGATGGAACCGTTGCCGCCGATAGTGCATCGCATCATGTCGTTGACATGTATTTGTCATCCTTTAATGCTCAAAATGCGCCACAAGGAGAAGTCCGCTGGACAGAAGCCGAGCAAGCACCAGGTTGTGATGAGCTGCGGCTGCGATCTATTCGCCTCCTCACCACAACAGGGGAGGTAAAGAATACGTTTGATGTTGAGAAACCCATCCTCATCGAAATCACATACCAAACATATCGCCCCTTGTATGGCATGCGAATCGTCATCCAGCTTCGCACGCAGGAGGGGGAGATCGCCTTTGCATCCACAGATCAATGTCAACGCCCTGATAAATCAGAGCGCGGGCAATATAGAAGCACTGTCGCCATACCAGGTGGCCTTTTGAATCATATAAGATATTTTCTTCTAGTACAGATCGGCATACCTGGAGTCCGAGTCCTGGTAAGAGGCCAAGAGTATCTTGTGTTTACCTGTGTCCGCCAAAACTCCAAAAGTTCATATGTTTCAATGACATGGCCTGGAGTTCTTGCGCCCGATTTGGACTGGTCAATTGAAAAACTGGATTAGAACAACGATACCACCTGTAGCTTTTTCAGCTTCCAGATGGATAACCACAAAGTTACAGCGAATCGAAGTCGCAGATTACCACTTCCTCAAAACATTCAAATATCGAAGTGATGACGTAGTAATCGTATCATACCCTAAATCTGGAAGTAGCTGGCTTCGGCATATTCTTACACACCTGATCATCGATATGATTCACCAAGCACCACATAACATCGACTTCCTTTGCACACAGAGACTTGTACCTGCCCTTTCCAGCGAAGCCCAGCGCAAAGGGAAGGCCAATTATGAGGCATTACCATCGCCCCGCATAATGCGCAGCCACTCACTATATTCCAGCAGATTTCCCAAGGTTGTTTATCTCCTCCGCGACGGCCGTGACGCCTTGGTTTCCTACTACTATCACTTCAGGAAATTCCATGGCTTTGTCGGTGGATTACATGACTTCATACAAACTATATTTAGGAGCCAACAACAGTGGAGTCAACATGTTGATTCGTGGCTATTCCTAAATCCGTCGCTGTCCAATCTTCATGTGGTCAGATATGAGGACTTGCTTCGCGACCCTTTTCCCCAGATAGACGCATTGCTAAAGTTCATCGGACTTAGCCGGACCCCTCGCCAGATCCACCGCGCACTTGAAGCATCCACTTTTGACAAAATGAGACACATCGAAGTAACTAAAGGCTTGGGATACGTTAGTGAAGGCAACCGGCAGTTGTATTTTGTCAGAAAGGGAAAGAGTGGTTCTTGGAGAGATGAATTCGGACCTGATGAGAAGGATCTCGTCAAGACAATGTATGGAACCGCGCTGATCAAAACAGGCTATGAAAAGTCTTTCCATTGGTAATAGATTGCCTTGTAGCCCTTTCTTTTGGAGAAATTGCTTTTGAGAACGAAGCGACCGATCGCCATTGTAATGGGGATTACTGATGATTGGGCCTTTGCTGCTGCTACAGTGCTCGTCGCACTTCAGAGGTATAGAATAGCCCATGACTATGATCTCATTATTTATCATCACAATCTCCGACCTAGGAATCAGCGCCTCTTAAATGAAATTCATCCCTGCTCTTTTCGAGACTATGACATAACTCTTCTCAATCCTGAGCGATTTTCGCGACTCTCCAGGCTCACTTTTTCCCGCTACGAATGTTTCGCGCTCCTTCAGACATACTCCAAGGTCCTATGGCTTGATTCAGATATCCTGATTAAGAGCGACATTTCAAACCTGTTTTCTATCGATCAATCTGGAATCGCCATGTATAAACATGAACGCATCCCCATAATTGTTAGCTTTTCATCGTCAGTTTCCGGTTTTGACATGACAAAAGACTGTTACAATTCTGGCCTTCTTCTTGTCACTGATAAGTTAGAAAACCCTCAAGAGCTCAAAGACTGGTGCTATCGTAAGACCAATGAATGGGCAACTTCAATTATGTCCGACCAGGCCATAATCAACTTAATGCTCCAGGAGTTTGACTTGACAGTATCACACCTCGATATTACCTTCAACTGTCACCCTGACAAAGAGTCGTGTCACACTGTAATTTTACATCCATGGGGAAACCGTAAATTTTGGGATGGAAGGATCCATCCTTTATGGGATTATTACTACTTGCAGTGGACAGCTCTAGGCGGTGATGGGCCAATAATTCGGTGGGACCCATTGCGCCGCCTCATCATTTTTCGCATGCTTTACAGGGAGCTCACCCTTCGTTGCAAATGTTATCAAAAGCTCGCTAACATTAATGCGCATTTCAGGACATTGCTTTCAAGGCTAATTACACCCAAGTGACTCACTGCCACGCAATATAGCCCTTTTTCGAATGCTATGTACACATCTCCTTTGCGCCCCTTCCGCTACCACTTCTTCACCATCTGGGGGAATGCTTTCGCCCATACAGATGCAATTTTGGACATTCTCAGAAGAGAACCCTTTTTGCAGATCCTCAGGATTGAGCTAGTGTCAATTAGAAATATGACGAAATTCATTTCTGATATATACGGGTGCGATTTTGTCCCTCCTGAGCATTTGAACGCAAAGGTCAAATACCTTTTCACTGTTAAACCGCAGGCGATACTAGTATTTGTCAAAAACTACAACCCGCAGGAAATGCCTGTTGGCCGCGGTGCATTCCGCAAGCTTCAATGTCAGTACATAAATCAGATTAAAATCAACATTAGAAATCAGTATAATCCCCGCCATCCTGATAAAAGCTTCCGAATTCATCCCCTTCATAGGGGTGTTTCGCACGACCATGTCATCCATTCCTCTGATTCCGAGGAGCAGGTAGATTACTTTCTAAAGATATTAGGACACAAGAGCGGCGTGCGATATTTGCACGGACATACCGGGAACTTGCCATTTGAAAAGCCTTATTATTTGCACACCCCCCAAACCTATATATATAGGATAATTATGATAGAAAGACTACAGGCTTTGATCTTGAATGATTCGCATGGCAAGGCCGTTACTTTGACTCCAACAAGCATTTGTGAGACCCCTCACTATAAAGCGTTAAAGTACGGAACCGATGATTATACGACATATCTTGCCAAATTTAGGTACACATTATTAACGCAGGATTATTCCTGGAAGCGTTTAAAGAAACTAAATGCCTTGAACATTGATAAAATAAAAGCCTTCGAACGTATAATTGTAACGAAAGAACATGATTATTATAAGATATTGGATGGAGTCCATCGTGCTGCTGTGTCTTTGAATCACAACCTAAAGCATGTGAGATGCGTGGAGTTTTGCTAGTTATGGCTCAGGTAGATCTAATCAAGTTGCTTGCTAATATTGAGGATTATGTATTGATTAAGAAAAGTGCCGAATTTCCTAACTATTCCCTCGGCTCTGATGTAGATTTGTTAGTTATGGATAAAGACACGGCCTTGCAAAGAGTTGTTCATTTTTATGAATCACATTTTTCAACAAACGGACAGTTACGTGTGACGGACCAGGAGTATCATTGTCACATTGATTTTTTGCTTCACGGCAAATTGAATGTTCGTATTGATTTGCTATACGATTTTGGCTTCTTTACAATGTTTTCAGTGAAAAGGGGTTTTTTCATCAAGATTTTTAGAGACCGGCGGCTTGTCAAGATTGGAAATAGCTCTGTTTATATTCCCGCCCCGGAAGACGAACTAACGATACGTTATTTTGAATATTTGGAGTATTTTGATCGCTATCCAAATAAACTCAAACATCTTGAGTACATCTGCGATGTCAAGGATCAACTGTTAAGGAAGCGCTTTTTTGAAAACACACACAGGTTTGTTGTTTTCAGTAGGCAGCAATGGAAACAACCATACCATATTTCCCAAAAGCCCAAATCCATAAGGGCCGCTTTGGCCAATATAAATCTAAATTCGAAGTGCATCATCGCACTGTCTGTTCGGCACCTGTCCTCAAAAGTTGTGACCATATACAGGAATATGTGGCGCTAGATGGTTATAGTAAACCTCATGGGAGGCGTTGGCAACCAACTATTCCAATATGCGGCGGGGCGTGCCATTGCCCACCGTAAGAAAGTCCCTTTTAAATTGGATCTTTCTTGGTTTAAAACGCAGGAACTACGTCGCTACCAGCTTAGCCATTTTAATATCTCCGCAGAAATTGCTACCCAGGCTGAGGTTGACCGTCTAAAAGGTTTTCATTTATTTGGCCTCCGAAGAAAGATATTTAGGTTGTATCAACACTTTTTGCCCTATTATAAACGCACAGTTTTCAGAGAACGATTCTTTCACTTTGACCCCAATATTCTTAGGTGTCTTGACCAGGTCTATCTCGTCGGCTTTTGGCAGAGTGAGAAATATTTTGAAGACATTTCAAATTTGATTCGACAAGAGTTTCTCATGGTTCATAATCAAGATAGCCAGAACCAAAAGACCGCCAACTTAATCAATAACACGGAATCGGTCAGTATTCACGTAAGAAGGGGCGACTATGTATCAAATCCGAAAATGTCCCAGTTGTTTGCCACTTGTGGGCTTGACCACTATAGGAAAAGCGTATCAATCATTACCAAAAAAGTGTTAAATCCCCATTTTTATATTTTTTCAGATGATACCAAGTGGGGAGAACGCAACTTGAGGTTGGACCACCCTACAACTTATGTCAAAAACAACAATGACGAAAAATGTTACGACGATTTACATTTGATGACCCTATGCAAACATCATATTATCGCTAATAGCTCCTTTAGTTGGTGGGCGGCTTGGCTCTCTACTAACCCTCGGAAGCTCGTTATCGCTCCGCAGAAATGGTTTAAAAACGCAACGCACAATACAAAGGATCTTATACCACAGGCCTGGACTCTTATTTGAGTTCACAGCCAGATCCCCCCGCATTAGAGACACTGAAGTGCCCACAATGAGCATTTGAAAAAGTTATGCAACGCCCTCATAAATATCAGAGTTCAACCAATACCGTCCCGGAAGTCTCTTTAGGAGGTAAAGTGCGGCCATCAGGCCATTTGCCTGGCTCCGCGTGCCTTTCTATATCCGCCATTATTTGTACGCACAATAGGGCCCAATACCTTTCAAAGGCTATTGGAAGCCTTACTCAGCAGACGCTCGACAAATCCCTGTACGAAATCATTATAGTGGACAACTGTTCGACTGACTCTACCAAGGACGTTGTAACGGGTCATTGCTCTGATGCAATACGACCCCGCTACATTTATGAATCGGCATTAGGACTCTCCCGAGCAAGGAATACTGGATTGGAAGCGGCAAATGGTCAATATGTTGCTTACTTAGATGACGATGCCATCGCCTGCCGGAATTGGCTGGAAAAGATCGTCAATCTTTTTGATAGCACTCAGCCGAAACTCGGATGCGTTTGTGGCAAGGTTGAACCAATATGGGAAGCTCCTCGGCCGCCCTGGCTATCGGACAAGGTCGCGGCATCTCTGACAATCGTGGATTGGTCCAATGAACCTGTTGCATTGAGTAAAGACAAATCGATTGCAGGCGCCAACATGGCCTTTCCCAACAGTGTTCTCACCAGTGTGGGTGGATTTGAAGAAAAACTCGGCAGAAAAGGAAATAAGTTGTTGTCCATGGAAGAGTTTTTACTACGCCAACAACTTCAATCACTTGGATATTCTTGCCATTATCACCCTGAAATTGCAGTGCGCCATCATGTACCTGCCTCTCGGCTTAACAAGAGCTGGTTCTTTCGCAGGTTTTATTGGCAAGGTGTTTCCAAGGCAATTGCCCGAGCACATTTCGAATCTATTACCATCCCAAAGCGCATATCTGTTGCGATATCAGCCGCCAAGAAACTGATGGGATCCCCACTACCCTTGATTGGCCTGGCAGCATCAACGGATGGTCCAGACGACTTTACCCAAAAATGTTTTACCTTGGCACGGATAGGCTATATTTTCGGTTTGCTGGGTGCAGCAAGATAGCACCACCTCAGCCCAAGCCGGTGCTTTTGCCTACTAGATTGCACCCCGTGCCACCGGCTGAAGCACCCTTGAAGAGTGACAGACACCGGGTACATGGCGAAACGGGAAAATACGTTGGAGGCAGCCTACAGTTTCTTGATATGACCTACAGCAAGCCAACAAGGCACGGCTGCGAGAAGACTGTCAGCTCAGCGAAAAATTCAGAGGTCAACATTCTCGCATAATTTTCCACTCAATTAGGAAGAAGATTACCATATTGGGCTTTCTTTCAGACCTAAAACGCAGGATCAACTTCGTGGACCGTAAGCCGCTCCGAAAACACAGGTTTGATCCTTCCAAAAGAATGATTGGCATCATGATGATCCGGAACGAAAACGACATATTAAAGGAGACGCTAACTAACATAACGCCAATTTACGATCGCATCTTTGTGCTTGATGGTACGGAACCAGACGACGAATTCCATGTCACGAGAGACATTCTGGAGCAGTTTGAAGAGGTAAAGGTTATCCTCAGAGATGCAGACACACCCGGTCCCTTTCCAATCAGAGATGGTGCTCGGCAGTATCTTCTTCAAAAAGTACGAGAAAACTTTGGCGTCAATAATTGGATTGGAGTTCTCCATGGAGACGAGCTATACACCCAGGACCCCCGACCCATCCTCACCAACACTAATCCTTCCATAAGCCCTGTCTTGCAGGTGCGCTTATGCCACTTCTTCCTCCACAAAGATGACCAAGCGAATTGGGATCACATCCAGTCCTTGCCAGTTGAAGCAAGAATTACTCATTACATGTGGCCAGGGACTCCAGAAGACCGTTTCTTTTTTGATGATGGCCGAGTCAATTATGACCCATCACGGCACTCCTTAGTCGTCCCTTACGGCCGCAGTCGACGCCGCATTCTTCTCGACGCTTTCGTTATAAAGCAGTATAATTATCGTACCCCAGAGCAGGCACTTCAAAGGGCACAGCAAAGGATATCCTCTGCATGGCAGAGAAATCACTACCAGCACATAGCCAAAGAGGAGGCGGTCTTTGTTCACAGTTTGCACGTCCCGGGTTATGAACCCTGCGGGCACGACAATTTGAAGAAGAAGGATCAGCGTGAATGGAGCAAGGTGCGGTCGACAAGACATTTTCCTCTTCCCTCTTTGAACAATCAAAAGACCTCTAGACGAGCCTTCCTCACAAAATAGCGCCCTTGCCTCTTGGTTCTCAATGTCATTTTCTTAGCACCCACTATAGTTCACTCCAACATCACGGCATCTGCCACTTGACAGTGAAAGCTTTGAATTACCACCTGCGCACCGGCCACTATTACGATAGGTAATCTGCATAGATGAGCAAGATGATTTGCATTTCAGGCATGCACAGGGGCGGGACCTCGCTCACTGCTTCGTGGTTGCGGGCATGTGGCCTCACAATCCACGACGGTGAGCTCATGGGCCCCGGAGTCGGCAATTCAGCGGGACATTTTGAAGACCTGGATTTTGTCGAGCTTCACTCATCTGCAATACGCAGGCGGATTCCCAAATCACATGGGTGGAAGGTATTCTCTGAAGGCTTCTTGACGTTGAGCGATGATGAATCGTCCCGCGCCAAGGAGCTGGCTAGCAAAAGGAATGAAAAATATGACACATGGGGCTGGAAAGACCCGAGGTCTGTCCTCTTTCTCAAGCAATGGAAAGCAATAGTCCCAGAGGCAAGAGTCCTATTGATTTGGAGACCGTGTTATGACACTGCCATTTCTTTAATAAGGCGGTCAAGAAATTCAAATCAACGTCTCCTTAAAGTCAGCTGGCCTCAATCAGTGAAATTATGGATATCCTATAACGAAAGAGTATGCGATTACAAGCAGAAATACCCTGACGATACCTTGCTATTGCCCATGTACTATATTATTAACCATGATCAAACGGTGCTAAATTTACTCAACAACAGATTTGAAACGAGTTTAAGGTACCATCCTATCAGTGGCATTTTCAATCCAGCTCTCTTGCATGTAGCAAAAACACCTCTGTTGCTGCGATTGCTCGGTTTCTATTATACAATCTCTAGAATTGAGAAAAGATTGGAAAATCTTTCAGACGTACACTTCTGTTCACCATGAAAGGTGAGCATGCGCTATGCCATAAGCGTTCAAGCACTTGCAAATTGAGGCCTTTGAACCGATTAAGCGAGCGCATTCCCCCTAGCTTGCTGCGGGGTTAGCGAGCGTATATAAAATCAGACATATTCCTTACGGTCGAAGATTCCCTGCAGCTTGCTGCAGGGTCTTCAATAACCCTTCAGATTTGGGATTTTATGTTTTCTGTCAGCTTTTTTAGCAACGGCAAATTGTATTTTCGATGATATTGTCTAGACAGTGCATTTAATTGGGCTTTTTTTGCAAAAAATGCCCCAATCCGATTCATGTCGTTGATTTCGCCATAGGCAGGCATCATAAAAGTCTTATGGCTTTTTTGGGAATTCTTCGGCCCATAACTGAAGCGCAATAGGTAGATGAAGCGTAGCCTCCCGGAGGTTGTGCGAAGGTCTCTATTTATGAGCGCGTCTATTAATGTATGACTCGAAACAAACAACTAGCGGTAGTTGTCCCTGCATACAAGGCCGCGTTTCTCGAGCCAGCATTGGAATCACTCTCCGCGCAGACCGACAAGCGATTTGTGGTTTACGTTGGCGACGACTGCAGCCCTGAAAATGTAGGCGAAATATGTGACCGATTCGCCCATCATCTCGATCTATCTTACCGGCGGTTCGACGAAAACCTGGGTAAAAAATCGTTAGTAGCCCACTGGAATCGCTGTATCAGACTTTCATCACAGCCTTGGATATGTCTGTTCTCAGATGACGATATTATGGAGCCACGATGTGTTGAGGCATTCTATCGTGCCCTTCGCCATACTGGCGGAAGACACAACCTCTATCGTTTTGACACACTGACAATTGATCAAAATGGGAAACTGTTACGCATTAATCCTCCACATCCTGAGCTTGAGTCGGCCATTCAATTTGCCTATCATCGCCTCAGTATGCATCGTGCGAGCTTTGTCTCTGAATACATCTTTGCTCGTCATGCATTCGATCGACAAAATGGAATGATTGACTTTCCTGCGGCATGGTGTTCTGACGACGCTTCTTGGATTGTTTTTTCCGGAGAGGAAGCTATCTACACCGTCCGTGGTCCTAAAGTCCGGTGGCGAGATAGCGCCCTAAACATAACTACGCCCAATGCCACATTTCAAAAAGAAAAAATCGAAGCAGACCTAGAGTACATGAACTGGCTGAACAAACACTTCGCCGATAAACAGCTTGATAAGCTAGAGCTCAACATCCAACTCATAAATGACTGTGCTAAGAAATGGTTCTATTTCCAACTTAAACTACTTGCTCCTCTAAGAATTGCAACTTGCGCAAAGCTTTGTCTGGATTCGCACAGTGTCTGGAATGATCGGTTTTTTAAAAAGCTCTGCAGGCTAATTTCGATTCACTTCAGATGTTACGCAAGAAGTGCAGTCGATGGCCTTGCTAAGACGATATTGCCCTCTGACAAGTGAATAAGTCAATTCGCACCGCATAAACAGCGAAGATGAGTCAAAAACCAGAACCAAGTGAGAATGGCTGTGCAGGCGATTTGGCCACTGCTGAGCTCAACCTTGCTAAACGTCAATGCATGAAGATTCTAGTCGTCACAAGAGCTTTTCCAGTTGAAAACACCATCGGCTCCCATTCCTATCTTCTGGCACTGGTAGCCTATCTGAAAAAGTCGGGCTTTAGAGTTAGGCTGCTGGTACTGGATCCATCACCTGGAGGAAACGTTCCCGTTTTTGTCATCCCAGCTTCGGCCAGGAGGCTTTTTCCGGTATTGGCTAGGGATAACATACAAATTTCTCACCTCTTGCTTCGATTCAAGTCCTTCGCAGACTGCCTCGTGTCACCAGTCTGGGCTGCATATTACGCCGTTGCCGAAGCATTGCAGAATCTGCTGTGCCGGCCCTTCCATGGTGCAATGATAAGAATGCACCATATTCTGAGGCAGTTTGCTACGGTTAAGAATAACACGGTTCAGCCATGGGACGCGTTGACCACATCGGATGAGGTAGACTTTTGCAGAAATGCCTTTCTTGCGGACAAACCAGATGTCGTCATCGCCAACTACGCTTTCCTCGGTCATGTCTTTTCCGCCATCCCCCCAGAAACACCGGCCTTGAGGGTCATTTTGACCCATGACGTCCGTCACGAAAGGGTTAGAGACTTCGAGAAGAAGAGGATTCCTATATTGGGTGAATCGGAATTGGATTTACAAAAAGAAAAAAGGTTGCTAGCCGGCGCACAATTACTTTTAGCTATTCAAGAGGAAGACGCTGCCTCTCTTAAAGATATGATGCCGCAATGCGAGGTATTGACAGTGCCAATGCCAGCAGTCCTTAAGAGCACCTTGGCGAACCAGGTCTCTGGTCGCTGCCTGTTTGTGGGCAGCCTTGCAAATCACAATGTCTATGGACTTAATTGGCTTCTTGAAAACGTCTGGCCGTTAGTGCTCCGATCAGTTCCTTATGCTACTCTCCACGTATGCGGAACAGTCTGTCACACTATAACGAAGGAGGCCCAAAACGTCTCGTTTTTGGGCAGGGTGGATGATTTGATTACTGAATATGGCGCTGCCCAAGTCTGCCTTGTTCCTTTGATTGTTGGAAGTGGGCTCAAGATTAAACTAGTGGAAGCTTTGTCGTATGGCCGCGTCTGCGTGTCGACGCCCATTGGAGTACAGGGCATCCGTGATATTCAAGACAAGGCGGTAGTTGTGGCTGACAGTGCTCAAAGTTTTGCCATGGCCGTTCAGAGAATCTTGACTGATACAGACAAGCGCCGATCTATGGAAGAACAGGCCCGTTCCTTTGTTAGTGCAAGGCTCTCTCCTGAAACGGTCTATCAACCATTAGTAGACCGTATATGTAGACATATGTCGGAAACCGTGGGCTTAGAGGTTGCTTAAATGATGACATCCATATTATGTAAAAATGTCCTGCCCCGCCATGTCTAATGTCAATATCATCCAAAGAATACTTTTTCCATCCTCAAATCAAGTGTCAAGGCTCTATATGAGGTGCGAAATCACCGGTTCAGATGCCAGTTCTGCAATCCCCGGTCCTGTTTTGATGAACCAGGGTGACGTAGTTTCCTTAGATACTTACTTCAATTCATTTTATGAGAGTTTCTACGCCAATTATACAAACCTACTTTCCACATTTTACGCGCTGGAACTCGAAGGCGATTTTAGCGTCCTAGTTTACCGAAGCTATGAGGACGGGGCCACTGAGCTAGTTTCCGTCCACGAACTAACCAATTGTGAAACATCACGGGCGGCAAGAATTCCGCTTCCCTGTCTCGGGCGAAATGCATCTGAAGCCACTGGCCGCATTCATATCAAGATAGAAAGCCAAAGCACCCCGAGCCTATTTGCAGGCGGATTCATTGCTACTAATCAGAACAGGTCTAGACACGTTTCGCTGGGGATAATTTCGTGTACTTTTAGAAGGGAAGAGTACCTAAAGAAGACAGTGCAAACTATCGTAACTGACGAATACCTGAAACAGAAGCACTTGGAGATTTACGTTGTTGACAACGGGAATACTTTGAGCGAAGCCGACTTTCCTGACAAGAGAGTTCGGCTTATCCCCAACAGAAACGTCGGCGGCAGTGGAGGGTTTAGCCGCGGACTGATCGAAGCGCTGCGGGAACGGACCTGTACCCATCTTCTTCTTATGGATGATGACATAGAGTTAGAGGCCGAAGCGCTTTGCAGGCTTTTTGCCTTATACGAATACGCAAACCAAGACTTTGCAGTCTCCGGCACGATGCTCGACCTCTACAAAAAAACCACAGTCCATGAAGCTGGAGCATTGTGGGCTTTTGATAAAAGACGGAATTGCCATAATCCATTGGCCCTCACTTCTTTAAAAAATGGGACCAATCTTGAGAATGCAGGCCGGCTTGACCTCCTTTTGCAAGAAGAGCCTATAGATTTCGGAGCATTCTGGTTCTTCAGTCTCCCGGAGGATATGGTTAGGAAAATTGGTCTCACAATGCCCTTTTTTGTAAGAGGAGACGATATAGAATTTGGCCTTCGAATTACCAGATGCCTTCGCCACGCCATTGTAGCCTTTCCCGGTATCGCTGTCTGGCATGAGCCTTTTTATGCCAAGATTTCCCCTCTGGGGTCCTATTATTATATTCGCAATTCTCTTATACTGAACTCTGTCCACAGTATTTCGACGTTTGCAAAGACCATCTCCGCGGGCACACACCTTCTTCTATCGGCTTTGTTTCTCTTTGATTATTATGAGGCAGAAACTTGTGTTAGAGCCTTCCAAGATTACCTCACAGGTCCGGCCCTTATTACGCAAAACCCTGCCGAGCAGCTACATGCCAGGTTAACGCAAAAAACAAAAAGCTACACAAGTCGAACAACTATTTCATTGCAGCAATGTACTGACGATCAGTCTTGTCAACCACCCACCGCTTTAACCTTTAAAAAACTAGTTATGTTGGCCACATTGAACGGACACTTGTTGCCTAACAACTTCATAAGGCAGGGCACTACGGATTGTCTGGACGTCCGTTATGAATGGGAAAAGATATTCATGAAGAGGGCATTAAACTTCCGTCGGTACGACCGCATGTACCAAACCACTATGAACAGAAGAACCGGAATCCGGCTCTTATTTGCATGGGCAAAGATAGTCATTAAGGCCGGTTTCAAATGGCCCTTCTTACGAACTGAATGGAGAGAAGCTTCGAGATTCATGACGAGCCAACGCTTTTGGGAGAATTATCTCGGATTGACCAGGACTTGATCTCTGCGCTCAACAGTTATGTATAGTCCAATGGATCGCCAAGGGTGAACAGGCGGAATCTGTAAAAGGCATAAACATGTCGTCGTCATCCTCTATACCGCCAAGACTCGTATCGTGGTCTGGGATACTTCTGACCTGCCAGTTTCTGGGGCCAATGGCTTCCCTGATGACCTTCGTCGTTCCTGCTAAATTGGAGCCTGGGACTAGGAGACGAGGTTGCAATGGCCATCTTACGGAGAGGTATTTCGCTCTCAAATATTAGGCGCCCAATGGATTTTTTGCAGTCACACTGCTGTCAGACACTTGTCAAAGATTTGTGACGCCGAGAATGTAAACATGTGCTCATTTGTCCGTTTCCAAACAGAATAACTGTTTCTCACAAGAAAGCCTCCAGTCGATCCGTTCCAGACCAGTACTCTTTCAGGGTCATACAAACCTTATAATTGCTCATGCTACCCACTGTTTCATTGGTCACTGCCTTTTGATAATTGATGTATCTACCTTTCCCATCGATGGGTCGAATTGAGTACATGCTTTTGCCTATCTGCCATCATTGCATCTGTGTCAAGAACCGGTCCTCATAGTGACACCGATCGGTGCGTTTGCGAAGATGGGGTGTGTTTCATAATTGCGCCCCAATACAATGACTCCTGTTCACGAAATACGCCACCAAACGAAGCGGCAAACATGATGATGGATTGCGGGCCCTCAATTGAAATTCCTATGGTCAGTGTTATTATCGTTACCTGGAACAAGGAAAAGGATGTCACGCGATTACTTGAGCAGCTAAGGCATATAGACTATCCGGAAAACAAGTATGAGATAACAGTTGTGGACAACAATTCTTCAGACAATACTGCACAGTCCATAGAATCTAGATTCCCTTCGGTGCACCTTCTAAGGAATCAAGAAAACCTGGGCGGTGCCGGCGGCTTCAATACGGGAATGCAGTGGGTCCTGGAGAATCGTCCTGGATCCAAGTACATGTGGCTCTTGGACAATGATGTTCTGGTGGAAAGAAACGCATTAAAAGAACTCGTGAATGTCATGGAGAGTCGTCCTGATGCCGGCATTTGCGGCTCAAGGATCATGAATACTGACGACCGCTCAGAGATTTTAGAAATCGGCGCATTCATCGACTACCGTATCGGCGAATCCATTAGAAATGTTCCGAAGAAGAACCGCCTTAGGGACAAAGATGTCCTATTCGAAGTGGATTACGTATCTGCCTGTTCCCTTCTGGCCAGGACCGAGCTCGTTAGGAAATTGGGACTATTCAACGATAGTCTATTTGTGTACTGGGATGATAAAGAGTGGGGAGTGCGTTTTAATGCTTCTGGTTGCATGGTCCTCGCCTCCAACGCCTCAGTTGTATATCATCCCGACTGGACCGAGGGCCGCATGGCTGACAATTCTAAGATATGGCGGACATATTATGGGATCCGCAACTGCTTGTGGTTTTTCAATAACTATGTGTCTGGGATCAAGAGACGGCTCCTTTTGGTCAAGATTGTTGTTCATTCTATGAAGTCCGCCCTGCAGTGCTGCCTCAACGCCCGTTTAACCCTCTCTAAGGCCATTGTTGGAGCAGTAGAAGATTTCTTCAAAGACAGTTATGGGGGAAAAAGATTCCAGATGCCACCTGACGATATGGACACGCATTTCAGGGACCATAGGGTCAAAGGGGCTTGTGTTTTTTTCTCCGATGCTAGGACGTCGAAAGATGTTGAAGAATTTGTGGGTGATTTGATGGGCAAGTATTCAGACATGACAATCTACTCCATCGTTCCAGAAGAGGTCTGGAATACCTGGGCAGATCTATCGGGCAAGGAGAGTGTTCTAGCTTATAGAAGACCTAGAGAAGGAACGATCTCGTGGACAGACAGACTTAGAATTATGCACTTTCTTTGGAGGAAACCTTGGAGTCTTTTGCTGACACCTCCCCGTTCTTTCACGGTGGCAGGTATAGGTAGTAGGCATGTGGCTGTTGTGGATTTTGAAAAGGGCACGACTATTTCAATTGAAAAAGTGAGTTTCCTTGACTTGGTTTGCATTCCTTTCAAAACGCTGTTTTTTCTGATACGGGCTTGGATTTTTCCACCAGAAACCAATATGCCCTCCCACCTGTCCATCGTGTCAAAGGGGGATTGCACATGATGGCTCTAGATTCGGTGGCTGGGCAATAGTTCTAAATTGTTTTCCAAAAGACCTGTACCGTGGGCATGACGCACAATACCTCCAATTCCCAGCTTGACATAGGCCCTCCATTAGATGGTCACTATGTCCGTGGGAGAGTTTCTGTAATTATTCCCACTTTCAATTATGGGAATTTTCTTCTTGATGCTGTCCAAAGCGCCTTTAGGCAACGGGTGAGGGACTTGGAAATAATCGTAGTTGATGATGGATCTACAGACCAAACTCCCGAGATATTGGGTCCCTATAGGAAGAGGCTCAAATACATCTACCAGAAGAACGCTGGATTATCGGCAGCCAGGAATACCGGTATGGCACACAGCACTGGTGAATTCATCCTGTTCCTTGATGCTGATGATGTTCTTGGTCCAAACTCAATAGCCTTGCACTTACGACACCTTGATCGCCATCCTGACATCTATATCGTGGTCTGTCGAAGCAGGTTTTTTAAAGACACTACATCCAGCGGACACCCCATTTGTTATGATTCACGGAAAATTCCTCAGGGAAATCTTGATCTTCACATCTGTTATTCCAATATTGCCCCACCCCATGCATTTCTGTGCCGACGACAGGCAATCACTGAAACAGGCTGGTTTGATACCCAGCTTAAGGCCTGCGAAGATTATGATTTCTGGCTCCGCGCTGCAGTAAAGGGTTTTGTCCCACACTGTAACCCTTTGCCCTTGGTATACTACAGGCGCCATGAAAAGAGTATGTCAGCCGACAGGCTCAACCAATATTGTCACGATGCTATTCTACACAAAAGGCTGTCGGCCTTACTTCATCAATTTCCTGAATATCCTTCAGGCAGGCGGTTAGAAGGGCTTATGGCCTTTTCCGCAGGGGCACTTCTCACTGCGGCACGCCTGTATGCTCATCAGGTGGAAGGGACCCAAGATTTGTTGGAGGTCGTATTCAAGGTAACACAGGAGGCGCGGGAAAGGGCTCTTTCTGGAAAGAGTGATTGGAACATCTTTATGAAGCTATATTGTTTTAAAATATTCTCATTCCTGGTCCTTCCTTGCTTTAGTGACTTCAGCATCGCTGGCCCCATACGTTCTAATCTTAAGGACGTCCTTGCAGCCGTGAAGGCTCCCCCATCAAGGATAGATCTTCTGGCTGACGCATTCAGATCCTCCCTATCAGGACCACACCGATATCTTTGGGAAAGATGGCAACTAGCAAAACTTTCCATCAAGTACCTGAGGAATCGCTTCCTACCGTTTGGAAGGTTTTTGAAAGTCTGTGAGCCTGTAAGCTAGGAGTTTATGTTGCGCTAAAGGCCTCATTTCTAAAAATTTCAGCTTGTTGTTATTGGATCTCATATGAAAAAGCCCACGTTCATACTCGGTGCTGGCATGACCGGTCTGGGGGCAGGTTTTGCCTCAGGTCTGCCGATCCTGGAGGCCGCAGACTCGCCAGGTGGTATTTGCTCCTCCTATTATCTTCGGGCAGGGAAGCAAGAACGCCATATGCAATCTCCATCTGACGGAGAGGCGTATCGCTTTGAAATTGGAGGCGGCCACTGGATTTTCGGCGGGGATCCCGCAGTCCTACATTTCATGGGAAGGTTTGTGAAGCTGAACAGGTATGCAAGGCAATCGTCTGTCTATTTTCATACAAAAGGAAAATACGTCCCTTATCCAATCCAGAATCATCTTGGCTTTCTGGGTGGAGAAACTGCAGAGCGTGCCCTGGCAGAGATGGCCGAACGGTTGGGCTCATGCCGCACGATGAAGCAATGGCTGGTCAAGAATTTCGGTCACACACTTTGCAGCCTTTTCTTCTATCCATTTAATGGGTCGTATACAGCCGGCTTGTATGACCGTATCGCCCCACAGGATGCTTATAAATCACCCGTCAATTTAGCCTTGGCCATTCAAGGCGCCGCGGCCAACACCCCGCCAACGGGGTATAACGCTACATTTGTCTATCCTCAAGAAGCCTTAAACATCCTTGCCCAGCGACTCGCAAATCGGTGTGACGTGCAATACGGTAAACGGGTCGCAAAGCTTGATGTGCATGGCCATACACTTTACTTTGATGACGGCACCACCCTTCTCTATGAAAACTTGATCTCCACGTTGCCGCTTAATAAGGTCATGGAAATCTCCGGTGTTTCCGTCGGAATGGAACCAGATCCCTATACCTCAGTGCTTGTACTAAACATCGGGGCTTTCCGCGGCGACCAGTGCCCGAGTGATCACTGGCTTTATACCCCTGACACAACGTCTGCCTTTCACAGAGTGGGCTTTTATAGCAATGTTGATCCATCATTCTTGCCTCTTTCTGCCCGTGGGACCAATGATAGGGTTAGCATCTATGTTGAAAGGGCCTATGGCGGAGGGGAAAAACCATCAGACCGTGAGATAACCAGATATGCCAAGAAAGTGGTAGATGAATTGCAGGACTGGGGCTTTGTCCGTGACGCCGAGGTTGTGGACCCTACATGGATCGATGTTGCATACACCTGGTCATGGCCAGGATCAGATTGGAAAAAAATAGCACTAGAGACGCTTCAGAAACACGGCATCTATCAGGTTGGGCGCTACGGTCGTTGGGTCTTCCAGGGAATAGCAGACTCTATCCGTGACGGCCTACTTGTGGGATCGGCCTTTAAAGGTAATCCTGAAATGGCCAAGAGCCATCCGTTTGGTTAAGCTTGCCCAACGCGCGAATTGGAGGGAAGTCAAGCTCCCTGCCCTCTCTTGCTTGTTATCTTCAGGACTCTTCCCCCAACCCTCATTCTGCTCCCTTAACGGGTGGAGCATCACTAAGGATGCCGTTGATCCTCACCCTTTTGGCCTGAACATTTTTGATGTGATTAAATATGTTGAAAAGATCCGGCATAGCCACCATCGTAGTCACACATAGCCGCAAGGAGTTGTTAGGCAAGTGCATGGCGGCCCTTTTGAACCAGACTCACCCCTGTGACATAATCGTCGTGGATAATGCCTCGACAGACGGCACAGGGGCCTACCTTCACGACAAAGGTTTCGTCCCTCATGACCGGATACACTATGTTCGTCTCGACGAAAATCTGGGCGGTGCCGGTGGATTTTATCACGGCGTCAAGTATGCCATGTCCTATGATTGGAACTGGTTCTGGCTCATGGACGATGATGCGCTCCCGCATCCCTCGGCATTAGAAAACCTTGTTCTCCACGCTAAGGACTCTCATACGGTATACGGTTCTGTTGCCATGGGCATGAAGAACGGCACGAAAAGATTATGCTGGACGAAAAAGGTAATTGATAACGGTAGGCTCAAATCCATTAATGATTATGAAGGGCTGCACGATGTTCAAGAGGTACAAAATGTTGCCTTTCTCGGTTTCTTTATTCATCGTGATTTGGTTCAGCTAATCGGCCTCCCTGATCCAACTTATTTCATCTGCAGAGATGATTACGAATACTGTGAGAGGGCAAAAAAGAGTGGGGCAAAATTCATTTTGGTGAAAAAGAGCGTCATTAGTCATCCTGTTAAAGGAATCTCCCGATTTCGTTTTCTAGGCATGGACATTTGGTACCGAAACATGCCCCCATGGAAAACCTATTACGATATTCGCAATAGGATCCTTCTTGTAAAAGCCCACGATCCGACCTTGTTGTGGCGGAGAACCATCCCTGGCATGCTGCTGCAATCCCTTTGCAATGTCTTCACAGAGAAAGACAGACCGTTCTTATTGTATGCTTATGCTATAGGCATTCTGGATGGACTTCGAAACAGGAGGGGCCAGAGATTTCTGCCCTAACAAAATGAACGCCGTCATGCCTGTTATCGAATACCTTTACTATATTACAATACCTGTGCGAATGCGGCTCTGGTATGCGGCCGCGCGAATTTGTTGGCGCATTTTTGATATTCGCAGGCGCAACATAACCAACCCTGCAAAGGATGGTACCCGACGTCTCCTATTCGTTGCCAAGTACCCTTTATCCCTCTTTTTCGTATGTCACCAGCTTGAATTGCTGAAAGACGATCCAAATCTCACATTCTACATCACCTCGCCAAGGAAGACACGGAACATGTGCCGCCGCGAGATTGATAGAGTGGGTGTTGAGGTGCGTTACCTTAATCTGTGGGATGCGATTACGTCCGACTGGGACTTGATCAGTTTTCCTCATCATTGTCTTGGAGCACTGTTTCACCCATCCATCCCCAAGCTGTTCACGGCCCATGGTCTTGAGAATGGCAAGAAGATTCTAAGAGACACTGCTTATACCTATAGCTGGAAGGCCATATTAAAGGATCACCAAAGCTACTACACAAGATTTCTTGCAACCAGCCCGAATGAATTTGACATTGCAAGTTCTGACAAGCACGGCAGGGCATTTACGAACAAAATCACCGTAACCAGCCAAGCCCTGGCGCTAAAACTCCTTGAAGAAAATCGACACAGAGAAGAACTCCGATCAGATTTGGGGCTTCAGGCGAATGAGCGCAAAGCCGTACTCATCATGTCCACGTGGGGATCAGACTCCCTTCTGCGCACCATGGGACCGACCATTGCCGATGAAGCCTTAAGGCTGAACAACAAATACCGCTTTTTCGTCTTCGCCCACGCTCACAATTTCCAGCACAAGAAAGCGTTGACTATCCTGAATGCAATAAAGGCTAAAGGGATGGAAGTCATAGCGCCTGGTCCGTCATCTTGGATCCCTTACGCTGTGGCGGCTGATGTTGCTATTAGCGATAAAACATCACTGTCACTCTATTTCTCTCTCCTACACAAGCCAATAATCTTCACTGAGATTAGAGAGGCCGAATTCGTCGAGGGGAGTCCTTTCATGAAATTGTACAATGGGTCACCAAAACTTGCACACCTTGATCATTTGGAGAGCCAGATTGAGACATGTCTCCAATCGGATTATTCCAGTCGAGTAAAGGCCTTTGCCGAGAAGACATTTCCGAGAATCACCCAAAAGGATCACCTGAAATCAGCCATATATGGATGTATCAAACATAGATAACCAGGCCATTTGTCGGACATACGGGCAGAGCTTTGCATAACTCTTTCGAACGGTCATTGTGAGCTATTTGGGGCACCCATTCGGCTGCTGTGAGCGGCCCACGCTAGTGGGTAAATCGTGAACTGTTTGAGGCCCTTGGGCCGAGTATGAGCGCAAGCTTCACTTCGTGTCGCGATTTGGCGAACAAGGCCGAAAAAGGGTCAAATAGATCACAGAATCAAGTGAGAAGAGGTTCTGCAAAGGTCTCACGGGTAGGGTCAAGGGTCTTATCTGTTTTTGGAAAGAGTCAATCATCAACACAGGCATATGCTGACCTGTTTGACTTTGCGACGATGAATCCCACAAGTTGAGTCACAAAGCTTGTTCCCAGCAAGAGAAATATCAAGGGAAATCTCTTGTCCGAAAAGTAGTGCTTGATAATGTTGACCGTGGACCATATTCTAAGACTAAGAAATCCCTTTTTGTCAGAGATTTTAGTTGAAAAAATGAAACTGCTTATCCCCCTATGAAATTGCCACGTCAGAAAATCTCTCAAGGAATCTCGAGCCTCATGATAGGCAACGACGTCAGGACAGTATTTTATCCTATAACCCAACCGCCTCATTCCATAGGCCAGCAAACTGTCCTCACCCCCTGGGAAAGGGAACGTCTCATCAAAGCCTCCAACCCTCCAAAAAATGTCTCTTCTAACGGCGCAATTACAGGAACTCAAACTGTCAGTAAAACCTTCCCGATCCACCTTCCAGATCTTATCGAAACCAATGGCCCCACCTGCCGGAAACCCCAGGGCAGATATGGAATTTCCCATACAGGTTGAAGGAAGGAGCACAACTCTCCCCATGATGGCCTCTGTCTCTTCGTGATGGAAGTGCTTCTCAATCGTTTCAAGCCACCCGGGCGTTGCTCTGCAATCACTGTCTGTAAATACTAGTATCTCCCCTTGCGCCTTTTGAGCACCCAAATTACGGCAATAGGCAGGACCGTGGTTCTCTTTCAACGCGATAAGCCGGCAACTGTATTTTTCTATAATCGATACTGTATTGTCTCTTGAGCAGTCATCCACAACGATGACCTCGAAGTCGCTGCAATTCTGATTCAGTAGCGAATCCAATAGGGCGGGGAGGGTCTTTTCTGCATTGTAGGCAGGGACAACAACAGACAGCTTCAAACTCATCTTCACCCTTCGACTACAACAAGTGCTTATTGGATGAATCTATCACCTTCACTCTTCTCAAATCTCATTTGAGAAATCTGCTCAGAGATCAATCCCATCATGAAGACCAGCACAGAGGTGGTAAACAACAGGAGGCTCATATTCGTAAAACGGCCCTGCGAAAAAAAGGTATAGAGGTAATAACCCAAACCTAGACAAAACATGGCGAAGCTAACAGGGAGGAAGATCCTGAACGGCGAATAGAGCGTGCATATCCTAGTAATGATCAGAAAGAACCTTATGCCATCTGGCAAGATCCTTATTTTGCTTTTTCCCTTCTTTCTGTTCTCAGTCTCGATTGGGACATACCTGAGACTTCTCCCACTTCTCAGAACACACAATGTGAGGGTCGTTGGATAGGAATAAGTGTTTGGAAGGAGATGCAAATACTCACGGGCAATATCGAATTTCACCGCGCGAAAGCCAGAAGTAAGGTCTTGAACCTGGAACTTGGCCACATAGGAAGCCAGCCAGTTGTATATCCTGTTGGCAAAAGCGCGGCCCCACGATGCCTGGTTGCCCTTTGCCCTGGCGCCCACAACCATGTCATACTCTGGGAAGCCTTTCAGAAGTCTTTCCACATCCCTTGGATCATGCTGACCATCACCGTCAATGAACACCAGAACCTCACCAGAGGCGAGTCTTATTCCACTCTTGATGGCCGCGCCGTTGCCGATATTGTGTGGGTGGCTGTAAACGCTGGCGCCCGCATCCCGCGCCATGGCTGCCGTGTCATCCGTTGAGCCGTCGTCGATAACGAGGACCTCCACATGGGGGTACAGTTCCTTGATCTTCCTGACAAGGGCCCCTATTGCTTGACCCTCATTATATGCAGGAATTATTATTGAAACTTCAGTTTCGTCCATCCTTCAAACATCCCCTTTTTGCCAACTTCTCCGCCCGCCAGTTATAGCCTTCTCCCCTGCTAAATCCCACACTCTAACTCAAGAACTTTTCAGGTCCTTCTTCCCAGACAGCTTTGCAGACAGATTGGAATATCTTGCAATGCCTGCATATGAGACCTTTGCATCACTCTTGAGAATGTTCATTGTGGGCTTTATGGGGTACCCAACCGGCTGCAGTGAGCGGTCCACCCTAGCGGATCGAAAATCTCATACCATCAAGTGAAAAGGAGTTGCGCAAAAGTCTATGATTCTGCTTTGATATACTCAAAACACAAAAAAATCAATCCTGATCATTCTCAAGTAACCAATCTCGAATGGACCAACCTGGAATCCCTTCTGTCTTGGGCATGCTGAAATGGTTGCGGACACGGCGTCCTGCCTAAACGGGCTGTTGCCCAAACCAAAATGCTTTCGAACGGTTCATTGAGCAGTTTTTTGCCAATACATCTTGGCGAAGCGGAAGATCAGCGATGTCAACTGGTTGAGCCCGAAGGGCGAGTTCCGGCATCGCCTGGAGCAAGCCTTAGATGTATCAACAAACGGCTCAGAACTAAGGGAGAAGGCATTTGGGCAACAACCCGTAAAGACATTACCCCGCACCGGTTGGTGGGGGCAGCCAAATACCTCTCCGAATCCCCATAACCCCCATAACACATTGGACAACAGCCATATTAAATGGATATCATTATGTTTTTTTGAAATGTCCCTTCCGGTCCATCTGCCATGACATGGTAAACACCCCTTGCCAGGTTTGGAATCCGAAGAAGACAACGAGCAGTTGTCAGGCCATTCTAATCTGGGAATCCGGACACCAATCACTTCGCATCTAAAACTTTTTCCATTTGGGTTTTTTTCGGTATTTCAATAGCGTTGTGTTGATTGGCACAGGGCTCGGCCACCCTGTAACCCCCGGCACGATCCCTCATGCACTGGGACAATCCACAACCACAAGATGTGTGCATGCTTTTTACCTTGACACACCACCCCATTTTTCCCATACTCGGCCCCCAAAAGCGAGTTCCTATCAATTCAAAGGCTTAGAGTCAATTCTTGCAAACCCATTGTCCCGCAGCCGAGCATCGCAAAATCGGACCGATCAGGCGCGCGGACTGTTTGAGCGAAGCGAGTTTGAGCGCAGAGCTTCACTTCATGTCGAGCGCCCAGTCCGTTCGAAAAGCACAGGGTAGTCCAGAGGACTAAGGGACAGGGGCCCTTTTTTTGGGGTTCGTTCTTTGGGCGAGCAACGTGCTCTTCTCAAGGCGCAAGCCGCAAAATGAAGCATCAATATTTGCCGGATCGGTAGAACCTCTCCGGGTCCTGCACTAGAGGTGGAGGGTGTAGGATATAAGTAAAGAAATCGCGATTTCAAAAGCATTTTTCAGGCAGAGCCTAATGACCCTGACCTGGCCCAGAGGACCAGGGTTTCTAAGCCGTACGAAAGGAAATCTTTTCCAAAGGCGATGATTCTTAGGAACTGCATGATCTCAAACCTCAGACTGTCTGGCATCATTGTTGGACTCGTGGGACTAGCAGGGACGTTCTTCATCTACCGGGGTCCTAAATGGAAGAGAGCCAATCTTGTGTTGCTCTCATTATTTAGTCTCTCTCTCATCTCTATCAGCATTGATCCCAATCTTGTGAATTTTGCACGGGACATGCTGGCCCTTCAAAAGGCCCAACATGGCAGGATACTGGCGCTCCTCATCATCTCCAACGTATGCTTGTTGTTCTATTCTTTTAGTAGCAGATCTAAGTTGGAGACTACTCGAATAAAAATGGACAGGCTGATAAGCACCTTGGGGACGGCCGTTTTTGGGCAAGAGAACAGGTTGGAAGAAGGGCAGAAGCCTATTATGGTTGTTAGGCCAGCCTACAATGAAGCCGAGAATCTGCAAGAACTCCTGCCACTCATGGCACCTTAGACCAATGGCACGGACGTTGGTGTTCTCGTTGTTGACGACGCCAGTGAAAATGAAACAAGAGCGATTGTCCAAGGCAAAGACAAGTACGCGCCCTCAAGGTGTTGTCAAGGATGAGATAGCAGGGAGGGCCGGGGCACCATAACTGGACATCTCGTCAGGTTACATCATCGGTCTTCTAGGAATCATGCCATACCCTGTAAGCAAAGAGTTAAAGAGCGTCAATGGTTATCGAGAACAACAGGCAGAGCTCTCAGATGAGACGCCGTGAGGCTTGGCAAGATGACAGAAAAGGGCCTGTAGCTTCTTATAGGCACCATCTGATCAGCATCTTGGTCATATCCCTGCTTTGCGCAGTCATCTATTCCAACACCTTGGAGTCACCCTTTGTCTTTGACGATCTTCAACACATCAATCGAAATCCTCACATTCGACTAACCCATCTCGATTTCGGCAAGTTGTACGATGCAGGATTCAGGAGCCCAATCTCAAATCGCCCAGTGGCCAACGTCAGTTTCGCCCTCAATTATTACTTCGGGAAATATGACCTTACGGGCTATCACATCTTCAACGCGATAGTTCATCTTATCAACGGAATCCTCGTCTACCTCCTTGCACTGAGGATATTCAACGAACTATCCCACATAAAAAGGCAAAATCCCCCAGACTTGGAATCATGGGCAATGCCTGAATCGCCCAATCTCCCTATTACCCTCATGTCCTTGTTTGCTGCCCTTGTCTTCGTCGCTCATCCCCTCCAGACCCAATCTGTCACCTACATCGTCCAGAGAATGAACAGCCTGGCAACGATGTTCTGCTTGTTGTCATTACTACTCTACATAAAAGGACGCCTATTGCCCTTGAGATGGAAGCAATGGGTGCTGTTTACAGCAAGCTTTTTGTCCTGGGGTTTGGCCTTGGGCTCCAAGGAGATAGCAGCCACACTGCCTGTTATGGTCTTTCTTTATGAATGGTTTTTCTTTCAAGACCTGAGCGTTAGTTGGATAAGAAAGCGCAGTATCTATATCCTCTTGCCCCTTGTCGCCTTGGTCGTGATGGCGCTTTTCTACTTGGGACCACACCCCTTTGACAGGGTCACCGCCCCATACGTGCACCGGGATTTCACGCTAGAAGAACGCGTCCTGACCCAACTCCGCGTCGTGGTCTTCTATGTCACCCAACTCCTCTATCCCCATCCCTCAAGGCTCAACCTTCTCCATGCTTTTCAGACCTCCCACTCTTTGTTCGATCCCATTACCACACTCCTTTCCCTTCTCTTGATCGTTTCAGTTATTGGGACCGCAATCTTTGTGGCCAGAAAGCAGCGCCTTATCTCCTTTTGCATACTCTGGTTTTTTGTCAATCTGGTCATAGAATCTTCCGTACTTGGATTAGAAATGGTCTTCGAGCACCGTCTTTACCTGCCCATGTTCGGCGTTGCTCTTTTTTTTGCATATTTGTTATTTCATCTATTGCATGACAAACGATTGTGGGCAGTGACTGCATCAGTTGTAATCGTCCTATCCCTCGTAACAGCCAGTTATTTGCGGAATAGAGTCTGGCAAGACGATAGGACCCTTTGGTCTGACGTCTTGTCCAAGAACCCGCAAAGTGCAAGGGCCCACCTCAACCTGGGCGTTGCGTTCATGGCCCAGGACAAAGTGGACGAGGCCATCAGCCACTACAGGAAGGCACTGAAGATTAAGCCCTACTACGTCAGGACACACAACAACCTGGCAGTCGCCTTAAGGGAAAAGGGAAACCTAGACGAGGCTATATCACACTACCATATTGCCTTGCGCATCAGGCCAAAATACGTAGACGCCCATAACAACCTGGCCCTTGCGCTAAGGGAAAAAGGTCAACTCGACGAGGCCATCTCGCACTATCGAAAGGCCCTGCGAATTAGACCGACTCTTGCAGAGGCCCACAACAACCTGGGGATCGCCTTAAGGGAAAAAGGTCAACTCGACGAGGCCATCTCGCACTACCGAAAGGCCCTGGCACTGGACCCTGATCTTACAGACGCACACCATCATCTGGCAGTGGCCCTAACCTGCCAGGGGCGGCAAGAAGAGGCCGTTGCCCATTTTTCTCAAGCCCTCCGCATGATGCCTAACGATCCAGAAACCCACAACATGCTGGGCAATACACTGGCTCAGCAAGGAAGGCTCAAGGAGGCTGCAGTCCACTTCAAAAAGGCCTTGGAAATCAGAAAGGACTATGCAGAGGCCCACAACAATCTCGCACTCGTCTTAGAAAAAAGCGGTAAGGCAGACGAGGCTGTCTCCCATTATCAAATCGCCCTCAAGATCGAACCAGACTTTGCAGAAGCCCACAATAATCTCGCACTCATCCTTAGAAAAAGGGGCAATCTGGCTGATGCTATCTCACACTATGTAAGAGCCCTTGAGATCAAGCCGGGCTCTGCAGACATACACAACAATCTGGGCAACGCACTGGCCATGCAGGGAAAACTGGACGAAGCTGCAGCCCACTTTGAAAAGGCCCTGGAAATCAGAAAGGACTATGCAGAGGCCCACAACAATCTTGGCATTGCCCTTGCCCGCCAGGGAAGGATTGGTCAGGCCATAGCCCACTTCTCCGAAGCCCTACGGCTCAAGCCAGATTATGTGGAGGCACAACATAACCTGGAGTTTGCTCGTCAGGAGCAAGCGGCACGCAAAGGCAGGGATTAGAAAGTCAACCTTATAAGGTCTTCGAGAGAGGATTAAAATCCTCGACACAGATGGCACAGATAGGTACAGTATATCTTTCAGGTTAGGGGCCCAAGAGCCAGAAAGGAGGAAGTCCATGTCTAAGAACTGGGGTCGTCTCGCCCTCATCGTTTGCCTAGCCGTCCAGATCTCTGGATGCGCCGGAGCTGCACTGGTGGCTGGGGGTGCTGTTGGGGCAGGTGGCATGGTGTATGTGAAAGGGAAACTGCAGGAGCAGCTAAACTCGCCTCTGGCCAAGGTTCATGAGGCTACGCTTGCAGCACTAAAGGACTTTGAACTTCCCGTTAGGGAAGACAAAAAGGACATGTTCGTAGCCAAGGTTCGGTCACGATTGGCAAACGGGGACCCTATTTGGATTAAGCTTTCTTCTCTTTCAGAAGAGTCCACTGAGATTACTATACGTGTTGGAATTCTGGGCAATGAGACAAGATCCCGGAGACTCCTGGGAAAGATACGTGGCCACCTGATCGACGTAGGCGGTCTGTAATACCCGTGGAATCTTTGGAGACGAGAGGCTTTCCCATGTTAGGGTAGCAAGAGGAGGCTTTATGAACGTCCTTATCACCGGCGGTCTTGGGTTTGTGGGCACACAACTCTCTATCCGCCTTCTGGAAAGAGGCCACCAGGTTACTGTTGTGGACCGCAGCCCCAAACGGGGGGGCCACACGCCCCAGCAGGTCAAATACGTGCCTGCCGACACCACGGTTCAGGGTCCATGGCAAGACGAAGTAGCCCGTCAGGACGCGGTCATCAACCTGGCTGGCGCATCCATCTTTCGGCGATGGGACCCGAAGACGAAACAACTCATCTCTGACAGCCGGGTCCTGACCACCGGAAATATAGTGGAGGCCATCTCCCATAATAAGAGGAGCAGGGTGCTTTGCAGCACATCAGCCGTAGGCTACTACGGCTTCAGGGGTGATGAAAGGTTGTCAGAAAAGGATAGCCCTGGAACGGATTTTTTGGCTCAAGTCTGTATCGATTGGGAGGACGAAGCCAAAAAGGCGGCCGACAAGGGTGCCCGGGTCGTTGTGACCCGATTTGGCATTGTCCTGGGCAAGACCGGAGGGGCCCTGGGGCAAATGATACCGGCATTTAAGAAGTTTGCAGGTGGCCCTCTGGGCAGTGGTAAGCAGTGGTTTTCCTGGATCCACATGGAGGACCTGGTAAACGCATTTATGTTCGTCTTCGATAATGAAGACATTCATGGTCCCGTCAATTTCTGCTCGCCCAATCCTATCCGGAACAAAGACCTTGCCAAGGCCTTGGGGGCGACCCTGTCCAGGCCGTCCTTTCTAAAGACGCCAGCCTTTATGTTGCGCCTTGTACTGGGAGAGTTTGGCTCTGTCCTTCTTGAAGGCCAGAGAGTCTTCCCGACTAAACTGCTCAAGCACGGTTTCCTTTTTCGGCACCCTGAAATCAAGGAGGCATTGGAAGACCTCCTAAAACAACGAGATTAGTTTTCTGGAAAGGACCCGTCTTTTGCTCCCCCTTGCCCCTGGCATAAAGGGGGCAGGTGTGATAATGGGATCGACTGTGTTTGCCACCATCCAACACGTAAAGGCCTTTGCCGAGCAGTGTTTTTCAAGCGCCAACGGCAGCCACGACTGGGATCACAGCCAAAGGGTGTCCAGTCTGTGTATGCATATCGGCCAGATAGAAGGTGCAAACTTACAAGTAGTTAAAATTGCAGCTTATCTCCACGATATAGGACGCCCCCATGAAGATGCATCACGGGGTGCAATCTGCCATGCGAAAAAGGGGGCAGAGATAGCCCGTGAGCTTCTG
Source organism: Thermodesulfobacteriota bacterium (assembly GCA_034189385.1). Taxonomy (GTDB): domain Bacteria; phylum Desulfobacterota; class Desulfobacteria; order Desulfobacterales. The sequence goes on from JAXHVD010000012.1 coordinate 125,755, forward strand.
GAAAAATATCCCATTTCTCAAGAACACAAGGCCAACATCATTCACTGCATTCGATCCCACCGGTTCCGTGGAAACCACGCGCCAGAGACCTTGGAGGCCAAGGTGCTCTTTGATGCAGATAAACTGGATGCCATTGGTGCCGTGGGTATTGGCAGGGCCTTCCTTTTTGCAGGCGAGGTGGGAGCCAGGCTCCACACCCCCCATGTCGAACCGGAAGACACCCTGCCCTACACTGAGGAAGACACAGGGTATCGGGAATACAAACTCAAGCTTTCAAGGATCAAGGACCGAATGCTCACGACAGAGGGCCGTCGCATGGCTGAAGGGCGCCATGCATTCATGGAGGCTTTCTTCCAAAGGTTCACACAGGAATACGACGGGTACAAATAGGGGGCATATTGATACCTACTAGGGAAGAGTGTCTGGTGCTGATAGAGCGATACGAAATGCTGCCTCATATTGTCAGGCACAGCAAGATCGTCACACAGGTGGCACTACTCCTTGGGCGTAAGCTGAACGATTGCGGCTGCGATCTTGATCTTGACCTGGTTGAGGCAGGGGCCTTGCTCCACGACATTACTAAAACGGCGTCCATAAAAACAAAGGAAAACCATGCCCACACCGGTGCCCAGCTCCTGGCCTCCTTAGGGTATCAAACAGTGGCCGATGTGGTGCGGCAGCATATCACCCTTGATCCCCCTGTCCCCCATCCAGGGTCCATTAGTGAGGCAGAGCTCGTCAACTATGCGGACAAAAGGGTCAAGCACGATGAGGTAGTGGGGATAGAGGAGCGGTTCCAGGACATAAAGGAGAGGTACGTCAGAAAGTTTCCTGCCTTTCAGAAGCGTTTTGAAGAAGTCCGGCAAGAAACTCAACTAATTGAAAAAAGAATATTTTCGAAAATAGACCTCTCTCCTGAACAGCTCAACACCGTGCTCTTTGAGCCGTAAGGTTCACGCCTCTTTCTTCATCAACCCAAACCGTTTATTGAAGCGTCACCTCTCTCAAGCGGCCCAGGATCTTATCGTGTTCATCCATGCTGTAGATCTCAGTATCGAACCTGGCGTCTAGTCTAAGCATGTCTCTGACCACCTCCGTCATCTTGGGTCCCAGAATCACGATATCTGTGTAGGGAAGCAAGGCCCCCAAAACACTGATGTCCGGTGACTCGGTGGCCCTTCGTAACCCCTCCGGATAGTTCATCGAGAGAGCGTGCCAAATGTCGCGCTTGATTCCAATGGCAGGGACCTCGCTGAAAAGCTCAGATTCATAAAAAGAGATGAGCCCTTCCAGTCCTTCCGGGGTTCCGCCATAATGGTTCCATAGGGCAACGGAGAGGTCGGTTTTTTGACCAGCCCAAAAACCGTCCATGTGCCTTTTTCTTGCCCCTTCCTTAACGGCCCCGTATCTCATACCGAGGCGAACAAGGTCCCGCAGGTGCCTTGACGATCTTTTCTGCAACTCCTGTTCTCTCCTGAGGGCGATCTCGTCATATCTGATTCGAAGCCGCATACAAGGGGGCAAAGACCCTTGACCAGCCTCTGCCCTCGCGCCTTTTTCGTCTGCTAGGGTCAGGGCCCCCTCGAAGGCCACAGAGGATCGTTTTTTCAGGATGGCCCTTACGGTTTGCCTGTCAAAGGCGTCCTGCCAAAACCTTCTAAAGCCCATGGTCTTTTTTCCGTCAATAAAGCCACGAAGCGCTCTAAAGACCTGAAAATCTTCTATGGTCTGGCTGTGTTTGAAGGACAACCCCTTAGAAAGCCTTCTCATGATGTCAAGGCCTTCCAGTGCCTGGCCATCCCCCATTTCAAGGGTCTCGCGGTGAAAGGTGTCTTCAGGATAAACCAGCTTGCCGTCCCTGACCAAGGACACTATCTCACTGTGCAAGACCCCTGCGTTCCCCCCCTTGTCCTTGGGAGCGGACTGGCCCAAGCCGTTCCTTATGAGGCTCTCGATGACGGGGGTGTCCAGATAGAGCACGGGAACAGGAGAACGTTCCGCCCGGACCATGGAAAGCTTGCGGTTTAGGACCTTTTTGCTCTGACCGGCCGGGAGTGACTTAATCCTCTGTGTAAGGCTGAGGTCTAGCTGATCGAAGATCTCATCAGCGTAGGCCCGGGCCCCTTTATCAAGGCGCTTGTAATGCCTCACCAGGTATTCATGAAGCTGTTGCCACACGTGATCGGCCATCTGGCCTTGCTCATAAGCACCACCAGAAGACAGTGTGTCCAGATACTTCCTAATATGTCTTCTTGTAATCATGGAAAGCCCACTTTGATGATCTCGTAAAAAGTCTTATGGGAACAACTGAGTCCACCCTTTAAACCCTCTCAGCCACCGACACTTCGTGAATCATCTTGTCTTCTGATCCGAAGTGTCGGCACAGGGTCTCAAAGATCTCTTCACCATGCTTGATAAAATAGCAGCTTTCAAAGACCTTGGGGTCTACCATGCCTTCACATGCCAGGTGGTTGAGCCAGTCTTGAAGAGGCCTGTAAAACTCCCCCATAAAGATCTGGGGTTTGTAATGGCCGATGCCAAGTTTCTTCTTCACAAAGGTAATGGCGTTTTCCAGATTGGTCCCTACGCCACCTTTCACATAAATATCTGCCTCCGTGGTCTCGGACAGGATCTCCTGTCTTTCCAGCAAGTCGTCTCGTGCAAGATAGGCTGCAAAATCCACATCAGGATCGATGTCCACGCCAGGGATCTTCCAGTACACGGCCCCTGAGAGCATGCCCAGAGAAGCCGTGGTTTCAGACACAAAGGACATGACGCTTCCCGTATTGCCGCCTGTGAGGATGCCGCAAATGCCGCCGTGGAATTCCTTAAAAGACTTGACGCCGGCAACGATCTCCGTTCGCGTCTCAGCGTCCACTTGGCCTGCTGTCCCATAAATGGCAGCCAGCTTTCTTGAACTAATCGCTTCGTTAAAGGATGGGATCACAGAGGACCTCATAAAGAACCGCTTGTAGAGAACCAGGTCCCCCTGCAAGGGGCTCTTCCAGAAAATCTCCACACCCATGTCCTGCAGGGTGTTCATAAAAACAAGGTCTTCAGATCTGAAAAAGTATGCCTCCTCAGGGGCTTTTCTGAAGGTCAAATCTTTGATCAGGCCTAGATCAGCCGCCACAATGAGATAGGAGGCCAGCCGCCGGCTGGGAAAATCCTGAAGGACCAGCGAGGTGTTAGGCCCTAGCCCGCTCAGGAGTTGACTGTAGTTGCCATCCAACTTGATAAAGGTGTTTTCCTCCAAGTCACTGACCGCAGCAATGGTGCTGTCATCTAAGGCCCCCCCCTTGTAGAGTTCATCCAGCAACGAGGATCTTCGGTCAATGTAAAAGCGAGGCTTCGCACTCTTTTGCTCCACGGCAGGCTTGTAGACCTCAAAGCGAATAGTCTCCTTTACCAGGTCCTCTGATCCTCCCACCAGCTCAAGGTAGATGATCCCGTTCGTGTGTTTGCTTCCCACTCTGGCGTCGGCGTGTTCAGGGTCCAGAATGTAGATCTCATTTTGCTGCGTAAAGAGGCTCGTGTGGGAAATGACACCCTTTCTTGCCGGCACAATCACTTGGTCTACCCTTCTCTCTGGCTGGACAAAATAGAGGTCTTCCCGAGGAATCCTCTTGAGCACCGCAGAGACCAGATATTCGGGCGTCAAGACCCTGGGATTGGGAAGATGAATAAAGGGCATCACCGGCACATCTAGGATACCCGCTTCCAGCACCTTGGTCCCCTTGGGCACAATGATGGTGCGGTTGGAGATCAGGTTGATCAGTTCTTCTGCAGAGTATTTCAGCTTAGGGTTCTTCAGATAGATCTTACCGACCTCAAGCCCTGGTGTGATCAGTTGGTCAATGGTAAGGCCTACTGCATATTCTGGGATGTAAAACCAGAATCTGGCTTCATATGAGATCTCTTTTCCTTTGAGTCGAAAATTGCCCAGCTTCTCCTGATTGATACCCAATCTTGCCTTGGTACTGTGCAGGTCTGTCGTAAGGCACTCCTGGTTCCGCAAGAAATACTGCATCTGCTCGTCTTCAAGGTGTGCTGAGACCAGTGCGACCACCTCTTTGGAATCGGCACGAATGACCCTTTCGATCCAGCAATCAGGACTTTCGTTTAAGGACACTGAACCCCTCCAAATTCTATTCATCCCAACCCTGTGATCCAGCTTTTCCGTGCCCAGCAAATCTGATCACCGCAGGCTTTTGTCAGACCAACGCTGAGGCCTCTTCTGATCAATCCCTTCACAACACCCTGTCCATCACTGTGTTTTTTCAAATGCCTCAAAAAGCATATCATAAAATGCGGCTGGCTGGTCATCCATCATAAAATGACCACTCTCGGGCACGATGAAATAGGGAATATGACGCTTATCCAAAAACTGCTTTGTGGCAAGGGGGATGGACCTTTCTCCAAAGACGTACCACTTCTTTATGGGCAAACTGGCAAATCGTTCTCTCAGGTTGCCTTCACAGCTTTCCTTTACGAGGGAGACTGAACTCAAATAGTAAGACCTGGGATCTGCCTTTAAGACATTCTGGTAATAGTTGCGCAGGCCCATGGAGCCTTCTTCCTGCACAGCCTCTTTCAGCTCCCTCTTCAACCTCTTGAAGCCGCGGACCTCAAATTCCTCTTGTGTGTGTGCGGCAACGCGGGCACTGAATGTGCAATCGTTGCGACCAAGGTTTCCTTCCAGGTTGAAAAAGGCCTTGGCCTCCTTCCCGAGGGCCTCTGCCACATACTGGCATATGACGCCTCCCATGCTGTGTCCCACCAGAACCAGCTCGCTCAAGCCAAGCTCTTTGATCCACTTCAGCACAAGACCGGCCTGATCCTTCATGGTATAAGAGAAATCTTCGGACCCTTGGCTCTCACCGCAACCGGGAAGGTCAATGGCAGCCACAGTATGCCCGCTGAAGGCATCTATCTCAAAGCATCGTTCAAAGGAGTCCTTTGAGCAGCCGAGGCCGTGCACAAAGACGAAACGCTCGCCACCGGCCTGTTTCGCACGATAAGAAAGCCGGTTTCCGTCTATGGTCGTAAAAGGCATTTATGAGGCTATGAGCTTCAGCAGATCAGGGGGCAAGTACCATCGAAGCCGACCCTTGTGCGTGGGAAGCTCTTCCACGTCAATCCGACAGCACCCCCCCATCTCAAACTGCACGGCCGCCTTGGAGCCCTCTGTCAGCAGAAAGGAAGCTACCTCAGCGACTGAGGGCAGATGTCCGGCAACGAGCACCCGCTCGGCCCCAGAAAGCTCGGCCAAGGCCTGAATGGTCTCATCAGGCGGCGTCATGGCCTTGACCTTCTTTGTCTCAGCGATCTTCTCCTGGGAAAACCCTACCTCCTGAGCCACAATAGCAGCCGTCTCCTTGGACCGTTTCTTGGGACTTGACAAGACTGCGTCAAGGGAGACCCCCATCTTTTTGAGGGCTTGGCCGCTGGCCAGGATCCTGCTTTTTCCATCAGGGCTCAGCCCCTCCTCCGGGTCTTGGTCCTTGGGCAGGGCCGGGCCGTGTTGCATCAGATAGATCTCCATGGGATCACCTCCTGGTTTTCGAAAAAAGGGGTTCAAAACCCGACTTTTCCAAGTAACGCAAAGCAGTTATCATTTCTAGGCCGTCATGAATTATTTATCAGAAGACCGCGCCGGGGTCAACCGGCTCACGCCCTACCCCCTTGGAGGGTGCCCTCTCACCACAGAGGAACCCCCTGCCCGCCCATATGCGCCCTGTTTCTTCAACTCCCCTTTCTCCAGATGCCCATGAAAACCGGACCAGAAGTTGGATACTGGAGCGTTCTCACCAAACACCCTGCACGGTAGATTTCCACAACCACGCTATCTTATCTTGCACTTGGGACCAGAATGAACCACGGTGAAAGAGTGGGAATCAGGGGGGTAACCTCTGGCAAATGTTGACCAAGTTGTAGAAATCGAAAGGCCAGATTTCACCCACGGTACCCCTGGTCGTTTGAAAGCACCTCTATGAAGGGGGGCTTAAATGGGTGCCGGGGGAGTTAGCTTAAGCTGATGATTTTCATGACGAATATGTATCATTTCCACTTTGGAGATTTCGGCAAGAAATCACAGAAGTCCGCTGCCAGTCTTGGGATGAAACATATGAAAAAGCAGCAAGGTAAAATATTCGGCGTAGGTCTGTCGAGAACCGGCACGCAATCTTTAACACAAGCATTGACTGGCGGAAATTGAAGACTAGGAAGGTAAAGTCCAGCAGGATAATAAAGCCTCTTCTTCGTCTTAAGACTTATAATACTATTTCTTTCAATGAAAGAAAGTTCAGAGAAGCTTACGTTGGTCATATAGATGACGTCTTATCCTATTTTTCCGAACAAAAATGGCGTCTGTTAGTTATGGATATTTGTGGAGGGGATTCCTGGGAGAAGTTGTGCGCATTTCTGAACAAGCCTGTTCCGGAAGTGTCTTTTCCAGCAAAGGATTCTTGGTTACCGTATCTTCGAGAGAGGGAAAATGAGGGGGGCTGCTGAATTTGGTAAAATAGGGAAGAGTGACAAAGCAATAAACTACCCCGCCGCAAGCAGCGGGGTATCATATGTCATGCCGGACTTGATCCGGCATCCAGTCTGGTTTTCTGGATTCCGGCGTGGGCCGGAATGACGGACACGCGGCAAGCCGCGGGGAATGAACCCCGAGAGATTCAAAATGGAGGGATGACCTGCCCCGTGGTGTACAGTGGCGGTTATCACCTGACACATCGGAGAGAATTGGATAGAGTTCAGGTCTATGCTATTTTGTCTAACCTCTTGTAACCTCACTATTTTTGTGGTATTGAAGACCCTGCAGCAAGCTGCAGGGAATCTTCGACCGTAAGGAATATGTCTCATTTTATATACGCTCGCTAACCCCGCAGCCCGCGCCGCGTTAGCACTGCCGACAGGTAGAACCACTGCCGTCAGGCGGAACCTACGGGGAATGCGCTCGCTTAATCGGTTCACAACATATCTGGGATAAGTGCCTCTGGCGCCAGAGCGTCACCCGTGGCAAGATTCCTGCGTGTGTAATGGGAAGACAAGGAATGACATCATCATGAAAGCCTTTATTCTTCTCGTAAGCCTGGTGTTTGGTGTTTTTGCCATAGCAGTATACGCTTATGCTCTGAAGCACCGTACTAAAGAGTTAACGGATACATCAGATAAGGAAGATTGAACGGGAACCACCTCATCTTTCAGAATAAGCCATTGAGCCACCCTTTTGAAACCTCACTATTTTTTTGTATCTCAGGAAGATCTATAATATAAGACTCTGACCCTAGAGCGTCTCTTGGCAAGCAACTCTATAGTCGGTGGCCCGAGGATTTCGCATGTAACAGTATCGCCATGGAGGGACCAAAACCCTTTGAAGGGTGCCCGCGGTATATTCTTCAATGCACAGGAGTAAGGAAATCAGAAGTCTCGCCAACACTGTAACAGGGGTGTTAAAAGATCCTGTGTCCTATTTTGAGAAGAAGAACTACATTTTCGTCATAAGCCACATGAGAAGCTACTCGAGCCTTCTTTGCCATATCCTTGGAAGTCACGAAGAAATTTGTGGTTATGCTGAAATGCACCAGTCCTATTCTTCGTGGGTGAACCTCATGATGCTAAGACACAAGACTTATGTGGCAAATGACAATGTCCTGGACGGGAGGTATTTGCTGGACAAGCTGCTCCACAACAAGCATGCCATTTCTGAGGCCATACTTAGTAAGGAAAAGGTGAAACTCCTATTCCTTTTAAGAAAGCCTGAAGCGGCTATGAAGAGTATGATCAATATGGGCAAGGGTGGTGGCAAGTTTGGGAATTTGGCATGGGTTTCGAACTATTACTTGGAAAGACTGCTCCAAATTCAGGACTATGTACAGAAGTCACGTGGCAAGAGCTTTTTTGTGCAAGCCGAAAGAATAATCGAGGACACAGATTCCCTCCTTGACGACTTAAGCCGTTGGCTTGAACTAGGATCCAGACTGACGCCCAAGTATTCCATATTCAAACATACAGGAGCTCGGCATTATGGAGACCCGTCCCGTTTCATCAGGAGAGGGGAAATAGTGAGAACGGTCAGGGACTATCGCCATATAGACATTCCTGCGGATGTAGTTTGGCAAGCAAAGGAGGCCTACGCGGCCTGTCGGAACATCTTAGTGGAATGCGCAGACACCGGGTGAAGGCACCCCACCTTTATAGGGTTTGCTCGCCAGTACAATTCCATTCTTAAAGAGATAAAGGCCAAAAGGCGGTAGCAAGCAGCCTCTCGGGGGTATTGTTTCCATGGACTTGGTTCTTAATTCACTGTTCAGCCGTTCGAGGTGATAAAAACACACTGGCTATTCTGGCCACTGCCTCAAAGGAGGCCGTAGCATCCTATCTTTGGGCTGTGATTAGTTCGTGATTAAGAGTTGGTTAGGATTTGGGGGTTGAATGAAGGGCATCAATTGGGTATGGCTAACCGACTTGATCTACCCAGACACAAACATGACAGGATTATCGATGACGGATTCCTTTCAAAACCATAAGGCCGACGAACGACAAAGCCACAAGAAACCAAAAGGAGACATCGCCGGAACGCTTGCTACAGCCGGCCCGTCCCAGCCACCAAGCCGTGCCCACAACCACCAGGCGGCACAGGCTTTAAGGTTGGCGTTCAGGGGTTGGCTGTGTGCCGAACTGCAGTTGTACCAATCCACATCTAATGTGGGAGCGCTTTGCCATTCCGTGGCCCAATTACCAAGCTCGCCTCCACTAGCAGACTCCTAATCTACCTCCTCCCCTCTGCAGAACCATAGCCACACGTTTACTTCACTTCAATTCAAGCTGCCAATATCTGAAGGACCAGAAATTTCTGAAATTCACCTTTCGCATATTCAGTTTTGGTTGGATTAATGCTTGATTAGAAGTTGATTAGGAAAAGGGGTCTAAATGACGGGACAAGGAGACACTACATCTTGGGGTGGGCCAAGATAGGCTTGATGTTCAGGTAACCGGCCAATACCACGCCGAAAACCATTGGTCAAAAACCATCGATACAGTCGACGATTATTTGAAATAAACTGCCCGTACCTCATCAGACCAAAAGGTTTCTGATCCAAAATATTCGGTAGTCGGGCACTACAAAGGAGACAGAATCGAGATCGATAGAAGCAATATTGAACATTCTGCGAAACCATGGGGCAGGCGTGATACATGGAAAAGATCAAACATTCATCCATGTCCTTCCTGGGATGTGGGATGCGCATGCCTCGAAGACATTGTGTTAGCCCACGAGTTCCCGAAGCGCCTCCAGCAACTCCTTCTGTTCAAAGGGTTTTGCTAGTGTCCGATGGGCGCCAAAGCTCTTGGCCATGCGAAGGTATTCATCAGCTGGCAGCCGCCCCCCTCCAGAGATGGCCAGGATCTTTGCATCCGGAAAGTCCCTGCGAATCTCCCCGATGGTTTCAATGCCTTCCTTTTCCGGCATAATGATGTCTGTGATGATCACGTCGCAAGGTGCTTCCCGAAGGAGCCTTATCCCCTGCCTGCCGTCAGCGGCATCTACTACCTCGTATCCGGCCCCCTCCAAGAGTTGACTCAACATCTTTCGGATTTGATCATCATCATCTATGAGAAGAATGCGTGCCGTGGGCTCCTCTGTTCTCTGTTCCTCGGAATCTAAAACCTGCCGAATGGCCTTGGCCATGTGTCTCCTGAGCACAGGCTTATAAACAAAGGCCCGAATTCCCAAGGCCATGGCCCTTTCTTTGTTCATCTTTGTACTGAATCCCGTGCAGAGAATAACCGGAATATCGGGCCGTACTTCCATCAGTTTTGCAGCCAAATCCTCACCTGTCACCTTTGGCATGGTCATATCGGTGATGACAAGATCGAATCTGTCTGGATGGCACTTGAACAGCTCCAAGGCCTCCAGTCCATCGGTTCTGGTTGTCACCTCATAGCCTAAGGATTCCAGCATCTGCTTTCCCATGTTCACTACGACCTGCTCATCATCAATCAAGAGAATGCGCTCGGTGCCTTTGGCGACAGGTTCATCGGGCCAGGTCTCCGCTTGTGCTTCGCTTTCAATGGCTGGCAAGAACACATCGAAGGTAGAGCCTCTTCCCGGTTTGCTGTTAGCAGTGACAGTACCCCCACAACTCTTTACAATGCCATGGACCACAGAAAGCCCCAGGCCGGTACCTTCATTCGTGTCTTTTGTTGAAAAATACGGGTCAAAGATCCTGTCCAGCATGTCAGGTGCCATGCCGTGCCCTGTGTCGTTCACAGTGAGCTTTATGTGGGGTCCAGGTTTCATACCCCGATCCTTGACCTCAAAGTCAGCTTCAGGTTCTACATCCACCAGGTTCACCTCCAGTGTACCCCCTTTTTCTTCCATGGCTTGACCGGCATTGGTGCAAAGGTTCATTAACACCTGATGAATTTGAGTCGGATCTGCAAGGACCGCAGAATCGCTCTGGATGTCTTGGCGTATCTGAATGGTTGTGGGAAGGGATGCCCTTAGCAGCTTTAGTACCTCTTTTACAATGAGTCCCACCTTAACAGGCCTTGATTCCTGTTCACCCTGACGGCTGAACGCAAGAATCTGTTTGACTAAATCTTTGGCGCGATTTGCTGCAATGAGCACCTCTCGCAAGTTTGCGCGTAGCAACGATCCCTCTTCAACATCATCCACGGCCATCTCCGCGTAGCCAATAAGGGCAGCCAGTATATTGTTGAAGTCATGGGCGATGCCCCCTGCAAGGGTCCCAATGGCCTCCATTTTCTGTGCCTGCCGGAGCTGGGATTCAAGTCTTTTCTTTTCTCTCTCGGCCTGCTTGCGCTCGGTGATGTCCACATGCAGGCCCACGGCTCTCCAGGGCCTGCCGTTTTCATCAAGCTCAAAGCTTTTACCTTTGCCGGAAATCCACTTCCAGCTTCCGTCTTTGCACTTCAGCCGAAATTCCACTTCGTAACGCTCGGCATTTTCTACATAGTTTTGTACCTGCGGGACCATGGTTTCCCTGTCTTCCGGATGCATAAGCCTCGTCCAGGTATCTTTAACCATTGGCAGTTCCCCAGGTTCATAACCCAACATCGTGTAATATCTCGGGCTGAAGTAAATCTCATCTGTATCTAAATCCCAATCCCAGAAACCGTGGTCACCTGCATCCATCGCTAGTTTTAACCGCTCTTCACTTTCCCTGAGTTTCTTCTCCGCCTGCCTGAGCTCGGTGATATCTATGACGATTCCTCTTAGGCCTACAGGTTGGCCATCTCTAACGATGGGACTGGAAAACGTAATGACAGGAAAGGTGCCGCCGTCTTTTCTGAGCGCTGTGTATTCATTTCTGCCCGCCTCTTGGCTGGTCAAAACCTCCCGCATATTCTGAGCCATTCTGTCACGATCGTCAGGAATAAACATTTGAAGGGCTTTTAAGTGCTTATCAAGATCCTCTTGACAATAGCCAAAAGATCTAAACCCGCAACGGTTAGTGAATGTCACGTTGCCCTCTTTATCAATTTCAAAGACAGTTTGAGGCAATAGATCAACCAACTCTCTGTATCTCTGCTCACTCTCCCGTAGCGCCCCCTCTGCCTGCTTTCGTTCGGCGATCTCACGCTGAAGTTTCTCGTTGGTCTTTCTGAGGTTGCTGGTGCGTTCGGCAACGAGTTCCTCAAGATGGTCGTGATGCCTTTGCAGTTCCATCTCGGCTTTCTTGCGGTCTGTGATGTCTGTCAGGACGTTGGCAAGACAAACAGGTTCACCCTTATCGTTCCGGATGAGGAAGACATTCTGGATTGTGGGGGTCAACTCGCCTTTTAGCGACAGGATAGGTATTTCCGCTGTCACTTGGTCCTTTTTGAAGACTGTGGGCAAGATTTCATTCTCCAACCTGGGCAGGTCTTGTTGGGCATAGTAAGTCTGGACGGGTTTCCCGATGGGATCTTCAGGTCTCTCTTCTCCCATTAATCGACAAAGAGTCGGATTTGCATAGGTTATTCGCCCTTCCAGATCTGCCATGCCAAGCCCTTGGCCAGAGGTCTCGGTAAACCTGCGAAACAGGGCTATCTGTTCCTCTGCCTGCTCGCGTTCACGAGACTGTTTCTCCAACTCCCTAACCCGTTGTTCCAGTTCTTCATAGGTTGGTTTTGTCACCATGAGAACAACCTCCAATTGGCACGAAAACAAGTAAGGCCCCATGCACACGTATCCTCAATACGATGCACGAAGCCCTTTACGGTCCCATAGGGTTTCCCCCTGAAATTTCTTATCTATGAAGGTGAGGTACTCTCAATGAAAAGAAGATCTATACCGTATCAACAGGCACTGTCAAGGCTAAGCCGCAACCCTAGCCCTTGGTGGATTGAAGACCCTGCAGCAAGCTGCGGGGAATGTTCTACCTAGCGGCAGTGCTTCGCAGCGACCGTAAGGAATATGTCTCATTTTATATACGCTCGCTAACCCCGCAGCCCGCGCCGCGTTAGCACTGCCGACAGGTAGAACCACTGCCGTCAGGCGGAACCTACGGGGGCTGCGGTAGCTCTCCTGTGGAGAATGCGCTCGCTTAATCGGTTCAAAAACCATATAGAAAACTGTAAGTCAGTTCAGACAGATGGCGGTGCTGATTTCCTGCCTCCAGGTCTCTTTCGAGCCTGGCATCCATGGACGGCATGCCATAGGGGATTTCCGCAATGCGCCATGACCCGCACTCCGGACATTTTTCTGTTTTCTTCTTTGCCTCAGTCATGCCCGTTCAAAAGCTGCTTCAAACATCAATCCTTCACCAGCGTAGTATTTCCGGGCTTCTTCCCGCGTAAACCATCAAATCATACATGTCCCCTTTGTCCTCCCAATCCTTCTGCAAAAGCAGGAGTTGCCAGCCCCCACAAAGAACAAACCAATGCGATTAAACCCGCAGAAGATGGGCGTGTTTTCACTTTTTGTTGCACAGTTTCATGGCCTTGCCTCTGTCCGACTCCGGGCCCCGCGTTATGCTAAACAAACTTAGTGTTCAAGCCAGCCTTCTTTGCGGCAGCAATCTGTTGCTTGTCCGATGATACAAATAACTCAGCGCCCCAGACCAAGGCACAGGCCACGTGGATCGCGTCCATCGCACGAAGCGGTGAAGTTTCAAGGAGTCTAGTCGACGTAACAATGACCTCAGGAATCACGTTAACGATTACGGCATCACGAACGTCACCCGATAAATGTTGTTTTATGGTTACGTAGTCTCGACGGGAAAGGCGCTTTTCGCGTATGCGGCGATTTAGAGCAGAAATAATCTCCGGAACACATATTACACTGATGGAAACCTCTTTCGCCTTCAAACAGATGTCATCAATAAGTTGACTTCCAGGTTCCTCCACATATCTTTTCGCAAATGCTGAAGCATCAAAGAACGTTTTCACGTTCGCGCTCCTCTAAAATTGCTGAAGATAAATCTGTACCCTTGACCGAGAGTCGCAAGCCGGGCCTTTTCCACGAAGGCACGTCATCCTTTTTTAATATCGGTGAAATCTCGGCAATAGGCCTCCCATGACGCAAGACAACGATCACCTCCCCGTCCTCAACGGCAGAGAAGAGACTCGATGCGTGCTTACGAAATTCGGTGAATGTTATTGTTTTCATCTGACACCTCCTTCGTTGTGCACATTAATGTACAGTTTTGTGAGCAGAATGTCAAGATATCCTTTACATGGGCGACGAGAATGTCGAAAAATCAGGTTGCAAGATGATTTTGGTGGCCGAGGAATGAACTGTCAAGAAAGCCGTGATTTCTGCGGGAATCGGGTGCCGGCCATATCGCAGCAGCAGGAATAGACGCATCGGGGATAGCTACTCGGGCTTTTGCAGGAAGATTTCTGTCCCGATTTCCTGTTATGCTGCCGCCATGAGGAAGGTTTTTCCGAAGTTGATGATCTTTTCAAAACGAAAAGCATAAAAACATGGACGCTATATAATAGAGCAAGTCCCCGTGGCTTTTACATACCAGTGTTATTTTCAGGCACTAATGGGGGTTTTGCCGGGGACGGCGGACTTGACGGAGGGAATAAGGGCCCAGGCTTTCATGTATGGCAGTGGCAAGGCGACTCAAGGGCGATTTTGCAGGTCACCCTTTGATTTCTTCGATGCTGTGATAGTAGCCAAAGGACGCCGCCAGTTGGCGGAGTGATGACTGGAAAAGCTACAGTGATTTGTTCTGCTCAACTATTTATAGTGAGTCCACATTCGAATAATTTTTACTATCTTTTTATCCTCTATCACTTGATAGACCAACCGATGTTGAATATTTATACGACGGGAATAGGCACCGGCTAAATCGCCGACAAGCTTTTCATAGAAAAGTGGGGTTTGAAATGGGTTGTCGCGAAGGGCTTCAATTAATTGCTCGGCTTTAGCTTTGAGGCCTGCAGCCGATAATTTTTTGGCGTCTTTTGGAGCTTGCTTTGTAAATACAACCTTTTAATTTACCAACCGATTTCCTCTTTGCAATGCTCAATAGGTGTTGCAAGACCTTCGCGAATCGACTCACGCATCCCCGGGATATTCAAGAGATAAATAGTTTCTTGAATTGACCGCCAATCATCCTCGGACAGGAGTACCGCATTTCCTCTTTTGCTTGTAATTACGATAGGTTCGTGCGACGTAAAGGCTTGATCAATAAGACGATATAGCTTAGATCGTGCCTCTGTGGCTGTTAATGTCGGCATGTATCACCTCGGTATTTTTTTCTATAACCGTATGCCAATACGTACGCTTTGTCAGGTTTGATTTTAGCATAACACGCCGCGGATTAGCCCCAAGCAGGCAGGCAAGCTTGCCGGAAGGCGCTGGGCGCGAGAATCCGCTGGTTGTGAGGCGCTTCGCGCCGAGCAGCCGGCAGATGAAAGACGCGGCGCCCTGATAGTCCGCGCTGTCTTTTGATTACACCTCGACCCATGGATAATCTTTCACTGTCGGAAATCGTTCTTTCATGCCCCATAGTACTTTGGGATGTTTAAAGCAGTCTCGCACATCTATTTCAGGTATTTCCTTTTCTCCAAGCGGATTCTTAATGAAGAAAGCATTGTACCCATAACGGTTACAGCCAACCAACCGATAACCTTTTGCTTTCGCAAGCTTTACGAAAGCTGGTAATGACGCACCACAGAAGTTAGGCATACCAAGCGTTGTGGGATGCTCATAAGCATTGAAGGTATCGCTGTATGGCACTGTTAAGGCTTTATCTGGACCAACAATGTCTTGGTATTCAACTACAACAACTCGGGGTTCAATAACCTTTATAGCGTCCCATATCCAGTAATCTACGCCGTCCATGTCAATGGATAGAAGATCGATTTCTCCACCAAAACCGTTCTCCCTTATGACTTCATTTACATTGTCTCGCGTTAACCAACAATGGGCAAAGGTTGGGGGATATACATAGGTATGAGGATTTTGCTTGTAGAATTGTATACCCTGTTTGACTCGGGCTTCGTTACCATCGACAAGTAGTCCATGCCATCCATGATTGATAATCAAGTTCGACGTGTTACATTCAATACCATTTCCAGCACAAATCTCCACAGCTGTTTTTGTCGCAGACCCAATTATGGAGAAGATGTAGAGCAAAATGCCGTCCTCATCTGTCTGTGAAAACACTTTGAATCCAGCTTCACTTAGAGCCGGTAATGCGCCACCCGATTTAACTATTGTCCCATACATATACTTAAGTTGAAGCTGGGAAGCAGCATCAGGGTACTGAATGGTTCTGCTCCTCTGAACGAGAGGGGCAATCAAAAATTCTCGAATCCGATACGCAAGTCTCTTAACTATGTTCATCATCTTCCTCGATCTTTGTTTTTGGTTGTTCTGCAGGCCAATCGCCGCGGATTAGCCCCAAGCGGGCAGGCAGGCAAGCTTGCTTGCCGGAACGCGCTGGGCGCGAGAATCCGCTGGTTGTGAGGCGCTTCGCGCCGAGCAGCCGGCAGATGAAAGACGCGGCAGATCGGCCTCCCATACGGCAATAAACCTTCCCTTCTGTGAACTTACAAGATTGTCGACATAGCTTACTGCACCACGTTCTGTGCCTCTTGTCCATTCCTTATCATCACTTATTATCTCTATTGCGCTTTCAAGCGCTTTGAGCGCATAAAGCGCGGCATCACGACCATTGCTATCACGTCGGTCAATGGCGGCCTCCTTGATATCAATGTCGACGTTTTTGAATTTGGGGTCCTTGACAATACTCCAAAACGGCTCATAAACCTGTTTTTCAACTATCTCATCATTGCCAAACTGGCATATGCCGTCATGATATTGAAAAGGAAGGCGAGGTTCCCGAAGCCGATGGTTTAATTCGCTGACCGCTTCACGAAATGCTTTTTCCTTGCCAAGCTGTCGAATTGCTATCATGAACACGCCACGGATTGGTATTTCCATGCCTTACAACGCCCATTTCACCCTCAAAAGGCCGCCCGTAAGGAACAACCGGCCTCCCTCCTCAGCTCATACCCGTCTCTTGTCGCGACAGCTTCCCTCCCGCTTGCCCTGACCCCAAGCTTCTCCAGGCACGTAATGACGATTTGCTCTTGGCATAACGCTACACCTATCCTGATCTTAGAAGTCCCATTCCAATATCAAAAACTCCGTTCTAAGGCCGCTTTATGGACAATTTTCCGCACCATATCGTGGCATCTCAACCATTTGCCATGGGCGACCCAAAGAAAAAAAACGTTAGAGGTTTTCTCCCATGTTTCCCTATAGATTTGAACACCACAGTCCGCACACTGAAACGAAACTGCAAAACTAAAGGGCTCACCGCTTTTTCCCGCTCTTTTCTTTGGAAATGATTCTGAAGGTTTCCTCGTAGATGCGTTTCCGGGGTCCAAGGGCTACGATTTCAATGCGATCCCCCTTGGCAATGCGATAAATAATCCTGAAGCGGCTCACCCGAAAACTCCGCAGGCCGGAAACCTCGTCCTTCAGGGCTTTCCCAGAGTGAGGCTCCCGCAGCGTAGCCTCCAAGGAACCCCTGACCTTCCTTTTGAGTTGAGGATGCATTCCCCGCATGAGGGTTGCAATCTGACCGGGTACTCTGATCTTGAGAGGTTTGGGCACCATCCTAGGTGAGGAGCTCTTCTAGGGTGTAGAGTTTTGCCTTCTTTTTCTTCAAGGCAGATAGCCCCTTTTCTATTTCCGCCATGAGCGCCGCATCAGAACGCACCATGTGGCTCTCTTTCCAGGCCTCAAACTCGTCCGGACTCACCAGCACAGCAGCAGGGCGACCGTTTTTTGTGATGAGAATCTCTTGGTCCGTCGTACTGACATCATCGATGAGTTGGCTCAACTTCATCTTGGCCTCGGAGACGGATAAGGCTTTCATGAGGATTGACCTCCATTCAAGTTGACCAGAATTTAAACCAGTTTAGGGGTGCGGCTCCGAAACGTCAAGTGAAATCCCCGGCTCCGTGATGCTTCAGTCGGAGAGCATCTTATTGAACCCTCCCCGTGGCAAGCCACGGAGAATCTTCACCGTAAGGATGATGTCTTTTTAACTATACACTCGCTAACCCCGCCGCAAGCAGCGGGGAATGCGCTCGCTTATTCGG
The DNA here is from genome assembly GCA_034189385.1 of Thermodesulfobacteriota bacterium. Classification (GTDB taxonomy): domain Bacteria; phylum Desulfobacterota; class Desulfobacteria; order Desulfobacterales. Next base: position 143,341 of record JAXHVD010000012.1, read on the forward strand.
TTCAACCCCACTCTTTCCTCCCCCCTCATCCTGACCTTTCAACCTTTCACAACACCCGAAACAGCTCGAAACTTAGTTTCTTAACAGCGTCACCATGCTTCCCATGGTTCCCTGGTTCCACTTACAGATCAGCCATGGGTAAACCCCCATCAACCACAAATCTGAAAAGGAAGATATAACCGGGTTATCTCGCATTTTGGTTGGTCTTAAAAGGCAGGTATAATCGGGCATTATCTATAAGCTGCTGAAAATCAAAGTATTCAACCTTCAGCGAAAGCATATGGCACTCGTGATATAGCCGATTTGTCTCGGGCACTTGGAGGTCATGAGTTCAGATGGACGACAGAACGATTTATTCGCGGACTTGTGCCCACTCCATCAATGGATGACAAAAAATACAAACTATGGAATCAATTGACAAGCAATCCTGTCACAGTAGAGTGCTTAGGTACTTTGGTCGTTGTCGATAATCGCGCAATCGGATCAACCCATACAAGCTATTTCCTTTTGCAGAGACATATTAGTCCATACCGACAAAATGGGGCCAGGATCCTTGGCATACTGGTCTCCAGCATACGCAAAGTCTTAGCCGTGCTGAGTGAATTACCGAATAATTGCTCAAACTCATCCCTTGTAAATATGCGTAGAGCAAATAGAGAAAACACACAGTCCATCTGAGATACAGTGTTTCTCCACCATCCCAAATTCTGTGAACAGCCGTACAACTTTGCAGGGGGCAGGCTTGACGATCTTTTCCTTGTGCATTGAGATTCCGCGGTAGGCTGCTTGAAAATTGTCCTTATCATTCTAAAAGCTTTGCGTAGTGCATGGCCCGAAACACCAACACGTAAATCCGTCATGATACAGCAGTGCTTTTTGGGGACCAAAACCCTCAATAACTCTGCTACCGCCTGTTTCTGGTCAGATTCTGGGACATGTTGGATCGTATACCCAGATACAATGCCATCAAAAACGTTGTCACTAAAAGGCAATCGACAGATATCCGCCATACAATAGAATCCCTTTTTCCCCACCTTAGAAGCCGCCTCTTGTAACCCAGCAAGTGATATGTCGACGCAGACACGATACTTGTAAAACCAGGAATAAGCCAGATACTCAGGATGGGGTATCGCACCGCTTGCAGCGTCCAATAGAAATTCGCCACCCAAGAGGTGATCTAGAAATGATAAATGAGACGGCGCGTTTCTGAATCAATGACCCAAAGAGCGGGTCTATTACACTACAAGGCATGGGGTTAATGATGTGGTAAACTGCTGGCAGGGATCCTGAGACGGATCGCGGCCGTGGCGGTTCAC
>JAXHVD010000013.1:0-134501 GCA_034189385.1 Thermodesulfobacteriota bacterium
CTTGGTGGCGCAGTTGCTGTTGGGCCTCAGTAGAAAGTTTGCGTGCATCTGTCTTTTTCATGCACGACTCTATAACATATTATCACAAACAACTCATCTATTTTCTTGCCGGGTTAATATCTTGAAGATTTTCGTTATCCTCTCCTTGTGGCACCGCAAGACCTCTCCCTGTCCGACCTTGTCGTATTTCCAGAGCTTTCTTTTGCAGGCTGCGCATTTGATGACGAGCACGGCAATGCTTCACATCCTTAGCCGGATGCCCCTCTTTCCATTTCTTTGGTAACGTTCAAAAGTTGCGGCAAAGGCCTTCAGCAGGCAGTCAGAGGGATAGGGATGATCGCTCAACGCAGGCATACAGCCATTGCAATCTACACAAATGGCATAGGCTACCTAAAGGCATTGGATGCCAAGAGAAGCGATTATCCCTATCTCGAAGTTGGTTGTCCAGAAATCCACCAAGTCAACGCTTTTGAACGTTACTATTTCTTTTGTCGGTGTTCCGTCTGGCAGCTTTGGCAGTTGCAGGGCCTCAAGACCCCGAAGTCATTTGTATGGCCTCGAGTGCTTCTTGGGCCAGCGCCCCCAAGGTCACTCTCGTGAGTTCCCTGTCCCGGTAAAGTTCTATGTTCTTAGTGGAGTCAACAAGTTCTTCTAAGGCCCCTTGGGCCTGTCTTGCCTTGAGGGAGCCAAGGGCCCAGCAGATGAGCCCCTTTGAGGTGTCCTCTTCCCCTGGCAGGGCCTGAAGCAGGTCGGGCACGGCAGTCACCGTAAACTTGGGCCGTGCCTCCGAAAGCCTTCCGAGACCCCAGTACGCCATCTGCCGAAGCTGGGGATGTTCTATGTAGTTGTTGCCGGAGCCAAAGCACCTGGGGTTCTGGATGTAGGAGATGAGCTGCTTGTGGAATCTCTTGGCCAGCCTTTCGCTTTGGGCCATGACCTCTCCCATGGATTCAGAAATCCCCCACCCCGAATTGGAGGAATTTCTCTGCATGTGCCACAGGAATCGGCGCATCACGGCCAGGGCATCCCTCATGTCTTGTTCTGCCATTCTGGGGACGATGAGGCCAAAGGCCGTCACAGCGTGCCACTTGATCTCAGGCGGGTGCAACAGGAGGGAAAAGAGGGGACCAAGAATTTTTTGAGGGGGAATCTCCAGCAAAGACTCCAGCCTCTCCTCCCAGTCAAGGGCTTGGAGAAGGGCCAGCACTTGTGGTTTGAGCCTGCGAAAACCCGTCATGACGCATCCGTGTATGTGAGGCAACAAAGGTTCACATCACCGGACATCATCTCGGTGGGGAGGGAATACATTCCAGCTCCTGAGCAGCTATTTGTGTCTTGCTAAATGGACATTAGCCGCCGATGCCAGTCAGACTCTCCTTGAGGTGGTAATCGGCGCCTAGTGACCCCAAGAGGTTCTCGGCATTTGCCCTGAACTGTGGCCAGTCCACCGGTCTGGGCAGTTTGCGGTAGTTGAGAATACCTACTTCCCAATGGCCTACAACCGGATGGAGCCTTCTTATCAACTCCAAGGCCTGGTCAGGGTCAATGACAGGTTCTAGGCATACCCATGTCTTAATGCCCCTGCCGTGAGCCTGACGTATCGCCTCGATTCTGTCGGCTATTGGCGGGGCGCCTGGTTCCCAGTGTGAGGCATCAGCTTGGTTCGTGAATACAACGGAAGTCCCGAACTTAGATTTTTCATAAGTCTCCAACAGGTCGAAGTCTCTGGCAGCGCGCATGCCTCCTTTTGTCAGAATCATCACCCGCAATCCATGGCGAATCAGGATCTGGATGGCCTGTCTTGTGGTGCCCCACTTCGTTTCAAAAGGCTGGTACGGATCGGAGCTGAATGTGACAAGGATCTCCCTGTCATCGCCTCTCATTCCTTCCGCGTCTCTGTCAAGACTCCTGAGGACTTCTGGCCTGAGTCTGGCGTGATTCTCGAAAGCTTGCCGTGTTCGTCTCATCGTTCGGTGACCATAACAATAAAGGCAACCATAGGCGCAACCGTCCAAGTACAATCTGACACCAAGGGGCGCCAACTCATGGGCTTCGCCTGTGGTCTCGCAGATGACGTTCATGGCATGACCTCCTGTTCCCCTCTTGAAGAAAAAGAGAAAGCGGTTTACTGGAATCTTTCGCTGTTTCCCGGAACAAATTTGCGAAAGCCTCTTGTGGTGGTTTTCCCTTCTGCATAGTCTTGGTGCCAGTTCGGGGGAACGGGCATCTTCTCATACAGGGCTTTTCTCTTGGCCTCCAGAAGGAGGCGTGGTCTTCTCATATAATCAGCTGCGCAGAGGACTCTCCGGCCCGTTTCCAAGGAGAGGTCGCGAAGCCACTCGAGCCCCTCTTCGTTTCTTAAGAGGTGATGGTCAAGAATCAGGGTGCCTACGGCATCCGCAAGCCGCAACGCGTTTTTCCAGGCCCTGTGTCTCTGGTCCGAACTCAGGCGCTGAAGATAGAGCGGCGGGCCGCCTGCAAGAACAATATCCGGTTTCCACTCAATTATCACACTTGTTGTATCATCGTCTAGGAGCTGAATGTCGGAGCCGTGGACGAACACGGCCTCATCGTGGACTCTGGTCATCATCACTGTTTCACCGGGCTCTGCTCTTTTGCCATGGGGAACGGGCATGGAAAAGACGAGGTCCCCCTGGCCCCAAGCCCCTTCTTCCCACTCGGCATTCAGAGCGTCTTTAAGCGAAGACAGGCAGTCAAGCTCTTTGGCGGAAAGAGATTCAGGCCCTTTTGCCCATATTCGCACACCGGGATTCAGATCAGCCACCTCAGAGAGATCCAGCTGATAGGGATTTGCACTGAGAAGGGGAACATGGTCTCCGTGATAGTGACTAAAGACGATGTCCGTAGCAAGTCTCCAAGCCCTTTTTATCTGGTCCCTGATAGCCTCGTCCACCGCCACCTGGGCCGGGTGCGGAGGCAGGCCGTTGCGGACATACCCCAAGGCGATGCCGGGGTCGATGAGTATCGTCCTTGCTCCAGCCTCTACAAGGCAGCACAGGCCTCGAACACCAAGAGACTCGGCTCCGATAATCTCTATGTGCATGGTGATAGACCGGCTTGGCGATGCATCAGGCGCCTGGGGGAAGTGCTTCTGGCCCTTTTCGAAGTGGCTTCGTGTCGGTTTGGTTCACGCTCTTCCAGCAACGGTCTGGGCTTTAAGGAAACGGAGTGTTCAATCTGTCACAAGGGCCCCACGGCCTTTTCATAGGCGTCGTGGACAGCCCCTTTGCTTTTTCATGGTATGAGCCACGTAGCATTCAGGCCACTCTCATCCCAGTCAAATCGAGCGCGCCGATGTCCGAGAGGACTCAACTTCAACCAATCCATGGAGTCAATGCTGCAAGAAATGGCCATGAAATGTCTGCGACTTCTCTCGCTTTCTAACAGCATAGGAGCCTTCTTGAGGAACAAATCGGGCCATCCCGACGACGGTCTGTCCACCGGCGTACCGGGGGGCAGACTTGCACAAAAGTCGAGGCGGCTTGTTATGTTGATAGCAGCCCATTGACCGGCGGCCAGTGGATCATCCCTATGACAGGTTGCCTGTCCTGATATTCTTAATTGAACCTTCTTTCCCGGATGATAGAAAAGCCAACGGACTTTACTGCAATGATCGATCTCCTGCACTTTTCTTGCCCTGGCATCGGTATGGCACACCAGGATCCGATCGGGCAATAGGAACTGCCGCAGGATAACCGTTCTGAGATTACAGCCATCTTTTCCTGTTGTTCCTAGGACCGGCCAATGAAAGGGATCGTTGAAACGGCCGACCCCCTGTGTAAGCATGGCCCAGACCTCCGTCAAAATCCCATCAAAGGTGCCCCCAGCTCCTTTTTCCACCGTCATATTATCACTATTGTTTCTTCATTCTTACCCAAAACAGCCTTGAGCCGAAATGGGTAAAAACGTGGCGACGACATTCGTTATCCGAGGCTCACACCCAATATTGCATATTAACGGGTTGTTGCCCAAATGCCTTCTCCCTTAGTTCTGAGCCGTTTGTTGATACATCTAAGGTTTGCTCCAGGCGATGCCGCACGTAGTGAAGCTTTGCGCTATACTCGCCCTTCGGGCTCAAACAGTTGACATCGCTGATCTTCCGCTTCGCCAAGATGTATCGGCAAAAAACTGCTCAATGAACCGGTCGAAAGCATTTTGGTTTGGGCAACAGCCCGTTAAGACTGCGCCTGAAAACGCAGGGCGCTGTGTTTGAACCATCTTTTCCGAAAAGTGGGCTCACCAACGAACGATGAGCGTCAAGGCATAACTTGTACATATAATTAAGAGATCTCCAGTTGTCAATGGAATACGGAATGGGGGGGCTGGGAAAGGGCCCCTGTGTTGGACCTCTAAAAGGCTCGAATATGTGGTTAGCGGAAGTTCTATCTCGCCTGGGTTTCCCGACTCTTTGCCTTTTAGAACAAAGGTCCTATGCGGAAATCTCCAAGGATCGGATCGCGTGCAAGCCTGTTCACAAATCTGCAAGGTGGTCCAGTTGATCAAGCCTTTTCTGAAAAAGGGCGGACTGCTCGTCCAGGGTGGTGGTAAGCTCTTCCAGCTCATTGAAGAGTCTATCAATGGCCGATTGGCAGGCGTGAATAGACTGTGCGATTTTTCCTATGTTTTGGCCATCCTGCGCTTCCGTGGCCTGCTGCATGGCCACGTTTAGTGCATGGAGCTCCTGGTCATGGGTTTCAATCTCGTTTTCCACCTCTATAATGCGCTCCTCAAGGGGTCTCTGGGTCTTGCCTCGTTCAGTAATGATGGCCGAACGTCTTCGCCTTTTTTCCTTTTTAGTCACCTTGACACTGGAGGCCCCCTCCCCCCTGTCTTGTCCGGTAGATAGGGAAACCACCTCCTCATCTCCCCAACCCCCCTTTTCTATGAACCGTTGGTAGCTTCCATCGAATACGGATACGCGGTCATGTTGAAACACGATGAGCCGGTCTGCAAGAGCATGGAGCAGCATCTCGTTGTGGGTGACCATGACTACAGCACCTTCGAAACTGTCGATGGCAGCCAGCAAGGCATCACAGGCATACATATCAAGATGGTTTGTCGGTTCGTCCAGAAGCAGAAGGTTCACAGGCGTTACGAGTAGCTTCCCCAGCATCACCCTGCTTTTCTCTCCGCCAGAAAGGACCCCGATTTTCTTCAAGGCAGCATCGCCTTCAAACATCATGGCACCGCAGATATTTCTTGCCTGCTGCCTGTCAACGTCCGGGTGAGAATAGAGGATTTCTTCTTCTACGGTTCTTGTGTCCACGAGGCCCTCGATGTTGGTCTGTTCAAAGCATCTCCTAGTCACATCCGGATGACAGGCCGTTTTGCCCTCTTGAGGTGTGAGGCGTCCTGCAAAGAGCTTCAGCAGCGTTGTCTTGCCTTTACCGTTTCTACCGACGACACAAACCCGCTCCCCTGCACCGATGGTGATACTCACATCCCTGATGAGGGGAACATGGGGATCGTATGAAAATGAAAGGTCCCGAGCCCTTAAAACAACCTTTCCACGAAAGGGCTTGTATCGAAAGGAGAAATCAAGGGCCTTGATCCTATCAAGCTTTTCCTTCTTTTTCTGCTTCTCAAGGGTCTTGATTCTCGACTGCACTAGATTGGCAAGCCTCGCCTTAGCCCGGAATCGGGTGATGAACTCCTTGATCTTTTTCCGGCGGCGCTCATCGTTGACGCGGGTTTTTTCGTATACTTCCTCCTCTTGGGCGATCTGGGTGTAGAGTTTTTCGGTATTCCCCCCTATCTTGCGCACCTTTTTGCGATGAATCCCCATGGTGTGGGTCACGATCTTGTCCATGAACCCCCTGTCGTGAGTGATAAGCATGAGTTCACGGGGCCAGGTAATCAAAAAGCGCTCCACCCACCGTATGGAGGTGATGTCAAGATAGTTGGTAGGCTCATCCAGGAGCAGCAAATCGGGTTCAGACACAAGGACCTTGGCAAGATTCAGACGCACCTGATATCCTCCCGAAAACTCGCGGGGATGGCGCCCCATGTCGTTTGTGGAAAATCCGAGTCCTGCCAGAATCTTCTCGGCCTTCCAGTGGTGGTCCCACTCTTCTGTTGGCAGTCTGGTCATGGCCTCTTTGAGCACTGTGTCTTTGGTAAAGTCCAGCTGCTGTAGAACATGACCGACACGGTAGCCTTTGGGAAGGCTGATGGTGCCTTCATCAGGATGCTCATCACCTACGATGAGGCGAAAAAGCGTGGTCTTGCCGTGACCGTTTTGCCCCACAAGTCCCACCCGCTCCCTGGGGTTGATGTTAAAGCTCACCCCTTCAAAGAGTAATTGGGTGCCGAAACGTTTTGTTAAGTTCCCAACGGTGATCATGAATTCATCTTTTCCGTTACCGATGACATATCCCGGATAACTGACGACGGATGACAGGGAAGGGGGCACTGGTGATAGGCAATAGACGACAGAGGCCGGAGGCCAGGCAGACCCCAAGGGTAAACAACATGGCAGGTTTTTTGCTTTTCCTGAACGTCACTGGTAATGAATTCGACAGAACTCTCCCAAAACGGTGCAACGTAAGACTATCATTGTTTTTTAGGACCTTTTGCCATGTTGTTTATGGAACGTTAGGGCTTATTCTACTGCAATGATCTGGCCCTCAAATTCTATGATTTGGCCCTTTCTTATTTTGCATCTCTTGCGCAGTTCTGTCTGGTTATCCACTTTCACTCGCCCCTCAGCTGTCACTCTTTTTGCCGTGCCGCCGGTGGTGCATAGGCCCGTGGCCTTCAGAAGCTTCGTCAGTTCTATGTACTTGCCTTGTATGGTGAATTTTTCCATTCTGTTTCTTACTTGTTCTTTTCATTCATTTTTGCTCGAAGGATGTCTCCCAAGGAGCCGAGAGCCCCAGAGGCCTTCTTAGTGCCTGCTGCCATGTGCTTTTTGTAGTCATCGATCCCTTCTGCGTCCTGCCCATCTGAGACCATTGTAAGGGAAAGGCGTCTTTGCTTTTCATCTACTCTTGCAATCTTGACTTCAATGGTCTGGTCCTCTCCTAGGACTTCACGGGGGTGGCGTATCCTTTTTTCTTTTCCAAGTTCTGAAATGTGAAGAAGACCGTCGATGCCAGGCTCCAAGGTCACAAAAGCACCAAAGGGGACCAAGCGGGAGACCTTGCCCTTGTGAAAGGAGCCCTCAGGATACTTGTGGACAATGTTGTTCCATGGATTGGGCAGCATATCTTTCAGGCTAAAGGAGAATCTATCCTCTTTCCAGTCCAGTTTCTTAATCACCACATCTACTTTCTGTCCAAGCGAGACTGCGCTGTTGATGTCCTCCACACGACCCCATGACATCTCCGAGATGGGGATCAGGCCTTCCAAGCCTCCGATATCAACAAAGGCCCCAAATTTGTGGATGGAGGTTATCTCTCCACGCACTGTCATTCCCTCTTCCAAAGACGCCCTCAGGGCATCTCTTTGTATCTGCCGTTCCTCTTCCAGTATGGTCCTATTGGAAACAACGATGTTTCGGCCCTTCTTATTGAATTCGATGATTTTGAAGGTCACATGCTGGCCAATATACTGGCCCTTGTCTTCCACCCGGTATAGTCCCATTTGGGAATGGGGGCAAAAAGCACGCGTGTTTTCCCCTATCTTGACTTCAAATCCCCCCTTGATTTCCCTTTCAACACGGCCCTCAACCGGGATCCCACTGCGATAGGCCTCTTCCAGGTGTTCGTTGCCGGCCGTGTCGCCGGTGAGCCGGGTGGTAAAGAGCATGTCGTTGTGTTTGGAAGACAAGAAGTAGGCATTGATCGTGTCTCCCTCTTTGATGGTGAGACGGCCTTCATCATCAATGCATTCATTGGTCATAATACTGCCATCTGACTTGCCGCCCACATCAACGAAAATCCACTCTTTTGTGATCTGAGTAATAACAGCCTCGACCTTTTCACCGGGGTTGAAGTGAACCGGTTTGCCCATACCCTGGTTCAACAATTCTTCGAAATTTTCCTCTGCTGCCGTTTCCGTCAGACTATTGTCATTGTACGCGTCCATATCGTTCCTCATCTGGTTCATTGTCTAGAGGTTATGCCTCTGGGCCCAAGTTTTGGATCTTGTGTATCCCGTTTTCAATCTTCGGTTGTTCTTCCCACTAGTTGATTTAGAAAGCTAGTAACATAAGTTTCGCACCCTTATCAACCCTTAGAAATAACCTCTAAAAGTGTGCTGAGGTTGCTAGAAAACGGAAGAACCCCGGTTTGAACCTTTTTCATGCAATGGGAGCCCCGGGAGTAGGAAATCCCCATCTCTTCGGCCGCCAATGCCTTTAGGTAGCCCCATACTATTGGTGTGGATGGAAATAGCTCTATGCCTACGTTCAGCCATCCTCCCTATCCTTTTAACGGCTGGCCAAGAGGCTTTGCCTCAACTTCTGAACGTTGCCAAAAAGTCAGAGAACTCGAGTGGTGGTAAGCAGTGTGCTGGATCCCGTGACCACTTTCCGCCTGCGGCAGATGATAATCCAACCTTTCTGCTTTGCCGCAGGCCCCCCTCATGCGATAGACCTGCTTATGGGGCAGGTACAAACTGACAAGGCCAATGGCTGGGAAGGTTGCGGGGACGCATTATTTGGAATCCTTTGTGCTTAGATTCCTGAACCATGAGAAGTACTCCTTGAATAAGGAGAGCTGGCTGTCTGTGATACTCTCGGCAAATGCGTACAGTTCCCTTTGTTCCTCTGGAAGGCTTTTTAACCGACACATCCTCATGGCATCTGCAATTTCTTCGATTCTGCTCACAAGTTCCATGGACTCCTTGTTATCCTCATCGCTCAAATCCAAGTAAGTCTGCGCCCGGGGGTGACGTTTCATCAGTTGGTCAATTCGACAGACGGTTTCTTCAATGAACTTTCTGGGCATATAGGCCTCTTTGGGGTCTCGAATCAGAGATACGAAAATCTCTTGCTCCTTCCTGTTGTTCTTTCCTTGAGCATTTCGGCTGTACTCAGCGTGTTCGTTACCACACAAAAATTCGGGCTAAGGCCCTCAAATCCCGACTTTTCGGGACAGTCTCCTCTGCCGAATATTCAAACTGCCTTTCTCAGAAGATGCCCCATTGTCTGCAAAAGACCTTTTGCGAAACCGTTCACTGTCACGCCTGCCCAAATGAGTAGGCTCCACCCCCCATCACGACAACATGGGGCCTGAATACCAGCCGGCTCTGTTTGTGCCCGCCGTCAATGATCCTCCAAGGGTGGGCATCAAGGAAAGTCCCAGCCGCCTGTCGGGGCTATAGCCCTATTGGCTTGAAATGTCAAGAGATATGGACGTCCTGGCGCGCATCTCTTTCCCTCGGTCGCTCGGTTGTTCAGAGATGTTTTTTCCTTGTCGCTTGGCAGACTGAGGGGGTAACGGCGCGAAACGAGATGGGAAGGACTTACTGTCACCTTGCTTTGCGCCGTTTGTTGTGCAAAGCCTCTCAATGAACGGCAAGGTCTTGTTATTTGTGGCGAATTATGGTATAGAATATGCGAAAATGAAAAGTGGGCAATAATAGAATCGTAGCGCCTGCAAGAGTACAAATCAGAAAACGTACCAGGGAGGTCCCTATGACAGGCAAAGAGCCGCTTTCTTCCGAGCAGCTCTTGAGGCGCTACCCCTGTACAAGGCAAGAGAAGCAGGTAATCCGTCTATGTGCTTTGACAACCGTGATGGTCGATAGGTATATGACGGTGGTCATGGCGGTTCCCCGGAGGTCTAGATCCATTTTTTCCCTTAGGGGTCTTTGAGAGGGTATAGATGATATGCAAGTGCAGAAGGTCGATGTAAACCCGGACGGTACAGCAGTGGTCAATTGCCCCTACTGTGGGACTACGAAAGTCGTACATGTGGGCAAGTTCAAAGGTCCAAAAAGGCGCATCAAGATACGGTGTGTCTGTAATTCGTCTTTGTCCGTCACCTTTGAATTCAGGAAGGCCTACCGAAAAAAGATAAGTCTTCAGGGTTTTTATGCGAAGGTTCGGCCCGCCCAAGCCCCGGACAAGATGGAAATAAAAGACCTGTCCATGACAGGTCTCCGCTTCGTTACGACCAGCTCCCACGCGCTCAGAGAGGGAGACGAGGTGATGGTGAGATTCACCCTAGATGATAAAAACCGCTCCAAAATCGAGAAAAAGGCGGTTGTGAGATGGGTTCAGGACAAGGAAGTAGGTTGCCGTTTTTCAGAATCCGTTCAATATGACAAAGCCTTGGGCTTTTATCTCATGGCCTAGGCCAGCAGAGGCCCGTGAGATGCTCGCCACTGCTGGAAATAAGTCTTCACACCAGAAACTCCGCCGGCTGGATTCCCAGAGTGGAAGGATGAAAGGTCGCCTTCACGTTTCTTCGAAAGGCCCCGGTTTTCGGATGCCGTTCAGCCAAGTTCACGGTTTTTCCCTTCTTGAATCCCCCCTTGCCGTCAGACGCTAACAGCAAGACCTGTGGGCGTCCGCGATCTGACTCTCCAGGTGTCCCGTTTACCAAGCCCACTTCACCGGTGTCCAGTCGCAACACGGTCCCCATGGGGTAGATGCCAAGCATGTTGACAAAGACCTTCAAAAGAATGGGGTCAAAATCTTTTCCGGCCCCTTTCAGCATGATGCCTAAGGTACGATCAGGGCTAACCAGCCTAGGACGATATACCCGGGCGGACGTCATGGCATCGTAGACGTCAGCGATGGCCAGTATTCGTCCAAATAGGCTGACCGGTTTCTTCCTATAGGCCCGCGGGTAACCCGAGAGATCGTATTTCAGATGATGTTCGAAAGGGGGTAGCACGATCTTGGCCTTGAGGCTTGAAGAAGCCCGCAGTCTGATGATTTGACGCACGCTACTCAAGGGATGCTTTTCTATTTCCTTAATCTCTTCCTTAGTCAACTTTCCAGACTTGTTAAGGATCTCATAGGGCACCTCTACCTTCCCCAAATCATGAACGAGACCACAGATTCCGAGTCTCCTCAAAGAGAGGCGAGAAAGTCCCATGCGCTTCCCCAGACACAGGGCCAGTATGGCCACGTTCACGGAGTGGGTGTACGTGTAGTCATGATAGTCTCGAATCGTGCTCATCCCCAGGATGACAGACTCATCTTCCATGAGGAGATCGACCATGTTCTGAACAATCCGCTTGACTTTGCTAACGCCGGCCCGGCCCTCGGTCGTTATTTTTTGGCTGACTTCCTTGAGTGAGCTAAGGGCGTGAGAGTAAGTCCTTCGGGCGATCTTCTTCCGTTCAAGGATCCGTTCCTGTTCACCTGCTGCCGGTCCACTGATAATCTCCGCCCACGGGAATTCTCCTGCATCTCTTTGCTCGAGCAGCCAGGCTAACGGATCCTCTTGCTTTTCAGCATCGTTTAGGACATGGGCAAACGCCAGGATCTGGTCAAGGGACGCATCCTTGATGTCGGAGTCGAAGCGGAGGCCTCGCAGCCCCCGTAGCTGAAAGAAGTTCATCATCTCGTGGACAAGGTAGACGGTCTCCCTAGGGTAGTGCAATTTCTCCTCTTCCAGGAAGAATCTGCCCCGAGAAACCTGAATCGTCAAATGGGCCTCATCCTTGCACCACTGGGCGACAGAGGTAGCAAAGTCTTTGGTGCACTCTATGAGTAACTTATTGTTATCTGGATGGGTCTTGACCGTTTGTACAAGTCTATAGAAGGCCCTGAGAAACTTGATCCCAAAGAGATCCCGTTTCCTCTTTAGCTGCTTATCCGAAGGGCTGCTTCCGATGGTCATTTTTCCTCCTGTGCAGCCTTTCGATAGGCCCGCCGTATGGGGGGGGACAAGCTGCGAGAGGCCTTCTCAAGGATCTCCTTGGCCTCGTCGTTTCCCAGTTCCATGAGAGAGATAGCCGCACCCTGACGATGGATGGATCTGCCGAACCCTGGCATCCAACCCTGACCCATAAGGACGGCTTGCAAGACCGGAACCGAACGGGAGGAGCCACAGCGACCGAGGGCCCTAAAACAGGCCAGGACCTGTTCTCTGTCATTGTGCCGAAACTGTCCCTGTTGCATGTAGTCCAGCAGGAGGCCCTCAGCCCGCTCGCTCCTGCGTCGTCCCAAGTACTCGAACATCACCTGACGAACGGAATCACTGGTATCGTCAATAAGTGGGAACAACTTTTCAAGGATCTCGGGACCCAGGTTTCGGGCTACCAAGAATCTAAGGGCAAGGTCCCGCACCCTTTCTGAAGAATGGCCTACCATTTTGAGCAGGAGTAGGGTAGATTCCTTGTTTTTCAGAGTTCCCAGTACGTTGACTAGCCTCTGGACCATGAAGACCTCTGGACGGCGCAGCAGACGCTTTAGGGGTCCTATATCCCTCTTCGCTTGGATGGCAATGATCTCCATAAACTCCCTTCGGGCGCTTGAAGAACGGAGCTGCAGCAACATGGGGCCGAGAGCCAACATGCTCTCTGCGGGCAGAAGCAGCAGAACTTGCCTTAGCAGCGTCATCTGTTCTGCGTCTAGCATATCCAGACTGGGCCAAGACTGGGAAAGGACACCTAGGACCTGGGGGCTTGAGATGCCGAGGAAAAACTTGTGCAATAATGGCAGAGCCCAAGGCTTTTTGGCTTTGAAAGCCTGACGACTCTCATATAAGGCCGTCAGGAGCTCCAGGGCAAACAGGAATTCTCTTTGTGCCAGTGTATGCTGGAATTCATCCTGCAGGAAATCAAGGAGGGTCGAGAGGTCTTCTTCGTTTCGCTGGTCGTGGAGGACGATCAGCAACATATCCAGGACGTCTTGCAAGGTGTCCCGCTTCTCCTCCTCGTGGATCATCTCGCGAAGTTGCCTCATCTCCTCGGCTGTCAGTTTCCAGAGCGGACTCTCCTTGGGTGGAGGGAGTATCTCCTGTTCTGGTTCCTCCTTGTCCAGGTCGATGTCCTGGGTTTCCTCTTCCCTCACCCTTAGGACGGATAAGTCAATGAGCGGTTCGGCCTCCCAGTATACGTCTATCGCCTTGTATTTCAAATGTGGGAAATCGGCCTCCCAAAGGGCTGTTACCAAATCTCCCTCAGCGTCTTCTGTCGCTTCCCGGTATTTGTTGACAATTCTGATGAGACCATTGATCTCCTCTATGGCGAGGCCTTTGCGAAATTCCAACCACTGGATGCCGTCTCTAAATAGGAGTAGGCCCAAGTTCCCTTCGTCCCTTTCGCCATGGTGGACGACCTCGCCTCGAAAGAGGAGACGAACCATCTCCACATCAAACCTGAGCTTGTCGTGGTTTTTAAAGAAGGTATCTAGGCGGCCTGCGGCTGTCGTGACAGACTTTTGGCAAGCGGGGTGGTTTTCCGGATAGAAACCGTAATTCTTGATCGCCCTGAGAAAGGAGGTGATCACCTCTTTTGCAGCCCGAAGCTCCTCTGATGTTGGGCCCTCTTCTAGACTCTCCCCCAGGAACTCTAAATCTTCACCTGTTAATGGTTCCATCATGCCATTTCTCACGGTGGATGGGTAGCCGACAGAAGAATCCCCCCTTATTGGGCGTCAGGAATGCTTCTCTGCCAGCTGGATAACCTTGTCGACTACTTCCTTTGGGGTCCTGCCGAGGACCCGGATCATGGGCTCCTTACCAATCTCGCCGCGGTCGTAGATCATGTCCGGGATCTGGAACGTCTGGGAAAGCACTGCCTCCGTCCCCCACTCCAAGGTGCCTCCTTCGCGTTTCTTGACATGCTTTGGTTCATGAGCACGATCAAAAGATCGCACCTCCCAGCCTAAGGCTTGGCACTGACGGACCTTTGCCTCTGAAAACCGGATGTTCATGGCCGAGCGAAAGGCTGGATCGTACCGCATGGCGGTGAGGATGATGGAAGCGATGTGTCTGGATGCCCCAAAACGGGGGCTGCTCACCGCCATGATCTTCTCTCCCAGCTTCACCAGTCTGCCTGGGAAGGCAGCCACATCGGCGTGGGTTTCTGCAAAGGGGAGGGCATAACCGAGATTTGATTGCACCTCTGGCATCAGGTCCCCCGGACAGGCCTGCTGGAGGCGAGCCAGACTTGAGTTCAAGGCCTCGATGACGCCGTACTTCTCTTGGTCTTTTTGAAAGGGGGCATAGATGTTTGTGGGGCCATGTCCCTTGCCTAGGGGCAGTGGAGCGCCTATAGCCCTATGGATAAAATCCTTCGCCCCTGTCACGGCCTCTTTGATCTCAGACCCCCTGGCAAGGTATGTGGCAATGGCGGCAGAATAGACGCACCCTGTGCCATGGGTGTGGGGTGTGCGGATACGGTCTTTTTCAAATACAAAAAAGTCCTTGCCATCGTACAGTATGTCTTTGGCAGGGCCTTTTAAGTGGCCCCCTTTTATCAGCACGTGTTTGGGCCCTAGGGCCTGTATGGCCCGTGCTGCTTCATATATGTCGCCTTCCTTTTCGATGGACCTCTTTGAAAGGACCTCTGCCTCTGGTATATTTGGTGTTACCACATAGGCCATAGGAAGAAGCTGCTTGATGAGAGTGCTTCTGGCCTCTTCGACTAGTAGGAGATCGCCCCCCTTTGCCACCATGACAGGATCCACTACCAGCCTTTCCATGCCGTAAGTCCGCAGTTGATGAGCGACGATTTCAATGGCAGGGACATCAAAGAGCATCCCGGTTTTTGCTGCATCTGCCCCGATATCTGAAAGCACCGTCTGTAGCTGCTCGTCAATGAAGGAAGGGGGCACTGGGTGGATCGCCCTGACTTCCACCGTGTTTTGTGCTGTCAGGGCGGTGAGCACGCTCATGGCAAAACCGCCAAGAAGGGTGATGGTCTTCACATCGGCCTGTATCCCGGCGCCACCGCCTGAATCCGAGCCGGCAATGGTGAGGATGCGCTTCATTTGAGGCGAAACATCTACTCCTTTCTCCCCCCCGGAAAAGAAGTCTTGACCGTGATCGGCCCAAGTTGCGGTTTTGCTGAGTCTTTCAAGGCAAAGCAAAATGCTACCTTCTGGGGAGTCGATTGGTAGTCAATAGGTGAACCATGCCAAAAGGCCTCATGAGCATTTGGTATAAGAGTACTTTCGTGCGGAGATAGTGTCAATGAAAATAAAGCATTAGCTTGACTTTCGGGTTGACATTTCCTAGTATCCGCCAATGTTCGACAGCTACTCCAGTACGAAACCTGTTGCGTCTCTGACCAGCTTCATGGAGACCCTCGGCCGCAGCCTCATCCGGTTTATCGAGGAGTTTGGGCTTATCCTATTCATGTTGTCGTCCGCACTCCTCTGGATGGTGCGCCCGCCCCTGCGCGTTCGGGCCATCTTCAAGCAGATGGAGTTTGTGGGCGTGAACTCCTGGCTTGTTGTCCTTCTGACGGGCATCTTCACGGGCGGTGTGCTGGCGCTGCAGGCGTTCCATGGATTTCGCCTGTTTAGCGCCGAGAGCCTGGTGGGGTCCACGGTGGCCCTGGCCATCACCCGGGAACTAGGCCCAGTTCTCACCTCTCTCATGGTGACAGGGCGGGCCGGTTCTGCCATGGCTGCAGAATTGGGGACCATGCGTGTAACCGAGCAGATTGATGCCCTTTATGCCATGGCATGCGATCCGATTAAGTACCTGGTCGTGCCCCGTATTATTGCTGGGGTGCTGATGCTCCCAGTGCTGACGATTATTGCAGATTTTGTCGGAATTATAGGGGGGTATTTGGTCGGAGTAGGGCTGTTGAACATCAACTCAGGTATCTACGTGGCCAAAATGATAGAGATTGTTGAGTTGGATGACATCTTCAACGGCCTTGTCAAGGCCGCTTGTTTTGGGCTCATCCTATCGCTGGTGGGTTGCTACAAAGGCTTTTATGCCACGGGCGGGGCTGAAGGCGTGGGGAAAGCCACGACACAGGCCGTGGTCATATCTTCTGTGTCTATTTTGATCAGCGACTACTTCTTGACGGCAGCTATGTTTTGATGAAATCGCCAAAAGTCCCCTTTGCTCTTTCCAGGAGTATTTGCGCCTGTGGGCTTGAGAAGAGACGGGGGCACTTAGAATGTTCAGTTGAAATGCTAGGACTCGGGCCGACGCACTCACATCGACAACCGCTTCATGTTTTTTGCAAAAGACCTTGTGCAAAACGGTCATATGTTGATGATGTGAGTTTGGCAGGCCATTGAGATTTGAGCGTTGCAGAAGGTTGGGGGAAGGTCCTTGTGTGGAGAGGGTGGGGCACATGCCCCATAAGAGGATAGAGCAACGGGAGCCGTTCTTGTGATCAAGCTGCTTGATGTGTGCAAGGCGTTCAAGGGCCACAAGGTTTTAGATGGAGTGAACCTTGAGGTTGAGCCTGGCAAGATCACTGCCATTATTGGGCAAAGTGGCGGGGGGAAAAGCGTGCTGCTCAAGCACATGATCGGACTGATAAGACCGGACAGGGGGGAGGTCCAGGTGGAAGGCATCAACATTTCTCGCCTGAATGACCGCGAACTCAATGAAGCCAGGAAGGACTTTGGCATGCTCTTTCAAGATGCTGCCTTGTTTGATTCCATGACGGTGGGGGAAAATGTGGCCTTCCCGCTCCAGGAGCATACCCGGCTTCCGAAGGGGGAGATTGAAGAGATCGTCCAGCAGAAACTCCTTCAGGTGGGCCTAAAGGACGTGGCCCACAAGATGCCTTCGGAGTTGAGCGGTGGCATGCGAAAACGCGTAGGGCTTGCCCGGGCCATTGCCCTTGACCCCAAGATCATCCTTTTTGACGAGCCCACTACCGGCCTTGATCCCATCATGGCCGATGCCATTGACCGCCTCATTGTGGAGACCCAGAGACAGACCAGGGCCACCTGTGCGGTGATCAGCCATGACATTGCGTCCACCTTTAAGATTGCCCACACGGTAGCCATGCTCTATGAGGGCAAGATTGTTGAAATCGGCTCACCTGCATCTGTACGGCAGTCGAAGAACCCGGCTTTACAGCAGTTTATACAGGGAAAGGCCGAAGGGCCCATTCACATAGGGTGCTAAGAGGTCATGACAAAGCTTAGTATTGAGGCCAAGGTAGGTTTCTTTGTGCTTCTCAGCATCTTGGCGCTGGCTTATATGTCCATGAGAATAGGCGGGTTCAAATACGCGGCTCACGGGGGGTATGAGTTGTATGGCTATTTTGACTCTGCCGAGGGCCTCGTTCCAGGAGTACCGGTGGAAATAGCTGGCGTTGAGGTGGGTCGGGTAAAGGAGATCGCCCTGGAAGATGGCAAGGCGAAGGTGACTCTCGAGTTCAACCCTGATGTGACAATCGGAGAAGATGTGGAAGCCGCCATTCGCACCAAAGGCGTGCTGGGGGACAAATACGTGGAAGTGATCTTGGGTGCGTTGGACGCCGCTCCATTGAAGCCAGGTGGCCGTATTGGGCGAACCATTTCTCCAGCCAACATAGACACCTTGTTGAAACAACTGAGCGCCATTGGCAAGGACCTTCAGGGGATTACAGGTTCCCTATCAGGAGTCCTGGGCGGAGAGGCGGGGGAGGAGTCTGTGATGCTCATTGTCCAGAACCTTCGAGATCTGGCTACGACCCTTAACAAGACAGTGCAGGGAAACCAGGAAAACATCAACCGGATACTGGACAACCTCACGGTCTTTTCCAGGGATCTCAGAGAGATAAGCAGCACGAACAAGGAAGGTTTGAGAGAGGTTGTAGCCAACTTCAGAAAGCTTTCACAGGACCTGGGAGAGACGATCGTGGCGGTGAAGCGGATTACGGAAAAAATTGACCGGGGTGAAGGCACTATCGGTAAGCTCATACAGGAAGATGAAACGGTGGATAACATCAATACCGCCCTCATAAGTCTCAATGATTATCTCGAAGAAAAGGACAGGTTTCGTACCTATGTTGACTACCGGGGAGAGTATCTCTGTGACAGTCAAGACGTGAAGTCATACGTGTCTCTTACGATTCAACCCAAAGAGGACAAGTACTACATGTTGCAGGTGGTGGACGACCCGGCTGGAGATATTGATGAAACGGTGACCACCAAGACGGTGAACGGGATTTCTACTACGGAACACAGGGAAAAGATCGATAAAGACAAGCTCAAGTTCTCTGCCCAGATTGCAAAACGTTACTATGATCTGGGACTTCGAGCAGGAATCTTCGAGTCAAAAGGCGGGATAGGTGCTGACTACTACTTCCTGGACGACAGCTTGGTGCTGTCTATGGAGGCTTTTGATTTTGACGAAGACGACAAGCCCCACTTGAAGTTCAAGGTAGACTTTACCCCATTTCAATACTTGTACATGACCGCAGGCTTTGACGATTTCGTAAGCGATGATGACAAGGAATCTTTTTTTGTGGGAGGAGGCCTCCATTTTTCCGATGAAGACTTAAAGACCTTGCTTCAGGGGGCTCCCATTCCCAGGTAGTTTCCATGGGCAGCGCCTATCATTGACTCCTTACATCTGCCTTTGGTAGACAATCCTTAACACTTCGATCTGGCTGGCATCTCTCACAAGAGGTGCCCGAGAACATGCTCATGAAGAAGCTTTCACGAGCCTACGAATGCTGGCGAGCAGAGTAGATGGAAACAAAGAACATAGAGCGATTAAAGCCTTTTAAGCTCGTCAAGTACTTCACCTTTACCAGCCTCATTGTGATCCTTGTGGGTACCTTGGCCCTGTCTATGGTGATTGCCCGTCGGGCCGAGACAGTGCTCATAAAGAAGAGTGAAGAGTATGCGCTGCTCATGGCCGAAAACCTGAACCATCAGGTCTTTGTCCAGTTTATTATCCCTGCGGCCCTTCAATTTGGACAAGTCATTCAACTCAGAAATGAAGTGCTCTTCGAACGTTTGGACCAGGTGGTAAGGAATACACTTCACAGTTTTAGTGTGGAGAAGGTCAATATCTTTGCCAAGGAAAAGAATGTGATCTTCTATAGTTTCGACAAAGAGCTCCTGGGAGAAGAAGACTTGGGGGGAAGGGACTATCTGCAAGCCCTGGAGGGCGAGTCAAGCTCTAAGCTGATTCGAAAAGGCGGCTTCTGGAGGATGCTTGTCGGGGTTCCCAAAGAAAGGAAGCTTCGCACCTATGTCCCCTTGAGGGCAGAAAAGCCCCTGTCGAATATTGAAGGTCCCATACTCGGGGTTTTTGAAATTGTCCAGGACCTTTCCGGGGACTACAGGACCATCGCCCAGTTCAAGCTGAGGGTCATTGTTACCTCCATTGCGATTATGGGGCTCCTCTTTGTTGTGCTGCGCCACATTGTGAAACGGGGCGAGAAGATCATTGAAAAACGGGCCGAGGAACGGCTCTTGCTGAAACAGAAATTGAACCAAGCCGAGCATCTTGCCCGCCTTGGTGAAATGGTCGCGGCCGTATCTCACGAGGTCCGAACGCCTCTTGGGATTATTAGCAGCACGGCAGAACTCCTGAAGCGGAAGTTAAACCGCACGGATTCCCAGGATCAGCTTGCAGATGTGATCGTCGAAGAGGCGAACCGTCTGAATGGCATTGTCTCGGATTTCTTAAACTTTGCACGACCGGTCACACCAAACCTGATACCTTGTAACGTGGCAAGCGTCCTTGATAAGAACCTAAGTTTTCTGGCCCCGCAGATCAACAGCCAGGGCTACAAGATTGAGAAGCGATTTGCCGACGAGGTGCCTGACATACAAGCGGACCCCGGAATGCTCTACCGGGCCTTTTTGAACATCTTGGTGAATGCCATGCAGGCAATGCCCAAAGGGGGCACCATAGATATTGAACTGGACAACAGGGCTGACACGGTGGCCATCGTGTTCTCCGATGGAGGAAAGGGGATTCCTGCGGAAGCTCTGGACAAGATCTGGGATCCATTTTTTACGACAAGAGACAAGGGAAGTGGCTTGGGCCTGGCCATTGTGAGAAAAATAGTGGAGGGCCATGGTGGCACGGTCCACATAGAAAACGGCAAGGACCGTGGGGCCCAGGTCACGGTTACCTTGCCCATAGGGAAGGTGTGAGGGTTTTGTTGTGCAGATCAGATCGGCCTGGAGGCGGGCAGGCATTGGAGGAAAACGCATAGGGGCGAACCATGGAAACCATCCTTGTTGTTGATGATGAGAAAAACTACCTTGTGGTGTTGAGTGCCTTTCTCACAGAAGAGGGCTACGAGGCCCTGACAGCAGAAGAAGGGCAGGAGGCCCTTAAGATTCTGGAGTCTGCAGACATTGATCTTGTGCTCACAGACATGAAGATGCCCTCCATGGATGGCATTGAGCTTCTAAGGCGGATTAGGGAAAAGTCGCCTGACCTGCCAGTGGTTGTAATGACTGCTTACGGGACAGTTGAAAAGGCTGTTGAGGCCATGCAACAAGGGGCTTTCAACTTCATCCAAAAGCCCTTTCAGAACGAAACACTCAAGCAGATCGTAGACAGTGCTGTGGCCACCTACAGGGTCGTTAAGGAAAACAGGCGCCTGGTTCAGGCCTTGGAAGACCGCTATCGCTTTGACAACATTGTAGGGAAAAGCAAGCCCCTGCAGGATGTGTTTGATATTGTACAGAAGGTGGCCCACACTAAGGCTACGGTATTGATCACAGGCGAAAGCGGCACGGGCAAGGAGCTGATTGCCAAGGCCATTCATTTTAACAGTCCTCGTCGCGACAAACCCTTTGTGGCCGTCAGCTGTGCAGCACTGAGCGAAACCTTACTAGAGAGTGAGCTTTTTGGCCATGAAAAGGGGGCCTTCACCGGGGCCATTGCCGTGAAAAAAGGGCGGTTCGAGCTGGCAGATGGAGGGACTCTGTTTCTGGATGAGATCGGTGAAGTGCCGGTGGCAGTTCAGGTGAAACTCCTTCGAGTGCTGGAAGAGATGAGTTTTGAGCGTGTAGGGGGTGCCAAGACCATTGCTGCAGACGTGCGTTTAATCGCAGCTACCAACAGGGCGCTCAAGCAAGAGGTGGAACAGGGCCGTTTTCGAGAGGACCTCTATTTCCGCCTAAATGTGGTTCACATTGAACTGCCCCCGCTGAGGGAGCGGGCAGAGGACATTCCACTCCTGGCAGCCCACTTTCTGGAGAAATATGGGGGGGAGGCAAACCGAGGAGAGATGACTGTTTCGCCTGAGGCCATGCGCTTTTTGTACAACCACCGCTGGCCCGGAAATGTGCGGGAGCTCGAGCATGCCATTGAGCGGGCTGCCCTTCTGAGCAGGAGTAACGAAATTGCCCTGGACGACCTCCCCAAAGACCTTGTGGGTTTTTCAGATCTTGAAACGCCGATAGACTGGCAGAAGCTGTCAAGTCTTCCTGAAACGTTGGATGCCATTGAAAAGAGACTGATTCAAAAGGCCCTGGCCCTGTCTAACAACGTCCAGTCTCGGGCAGCCAATCTCCTTGGCATTCCCAGGGCCAATTTGCAGTATCGCCTAAAGAAGCACAATATCGTGTGAAGTGTTCTGCCGAGGTTGGCAAAACAAGAATTGCTGTTTTATTTCAACAATTTAAATCCAGCAGGCGGAGTGTCAGGCCTAACGTATGAAAAGTTGGCATTCGCTGTTATTGTTCACAAATTCCGTTGGTTGGATGGCACCAGAAAAGAGCTTGTATAAAAAGTTGGCACCCCACCCTAGTACATGTAATAGCAGCAACTTAAGGAGCATCAGGCAAAGCCCTGTATGAAAAGTTGACTCACAGACAACAAGGGCACGGTCCAATCTCCCCTGCCTGGACCGCGCCGGCATCGGCATGAATGGAGAGATGCAGGATGTTTGGTTCTTCTATTCGCTGGGAAATAAAAAGGTTAGCCGCTTTTCCCCCAGTGGCTCCCGTTCAAAAGTCAAATGTTCCGAGGAGTATTGAAGGCTGGCATCGTTGTTGCATAACGATAAGGGAAAGCGCTGTGAAGAGACTTCTTCATTCGCTTTCCTCCTGTTAGAGGCTAATCGCATGTTGCGATTAGCCTTTATTTTTTGTGCGCCCGGCAGGGTCCACTTACAAAAAAAGGCCGCCAGTACTGGCAGCCTTTTTCCTTGAAAAAACACTCTATCTATGCGGGCCATCCTTTTGAGAGGACACGATTCTTCTGGTCCCTCAAGATGAGACACTCTGTGCCCGGAAGACCATCAATAAAACGCTTTGCCGCTTCGGGCTCAAGGACAAAGGCCGTTGTAGAGAGGGCATCTGCGTCCATGACATTGGAGGCCATCACGCTTACGCTTGAGGTTTGTCTGGGCGAAACCCCTGTTTTGGGATTCACAATGTGGTGAAAGAGCTTCTCTTTGTCGAAATAGACCTCATAATTGCCGGAGGTGGCGACAGCCCCATTGGCCATCTTGACCATGTCTACATAGGGGCCTTCTTTGTCAGGGTTTTGAATCCCCACCTTCCAGGGTGTGCCGTCCTTTTTGCCGCCCACTGCACGAATATCCCCGCCAGCGTTGATGAGGGCATGTTGGATACCGGCAGCCCTGATTATTTCCGCTGCCTTGTCAATAATGTAACCCTTGGCAATACCGTCTAGCGTAATCCCCATGCTCTCCTTCTTAAATCGGATTGATTTTCCGTCAAATGACATGGCACGGGAATCGACTAGGTCCAGCACTTTATCCAGTTCGGCTTCCGATGGAGCCCGCCCAAGGACAGCAAAATCCTTTTTGTACAAGTCCACTAATGGTTGGACAGTGATGTCAAAGGCCCCATGGCTGAGTTCATGAAAGTAGAGGGACCGGGCCACCACTTCGGCAACCTCAGGCGGCATGTCAAGGAGCATCCCCTCTTTATTAAGAGCACCAATAGGTGAGTCGGATCGGTAGCGGTCCAAGAGCTTGGTGAGCCGATCCATTTCTTCAAAGGCCATTCCAATGACCTGTTCCGCTTGGATCTTAGATGGGTGCAAGGCCGTCATAGCTACAAAGGTACCCATTCCCATTTTTGCGTCGGTGACCTTGTGGAGCTTTCTGTTGAAAGCCACGCTTTCCGAAATGGGCAGTAAGCCGCCGCTCGCAACCCCTATACCCAAGATGCCGGATATTTTTAGAAAATTCCTTCGATCCATGGTGTGCCGACTGTGCTCTCTTTCAGACATGGCTTTCTCCTCCATCGTGTTAGGCCTTAGGTCCTATTCTTAACCCTTTCGGATTCGGATATAAAGCTACATACCAGACTATGGTCACATGGGCCTATAGCCTATTTCCATGATCTTGTCAACCATTCAGAACGTTTCATGGGAAGGGAACCTGATCCCCATCTCCTCGAGATGTGGGAAAGACGCCTGTGGGCAGAAGAGGGCTCTCAGTCAGAAATCATGTGCCGTCTGTGCCGGTAGACATGAACAAGGGGATGCTGTTTCAAGCGCTTCCATTGGCACCACAAAGGCGAAACCCAAACAGAAATGGAGAGGAGCTCTAAAACGTGACCATTGGAAATTGGCGAACAGAACAAGGAAAAGATGGTTGCCCAGGGCCCAGGATTCATGTAGATTAATCGGCCTACTACACAAGAAGGAGAACTTGCAGAAGGGGAGGATCGATCCATGCTGACTGACAGCCAGATGGACAGGTACGCAGATGTCTTACTTTGGGGGCTCAAGACGGGAAGAGCTGGCCGTTTCAAGAGAGGAGACATGATCTTACTTCGATACGACCTGGCTGCCATAAAGCTGGCGGAGCGTTTGCAGGCCAGAGTCCTTGATATGGGGATGCACCCTATCCTGCGGGCCGGCCTGACGTCGCAGATGGAGTGCCAGTTTTTTGAGAAAGCGAATAACAGGCAGCTCATTTTTCAGCCACCAGGTGAAAAGCAGCTCTATGAGCAGATCAATGGGAGCGTCTATCTCCACGGGCCAGAGTCCCTGACGCACTTGAGTCACATAGACCCCAGAAGAATTGGAAAGTTCGCCGTATCCAGAAAACCCTTGCGGGACATCCTTACAAAACGGGAGGAAAAGGGTGTCTTCAGCTGGACCCTTTGCATGGTTCCCACGCCTGAGCTGGCAAGACAGGCCAGGCTGACCATGAGGCAGTATACCAATCAGATCGTCAAGGCCTGTTACCTCAACAAGGATGATCCCGTCCAGCACTGGAAGGCCATTTACAAAGACGCCACTGCCCTCAAGAAATGGATGAACAGTATGGACGTGACATACTATCATGTGATGTCGAAAAACACGGACCTCTACATCACTCCAGGAAAGCAGAGGAAATGGATCGGGATTTCCGGCCACAACATCCCTAGTTTTGAGATCTTCCTTTCCCCTGACTGGAGGGGGACAGAAGGGGTCTATTTTGCCAACCAGCCCTCTTTTAGAAGTGGCAATTACGTGGAAGGCGTGAGAATTCAATTCAGAAAGGGAAAGGCCATGGAAGTGGAAGCTGCGAAGGGAGAGGAATTTGTCATCAAACAGCTTTCCATTGACAAAGGGGCCTGCAAGGTAGGGGAGTTTTCTTTAACAGACAAACGGTTTTCAAAGATCGACAGGTTCATGGCCAATACCTTGTTTGACGAAAACTATGGCGGACGTAACGGTAACTGTCATATCGCTCTAGGGGCGTCCTATTCCGATACCTTTGACGGAAATCCGGCCAGACTGACCAAGGACCGGAAGAGGCAGCTGGGGTTCAACGACTCAGCCCTTCACTGGGATTTGGTGAACACAGAGAAGAAGACGGTCGTTGCCCATCTTACCTCAGGAAAGGAGGTCACGGTCTATGAGAACGGGATGTTCAAGTATTGATGAAATCGTCAGAAGTTGTCACCCCAGTGGAGACTGGGACCGGCAACTATTTCAGCCCTATGACATTGCCAAACCATAATCTAGTGTCGAAGAGATGGGGAACGTTGAAAAGTTGAGGTCAACCCTCTTAGCAGGCAGCTAACAAGGATAAGGAGGATCGCTGAACATAGGCACAGCCATTTAAGGGCATTGGATGCCGAAGAGAAGCGATTGGCCATATCTGGAAATTGTCTATTCAGATATAGACTGTCACCACTTCTGAACGTTATTAAGAAATGAAAGGTGTTGTTCGCGGCCAAAGTTGAGGTATGATCCATGTATTACGAAGGACCCATATACCGCCCACCCAGCGAAGCCGATTCCCTGCTGATCCAGGCCACCGTGGGATGCCCCCACAACCGATGCACCTTCTGCATGGTCTATAAGAAGGGCCCCAGGTTTCGTGTCCGGTCCGTAGAGGACATCAAGGAGGACATCCTGGAGGCAAAAAGGGTCTACGGTCCCAACGTGCCCACGATGTTTCTTCCTGCTGGAAATACCATCGCCATGAAGACAGGAGACTTGGCTGAGGTCTGCACTTTTGCCAGGAAGACTTTCCCTTCCCTTGAGCGGACCACAGTGTACGGGTCGTCGCAGTTTATTCACAAAAAGGGGCCAGAGCGGCTTGAGCAATTGTGCAAGGCAGGCTTAAAGCGCATTCACGTGGGCCTGGAATCGGGCGATGATACGATTCTAAAGCGCATTCGTAAGGGGACCCATGCCCAAGAGCAGATCGAGGCAGGCAGATGGGTCTTGGCCGCCGGCATGGAGCTGAGCCTCTATGTGATCCTGGGCATTGGAGGCCAAGAAAGGACCAGTGAACACGCGAGACAAACGGCTCGGGTGATCAATGACATAGAGCCGACCTTTGTCCGGCTGCGCACTTTTGTGCCTAAGATCAACACCCCACTTTTAGAAGAGGTAAGGGAGGGGCGCTTTCAGATGCTCACCGCTCACGGCGTGCTTGAGGAGACAAGGCACTTGCTTGAGGGGCTCTCCGTCCAGACCACTCTCACAAGCGATCACTATACCAACTACATCGACCTGTGCGGGAACCTGCCCCAGGACAAGCCACGGCTATTAGAAGAAATAGGCCTTGCCCTCAAGCGGGACGAATCTGAATTCAGACCCTTTTTTATAGGAACACAGTAGTTGCTTGCCTGACGGCGGGCCGGGCCCTGAGGGCCCGGCGTCTTTACTTCGCCTTTACCGCGATCTTTCGGGGAACGGCCTTCTCGGCTTTTGGCAATACCAACCTCAGAACCCCGTCTTGGAGTTCTGCCTCAATCTTTGCCTGGTCAATGGTGTCTGAAAGGGAAAACTGACGTACATACCTTCCCGTCCTGTATTCCTTCAGAATTTCTGTTTCACCCGCAGTTTCAGGCCTCTCAACCTCGCCTGACAGGGTGATGACATCTTCACGCAGGTCAATGTTCAAGTCACCTGCCTTTACACCTGGCATATCGGCAAGGAGCGTGATACCGGTCTGTGTTTCAAAGATGTCAACGGCAGGCTTGAAAGTGAGTCCTGGCCTTGTCTGCTCGGCGGCACTGGCCACTTCCCGCTTCTCTCTTGCTTCTAGGGCTTTTGCTTCGGCCTCAGTCATGGTCTTTCCCTCCCTTCCAATAGACTTGCATGGCTCTCAGCCTGCTTTCACAGTGATCTGTTTCGGCTTTGCTGCTTCTGCCTTGGGAAGCACCACAGTCAAGACGCCATCAGTACAGCTGGCTTCCACCTTCTGTGTATTGATGTGACCTGGCAGCGTTAGCATTCTGCTGAATTTGCCAGCGTTCCGCTCTCGCCTGTGGTACTTAGCGTCTTCTCCTTCGGCAAGGATCTTTCGCTCCCCAGAGATGGAAAGGCTTTCTCCTGTTACAGAGATGTCCAGCTCATCCGCTTTCATTCCAGGAAGCTCCGCCCGGACGTAATAGTTGTCACTGTCTTCTGTCACATTGGTCAGTGGAAATACTCCCGCTCCAGGCATCCCGGGCGTAGCGCCCGTCAGACCGTCGAAGAGCCTATCCATCTCTTTTCTCATCCTGTCCAAATCTGTTGGAACACGCCAGCCCCATGCAGGCAAGCCAAATCCTCTTATGATTGCCATAGCTGATCCCTCCTTTCTAATAGTTGTACCACTGAGTACGTTCAACTAGAAACTTGGACTGCTTCGACAATGTTTTTAAACACTTGGGAAACGCTTGTCGACGGATAAACTAAAGATAGCTAATCTGTAATGCATGTTTTTCGCTTGTCAAGTGGATGAATCCAGCTGGGAAGAAGAAAGCTCACATACAAGATCCCTTTTAGGCTAAGGGTGGCCTTTGGTGGTTCAGACACAAGTCGACCAACTCATCGATTCGTGCCTCGCCAGCACACATGACCGTGTCAGCGCCTCCCCAGTAGATCTTCACAGATCTGTCTTCTTCCGCCACCGCACCGCAAGTGAAGACCACATTATGGACGTATCCCGTAACCTCCCAGGGATCCTCGGGCTGGAGAATCCACTCATCAGCCACACCAAGGATGCGTGAAGGGTCGTCTAAGGCGTGAAGGGCCAGACCGAGGCGATAGACAGATCCGTCCATGGTCTTGAAAACCCCGTGGAAGATGTTGAGCCATCCTTGGTCCGTTTTCATGGGTGTGGCCCCCGGGCCGATCTTCATCTCGTCCCAGTGGTAGGGTAGCGGCTTAATCAACACCCTGGAATCGCCCCAGTGTATGAGGTCCCGGGAATAGGATATCCAAATGGACCAGGGAGATATATTCGAATGGGGGCGGTCAAGTCGGGCGTAGCGGCCATCAAACTCGGTAGGAAAGATGACGACGTTACGATGATCGGCCTCTGTAATGAGGGCAATCCGTTCCACCGTTCTGAAATTACTGGTTTTGGCCAGACCAATCCTCACGCCGTGGCGCGAGTAGGCACTGTACGTGATGAGGTAGGTGTCTTCCATGAGACAGATGCGAGGGTCCTCAACACCAAATTCCTCATAGGTGGCAAAAGGCTCCTTTGTCGACGGCGTCATGAACGGCTCAGGGTGAACCCGAAATTGATAGCCATCGTCGCTTTCCGCCAAACCGATGATGGACCGCCCATTTCGCAAATGAGACCTGAAAAGCATCGTGTACCGGCCTTCATGTTTGACCACGCCCGCGTTGTGAACCGTTTCTACCGGGAACGGCACATCAGACTTGGTGAGAATGGGATTCCCCTTGTATCGCTTCACAATAGACTCTTTGGATCCAGTTACCATCCTCATGTGTCCTTTCCTGGCACTGCCGTCCCACTAATCTCCTCTGTGGACGGCGAAAAAATGAGGTCTTCTCTGCTGGTCAGACCTCAGCTAGATGGGCCGAGAGAGCGTGTCCCCCCTCTTTTTGAGGACCTTTTTGTAGACCAATAGATATTTTTCCACCATGCGATCGACAGTGAAACGCTCTTCAACCGTCTTGCGGCAGGAAGCCCTGTCAATGTCCGTTATTCTTGCCACACAACGAATAGCATCATCCACGCTGGCAACCAGAAATCCGTTCTCTCCGTCGTCTATGATCTCCCCCATACTTCCGCGATTGATAGCTATAGGGGGCGTTCCACATGCCATGGACTCAATGACTGAAAGGCCGAAGGGTTCGTTGAAGTTGATAGGATGAAGCAGTGCAAGGGCATTGCCCATAAGCCTATCCCTTTTGATGGGGTCGGCGCTGCCCACATAGGCGACACTGCTACCATCCACGTAAGGTTTCACGTGGTCATTGAAGTAATCTTCGTCCTGGACAATTCCCGCTATGATCAGTCTCTTTTCGCAGGCCTTGGCAATCTCAATGGCCTCTTCTGTCCCCTTGTCCGGATGAATGCGACCGAAGAAGAGAAGGTAGTCTTCTGGTTGAGACTGAAACGTGAAGCTGCCAAGGTCTATGCCATGATGGATAGTAGCGACATAGTCCAAGTCGGGGGCTCTGTCTGCATCGCTTATCGATACGTAGAAGACCTTCCCATTGTATTTCCGGTAGACTGGCAGGATTTCTTGTGAAGAGAACCCATGGATGGTTGAGACAACGGGCGTGTTCACCAGGCTGCTGTACGTGAGGGGGAGGAAATCAAAATGATTGTGTATGAGGGCAAACTCATCGGCCCTCTCAAAGACCTCGGATACATGGAGGCACTCCCAGACCTTTGGGTCTATGGTCCTCTCCTCTTCGTAGCCTTTCCTGCACACTGCACGGAGTCTCCCTTTGGTTTTGGAGTCCGCCGTAGCAAAGAGGGTTACATTCACACCTCGAGCCACGAGCCCCTCGGTCAACAGAGAGACAACGCTTTCCCACGGCCCATAGTGTCTGGGAGGCGTACGCCAAGCAATGGGTGAAAGCATACCTATACGCATGGTCCTTGTGAACTAATGGCACTGTGTTTCTTGAGCCAGTTCAGCAGCCCGATAAGGCTAGCCGAAGCCAGGGCAAGACAGCTGTCAGCCCCGCCGTAATAGAGCCTGACCTCGTCGTCCGCCGCGACCCAACCGCAAGGGAAAACGACTTTGTCCACATCCCCAAACAACTCATATGGCTCCCGGGGTGCGAATATCCACTCATTTGAACGGGCAATAATCCGACAGGGGTCTTCCATGTCAAGCAATGCCAGGCCCAGTCGATAGATGGCCCCACTGGCCGTGGTTCGGACTCCATGGTACATGATCAGCCATCCTTCTTCTGTCCTCAGCGGAGGGGGCGAGAGGCCGATCTTGTTGGCGTCCCACCATGCCCCTTCTCTGGCCGGAATCAATATGCGATGGCCGCCCCAGTGCTTAAGGTCGGGGGAAAAGGAGATCCAGATATGGGCACCAAGACCTTGAACGGCGGATACCGGCCGATGGATCATGGCCCAGCGGCCCTCGAATTGGACAGGGAACAAGGCCGCATCCTTGTCCTCTGGTGGCATCACAGGACCAAGGCGTTTGAAGTATTCAAAATCACTGGTGGTGGCCAGGGAGACCATGGGACCGCCCCGTGAATAGGCTGTGTAGGTTATGACCCACTCCTGCAAGTCTTCCAGCCAAGTAATCCTCGGGTCTTCTATTCCCCAAATCTCTTCAGGGTGGGCTTCGGGACTGGGTGCCATCGTTGGTCTACCATTGATGCGCCAGTCGCTGACCCCATCTTGGCTGCGAGCTACAGTCAAATGGGAAATGCCGGTTCTGCTTTCCACCCGCATCAGAAGTAATGTCTCCTCCCTGACCAAGGCCGCGCCGGCATTGAAGACCGTGTTAGCCGGATAGGGAATATCTCTTATCGTAATGATAGGATTGTTCGGATGACGTCGGAAAAGGTCCCTGAAGTGCGGGTTCTTCATCTCTTTTCCTTCAGAATTCTGAATCCAAAACTACGCGTTGCCAAGACCGCTTAGATTCTCTGGCCAGTTCATAAGCCTGGAAATACTGCTTGGCCACTAGTTCCCAGGAGACCACCTCGTCCAGATAGCTTCTAAGATTCTCTCCAAGGGTAAGCCGCAGCCGTTCGTCGGTAGCCATGCGGATCACTTTCTGCCTGAGCATCTCTTTCGTGGTGAAGAGAAGACCCCCTTGGCTTTCGAGGGTCTGAGCTGTCAGGCCTTCCATGGGAGCAGTTGTAATATACGGTTTGTTCAAGGCGATGATCCGGGCCAATGTTCCTGACTGGGTCTCGTCTATGGATGGCAGGACGATGAAGTCGCATATAGACATAATCTTGTAATAAGTATCGCCGCGGGGGATGAATTCATAGTAATGAGCAATGCCCTTTTTCTGGAGTTCCAAGGCATGGGACTTCCAGTTTTCATATTGGGCGCGGTGGTTGGGATCCCGGATAGTGCCGGCCGCGAGCAAATCCCACTCCTCGCCATTCAGGCCTCTAATCTCTTCGTGGATCTCTTCCCACATGTGGAGCAAGATGTCCCAGCGCTTGTTGGACTGAATCCAGCCGATCATGCCGACCACATGATCCGCAAGTGCTGCTTTGTCTAATCCCAGTTCTCTTCTCAGGGCTGGTATTTCATGGACACCCCAACGTTTGTCTGGCCGGGCGCCATGGGGAACCACCATGACATTGCGAGGAGTCTCGCCCTCTTCTTCGGGAAAATGCCAGTCCAACCGCCATTTCTGGTAATGACATTTCAGCAGGACAAGGTCGCTTTTCTGACATAGCCGGAAAACAAAGTCCTGCTCAGTCTCTCTGAGCCTGCCGTGAATAGTGTGGGGTTCCACCACAATGGGATAATTGCCAATGGCGTCAAGAAGCGTGAGAAAACCCTCATTGTTGTCCCCCACACCGTCTTCGTCCACGTATTCGTAGAGGCCGTACTCATGCTCCAAATGAACCGCATAAGGATTGAGTTCGTCGATCTTTTGGGCCACAGGCTTCCACCAGTCACTGCGGCTCATGTCAATCAAGGGAAAAACGTCCTCCCCCCGACCGTCTGTGTGGCTGATAACCATGACTTTTCTGTCTGGATTAGCCTTTTGGATGAACTCTCTCGCCTCCTCTGTGAAGGTGGCGATTCCACAAAGCCTTGGTGGGTAAGAACTCACCATAACGAGAGGACTGTTGTTCCCTCTGCGCATTGGTGCCATATTTAAGGGTCTCCTCTTTGTCTTCTAAGCCTTCATCACAACCGTTGCCTCAGCAAGGGAATGCAAGTGCAATAGGGAAAGCAGCCATGCTAATGTAGATTCTGCACCTTGATTCAGATTGGGGCCGTCAGCCGTCAAGCCGTCGCAACACCCTGCACTCCTGTGGTCATACAAAGGAGCATTGAGGTCATTCCGGCCCAGGAACCAGTCAAAGCAGCGTCGAGCCTCCTCAATCCATTTCTCATCTTTTGTGATCTTGTATGCCTCAATGCAGGCTTCAATCATGTTTTGAGCCTCGATGGGCTGCTGGTCAAACCTGGCCCGCTCTCCATTCTGGACAAACCACCCGTGATTTCCAATGGGAGTAAAATGCCCTCTGGAATCCGTCTGCATCTCAATGAGCCAATTTAGAGAGTGCAGCCCCGCCTCGATCATGTCGCTTCGGTGCAGCCAACGTCCTGAGAGAAGCATTGCTTGGGGAATCTTACCATTGGCATAGTTGAGGCTGTCTTCAATCCAGGGCCAACCATCAGAGGTATTCATCTGAAACAGCTCAAACAAATTCCTGGCCAAAGTCTCACGTCCTCGCCGGACCTCGCTGTCCCCTCCAAAGCGCCTGAGATACGCATGAATCCCAACCAAGCCGAACGCCCATGCCCTGGGTGATCGGAAATGGACCATGGCCGACAGGGCCCTCTCAAAGAGGTTCATGGCTGCTCCCTTAAAGCTCTGTGAATTTGACAGTGCCACCGCCATGCCCAATCCCCAGATTGCCCGCCCGTGGCAATCTTCGGTCCCTTGTTCTTCCAGCCAGCGCCGGTCGTAGCCCATGAAGTTCCGAAAACGTCCATTGGCCTCGTTGAAGGCATGGTACAAAAAGCCCAAGTATCTGCAGGCCAGGTCCGTTAGCTCACTCTCATTAGGGAGCAGATCCCGAGCCATCATGACGACGATAAGTGCTCGGGCGTTGTCGTCGGTGCAGTAGCCGTGGAAGCGATCCGGCACCATGAACTTCGCATGCTGCAATATCCCAACATCATCTGTTAACAACTTCAGGTGATCCAGTTTCACCTGGGGCAAGTCGACCGGAATAGCATCCAGCGTCTTGGTATAGAATGCAACCCTAGGCCCTTTTTGTCTGTCGTCCCCGACTTCCACAAATATTTCTATGTAGCGGCGAGCCACTTCTTTCCAGATCATGCTCCGGCAAAAGCTATAGGCCCGCTTACGCATGGCATGACATTCAAATTCGTTGTCTAAAAGATCCACTACTTGGGCAGACAAGGCATCCGCATCTTGGAACGGAACAATGCGTCCTCTCCCGTCATCAAGCATTTCTTCGGCGTACCAGTATGGTGTGGATATGGTCGCCTTGCCCGCACCCAGGGCGTAGGCGAGGGTGCCAGAGACGATCTGTTCTCTGTTCACATAGGGCGTCACATATATGTCTGCGGCTCCCAGAAATTCACACAGTTCTTTGAGGTTCACAAATCTGTTATGGAAGATGACGTGGCTGTCCACGCCCCGCTCCCGTGCCCGAAGCTGCAAGGAAAGGCGGTAGGCCTCTCCCGCTTCTCTTTTGACATTGGGATGTGTTGCTCCCAAAACGATATAAGCCACTTCCGCATGTCTATTTACGATGGCCGGCAAGGCGTCTATCATGTGTTCAATCCCCTTGCCAGAAGAAATGAGACCGAAAGTGAGGAGCACCTTTCGTCCGGCAACTCCGAATTGGTCCTTGTAGTAATTGGGATCAACGAATGGAACATCCGGGATGCCGTGATGGATTAACGCAATCCTTTCTTCTGCCACGCCGTAAACTTCTTTCAGCATCTCCTTCGCTTTATAGCTCATGACCACCAAGCGGTCAGAGAGGTCTCCCAACTCTTCTACGATGGTCTTTTGTCCCAGATCAGGTGACGCCACCACAGTGTGCATTGTGGTTACGACGGGCATGCGCAGGTTGCGGAGGAGTTCCAAAATGTGGCTGCCGTGCTTGCCGCCAAAGATGCCGAACTCGTGTTGAAGGCACACGATGTCCACTTGGTTCATATTCAGAAAGTCAGCTGCTAGTCGGTAATCGTCAAGATTCTTATAGTCAACTTCAAAGCGTACCCGGGGGGGATAACGGTACCCCTCAGGCACATCGTTCATGACCACCGCCCAGCACTCCATATCGGGGCCCTCGATCGAAAGGGCTTCTAAGAGATCGGCTGTAAACGTGGCAATGCCACATTGCCTTGGGACGTAATTGCCAATCAGGGCGACTGTGGTTGGGGTGTCAGGGTGCAGTCCAGTCGGGTTCATGAAACGTTACCTTGTTGAGGTGTTGCAGGGAGCTCTGATGCAGGGACATGCGTGAGCCGCCCCTTGATTCGAGTCTTCAGTTCTATCCTTGGAGCCCATTGCCTTGTTTCTGTTTCTTCTATGTATACCTCATGTGCGACCGAATTTCATCAAAAAAGGGCGTGTCGTTGTGTTCAACACAATGGGCGGCATAGATATACATTGCCGCGGACCACGTTTGCCAATCTTGTCCGCAAGGCTCCCTGTCCTGTGCCCGAAGGTATTCGTTAAAACCGAAATCCACCGTGGCTTCCCGGGCCGGTCGGACGAGCCTTGTCAGGACCTCCAGCTTCCTTCTGGCCAATCGCCTTTTGCCCGCAGCCACGACCGCCGCAACATAAAGTCCACATATAAAAGGCCATAATCCGCCATTGTGGTACTCCCCCGGACGGTTGAACTTGGCGTACCTGGGCCGCCAGTCCGGGTCTTGTTCTTCAATAAACGGGAGAAGACTGGGCGGAAGATCCAAGGCAAGCTTCCCTTTGGCTCGCATGGCGGCGCATTCGGCTTCAATCCATGAGATAATCTTCTGTGCTCGTGAGGGTGGGGCAATTCCTGAAAGGATGGCCAGGCTGTTACCCAACAAATCAAATCGCTCACTGCTGTAAAGCTTATAGGACCATAGGGCATAGTAAGGCTTATGACGAACGGCCAGTCCTTCATGAACGTGCCGGTGTTTGGTGTCTGCCGTGATGGTGAAGCGCCCCATCAGCCGGCGAAGCAGATCGGCCTTTTGGTATCTCCCGTAAAGGCATAAGTAGCAATAGACTACTGTATTAACGAACAGGCCGAAGCCTGGCACCCATTGCTCGTCCCGCCAGTCGCTGGTGGGCAGCTGGGCCACCATGACACGGTCGGAGGGACTCTGGTAATCCATCCAGGTTAGTGCCTTTTCGGCGGCAACTTCCAAAAAATCTCGTTCGCCGGTGACCTTTCGAAAGACGGCCAGTGTCAGCAGGAAAAGGGGCGTGGTGTCGCTCGCACCACGATCTTCAGGATCGTGAACAAGGGATGGGATGTGGCCGTGCCGGCTCTGGTTTCTCGCCAGAGTTACCAACACCCGACGGAGGGAACCCGTTAGCCGCTTGTCACCAGACACGAGCATCCCCAAACCTGCAATCATAAGGTCGCGGGTATATGGCTCAGGATAGCCCCAGCCGGCGGTCCTGGGCAGACCGCCATATGGTCCTCGCAGGTTATGAAGCAGCACATCTGTTGCCGCCTTTTTCGCCTCTTCAACCTTGTCTGGTAGCGGGTTGGACATTTTCAGGCACCCCCCAGTTTCTCAGACACTAATTGCACGAGCCGCTTGGCCACGACACGATAGTCGAAGTGCTCAACTACGCGAGCGCGCGCAGCGGCACCCATTTTCTGGCGGAGTTGTTCGTCTGTCATCAACTCCATGAGGTATTGCGCTATGTCATGGACGCTAGCGCGGTAGTCGGCAGTGCGCGGCCTCTTGAAGACAACGCGATGGCCAGGCTTATAGCCTTCATCTTCACCGAGGGTGGTCTCTCGAAGACGGACTTCCTGGGCTACCCGGGCGAGAAAACCAGTCTGGCCGTGGACGAACGTGTCAAGCATGCCCATGGCCTTGATCCCAATGACCGGTTTTCCACAAGCACCGGCTTCTACCTGAAGCATACCGAAACCTTCCAGACGAGACGGTGCAGCGTAAATGTCGCTGGCGGCAAGCAAGTAGGGCATGAAGCTGCGTGAAACCCGACTTGTTGTATAGATCACATTCTTTTCAATCCCCAAATGGGTGGCCAGCTGCAAGTCCTGCAGGTTTTGTTGTTCCGTCCTCGGCTGAGGCCAGACCTTACAGACGTATTTCCAGTCTGGTGCCTTGGCGTCGATGAGAGCCAAAGCCTGCATGACTTCCTGGGCACCCTTCGAGGCAGCATCTCCTCCCACGGTGAGTATCATTATTTGATCCGGCGCCACGCCAAGGGCTTCCCGGACTGCAACCACTTTCGGGTCGGTTCTGTCTCTGGGTCTGAAGGAATCTGTGTCGCAACCCACGGGCAAGACCTCAATGTTTGAGGCCCTCAGTCCGTCCCGTGCATATACCTTCTTCACCCACTCAGAGGTGGCCAAAATCAAAGGGAGTCCGTTTAGGACCTCCTGGTAGGCGGCCACGTATCCGTCAGCCACGAACCACGGCACGGCCTCAGCGCCGTAGCGCTTGGGATGAAGTACCAGGTGTGGCGTGTGCCCCCAATATCCGATTCCAACCACAACGTCAGGCTCGAACCAGCGATAGCACCATTCCTTTTCCTGGGGAGACTCAAAGGGTGCTGGGATGGCCTCCACTCCGACCTCTTTCAACCCCCTGTAAAGCAAGTCACCCTGTGTGGACAAACCGCCAGGGGATGGAGGATAATCATAAAGAACAAGAATCCTCATTGCTGACCCCTTTTTTCATCGACCAATCACGTAATGCGCTTTGCGAGATGAAGCGCCAGAAGGCTTCTTTGTGAGGAGCGGCTTTTGCTTCAAAACTGTCTGACGCAAACCCATAGACTTGGGTAATAATGCGATATTTTTGCCGCCAGACTTTGTCTGGGATCTCGAGGCTTCGGTGTGCAGTCTCGACGGGACGAGGCAAGTATTGTTTTCCGCCATCTTCGTAAGCGAACATCCACACCTCAGTTGCAGAAACACTCCCTTTGTTCCACAGTGCTGCAACTGCCCGACTTGTCTCTTCATGGCGACGATGCCGCGTATATTCTCCCCATGGGCCATGGGTGACAATGAGATGATAATGTGTTGCAGGCAGGAGCGACATGACCATCTGCTGGACCTCCATTGCAGGGAGAGGCCTTTGTTCCGGCCCATCATCAAGGTCGCCGATTCTGCCTGAAGCGCCCAGCCGTTGTACTGCCCGAAAGAACCTTGGCGCCCGATCTGAATCGCTTGCCCGACACAACGCTATTATTGTCCATTGTAGCTCCGGGTAGCTCAGAATAGTCCCCCCTCCCCAGATCGTTTCATCGTCAGGATGAGCAACAATCACGGCAGCTCTTTTGGAGTGGACCAGTTGAGGAGATGTCTGGTAGGCGGTCATGTTTGGTGCTGCTCATAAGGCAAGTTGCCGGTTACCGCAGTTTCCGTCCCAGTTACATGTTCGTAATACTCTGTGTGCGTCAGTTTCTGAGCTGCTTCCTGGTCACACAAAACGGTGACGCTCGGATGCATCTGAAGGGCGGAGGCTGGGCACATGGCAGTCACAGGCCCCTCGATCATCGCCGTCACTGCCTGTGCCTTTTCAGGGCCAGTTGCCAAGAGAAGAAGCTTCCTCGCTTCCAGTATGGTCCCCACCCCCATGGTGAGGGCGCGCCGTGGCACATCCTCCTTGTTTGGGAAGAACCGCTCGTTATCCCGTATCGTACGTTGAGTAAGTATCACCATCCTCGTGCGAGAAGCCAGTGATGAGGTGGGTTCGTTGAAAGCAATATGCCCGTTCCTTCCGATGCCAAGTATCTGTAGATCGATTCCGCCCACTTCTCTAATCTGTTGTTCGCAGTCTTCACAGCGTCTCTCAATGTCTTCCGGGACGCCGCTCAAGAAATGGACATTGTCTTTGTTCAAGTTCACGTGGTCAAATAGATTCGTCCGCATGAAGCAATGATAACTCTGAGGGTGATCGGGCTTGAGTCCAACGTATTCATCCAGATTAAATGTGTAGACGCTTGAAAAGTCCAGTTCCCCTCCCGCGAAGCCAGCAACCATTTTGCGAAAGAGCTTCAAAGGCGTGCTGCCGCTGGCAAGGCCCAAGACGAGCCTTTTCCTTTTCTTCATTATGTGACGGAGGAAATCATATGCATGCTCTGCAACTTTTTCCTGATCAGAATGGATTAGCACCTGCATAACCCTTGTCCTCATTGTTGGATTCGCTGGGCAGGAGATCTTATGTTTTTGCCTCTAGACTGTGACGAAAAGACTGAGAAGGTATTGATGAAGTCATGTCGTCTGATCATTCTTCCCCTGTTCACAAAGCTCAGGATAGAGCTTTAAAGCACAGTCGGGACAAATGCTGTGAGAAAAAACTGCTTCAGAATGATCATGAATATAGGCCTCAACTTGGTGCCAAAACCCCTTGTCGTCCCGTATGTTCTTGCAAGAAGCACATATGGGCACTAAGCCGCGCAGTGTTTTGACCTTGGCAAGGGCGCTTTGAAGCTGGGCAATAAGGGTTTCTCGCTCCAGCTCCATATGTTTGCGCTGGGTAATGTCAACAAATGATGCTATCCTTCCCGTGACATGCCCTTTATCGTTGGTCACATTGGAACAAGAGACCTCTACGTAGAACTTCGTGCCGTCTTTGTGCAGAACGACAAACTCCTCAGTGGCACCTTGTGTCAAATCGATGTAGGCCCGCACGTCTCTGAGACTCTTCACCTTTTTTGACGCGAACAAAACTGCCGCATCCGCTCCTATGATTTCTGCTTTGTCGTGATATTCGAACATTCTGAGAAAGGCTGGGTTGACATACCTAATCCGCCCGGAAAGATCTGTTATGATCATTCCGCCCACGGCTGAATCGATGGCATCATAGAAAATGCTCAACGCCTCCTTCAGAGAATTAAGGTGGGCTTCGGAGGCTTGCAATTCGCCAATTCTGTGCCGCGGTCCCGTCAGCTCATCTATAAGACGCTTTTGGGTCTTGTTTCGTTTCATGGTGTGCATGCCAAAGAGAGGACTTCACTGTCATCATCTTTTTACGGAAGCTTGTGGCGCGCTAGAATCGATTCGTGTCGTTTTTCAGCGGATGTGCATGGGCACACTGTCCAGGGATGGGATACATTTTTGCTTCTGTTTTGTCCGGGTGCTGTTCAAGACGCTTGTAACGTTTAATGGCAAATTCGGCCATCCGCTCAATAATGTGAGGCAAATCAGAGCCCTTCCAGGCCGAGGCAAACCCAGGCACGTCGTCCCAGAGTCGGGCGCTTATGGTGAAGCCCTCTGCCTTGCTCAGATCCAAAAGGACATCTTCATGATCTATGGGTATTCGTGGCTGCAGGACCTTCTTAAGAAGGTTTCGAACACCGTAAAAGAAGAATTTCTTGACGTCCTCAGTAGATTCAGCATTGTTAATGGTTTTTCTCAGTATGGGACGAATTTCTTGTTCGTATTTGCTAAACGAAAGGTGTGTATTCATAGTTCCGGTACCCTCTTTCACGATTCAGTGCCCTTGGCATGTCTTTGCTGACTCTGGGTGTGACACTTTCTCCGATAGCTTCCGTTTCACTGTTGGGCCTTAGACGTCCCTCTGAAGATAGGAGTCATAGTCTTTGATCACAGGTTCGTACTCCTCACTGAAGAGAACGCTTGATATGATGAAGTCTGCGGTCGACCGATTGCAGGCCACCGGGATATTGAACAGGACGGACATTCTGAGCAGTGCTTTTATGTCCACGTCGTGAGGCTGCGGTGTCATTGGGTCCCACAGGAATATGAGAATATCCAGCTCACCATTGGCTATCATCACCCCTAGTTGTTGATCTCCGCCCAAGGGGCCACTTTTCAGTCTATGAATGTCCACTGAACACGCCTTGGATATGACCTTGCCGGTTGTGCCCGTTGCATACAATTCATGCTGAGACAATATGTTGGCGTTGTACTTCACCCAGCTCAGGAGATCTGCCTTCCGCTGATCGTGAGCCACCAAGGCAATCCTCTTTTTCTTTTTCATGATGGACCGCCGTCCGTCGTCATCTGTCTGAGGAACGCGAAGGTCACCAGTAATTTATGGAATGGACAGTTCTTGAGCCGTTTGCGATTTCAGCTCTTTTTGGACGTCACGGTCTGAAAAGAAGAAATGAGCTGCCGAACTTTGTCCTTCCCACACCTTGGGCACTTCGTCTTCTTCTCAGTATAGTCTGAAAGACTCATGGTCAACGTAAAAGTCTTGTTACACTTCTCACAGATAAACTCGTACGTGGGCATTACCGACCTCCTTAGCCACGGGGTCTTCTTGCTGGCCCGACAGGCCATTGGCCATGTGTGAAAGCTTGTGTGGTGTCTCTGCCGGATCTCCGAGGCTGATGGCAAACAAACTGATGGGGCCTCTGTCCAAGCTAAAGGTACTTTCCTTCATGACTGCCCCCTTGTTTACCGACTTAGTACATGTCCTCGTCGGGCATGGGTGGTGTTTTCTCTTCCTTCTTCGGCTTTTCAGTAAGGGCCACTTCAGTAGTAAGGAGGAGTCCGGCTACGGATGACGCATTTTGCAGCGCAAATCTTGCCACCTTTGTCGGGTCGATCACCCCTGCTTTGGCGAGATCCTCATACTTTCCGGTTTCGGCATTGAAGCCGAAAGCGTCCTTGCCTTGAATGACCTGTTGAACGACCACCGAGCCTTCAAAGCCAGCATTGTTGGCAATTTGTCTGACAGGCTCTTCAATGGCACGTTTGACGATGTTTACCCCTAATTGCTGCTCGCCGGGCAACTTGAGGCCTTCAAGGGCCTTCAACGTCCGGATGTATGCTACCCCCCCTCCGGGAACAATGCCTTCCTCTACGGCTGCCCGGGTGGCGTTCAGGGCATCTTCAACGCGGGCCTTTTTCTCCTTCATCTCTGTCTCCGTGGCAGCGCCCACATTGATGACGGCAACGCCGCCAACAAGCTTGGCTAGACGCTCCTGGAGCTTTTCCCTGTCGTAGTCACTGGTCGTTTCTTCGATTTGAACCCTAAGCTGTTTGACCCTTCCTTCCAGGGCCGTGCGTTTGCCTCCTCCATCTATAATGGTCGTATTGTCTTTGTTAATGCTAATCCGTTTTGCAGTGCCCAAATCGTCCAGTGTCACGTTTTCGAGCTTGACGCCTAGGTCCTCGCTAATCACCTGACCGCCTGTGAGAATAGCAATGTCTTCGAGCATGGCCTTTCGCCGATCTCCAAAAGCGGGGGCCTTGACAGCCGCACACTTCAGGCTGCCGCGGAGCTTGTTCACAACCAGTGTGGCCAGGGCCTCGCCTTCCACGTCTTCTGCAATGATGAGAAGGGGCTTGCCCATCTTGGCGATCTGTTCCAAGATGGGCAGCAGGTCCTTCATGATGCTCAGCTTTTTCTCATGCAAGAGAATGTAAGGGTTTTCTAGATCGGCCTCCATCTTTTCAGCATCGGTAACGAAGTAGGGGCTTGAGTAACCACGATCAAATTGCATGCCCTCTACGATTTCAAGGGACGTTTCCATGCCCTTCGCCTCCTCGACCGTGATGACCCCTTCCTTGCCCACCTTCTCCATGGCTTCAGAGATAATGGCGCCAATGGAGCTGTCATTGTTCGCTGAAATAGTGCCCACCTGAGCGATCTCGGCCTTGTCTTTGGTCTGTTTTGACATCTTTTTCAGTTCTTCAACGACCAGATCCACAGCCTTCTCCATGCCCCGCTTGATGGCCATGGGGTTAGAGCCGGCCTCTACGAGCTTGTCCCCCTCCCGGTAGATAGCTTGGGCAAGGATTGTGGCGGTAGTGGTGCCGTCCCCTGCGACATCTGATGTCTTGGAGGCCACCTCTCTGACCATCTGGGCACCGAGGTTTCGGATCTTATCACCCACTTCGATCTCCTTCGCCACGGTCACGCCATCCTTGGTGATGCGGGGAGAGCCCCAAGACTTCTCAATAAGGACATTGCGGCCTTTTGGCCCAAAGGTAACTTTGACGGCGTTGGCCAGGGTGTCCACACCCTTCAGCATCCCTTTTCTTGCTGACATGCCGTATTTGATCTCTTTTGCTGCCATCACCAAACTCCTTTTGTCCGTTCGATCATTCCAGGACGCCCAGGATATCGTCCTCTCGCAATATTAAGTGTTCCACACCATCAATCTTGACGTCGGTGCCTCCATATTTGCTGAAAAGCACGCGATCGTTCTTCTTGACGTCAAGGGGGATACGCTTTCCCTCGTCGTTGTATTTCCCGGGGCCAACGGCCACGACTTTTCCCTCCTGCGGTTTCTCCTTTGCAGTGTCCGGAATGATAATGCCGCCTCCAGTCTTTTCTTCCTTTTCGATCCTTGTAACCAGTATCCTGTCATTCAACGGTCTTAGTTTCATTCTACCATCTCCCTGCTTCCGTCCTTACATGCACTGCATAGCTTCTTTGGCCAGCAGGGGGGCTGAAGCCCCCTGCTGTCGATAGGTCTTGCTTTGCCAGGCACCACATCAAGTTGCCTTGACCTCGATCTTCTTGGTTGACGTCTCTTTGATCTTGGGCAAGGTGACGTTCAGGACGCCGTCCTTGTAGCTTGCTTTCACCTTGTTCCCGTCGACTTCAACAGGCAGTCTGATGGACCTGGCAAAAGCGCCATGGCTCCGCTCCACCCGGTGGAAGTTCTCGCCCTTCTCCTGTTGTTCCTTTTTCCGCTCTCCACGGATGCTCAGAACGTTCCCGCTTACGGCCACATCAAGGTCCTTTGGGTCTATCCCAGGCAGTTCAGCCTTGACGATGACCTCTTTGGCGGTTTCAGATACGTCAACAGAGGGGATCCAGTGGCCGTCGGTCGGTCGAAACCTGACGGGCCAGTCTTCGAAGAACCGGTCAAAAAGCCTGTCCATATCCTTTCTCAAGCCGGTCAGTTCTTGTCGCCCACGCCAAGGTACTAAGCTGGAGATTTCCATAATATCACCTCCCAATCTTCTGTTTCACGGTTGGGGCCGCTGATTCTCAACGAATCGCAAACCCATTCTTGCATCGGATGTATGGCAAAGTGCGTGCCATCATTCCAATATATTGATAATATTGATATTGTCCCAGTTGCTGAAATCCGTACAGGAACTGACGGTTCCGATTTAAGGCCCGGTGGCCACATCACGAAGGAGTGGGCCAGCGTATGTGCTCC
Source organism: Thermodesulfobacteriota bacterium (assembly GCA_034189385.1). Lineage (GTDB taxonomy): Bacteria > Desulfobacterota > Desulfobacteria > Desulfobacterales. The sequence continues at coordinate 42,487 of JAXHVD010000013.1, forward strand.
AATCAACTGGAATAACGAAGGATACACGAATGTGAACTGTAGATTCCGCTTTTTGCCACATAGGAATTGACAGTTCTTATATGCGGCTGGTCAAGGGGCAATGGGCGGCAAGAACTGAGCTACAACGGAGGCATCATCTAGCAAGAGAGATCGAATCCAAGCCCCGGTTTGGTGCTTGGAAAAAGGGTCCCGTCACGTAGCGTTACCGCACCGGCAGAAGGGTCGTTCACCAGGCCCAGGTGGCCGTCCAGGTCAGCGTAGACCACATTGGGACGGGCCAATGCAAAGTGCAGGCCTGCGCATATGGCCAAGGCGGCCTCGTCTACGCATCCCACCATCACTTCCAAACCTGCTGAGCGGGCAACCGCATTGACTTGGAGGGCTTCGGAGATGCCTCCCACCTTCATGAGTTTCACATTTACCATGTCAGCCAATTCTTGTTGTGCAATCCGAAAGGCGTCCCGGAGAGTCATGAGACTTTCATCTGCCATGACCGGAATAGGAACCACGCTCGTAACGCGACCGAGCAGGTCTGGTTGGCCTTTGGGCGTAGGCTGCTCAATAAGCTCCAGATGGGCTTGACGCGTGCTTTCAACAAACCTGAAACATTGTTCTACTGTGAACCCTTGATTGGCATCAAAACGCAACGCTACCTCATTGCCCATGGCTTCTCTGACCTTGAGCACGCGTTCAATGTCAGCATCCACATCACGGCCCCCCTTCAGCTTTAGGCTTCTGAATCCTCTTGCCGCAAACTCCCGTGCCCGCTCTACTGTTTCTGTCACAGACAAGATGCCGATGGTGACGCTGGTTTCTATACGATTACGGAATCCGCCCAGGAGCTTCCAGACGGGGAGATTAGCCGCCTTTCCAAGGAGATCATAGAGCGCCATGTCTACTGCGGCCAGGGCGGAGGATTGAGCGGTTATGCTTCGTTTCTGTCGCTCCAAAATCATGGCCACCCGAAGGGGGTCTGAGCCCTTTATAGATGGAGCGACACAGTCCTCCAATACCTGAATGACGCTCTCCACGGTCTCGCCTGTGACAGTTTCATCCGGAGCTGCACAGCCATAGCCGGAAAGCCCGTTGGCTGTTTCTATTCGAAGAAAAACGTTTTTCACAGCTTCAACGGTCTGATAAGCAATCGTGTAAGGTTCAGAGAGCCGCATGGAGACCGGCCAGACATCTAGCTTAGTGATTTTCATAGCCCTAATATCGCCTCTGGTAGAGTTCCTCTAATGTCATGCTCTTGAGATCCTCCACAAATTCTACCAAGTTCATTATCATCCTCTCCCACATGCGCCTCCCTTTCTCTGCAGTGGCCCTTGTGGGGTCGCCCAGGACACCGGAAGGAGAAATCCTGGCGGTGTGGGTATACCATGTCACGCTCCTTTTAGAGGTGAAATTGAGATACGTGCTTGAGAATCTAGGGACGAACTTCTTTGCGGCTTCAAGTCTTACGACCTCAGGGCGAACCGCCAAGGTGGTGCTGGTCTCGATCTCCCCGGCATGGACATCGTTCGGGGTTTCCGCCATGGCGTAGATGTCGGGATCGCTCGTCTCACCGGTGTCAACGCAGGTGAAAATCTGGGCATCTCGGTTGATCATCTGTGCGGCAAAATGCAGGGCTGGACCGTTTCCTCCATGTCCGTTGATGATGACCAGTTTTCTGGCGCCGTGACGGGCAATGCTCATACCTATGTCATAGACGAGCCGTGACAGCGTCTCCGGATTCACGCTGATGGTGCCACTGAAGTCTTCGTGGTGGTAGGAAACACCATATGGGATTAAGGGAAGAACAATAGGCCTCGGCTCGCTGCACGCCTTTGCCACCTCATGGGCCAGATACTCGGCATCAAAGGCATCGGCATCTAGAGGCAGGTGAGGGCCGTGTTGTTCAATGGCACCCACAGGAAGGAGCGCTACATCCACGGATTTGAATCGCTTTTTTGCTTCAGGCCATGTCATCTGGGCCAATAGGGGGCTGCCCGCAACGCCTTCGTTCTCGTCTCTGCTGCCATGTTCAACTGAAGACACATCCCCCGGGGGTTCAAAGTGGAACGGTTTCTTGAAGGTGGGGTCTTCGATCGGGTCACATTCCCTCCATGCTTTCCCAGTGCGCTTCACCGCTCCATCTGCGTGCTCAAGATAAATGCGAAACAACGGTCCACGAAGGTCTGCTGGAATACCGTCAAGCGGAGACTTTTCATCGTGGAATCGCAGCTTCATCACTTCGTGTCTTGCCCGTGCCTGGGCCGACCGGATGTGGGGTTCGGAAAGAAGGCCTTTTTCATTGAGCAGGAAAGCCACATGCTCAGCAACAGCGACTTCAGAATGAATTCCCTTGTCCACGAGTCCTGCCAGACAGCGGTCGATCTGGTGGCGCCCGTAACGGCACTGGGCCGGGTCTGCTCCCAGGGCCAACAGCATTGCCACGATGCGACGGCACTTTTCACAGCGGCCGCAGGGACGAATTTCGTTTCCTTCCTCATGAGTAGCATGGCACGAAACCTGCTCTCGGTGGAGTTCGGGATAGCGTTCAACTAGAATCTTCTGGACCAGAAGCTCAGACAGAGGCCTGAGTATGGAAAACTGATTGATTCCCCACTGCTTGCGATGGAAGTACCGGGTGAGGGCGTCGTCGAAGTATCGACTTTGGTCGTATAGACCCGCATAGTGGACAATTCCTTCAAATGACGTCCTGTGGGTTGTGTCGAACTCATCTCCAATGAGAAGACGGCCAATGCCCCGTTTTCGAATGATGGCCAATGCTCCGAAGATGAAAACGGCTACAGTCCATAAACGAATGGGATATTCGTCTGATCGTATTCTCGCAAAATCCGGACGCACAAAGGGAAGATGTCTCAACATCCAGTTGAACACCCTGTCCGAGTTCGTCCACACCCGTGCTGTCGTCGGAACGGCGGCTACAAAATGGCGGTAAGCATTCAAAGCGGTGAACCAATGTCGGCCAGACTCGTTGATGAATATGGGGTGCACCTCGCAGCCCATCTCCTGCAAAAGGCCGAAGGTCAGAAGACTGTCCTTCCCTCCGCTTGAAAGGACCGCATGCTTTGTTGAATCTCCGTTCCACTGGCCCATCTTTCTTTTGCCTCTTTCCCTTCCACGGGAAGGAGGGCTGTCTTGGTCGGGAAAAATGAACTTGGCACGAAGGTAACTCTTTTTCTTAACAGGGGTAAGATTCGTCGTTCTATGGAGGAGAAAAGGATTCGGTTGGAGAAACTTCTTCACAAGGATCTCGCGAGCCGTATTGGAGGCCATTTCCCTGATGAAATGCTGGTCTTCTTTGTTGAACTGCCCGTGGAACACGATCTCATGGCAGAATAGCCCATAGTTCAGAGCCACCTGCACTCCAATCATTGCTGCAAGATTGATTGAGTCCTCTTCATCTGGAACGAAGACATCTTCCGCGAACCGGTAGACCAGTTCCATGGTGTCAGGGCTGCCGTTCTTACTCACCCTATAGGGGGTGGTGAGCCGGTTTTTCTCCAGCCGGACCGGTCCCACCTCGAGCCGTGGGATGACCGCCAAACCCTCCTCCAGCAGGCCGCTTTCAAGGGATGGCTTCTGTTGTCTCGTTTCTTTGTGTGGCATTAGAATTTCCCTTATCGACCTTTGAGGCAGGACAGTACCGTCCTGACAATTGCTTCCGGGCCTTCCAGAAGCATGTCGCAAGCAGGCAGGCCGGTCGCCTTTCGAATCTGATGGCAGACTCTAGGAACCTGACCTGCTTCTAAACCCTCGTGGTTGACGCATATTGCTACCACCGGCTTGCCGGACAGCAGTTCAATAGCCTCTATCTGCTTTTCCAGAGGGTGGATGGAATAGCCGGGGAAGCCATCGTACTCTCGCCTGGCGGGGGCGTGTTGAAGCACCACTGCGTCAGGCCTTCCTGCTGCCAGGATCTCAAATCCACCCGGATAAGCGGGATTCATGAGGCTTCCCTGTCCTTCAATGATGATGACATCGGGTTGCGACTCATGCCAAGCTGTCCAGATAATGTGTTCAATTTCACCTGACACAAAGTCATTGATGAGGGCGTCAAGGATGATGCCGTAACGGGCACCCTGTATCCACGCCGTTTGCCCTGTCCCGATGAATTCCGTGTTCCAGCCGGCGGCCTGGAGGGCGTCTACAAGAATCCAGGCCGTCGTTCTTTTGCCAACAGCGGAGTCAGTTCCTAAGACTGCGACTTTCAATGCGTTGACTTGTTCTATCTTTCCTTCGAAAAAGTGGAGTCCTTTTCGAGGCGGGCATTTTCTGATGTCGCGAATGATAACTCCATGCTGGGCCGCGAGGGCTGCAAGGTCGACATCTTCCAGGAGAAAGTCATGGAGCCCAGAGTCCACGTTAAGACCTAGGGTAATGGCTTGGATCACATCTTCACGGGCTTGGGCGCTGAGCCTCCCGCCATCGGGGGCCAGACCAATGACCAGGTGGGTGGGGTCGGCTCCATCTCTCCTGGCCGCCTCAACAGCCCCGGGAACGTCGGGATGGATAGGAATCCCTTTGGCTTGTGCGTCCAACACCATCCCCGCGTCTTTTCCCGCACAGCAAGAGTCCACCACAGAGAGGATCTCATAGCGCCTTGTACGTCGCACTAGCCCATGGGCTGTTTTGCCGTTTGGCGTCCCAAAGGCCCCCTCACAGTACACAATGGCGTTGCCTTCTGAGAATAGAGTCATGATTTCCGTCCTGTGAGTATAACCACATACCGATCACCAGCAAATGGTGCTTTAGCGTGACGGTCTAGCAGGGAGATTAGCCCTGCCGTGGAGGCTGGCAAAACATTCAGGCCTTCAAGGTTGCCTAATAATTTTGAAAACGAGAGCATCGCTTTGTCGCTGGCATAGGAGGCCCAGCCCTTTGTGTTCCTGATAGCTTCAAGGGCATGATCCCCATCAATAGCATGCCAATTGATGAGAGGTTCGTTTACGCGGGTTTCCCGAATTTGCTCCGGCCTGAGGTCCTCACACAGGAGGGTGTTCTTCATATAAGCCCTCACTATGGGATTCTTACCGTGAGAAGAGCCGGCGAACATGCGGGGCATCCGCGAGGTTTTCCCCCGGCGATAAAGACTGAGGAATCCTTTGTAGATACCTGCCAGGGTGCTGCCGTTAGAGACGGGCACGGCAACCACCCCGGGGGCATCACGGAGCTCATCGTAGATTTCGTAAGCAATTTCGCCGTAAGCCTTTGATTGAAGCGCCGTGTTATCACCTCCGGGGTTTGCGTCGTAGAGTTCGTCGGATTCAGCTCTTTCTCGAGAAGCTATGACTGCATTTTCATAGTCTCCTGGCACCCGGACGATCTCTGCGCCATAGGCAACCATCTCTTGCACGCGTTTCGTGCTGTAGGCCTCTGGAATAAAGATAGTGCAACGCAAACTTGCCATGGAGCTAGCCAGCGCTACCGCTACGCCGTAGTTGCCACAGGTAGCTACAGTGATGGCATCGAACCCACGCCGTAAGGCATCCATGGCCTGGACGAAGGCGATGCGGTCTTTCTGCGTTCCCGTGGGGTTACCTCCTTCGAACTTAAGGTAGATTTGTCTCAAGCCCACTTCACGCTCAATATTTCGAGCCCTTGAAAGGGTTGTGTCGCCTACCTCTGAATCGACAATGTCCTCATAGGCCTCAAGGCGATCATTCAAAGGTTGCTTTTTGTCTGAAGCCAGCTTTTTCTGCCTTTCCAACTCGGGGGCAATGATGGGCACCTGAGAGGTTGCCCCATCTACTAGAGAAAGCCGTGAATCATTCATCTCGAATTCCGGCATGGGAGGAGACTCCATTTCCTTCATAGCAGAGGGCATGTCCGTCTGGACATGCCCTCAACCCAGAATTTGTCCGATTCGTTTTATGACAAGATGTTAGGCCGCCTTCACCTGGCTTACCTCGGCGAACCCGTTGGTTTGCTCTTGGCCTCTTTGTTCCCCACGCCTTCAGCTCTTGCCAGCTTGTCACATCTCTCTATCAGGCTCTCTATCTGTCCTGTCACCGCTTTTAGCCCTTCTAACAACCCTTGAAGGTCTCTTTCTATCTTTTTCATCTCTGCCCTTCTTCTCCTTATTAGGCCCTCACCGAGCCTTTCCATAGTCTATCTAAAACCGGCCAGTTTGTTTATCAACCGCCCAAAGGCCAACCTTAGGGTCGTCTCGCTTCATCTCTGCCCTCACTGGCATGTTCGTCCCAACGACAAAATGTGCATGCAGCCATCTCCTCACTAGTCAAAGATGACGTGCCCCTTACCGGCAGCGGCAATCCTGAGCAAGTCGTCCGTTTTCCTGACAGCCATATTTCGAAAGGTCACTGTAGCACCAGATCGTTTGGCCGCAGTTGCAATCTTCGCCAGCTCCTCCGTCGTTCTCCGGCCTGCTTCCATGGCAAAACCACCGCCCGCGCTGGCAATTTTAATCAGCTCCTCCGTTTTCTTCATGCCTAAACCCATAGCCTTTTCCTCCCCCGGATTGATAGTGAGCCGCCCTTGGCTCAGCGTTTTAAGGTCCCAAGAGGATCCTCCGTGCTCTTGAGCTGAGAGCCCTTTTCCCGCAGGTCGGTTGAGGTTACAACTCAAAGAAATCATAGTTTTCTTTGCGGCGGCTGCGCCTCCTCTTGGTAATATCCCTCCAATCATTACTAGTCTGGATTCCTTTCGCCTTCTTCTTGCGACACTCTGGGCACCGCTTTGGCACACCAAAACCTTTTGCCATGAAACGTTCCCGCTCCTGACCTGAGAAAACAAACTCAGTCCCGCATTGAACACAATTTAACGTCAGTGCTTCCATCATATACCTGCCTCGTTACGGAGTAGTTCTTTCGGGGCGACATGAACAACTCGTCGTTGCCTCCAGCGATCAATGGGTTCATCTACAGCATAGTAAAGGATCAGGGATGCTACTAAAACGGTTGCTAGCAGGGGGAAAAGAGGGTACTCCTCCAAATATTCATCAAAGAATGCCACTATGAGAAAATGAACCATGTAGAAGGGGTATGAAATGTTTCCGAGGAATCTGTCCAGTCGGTTGTCCTTTGCAGCGTTGAAAATAAAGGGGATGCATACGGAGGTTGTCAGGACCAGAATCGTGAAGGCATATTCTTCGTTTATGCTTTCAAATGAAAGGAGCGCGCCCAGAAGTATTACCCATGAAATGAGTCCTGCATGTCTGCCAAGGTGACCTTTGATCCTCAAGAAAAGGATATAGCCAAAATAACCAAGAAGAAAGAGGCATAACTCAGCAGGAAGGCATCTTCGCAACAACAGCTCGCATTCGGGGCCTTTCGAGACAAGATAGAGGCGCAATGCAAGGCTCAGCAAAAAGATACCCCCTACCCAGTACAATCGGCGGCGCAGAATAAGGGGGGCTAAGAAGTAAAAGCACAGTTCCAGGGAAAGGGACCAGGCTTGTGGGACCAAGATATAAGACCAGGCCTTGGCTGAAGCCCCCCCGTCCGGAGCCCAATAGAAAGAGAAACTGGCAGTGTCTATACCTAGAAGAAACAGTATTTCCTGCCCCAGCACTGCGATGTTTGCCCAGGCATAGGCTCCTGCCATGACAGGCCCGTGCGAAAAGACGCTTTTAAATCTGTCCATGCGTGTAAAAGCCGCCACATCGAAGAAAAAAAGAGCTGCAAAGGATAGGACAAGGACAAGCAGATAGCTTGGAAAGAGTCGGAACAGCCTGTTTGTGTAGAACAACATGGCATCGGTGTTGTACTTCTCACTGAGAATGAAAGACATGTAGAAACCAGATATGATGAAAAAGACTTGCACTGCCACGTGTCCCGGCAAAAGGCTAATCTCTAAGGGAGTGGCGTGTGATATCAAGACCGCACAGGCAAGAAACAAACGAATCGATCCCATGGAACTGGTCCATTCGTGAGACTCCCCAGGCTTCCGCAGGGGGACTCTGATTCTCCTCCCCTTGATGGGGGAGGATCAAGATGGGGCAAGGCTGTTGTTTCATCTTTTTTCATTGGTTCTCAGAAGCCTAAGTGGAGGTTCTTTCTAAGGGCGGCATATTGGAGTATGTCCAAGCGATGAATTCCGGCGCCAGAGGGTTTAGGTGGGAGGGCTAAAGCCCTCTAAGTCTTTCCCCGTACTCCTGCTGTTCTTTGCATCGAATACAAAACCTGGCTATTGGGCGAGCCCTCAGTCTCCCCTTGGAGATCGCCCTGCCACATTCCTCGCAGATTCCGTAAGTTCCGTCTTGAAGCTTGGCCAGGGAATATTTGATCTTTTTGACCAGTTTACTTTCCCTTTCTCTCATGCGGAAGGAGAGGACGTTGTCCATCTCCGTGGATGCTCGGTCAAGGGTATCGGGAGATGCACCTCTGGACATAGTTGTACGGCCAGAACTAGCCTCTGCCTTTCTCAAGGCCTCGTCCAGTTGTTGACTCAGTAAACTGCTGAAATACGATTTATCTTTCTTGGCCAACATGTGCATCTGAGAATCCTAGACAAAAAGAAAACTCTGGAGCCGATCGCGCCTTTTCCTGAGTCAAAACTTGCCCCCGCACTGTGTCGTGTCTTGGTTTCTTTGGGCTTTGCTCTTCCAGGAAGACCGCTTCGGACAAGGGGCTTAACTCTGCATGGAGTTCTTGCGGTTGCCTCCCCGTGGCAAATATAATTTTCGATCACTAACAGTGCAGGGGCAAGGGATAAGCCTGATTTCTTCCTCTGACAGATGCCGTGCTTTCCTCTAGCCCTTTGGCCTATTCTGCTTGCGCCTGTGCAAGGTCGTCATCACCTTGCGGGGTCATGTATGAGCTTTCTTCCTCAGAGGGCTCCTCGGTGTAAGATTCGTGTTCGTCACCGGTCGGGGCATTTTCGTATCCAGAGCCCTCTTCGCCCTCTTCTGACAACTCTTCTCTGAATTGCTCTTGGTATTCACCCTCTTTGTACTCCTCTTCACTCTCTTCACTCTCAGAGGCCCATGCATCGGAGCTTTCGAGGAGGCTACCCGCTGTATCTTCCTCATGCATTACCTTTGTTTGGGTGTCCGACGCTCGCGCCGGCCCTGCGTTCGCCAGAAAAACGAAGACCAGTGATAATAGGATACATAGACATGGGGCCCAGAACCTCTTGCTTACCTTCATTTTCGTACCTCCTTAAGCCATTTTGTGTGTCGTTCCTCTTGGGGTCCCGCCAGAACCCTCCTTGTAGGCGTGCTCAAGCGCTTCTACTCATGGCAATTGCCGTGCCACTTCCGTAACCAATTGAAATTACATTTATTGAAGTGAATGGGAAAAGGGCGGACCGGAACTGGCAGTTCCGGTCCTGGCGGAGGGAGGCCCCACTAGAAAAAGGATAAAGCTGGAGATCGAGCACAACATATTGAGATAATGAGGGATTGGATGTGTGGAATCTCTAGTTCCGTTTTTTGGGGGTTTCGGAACTTGAAGTTCTGAAAACCGCTTCTAGGAAGGTCCCGTCTTGAACTCTTCTTTTCGCAAGCCATGTTTTTTCATGAGTTTGTGTAGCTGGCGGGTAGTGATGCCTGCGGCCTCAGCCGTGTCCTTGATTCGGCCCCGTTTTGCTGCAAGAAGCTCCTTTAGATAGGAGCTTTCTATCTCTTCCACACCCCTCCGCCTGGCCTCTACAAGCGTGTAGGTTGTGGGCACAGCGGGCATGGGTGTGGCTGTGCCATCCTGAAGGATGTCACTTGGAAAGCTCTCCGTACTCAGTATGGATGCTGCTTCTATGATGTACGCTCTCTCTAGAAGGTTTTCCAGTTCGCGTATGTTCCCCGGCCAGGCGTACGCACCAAAAGCGTCCAGCACCCGGGAATCAATGCCATGGATCTCCTTGGAATGGAACTTGTTGAGTTTTCTGAGTATAACGTCAACGAGATGGGGAATGTCTTCTGTCCTCTCCCTAAGAGATGGAATGGCCACGGGAAATACGTTCAAGCGGTAATAGAGGTCCTTTCGGAATTGTCCCTGGTCGCAGAGTTCCTGAAGGTCCGTATTTGTGGCTGCCACAACCCTAACACTTGCCTCCAGTGTCTCTTCCCCTCCCACACGATGAAAAGTCCCATCCTGTAGTACCTGCAAGAGCTTGATCTGGGCAGTGGGTGTGATGGTGGCAATCTCATCCAGAAAAATGGTCCCCCCTTGGGCGATTTCGAACTTGCCAAGCTTCCTGCGTACAGCTCCAGTGAAGGCCCCCTTCTCGTGGCCAAAGAGTTCGCTTTCTATAAGTGTGTCAGGTATAGCGCCACAATGCACAGCGATAAAGGGGCCGTCCTTGCGGTTGCTATGCTGGTGGGTCAGGCCGGCTAGCACGCCCTTTCCTGTGCCTGTTTCGCCCACAAGGAGCACAGTGCTCTTAGTTGGTGCAACAGAGCGGATTTTGTTGAAGACACCTTGCATCAAGGGGCTTTGCGTGCGGACGACGTCGATGGAATCTCCTTGCCAGAATCTATCTCGCAGGTAATCCAGCTCTGATTCCATGACCAGAGATTCATAGGCACTCTCGGTCAGGTATTTGACCTCTTCAGGATCGACAGGATAGGCAAGGTAGTTACTGGCTCCCGCCTTAACGGCCATGACTGCCTCTCTGATTTTGCCCTGAGACGACATGACAATGATTTGGGCACTGGGATACACTTGCCAAAATGGTTGAAGGGCGGCTTTCAGGTTATTGTCAGAGGTTGATTCGCGAAGGATCTCCACGTCTAGGAAAAGGAATTCATACCGCTTTTTTTTGAACATCTCCAAGGCCCTATCCTTTTCAGAGGTCACCTCAACAGCGTATTCCTTTCGCAAGCTGGTCTTAATGGCCTCACAGGCGGACCGATTGTGAGATGCAACAAGAATGGCCTTCATCTGTTCTTCCAAAGATGTTTCACGGCCGCCCCAAAAAGAGGGTCGGTTGGTTCAGTCTGCCAAATACCGGTGTGTCCTCCAATGCACCAAAAGCCACAATCTTTCAAGAGAAAAAAAGAATTGTCAGTTCTCACTTCGAGAATATCGGAACTCAAAGTTCCAACATGGTCAGTCGTCATTTGATTTCAAGTGGTTGAAGGGGCAAACAATGTCTTGAAAGTGCCAACAGGGGGAGTCTTAGTGGCTGGCATCGGAACCTGCAATTCCGATTGTCAGGCCCGCTAATTTGTCAAATATTGCAATATCAGCGGTTTATGGTTGTGGCACAGATACTGCTTATCGTCAGATCCAATAATCTGGGACACGATTTCCCTCGCTTGCAAGGAGGGACGGGGTAGCCGAGGACGGGGGGATTCAGACGAGAAGAACAAGATGGTTGCGCAGAGGGAAAGGGCAGGAAATGAACCAATCACAGTCGTGGGTATCGTCATTCCCGTTGAGTGGGACGACCAGGGGAACGCTCTCACCACGATCATTTCAAGCCCAGGTGAGGAGGAGTACCTTGTTGAACCGTATGCAAAGGGAAAAGAGCTTTTGGGCTTGGTGAGACAAGAGATAGAGGTCATCGGCGTTCTGACGAAGAGAATGAAAGGTGGAAATACAATCCGGGTGGACAGTTATCGACTGAAAGAAGCAAGAGATTGGCAAGGAGAGGCGGAACGCCAAAAAACAGGCGCTCCGCCTCTCTAGACAAACAAGTTCAGTGTGCTTTAGAACCATTCAACGTGGGAGGAAGCATCATTCATGAAAGGGATCAGAAGATACTTGGTTTTGGTGCTCTGTACGCTGACATTCGCTTCTTTGTTGTGTACGGCCAGCGTGCTTGCCACAGAGTCAGATGAGGTTACGATCATTGGAAGAGTGCAAGCAGTGGATTGGGATGATAGAGGAAAGCCAATTGCTGCCGAAATGTCGGGGACGGGAGAGGAATACCAAATCGTTGACAATGCCGTTGGAAAGGAGCTGATCAAGCTGGATGGTATGACGGTGAAGGCAACTGGTGTGGTGGCTGAAGATAGCAAAGGAAACAAGTCTCTCACCGTGACCAGCTATGAGGTCGTATCCAAATAGGGTAGACATATCACACGGGGGCGACGAAAAGAACTTATTCAGATAGCTTGGTTAAGGACCCCTATGAGGGGGGAATGGCCTGCTGCCTCATTTTTGAACCCACAGGAAGGGTGTTCCGCAAGTAGTAACCGGTGTGATCAGAATCTAAGGAGGAAGACAGAATGACAAAAGGAGAACTCATTGACCAGATGGCAGGGGACGCTGGCATTTCAAAAGCAGAGGCAGCCGAGGCCCTCAGTTCGCTTTTGGAGAGCATTGGAAAGGCGATGAACGGAAAGGGAGGCAAGATTACGCTCCCTGGTTTGGGCACCTTCTCTAAGGTGGCGCGCAAGGCCCGTAAAGGGGTCAATCCGGCAACCGGAGAAAAGATAACCATAAAGGCCCACAACTCGGTGACGTTTAAGCCTGGCAAGGCCCTTAAAGACGCTGTGGCGTAAATCTTCTGGCACGGCCCTTTCGGCTCTTCAGGAAGGTCATTATCAGGGAAGAGAGACACCCAACAGGGATTTCGTCAGTTAATCCAGAAGTGGCCTGCGAAGGCTTCTTGCTTGTAGCCTCTTCTCATGCAAACCGTTCGATGTGTAAAGGGCCGAGGACTATATCGTCCAATTCTTCCGGTCCAAGTCCCCTCCGGTTCCTGCGCGGGAACGTGGTGCTGCCCGCCTCAAAGCCATTTGTCTTAACGGATTGATCCAGCGCACATCCTGGCGCCTTTGGCGCCTGTCGCTTTTTAGGGGCCGCAAAGGTAGGTCAGATGGAAAGACAGAAGCCTAATGGACCTTATCAAACAAGGAGTACAACAGACCGACAGGCACATAATGGAAGGTCTAAACGCCTTAAGCTTTCACGATGGTCAACTCTTCTATCTGTATGTGCCTGGGAGGGTGATTGCCGAGCCTACAGCAGCCAGGATACTGGTGTCGGTCCACGGATACACGGGCAGCAGAACCAACGCCAGGGGAAGGGCCAAGGTAAGAACCTATGCCGAATACTGGACAGACCTGGCAGACGAGAAGGGGTGGGTTGTTCTGGCCCCCCATTTTGACGAACGGCGATTCAACAAGGACTACCAACGCCTGAACCCCTCGGGACTGAGAGCAGACCTTCGCTTAAACGCCCTCGTCGATGAAGTGGGGAAAATGCTGCCGGGAATCCCTACAGCCCCCATTTTGGTTTTTGGCTTTTCTGGGGGCGGTCAGTTCGTTCATCGTTATCTCACCTTCAGCCCTGAACGGGTTGACCGGGCCGTGTGTGGTGCGCCAGGTTGGTATTTGTGGCAGGACCCAACACTGCCTTATCCGGTGGGAACTGCTCGAAAGACATTGCCCTGCGGCCTGCGACCGCGATGGCGACAGCTCTGCGGGGCCAAGGTTCTTCTCATTGTTGGGGAAAGGGATATTGCCCAGTCCGCTTTTAGGAAAAGATACAAAAAGTATGATCTCATGAGCCTGCAAGGTAAAGGCCGCAAGGAACGGGCCGAGAACTGGTTCGCCTCCCTGCAGCAAATGGCTAATGAGGAACGGTGGTCTTTCAGGATGGCTCTCAAGGTGCTTCCACGCGCGGGACATGTGGTCAATCAGTCTTTTCTGGAATGCACAGCGAGATATTTGTGCGAGGACTAGGACGTAGCTGTGGCTTTTGCCTCAATTGAGGTGAAGCGGAGAAGCAACAGAATGCAAAAGATTGACAAAGGATTCATCTTGCCAAGTGCTGCCTTGACCATCAAGAGGAGCCAGGTCAAACACTACAAACACTCTGACAAGATGCCGGAAGTCGGTGATGTCGTCTATGGAACCATTGGTCGTATTGGCCATCACTCGTCTTTGGAGAATGCCTTTGGCAGGATTCATACGATACACAATGGTACAAAAGGCATTTTTGTTTTTGGAAATAGATATGCTCCAGACCATTATGAAGGGATCATCCCAGACAGAATGAGACATAAAGTCGACCTCCTTGCCCGATCCGGCATGATCGGGATCGTGAAAACCAAGAATGCCATGATAAAAGATCCGACAAGGGTGCGGATACATGGCTATGTGTTGGACAAGGACAACAACACCGTCCTGAATACCCGCTCCTTTCCCACGGTCAAGCCCAAGAAGTCGGTCAAGGACTTCCCCAGATCCAGAATGATTTTGGTTTGCGGCACTTCCATGAATGCGGGCAAGACCATGGCTGCTGTTGCCTGTTGCTGGGCGCTGGCATCCATGGGACACCCTGTGCGGGCCTCAAAGGTGACAGGAACGGCCAGTCTCAAAGACATCCTCCACATGAACGATGCAGGCGCCGATCCTTATGCTGATTTCACATTCCTTGGCTATCCTTCGACCTATCTGCTTCCCGAGGATGAGGTGCTGAGCATCTTCGATCAGCTTGACCTTAAATATGCAAACAACCGCAAGAACTATTGGGTGGTGGAGTTTGCTGACGGCATCAACCAGCGGGAAACGGCCATGCTGCTCCGTTCAAAGGAAGTGAGGTCAAGGATTCACAAACTCATCTTTTGTGCTAGTGACGCCTTTGGAGCCCTGGGAGGATTGAAGATCCTGGAAGACAAATTTGGTCTGGTTCCCGATGCCCTCTCGGGCGTGTGTTCCAGTTCGCCATTACATGTAAGGGAGCTTGCGAGATTCAGTGATGTGCCGGTTTTTAACAGTGCTAACCCTGATCTGAGCCAACTGGCCAAGATTCTCCTCTCATACGAAAGGCGTTCGTCCCCTTCATGGCGGAGCGCTGCCTGAACTTCCGTCCGTTACTACTGCCTCGATGAATCCAAAGAGTTAAGTTGGACACAAGAGAGGGCCCCAGGGCACTGTCAGCTTGCCATCGGCCTTGTTGAAGAGCGGGATAAGGATGTGAGAACCAGTGAGGGAAAATGGATTGTGTTGATTTTTTCGGAAGAGAAGGTACGGACGAGGCCAAAAGAGACCGCACTTTTTGAGAAGCACGACTTAGACACAAAATATGCCCGCCGTGGACATCCGGCCTGCTGAGAGGGGAAAGATGACTTCCAATCGCACCAATAGAACGACTTCGGATTTCGCGCGTGAACTGTTACGGAACATCGGACTCATAACGCTGGGTAGCACCATCTGTGCGTTAGCCATCAACGGTATCCTCATTCCCCACAGATTCGTGAGTGGCGGTGTGACCGGCCTGGCCCTGGTGATCCACTATCTTGTTCCATCTCTCCCTGTTTCGGGGCTCTATTTCGCCATCAATCTGCCCCTCTTTGCCATGGGATGGAAGTTTGTTGGAAGGCGCTTCTTCTTGTTCAGTGTGGCGGGCATGGTTGTCTTTTCCGCAAGCTTGCAGTGGGTTTCCATTCCCATCGCGATCCATGATCCCGTTCCGAGTGCACTGCTTGCAGGCATTATGAGCGGCCTGGGTTCGGGAATCATCCTACGATCTGTCGGGTCAGCAGGGGGTACGGACATTCTTGCAGTGACCTTATTGAACCGCTTTTCTATTCGCTTGGGAACCACGACTTTGGCCTTCAATGCCGGCGTGCTCGTTCTGGCAGCCATGTCTTCCTCTTTGGAACCAGTGCTGTACACCCTCATTTATATGTATGTCACCTCCCACGTTATGAATCTCGTGGCTACGGGGCTTAGCCAGAGGAAAGCTGTGCTCATTATTTCATCTCAGTGGAACGAAATTGCGCAAAGGGTCCTTGAGCAGGTTCGAAGGGGCGTCACTATTCTTCGAGGCCAAGGGGCATTCTCAGGTCAGGAAGAACAGGTCTTGTACACCGTCATCACGTTTCGGGATCTGGCCCGAACTAAACGGATTATCCGCCAAGTGGACCCCGGCGCCTTTGTGGTGGTGACCGATACCCTGGAAGTGATGGGCCATCGCATTGGAAACCAGCCCCACTGGTAAAGCCTTTGGCAATTTCCCTACGTCCATCTTTTCCTCCAGTGCCGATCCACGTGGGTCCAGATTTGCCCCTTTACCTTGACGGCTACCTTGGATTCGTGCATAAGATCTACGAAATAGAAGGTGGCCAACGAGCTTTCAGCCATAAAGAAGGAGTACGAAGAAGCCATGCGATATTATACGGGCCTGAGGGCCTATACTGCAAAAAGGATCGAAGAAGTAGAGCGTGCAGACATCCTCGTGGGCATACCCTGCTACAACAATCAGGAGACTATCGAACATGTGGTCCAGATGGTCACGCACGGCCTGCACAGGCACTTCAAGGACATGCGCTCTGTCATCATGGTGGCTGATGGCGGTTCTACCGATGATACCCGGGAAGTCGCCAAGGAGTTTCAGATCAAGCCATGGCAGGAGAAGATCGTCTCCATCTACCGCGGTCCAGGCGGCAAGGGCTCGGCCTTTCGGTCCATTTTTGAAGCCGCCAAGCGCCTCAAGGTGAAAGCGTGCATGGTGGTTGATTCGGATCTTCGCTCCATTACCAGCGATTGGGTCAAGTACCTTTTGGAGCCCGTCCTGGAAAGGGACTACGAATATGTGTCGCCCATCTATTCCCGTTACAAATACGATGGTACCATTACAAACAACATTGTTTACAATCTCACCAGGGCTCTCTATGGCCTGCGGATTCGCCAACCCATTGGTGGAGACTTCGCCTTTGCAGGCGAGCTGGCACGCCACTACATTGAACAGGATGTGTGGGAGACAGATGTGGCCCGATACGGCATTGATGTGTGGATGACCACCCATGCCATCACGCACAACTTCAAGATCTGTCAGTCCAATCTGGGTGTGAAGATCCACGACGCCAAAGACCCTGCCGAGTCCTTGGGCCCCATGTTTCGCCAGGTAGTTCACACCCTCTTTGTGCTCATGGAAGAGAATGAGGAGGCATGGCAGTCTGTGCGGGGGAGCCGGACCGTGCCGGTATTTGGGCTTGAGAAATTGATGGAGCCCGAGCCGATTCAGGTCAATCTTGAAGCATTAGTAAAGGAGTACAAGACCGGTTTCAGACAATTCAAAGGGCTCTATAAGGATGTGTTTTGCCCACAATGCTATGATGAGCTGAAGAAGTGTGCAGCCAAATCCAAGACAAAGTTTATTATGCCGGAAAAGACATGGGTCATGGCCCTCTATGAGATTGCGGCCACCTTTCACCAGTGGACGTTTAACCGCACCCAGCTTATCAACGTGGTCACTCCCCTGTATCTCGGTCGTGTCGCCTCCTTCATCAACGAGACAAAGAAGATGAGCTCAGGCGAGGCTGAAGAGGTGGTGGAAAAACAGGCCCAGGTCTTTGAGGAGCAAAAGAACTATCTCATTGAGGTCTGGGACAAGAAGGCCAAGACCAAGCACTGATGGTGCCTTCACCACCGTCACATTCCGCGGAGACATTCCGTGGCTGGGAGCTCGGGATACAGGCATAGTATCCCAGGCCTTGAGCCAGACAGAAGTGGCCGCGGGATGATAGGAGTAGCGCCCGATGACATTGACCAACCCCCTTATAATGCTCCTTTTAATTATTGCGTTGCTAGGCTGTTCCGCTTTTTTCTCGGGGTCTGAGACGGCCCTCATGGCCATCAGCAGGCTGCGTCTGAGGCACCTTGCCGAGACCAAGCCTGTTAGAGCCAAACTGGTACAACGCATCCTAAAGGAGCCGGAACGCCTGATCGGGACCATCTTGTTAGGAAATAATCTGGTGAACGTGGCCATGTCAGCCCTTGCCACGGCTTTTGCCATCTCACTTTGGGGTGAAAAGGGTATTATCTATGTGACAGGGTTGCTCACTCTTGCGATTCTGGTCTTTGCCGAGATTACCCCCAAAGTGTATGCGAAATACTACAATGAGCGGGTTTCTTTTCTTACGGCTCCCATCCTCAAAGGTATCATGGTGTTCTCCAATCCAGTGGTGGTCTCGATTACCTATGTCACAAACAAGATCTTATTGCTGCTGGGTGTGGATGTGTCCAAGATGAAGAACCCGCTTATGACAGAAGACGAGATCAAGACCTGCATCAAGATGGGCTGGGATGAAGGTGCTATTTCAGCAGAGGAAAGGAAAATGCTTTCAAGGGTTTTTACCCTCAATGATAAGACCGTAGAAGAGGTCATGGTCCCCAAAGAGAAAATGACCGTCCTGGACATAGATGCTTCCATGGATGATCTCACCAAAATGATCGTTAAAACGGGGCATACACGGTTTCCCGTTAGGGAGGGAAGGGGTTCAGATGTCATCGGTTTTGTGCACGCCAAAGATGTGTTCAGGGTCATAGAAAGCAAGCAGTCGGTTTCTGTCAAGAAGATTCTGCGGCCGGCCTATTTTGTGCCGGCCGAAAAGACGATCGATGCCCAATTGCGAAGCTTTCAGGCGAAAAAACTCCATCAAGCAGTCGTACTGGACCCAAAGGGTAAATTGACAGGTCTCATCACCCTGGAAAATATACTGGAAGAACTGGTGGGCAGCATACAGGATGAACACGACTATTCATGAGAGGCGTGCTGGTTTGTGTATAGTGCTCTGATTTTCTGAAGAGGCCTCTTTTGAATGGCGCGCCAAGGATGACAGATGAGCCTTGACCCAAATAATCAAGGAGTGGTGATTTCGGTTCGCGGAAGCGTGGTTGATGCCCGTTTTCCCCAAAAGCTGCCCTTTGTCTACAGCCTCCTGGAAGCCGGTGATGATGGCCGGATAGCCATTGAGGTACAAACCCATCTTGGTGCTGAAGTGGTGCGTGGAGTAGCACTGACGCCGACTCAGGGGTTGGCCCGGGGTTCCCTGGTAATTGACACGGGCCGACCCGTGAGAGTGCCGGTGTCCAGAGGGCTCTTGGGAAGGGTATGGAACGTATTTGGCCAGCCGATTGACAGACAAGAAGGGTTGAAGGATACTGAGTGGCGTTCCATTCATCGCGAGCCTGTTCCGATTAATCAGCGTTCTACAACATCGGAAATTTTCGAAACAGGCATCAAGGCCATTGACGTTCTCGTGCCCTTAGAACTGGGCGGCAAGGCGGGACTCTTTGGGGGCGCCGGTGTTGGCAAGACTGTCGTCATCACAGAGATGATCCATAACATGGTCGGGCGTCACGAAGGGGTGAGCATCTTCTGTGGCATTGGTGAACGCTCTCGAGAGGGAGAGGAACTCTACCGCGAGATGAAGGAGGCCGGTGTCCTAGACAACACTGTCATGGTCTTTGGCCAGATGAACGAGCCGCCCGGGGCCAGATTCCGGGTAGGACATGCCGCACTCACCATGGCCGAGTATTTCCGGGATGACGTGAAACAGGATGTGCTGCTACTGATAGACAACATTTTCCGATTTATCCAGGCTGGCTCAGAGGTGTCCGGCCTGATGGGGCAGCTCCCGTCTCGTCTTGGCTATCAACCGACGCTGGGCACTGAACTGGCAGAACTTGAGGAGCGAATTTGCAATACCGCTGCAGGCGCGATTACCTCCATCCAGGCCGTGTATGTGCCGGCAGATGACTTTACGGATCCAGCGGCAGTTCACACGTTTGCGCACTTGTCTGCTTCCATAGTGTTATCTCGAAAGAAGGCCAGTGAGGGGATGTACCCTTCCGTTGACCTCCTTGCGTCGGGTTCCAAAATGCTGAGTCCCGGAACCGTGGGCCAGAGGCACTACCTTGTCGCGCAAGAGGTGCGCAAGACATTGGCCCTCTATGAGGACCTAAAAGACATCATTGCCATGCTTGGTTTGGAGGAGCTTTCCCAGGAGGATCGCCGGATCGTTTTCCGGGCAAGGCGCCTTGAGCGGTTCTTCACGCAGCCTTTCTTTACAACGGAGCAGTTCACTGGATTGCGTGGAAGAATGGTGGACTTGGAAGAGACTCTGGATGGCTGTGAGCGCATCTTGGCAGATGAGTTCTCGGATTATCCTGAGAAATCACTCTACATGATTGGAAAGATCGAAGAAGCAAAGAAATGATGAGGCTGAAAGTCTTACTTCCCAAAGAGGTTCTCGTTGATCGAAAAGTGACCAAAGTGGTTGCAGAGGGGGGAAATGGCTTCTTTTGCCTGCTTCCTCGTCACGTGGACTTCTTGTCCGCTCTTGTACCAGGCTTGCTTTCGTTTGTGCCTATGGGGCGCCCCGAAGAGTTTCTTGCCGTTGATGAGGGCATCTTAATTAAGTGCGGTCCGGAGGTCCTGGTCTCAACCAGAAATGCTGTACGCGGTCCAAACTTGGGGACCCTTAAGCAGACAATCGAAACAAGCTTCAGGCGCCAGGACGAACAGGAGGAACTGACACGCTCTGCTTTTGCAAAGCTTGAGGCGAATTTCATACGACGGTTGATGGATTTGGAGAAATATGGTTAGCGGCCGCCAACCAAGAGAAGAAGACGTCCGAAAGGAACTGTGCCGGAAAGTGAAGATAAAAGAGGCCAGGAAGATGAGGGCCCGCCAGCAGAAAGATGGCTCTGTTTGGTTCGGGTTGGGCATGTTTGGCCTAGTCGGGTGGTCTGTCGCCATCCCCACGCTGATTGGCGTGGCCCTGGGTGTCTGGATAGACCTGAGATGGCCAAGCCGGTATTCCTGGACCTTGACGCTCCTCATCATTGGCATTGGGCTCGGTTGCCTGAACGCCTGGTTCTGGGTGAGCCGAGAGCGAGAGGCGATTGAGGAAGAAGAAGGGGGACCTGAATGTGACTGAATGGCTTCCCCTAGGACTTTGTTTTCTGGCGGGCATTGGGCTAGGCACATTCTACTTTTACGGGTTGTGGTTAACGGTTCGAAAGCTCCCCTTGGCGCGGCGACCGCTCCGGCTAAGTCTTCTTAGCCTTTTTGGGCGCTCAGCCGTAGTGTTGGCGGGCTTCTATTTTGTCATGGGTGGCCGATGGGAGCGGCTGATAGTGAGCTTGGTTGCTTTTCTCGCCGTTCGGACGGTGCTCGTAAGGCATTGGGGTCCAGATCGCAGCGGCCTGAAGTCGCACCCTGAGCTTGCAGGGAGGAGCCCAGATGTTAAGACCAGAGGCTGAGATCCCTTGGCCTCCAGACATGATGATTTCGAAAAAAGTCCATTTTGCCTTCTCCGTGACCATTTGCGCCCGTGGGCTTGAGAAGAGATGCGCACACTTGAGATGGTCGACTAAAAGGCTAAAACTCTCCGCCCCGGCGGACTCAAAGTCGAAAGACACGTCTTTCTGTCATTCCGGTGAAAGCCGGGCACGCAGTGAAGCTCCGGCGCTATCCAGTCTTTTCAAAAACTTCTAGATGCCGGATCAAGTCCGTCATGACGATTCAAGGATTTTTTAAGAAACCGTCAGACATGGGCTTTGGACACATTGATTGTGGATGAATCGTCATCGGAAGTGGCTCGAAAGGCGACAGGTTCAGAAGATCGGCAAGTGAGGTCTTAAAATATGCGTATTAGCCCTGATGACCTGGTTCTCTTCAGGTGGGGACCGATTGTCGTAAATGCAACCATTGTGTTTACCTGGGCTGTGATGGTCTTCATGGTTCTCGGGTCCATACTAGTGACACGCAAGATCACGTCAGAGACCCGGTTTTCTCGGTGGCAGAACCTTATGGAGGTCCTTGTCACCGGAATGAGGGATCAAATCCGCGAAATCAGCGGTCAAGATCCGGGGCAGTACTTGCCCTTTGTGGGCACGCTGTTTTTGTTCATCGCAGTGTGCAATCTTTTGAGCATCATCCCCGGCTACGAGGCGCCTACGGGGTCGCTTTCGACCACCGCGGCACTGGCCCTATGTGTGTTTGTGGCAGTTCCCTTGTATGGCATCGCCCACAAAGGAGGTTCGTATTTTGGACAGTACATCAAGCCTTCCGTATTCATGCTTCCCTTTAATGTCATGGGAGAATTGTCCCGCACTCTGGCCCTGGCGGTGCGACTCTTTGGAAACGTTATGAGCGGGACTATGATTGTTGCCATACTGCTTGCCGTTACCCCACTCATCTTTCCAATCGTGATGCAAGCCTTAGGCCTCCTTACCGGATTGATACAAGCATATATTTTTGCCATCCTGGCTATGGTGTACATCGCTGCTGCGACACGGGCCCGCCAGCGAGAGGGCCAGGCTAGTCAGGAAGGCGAGAAAGGAGATTTGCCAGATGGATAACGTTGGTCTCATTGGCACCATTTCTATTATTGCGTCCGGGTTAACGATCGCAATAGGTTCGGTTGGCCCTGCTTTAGGAGAAGGCCGGGCCTTGGCCCAGGCGTTGGGCTCTATTGCACAACAGCCGGACGAAGCCAACACCATCACACGCACGCTCTTTGTGGGCTTGGCGATGGTGGAATCGACGGCCATTTACTGCTTTGTGGTAGCGATGATTCTCATTTTTGCCAATCCATTCTGGGAACACGCTGTGTCCAAAGCTGGAGGATAATCCGTGCTGATCGATTGGTTCACAGTCATTGCCCAGATCCTTAATTTTCTGGTGCTTGTTTACCTGCTGAAGCGCTTTCTCTATGGCCCTATTATCAAGGCCATGGATGAGCGTGAGAGACGAATTGCTGCTCGCATGGAAGAGGCGGAAGAGAAAAAAGAAGAAGCTCACCAGGAAGCGGAGCGCTACCAGGAGAAAAACAGAGAGCTTGATAGCCAGCGTGAGATTTTTCTAAGGCAAATGAAGGAAGAGGTGGAAGTTGAGCGTAAGGAGTTGGTCAGCCAGGCACGCAGCCAGGTCGATGCGATTCGGACCAATTGGTACGAGGCCGTGAAGCGGGAAAAGCACGCCTTTCTTCAGAATCTGCGCGAACGTACAAGTAAGCAGACATTTGATATAGCTCGCCGTGCCCTTAGAGACTTGGCCAATGTCGATCTGGAACAGCACATCCTCAACGTTTTTGTCGATCGTCTTCGCGGTCTCAGTGATGAAGAGCAAGCTAAACTGAAAGAGTCTGTTCAGCAGTCAAAGGCGCGCATTACAGTCAGGAGTGCATTTGAGATTCCTCAAGACATGTCACCGGTGATCGTTGAAGTGCTTCAGGCCTATGCCTCGGGTCCCCTTGATGTACAGTTTGAAGCTTCTTTGGACGTAATATGCGGGATCGAACTCGTGGCACAGGGACGCAAAATTGCCTGGAGCTCAGGCGACTATCTCGATGCGCTGGAAACCACATTGGCGGACGTCCTAACATTGGATAAAGGGAAGGGAAGCACACAGGATGCCACCGAAAAGCAAGGAGAGAGCCCTCATCAACAGGCCAAAGAAGTAGAGGAGTGATTGGTTCTTACAAATGAGTGAAACGCTGACATCCTCTGTAGACGAGACGTTCGACGTCCTTGATGATGCATTGGAGAGTTATAGGCCGAAACTAAAGGGACGTGAGGTCGGCGTCGTAAGTTTTGTTGGGCAAGGCATCGCCCGTGTTGAAGGTCTGCCGCACGTGAGATCTGAAGAGCTTATCCTCTTTTCGGACAATGTGTTGGGGATGGTATTTAATGTGGATGTGTCGGACGTCGGTGTCGTTCTATTAGGTGAAAGCCCCACATTGAGGGCTGGATCAGAGGTCAGGAGGTCTGGGCGGGTGCTGGAGGTGCCTGTAGGCGATTCACTGATTGGGCGCCTCGTGGATCCTTTGGGTCGTCCAATGGACGATTTTGGCCCCATCAGACCTCTGGAAAGACGCCCTGTCGAGCGTGAAGCCCCGGAAATCATGGATCGTTCACCGGTTACGGTACCGCTTCAGACAGGTCTTAAGGTGGTAGACGCGTTGGTTCCCATTGGTCGTGGCCAGCGGGAACTTATTCTCGGTGACCGACAAACGGGAAAGACGGCCATCGCGCTCGACACGATTATTAACCAGCGAGACAAAGATGTCCTTTGTGTCTACTGCGCCATTGGCCAGCGAAGTTCTTCGGTAGCCAAACTGATTAATGACTTGCGGAAGCATGAGGCCATGGCCTACTGCGTTGTTGTCGTGGCTGGGGGGGAAGATCCACCGGGGTTGCAGTTTGCGGCACCCTATGCAGCGACCACTATGGCTGAGTACTTTATGGAACAAGGGCGGGATGTCTTGATCGTATACGATGACTTGACGCGCCATGCACAGGCCTACCGGGAACTGTCTCTTCTGTTGCGTCGGCCTCCTGGCAGAGAAGCTTTTCCGGGTGACATCTTCTACATTCACTCCCGACTCCTTGAACGGTCTACCCATCTTCGAGAGGAATTGGGGGGCGGCTCTCTCACCGCCGTGCCCATCGTAGAAACAGAATCCCAGAACATGTCAGCATATATTCCGACAAATATCATTTCTATCACAGACGGGCAGATCTATCTTTCGCCGGATCTGTTTCAGAAAGGTATCTTGCCTGCTGTCGATGTG
Organism: Thermodesulfobacteriota bacterium; assembly: GCA_034189385.1. Classification (GTDB taxonomy): domain Bacteria; phylum Desulfobacterota; class Desulfobacteria; order Desulfobacterales. Next base: position 66,715 of record JAXHVD010000013.1, read on the forward strand.
GGAAAGTCCGTGTCTCGCGTAGGGGGTAAGACTCAGCTGCCCGCCTATCGCAAGATCGCCGGCCATCTGCGGCTTTCCTATTCTCAGTTTGAAGAACTGGAGACGTTTGCGCGCTTTGGAACACGTCTAGATGAGAATACTCGAAAAACCTTAGAGCATGGCCGTCGTGTCCGCGAAATTCTAAAACAGCCTCAATATCGGCCTATGTCTGCCCCTGAACAGGTGGCCATTCTTTTGGCAGCAGCAGAGGGAGTATTTGATGCCCTTTCGCCGGGCAAAGTGGCTGCGGCAGAACAGCATATACGGGAAAGGATCACTGCCGAATTGGCATCCCTTTATGGGCAAATAGAGTCCGGGGCTGAGCTGAGCGAAGAGGATCGCGGCCGTGTTCTGGACATTGCTCGGGAAGCCATTCCCCGAGAAGTGATGAAAGAAGAGCAGCAAGTGGAATCAGATGTAATTCAGGGGGCTGGTGAGTCGAGTTGATCCGTCATGGAAACCATTGAATCCCTGATCCGTAGGATTAAGAGTGCTGAGGATCTGCACTCTGTTGTGCGGACGATGAAAGCCCTCGCTGCTGTGAGCATACGGCAGTACGAGAAGGCCGCAGAATCTCTGGCTGAATATAACCGGGCCGTGGAAATGGGATTTCAGGTTATCTTGAAACAGAAGCCACCGGGCATCAAGCTCGCCAAACCGGTCTTGAATGGACATTTAGTCGCGATTGTGTTCGGTTCTGATCAGGGTATGGTTGGACAATTCAACGAAGTCATAGCACGATACGCAGCCGGCGAGTTGGAAAAAAGAAGAAGCCGGTCACGAAATATTCACATCCTTGCGGCTGGTGCGCGGGTTTTGGCCCGACTTCAGGAAGCAGGGCAAGCTGTTGAGGATCTTATTGGACTGCCCGGTTCGGCAGCAGCCATTACACCCGTTGTGCACAGCGTCGTACGCAAAGTGGAGATGTGGCGGTCCGAGCGAGGGGTCGACGAAGTGCTTCTTTTTTTTAATAGACCCTTGTCTGGCGCGTCTTATACTCCCCACACCACCCAGCTGCTCCCCGTGGACTTGAAGTGGTTTCAGGATTTAGAACACAAGGCGTGGCCCTGTCGCGCCGTTCCCTTCTTCACCATGGAATGGCAGAGACTCTTTTCCTTGTTGATTCGCGAATACCTTTTCGTATCTGTATACCGTTCCTTTGCTGAATCGCTGGCAGGAGAAAATGCCAGCCGGCTGGCATCCATGCAAGCCGCTGAGAGAAATATCGAGAATCGGCTGCAGGAATTGACCACTCAATTTCACCAACAACGACAGAGCTCCATCGATGCGGAACTGTTCGATCTTGTGACCGGCTTTGAGGCGTTGAGCGGCGGTGAGAGTGAACTGCTGTAGGGGCGTTGTTTCAGAGAGAGATCAAAGATCTTTGCGCGCACAGTATTCAATCGCAGTTGCAGGCGGAAATTCTCTCCGGCTCGTCAATCGTGTCATGTGTGATTCACCTTTCTAGTGCGCCGTAAGCGCCCTTCCGCATATTTGAGTCGCATTCCAGCTTCTAAATCTTCTGAGGAAAGGAGGGAGATCATGGCTGATCTGACCAAGATGATCGTCGTACCCATGGATGGCTCCAAGAACGAATTGAGATCCTTAGACTATCTGAACCTCATTTTTGGTCCCAGGCACAATTTAGACGTGACTCTCTTCTATGTGCTTTCCAGTCTGCCCCCAATCCCGTTGGAGGAGCAAGGTATGAACCGAGAGAGCAGGCTCCAGGTAAAATCTGTTGAGGAACAGAACATCCGGATGGCCGAGCGTATTCTCAGAGAAGCCAAGGTTGCCCTTGTTCGAAAAGGATTCGAAAAAGGGCGTGTGAAGACGCTCTATAAGCGCAGAAAGGTCGGTACTGCCCGAGATATTTGCATGTGGGCAGACGACAATCGTGCCGATAGCGTACTCATTAGTACTAGGGGGCGAAGTCGCTTACAGGCTTTTTTATGGGGAAAATCTCTAGGAAGTTACTGGAATATTGTAAGGTTTGCCCGGTTTGGATAGTATCAGGCCCTGTTGCCTCTGCACAGGTGCTCGTTGCTATCGATAGCTCAGAGGACGCTATCAGAGCAGTAGACCATGCCGGCTTCGTCTTCTCGGGAACTGACTGTGAAATTACCCTCTTTCATACCATGCGACATCTAAGGCGCTACGTTCCACAAGGGGGTTTTGCAGGCTGCGCCGGAACTTGAAGGGCTTTGTAAGCAGAAAGCTGGAGAACAAATAGATCCCTTCATGAAGAAAGCTAGAGAGATGCTGCTTCAAGCAGGGCTTGCGGAAACTCAGGTTGCTACCAAAGTGGTAGACGGGAGCAGAAGTGCGGCGAATGATATCGTTAAGGAAGCTAAGAAAAGAAGATTTGGAACCATCGTCTTGGGACGCCGAGGCGAGTCCGGGAGCAAAGAGTTCCTCATGGGTTGCGTGGCCGGCAAGGTTTTAGAGGCTGCTGACGATATGACCGTCATGATCGTTCAGTAGGGCGCCATTGGGTATAATCCTCTGCCTGAAAGGCCAGGTTACCCATCTTTTCATATCTTTCAAAACGACTGACCAAAATGCAATATCCTTTCTGCGCGAGTAATTAACAGTGACCGCCTTGCTGCCATATGTCCTTCTTATTATTGGGTTTGTCCTGCTCATCAAGGGTGCGGACTTTCTGGTTGATGGCGCTTCATCCATTGCCAGGCGGTTTAATGTGTCTGATCTGGTGATTGGCCTTACCGTTGTTGCTTTTGGCACATCAACCCCTGAATTGTTTGTCAATATTGTTGCCAGCATCAAGGGCAACACCGACATCGCCATTGGCAACGTCTTGGGCAGCAATATCGCCAATGTGTTCCTCATCCTTGGTGTTTCCTCTATTATTTACCCCTTGACAGTGACAAAGGGCACAGTCTGGAAAGAGATTCCATTAAGTCTTCTGGCGGCTGTTCTCCTAGGCATCTTGGCAAATGACCAACTCATCGATAGACGCCAGTTCTCTTCGTTGACCAGGATAGATGGGCTGGTGCTTCTTTCCTTCTTTATCATATTCATTTATTACTCTTTGAGCATAGCAAAGAGAATAGAGGGCATGGAAGAACACGTTCCTGCCAAGCAGTATGGAGTGCTAAAGTCGTTGCTTTTTGTTTTCGCAGGGCTCGCCTGTTTGAGCGTTGGGGGAAAGTGGATTGTCGAAGGGGCTGTGCATTTAGCTTTGACTCTGGGAATGAGCCAATCATTGGTGGGACTGACGGTGGTTGCCATCGGCACATCACTGCCTGAATTGGCCACATCGGCTGTCGCTGCCCATAGAAAGAATGTCGAAATAGCGGTGGGCAATGTGGTCGGCTCAAATATCTTTAACATTTTCTTTGTCTTGGGGATTAGTGCGACCGTCAAGCCGCTTCCCTTTAAGACCACGAGCAACATAGACGTGGGCATGGTAATTGTGGCCAGCCTACTACTATTCACGTACATGTTTACTGGGAAAAAGCGGCAACTAGACAGGTGGGAGGGGGGAATATTTGTTGTCCTGTACGTGGGTTATCTCGTGTTTCTGATTGTGAAAGGGCACTGATTCTTAGTCTGAATCGAGAGGGATGTGCTGAATGTGCAAAAGGAAAAAGATATCAGACATAAAGCATATTGGCTTTATTTCCAATAGGTTTTCAGGAACTGACGACGTGTCACTGGAGACAGCAAAACAAGAGAACAGAGAACAAAGGACCCCGGACCCCTTGGTAAGTTCATCGCATTACTTCTAAGATTATATTTTTGGCAAGAACTTGCCTCTGTCAACAAACGCTACTCCTTGCCAGGCTTATCTGTGGCCATCCGTTCATATTCTTCTTTGGCATTTTCTGCTTCAACGATTTCAAGTTTCTCCTTGATAGCCGCCTTGTCGAAACTCCGCTGCTTCTCCTCGACTTTCTTCTGATAATCCGTCATTGAATACTTCTGAGCTGAGGGAGCCTTTTCAGCAACGAGCTGTGTTATCCAAGCCAAATCTCGTTTAGCTTCAGCTAATTCTACTCCAAACTTAGCTTTCTTTACCCCGGTCTTCCGAGCTTTCACTACTTCTGTTTTCCAGCTCACAAGCAGGTTGGCCACTTGCATGTCTTGCCGTGCCTTCTTGACTGCCGCAGCAGCAGTACCCATCCGATCCGTCTCACCATTTTCTTCTGCAGCTTTTTCTTCAGCCCTAACTGCCTTTAGTTCCAATTCTTTTATTTGAAGAGTGCGTTTTGCATTTGTTAAATCTTTTTCAGCCTTTTTCTTTTCCTCCTCTGCACGAGCCAGTTCCACTCGCGCCAGGAACACCTCAAGTTCGGGCTCCTTGAGTGCTTCCAGGCCGTCTGGAGAAAGCTGTGTCAAGTCAGCAAACTTCACTGAATCTCCGAAAAGGCCGGCCTGAGTATTCGTATGCAAAGCCACTAAAAAGCAAAAAAAGACTGCGGAAACCAGTTTTGGCAGCGTGTTCATGGCTTTCATCTTGTTTCCCCCTATTCTGTCTGGGTTACTATCGTTTCCATTTCCATTTTGACAAAGGGCTGCAGCTGTCTCGGTTCCTATATATAACAATAGGCTTCCGCTGTCCAGATCCTGGCCACTTCCACCCCTACACACGAGATGAGGCTCGCAGAACTAATTACCCGTCTGCCCATTCTCACAGGCACCATCGTGCTTCAGTAATTTTTTTTCCAGTTAATGCCGGCCCCTCCTTCGGCGTTTTCGCCAATCTCAGTTTCCAATGTAATGCTTGGTGTGACATCGATCTCTATGGAAGTCTTTCCGCTTTCGGGCCCTGACCCCTTTTCCACCTCAAGGTACACGCCCTCCCGCAGATACTTGCCGGCGCTGATGCTGGCCTCTTTGGCGTCTTCTCCTGACTGTTTGACTTCCAACTGGTCCACGCCCAACATCTTGCGGGCCCGTCCCATGAAGTCAAAGCCGCCCCCGGACGTAAGGGTCCTGGCGGCATGGGCCAACCTGACGGCCTGCATGGGAGTGATGTGGGCTACGCCCCGGCCGAAAAGCACGCGAGACAGGACTTCGTCTGACGGCAGTTCAGGGACGGAAGAAAGCGTAACCTCTGGTGCAAGAACAGACCCAGAAAGCTGGAGGTGCGCAGTGATCTCCTTGGCCTGGCATTCGCCCAGGACGTCCAAGTAGGGCGACAATGGGAGCGAAGGATCCAGTGTGAGCGTCCCCCGTTGAAGAGAAAAGCGTTTCCCCATAAAGTTGAAGTGCCCCCGCACGACAGAAAGCTTCCCTGTTATGACCGGGCTGCTGGCGCTACCAGTGATGGTAAGGCTGCCTTGCCATTCAGAGTCCAGTCCTCGACCGCGCAAGAAGGCCCTTCCAGGGGAGTCCACTTGCATATTCAAGTCAAGGGCCATGGCTTCTTCACCCTTCTTGGCCGGCAGAGCAGGTCCATTTTCGCTTTCGCCATGGAGTTCGATGACGTCCAGCTCAACTATTTCAGGAGGGATCCGGTTGGGAATGCGGAGTTCTGCCTGCGGCACTTGGAGGTTGCCTGAAAGGGACGCCTTGGCAAGGGCTCCCGATAACACCACCTGTCCTGTGGCCGTGGCCGTGGCATTGTCGAGTCTAAGCACTGTGGCTTGATCCAGGGTCATGGCCAATTGGAAAGGGAAACCCTTTTTAGAAAGAAGCTCCAGCCAACCTTCAGCCGAGATGGTACCAGTCCCCCCGTCGGTGGCCCGGGCGTGCCTGATGCCCAGCCGCCGGTTTTCCGTGGTCACGGCCATGTCGATCTCTTTGAAGGTGGTGCCGCTTCGGAGGTGTTCATAAGCCCCATTTCCCACAGAGCCGGTGACGGTTACGTTCGGGGCGCCCATTGTGCCGTCTAAGGCCAGACTGAGATCAAGGGTCCCCTCCATGACCTGGTCGTCCAGCAAGAAGGCCGACGGCATCCATGCCATGTCGATTTCGCCGGTAAGTTGGCCACGGAGTCTTCCGTCAGCCGGCATGGCCCAGGCAAAAGGCGCGAGGGAGAACTTGAAAGGCATATCGAGGTCGGCCTCAAAAGGCTGGTCACCCAGGCCCTGGAGCGTGAGGGCGGTCTGGAGCCTGTCTTGTCCCAGTTCAGCCTTGGCCTTGAGTGTTGCCATCGGAACCCCTTGAGATGGGGACGCACGGCGAGCCATCTCCCGGATGTGCAGTTCCACAGCCCCCGCAGGTTTCTCAGGGGGGCCGTGAAGGTGGATGTTCCCATCCAATATGCCGGAGAGGACCGGGGCCCCAATGAGGCTTAGGGCCTGCATGGGCAAGGCCTCCATTGTCCCCTTTAGAGTGAAGGCTGCTTTGGAAAAATCACCTGAGCATTCGAGATGCCCTAAGCCAACGTTTAGGCCGAAGGGATTTAAGGTGTATCCTGCCTCGGTGCTCGTGACGGATGTAGGTTTTGACAGCATGAAGGGGAACTCCGCATAGTGTCCATCCAGTTGGCTGAATTCCAGAGTCTTGACTTTTGGGGTGACCCTGAAAACCCCGGCGGTATTGATTTCCAATCTGTCTTGGTATTGGCCTTTGGCGCTGCTGGAAAAGTTCACCTCATGGCTGTTTCCGCTAGCGTTGAGGAGAAGAGACTCCAGGGTAAGGTCGTTGCGCCCATAACCCTTCAGCTCAAGTTCTGTAGTCACCTCTGGATTTTGGAAGGGGGTCGTCACCTCGCCCCGCCATATCAAGTTTCCTACTTCTCCATAGGGGCTCGTCAAATTTTTTCCCTGAGCGACAACAATGACGTTTTGGCCCCTTTCTTCCACATCAAGGTTGCATGCAAGTTCAGCAGCTCCCTTGATTTCCGGCCCGATCAAAGGGGACAGGTCTGAAAGCTTGCGAAACGCTCCTTGAAGCTCTCCCACCACTGTGTGCCTGTTCAAATCCAAAGTCACGTTGCCAGTCAGGGCGTTTGCTCCGACTTTGGTTGAGAGGGCGGTCAGGCTTAGCGAGGGACCCTCCACGGCGAAGTCACTGACAAGTTCAAAGGGCTGTTCTCCATGTCGGAGGCTTACCTGTAAATCGCCTTCCCCTCGGGTGGGCCACCCCTCGGCGTTTAGGGAGGCATGGACTTGTTGGATCAGGAGCCCTGCCAGCAGAAGCTGCTCAGACGCTACCTCCACATTCAAGTGTGGCTCGGCGAACGGTCCCTGGACCTTCCCATCTACCTGCAATGTGCCTTCAAGACTCCGTCCAAGGGCCGGACCAAGGATGGCAAGGGTTGGCACGGTCAAGTGGCAGGAAACTTCAAGGTGTTCCTCCAGCAAGTCCACAGAAGCGCTACCGGCAAGCTGTACTGCCGCAGTCTGGATCTCGAACTGCTTAACGGTGAGTCCCTTTGTCTCCTCAAGTGTCACATGGCTGGAAAAATCCACCCCATCCCCTAAGAGGGCATTTAAAAACGGGGCTGTTTGCTCCAGAAAGTGGATGGCGCCATGAACATAGACGGCAATGTCCCCGGCCTGGCCATGGCCGTTCATGGAGGCCTCGAACCTGAAACGGGCGCTTTTGCCGACCATAGCCTCGCCAAGGGCGAGCTCCTCAATGGCAAGGCGCTGGATCGTTACTTGCCCCAAGGTCTTGGGCCAGGCCGGTGATCCTTCGGGGCCCCCCTGTCCCTTGTCATTACCGTTGAGCGGCAGTCGGTCAAGCTCCATGCTGTTGACGCCGAGTTCTGCAATGTGGATTCGCCCACGGAGAAGAGCCAAGGGTGACCAGCGCAGCGTCACGTCTTTGACTGCCAGCCACTGGCCGTCCCCATCATTGAAGGCGATCCGGTTCACACCAAGGCTGAATGGGACGAGGCCCCTGATCTCGCCCATCTCAACCTGCCCCTCACCAGGTTTGCTCAGGCCGGAGGCGACCAGGTTTTTTATGTACCTTCTAGCTGGGCCTGTTTGGGCTGCACCGATCACAAGGGCAAGAACAAGGACAACCGCCGCTGTACCGAGGCCCACCCATTGGGCCATCCTTTTTATGATGTGCTTCGAGTTCATGTATCTAACTCAAGTTTTCGCCAGGCGGCTTCAAAAGAGGCGCACCCCTTATTTCCACAATTAGTGGGTGTGTCAAGACTTGTATCCCCCGGATTTGGCAACAGAGGGATGGGGAAATTCGCAGAGCGAAGGCCTACAGCCATTGCCACCTAGAATTTCATTCACAGACTCGCAAGAAGTCTTTTCGCGAACGACATTGAGCATTCTTGGGATAAGATTCATGATAAGCGGAGCGTAAGAATCGCGAACTGTTTGAGGGCGTGAGCCCGAGTTTTCGTGATTTAGCGGAGCGCAGAATGAATCCCAAGAATTCTCACGGAGTGAGCGAATCGGACTTTTTGCGAACCCCCTTTGCAAGGTACTAAAGGCATTATTGGAGGCCGAAGAGAAGCGGATTCCCCCATCCCGAGGCTTCAATTGCAGAGAAGAGGCCCAAACCAGTGCCCTTCCGCTTTGTAGACATCTCAGCATGCTCTTAGCTTTTACTTCAACTGGTTGATATGGGTGCGAAACCTACGTAAAAAGCTTCTCCAAGGCTCACGTAGACTTGAAAGCTATCGTCAATCTCAGGCCTTCGATTTAACGGCACACCGACGTCAAGACGGAAAGGGCCGATGGGGGTGAAATACCGAAGCCCCAATCCTGTGCCCCAACCAAGCGTGTGGCTGAAATCCGGACTCGTCGTCTCAAAGGCAGTTCCTCCATCCAGGAAAGCGACCAGGCCGATGCGATCTGTCACCTTCAGTCGCAATTCTGTGGAGAGTTCAAAAAGGGACCTGCCGCCAAGGGGCTCGTCTTCCTCCAAGGGACCCACGGTCTGGAAGGGATAGCCCCGGATGGACCCGCCCCCGCCCGCATAAAAACGCTCATCTGCGGGGATGGCGTCACGGGAGGCGCCTACCATGGAGCCCACCGCAACCCGCGCCGCCACCAGCGTGGAGGGATTGTCAACCATTTCCAGACAGCGACTCAGGCTCACCTTCCCCTTCAAAAAAGCGAAATCCTCACCGACCACATCGAAATAGGGGGTCAGTTGAAAGACAAGGCGGCCGCCATATGTGGGTTCCAGCACGTCGTCTCTGGTGTCCCAGTCAAAATGCCATGGTGATGAGACCAGACTGAAGCTCTCCTCCTCGTCCAGTTGGGTGACCGTGGAAGTCTTAAACGCCAGGCCTCCGCCTATGGTCATTCCTTTGCCCAAATCACGTTCCACAAGGGCCGAGCTTCTCAGGTTGCGGCTGGTGTAGGCCTCCGGGCGGTCTTCGGCCACACGCACATTTAGAAGCAAGGTCTGGTCCGGTCTCCAGAGGCTGGGCTTTCTGGCGGTCCCTTCTGCGGCCCGGGTGAAATCCGATGCGGTGGCCGTGAGGGTCAGACGTTCACCATGATGGAAGAGGTTACGGTGCTCCCATGAGATCTTTGCCCCCGGTCCCTCATCTGTCTTGTAGCTCACACCAGCTCCCACGGAACGGTGCTTGCGCTCGGTGACCCCGATGGTTATTGGGAGCAAGCCCCGTTCATCCAGGTGTTGATCCGGAGTAACCCTGACCATGGCAAAAAGCCCTGTCTTGGTGAGGCCCCTCTGAACCTCTACCAGAAAATCAGCATTATAGGCATCTCCTTGTTTCCAGGGGATCTTTCCGCGCACCAGGTCTTCGTCTACTGATTGAAGGCCCGTGATCTTTAAGGTCCCGAATCGGGCCGCCGGCCCTGGCTCGATGCGAAAATGGACGGCAACGGACCGGTCAGCATGGTCCACCAGGACCTTCCGCTCGTCGATTGTTGAAAAGGGAAAGCCTCTTGATTTCATGAGGCCCAGGAGTTTTTCTTCCCCGTCCAGGATGATCCGGGCCCGGGCGGGCTCGCCTTTTTGGAGGCCGATTTGTTCCGGTTCAGGCAGGCGAAGTCCCGATGGCGCTGCTCCGGCGGTTTCAATGTCAACACTTTTTAGAAGGTAAACCGGTCCCAAGTCCACCTGAAAGGTGACCCGGACAGGCACTTTCTGTGCGTCTATATGGAGTTTGACTTGCCCCCCGTAGTAGCCTTCGGCCCGAAAGGCCTTTGTGAGCAGAGGAACATCACCTTCTGCTCGCCTGCGCAACTGGGAGAGGCTCACGGGGGGGCGCTCTTTTCTCAGGATCACGACATCAGAGATCTCCTCAAGGGTCTTTCGCAACTCCTTTTCCTCGACCCCTGTAATGGTCGCCTGGTAGTCAAGCCCTGAGGGTTTGGCAAAGACTGTGTGTTCGAGTGAAATGAAAGCAAGGCAGAAAAGGAACACGAAGACCACCTGAGGGCGGAAACAGTGCCCACTAGGGGTCGTCCCGTGGCGGATGGCCAAGGAGGGCCACTTCTTTTCATTGGCATTGCTGTACGTCTTTTCACCGGCTGTCATGAGCACATCTCACGGGACCCCCTATGGCGACATGCATTGGGGGCTTGCCCAGAACCTCTTGATCGGTTATAGAGTCTTAGACTCAAGTGTCTTCAGCACGCCTGGACACGGTTGACCCTCTTCATTTATGAGGATTCGTTTGGGCCGGCGTACGTTCTTTCCCAAAGGTCCCTATTTTAAGAAGTGGTGGCATTTCTATCGCACGAAGGTGGCTGATGCAATAGCTTGATGACAAGGACATGGTCTCCATGACCGTTCATTTGAGATATCACATGGCAAGTTACAATGAGAGGGGGTAAATCTGCGATGAAAGGAAAAAGACTATTAGGGGTATGGACCCTGGCGTTTTTAGGCGTTGCAGGGCTTTTTGCCCTTACATGGGCAGGCGATGACATAAAGACTCGCGCCATGCTCCGTGGCCTCGGCCCAATCTCCGTAGAGGTGGAGCACTTTGATCTTGAATTGAGAGACCGACTAAAAAGGGGAGGACTGACGGAAGACGGACTCCTTGCAGCGGTGGAACGCAAACTCCAAGCGGCTGGAATCAGATTGCTTTCTGATGAAGATTCACAGAAAGCCCCTTTCCCTCCCGTCCTTTATGTAAACCTCCAGATTCTGGTGCCTGAAGTCAAGTTCACCTATACTGTGGGGGGGGAGCAGATCTCCAAGGAGAAATCTGGGGAGAGGCATTTCTATAGAGTTGATGTAGAGCTTCGTCAAATGGCTTCCCTGTTGAGAGATCCCCTTATCAATGGGGAAGTTGCCACGTGGTCGTCGGGGTCCATGGGTTTTCGCCGGTTGCCTCGTATCCAGGCCGACGTCATGGACCAGGTAGACGCTTTCATCAGCGCCTGTTCAGGCGAAAGCACTAAGTAGTGTGAACATGACTCCGAAGATTATTCTGCTCCGTAGCGACTGAGGGGAGGTGCATTCAATGCCCAGGTTCATAAAGAGAACGTCAAAAAAGGCCGGTCTTGCGCCTGGAACACTCGTTCATATTGGAGAAAAGAAGGTTGAAGCCGCAAGGGTGATGGTCATCGACTACGACAAGGAGCGATTTCAGCAAAAGGAGCTGAAAACCGTTGAAGAGTGCTTTCCCTTCAAGGAAGCCCCCACTATTACATGGATAAACATAGACGGACTTCATGATATTGAGATCATTGAGAAGATAGGCAAATGTTTTGACATACATCCCCTTACGTTGGAAGATATTGTAAACACGGCACACAGGCCGAAATTGGAGGATTTTGATGATTACGTGTTTGTCGTCTTAAAGATGCTTCACTATGACAAGGAAAGCAGCAGCGTCAAGTCTGAGCAAGTCAGCCTCATTCTGTGTCAGCATTGTCTCATTTCCTTTCAAGAGAGGGAAGGAGACGTCTTCAGCATGGTCCGTGAGAGAACAAAGAAAGGCAAAGGGCACATCCGAAAGGGAGGTGTTGACTATCTTGCCTATGCGCTCATTGATGCCATCGTTGACCATTACTTCATCATCCTGGAGACTTTCGGAGAGCAGATAGAAGAACTGGAAGAAGCCCTGGTTACAAGTCCTACGTCCGAGATCCTGGAAAGCATTCACCACATGAAAAAAGAGATGATCTATCTCCGCAAACAGGTCTGGCCTCTGAGGGAAGTGGTGGCCGGCCTGAGAAGAGGAGAGATTGCACTCATACGTGAATCAACAAACATCTTTCTGGCTGATGTGTATGATCACACAGTGCATGTCATCGATACCATAGAGTCCCTTCGAGATGTCCTGTCCGGTATGCTTGATATCTATCTTTCCACCGTAAGCAACAAAATGAACGAGGTGATGAAGGTGCTCACGATTATGGCGACCATCTTCATCCCACTGACCTTTATTGCCGGAGTTTATGGCATGAATTTCAAATACATGCCGGAACTTGAATGGCACTGGGGCTATTTTGGAGCGTTGTCCATCATGGTCGGTGTGGCGGTTTTCATGGTCTTCTATTTCAAGAAAAAGACATGGCTGTAAACGCACCGAACAGCACTCTTCAAACCCTGGCTTTACAGTGTCATCAAGAAGAAAACAGCCCTCGAATTCATGAGCACACCCCACATTTGTGTGGAGCACAAGGAGGGAACATGGTTCTTCTCAGGAGCATTCTGCTCTGTGTCACGCTTTTAATTGTCCTGGGCGCCAGTGGCTTGGAGGCGCAAGAACAGCCTTTGGGCCGTGGCACCTTGATGGTGGGAACCAAAGAGGCGCCTCCTTTTTCCACGAAGACAGAGGACGGCTCGTGGAGAGGGATTAGCATTGATCTGTGGAACGAGATTGCCTCTGAATTGAATCTCATTTTTGAGTTCCGCGAGCTGGATCTGGCCGGCTTGCTGGACGGAGTGGCCAACGGCAATCTGGATGTGGCCGTTGCCGCCCTGACCATTACGCCCGAGCGGGAGAAGGCCTTTGATTTCACCCATCCCTTCCACACTACCGGCCTTGGCATCGCTGTTGCCTCGAAGACCAAAAGCCCCTGGATTGCGGTCCTGAAACGGTTCTTCTCGCTCGCCTTTCTTAGAGTCCTGGTGGCCCTTTCCGCCTTGTTGCTGGCGGTGGGCATCGTTGTGTGGTGGTTTGAAAGAAGGGGAAACCCAGGGCAATTCGGAGAAGGCACCGTAAAGGGGATAGGTTCCGGGTTTTGGTGGTCCGCGGTGACCATGACCACGGTCGGCTACGGAGACAAAGCCCCTGTGACCGTGGGAGGACGCGTTGTGGCCCTCATATGGATGTTCGCCGGCATTATCGTGATATCGAGCATCACTGCGGCCATTACCTCAGCGCTGACGGTGACTCAGCTGGAATCAGGGGTCCGAGGGCCGGAAGACCTCACCGATGTAATCGTCGGCGCTCTGGCGGACTCTTCCAGTGCTGCCTATCTGCGAGAAAACCGGATCTCCTTCGACGAGTATGACACCGCCATGGACGGACTCCAGGCCGTGTCAGAGGGTATGATCGATGCCTTGGTATATGACGCCCCCATTCTCCGTTATGTCGTGAACCAGGAATTCCGGGGCGAACTGCAGGTGTTGCCAAATACGTTTCAACGCCAGGATTACGGGATCGCCTTGCAGACCGGAAGTCCCCTGCGAGAGCCGATTAACCGTGTTTTGCTGCAAAAGATTCAAGCGCCGATATGGCAGGACACGCTGTATTGGTATCTGGGCGGATGAAGACCGATCTGTAAAGCCCTGAGTGAGTCACGACATCTAAACCGATTGTATTTTAGCGGACGATGGGACCCGACAGTTGGAAAATAGGCTGCAGTTGTGGTCTTGGAGCGAAAAGAAGACTCTTTTCTGTACATTGTTCAGCAAGGGAAATTTTCCAAACACACCTTGAACCGATTAAGCGAGCGCATTCTCCACAGGAGAGCTACCGCAGCCCCGTAGGTTCTGCCTGACGGCAGTGCTAACGCGGTGAGGCTGCGGGGTTAGCGAGCGTATATAAAATGAGACATATTCCTTACGGTCGCTGCGAAGCACTGCCGCTAGGTAGAACATTCCCTGCAGCTTGCTGCAGGGTCTTCAATGGTTTGTGAGCAAATCATCCAATAAGAAGCGAGAGTGGGCATCATGGTCAGGTATATCATTGGAGCTTTGGCGGGTGCGGCGATTGGGGGCATCATAGGATATTTGGGTAAATGTTCCGGAAACACCTGAGGCATGACGGGCAGCCCCTGGTCAGGGGCTATTACCGGTGCAATAATCGGGATTATGATTGCCTCTTCCACTGTTTCCGGATAGTCGCAGCCGCGCTTCGACTGTGAGCCAACGAAACGCCGAACAAGTGGATCGATGACGATTCATTAATCTGTGCGGCGTCAAGTTATGGCTTCCCAAGAGGGTCACCCACGGTGTTGGGTGCCGTGTAAAGATCTGCTAGCGACGCCCCGACTGGACGGGGGCTGCTTGGCATGCAAGGAAGGCTCTCAATGAAAATCTTCAAGATCGGGTTTCCTTTGGTGGTTTCGGGTGCCGTGGCGGCATGTGTCGTGTTGGTGCTCAGGCCCCACGTTCAATACCAGGGGATCGTCGAAGACGTCTCGTCATGGGGTTCCTTTTTCACCGTCTTTGGTGTCATCTACGCCATTGTTGCCGGCTTTCTCCTCGTCACTGTTCTGAACCGATACAGCGCTTTGAATTAGACGATCGAAGATGAGCTGAATGCTGTTGAGTGCGTCCGGGACTTTCTTGTATATTTGGACGACGAAAAACGCGGCGCGAAAACTGCCATTAAACGGGCGCTTGCGAACTACGTGAGGTCTCTGTCCATTAAGGAATGGGAAGAGATGGCCGATCCTCGCACGCCGATGAACTCCGACACATCAGAGGAGCTGTACGAAATCATGCGCAAGGGAAAGGGGATACAGGTGACGAGAGAGCGCGACAGTGTCGTCCTTTCTGCGCTGGTGGAGAACATCTCAGAGATTACGAAAATGCGAACAAGGCGCATTGCACTCGCCAATGAAAGGCTGCCTCCTAGGCTCCGAATACTGATGGTTTTCATGTCAATTGCTCTCGTGGGCGCCTTTGTCCTCCTGGGCGTTCGGTGCGTATTCACACATGTATTCATTGTCGTAACCCTCACCATTTCGATTCACCTTCTCTACATGATCATAGAAGACCTTGATCACCCCTTCCACGGTGTCTGGAACATCAACCGGGCGCCGCTGGACGAACTCGCGAAAAGCTTCGAGGATGAGCTGAGAGAGAATCAGACCCATAACAGGCCCAACACTCTGTGGTCGGGGGAGGGTTAGGGAAAGGTGAGATGTCTTCCTGCAAGACGGTTGAAAGAGGAATCGATATTCTCTCTCACAGCCACTTTATCCGCTTGAACCATCCCACCAATAGTACTGCAAGGCCCACAAGGCCTAGAGCCACGATAGCAAAGGCCCATTTGTATTCTGCTCCCGGAATACCGCCGACATTGATCCCAAGCAGTCCTGTAAGGAGCCCCAAGGGCAAGAATATGGCCGCTACGATGGAAAGCAAGTACATGGCCTTGTTCATCTGTTCCGACAAACGGTTGTTCAGTTCTTCCTGGGTGACAGCAGCATGCTCACGGGCTGAGTCAATATCTTCAACAAAACGTGCCGTGCGTTCCCATACCTCGCGTATGTGCGCTTTGTCCATGTCATCCAGCCATGGAATGCGTTCATTCTGCAACCGTGCAATAACATCCCGCTGAGGGGCCACATATCGCCGCAGACTGATGGTCTGGCGCCGCAGGTCGGAAAGCTTGGGTCGTAGTTCCTTGCTTTCGGCAGTGAGCACTGTGTCTTCCAGTTCATCTACGCTGTCGTCAATTTCAGCCACCACGTCTCCCATCCGGTCTGTTATGCGACGGCAGACCATGATCAGAAAATCAGCCGAAGAGGTAGGCCCTGTACCGGACTTGATCGCGTTGCCAATGTCGTCAATGGCCATCACGCGCCTGTGTCTCATAGATAGGATGCGATGTTCGGTAAACAACATGCGCAATGAGACCATATCCTCAGGATCGGCTCCGGGGTTGCAGTTTACCCCCCGCAGTATCAAAAGGAGGCCCTCCTCAGAAAAGACGCAACGGGGCCGTGTCTCCTCTGCAAGCAAGGATTCCGATAATATGGAACTAAGGCCGCTGTCGTCCGATAACCATTTTTGAACTTTTTCATTGGCATAATCAAGGTGCAACCACAGTACCCCTTGCTCCGCAGACCACTGCTTGACTCCTTTCCAATCGATAGCTTGGCCGCCACCCTGACCATCGAGGACATACGCAAATACGAGGCCTTCCTGTTCGTTCATGTTCCGTCCCTCCCTTGGATTGAAGCCCCATGTTTAAGTTGCCGCTGACGAAAACCCATGATCGGAATCTAATGGATGCCACAAGACCTGTCAAACACCGGACCTGAATCCAGCCAGATTGCCCACATCATGGCCCTTCCGTCTCATTGCGTGGGGGAAACCCGTCTCAGTACATGGAAAGAAAAGGGCCATCCATTTCCTACTCCTTTGCGACGTTTCCCCCACTTGACATTCCTCTGCAATGTATGTAAGCAAAATGCAGACACACCTCTGGAGGGCAGCGAAGACTTTTTCCCCAGACGGCTTCTGGCAGCGTGCGCCTCTGCATGACTGGTCATTTTTCAGTGTTTTGCGTTGTTGGTCAACACAAGGGTTCGGGGTGAGTTGAGTTTCTCGTATGGAGGAGGGGTGAATGCGAGTGACTTTGGGACAACGCAATGGCCCAGCTTTGTTACCCCCTCTTTGTGCCCATATGGCACGTGAAATATTGCTCAACCAGGGGCTACCAATCACAGTGCCTCCTTTCCATGCCACCGGCCGCAGTGACGGCCAAGCAATCTACCTTTGTGGCGAAGAAGAATCACGACCCCACCCTGTTTGCAGGCCTTTTCGCACACCTGCCGGCTCCGTCCGGGGTCGGATTGAGAGATGCCCTAATTATCTTAAACCGTTAGGCGAATCGCCGGCACAATGTGCGCCTGTTGAAACCCTATGGGGCCGACCTCATCCCTTTGTGATCCATGGAATCGGAATGAAGACACGGGGGCTCAAGCATGGGTGGTCGTCCATGTTTGTGGCAAGTCTGGTGGAGCGCCCTGGAGAAGATATCTGACAAGACTGACAAGCTTCAAATATACTCAATGTTGCCATCCTGGGGAGGCACACTGACAAGGAGGTGGTTGTATGGACATAGTTCCGTGGAGGCCTTTTAGAGAACTCGGGACCCTGCGAAGAGAGATGGACAGCCTTTGGAATCGGTTCTTCGGGGAGACATCGTTGCCAAGTGTTTTTTCACAAGAATGGGCGCCAAGGGTGGATGTCTCGGAGACCAAAAACAGTGTGGTGGTCAAGGCTGAGATCCCTGGCATGGAGGCAAAGGACATGGACGTAAGCGTCTCTGGCGATGTCTTGACTATTAGAGGCGAAAAGAAGAAGGAAGAGGAAAAGAAGGATGAGCATTACCATTATCGTGAAAGGTACTCGGGGTCCTTTCAGCGCTCATTCCAGCTTCCTGTGACCGTCAAAGGCGAGAAAGCGGATGCAACATTTAAGGATGGTGTCTTAACGATCACCATTCCTAAGGCGGAGGAAGCCAAGAAAAAGGAAATCAAAGTCAAAACTGCGTAAGAATATATTCCCTCCCCGGGAGGCATGCACAGAGGCAAAAAGGCGGGTTTGCCACGATTTCCCTTTGCAGGCAAGGTGATGGTGGCACCGGTCCAACAAGGTGCTGGTTCAATCATCGCTCTTCCTGGAAATGCCAGCATTGGGTGGCAATATTCTATAAACCCAAGGAAAACGAACAGGAGGTTAAAGATGGCAAATGTCAAGAAGGTCGGTGAAGTGTATAGATGTGAAGTCTGCGGGAATGTGGTCGAGGTGAAGGAGGTTGGCGGAGGGGAGCTGGTCTGTTGCGGCCAAGCGATGATATTGGAAAAGGGAGGCAAATAGGAGGTCTCTTATGTCACAGGAAAAAACGCGAATGAAAGAGTCGATAGACTGGAGGAGATAATGGCCGGCGTGAGAATCTATTCGGCAAAAGGATGTCCGTTCTGTGACAGGGCCAAATCGTTTTTGGAGGAGAAGGGAATCACCTTTGAAGAGATTGAGACCGTACCGGAATCAAAGGCCTGGATGGAGATGAAGGAGAAGACCGGAAGCGGTTCTCTGCCTCAGATAGTGATCCATGGCGAGCCGGTGGGGGGATACAGTGATCTTGTTAACATGGAAGCCGGTGGCGAATTCTACAAGAAACTGGGGCGTACTGAACCGGAAGCATCCCCCCGTCTTTTCGATGTGATCATCATCGGGACCGGTCCTGCGGGCTTGAGTGCTGCCATTTATACGGCCCGGAAGGTCCTTAAAACCCTTGTTATTGGCAAAGAGATGGGCGGGCAGGTGGCATGGACATTTGATGTGGACAACTACTTGGGGTTCAGTCATGTCGACACAGCTGACCTGATCTCAAAGTTCGAGGAACATGTGGAAAAATATGGCGTGGAGAAGGTCACCGGCGTTGAGGTCACCGCCTTGGATCTTAGCGGCAAGGTGAAAAAAGTCACCGCAGGCGAGGCAGAGACGTATCAGGCCAAGACGGTCATTATTGCCACGGGGAAGCGGCCCAGACCCCTCAATGTGCCTGGTGAAAAAGAGCTGATCGGTAGGGGCGTGGCCTATTGTGCCACCTGCGATGCCCCTCTGTTTGCAGACCTTGATGTGGTGGTGGCAGGGGGCGGCAATTCAGCCTTGCAGTCAGCCATTGACCTTATAAAAGTCGCCCGAAAGGTCTACGTAGTCTCGTTGACCCCCTTGACGGCCGACCAGATCCTTCAGGACAAGGTAACCAGTGCCGCCAACGTGGAGATCTTCACGGAATACAAAATTACCAGAGTCTTGGGAGACACGGCCGTCGAGGGCTTGGAGATGGAGGCCCTTGAGACAGCTGAGGCAAAGACCTTGAAGGTTCAGGGCGTATTTGTGGAGATCGGCCTCCTTCCCAACTCTGAGCTCGTGGTGGACACCTTGCGGACCAATCGTGTGGGAGAGATTGTCGTCGACAACAGGTGTCGCACCGGCGTCGCGGGCGTGTTTGCCTGCGGGGATGTGACGGATGTTCCGTATAAACAAGTCGTTGTGGCAGCAGGGGAAGGGGCAAAAGCAGGCCTCTCGGCCTATGAGTATATCATTACCCAGAAGTAGTAGATTGACATAGGGGGCAATCCTTCATTCTGCGGTTCAGAAGGCAGACAAAGAGGTCTTCGTGTCTTAAGGCATAAGGTTTTGCAGTCAGCCCTTGGCTGGCGCGCAGGGGCCGATCGACGGTTCTGTGTAAGGAGGAATGGTTTATGGAAAAGCAGTATAAGTTTTCCATCTGGTATGTGCTCATCGCCATCTGGATCGTGCTGATTCTTCAAAACATGATCTTCCAGTTCTTTTCAGTAGAGAGGGTGCCGTACAGTGAATTTGTCAAGGCTCTGCAAGGGGGGAAGGTGATAGAGGTGGCCGTGACCCAGGATCGCCTTCAGGGAAAGATGAGGGTCGAAAAGGACGGCAAAGAGACAGAAAAGGTGTTCAGCACCGTCCGTGTGGATTCGAACCTTTCCGAACTGTTGGAGAGGTATAATGTCACCTTCAAGGGGGTTGTGGAGAGCAACTTTCTAAAGAACCTCGCTTCGTGGGTCATTCCTATCTTTATTTTTGTGGGTGTCTGGTACTTCATGATGAAACGTTTTGCTTCGCAACAGGGCGGTTTCCTGACGCTAGGTAAGAAAAAGGCGAAGGTCTACGTGGAAGATGAAGTCGGGGTGCGCTTTGAAGATGCCGCCGGCGTCGACGAAGCCAAGGAGGAACTCGTGGAAGTGATCGAGTTCCTGAAGTTCCCAGACAAGTTCACAAGATTGGGCGGAAAGCTTCCCAAAGGGATCTTGCTGGTGGGCCCTCCGGGAACGGGTAAGACCCTCTTGGCCCGAGCAGTAGCCGGAGAAAGCGGTGTGCCCTTTTTCAGCATGAGCGGCTCAGAGTTCGTGGAACTCTTTGTGGGCATGGGCGCCGCCCGCGTACGGGATCTCTTTGCCCAAGCTAAAGAGAAGGCCCCTTGTATCATTTTCGTTGACGAACTTGACGCCCTGGGCAAGGCTCGGGGTATCGGCATGACCGGGGGCCATGACGAGAGAGAACAGACCTTGAACCAGCTCTTGGTGGAGATGGATGGATTTGACCCCACCATAGGGGTCATTCTGATGGCCGCCACCAATCGTCCGGAGATTCTGGATCCGGCCCTGCTGCGAGCCGGCCGCTTTGACCGACACATCCTGGTGGATAGACCGGACAAAAACGGCAGAGCGGATATTCTGAAGGTTCACTTAAAAGGGATCACGATGGGCAAAGACATTGACGTGGATGCCGTGGCAGGGATGACGCCCGGATTTGTGGGGGCCGATTTGGCCAATCTGGTGAACGAAGCCGCCCTTTTGGCCGTGCGGCACGACAAAGAGAAGGTCGGGATGGCCGAGTTTCAGGAGGCAGTGGAACGTATCGTTGCCGGACTGGAAAAGAAGAACCGTCTCATCAACAAAAAGGAAAGAGAAATTGTGGCCTATCACGAGGTGGGCCATGCGCTCGTGGCCCTTTCTTTGCCCGGGACCGACCCGGTTCGAAAGATCTCCATCGTGCCGAGGGGGGTGGCCGCCCTGGGTTATACTCTCCAGGTGCCCACCGAGGACCGCTTTCTGATGAGCAAAAGCGAACTCTTGAACAAGATCGCTGTGGCACTCGGCGGCCGGGCCGCAGAAGAGATCAAGTTTGAAGACATCTCAACGGGCGCACACAATGATCTTGCCAGGGCTACGGATATTGCGCGAAGCATGGTCAAGCAATACGGTATGAGCCCCCAGCTGGGCCACATCTACTTTGAGAAAGAACGCACTCGGCAGTATTTTCTTGATATGGGGATGAGTTCACCAAAAGACTACAGCGAGAAGACGGCAGGACTCATTGACCATGAGATGAGGGACATTATTGACCAGCAGTACCAGGTGGCCAGGGGGATACTGACCAAGCATAGAAAGGCCCTGGATGAGGGGGCGGCCCTGGTGTTAAAAGAAGAGAACATCGAGGGCGATCGCTTGAAGAACCTCCTTGGAGCCGAGAAGACAGGCTAGCTGTCTGTCGGTATCTTTCGATCGTGTTGGAGGTGGCCGAATGCAAAGGGGTTGTCGCCCAAGTCCCTTTTGCCTGAACCGTTTTTGCATGGATCCATCGCTTGTCCGAGCCCGCCTTGTATGGCAGATTCGTTGGAATCTATGGACAAGAAATGTTTCAAAGAAGGGCCTGGAGGAATTTCTGTCTGGGCAACAGCCCGTAGAAAGGGGGAGGAGATGAAAAAAGCTGGTTTGGGTCTTTTGATCGTCTGTTTGCTGGGATCGGTCGGTATGGGAGCGGAGAAGGAAAAAGGCGTGTTCCATGAATTGAGGTGTGACATATGTCACAAGGCAGAGCCTTCCGGAAACTCGCC
This sequence comes from Thermodesulfobacteriota bacterium, assembly GCA_034189385.1. Lineage (GTDB taxonomy): Bacteria > Desulfobacterota > Desulfobacteria > Desulfobacterales. The sequence continues at coordinate 88,202 of JAXHVD010000013.1, forward strand.
TTCTTTGAAGGAAATAGCCCAGGGTTACCAGGGGAAAGAAGATCACCTCCTGGGCTATTTGAAGGGGGATGTGGACCCCATCGTGAAACCGGGCGGCGCAGGTGTGATGAAGAGATATCTTGAAAAGACAAAGGCCCTTTCAGCTACGGAGACGAAATCATTGGCTGACTTTATCATGAGCCAGTCAAAATAGGAAACAAGTCTTAGGGCAACAGCCCGTCCAGACCCAGCCATTTCAAGTCCGGTGTGTTAGGGATATCGACCTTGGAGATGTGGATGTCTCCTAAGATGAAATAGGGAGGTGACGCTATGGAAGGAGCCCCTGTAGCAAGAGAAAGAACACAGGTCGTGGTCAACGATTTTGTGAGGAGTGTTTACAACTGGATGGGCGTGGGACTTGCACTGACCGGATTTATCGCCTTGTACGTCTCCACCAGTGAGACCCTGATGCGGCTCGTTTTCGGCAACCAACTTATTTTTTTCGGGTTGATCATAGCCGAGCTTGCCCTGGTCTTTTCCATAAGCGCGAGAGTAGACAAGATGAGCGCAGGCACAGCCACCACCCTCTTTGTTATCTATTCCGCCCTCAATGGGGTGACCTTGTCCTTCATATTTCTCGTCTATGCCCGGGCCTCCATTGTAAGTACGTTCTTCATCTGCTCAGCCACTTTTCTGGCGTGTAGTGTTTACGGCTGGACGACCAAGAGGGATTTGACCTCCTGGGGCGGATTTCTCATGATGGGGCTGATCGGTGTCATTATCGCCTCTTTGGTCAATATGTTCATCCAAAGCAGCGCGGTGAACATGATGGTCAGCTACATAGGGGTGCTCGTATTTGTGGGCCTGACCGCCTATGATACCCAGAAATTGAAAAACATGGCCGTGACACAGCCCGCTGGCCTTGACGCCGCCGTGATCAAAAAGGGAGCTGTTTTAGGTGCCCTGTCTCTTTATCTTGACTTCATTAACCTCTTCTTGCTGCTGCTCAGGATTCTTGGCCGGGGGCGGGACTAGGTTTTAAAGGAGACATGTTTGGGGTTTGTCGATCGTGTGCCGCTTGCCCTTGTGATACTGAGGCCCAGGCTAGTGATGCAGCGTGACCAAGAGTAAGGCGTAAGAGGTATTCTTATTGCTTCCATGAAAGCGCATTCAAAACGGGCAAGGACCAAGATTGTGTGCACCTTGGGCCCGGCCACCTTTGCGGCCGATGGCATTCGGCGGCTTATTCTCTCGGGAATGGATGTGGCTCGTCTCAACTTTTCCCATGGGGACCACGACACCCATCGTCAGACCCTTCGGATCATCAGAGAGCTCTCTAAGGAATTGGGAAAAGAGGTTGGGGTCCTCCAGGACCTTGGGGGACCGAAAATCCGTATCGGAAACCTGCCGGTTCAAGAAAGACGCCTCCAGCCTGACGAACCTGTTGTTCTGAGCCCAGCGGCCACATCGGATCCATCCGTGATCCCCGTGAACTATCCTTATATTGTGGAGGACGTAGAAGTCGGCAGTCGCATTCTCCTTGCCGACGGCCTGATTGAACTTGAGGTGCAAGGGAAAGAGGCGGACCGGCTGGTTTGTCGGGTGGTGGTGGGAGGGATGGTGCAGTCTCACAAGGGGATCAATTTGCCATCCAGCACGCTCAGGGTGCCGGCTTTCACTGACAAGGACCGGGAAGATCTTGCCGTTGGATTGGAAGAGGGAGTGGATTTTGTAGCCCTATCCTTTGTTCGTCACGAACAGGACCTGGAACCGGTGCGGGCAATTTTAGACCAGAGCCCGAAACCTCCTTTGTTGATCGCTAAGATTGAAAAAGCCCAGGCCATCCAAAGGTTTGATAAGATCCTGGCCATGGTTGACGGTGTCATGGTGGCCCGGGGTGATCTGGGCGTAGAAATGCCTCTGGAGGCGGTGCCGATGATCCAGAAGAAGATCATTCGGATTGCCCGTCAGTCTGGCAAACCGGTGATCACTGCCACGCAGATGCTCCGATCCATGGTTGAGAGCCCCCGGCCCACCCGCGCGGAGGCAACGGATGTGGCAAACGCTATTTTAGACGGTACGGATGCCCTGATGCTCTCCGAGGAGACGGCTATGGGAGCTTATCCCATAGAGGCTGTGAAGGTCCTCGACAGAATTGCTCGAACCACGGAACCGTACTTAAGGGAACGTGACTTGCTGAACGAACCAATGGCCGAGTCCCTTCCCATGACCGCGTCGAGCATCAGTCGGTCTGCCTGCTGGATGGCTGACAATCTTCATGCAGCCGGCATCGTTGCCGGCACGTCTTCGGGCAGCACGGCCCGTTTAGTGGCGCGATTTCGACCCGCATGCCCTGTGGTGGGGTTGACCCCTCGCCTTGAGACGCAACGCCAGTTGACCTTGTCTTGGGGGGTACTCCCCACCTTGGCGACATCCTTTTCAGACACAGAGCAGATGTTTGACTTGGCCCGTTCATGGGCCGTGGAGTACGGCCTTGCCCGCCAAGGAGACCGTCTAGTCGTGACTGCGGGCGTCCCGTTGGGAGCCCCTGGAAGCACGAATCTTCTGAAAGTCATTGAGATTACATAGGCCCAGAAAGGGACAGGAGTGCGTATGGTGAAGTTGGTGCTGCTCCGCCGCGGGCCAGCGAGCCTTGAACCTGGAAAACTTGATATACGAATGCATGTCTCCTTCGGAGATGGTTGGAATTACTCGCTTTCAGGCGAAGTAAGTTTTCAAGTGTTTGGATACAGCCGTGTAGGAGTTTTGTCGTTCCGGCCCTGTATCAAGGACGGGGTAGACTGCAGCCGGGCACGCAGTGCCTCTTTTGAAGCCGCCGGGCGCAAACTTGAGATACATGCTTAGAGGAATGTAAGACATGGAGTCTGAAGAAAGTCTATTTCTCAACCTCCCCCAGCGTCTTGTGGGACTGGGGGAGCTGGCTGAAAATTTGTGGTGGAGCTGGCATCCCGCTGCGAGAATGCTTTTCAAGACGCTGAGCCGTCGAGCGTGGAAGGAGACCGGCCACAATCCCGACAAACTGCTCAGGGAGTTGCCCCAAGAGATTTTAGAATCAGCCGCCAAGGATCCTGAGTATTTGCGCCAGTATGACGTCGTGCTTGCTCGGTTTCAGGGGGAGATTTCGGAGGCATGCTGCCTGGTCAATGCCGGAAGTGATCCGAACATCCACGCCATCGCCTATTTTTCCGCAGAATATGGCCTGCATCATTCCTTGCCCTTTTATGCCGGGGGATTGGGTTTTTTGGCCGGGGATTTTGTCAAGGAGTGCAGCGACTTGAGGTTGCCAATGGTGGCTGTGGGCTTCATGTATCCGGAGGGCTACGTTCAACAGCGGATTCGCGAAGACGGCTGGCAGGAGAACCTGGATCAGGCCCTTGACCGGGATGCTGCGTCCATATCCAGGGTTCTGAATGAAAAGGGAGAGCAGGTGGTGGTGAAAGTCCCTTTTATCGAGCCGCCCATTCATGTGGCCGTGTGGAAGGTGACGGTCGGCAGGGTCCCCCTTTTTCTCATGGACACGGATATTGAGATCAACGATCCGTGGTACCGCGCCATATCGGCGCGTCTCTACACGGGCGACATTGAGCAGCGGCTGCGGCAAGAAATCGTCCTCGGCATTGGAGGGACAGAGGTCTTGCAGGCCCTTGGCATCAAACACACGGTACTCCATCTAAATGAAGGACACGCTGCTTTTGCCCTCCTTGAGAGAATTAGGGCCAGGGTGGAGGCAGGAATGGGGTATGAAGAGGCTGCAGACCAGGTAAGGCGCACCGCCATTTTCACGACCCACACCCCGGTGCCGGCAGGTCATGATGTGTTCCCTTTTCAATTGATGGGAAAGTACTTTCATTCTTACTGGCCGGCCTTGGGCCTGGATCACGACAGGTTCCTGGAGCTGGGTGTTCACCCCCAAGAACCGGCAGCAGGATTTAACATGACGGCCTTTGCCCTCAGAATGTCCGGGTATAGCAATGCCGTGAGTAGAAAACACGGGGAGGTGAGTCGGCGCATGTGGCAGAGCCTGTGGCAGGAGGGGGCTGAAGATCACGTGCCCATTGGCCATGTGACCAACGGTGTGCATGTGCCCACATGGATTGAACCCAAGCTGGAACTCCTTTTCAATAAATATCTCGGCCCAGACTGGTTGCGGGATCACGATAATCCCTCTCTTTGGGAGTTGATCGACAATGTCCCGGATGAAGAGCTATGGCAGACCCATTACTGGCTGAAGATCAAATTGATCGATGCCGTGCGGGAGCGATCTCGCCAGCTCTGGGCCAAGGAGCGGGTCAGCCCTTCCATTGGGCTTGCCGGAGGAGCCTTGCTGGACCCTTCAGTATTGACATTGGGCTTTGCAAGACGCTTTGCGACCTATAAAAGGGCGGATCTCATCTTCAGTGATATGGAACGATTGAAAAGGCTTCTGAACGACAGATGGAGGCCGATACAGATTATCTTTGCGGGCAAGGCCCACCCGGCAGACGACCCGGGCAAGCGCATTCTGCAGAGAGTATTTAATGCTGCCCGCGACCCGGAGATGGGCGGGCGGATCGCCTTTGTACAAGATTACGGTGAGCAGTTTGCACAATACATGGTCCATGGGGTGGATGTATGGTTAAATACCCCTCTACCGCCCATGGAGGCAAGCGGCACGAGCGGCATGAAAGCGGCCTTAAATGGCGTGCCCCAACTGAGTATCATGGACGGGTGGTGGATCGAGGGATTCAACGGCAAGAACGGTTGGGCCTTTGGGCAAGAAGCAATAGACGGGAACGGGGACCAGCAAGACGCCGATGGCCTTTACACTATTCTGGAAAAGGAAGTCATCCCTCTTTACTATAAGGTCTCGGACAATGGTACGCCCCACGACTGGGTCAGGGTCATGAAGGAGTCTATCAAGAGCAATGGGGCCAGGTTTTCAAGTAGGCGGATGGTGAGGGAATATACTCAAAAATTCTATATGAAGGCGTTGAAAGAGGCATGAGGCAATGAAACACCGTTTGGCGAGGGTGTCGCGCTCTAGAGGTTATGCGCAAAGGACAAAAAGGGCTTCAGGTGAAGATCGGTGAATTTAAAGAGGAATGGACGCTCCGAGCGATGACACACAACCCCTAAGAAGATCTTCCACTTGGCATGCACGCTGAGCAGCTCATGCTGAAAATCATCTGGTATTTCGGTTTTTCGGAAAAAACTGGTCTGGTTGTAGGAGGGCTGGCTGGCGAGAGCAAGCAACTCAAGCAGGTCTTTAGCATAAGAACCTCATCATTGAACTGAATAAAATCCAATAAGGAAAGCAATTGAATGGGCAGTATAGATTTGTCTCACCTGATAAGGAGTAATTTATTCATGAATGTTAATTTTCAATACAGGCCTATCTTTCTTCTCTTATGTTTTAATGCCCTTTTTGCGTTCAATCTTTACGGCTGCATTCAGAAAAAATCATATAATTATAAAGATGTCAAAAAAGAGGTAGAAGTTAAAAAGATGTCGACCTCTTTCAATCGAAAAACCGTGCAAGAACCGGATTTTATTGTTCCTTCATCACCTTTACCCTTGGTGGATGCTATCAAAATCGCCCTTCAAAATAATCCTGAAATCGAGATGGCCGTAGCCCGGATAAACCAGTCCGAGGCGTTGATCGACGAAGCAACAGCATCATTCTGGCCTGTCATCTCGACCTTCATGGAATACATACAGGGTGATGCTCCTTCTGCCTTTCTCTTCAAGACCATGGACCAAAGGAAATTGCAGCAGGGTGTCAACTTCAATGACCCTGGCTGGTTTGAAAATTACGAAATCGGTTTAAAAGCGACGATCAACCTCTACAATGGAGGACGAGATTTGCTTCGCAAGCGAATGGCCGAGACTGGCCTTGAAATTTATGAACTAGATTATCAGAGTGTTGAGAATGCACTCATTGCATCCGTAATTGGGGGATATTTCAATGCCCTTGCAGCCAACGATTTCATAGAGATCGCCAAGGAGTCTGTAACTACGGTTGAGAAACAACTTAGAATCATGCGTGTGAGATATGAAGAGGGAGGGGCTCTCAAATCGGATGTCCTTTCCCTTGAGGTGCGATTGGCCCAGGCACGGGAAGATCTTGTTAGGGCCAGAAACAATTACATGCTTTCCATTGCAGCCCTTTCGAATCTTCTGGGTTTACATCCAAATGTGGCTCTGTCATGTAAAAAAGGTGAAGAGACCCCTTTAGAATTACCACCTGATTACGAATCAGGTATCGTTCACGCCCTCGCCAACCGTCCCGAACTGCAAAAAGTAAGGCTTCAGATCATCCAATCACGAATGGGTTTGGATGTGGCCCGTGCGGGATATATCCCTCGCCTAGATGCTCAGAGCAGGGTCTATTATGATGATCCAGATTTTGATTTTTCTGATGACCGGAGGAACTGGACAGCCGGTGTCATCCTGAATTGGGATCTCTTCTCAGGATTCAGTACGAGAGCTCACGTTGCCAAGGAAAGAGCAATTCTTGAAGAGATGATAGCCGCTGACCGAAAAACCACCCAGGCCGTCCAATTGGATTTGAAAACCGCTTATCTAAAGATGGCGGAGTCTGAGGCGCGTCTGGAGGTAACAAAGGCAAGCGTTGCCCAGGCAGACGAGACCCTGAGACTCGTTAAGAAGCAATATGAGGGTGGTTCCGCGAGCATCACTCGATACCTGGATGCGGAACTGACAAGAAACAAGGCCAAGATTAGAACCGCGGCTGCACTCTATGACCTGCAAAAGGCCAAAGCCGCGGTGGGCCGTGCACTGGGTATTTGGGCCATCTTTGCGGAAGGAGTACATGACAAGTATGAATAAAAGTTTCAAGAGGATGTTAAGGATTGTGACCTATATCTCGGGTGCATTGCTGCTTGTTCTATTTATCATCTACATGGGGGGATTATTGACTCCGGGGAAAATCGGACCGGGCAGGGTAAAAAAGATATCTTCAGAGTTCATCCCACCCGGAAAAACGGGCCGTGCTGAGATTTCCAAGATTACAGAATTCTACGAAGCCATTGGAACGGTGCGTCCTCGGACCGAGACCAAAATCGAAGCCCAGGTAACGGGCAGGGTCATGGAGGTCCTTGTTCGACCCGGTGATGCGATCAGTAAAGGGAAGCTTCTGATCGTGCTGAATAGCGAAGAGTTTCAAGCCCGTGTGGATCAGGCCAGACAGGGCCTAGTTTCGGCAGTAGCCCGAAAAGAACAGGCCAAACAGGGCGTTTTTGCAGCCCGGGCGGCTTATGCGGAGGCGGAATCCACCTACCAAAGGGTAGAGAAGTTCTTTGCATCGGAGGCTGCTACGAAACAGGATTTGGAACAAGCCGAATCGGCCTATCTTCAGGCTAAGGCTAGGCTGAAACAGGCCGAAGATGTCTTGAAGGAAGCGGAAGCCGGGGTTAACCGCACGAGAAAAATCGTTGAAGAGAGTTCTATCACCCTTGATTATAACAAAATAAGGGCTCCGGACAATGGACAGGTGGTCGAACGTTTGGCAGAACCCGGTGACCTGGCCTGGCCCGGCAAGCCTCTGCTCGTGCTACAGACCAGGGAAGCCCTCCAACTGGAGGCCCTCGTCCGTGAAGGACTGATTCATAAGGTAAACCCCGGCATAGCCCTTGAGGTCCACATAAACGCTCTGAACAGAACCATGGAGGGAAAAGTGGAGGAAGTGATCCCATCTGCGGATCCATCGACGCGGACATTCCTCGTCAAGGTGGGCCTTCCAACCCAGCAAGACCTTTATCCCGGTATGTTCGGACGCCTGCTTGTCCCTATCAAAGAGAATGAAGTTGTCGTGGCCCCAGGTTCCGCGATACGTCGCATAGGCCAGCTAGATGTCGTGATGATCGAGGAGAAAGGTGAATGGAAAGAGATTTTTGTCAAAACGGGCAGACCCGTGAGCGGTGACAAAGTTGAAATCCTCTCCGGGCTCAATGGGAATGAGACCATCGCGCTGTTAGGAGAAAAAGATGCCTGACATCAATCACTCCCCTGAGGGTTTGATTCCCAAAATCGTTCGTCACTTCTTGGATTACCGTCTCTCCATCTTGTTCCTGCTATTCGCCATTTGTGCGGGCATTTCTGCGATCATGATAACGCCCAGGGAGGAAGAACCCCAGATTGTCGTTCCCCTTGCAGATGTGTTCGTACAGGTACCGGGTGCAACAGCTGAAGAAGTGGAAAAACTCGTTGCAACGCCGCTGGAGAGACTGCTGTGGCAGATTGACGGTGTGGAGTATGTCTATTCCGTGTCACGCAGGGATATGGCTGTCGTTACGGTCCGATTCTGTGTAGGAGAAGATCGGGAACGGTCCCTGGTCAAGTTACACAACAAAATCAGCATGAATGTAGATCAGGTGCCTCCGGTTGTCGGGAGATGGGTCATTAAGCCGGTGGAAATCGATGATGTCCCTATCGTTAATTTGACGATTCATTCATCCAGGTATAGCGATTCGGAACTGCGCCGGATCGGAGAAGAGGTCCTCTCTCGTCTGGCAGAGGTGGAGGATGTCTCGCGAACCCAGATCATTGGCGGCCGAAGCTGGGAAGTGCGGGTTGAGGTGATTCCGGAACGGATGTCCGGCTACGGTGTTTCTTTATTGGAAGTAGAACGGGCCTTACGGGGAACGGACGCCTCTGTGACTGCGGGGGCATTCAACCGCAGAAACCGGGAAACAGCGGTCACCAGTACTTCCTTTGTGGCCTCGGTCCAGGAAGTGGAAAACATTGTGGTTGGTGTGCACGCAGCCAGACCCGTTTATCTCAGGGATATCGCAGAAGTTCTCGATGCCCCTGAAGAGGCAAAAACCTATTCAAGGATCGGATTCTCAAACCGTCAGCTTCAGGAAAAGTCTCCCGACGCCACTTCTTCTTTGCAGCCGGCGGTCACGCTGGCCATCGCCAAGAAAAAGGGAGCAAATGCGGTTCTCGTGGCCAGGAATATCCTTCAAAGGGTTGAGGCGTTGAAGCGTGACGTTATTCCGGCTGGTGTTCAGGTTCAAGTGACCCGAAATTACGGCCAGACGGCACAGCAAAAGGTGAGCGATCTCATAGAGTCCCTTGTTTTCGCCATCCTCACGGTCGTCGGCCTCCTGGCATTGACCCTTGGATGGAGAGAAGCCCTTATTGTTGCAGTAGCCGTACCCATCAGTTTTTCCCTCGCCCTTTTTGTCAACTATCTGTTCGGGTACACCATTAACCGTGTAACCCTGTTTGCCCTGATCCTCTCCCTGGGCCTCGTCGTTGACGACCCGATTACCAATGTGGACAACATTCAGAGACATATTCGGATGGGCAAACGGAATCCCGTCGAAGCCACCCTGTTTGCCGTCAAGGAAGTTCTGCCTCCGGTGATCATGTCTACCCTTGCCATCATCGTCTCCTTCACTCCACTGTTTTTTATAACCGGCATGATGGGACCCTATATGGCCCCAATGGCCGCCAATGTACCGCTGACGGTCAGCTTTTCCACTGTCTGCGCGCTTACCTTTGTTCCCTGGTTGTCCTATCTATTATTGAGGGGGCGGAAAATAGAGGCTGGTGATAAGAACGATGCCCAGCAGGCAGATGTAACACATCCGTGGATAAAGCGCGGGTACGGCGCTCTTATGTCCCCTCTCTTGGCATCAGGGAGCAAAAGAGTTTTGCTCGCAGTCGTTGTTTTGGCTCTTCTGGCAATATCGGTTGCTCTCCCTGCCATTCGGTATGTCCCTTTCAAAATGCTTCCTTTTGACAATAAAAACGAGTTTCAAATTGTCGTGGATATGCCGGAAGGAACCACGCTGGAGACCACCGACAGGGTGGTTCGCGCCTTTGAAGACCACCTAAAGGAGGTACCTGAGGTCACACATTTCATATCTTGTGTGGGAACATCTTCTCCCATGGATTTTAATGGCATGGTCCGTCACTACTATCTGAGGGAAGGGGGTAATATGGCCGATATCCGGGTCAACCTGGCAGACAAAGCAAAGAGGAAACAACAGAGCCATGAGATCGTTTTGAGAATTCGTAAGGATCTTGAGGCCATCGCTTCCGAAAGAGGTGCACTGATCAAACTCGTGGAGGTTCCGCCCGGGCCGCCTGTTGTTTCCACACTGGTAGCAGAAATCTACGGATCTCCGGACAGATCATACGATCAATTGATCCAGGGTGCAGCCCACATCAAGACGGTCATGGAGAAAGAACCATACGTCGTGGACATTGACAACACGGTTGAAACACCCCGGGACAGGGTCGATTTCATTCTAGATAAGGAAAAGGCGGCGCTGCATGGCGTGAACACCAAAATGATTACACAGACCTTGAAGATGACCTTGGAAGGTGAGAACCCGGCCACGGTTCATAAACCGGGCGAGCGGCAGCCCTTACCCATTAAGCTCATTCTTCCCCGCGACAGACGCACTGGAACAACCTCCCTTTCTCAGATACCCATCAAGACTTCAACCGGGGGAATGGTTCCCCTGGCCGAGATGGGCAGCTTCGTAAAAATCCGGGAGAATCAACCCATTTACCACAAGAACCTGCTGCGGGTGGTCTATGTATTCGGGGAAATGGCTGGCAGGGCTCCTGCCGAAGCGGTTCTTGACATGCAGAAAAAACTAGAAAAAAATCCTCTTCCTCCGGGCATTAGGGTTGACTGGGCAGGGGAAGGAGAGTGGAAGATTACTCTGCAAGTTTTCAGAGATTTGGGCATTGCCTTTACGGCGGCATTGATGGGGATCTATATTTTGCTTGTGATCCAGATGAAATCGTTCTTCATGCCTATTTTGATCATGGTTGCGATCCCCCTCACCCTGATCGGCATCATGCCGGGATTCTGTCTTTTCAATGTTTTTTTTACAGAGACGATAGGAGGTTTTCAAAATCCCGTTTTCTTTACAGCCACCAGTATGATCGGTATGATCGCCCTTGGCGGGATCGTGATCCGAAATTCACTGGTTCTTATAGAGTTTATTGAGGCGGCTCTGAAAGAGGGGCTGACCCTACAGGAGGCGATCCTGCGGAGCGGTGCTGTAAGATTCAGGCCCATTGTATTGACGGCCGCCACAACGGCCCTCGGCGCATGGCCCATCACCCTGGACCCCATCTTTTCCGGACTGGCCTGGGCCCTGATTTTCGGCTTGGTTGCATCGACCCTCTTTACTCTCTTTGTTGTTCCAGTAACATATTACGCTCTGAACCGAAGGAGGCTTGGTTAAAACCTATAGAACCAATCGTAACACAACAAATATTGCTTATTATGTAAATCTGCAGCTTCAAGGTGAAAAGCTTCAGTTTGACAGACAGTGCCGCTAGCCTAATCACCCAAAAGGGCTGTAGACATTCAGATTCTATGCATCATCATGATCTGATTCTGTTTTTTCTTCAAATCTGTGTGATGCTCATGGCCGCCATCACCTTTGGCCAGGTGATGCTCATGCTTCGCCAGCCTTCTGTCCTCGGGGAATTGATGGGGGGCATGGTGCTCGGCCCCACCGTCTTTGGCGCATTGGCACCCCAGTCATACACCTGGCTATTCCCTAGCGAGGACGTCACCTCATTGGGGCGGGAAGCAGTGATGAAGATCGGCATGTTGTTCTTTCTCTTCCGCGTATTCTAGTGAACATTGCCTCTCTCATATCGGGGGGCATGAAAGGGGTCATCACCAAACGAGACGCCTTTCGACGGGCCCCAGATGGCAACCGTCCGGATAATCCTTGAACGAAAGAAGAAGATAAGGGATTCGCAGACCATGTGCAGGAAATATCCTGCGGAGACGTGCAAAATATCAACAGCTTCTGCCTTGAACTTGCAGAGGGTCGGCATCCCGTTTGTCAGTCTGTCTCATGAGTATGACCATGTGGCACGATGCAAAAACAGCTGTCATGGAGTCTGATTTGTGAATAGATGTGATGATAACAACAGCCACAGTGGCCTTGAGGAGAATACTCCAGTTTTGTGGGGGCGATGGAGTTGCCCCTTGGCAAAGCAGGTGGAAGCTCGGCCTTGGGAGGCTAAAGGCACCGGTAACAGTTCGCAGGATCTTTCTTGAGCAAAGAGATATCCAAGCATAGGAATCAAGCAGGACCTCAGGGAAGGGATGATGTAAGGGCTCGCCTCATCGCCATCACGTTGTCCTTTGTGGTCGGCGCTTCATTGATGGCGGTGAAGTTTTACGCCTACCGGCTTACCCATTCTTCTGCTATCCTCTCCGATGCCCTTGAATCCATCATCAATGTGGTCGCCAGTGCCTTCGCCCTTGGAAGTATTTTGCTTGCAGCCAAGCCTCCAGATGAAAGCCATCCTTATGGACACGGAAAGATCGAGTACTTCTCAGCAGGCTTTGAGGGTGCCCTAATTGTCTTGGCCGCATTAGGCATCTTCAAGACGGGTATTGGTCACCTCCTCCATCCCCAGCCCCTTCCGCTCCTTGAAATGGGGTTGATCATTCTACTCGGTGCCGGTCTCATCAATCTCCTGTTGGGGATGGGGCTCATACGCGTGGGCAAGCGAACCCATTCCCTTGCCCTTATAGCCGACGGCAAACACGTGCTTACCGATGTCTACACCTCGGCAGGGGTGTTGGTCGGTCTTTTCTTGGTCCGTCAGACCGGCTGGTATTGGCTGGATGGTGCCATTGCCTGCTTGGTGGGCTTGAATATCCTTGTCACAGGAGCAAAACTGGTACGCCAATCTTTTTCGGCCCTTATGCACGCATCAGACCCTGAGCTCCTCAAAGAGATTGCCACCTTGCTTGTCGAACACCGCAAGGATGTGTGGATCGATATTCATCAGCTTCGAGCGTGGCGTTCGGGGAGTTTCGTATACATCGACTTTCACCTGGTTCTCCCGCGAGATTACAGCCTGGAAGAAGCCCATGGTGAGGTGAAAGAGCTGGAAGAGGTGATTGCCGATCACTTCGGCGGGGCTGCCAGTCTCCTTATCCACACAGACCCGTGCGTGGATCCCGATTGTCCCATTTGCCGTCGTCATCTGTGCGGGCTGCGCCAGAAGGACTATAAGGCCGAGGTTCCCTGGAAATGGCAGACACTGATCCAGCAAGGCGGGGCAGGGGAGCGTTTAGAGGGGCTTGCTGAAGACTCCGACTCCTAGACGCCTGCCGCCTTGAAGGCCCCATTCACGATGGCTTGGGCCTCCTCTTGAATCTGCCTTAAATGTTCCTTCCCTTTGAAACTCTCCGCATAGATTTTGTAGACATCCTCTGTCCCTGACGGTCGGGCCGCGAACCATCCATTTTCAGCTACCACCTTGAGTCCGCCGATAGGCGCTTCGTTGCCCGGGGCCCGTGTCAGTTTAGCCACGATCTTCTCGCCGGCCAGCGCCTTGGCCGTCACTGTGTCAGGAGAGAGTTTCTTCAATGCCGCTTTTTGGGCGGGTATAGCTGGCGCGTCAATCCGTTCGTAGACCGGGCTCCCCAGTTTTTCTTCCAATTCGGTGTATACCTCGCCCGGATCGCGGCCCATTTTGGCGGTGATTTCAGCACCAAGAAGGTCCATGATGATGCCGTCCTTATCCGTGGTCCAGACGGTGCCGTCTTTGCGCAGGAATGAAGCGCCCGCACTTTCTTCACCGGCGAATCCAAAAGTGCCGTCCATGAGCCCATTCACGAACCATTTGAAGCCCACAGGGACCTCCACCAGTTTTCGTCCCAAGTGTGACGCCACACGGTCGATCATGGAGCTTGATACCAGGGTCTTTCCAATGGCAACGTGAGGCTTCCAATTTGGTCGGTTTTGAAAAAGATACCAAACGGCCACGGTAAGGTAGTGGTTGGGATTAAGAAGCCCGGAGCTCTTCGTGACAATGCCGTGACGGTCCGTATCGGCGTCGTTGCCAAAGGCAATGTCAAACTTGTCCTTCAGGTTGATAAGGCTGGCCATGGCATAAGGAGAGGAGCAATCCATGCGGATCTTGCCGTCCTTGTCCAGGGTCATGAACCCGAAGGCGGGATCAACGGTCCGATTGAGCACTTCCATATTCAATCCATGCTGGTCTACAATGGGGTCCCAAAAGGCCACGGACGAGCCCCCCAAAGGATCTACGCCGAGTTTCAATCCGGCGGCCGCGATGACATCCATGTTGATGACATTGCGAAGATCGTTCACATAAGGTCCTACATAGTCGTATTCATGGGTGGTGTGTGCGGCCATGGCCTTTTCAAGGGGTGTGCGACGCACCTCTTTGTTTCTTGAGCCCAGGATATGGTTGGCCCTTTCTTGGATGATCGCCGTGGTGTCCGTGTCAGCCGGACCGCCCGTTGGGGGGTTGTACTTGAACCCGCCGTCTTCCGGCGGGTTGTGCGAAGGCGTGATCACCACGCCATCAGCCTGGCCGCTCTTTCTTTTTCGGTTGTACGTGAGAATCGCATGGGAGATGACCGGGGTGGGCGTATGGCCTAGCCCCTTTTGAACCATCACCGTGACGCCGTTGGCTGCGAACACCTCTACGGCACTTGCCAGGGCCGGTTCTGAGAGGGCGTGGGTGTCCATCCCTACAAAGAGAGGACCGGTGATGCCTTTAGACTTCCTGTGCTCTGCAATGGCCTGGGAGATGGCCAACACATGGTTTTCGTTGAAGCTTTTGTTAAACGACGACCCCCGGTGGCCAGAAGTGCCAAAGGCGACCCGCTGGGAAGGGTCTGCAACATCCGGCTTGTGGGCATAGTAGGCCGTTACCAGCCTGGGGATATTGACGAGAAGTTCGCGGGGTGCTGGTTTACCGGCAAGTTCTGACAACGGCATGGCATTCCTCCTATAAGGGCATATGGTATAAAATGTAGCAGATCTGTCGGCATATATCCAGAAGCAAAGCCTGGCCGTCGCTTCATAGCAAACGTAGTAATAAGTTCATGTCATTGCGTCGGTTGCTTGATTCTGGTATGGATTCAATTGTGTGACTCTGCCCTTTCCAACAAGCCTTCACCGGGACGAAGGCGTTGTTCTATGGCCCACACAAGGGTTTTTATGGTGTCATCAACAAAGATGGAATGATAAAAATAGCCATTCGCCCGCGAAGAGACTTCTCACGAACATGTCAACAAAGGAGCAAGCCATGTTGTCTAAATCAAAATCAGAGAAAAAGGCTAGCAGACGGAGGGTGACCCTTTGGTTGGAGGCGCCAATGGCAAAAGAGGTGGTCCTGCTGGGAGATTTCAACAGCTGGAACTCCAAGACCCATCCCATGAAGAAGGGGCGAGACGGAGTCTGGAAAAAGAGCTTGATGCTTTTGCCAGGAAGGTATGAGTACAAGTTCCTGGTCGACGGACAATGGCACCATGATCCGGAGAACAGCGACTTTTGCTTCACCGGCCTGGGGACTTGTAACAACTTGCTTTTCGTAAGCGGGGCATAACCGGGCTCCAGCTTAGGGAAGACACCGACCTCTCATCCCTGGATGAGGCCTTCGGAAAGATCGTTGGTGAGGTTTGTCTCGGGACCTGTTGCAGACCAGTTGGCTGGCTGGATACGTAAGAAAAAGCACAAAGGGGCGGAAAAGACCACTTAGAAATGGTTGAAAGGAGGCATTTGGTGACACACCGAGGGGTGTTATTGGCGTGCTTTATGGCTGTTGTTCTATTGTGGACACTGCCTGCAGTGGCGGACGAAGTACGCCTGGCAAATGGTAGCCGGCTCATTGGAGAGATTGTAAACATGGAACAGGAGGTACTTCACTTTAAAGCAACTTTCGCTGGTGAGATCAAGATTGCGTGGGCCGAAGTGGTGCGCCTCCACTCGGATCAAGACCATACATATGTCCTCATGAGCCAAGAAGTTTTTACTGGGCAGGCCACATGCCCTTCTAACGGTAACATCCAGATCGTGGATGAGCGCATTGGTAAATTACCGGAGTTGTCCCTCGGAGATGTTACGGTCATCAATCCCTCGCCTGCGATGAGCTACAAGGGGAGCATGACTGCCGGCGGGAGTATGAACACAGGAAATACAGATAGCAAAGCAGGGAATGCTTCGGCCAAGTTTCAAGCCAGATCCAAGCGCCATCGGTTTTCTCTGGGAGCAAAACACAACTATGCAGAAGACGATGACGAACTGACGGCCCGAAAGACCACAGGCAGCCTCAAGTATGATTTCTTTCTGACGCAGAAGCTTTACATTTATGCACACTCGTTGTTTGAACGTGATGACATGCAGGATATTAACCTGCGAAGCACTATGGGTCCTGGCCTTGGGTACCAATTCCTTGACTCAGAGCGGGCCAGTCTCTTTGCCGAGGCGGGCGTGTCGTATTTCAATGAAGACTACGATGAAGGCGAAGACCAGCAATACACATCAGGACGGTGGTCGGTGGGATTTGACTACGAACTGTTGCCTGAGCGGGTGAAGTTCTTCCACTTCCATGAGGGCTACTACAGCCTGGAAGAGTCCGGCTCTTACTACCTTCGTTCTGAGCAGGGATTTCGTTTTCTCCTTATCGGAAATCTATTTGCCAATATTGAGGTCGATTATGACTACAACAACAAGCCGCTGGCCGAAAAAGAGAAGTCGGACACAACTTATATCTTTGGCCTAGCTTATGAACACGCATTCTAAGGTGATAGTCATGTTACCAGGTGAAGGTTTTTTCATGATTCAGGCCTTCACCAGGAGAACGGGACTCTCCTGTCAAAAGGGGCAGGCCGATGGATTCCCGTTTTTATGAGCAAAAGCTGGATTCCGTTTCCAGAGCTGCATTGGTTCAAACAGGCTTGGTGCCGTACAACCGCTATTGAGACTAATCAACAGGCGTCTATGAAGCTTGCTTCAAGGCCTGCAAAAAAAGTATCCACTAATACACTTTTTTCACAACCATTTTATCCGCTTGAACCATCCCACCAATAGTACTGCAAGGCCCACAAGGCCTAGAGCCACGATAGCAAAGGCCCATTTGTACTCTGCGCCTGGAATGCCGCCAACATTGATCCCGAGCAGTCCGGTAAGGAGCCCCAAGGGCAAGAATATTGCCGCTACGATGGAAAGCAAATACATGGCCTTGTTCATCTGTTCCGACAAACGGTTGTTCAGTTCTTCCTGGGTGACAGCAGCATGCTCACGGGCTGAGTCAATATCTTCAACAAAACGTGCCGTGCGTTCCCATACCTCGCGTATGTGCGCTTTGTCCATGTCATCCAGCCATGGAATGCGTTCATTCTGCAACCGTGCAATAACATCCCGCTGAGGGGCCACATATCGCCGCAGACTGATGGTCTGGCGCCGCAGGTCGGAAAGCTTGGGTCGTAGTTCCTTGCTTTCGGCAGTGAGCACTGTGTCTTCCAGTTCATCTACGCTGTCGTCAATTTCAGCCACCACGTCTCCCATCCGGTCTGTTATGCGACGGCAGACCATGATCAGAAAATCAGCCGAAGAGGTAGGCCCTGTACCGGACTTGATCGCGTTGCCAATGTCGTCAATGGCCATCACGCGCCTGTGTCTCATAGATAGGATGCGATGTTCGGTAAACAACATGCGCAATGAGACCATATCCTCAGGATCGGCTCCGGGGTTGCAGTTTACCCCCCGCAGTATCAAAAGGAGGCCCTCCTCAGAAAAGACGCAACGGGGCCGTGTCTCCTCTGCAAGCAAGGATTCCGATAATATGGAACTAAGGCCGCTGTCGTCCGATAACCATTTTTGAACTTTTTCATTGGCATAATCAAGGTGCAACCACAGTACCCCTTGCTCCGCAGACCACTGCTTGACTCCTTTCCAATCGATAGCTTGGCCGCCACCCTGACCATCGAGGACATACGCAAATACGAGGCCTTCCTGTTCGTTCATGTTCCGTCCCTCCCTTGGATTGAAGCCCCATGTTTAAGTTGCCGCTGACGAAAACCCATGATCGGAATCTAATGGATGCCACAAGACCTGTCAAACACCGGACCTGAATCCAGCCAGATTGCCCACATCATGGCCCTTCCGTCTCATTGCGTGGGGGAAACCCGTCTCAGTACATGGAAAGAAAAGGGCCATCCATTTCCTACTCCTTTGCGACGTTTCCCCCACTTGACATTCCTCTGCAATGTATGTAAGCAAAATGCAGACACACCTCTGGAGGGCAGCGAAGACTTTTTCCCCAGACGGCTTCTGGCAGCGTGCGCCTCTGCATGACTGGTCATTTTTCAGTGTTTTGCGTTGTTGGTCAACACAAGGGTTCGGGGTGAGTTGAGTTTCTCGTATGGAGGAGGGGTGAATGCGAGTGACTTTGGGACAACGCAATGGCCCAGCTTTGTTACCCCCTCTTTGTGCCCATATGGCACGTGAAATATTGCTCAACCAGGGGCTACCAATCACAGTGCCTCCTTTCCATGCCACCGGCCGCAGTGACGGCCAAGCAATCTACCTTTGTGGCGAAGAAGAATCACGACCCCACCCTGTTTGCAGGCCTTTTCGCACACCTGCCGGCTCCGTCCGGGGTCGGATTGAGAGATGCCCTAATTATCTTAAACCGTTAGGCGAATCGCCGGCACAATGTGCGCCTGTTGAAACCCTATGGGGCCGACCCCATCCCTTTGCGATTCATGGAATCGGAATAGAGATATGTGGCTCAAGGATCGGTGGGCGTCCATGTTTGTGGCAAGTCTGGTGGGTGGGGCACGCTGGAGAAGACATCTCACAAGACTTCAACATAAAGAGGACAGACTTGACGGCTTCGTAAAAAGTCGAAAAACACCTCTTTCTTTCATTTAACTTCTGGATCCCGGCTCGTGCCCCGTTTCACGAGGCTTGGCCGGGATGACAAATTATGACACAGCCTCGAAAGCTGGGCACGTAGTGGCTCTTTTTAGGCCGTGAGGCGCAACCCTAAGCCCTATCCAGTCCTTTCAACAAGTTCTGGATGCCGGATCAAGTCCGGCATGGTGATTCAAGGACTTTTTGCGACGCTGTCAACGTTAAGAAGGTGGGAGAAATCTACAGATGCAAAGCCGGTGGGAATGTCGACGAGGTGCTGGAGGTCGACTGGGGGAAACTGGTATGCTGCGGCCAACCAATTGTATTGGAAAAACCAGGAGAATAGGAGGTACACCATGTCACAAGCGAAGCCAGGAATTAATCGTAGGGATTTCATTAAGTTGGGGGCACTCGCTGCTGGCGGGGCGGCTCTTTCAGGAAGGATACCCTTTGCGCAGGCCGCTGGCACAAGCGAAGAGCCTGACAGCCCCATCTATTTGGCCCTCAACATGTCTAAAGTGGCCAACAACGAGGAGAGCTTTCGCCTGATGAAAAAAGTCGGTCCCAAGGTGTGCATCACCACGGCCTCCCATCCCGGATTTGTAGGATTTCAGGCCAACATCCAGACCGGCATCCTCCCCTTAGCTGGTCGGTATGGTGGAGGAAAGGTGCACATGGAAAAAGAACTCAACCCCATTCGCAACTACCAGTATACCATGTGGAAACGATGGGAAGATCATGACGATTTTCATGCCAAACAATTCAACAGGACCTTTGAACTGTGCGGCAGTTGTCTTTCCATGGTCGTTGAAGGGCCGTGGGAGCCTGTGTACAGGATCGTGAAGGCCAAAATGCCTCCCGTGCGGTCCATGGGTCAGATTACCGACCTTGGAGTCGACATGCAGCACAAAAAAGAGTTTATCCGTTTTGCCACCCCCATGCGCTGTGTAGCCATGGCAGAGCACACGGTGAAGACTGGCAGAGAGGCTGATTTTGAACAAGGGGCCATTGCCACCATGGAGGCCCTGTCCGATTCCACAGGATTTCTCGGGTACATGATTCTAAAGCAGATGGGCGTTTGTGCCTTGGGGAGTTTCATGCTGGATCCCCAATCCATGGGGGAGGCATTGCAGACTCTGGGCGCGAATCCTCCAAAAGATCCCAAACCCCTTTTCAAGACACCCGAGGCCATGCCGAGCCCTCCGGAGTACCTGATCCATACTGAATGGGACGCCGTGGAGATGGCCCGACTCGGTTTTGCCAAGGTCCTGGTCAATCACAGGATCAAGAAAATACATGACGATGGGGTCATGGCACACCTTATGCGGGGACCGTACATCATGTTCTTCCAGCCTATGATGGAAGAGCCGGGCTGGCGGGCCATGCTTGGGTAGTGAAAGCAGCGGAAAGGCTTGAGAAACAAGTGGCGGATGTAACGTCTAACAGGCAAGAGGTATGAATATGAATCAGACGGCCGGTCAAAGCGCTTGGAACCCTTATTTGGCAGGCATCTTAAGTGGCTTGGTCCTTGTCCTGTCGGTGTGGGCTTCAGGCAAGTACTTTGGGGCGTCAACCACCTTTGTTCGCTCCGCAGGCCTCATTGAAAGAGTCTTCACTGCCGAGCGGGTAGCCAAGATGGATTATTTCGTAAAAGAAGTGCCTCAGATCGACTGGCAGTGGATGTTTGTAGCAGGCATTTTTTTCGGGTCTCTCTTAGGATCGACCACCTCCGGCAGCTTTCGATGGAAGGCTGTGCCGGACATGTGGGCCGGACGCTTCGGGCCTAGCCGGTTGAAGCGTGCCGCAGCAGCCTTTCTCGGAGGGCTGGTTGCCATGTTCGGGGCTCGTCTGGCCGATGGGTGACCGAGCGGCCATGGGCTGGGCGGGTCGGTTCAGCTGGCGGTAAGTGCCTATATTGCTTTGGTCTGCTTCTTCATGGGCGGCATCATCATGGCACGCATCCTCTACAGAGGAGATGGCCAGAGATGACAATCCTAACATACGGTTTGGTCACAGGGGTGCTTTTTGGCTTCTTCTTGCAGAAGGCCAGGGTCATTCGTTATGACAAGCAGCTCGGTGCCCTGCGCCTGAAAGACATGACAATCGTCAAGTTCATGTTTTCCACCGTCTTGACCGGGATGGTTGGCGTGTACCTATTTGTGGATCTCGGCTTGGCCCAACTTTCTGTTAAAACGACAGTCTTGGGCGGCAACATCCTTGGCGGATTGATTTTTGGTCTTGGCTGGGGTTTACTGGGCTACTGCCCTGGCACAGCAGTGGGTGCCTTGGGTGAAGGCAGATGGGACGGGTTGTGGGGTGTCCTTGGCATGCTTGCTGGTGCGGCGCTCTTTGCCGAGGCCTATCCGATTTTCAAGGGGACCGTTCTCACGTGGGGCGCTTTCGACAAGATCACCCTACCTCAGATTCTGAGGGTGAACCATTGGATTGTCATCGGCCTCTTTGTTGTCGGAGGATTGAGCCTCTTTGGGTGGTTTGAAAAGAAGGGCTTGTGATTGCTGCACGGCTCTGCTCAGGGTTTTGGACAGAGAAGGGAAAACTGGACGAAGCTGTCCACGGAACGTGGGCCTTTTTGAAAATAAGGGTCCTTTTTATATGTTGCCGGTTTTGAGAAACGAGAACCAAGGCCTGAAGGGATCTTCTCCGAGGATGTCATGGCACTTCGTTTGATTGAAATAGTCCTTCCTGAGGATACGGCAAAGGAGGTCCAAGACGTCTTGGAAGAATCTCAGGTCAACCAGGTGTGGCTCGAGAAAAATTCCGACAAACAGATTCTTATACAGTTGCTTGTCCCGGCACAAAAGTCGGAAGCTGTGTTGGACGTGTTAGAAAAGCGCTTTTCTACACGAGAGGGTTTCACTATTGTACTTCTGCCAGTCGAGGCAGCCTTGCCCCGATCAGAGGAGCCTGAACCAGAATCTTCATATCCGGAAGACCAAGCATCTTCGGGAGAACCTGCACAGACGAAAATAGGGCGCATATCCCGTGAGGAGCTGTACCATGACGTACTCGATGTTACCCAGTTTTCCAAGGTGTTCTTTGTCATGGTCGTCCTGTCGTCTTTGGTGGCAGCCATTGGGATTCTGCGAGACAATGTTGCTATCATTATAGGGGCAATGGTCATCGCCCCGCTGCTGGGGCCGAACGTGGCTCTTTCTCTGGCCACCACCCTGGGAGACGAGAAGCTGGGTCGGACGGCGTTGAAGACCCTGTTAGTCGGTATTTTGGTCGTCACAGCGGTCTCTGTTTCTGTGGGCGTTTTCGTCCCATTTGATATTACAACTCTTCATGAAGTTATCACCAGAACTGAAGTGGGGTTGGGAGATATTGCCCTTGCCTTATCATCTGGAATGGCTGGCACGTTATCCTTCACGACAGGCCTCTCAACCACATTGATCGGTGTCATGGTGGCCGTGGCCTTGCTTCCACCTCTGGTGACGTTTGGACTACTATGCGGCGCTCATGAGATCTCTATGGCAATGGGTGCCCTGCTGCTCTTTGTGACCAACGTTGTCTGTATCAACGTTTCAGGGGTTGCCACATTTCTGATACAAGGCGTCCGGCCCATATCATGGTGGGAAGCGACCACTGCGAAAAGGGCAACCCGGAAGGCCATGCTCATTTGGGGGCTGTTGCTTGTCGCCCTTGTCTTGTTGATTCTCTTTTCCCAGAGGGCGTGAGCCTGACCGAAATGTGCCAGATTGACTAACAATTTCGATGATTTATTTTCTTACACATTCATTGAAGGGGACTATTATGTCGGACGTCATTGCCATCATTTTGGGCCGTCTAGGAAAGATATTCGACCCGCAGTCCTTGGGCAATCTTCTTGTCGGTTGGCTGATGAACCTGGTTGTGGCCATGGCAATTATGGCAGCCTTCTACTTGTTGTGGCTCATGGCAAAGGTGGTTCTGGGCTTCACGCTACGCCGGAAAGTCGATCCAACGAGTTTTTCCTTTATTGAAACCATTCTTAAGTTCTCTCTGTTAATCATCGGGGTCATCACAGCACTGGATTCTGCCGGCATCAAAACCTCGGCCCTGTTGACGTCACTGGGCATTGCGGGGCTGACCATCGGATTTGCTGCACGGGATGCCCTTTCCAATCTCATTTCAGGCATCCTGATCTTCATTGATCGCCCCTTTGTCCTCGGCGATCTGGTGGAGATTGACGGTGCCTACGGCAAGGTCGAGCGCATCACCCTGCGGTCGACGCGGGTAGTGACTTCCGACGGCCGGATGTTGGCCGTGCCCAATACGGAAATCATCAACAAGACTGTGGCATCTTATACAAATTTTCCCCATCTTCGTCTCGATGTCGGCGTGACCGTCGGTGTCAAGGAAGACCTGGAGCAGGTCCGCCAGCTGTTGCTGGCGCTGCCGAAGGACGATCCCGCCTTTCTTGACGATCCCGCCCCACGGGTCGTGGCGACAGCGCTCAATGACTACAATGTCGCCATGGAACTTCAGGTCTGGCTTGACGATGAGCGCCGTCACGTTGAAAAACGTTATGAGTTGCGGGAAAAAGTATTCAATACGCTAACGCGGGCAGGTGTGGACTTGCCTTTCGAAACGCTGCAACTACAACCTGTTGACGTCAAGGTGCACGGGCAGTAAGGCCGGCAGCTGTTTGTGGATCTTGGCTTGGTCCAACTTGTTGTTAAAGCGACAGTTGTAGGCAGCAACATCCTTGGCGGATTGATTTTTGGTCTTGGCTGGGGTTTGCTGGGCTACTGTCCTGCCACAGCAGTGGGTGCCTTAGGAGAAGGCAGATGGGACGGGTTGTGGGGTGTCCTCGGCATGCTTGCTGGTGCGGCCCTCTTTGCCGAGGCCTATCCGGTTTTCAAGGGGACCGTTCTCGCGTGGGGCGCTTTTGACAAGATCACTCTGCCTCAGATTCTCCGGGTGAACCATTGGGTTATCATGGCTTTGTTTGTTGTTGGAGGAGTGAGCCTTTTTGGGTGGTTTGAAAAAGGGAGGCTCTGACTGTTGACAGGGACGGAAAGGGTCAGCGAATGTCAACAGAACCAAGTACAAAAGCTTATCCTAAGGGAAGGAGAACAGCGTTATGAAGGCCCTGAGAAATGATGCTATCGTCGTTGTATTGCTTATCACCTTATTACTGTCTTGCAGTACCGTTCCCATCACCGGCAGAAAGCAACTCGATTTTATTCCCATCTCTAGCATGCTGGCCATGAGCGTTCAGGAATACGACGCTTTTTTGAAGTCCAACAAACTGAGCACCAATCAAAAGCAGACGCAGATGGTAAAAGAAGTGGGCTTGCGGGTTCAAAAGGCCGTGGAGGCGTACTTTGCCAAGAATCAGCAATCCGGCGCCCTGGACGGCTACGGCTGGGAGTTCAATCTCGTGGAAAGTGACGAGGTAAACGCCTGGTGCATGCCCGGGGGAAAGGTCGTGGTCTACACAGGGATTCTTCCCATCACCCAGGATGAGGCCGGTCTTGCCACGGTCATGGGCCATGAAATAGCGCACGCAGTGGCCAGGCACGGCAATGAGCGCATGAGTCAGGCCCTGATAGCACAAATGGGAGGCATAGGGCTGGCAGCGGCCTTGAAGGAAAAACCGCAGAAGACCAAAGAACTCTGGATGACGGCCTTTGGATTGGGTACTCAGGTAGGGGTCCTTTTGCCTTACAGCCGTTTGCAGGAAAAAGAGGCGGACCACTTGGGCCTCATTTTCATGGCCATGGCCGGTTATGACCCTAACCGGGCGGTAGATTTCTGGCAGAGGATGGCCCAGAAGAAAGGCGGGCAGGCCCCGCCGGAATTTCTGAGCACCCACCCTGCTGATGAAACCAGAATCGCCAAGATTAAGGAATTGATGCCCGAGGCCATGGGGTACTATGCCAGGCCACAGTAACTACGTTCCGGCATGAGGAGTGATTTTTTGGTAACGTTGAAAAGTTGAAGCAAACTCTCCTAACGGGCAGCTAAAAGGATAGGGAGGATGGCTGAACGAAGGCATACAGCCATCTCCATCCAGAGCAATAATATATGGGCTACTTAAAGGCATTGGATGCCGAAGAGAAGCGATTCGCCCTATCCGAAAGTTGTCCACAGACATAGACGATGTCACAACTTCTGAACGTTACTAATCTTTTTCTCTGGTAGTGATGAAAAACCCGTTCCGTAACAACAAAAATGGGCCTGCTGCATCGATCCGGGTTGAAGGGCAGGAACCGGAGGGGCTGACCCTGACGATCGAGGGTCGTCTGGACTCAAACACAACGGCGAAGTTGTGGCATGAGGCAACGGAGGCGATCAGCAAGATGTCTCCAAGCCGGATTCTGGTGGATGCCTCTAAAATGGATTACTGCGATGTCTCCGGAATTGGTCTCTTGGTGGAGATTCTCCGTCACAAGCAACGCACAGGCGCAGAGGTGGAGATCCGGGGCCTCCAGGAAAGATTCCAGCAACTGCTCCATCTTTTTGACACATCGAAATTTGGTGAAGAACCGGGGCGAAAGCAAAGGCCCGGCAGGCTGCCTGAAGAGGTTGGTCGATCGGTTTTCAGGTTTTGGCAAGACACCCATGACCTAGTCGTCTTTGTAGGGGAACTCACTTTTTCCCTCGGGCTCGCCCTTCGCCACCCCGGTCGGATCCGTTGGAAAGATGCTTTTCTTGCGGGGGAAGCCACAGGGGTAAACGCCCTTCCCATCGTTGCCTTGGTCAGTTTCCTTGTAGGCCTTATCATGGCTTTTCAGGCCGTCATTCCCATGCGCCGATTCGGAGCCGAAATCTTTGTGGCAGATCTTGTTGGCCTGGCCATGGTAAGAGAGTTGGGCCCGCTCATGACGGCCATTGTTCTGACAGGGCGTTCCGGCTCGGCCTTTGCTGCAGAGCTTGGAACCATGAAAGTGAATGAAGAGATAGACGCCCTCAACACCATGGGGCTTGATCCCGTTCGATTTCTTGTGGTGAGCCGGGTCCTTGCAGCCCTTGCCATGACCCCGCTGTTGACCGTTTTTGCAGATTTCATAGGCGTCATGGGCGGCTCTCTCGTGTTGCGCTCTCTGGGGTATCCTTTTGTTACGTATTTCAACCAGTTTGCGTCAGCAGTGGATCAGGTCGATCTTGTGGGGGGCCTTGTAAAATCTGTGGTTTTTGGCATTATGGTGGCTGGAATAGGGTGTCTGCGCGGTTTGCAGACCAGAACAGGTCCTGCTGCCGTGGGCGAATCGGCCACACGGGCGGTGGTGAGCGGGATCATTCTTATTGTCATTGTTGATGGCATTTTTTCGGCAGTCTACTATTATCTTGGAGTCTAAATGTCGATGGTTGCCACAGAAGATGCCATCATACGCGTTGAGAACCTCACGGCTGGTTACGGGGAGACTCCGGTCGTTGACAACATCTCCTTTTTGGTCAAGCCGGGTGAGGTGTTCGTCATTTTGGGGGGCTCCGGTTCCGGCAAGAGTACCATCTTGAAATGCATGATCGGGCTCTACAAGCCTGCGTCTGGGAAGGTTTTGATCGGCGGGGACGATATTGTATCTGCCGAGGGGGAGCACCGCTTTCAAATCCTCAACAGGATTGGCGTCATGTACCAGAAGGGGGCGCTCTTTGGTTCCATGACCTTGCTCGAAAATGTCCGTCTGCCGCTGGAGGAGTTCACGGAACTCCCTCCCCCTGCCATGGATCTCATTGCCACGCTGAAACTGGGGCTGGTGGGACTGCGCGGATTCGAAGACAAGGTGCCAGCGGAGCTGAGTGGAGGGATGCAAAAGCGCGCAGCCATTGCCAGGGCCATGGCCCTTGATCCTGAGATCCTGTTTCTTGACGAGCCGTCGTCAGGCTTAGACCCCATTACCTCGGCAGAGGTAGATCAGCTCGTTTTGAATCTCGCCCGGAACCTGGGCATGACTTTTGTCATCGTAAGTCACGATCTTGCCAGCACTTATATGATCGCAGATCGGGTGGTCATCCTAGATACAAAGACCAAGGGCATCGCCGCAACAGGAAGCCCCACGGAGCTGAGGGATAGCAGTGAGAGCCCATGGGTGCGGCAATTCTTGAACCGCCAGGTGACGCCTGAATGGAATAAGCGAGCGCATAGCTAAAAGACGCCAGTTTGCGCCTCACGGCTTGAAAAGAGGCGCACCATTATCAACCAGTTGAAATGACGAGTAAACACGTGCCAAGGCTTCTATGAAGCGGCAGGGCGCTGGTTTGGACCTTTTTGATGCAATGGGAGCCTCGGGAGGGGGGAATTCGCTTCTCTTCGGCCTCCAATGCCTTTACTAAGCGAATTTCCCCCTCCCTTTGTTGCACATCCACAGGGGGGTACAAGTCTTGATGCACGTACGATTAGTGGAGACGAGGGTTGCGCCTCTTTTGAAGCCGCCAGGCGCAAACTTGCGTTAAAAGACAAACCTTTTACGGTGCTGCGGAGCTCTCCCGCCAGGGAGAACATTCCCCGTAGCTTGCCGCGGGAGAGTTCAATCCAGAACCGGCCTTTAGATGGCTGAGGGAGCTCCGGCAAGGATCTTCAAGCAATTGTACCATGAGCGGAAGAGCGAATTATTTTAAGATAGGCCTCTTTGTCATCGTCGCCACCACCTTGGCCGTCGTTTCTGTGATCATTTTGGGGGCCGGGGCGCTTTTTCAGAAAAAAACACTCATGGAGAGCTACTTTGAGGAGTCGGTGCAGGGGTTGGAGGTTGGTTCACCTGTCAAGTTTCGTGGGGTGGGGATCGGCAATGTGGAACTTATCACCCTCGTTGACAGAGAGTATGCCACGGCCCTTCAACACGTGCTTGTTCGGGTGGGGCTTTCCTCTGATGTGTGGAAGGCCAAACCGAAACAAGTGGGAGACCTAACAGAAGAGATAGAGCGAGGCCTTCGGGTTCGCCTTGCCTTTCAAGGGCTCACCGGAACGGCCTATCTCGAAGCCGATTACCTAGATCCCGAGCGCAACCCTCCCTTGAAGATCGATTGGACACCTCGTTATTGTTACATCCCTTCTGCACCGAGCACCATCACGCGTCTTAGCGAGTCTCTAGACAGGATCATGAGGAGGCTGGAACAGGTCAAGATCGACAGAATCACAGAAGTGGTAGAGACCTCCTTAAAGGCATTCACCCAGGCTACCGAGGATGTTGACTTGAAAGAGACCAATGCCCAGGCGCAGGAGTTGTTGATAGACTTGAGGGAGACCAACCGCCTTATCGCTGAAAGCCTGAAGGGGGGCAGATTGGAGTCCATCTTGTCAGACACCTCGGCGACCATGGGTGCGGCCCGTCGTATCGTTGAGGGCTCAGAGCCGTCTCTGGCAGAATTCCCAGCGGCCCTTTTGGAGGCCTCAAGGAATGTGGAGGCCTTCACGAAAAGGCTGGATGCAATGTCTCAGGGCCTGCCCGATGCCTTTTCCAGACTCAAGGAGATTTTACACGAGATAGACGATCTCCTTTCCAGCCAGCAGCAAGACATTGCCATCACGGTTCGCAATATCAAGGCCGCTTCAGAGAACTTGAGAGAGCTGACCGAAAACGCCACAAGGTATCCGGCCCAGGTTCTTTTTGGAGAACCTCCGAGCCCCGTGGACCCTCAAGGGGAATGAGAATGGGCGCCCGTGTTTTGCTCAATACGATTGTTTTCACTGTGAGCCTTTGCCTGGTGAGCGGATGCGTCAGGCTTGAAAGAAGCTACCCTGACAAGCGTTGCTTTTTAATTCACCTTTCTCGCCCCGAAAAGGCCTCTCGTGCCTTGACAGATGAAGCCCTGAGGGTCTTTACCTTTTCCGTCTCTCCCCCTTACGAGGGAAAGGGCTTTGTTTACGCCAGAGGTGACAACAGGGTTGAGACTGACTTTTACAATGGGTTCGTCATCTCGCCCGGCACCATGGTTACCGAAGAGGTCAGGCGGTGGATGGCAGGGTCTGGCTTATTCGGCCATGTTGGAGATATTTCCGCCTACGGCAACCCGGGCTATTTGTTGGGAGGCCGGGTTGCCGCCTTATACGGAGACTACGGTGATCCATCTGCCCCGAAAGCGGTTCTGAAAATGGAGTTTCTTCTCGCCCGCGACGTTTCTGCCGGCAAGGAAATCGTCTTTGAGAATCACTACCAGAGAACGATCTCCCTGGATAGGGGCTCTGCCAAGGCATTGGTTAACGGCTGGAGGGAGGCCCTCGAGGGCATT
Source organism: Thermodesulfobacteriota bacterium (assembly GCA_034189385.1). GTDB lineage: Bacteria > Desulfobacterota > Desulfobacteria > Desulfobacterales. Next base: position 117,058 of record JAXHVD010000013.1, read on the forward strand.
CTGCAAGATTTCGAAGGGGATCTAAGGGACTGCCTGCAAGGCCCCTGAGGAGGTATGTCGTCCCTTCCTTACACAGTGGGCTTGACGATCTTTGGCGCTATCGACTATACGAAGATAATTTGCTGGCCTGATCCTTTGCTGCTCACAGCGCAGCTTCAGTGTGCCTCAAAGCGCCACCGTAGAGAAACTGCCGCGAGGAGGCGAGAGACCGGGTCTGTGAATCCGTTTTCTGAAGGAAGGGAAAGAGGAGGTTGAAGATGACGCTGAAAGGTATCATTTTTGTTGTGGGTTCTTTACTCTTTGCCACCTTTGTGGTGCAGAACGCCCAGGTGGTGGAGGTGCGATTTCTCTTCTGGCACACCGAGGCCTCAAGGGCTTTGGTCTTGGTTGGGACTTTTGCCTTTGGACTGATCGCCGGCTGGCTGACCGGCTGGCTGCGGAAAAAAGAACCCAAGGCCACGGAAAAAGACGACTGAGCAGTGATTGAGGGGGCTAGTTGATGGGGTGGGAAGAGGTGCTGTGTTCACCCCTGGAGGGCGCTTTTTCAAAGCTGCGTCTCATGGGCATGGATGTTTGCTGCACCAATAGGTGAACTAATGGGACAGGGCGCCCAAAGGCCGGTGGATTGGAAGCGGAAGAAAGGTACCCTTGGAACCTTCGCCGGGGTCTTCACTCCGAGCATCTTGACCATCCTTGGGATTATCCTGTTCCTGCGGTTGGGCTACGTGGTGGGAAATGCGGGCCTGGCTCGGGCATTTGTAATCATTTGCCTTGCCAATGCCATCTCCATTCTCACCTCCTTTTCCCTGTCTGCCATTGCCACGAACCTCAAGGTCAAGGGCGGCGGCGATTACTACCTTATATCGCGCACCCTTGGTGTGGAGTTTGGCGGCGCTATAGGCATCGTCCTGTTCCTTGCCCAATCGGTTTCCATTGCCTTTTACTGCATCGGTTTTGGCGAGGCCGTGGTCGGCATGTTGCCGGACACGACTACAGTCCCCCCTCAAATGGTTGCAGCAGCAGCCGTGTCCTTTCTTTTCATCTTTGCTTGGCTAGGGGCGGATTGGGCCACAAGGTTCCAGTATGTCGTGATGGGCTTACTGGTTTGCGCCCTGCTATCATTTTTTATTGGCGGCCTGGCAAAATGGGACACTGCCACTCTCGTCCAGAACTGGGCAAGGCCTGCGGCCGGTCCAGGTTTCTGGGTTCTGTTCGCTATCTTCTTCCCCGCCGTCACCGGCTTCACACAAGGCGTGAGCATGTCCGGCGACCTTGAAGATGCAGGAAAAAGTCTTCCCCTCGGTACTTTCTCGGCCGTAGGGATATCGATCATCGTTTACTTTGCCGTGGCCATTATTTTTGCTGCCGGTCAGCCCGGCAGCGTGTTGATGTCCGATTACGGTGTGATGAAACGTGTTGCCCACACCGGCGTTCTCATTAATGCGGGTGTGGTTGCTGCCACGCTGTCATCGGCTATGGCCTCCTTTCTGGGCGCCCCCCGGATCCTGCAATCCATGGCAACCGATCGGATCTTTACCTTTCTTCTGCCCTTTGCCAAAGGTGCCGGGCCGAGCGGCAATCCTCGCAGAGGCGTCTTGCTTTCCATGGCCATCGCGTTTGTCACCATTGGTCTGGGAAAACTCAACGTGATCGCGCCGGTGGTATCCATGTTCTTTCTGATTTCATACGGTCTTCTCAACTATGCTACATTTTATGAGGCACGGGCATCGAGCCCTTCTTTCCGTCCTCGATTTCGTTGGTATGATCTTCGATTAAGTCTCTTGGGGGGGATTGTCTGCCTCGGTGCCATGCTGGCCGTTGACCTAACGGCAGGCGCCATGGCCATGGCCGTTCTCTTTGCCCTCTACCAGTATCTTAAGAGGACCGCAGGCCCAGCACGCTGGGCCGACAGCACCCGATCCTATCATCTCCAGCGCGTTCGGGAGCATCTCCTGGCCACAGCTGCAGAGCCCGAGCATCCTCGGGATTGGCGGCCCCAGATTCTTGCCCTGTCCAATCATTCCCATAGACGCGAGCAGTTGCTTCGTTTCGCCTCCTGGATTGAAGGTGGAAGCGGCCTAACCACAGCAGTTCGTGTTCTAGAGGGAGAAGGAGTCAAGATGCTGAAGCTTCGGGAAGAAGCTGAAGCAGAACTCTCTGAAGATATTGCCGAGCATGGGTTGAAGGCATTTCCCTTGGTGGTCGTTGCCCCCAGCCTTCCGGTCGGCATCCACACGTTGGTTCAGGCCTTTGGCGTTGGGCCTCTGAAGGTGAATACAGTTCTCCTTAACTGGCTTGAGGAGACTCCCAAGGGCGTTCTGGCTTTTGGAGAGCGGCTGTACGGAAGGAATCTTCGGGTGGCTTTTCGACTGGGCTGCAATATCATTGTGTTGGATGCTGAGGAAAACGAGTGGTTGGCCCTGGAAGGGGTCTCTACCGAGAATCGGCGCATCGATGTCTGGTGGTGCGACGATGCAACAGGTCGGCTCATGTTATTGCTAGCCTATCTTATGACCAGAAGCGAGGCCTGGCGAGAGTCAAAAATCAGGCTTCTTCAGGTCTGCTGCCAGCATGCATCAGACGAAACAAGGCAACGTCTGGAACAGGTACTCGCAGAGGTGCGGATCGAGGCCGAACCAGAGATCGTGGAGAACACGAGCCCCGATGCCGTGGCCGAGCATTCGGCCGGGGCAGCCCTTGTGTTTCTTCCCTTTCGCCTTAAGGGGAATCAAGTGGTGGACCCATTCGGCGGCCCCTTGGGCGACACCCTTTCACGACTGCCTGTGGCGGCGGCTGTGCTCGCGGCTGAGGACATCGATCTGGACGCCGAACCTGAAGAAGGAAAGGCCGGCAAGGTTGCCGAGGCCCTGGATGCCTTGGCCGATGCGGAAAAAAAGGCTGAGGAGACGGAAAAGGCAGCTGTCGAAGCTGCTGAAAAGGCCGATGACAAGCTACAAGAAATGAGAAACGTCGTCGCCTCGGGCGTCGATGCTGAGACTATGGCAAAGATAGGCGCCGATGCCAAGAAGGCGAGGGATGAGGCGACGCGGGCTGCCCGACGGGCTGCAAAGGCTCAGGCCAAGACGGAAAATGCGGCCAGGGAAGTAGAGAGGCTGGGGGCGAAACCGGCCAAGGCCGAAAAAGGGGTGGAGGAAAAAGAGGAGGGGCAATGAAGATAGATGGATGTGAATACCTGGTCGGAGAGACTGTATGAATGTGGCAGACTCCATAAGGGCCTTTTCCTGGTCCCTTGGTGTGTTTGGTGCAGCCGTTCTGACGGGGCTTGTGGGACACTTCTTGCTCTTCAAAATCGGGGCCCTGTTGGCCGGACGCACGGAGGCTGTTTTTGACAATTCCATGTTCCAACGTTTTCGCGGCCCTTCTCGGCTTATTATCCCCCTTCTGGCGGTAAGCTTTGTGATACCACTGACGGGTCTATCTCCTGCCACAGAGGGTTTGTTGAGGCAGGCCGTCAGCCTCGTTCTCATTGCTGCAACGGCATGGCTGATGATCAGGGCGGTCTATGTGCTTGAAGATGTGGTCGTGTTTCGATTCAGAGTGGATGTGGCAGACAATATCAGGGCCAGAGCCATTCATACACAGTTTCAGATCTTCAAGAAAGTGGCCATCGTTGTTATCATCATACTGGCATTGGCCATCATCCTTACGACCTTTGAGAAGGTCCGCCACCTGGGCACGAGCATCCTGGCATCAGCCGGCATCGCCGGCATCATCGTGGGCTTTGCGGCCCAGCGGTCTATCAGCACCTTGCTGGCGGGGCTTCAGATTGCCATCACCCAACCGATTCGACTTGATGACGTGGTGGTCGTAGAAGGCGAATGGGGACGGATCGAAGAGATCACCCTGACCTATGTGGTCGTTCGCATCTGGGATTTGCGGCGTCTGGTTCTTCCCATTACTTACTTTCTTGAAAAGCCCTTTGAAAATTGGACAAGGGTCTCGGCCGAGGTGCTGGGCACGGTGTTCGTCTATGTGGACTATACCGTCCCGGCAGAGGCCGTTCGGGAAGAACTGCGCCGTATCGTGGAGAAATCACCGTCGTGGGACGGCAAGGTGTGCCTCCTGCACGTCACGAACGCCACCGAGCGCACGGTGGCGTTGCGAGCCCTTGTGAGCGCCAGGGATTCTGGAAAGGCCTGGGACCTTAGATGTGAGGTAAGGGAGAAACTCATTGCCTTCGTTCAAGAGAAATATCCCGACGGGTTGCCCAAGGTGCGCGCTGAGTTTGAAGCTTTGAAAAAAGAGGCCAACCTCACCCAGCTTTCTGAAGCAAAGGAGAGGGGGAAAGATGGATAAATCATCAAAACGGCCCGGCCTGCGCGGCGGCCCGGTCGTTGATAGACCCTTTCATCTGTTTAGGAGAAACATTTTATGAAACAGACTGGCAACCGCAGCATTGGTGCACTTTTTTTTGTGTGTTTTTTTGTGGTTTCAGCGCTCCTTGTTCTTATGAGCCCTTCGAATTTTTTGGAGGGTGTTCAGCACACTGCTCATGCCTCATCAAGGGCCGTCAAGGAGGCAGATAGGACCGGGAACAATGGGCAAGCCCCAAGGGGTAAGTCAGAGGCTGAGGAACAGCGCGAAGAAGGTGGGGCAACCGATGAAAAGACGTTGAAAGCACCTCAGGAGAGGGACAAGGCAGGCGCCCAGAAACTGAAACAGGCACCCCAGGGTCCCAAGGCCTGTCCGGAAGATAATGCTGGGAAGGCAAAGGAGGGGGGACCCTCCCATCTCCTTGCGCGGAGAACCGGTGCGTTGAAGGGGCTGGGGTGGGGGGCGATTGGAGAAGAACTGGGCCGCCTGACCAGCCATCTCGTCATTTTATTCTCAGCAAGTGCGTGGGCAGGCGGAATCAAGAGCATCTGGAATGCAAGCGGCTTTTCAGGTTTTTCTCCAATTCTCCTTCTCATGATCATCCTCTTTCTGGCTTTCCGACTACGCCACCGCTGTATGGTTCTTGCACAACGTCCCTTTTGGGATACGCGCCCCTGGCCCCATGTTGGAATGGAGCTTTTCTATCGTTCGCTGCCACTCTTTGCAGTGGTCCTGTTTCTGTATGCCTCCATGGAAGCTCAGTACGGCGACTTCACCCTTCCACTTGTTCGGGCTGTCTTCTATGTCCTGATGATATGGTTGTTCTCCAGATGGGCCCATGGCTTTCTCCGGTTTTGGCAGGAACGGGAGGGTTTGCTCTTTTCAAAGAAGGCCATAAACCGTCTGCGTATCCTTGTTACAATGGCCATGGCTTTCAGCATCGCCTATATCGTCATAGGGTCTATGCTCGGCAGCGAGAGCATGCTTCTTCTCATTGGCCGCTTGGGCTTTTCAGTAGCCTTTTTTTTCTGGACGGCATCTTTTTCAAAGGCTCTTACCCCAAAGGCGGCTGAAGCTTTGCCGACAGAACCTCCACTGTTTTTGAAGACCAGGTCAGTCTTGATCGGTTTCCTGTACGTGATTGCCTCGGTCGGTTTCCTCGTGGAACTGGCAGGCTATGGCCGACTGGCGTTATACTGGTACATATCATGGGGGCGGACCGCTGTCGTCGTGCTGTGGGCTACAGTCTTCCTGTTCTTGCTCCACGAATGGCATTTGGATTTTGCCAGAAGCTCCTTGAGCGATGAGAACGGGTCAAAGGTGACGACCCGTCCCATCAAGTGGCTCCTTATGCGCCTTGCCTGGGTGGCCTGGCTTGGAGCAGTTATTGCCTTTTTCTTACTTGCCTGGGGGGCCAAGCAGACCGTATTGCTCAGCTGCATCCAAGTGTTGAGCCGCCCCATCCAGGCGGGGAGCATACGTTTCAGCCTGGTGGGTTTTGTGTATGCCTTCTTCATCTTGCTCATCACGCGCACGGCAGCCCGCTTTGGGCGCCACGTCCTTGAAAGCAGGTTGCTGATAGACAGCGGGCTGGAAGCAGGTGTGCAGGAGTCGGTTATCTCTGTTACGGTCTACCTCTTGTGGGCCTTGGGCATCGTGGTTGCCCTGACTGCCCTCGGCTTCAGCACCACGTCTCTCACCGTGGCCTTGGGCGCCTTAGGCGTTGGCCTTGGGTTTGGCTTGCAGAACATCTTCAATAATTTCGTCAGCGGTCTCATCCTTCTTTTTGAAAGACCGGTGCAAGTGGGAGATGCTATTGAAGTGAATGGGACTTGGGGGACCATTTCAAAAATAAGAGTCCGATCCACTGTCGTTCAGACCTACGACAACGCTTCCCTAATCATCCCCAATGCCGACATGATCAGCAACCAGGTCACCAACTGGAGCTTCAGGGATCTTCGGTTACGACGGTGGATCACGGTGGGGGTGGCCTACGGATCGGATACGGAATTGGTGCGAAAAACACTTTTGGAAATTGCTCACGCAGAGCGGAAGGTCTTAAAGAGGCCCCGCCCCGATGTCCTATTTAGGGATTTCGGCGACAGCGCTCTCATTTTCAGTTTGCGGGTATGGAGCACCATAGACGATTTCATCGCCATGGAAACCAATGTCCGTTTTGAGGTCGATCGGCTCTTCAGGGAGAGAAACATCGAGATCGCCTTCCCCCAGCGCGACATCCACATCCGCTCCGTGGTTGAAGGGGCCGAACCTTTGGCTCCAGTCGGCCAACGTGAGGAGATCAAAAAAACCGACGAGACCGGGTAGGGGGAAGCTCCTTTCCTTGCTCGCCTTTGGCGCGAGGGGGAAGGTGAGGCGGTTACTGGAGGACTTTGGTATGAGTGTGCGTGAACAGATCGAATCCATATTTCCAGAAGAAGAGGAGATCCCCGAAAGGGTCCTTGCTGGGATTCCCATCCACCAAGACAGATTCCTTGTCAACGGGGAGGTCAGGCGCTGGAGCGGCCCCATGCAGGAGGTCTATTCGCCCGTTTGCGTGACAACGTCGAAAGAGGCTTTCCCAAAAAGAGTGGGCAGCTATCCGCTCCTGACAGAAAAGGAGGCCGTGGACGCCCTGGACGGGGCTGTTCAGGCCTATGACCATGGCAGGGGGCTCTGGCCCACCATGCCTGTAGGGGAGAGGATTGCCCACATTGAAGACTTCACCCATAGGATGATCGAAAAGAGGGACGATGTGGTGAACCTTTTGATGTGGGAAGTGGGCAAGTCCTGCCAGGATTCAGAGAAGGAGTTTGACAGAACGGTCCAGTATATCGGAGACACCATAGGCGCCCTAAAAGACCTGGATCGCCTCTCATCGCGGTTCGTTATTGAACAGGGCATTATGGGGCAGATCCGCCGCGCCCCCCTGGGTGTTGCCCTCTGTATGGGGCCCTTCAACTATCCCTTGAATGAGACATTTGCTACCCTTATTCCAGCGCTCATCATGGGCAACAGCGTCATCATCAAACCGCCGAAACACGGGGCGTTACTTTACGGTTGTCTCCTGGAGGCCTTCAGGGACGCTTTTTCCAAAGGCGTGGTCAACACGGTCTACGGAAAGGGCCGCGAAGTCCTGCCGCCCCTTATGTCCTCTGGGAAGATCGACGTCCTTGCCTTTATTGGTACCAGCCGTGGGGCGAACCAGTTAAAAAAACAGCACCCGAGGCTGCACCGATTGCGTTCCGCCCTAGGGATGGAAGCAAAGAACGCGGGTATCATTCTGCCTGATGCGGACATGGATCTCGCTGTGAGAGAGTGTGTCCTGGGATGCCTGTCATTCAACGGCCAGCGGTGCACGGCGCTCAAGATCCTTTTTGTCCATTCGAGGATTTTGGATTCCTTTCTTGAGAGCTTTTCTGAAGCCATTGGCAGGCTCACATGCGGCATGCCCTGGGAAGAGAAGGTTTTCATCACCCCCCTTCCTGAGCCGAAGAAACCGGATTACTTGACCGGATTAGTGGAAGATGCCGTACATTTCGGTGCCAAGGTCGTCAATAAGGATGGCGGTTGCGTGAATCAGACCTTTTTTTATCCTGCATTGCTCTTTCCGGTAAACGACGCCATGAAGGTCTATCACGAAGAGCAGTTCGGGCCGGTGATTCCCGTCATTGCCTTTGACGATATCGAAACACCGATACAGTATGTCATCGGCTCCAATTATGGACAGCAGTTGAGTATATTTGGCACCGATCCTGGCGCCATCGCCCGTTTGATCGACCCCCTGGTCAATCAGGTGTGCAGGGTCAACATCAACAGCCAGTGTCAGAGGGGGCCTGACACCTTTCCCTTTACGGGCAGAAAAGACTCTGCTGAAGGGACCCTCTCTGTTGCAGATGCCCTGCGGGTCTTTTCCATCAGGACCCTTGTGGCGGCCAAAGAGGCGGAAATAAACAAGGAGATCATGACCAGGATTGTGAGGGATCGTGCCTCAAAGTTTCTTTCCACTGACTTCATCCTGTAGCCAGGGGAGTGAAACCCTTTGTGCGGTCACCTCACCGCCAGAACAGGCTGGTGGGCAAGTGACCTGCGGTGGCAAACCCAGGCCCCTGGAGGAAGTCAATGACAAGGGGGCGATACACTAATGGGGGCTTATACACAGAGAATGAAAGAAGAAGCAGAAAAACCCTGGGCCCGTTCATGGGAAGAGGTGGTCAAAGAACTTCTTGTCTCACCGGAAAAGGGCCTTTCTTCTGCCGAGGCGGCTGAAAGACGCCGGCAATACGGCCCGAATCGTCTTCGGGAAACTAAGCCTTTAAGTGTCTGGGCTATTCTTTTTAATCAATTCAAGGGCCTCATTGTTGTCTTCCTTATAGCTGCCGCGGTGGTCGCTTTTGCCTTTGGCGATCATGTGGAGGGCGCGGCCATCATTGCAGTGATTTTGATAAACGCCCTGATCGGTTTTGTCACAGAGTTAAAAGGCGCACGCTCTGTAGAGGCCTTGCGAAAGATGGGCAGCGTGGCCTCAAGGGTCCGTCGCGACAGCAAGATCCAGGAGATTGCAGCCCAGGATCTTGTGCCCGGCGACATGGTTGTCCTTGAAGGCGGTGATGTGATTACGGCAGACTTGCGCCTGGTCACACAGTCAAAGCTTCAAGCCGACGAATCCGTCCTCACCGGTGAATCCTTGCCCGTGGAAAAGGGTGTGGAACCCCTCCAAGAAAAGGCCCCTCTTGCTGAGCGACGCAACATGCTTTTTAAGGGGACGGTCCTGACCAGGGGATCGGCAGAGGCCGTGGTGGTGGGCACGGGGATGCACACGGAGTTGGGCAACATCTCCTCGCTCGTAGACGAAACAGAGGACGAGAGCACGCCTCTGGAAGAGCGGCTGGACCAGCTCGGTCACTGGCTCATCTGGTTAAGCCTTGCCCTTGCGGTCTTTGTGGCTGTCACAGGGATCATGGCCGGCAAGGAGACATTCCTCATGATCGAGACGGCCATTGCCTTGGCCGTGGCAGCCATCCCCGAAGGGCTCCCCATCGTGGCCACCATCGCCCTTGCCCGAGGGGTGTGGCGCATGGCACAGAGAAACGCCCTGGTGAAAAGGCTCTCTGCCGTGGAGACCCTGGGCTCCACAAGCGTCATCCTTACGGACAAGACAGGCACCTTGACGGAAAACCGCATGACGGTGACACGGCTCGTGCTTCCATCAGGGAACATTGAGGTGGACTGGGCATCATCAGGCAGTGACGGTGCCTTTAAGCGAGACGGCCACGTTCTTGATCCTGCCGGAGACAGGGCCTTGGTGGAAGCCTTGGAGGTGGGGGCCCTTTGCAACAATGCCGCCTATTCCGCGGAGGGGGGATCAAACCCACAGGGCGTGGGCGATCCCCTGGAGGTGGCCTTGTTGGCCGTTGCTGCCAATGCAGGGATTCGTCGAAAGGAGCTTATAGAAAAAACACCGGAGGTGAGAGAGGAGGCCTTTGACTCCAGCACCAAGATGATGGCCACCTTTCACCAAAATGGCGGTCCCTGTCGTGTGGCCGTGAAAGGGGCCCCTGAACCTGTGCTTGAAGCCTCTTCTGCTCTCTTGATCGAAGAAGGCGAGCGAGAGATCTCTGAAGACGATCGCAAGGCCTGGCTTGCCAGCAATCAGGAGATGGCTGAAGAGGGCCTTCGGGTATTGGCGCTGGCCACAAAGTCTGCCGAGTCCTGCGAGGCCGCGCCATACCAGGGCTTGACCTTCCTGGGCCTTGTGGGCCTCCTTGATCCCCCAAGAAAGGAGGTCAAACAAGCCCTTTCCTCATGCAAAGAGGCCGGCATCAGGGTGATCATGGCCACGGGAGACCAGGCCGTGACAGCGCGGATCATCGGCCATGCCGTGGGCCTGGTGGATGACAGGCAGGCCCAAGTGGTGAGCGGCCAAGATCTCAAGCATGAAGAGGCCTTGACCGAGGAAGAGCAAAGGCAGCTCCTTCAGGTGCCCCTCTTTGCCAGGGTGAGCCCTGAACAGAAACTCGATCTGATCGCCATTCACCAAAAGAACAATTCCATCGTGGCCATGACAGGAGACGGTGTAAACGACGCCCCGGCCCTCAAGAAGGCGGACATCGGCATTGCCATGGGCCAGCGGGGGACCCAGGTGGCCCGCGAGGCCTCGGACATGATCCTCAAAGATGACGCCTTTTCCTCCATTGTGGTGGCCGTGGAGCAAGGACGCATCATTTTTGGCAACATCAGGAAGTTCGTTTTATATCTTCTCTCCTGCAATGTGAGCGAGCTCATGGTCGTGACCCTGGCCGCCATGGTGAACGCGCCACTTCCCATTCTTCCCCTTCAGATACTCTTTTTGAATCTTGTCACAGATGTCTTCCCTGCCTTGGCCCTTGCTGCGGGCGAAGGAAGCCCCGGCATCATGAGACGCCCGCCTCGTGACCCGGAAGAGCCCATTGTCTCCCGCAAGCATTGGCTTAAAGTGGGCGGTTATGGCGCGGTCATGACAGTGGCGGTCCTTGCAGCCTTTGCCCTTGCCCTGGTCTGGCTCAACATGGAGGCGCGACAGGCCGTGACCGTCTCTTTTCTTACCCTGGCCTTTTCGCAGTTGTGGCACGTCTTTAACGTGCGCGACCGAGGATCCAGGCTTCTTCAAAACGAGATCACGGGCAATCGTTTCGTGTGGGGGGCCCTGGGGCTGTGCACCCTATTGCTTCTTGGCGCCGTCTATCTGCCGGGCCTTTCCCATGTGTTGAAGACGGCAAACCCGGGCACTGCGGGCTGGCTGCTCATTGTGGTTGCGAGCCTGATCCCTTTTGTGGTCGGGCAGGTCATGAAGGCCATCCCCTTTTCCGGTCAGGCATCCTTTAGCCCTGAAAGCACCTCGTCGTAGGCAGCATTGTGCCAGGCACAGGCCGAGCAGACCAGTATGGGGGCTTGCCCGCATTCGTCACAAATGGGACAGTGGACTGTTTCGCCCTTGTAGGAAGTTGCCGTATATCCTGAGCAGTACACCTCTCCCCCACACTCCGGACAGTGCTCAAAGTGGACTTTGGGCCCCTCTCCCGGCGACCTGTTTTCTAGACATATTTCGCAAATAGCCATGTTGTTACCCTCCTTTTTCATGAGATCATATTGCCTGCGGCACATCCCTTCCAGATCCAGTGCCGTTTCTGCCCAAGGGGGGACTTTCCAGAATTCTACTTTCCAAAATCTTTTCAACTTTCTCTTTGATCACCCTTAAAGGCGACGGCTTCAGGATGCAGGAAATGCCCTTTTCCAAAAGAAAGGAGCTCCGTTCCTGGGAAAGGGCTCCAGTAAAAAAGAGGAATCTTTTCCCGATGTCCGGATCGGTTTTTGCCGCCTCTTTATAGAAACCAACGCCGTCCAACGCAGGCATGTCTATATCCGAGATAATGACATTAAAAAAACCGTTCGTTTGTCTTCTCCAGTGCCAGTCTTCATAGTCAGCCAGATGTCTCAGAAAGGTGGACAGTTCTCTGTCGTCTGCGAAGTAATCGCCCCCTGTCTGTAGATTCTCCCAGCCTTTTTCTCAATCTCTCTGATCCATTCGATAAGGTTCTGCGTCCCAACATCCTTCCAGCTCCACCACTGGTGCGAGTCACTGTGCCGCTGCCACCTTTGGCTTCGTCCAAAAAGGGGAAAGCTCTCTGAGTCGCTCAATGATCGGTGGAAGCCTCTCGATAATGAAGTCCATTTCTTCTTCTGTGTTGTAAACACTTAAACTGAAGCGGATGGAGCCATGGGCCGATGTAAATGGGACGCCCATGGCACGGAGCACATGAGAGGGCTCCAAGGACCCGGAGGTGCATGCCGACCCTGAAGATGCACAGATGCCCAGCTCATTCATCATGAGAAGGATGGCCTCGCCTTCCACATATTCGAAACTTATGCTCGTGGTGTTGGGCAAGCGATAGTTGGTGTCACCATTGACCATGGCATTGGGGACGCGGTCCAGGATGCCCTCTTCAAGCTTGTCTCTGAGGCGGCTGACGCGCGTATTCTCGTCTTCCATGTGAGCTGCCGCCAGCTCAGAGGCCTTCCCAAGCCCAACAATGGAGGCCACGTTTTCCGTCCCTCCCCTTCGGCCTCTCTCTTGATGCCCCCCGATGACAAAGGGCGAAAACTTCGTCCCCTTTCGAACATAGAGGGCCCCAATGCCCTTGGGCGCATGGAGTTTATGTCCTGAAAGAGAAAGCATGTCCACGGGGGTCTGCTTGACATCAATGGGAATCTTTCCGACGGCCTGCACCGCATCGGTATGGAAGACGATGCCTCTGGCTTTCAAGACCGGGGCGATTTCTTCTATGGGAAAGAGGACCCCAGTTTCATTGTTGGCCCACATGATGCTCACGATGGCCGTATCATCAGAGAGGCTATCGAATAGGCGATTCACATTCAGCCTGCCGTAGCGGTCTACTGGAAGAAAAGTGACCCGATATCCCTTTTTCCCCAAGTCCTCGCCCAGGTTTTTCACAGCCGGATGTTCCACCCTGGTGGTGATGATGTGTTTCTTTTCAGGATGTGATTCAAGGGCAGCCTTAATAGCTGTATTATCACTTTCTGTGCCAGAGCTGGTGAAGAGAATCTCATCGGCAGACGCTCCAATGAGACGGGCCACCTGCTCTCTGGCTTCTCCCAATTTTGCCGCCACCTGCCCGCCAAAGGTGTGCATGCTTGAAGGGTTGCCGTAGAGGTCGTGAAAGTAGGGGAGCATCTCAGCCAGCACCTCGGGCGCAACCTGTGTTGTTGCGTTGTTGTCTACATAGATGACCTTCATGACGCCACCTCCACTACCTCTAGTTCCGGTGTCACCATTTCGTGAAGCTTGGATTCCACATAATGCTTCAGGGTCACCTGAGACGCCACACAGGAGGCGCAGGTTCCCTGGAGCCTCACATAGACCTTGTTCCCGTCCACGTCAAAGAGTTCGATGTCGCCACCGTCCTTGTGGAGAGAAGGCCTGATCTCCCGTTCCAGGGTTTCTTCGATGAGTTTAATCTTTTGAAGGTTGGTCAATGGCGCAGGTTTGCTTCTTGCTACATAGGGTTTGCCGTGGACCTTGTTGATGATCTCCAGAATCTTGTCATGGCAGCTTTCACACCCTCCGCCGGCTTTGGTATAGCCGGTCACATCCTCAATGGTGGCCAGGTTGTTTTCGCGAACAGCCCGCTCTATTTCTACATCGGTCACACCAAAACACTCACAGACGAGCTCTCCTTCAACGGCTTTTTCCGGTTCGCCGCGGGAATGGGCAATGGCCTTTTCAAGGGCCTCTCGGCCCATGACAGAGCAGTGCATCTTCTCCTTTGGCAGCCCCCCAAGATAATCGGCGATATCCTGATTCGTCACCTTTTCGGCTTCCTCCAGGGTCATGCCCTTGATCATCTCTGTGAGGGCTGAAGAAGAGGCAATGGCGCTGGCGCAGCCAAAGGTCTTAAACTTGGCATCCTTGATCTTCTTGTCTTTGTCCAACTTAAAGGTCAGCTTCAACGCATCGCCACACGCCAGAGACCCTACCTCGCCAACGCCTTCAGGATCTTCCACCTCGCCCACATTTCGAGGGTTCAAAAAGTGTTCTTTTACTTTTTCTGTATATTCCCACATGGCTCTTTCTCCTTCATATAGACGGCCTGGTGAGCGGATCAAGATAGCTCAGTGGATCTCATCATTCCTTGAAAAGATCCGTTGTGATGTACCGCTCGCCCGTACTTGGAACGACCACCACGATTTGCTTGCCCCTGCTCTCCTCCCGTCGTGCCACCTGCAGGGCGGCCCATATGGCCGCTCCAGAGGAAATCCCGCAGAGGATCCCCTCTTCCTTTGCAAGGCGCCTTGCTGTATCAAAGGCCTCATCATTGCCTACCGTGATCACTTCGTCGATCACATCCACATTGAGCACCTTGGGCACAAACCCTGCGCCAATCCCCTGTATTTTATGCGGCCCGGCGTTTCCACCAGAAAGAACCGGGGAGTCTTCGGGCTCCACGGCAATGGCCATGAATGAGGGTTTCCGAGCCTTGATCACCTCTGACACGCCCGTAATGGTTCCTCCTGTGCCCACGCCAGAAACCAGTATGTCCACGTTGCCATCCGTATCTTTCCAGATCTCTTCGGCCGTGGTTTCTCGGTGGATCTGGGGGTTGGCCGGATTGCTGAACTGGTCGGGCATGAAGGCATCCTCCGCGCTGGTCAGGATCTCTACCGCCTTGGCAATGGCCCCTTTCATGCCTTCACTTCCAGGGGTCAACACAAGCTGGGCCCCCAAGTGCTTCAAGAGCTTTCTTCGCTCCATGCTCATGGTGTCGGGCATGGTGAGACAGAGACGGTACCCTTTTGCCGCGCATATAAAGGCCAAGGCAATACCCGTATTCCCGCTCGTGGGTTCCACGATCAATGTATTCGGACCGATTCTGCCGTCACGCTCTGCAGCCTCTATCATGGAGGCCCCGATACGATCCTTGATGCTGCCCAGGGGATTAAAGAATTCCAGCTTTGCAATGATCTCCCCGTTCAGGCCTCTGCCCAGTTTGTTGATTCTGACCAAAGGGGTATTTCCTACGGTCTTTCCTATTTGGGAGTAGATTCTTCCCATCTCAGGGCCTCCTTACTTGTAGATCAGCCTGGGGGGCTCCAGAAGGACCTTCGTATCTGGAGGAACAGACTCTGTTACCCACACATTGCCTCCTATGACGGAGCGAGCCCCGATGACCGTATCTCCCCCGAGGATAGTGGCCCCCGCGTAAATGATCACATCGTCTTCGATCGTTGGATGACGCTTCTTGCCCTTAAGACGTTCTCCTGCATCCTTTGGCAACGACAGGGCCCCTAGGGTCACACCCTGATAGATGCGGACATTTCTGCCTATGTTCGTCGTCTCCCCGATGACGACCCCTGTACCATGGTCTATGAAGAAGCCCTCTGCGATTTCGGCCCCTGGGTGGATGTCTATTCCCGTGTGGCTATGGGCATATTCGGCCATGATGCGGGGGAGGAAGGGAATCTGCTGCAAATGCATCTGGTGGGCGACGCGGTAAACCATGATGGCAAAGATCCCGGGGTAGCTGAACACAATCTCGTCATAGTTCTTGGCCGAGGGGTCTCCGTCAAAGGCCGCACGCACATCCGTGGCCAGCAACTCTCGCACTCTGGGAATCGATTTTAGGAAGCGAAGCGCCTCTCTGTAGCCTACGTGAGAACACTGCACACATGCCTGATCATACCGGAGACAGTCATGGAGCAGACTTCGGGTGATTTGCTCTGAAAGGAGCTCAAATAGAATGTCTGTGGAACGTCCCATCTGGTACCTCAGGTTGGCCGGATCTATTTTCTCCTTGCTGAAATACCCTGGAAAAAGGATCTCCCTGAGTCTCGCCGTCATTTCAATAACGGCCTCCCGTGAAGGGATGCGTTCCGCATTGATATGTTCAAAACACGCCTTGTCGGTGCAGCTGGCCACAATACTGTCTACAACCTCAGGTAATTGCTCGCGAAAAGAGGTCCGAGTCTCAAAGTTGGCCTTGCATACCTCTAACGTGGCTGATCCGTCATCATGCATGATTTCTCACCTACCTCCAAATCAAATGGCACACCTCCACATTTCCTACTTCATTGGTATAGAATAACCACCCCTTTACAGGTGTCAAGGTTTCGGGCCAACCTCTTTGTCTTCTTTCCCCGCCCCTTTCGAGCGGGGGATCATCGCTCATGCTGGCCAGGTAACACTGCTGAAGCTCCATTTCTCCAACAGGAGGGGTGGAGCTTTTTTGCCTTGGCCTTGATCTGGGAGGCAAACCCGTGACGAAGGGTGTCCCCTAGGCAGGAGACTCGTTTGTCCAAAGTCAAGACCTAATACGTAGCGCACACAGACTTCTTTCCGATTCTTGTTGACATGGGATTTGTTTTCTTAACAAAACAAAAAGATGCTTTTTTGTTTTTTAAATAGCATCTGCCAACTGAATGAAAAAGAGAGATTTCTGAAGCTACACGACAAGAGGGTGGAAAGGATAGGAGGCCTGACTCTTAATATTGTGCCGGCTTGGGAATGGTTGCTTACGCTATGATCCACAACGAATAGTCGCCTGTGATCTCCTAACTGCCATCCGTCATCGGTTGTCTCAACTGCGAGATATCGCGACAAGAAACTCTCAACCTGGAACTGGACTTGCCTCTGGCAAGGAGATAACAGGAGAACCTTGAAGAAGTAGGCAAACGGGTCAGGAGCAGGCCCGACCCCAAAGCGACTGTTCCAGGAACGCGCAGGCGGGGGGAAGGAAAAAGAGGGGCGCCCCTATTTGCCGGTGGTCTAGAAGGTGTGCAATGTCAACGAAGAAAAGGGCGTTAGAGAGCAACAAGCAGGATCAAATCATTGCTGAGGCTCGCCGCGAGCGAGAACGTCGGCAGAAGACCTATCGGGAGCGCGCCCTGAAGATTCTTCCCTGGATCTGTGCCCGGTGCGGGCGTGAATTCACAGGCAAAAGACTTCGTGAGCTGACGGTCCATCATAAGGATCACAACCATGACAACAATCCGGCTGACGGCAGCAACTGGGAGCTCCTGTGTCTCTATTGTCATGAAAATGAGCATACGCGACATTTGGATGCAGAATGGTATGACGGTCCAACACCGGGAGGCCGGGAGGGGCCATCTTCGACTTACAGCCCCTTTTCTAATCTCGCTTCCTTGCTCAAGGACAAGAATCTCAAGGACAAGAAGTAGCTGCTAAATCCCGGGATGGACAAGAGCGCACGAATGAGTCCTATCCTCGAAAATATAAAGGGCGTTGCCTCTGCCTGGCCCGCAAGGCGGGACGGCTGTATAGGGGCGAGAGCCATCTCCACAATCTTTTCAAAGCTTCTCAACATATTGAACAGATAGGCGTATGGGCTGGGGTGTTTGAGCGTTTGCCCGCCCCTTCTTTGCGGGGACCCTTGCTCATACTGGCGACGTGACACGGCTGAAGCTCCATTACAGTTTCCCTATTAAAAGGCCCTTGACCGTTATACCGGCATCCGGTATAATCACCATATGTGCCTTTAAGGTTCAACATGGCTATTCGAAACTTCAAGAACAAAGGAACTGAAGACATCAATTATGGC
>JAXHVD010000014.1:0-124049 GCA_034189385.1 Thermodesulfobacteriota bacterium
CTCCTTTGGATATGGTTTTTCTTCGCAGACGAACTCATACCCTTGGAGATACCGGATGTCCATTCTGTTTGATCTCACAGCATTTTTCCCTTATTAGCTACAACTAAATCGGAGAAGAGCCCAACAAATTAGGTTGTCATTGGGAGGCGGACAAGCCCTCCTGAGGCGGACAAGCCCTCCTGAGGCGGACAAGCCCCTACCCCTTACATCAGCCCTGACCAGGGCACGGACAGGCCGGGGGAAGGAGTTTCTTCTTAATTTTGCCTGTCATTCAACGTACGGTTGCACTCGTTCTCTGCGTTCCTGTGTGAAACATCTGCCGCCATTATAGGTAGATAGGGGAAAACGCTTGGCAGCGGCAGATGCTAGACACAAAAAGTGCTAATGTTTCTTTGTTACTACCCGATAAAACGATAAAGGACACACATTTCCAAAGGATGCTCAACGCACCGCTTGTTTTTCTCGATCTTTACATGCTCAATTCGAGACCTTTGCAGAACCCCTTCTCACTTGATTTTGTGGGCTTTTTGATCCCGACAGAGTCGGGACTTTGTTCACTGAATTGCAAAAACTCGGCTTAAGAGCCTCAAACAGTTTGCAATTCACCCACTGTCGTGGGGCGCTCATCCCGACGGTGTCGGGAAGGGGTACCCCAAAAAGCCCACAATGAACGTTCGAGGAAATTATGCAACGCTCTCAATTCATGTCTATCTGCGATTAAGCAATGTCTATACCCATCAATATATCCATTATCCGAACACTTTTGTTTGTAATCATCCCTCTTCTGATATTTCAAGGACAGGCTTTTGCGGAAATCACCACGCTGGTGGCTTTGGGAGAAACATGGACCTATAAGGACGATGGCTCTGACCAGCAAGGCGCGTGGCGGACGTATCCGTTTGATGACAGCGGTTGGTCTTCGGGAGCCGCGCAATTGGGGTATGGAGACGGGGATGAGGCAACAACTGTGGGCTATGGAGGAAATTCAAATAGTAAATACATAACCACCTATTTTCGAAAAACCTTTTCCGTAAGCGACCCATCACTTTATAAGTGTTTGAAATTAAGGCTCCTGCGGGATGACGGCGCCATTGTCTACATCAATGATCATGAGGTCGGACGGTCCAACATGCCGGATGGGATGATCACCTACCAGACACCCGCCTCAGAGGTTGTTGGTGGAGATGACGAAAGCAGGGTTTTTGTAACATTCCTTGACCCGGTTGTTCTGAGTGCAGGAGGGTCGAATATTATTGCTGTTGAAATTCACCAGATATCTCAAACCAGCTCTGACATCAGCTTTGATCTCGAACTGACCGCTTCCACATCGGCCTGTTTCACCAAAGGGCCGTATCTTATTTATCCCGGCGACAATACCAAAATGGATGTTCTTTGGCAATTGACCGATACGGATAGGGCCAAAATCGAATGGGGATTGGACACAGGCTTTTCAACAGGGGCCGCAGACACTTCAGAATATGGAAGCGCCCATCAGCATGCGCACACCATTTCGGCCTTGATACCGGGTACGAAGTACTATTACCGGGTATCAGCAAACGCTACGGATCAGGATCACCAACATACAGGATCGTTTACTGCTGCGCCTCCAGCAGACGCGGAAGATGTCAAACTCCTGGTGCATGGCGACACGCAAACGCTTCCGGCGGATCATGACACGGTGGCGGCAGGCATGATCTCTGCGTTTACTTCTGATTCTTCGTATCAAACCATGGTTCTTGCCGCAGGAGACCTCGTGAGCGCAGGCAGGGATGAATCATCCTGGGCAACCGAGTTTTTCGATCCCACGTATACACACATACAGGAGCTTCTGGCAAATCTTGCCTTTCAATCGTGTATGGGCAATCATGAAACGTTTGGCACAGGTGAGAATCTGTTTCAGACTTATTTTCCTTATCCCTCTGTGTTCGATAATTATTGGTCATTTGATTATGGACCGGTGCATGTCGCGGTGGTAGATCAATATGCGCAGGGAACGTATCCAAACAATATGATCGGTTCTGCTCAGCTTTCATGGTTGGACGCAGACCTGGCGTCAACAGACAGGCCGTGGAAGTTTATTATCTTTCACGAACCGGGCTGGTCCGCTGGCGGGGGGCATGACAACAATACACAGGTCCAAACCGATATTCAGCCCCTTTGCGAGCAGTATGACGTATCCCTGGTATTTGCCGGCCACAACCACTTTTATGCAAGAGCAATGGTCAACGGGGTTCATCACATCACAACGGTGGGAGGTGCGCCTTTGCGAACACCGGTAGCCGGGTATCCACACGTGCTAGTTGCCAAAAGCGTCACCCACTACTGCAAGGTGGAGATATCCAAAGACACCCTGACGTTTCAGGCGGTTCAGCCCGATGGTGCCATTGTGGATTCATTTATAATCAATCCTATAAGGCCTGTACCGATTACGCAACCGATCAGGCCGGCCATGTTTTTGCTTGTCAACTAAGAGCAATGCAGATACTGGATGGAAGTGGTTTTTGATTTCTTCAGGAAAGAAGGATAAAGGTAACAGTTTAGTCCCCATGGTCGAGGATGGGCGGCTGTAAAATTTGGGGGGTGCTGGTGAGGATCAGGAAGAATCGTTGTACAGTGCAGCTTGAGCGGACGGGGTATCTGAAGTAAATAGGGTTTTGAAAAAATCCAGTGGGTGCTGGCCCTGACGTGTGGCGGTAAGCAATAAGCTGGGTAAGACGCTTTGGGAAAGAGAGCCTTCGTTGGAGCGAGTGCCAAAGCAGATTTTTCTGAAAATGACGATATCTCTTAAGGACTGTTCGGCTTGATTGTTTGTTGGCTGCACATCAGGATGCTTTAAGAACGTAAACCCCTTCCCTTGCCCTTCCCTTGGGCCTCCCTTGGGGTCGCACCATGGCAACTGGTTGAGATGCTACGATATAGTATGGCAGATGCCCCATAAAACGGCCTTACAATGCGGTTTTTCACAGTCCAATTGGGCCCTTAAGATCAGGCGTGGCCTCCTATCCCAAGAGGAGATCGTCAGTACGTGGTGGGATATGTGTGGCAGATTATCCATCATTGCCACAACAAGGGAGTTTCTTCTCAGATTTGCCAGAGACCGGCAGCAGTGGCTGACGTCTGGTTGTCAGCGCGAGGGACGGTCATGAGCTAAGGGAGGCCAGGGCTTTTTACAGCAGCGTTTTTGAGGGTGAAATGGGCGTTCTAAGGTAAGCGTCCAACCCCATTTCGAACCTGTGTCAACGTGTCTCTTGACATGTCCCGTGGCTCTCAGATATCGTTGCAATCTGGCAGGGAGCCCAGTGGGGGTCCCCTGCCTCCCCCAACAGGCCCCCGGTGTCTCACAGCGCTGGGGGCTTCTCTTGTCTTGGCTTGACCTCTCTTCTTCAAAACTCCGCATGCTGATCTACTCCACGACGTAGTTTTTGCGTCAAAAAATGGTTACTTTGCGCCATTGATTTCGCAGATTCGGCGTCGTATGCGCTCTCGCGGAGGACTTGTTCAGTGGTTCCCGCAAACATAATATGCAGTGTCTTTGCATCATAACTACTTACGTTTTTTGTGTAAAATACGTACTTTTGCGAAAAATGAACTACCCCGCCGCAAGCCGCGGGGTATTAGAATGGCAACAATTGGTAATCTTCATGCAGTTTGTCATACTGTGTTCTTTGGCTTTTCACATACTTGCTGATCGTATCCTCATTGCCATGTTTTCCAACTGTGCTTGCAAAATATCCATCCGTCCAGAATTCGCCTCCCCACAGCTGATTCTTCACCTCGGGACAGCGCCTGAACACTTCTCTTGCGGTTAGGCTCTTTATTATCGTTACTATCTTCGTTACGCTATATCTCGGAATCGACTGGACTAAAAAATGGACATGATCTTTATCTGTACCAATCTCCAAGAATTTCAACTGATATCGCTTCTCAATGTCAAGACACACTTCCTTCACAACTTCATCAACATGATTATAAAACACTGCTCGCCTATACTTGGCTGGAAATACCAAATGGTATATCAATACCGTTACGTTATGACTCTTATGTACGTATTCGCTCACATAGGCATCTTACGCCGCAAGCGGCGGGGAATACAACCCCAAGGGATTGAAAGAGTCTGCTACTTACTGAAGCTCGTACCAAGGCTCCGGCATTTGATACTGTAGAACGGTTGGTTGATCACAGGCCCACCAGTACATATCGGAAATGTTGTCTGGGAGCATGTACCGTATTTTGAGGGGCAGCCGTTCTAAAGTATGCACCCCATAAGTTGGCGGTGGCTCGAGTTTACATGATGAGCGGAGAAAACATTGGACGTCGCGCATAGATAGAGATGGGGTATTGCTCGGCCTAATTCTGAAGTCACTATAGTAGTCACCCATCTCACGGTCTGTCATGCTTTCTCCGGTTAAGAAAGATCTGCCCGGTCGAGCCAATGGGGGCATGAACTCTGCTTCAATGCGACGAGTGAAGTCCGGCACTAAGCTGTTCGGCGTTTCGGAACGATATTGCATGACCTTGGCGAAGGTGTCTGTAGGCATCCCTGGACGTCCTGCCCAGGAAGGAGTAGGCGAAGTCGCTAGAGCACACCCAGCGAAAGCGACTAGAACACAGGTTCGAACTCTTGAGAACATAGCCCTGTCCTCCTATGCAGATTGCTATTTTGCTTCTACGATCTCGATTTTGTGCCCTTTTTAGATTTTTCCCGACTAGCGAACAAAAAGTCACCTTCTCACAGTGTCGTACAGTCGTCGAACATCTTCGACTTTTGACGCACTTTTTTCGCTGTGCTATCGGCAAGCTATCTTGACGGCTGGTTGACAGTGTTTCAGCGTCTTGAAAAAGGTGCCACAGCCTAACAAATAGAAGATTATCAGTATGATGAAGCACCTATATAATAAAGCGTGGAATTCAGACTGCCTTGGTACGGCAGTTTCTATACCGTGGATTTGACAATTTCGCTCATCATTGCCTCACACTTCTGTACGTATTGGTTTACCTCAAAAGGCAGAGCCATTTCGGCCCAACCCCTTCCTCTCGCTCGTATTTAATGGTTCTACACATCTATTGGTCCAAGCTTTTACAGTTTGTAAGATATTGGTGGAAGTTTTTACAATCTGTAAAGAATTGGCCGCAGTTTTACAAGTAGGCGTACCAACCGTGCGGTTTTGTAATCCTAATTTGTTGCAATAACTTACCTCATTTCTATGGAATGCGGCATGAATATTGTAAGTGGTCCGGATAAAATGAAACGGCCATTTTCAATGCGGATACGGCCACTGCAACGGAGACCGATACATTGACCTTGTGTCTCCATTTGTAGGTGCCATCCGAGTTTTTGGTCACCCGGAGATCAAGAGGCAATCGGTACGGGGAACCTGATAGATGGTACTTCAATTGAAGGAACCTACTCCATCTGCGTTGTGCCATAAGGATGGTGTTCAAAAGTTTCCACATTACTTATTATGAGTTTTGTCAATTCTCTTAGGCCCATCACCAGTGGCGCTCAGTGTAGTCGTGCCATGGAAGGAACTTCACCCTTATACTGCCCGGTTATTTTTCAGACGGGTAACGAAAGGAGGTGGAGGATATTTGAAAATAGAGCAAGACGTTAGCACTTCACACCACGATGATTTCTTGGACTCGAACTCTCTTTAAGGAGGAAGCGATGAAAAAGAGCAAAGTGGCTTTGACACTGTTGTTATGCTTGTTGGTTGTCTCTTTCGGCGCTATCACATCAGAGGCTGCCTTTGAACAAGCAAGAAAACCCATGACCAACCCTGTTTACTTTGACCTGGCTGTTCCCACAACCTATATTCATCCCTTGTATGCGTACCATACGCTGCCGGATGAGGTTTCAACGACCATCGGAGATGTCCCCGTGGACGGAGATGTACAGGTGTATGCCCTGCGCATAGAGTATGCCTTGAATGAGCGTTGGTCTTTGCTTGCCGCAAAGGACGGGTATATTGACATCGATCCCGATGATACCCTTGCCGAAGAGGACGGCTGGGGGGACATCGCGGTAGGAGCAAAGTGGGCCTTTCTCTATGACCCTGACAACCAGATGGCGGCAAGCGTAAAACTGCTGTTCGAGTTTGCAAGTGGGGATGAGGACGTGTTTCAGGGCAACGGCGACGGAACAGTCACCCCAGCCATAGACTTCCTTAAGTTATGGGGCGGCTGGCAGTTTGCTGCTTCTGCAGGCTTAACGATTCCCTTTGATGATGACAAAGAAAGCGCCATGTTCTATGACAGCTGGCACGTAAGCTATGCACTGACGGAAAAGCTTTTCCCCATGATAGAGCTGAATCATTGGTACGTGGTGAGCGAGGGCGACGGTGAAGCAGATTTTGATGAGCAGGGGGGAAACCTCGTGCCGTCAATAGTGACTTTCGAAGGCGGAGACCTCTTTAACCTCGGGTCAGAACATGGAGACGATGATGAGACTATCGTCACGTTGGGGCTCGGGTTGCGCTATCGGCTGATGGAGACTCTCGACTTGGGCGCATCCTTTGAGTTTCCTTTGACGGATGATGAAGAAAACCTGATGGATACCAGGACCACCGTGGATCTGGTCTGGCGCTTCTAACAGCCCTTCAACGCAACGAATACCCCCTGGCTGTCACGGTCTTTTGGCGTGATAGTCCAGGGGGCCTTTCGTTTTTCTTCCCTCAGCAGTTCGCTTACATATGGTGCGTCTAAAAATCGAGCATAGGACGCCTTCACATGGCCCAAACAAGGGCCAACTCCGTCTTACTACGCCGTCAGCGTGAAAGAAGAGGCCGTCTCTGAAAGCAAACTGCAACACGATGCAGCGGCTGTATCATACTGCAATGAGACCGAAAAAGAAGCATTTCCGCTCTTATGACGAATGTGGGGATTGACCAAAACCATCAGCACCAGGTACTATGATGGCCACTTCTTAGGTTCTTATGTCATTAGGCGGGTTAGGATTACCTCACGTAAGAGGTCGGCTTCAAAAACACCCGTCCTCTTGCTATGTGAAGTTCTCTAAACAAAGAGAATATAGGAGTATAACATAGGTGATAAGTTCTTACCGCTTGATAGCATGGAGAGTGTCGGTACTTATGTTGCTCGCGATCTTTCATTAACCCAAGCATGAAAAACTCACGTGCTATATCATACTGATGGCAGACAGATAGTTTCTTTTGCCATTATAGTTGCGCAGCAAGAAGAGAATGACCGATGGGATCTGACAGTCAACGCCTAAGGCCCATAGAGCTACCCCACAATATATTGACGTGCTCCGAGCCAGCGCCGGGTAACCCACCAAACCTATCAATGCTTATCTGTGCCACCCTTGGACTGAGTAGTTTTCATATGATAATTACCTAATTTTTCGCTGCAAAATAGCTAATTTTAGGTATTGACCTTCTGGGCCAAACGCAGTAATGACCAAATTGGAGGCGACTGTAAGTTCACATAGATAACACGTTTTCCGTCGTTTAAGTCCATTCAAGGTGGGCATGAACACTCCTCTCAAAATGTGCTTACTTAGCTCCTAACAGAAGATTATCTGTTCTGCTAGGAGCCTAAAGGCACAATCTGCAAAACTGGGACGGCTTGGCATTCTTCCACATGTTGTTCTGCTAGTCTGTTCATGCGGCACTCGTCCACACGCCAAATTTGCTTCGTCTGAGCTTTTTCCCTCGAGTCGTTCTTGTTTTACCCACATAGTCCGGCACCTGATTTTGACAGCTTCTGTGTCTGCTTGCAGAACCAGGTGCAAGGAGGTGATGCCCATTAAACGGTGAAGGCAGGCTTCATGTACCTCACAGCATTCAAACCGTCTTGACGAAGGAAAGGAGGCGTTAAGATGTATAAGAAGCTCTTCATTCTTGCAGGCATTGTGTCGATCTTTGCGTTTGCTGGCGCAGCCCTGGGAGCACCGCCCTTCGCAGTGAAGCAGATCATTGTGTATGATGGGTATTTACAGCAAGATGTTGACAATCCACCGGGCTCGGGCATCACTCTGCTCGTGGCAGACACCCTCTTTGTGGTCAACAACGGCAACAAGCTGGCGACCACACAACTAGATGTTTGGATCGAGGTTTTTGACAAGCACGGGAATTGGGTCGGCGAAGGCACCCTGTACAATGGTGGATCTCCGCTGGAATTCAACAAGATACCCTTTTCCGGTTTTGGCTGGATCACGTTGGGCATGATCGTTGGCCGTGACACGGTGGATCCCTGGGGCTTTCCAGCAGGAGAAAAGTTCCTTGTTAAGATCTCCACGGGCAAGGGAGACGCTGGTTCTACCAAGGCTGCCACTGTTGAGGTGAAGCAGGTTATTTACAATGCAGGTAACGAAGTCCCGGCAGGGGAGGCTATCTGGCGAGCTGACCTAATGAAGGCCTGGGCCGAGGCCTGCCTGGGCGGCAAGAATGGCCCGGGCGTTGTGAAACATCCCGGCAACTACGGAAATTGAGGACTTTCTCCCACGATCGAGTAGCGAGGGCCTCATGGCCCCCTCTACTCGATTTCATGCCCACGTATAGCAAATCAATCTTCACTTCCCACCACACCACAAAGAAAAAGGGGGCCAATGTTACAGCCCCCTCTCTTATCCGAAGAAGTTTGTGACCTACTGAAGCTGGTACCAAGGCTCCGGCATTTGATAGACTGGAATCGTTGAGTGATAATGCATGGCCTTGGTAAACTTGTCGATGGCACCGGTTGCAGAACTCGTCTCGCTGTAAGAGGTCTTGCTTACCAGGTCGGGTACTGGAGTAGTGATAACCCATAGGTCCCCGCCTTCCATGAGTTGCACCTTCATCAGAGCGGTGGCATTCCCCACGCCCACGGCTGAAATAGTGTGATTCAGTTCTGGCGCCTTGGTGGCCAAGACATCCGTATCCGTGTCAGAGACCATGACACTGGTGGTGCTGGTATTGCTTCCGGCAGCGATAAACTCGTTGGTGGCAGGTATCTTACGGTCGGCTACCCAGGGGCAGAGGGATGGCATGTCGTTCAAACCTTCACGATCCCCATTGGCCACGATGCTCAGGCCGACTCTTTCTTTGTTCGTCGCATTGGCAATGAGGCTTGCCTCTGAGGCCACATACCCGTAGTTTTTGGCCACGTCCAGATTGGGCTCACCTTCGGAGGCGGCGGCAAAATTTTTGTTTAACTGAAAAAAGGATGTATCGGTGGTGGCCAGCTCCTCGGTATAACGGATCTCGGCTGCTCTGCCGCCGGTTTGCAAGAACTGGGGGACGCCAGGATGATCAAGGGTACTGCCGGGGTCCATGTTAAGGGTGGTGTCATCGTGCACCCACGTCCAGACAAAGGCTTCCACCTCTGTACAGTCCCCGGCCGACATCTCAACATCCACGGCCGTCGTGATGCCGAATCCCTCTTTTGGGGGCGGAACCGGCGGACTTGCCAAGGCATATCCCACAAAACCCATCAACACCGTACCTGTAATAGCCAAAATCCACAATTTTGAACGCATCATCTTTCCTTTCTCAATTTCTAAGTACATAAAAAGAGCGGAGATCCACAATAATTGTCCCCGTAGCACACACAACGACACCAGTCAACAAAAATGCGCTTAAAAATGTAGTTTTGTTGAAGGGAAAGCCCATGAAGCTGGACCGGGCAGTGTTCGATGAGATCTATGAAACACAACCAGGGGCTTTGGTTAAGCTGCTTTCGGCTTCAAGTTTCCCTCCATGCCATCTAGCTCGATTTTTACCACTTTAAAGATAACCCGGTGATATCTTGATTCCCAAATCCAGGGCGTGTGGGGATACTCCCCATGACCACAATCAAAAACGGCCCACTTTCGGACGGGCTCGCTAACCCTGCACCGAGGCCGACTCAGTCGTCCAGAGGAGTGTCTCACCAGGGCTAATGGGCACATCCGCAAAATTATGAAATACCGACTTCGCCGTTAAGAAGCTTAAGACAGTTGGAAGCGTCCCTGGGGTCGCCCGTTAACGGGGTGTTGCCCAAATCTCTTCTCCCTTAGTTCTGAGCCGTTTGTTGATACATCTAAGGCTTGCTCCACGCGATGCCAAAACTCACCCTTCGGGCTCAAGCAGTTGAAATCGCTTGTCTTGCGCATCGCCAAGATTTGTCGGCAAAAAACGCCCCAACGAACCGGTCAAAGAGATTGCCGTTTGGGCAACATCCCGTTAAATATTTGCTATTGGCCTTTGCGGATGAGCTGCCATTCTCAGCAAGATAGGATGCAGGAGGTGCGTGAAGACCTCAAATATGCAAGGAAGAGTGAGGCATGGCAAGGTGGATGCAGCCGTTCTTGGAGAGTCCGCCAAGTGTGAGCAGGCAATAAGACAGGAGTACGTCCTGATTCGCCCCCCAAGACCGTTCCATCGTCTTAGCCGATCATGACCAAACCGGCCACCCAAGCCACGGACTCATCCTTCCACACGCCTTCTTCTTTGCTTGGATTGGTGGACCATCCACAGGTTTTCATTAAAGCGAATACATCGATGCCGTAACCTGACATGGATGGTCGGGCGTATTTCGGATAGCGACATTCTCCGGTCCCTGACAGCTTAGGGCATTCCGAGTGATCCTGACAAAAGAGCTCCTTACACGACCCCCCGGCAAAAGCCCTCGAACGGGTAAAACCCATTCGAATCGCTTCTTTCTCAATGGAAGCGACGAGTTCGCAGACAAATCTCCCCAATTCTGTGCTCACACTGGAGAGGAGCATTGCTGAAGGCACGACGACCCTGACAACCAGCGCCTGTTCTAGCTTACGCTGTAAATCCCGGAACCCTGCCGGCCCCGAAACGTGTGGTGGACAACTCGGCGCAAGCCCATAATTTTGACACCGCGGTTGAGAGCAACGCTTGGCGAGTTCGTCTTTGACCAGAATGTCACTTGATGCAATGATCTTTGCATCACTTGCCCCCATCGATATGGCCAAGTCAGCCAATCTCTCCAGATGAATTCTCCTTTGATCATTGTCATCTTTCGGACTCAAGGCGAGCGACCCCTTGCGAACTGACTTCAAAAACCCTCATCCCATGGGCAGGATCATGGCTCCATGGGAAAAGACGAAGATGACATGCTGCCACAAACCTGCTCCAGAGGCCAGGGCAAAAAGCGTGTCAGCAATATGTGGCGCGAGGATACGTGGGGATACCTTAAGGACATCCTGCCAATAGAAGCGTTGAAAGAGACCTTGAGGCGGGAAGGATCGTCCTTGGCGGCTGCGTTATCACTAAAAACTCCCCCGCCTGGCAGTGTGTGGATGGCGGAGCTTGGAGCGATAAAGAGCAAATCTCTAAGGATGAGGGTGAGAAGGAAAGTGGCAACGCATCACGGACTCCATATGAAGGCCATAGGGAGACCACTTAAGTATCGGTGGGACGCTGACCCGGTAAGGTTTAAAGGGGTTAGGCTGTTTTGCGATCATGGAGCGTCCACCAGACCGGAGATGTATGAGCCTCCTACCTAAATGTAAGGGCCAAAAAGAAGGCGGCGTTTCAGATTGTGTTGAAACGCCGCCCTTATTTGTTGCCAATCGTCTCTGTGATTGTTCAAAACTTCCGTCAGTTCGTGGCGGTTATATGGCTTTCTGATCCTCCGAGACGTTTATGCTACGATCAAGCAAGGTCGAATCGGTCAAGGTTCATGACCTTGTTCCATGCCGCTACAAAGTCTTGGACGAATTTCTCCTGGGCGTCCTGACTTCCATAGACTTCGGCCACAGCCCGGAGCCGGGAGTTCGCACCGAAG
Organism: Thermodesulfobacteriota bacterium; assembly: GCA_034189385.1. Classification (GTDB taxonomy): domain Bacteria; phylum Desulfobacterota; class Desulfobacteria; order Desulfobacterales. The sequence goes on from JAXHVD010000014.1 coordinate 11,737, forward strand.
ACGAGGTCGACACGGGTGCCGGTCCACTTGAGTTCGCCGCTCGCCCGATCACGCCCCTCGAACAGGTCGCCCTCTTCCGCCGTTGCGTTCCACGTCGTGCCCATGTCGAGCAGATTCACGAAGAAGTCATTGGTAAGCGTCTCTGGCCGCTTGGTGAAGACACCGTGTTGGGACTGGTCGAAGTTGGTATTCAAGACGCGCATGCCGCCAACGAGAACCGTCATCTCAGGAGCGGTCAGCGTCAGCAATTGTGCCTTATCGACCAGCAGTTCCTCTTCCGATACGGTGAATTGGGTCTTGAGGTAGTTCCGGAAACCATCTGCTTCCGGTTCAAGCAGGGCGAAGGACTCCACGTCGGTCTGCTCCTGCGAGGCATCGGTACGTCCCGGCGTGAAGGGAACGGTTACATCGTGGCCGGCATTCTTTGCAGCCTGCTCCACACCTGCGCATCCGCCCAGAACAATCAGGTCGGCGAGCGACACCCTCTTCCCGCCGGACTGTGCGTCGTTGAACGCCTTTTGGATTCCCTCAAGGGTCTCGAGGACGGAATTCAGTGGGGCAGGCTGGTTGACCGCCCAATCCTTTTGCGGCGCGAGACGGATGCGCGCCCCGTTTGCCCCGCCGCGGTTGTCGGAGCCGCGGAACGTGGACGCCGATGCCCAGGCCGTCGAGACCAGTTGGGGGACAGACAGACCGGACGCCAGGATCTTGGTCTTCAGGTCAGCCACGTCCTGTGAATCGATCAACTCATGATCGACTGCGGGGATTGGATCTTGCCAAATGAGCTCTTCTTCCGGGACCTCCGGGCCGAGATAGCGCGAGCGGGGGCCCATGTCGCGGTGCGTCAGCTTGAACCACGCCCGGGCAAAGGCATCGGCGAAACCTTCCGGGTCCTTGTGGAAGCGCCGCGAGATCTTCTCGTAGATCGGGTCCATCCGCATCGACATGTCGGCCGTGGTCATCATGGTGTGGACCCGCTTCGACGCATCGTGGGCAGCCGGTGCCATGTCCTTTTCTGCCACATCCTTTGGCCTCCACTGATGGGCGCCGGCAGGGCTTTTCACCAGTTCCCACTCGTAGCCGAACAGCAGGTCGAAATAGCCCATGTCCCATTTGATGGGGTTCGCCGTCCAGGCCCCTTCCAGGCCGCTGGTGATCGTGTCATCCCCCATGCCGCTGCCGTGGCTGCTCTTCCATCCGAGCCCTTGCTCTTCTATGCCGGCGGCTTCCGGCTCGGGACCCACATGGGACGCAGGGCCGGCACCATGGCATTTGCCGAACGTGTGCCCCCCCGCGGTGAGTGCCACGGTCTCCTCGTCGTTCATGGCCATCCGCTTAAAGGTCTCGCGGACGTCCTTACCTGAGGCGACGGGATCGGGGTTGCCGCTCGGGCCTTCCGGGTTCACGTAGATCAGGCCCATCTGCACGGCGGCGAGGGGATTTTCCAGTTCCTGGTCATCGGAGTATCGCATGTCGCCAAGCCATTCGCTCTCAGCCCCCCAGTAAATGTCCTCTTCCGGCTCCCATATATCCTGGCGCCCGCCGCCAAAGCCGAAGGTCTTGAAACCCATTGACTCCAGGGCGCAGTTACCGGCGAGGATAATCAGGTCGGCCCAGGAGATTTTCCTGCCGTATTTCTGCTTGATCGGCCAGAGCAGCCGGCGCGCCTTATCGAGATTGGCGTTGTCCGGCCAGCTGTTGACAGGGGCAAAGCGCTGGTTCCCCGTACCTCCCCCACCGCGGCCGTCGGCGGTGCGGTAGGTGCCGGCGCTGTGCCATGCCATGCGGATAAAGAGTCCCCCGTAGTGACCGTAATCGGCCGGCCACCAGTCCTGCGAGTCGGTCATCAGCGCATGGAGGTCCTCTTTCAGGGCCTTCAGGTCGAGACTCTTGAACTCCTCGGCGTAGTTGAACTCCTCGCCCATGGGATTGGACTTGGAAGAATGCTGGTGCAGAATGTTGAGATTCAACTGATCCGGCCACCAGTCTTTGTTGGACCTGTCCCCCATCCGTGTTTTTCCGCCCGACATGGGGCGCTTTCTTTTGTTGTCTGACATCTCAACCTCCTTATGTTTGCGTCTCATGGTTGGTTGCTTGGCTTCTCTGTTGCATATCCGGATTCTTCTCCACAAGTATGGCGTGGAAGGCTCATTCTATTTTGAATCGCAATGTGACGTAGGTGGGGCCCAAAATCAATGGGGTAAAAACTGTATTTTAGGGGAAAAAATACGGTATACGGTATAAGGAACTACTTGGGGTCCCATGTTGACGGGCTGTTGCCCAAACCAAAATTTGTTTGAGCGCCCATTGAAACGTTTTTTGTTCACAGATCTTGGCTTTGGGGACATCCTTGACCAGCCGGACTTCGTGCGCCATGAACTCGGAACCCCTATTCAGAAAGGTTAAATTCATGCCGAGAAAAGCCACGTCGGATGCCCCTGGAAGACTGCATCATGTTACTATCGGTGGTGTTGATGCTCAGGCGGCACCTGGCAAAGGACCTCGTTGAGCGATACGGCCTTTCGCTAACGGAAACACGACGCCGGCTTGGTGTGTCTGCTTGTGCCAGTTCCAAATCGCTTAGTCAATCGGCTGAGCAGCATTCCCGTTGGTCAAGGACGTGCCCGTAAATTACCCTTTTGGGATGAATGCCTTGTTTTGGGTAAGATGATGCTTATTTTATATTAAGGTATACAGGTTGATCGATCGTATGAACACCTTAGGGGACCAGTTATTGATATCGGGTGATGTCATGATGCGCAACTTCATGTTGGCCATTCAACACCGTCTCAATCCACTTCACCTTTACTGCCGCCTGAGAGAAAAAGGCTTGAAGGGAAGCTGTTCCTTGTCCATGTGTAAGTGGTACCAAATACTCATTTACAGTTGGCTTTCACGGTTTTCGGTGGCTACAGTACGGATATGCAAGGATTCGACGTGACCCATTTGACCCACACCGCTATTGAAGACCCTGCAGCAAGCTGCAGGGAATGTTCTACCTAGCGGCAGTGCTTCGCAGCGACCGTAAGGAATATGTCTCATTTTATATACGCTCGCTAACCCCGCAGCCCGCAGAGCACTGCCGTCAGGCAGAACCTACGGGGGCTGCGGTAGCTCTCCTGTGGAGAATGCGCTCGCTTAATCGGTTCAAAAGGTGGTGGTGACACATGAAACCCGAAGCGAAAACTGCTCACCCCAGAGGGGAAAAAGCAGAAGAAGTAAAACCCAAGCCAAAGTGCACCTATTGCCCATGGGGGCACTCCATCTTATGGTATGAGACGATGCCTGTGTTGTGCCCTTACTGCCATGCCAAACTATCGCCCGGTGAGACAGCTTGCCGTGACTTTTCCTTTTCCTTCGTGTCCTAGTAGGAGAGGATCTGAAACCCCTGGCTAGCCGGACCCACCAAAAAGCGCAGAAACGTGCTAAATAAGAAGGATCCCATTCTGCCCGTCCTCACCGAGTGTTTTATTGGCCCACAGAGAATCAACATCTCTTCCCCATCGACGCCCTATGTGGTGCCTGCGTCTCCTATTTCCCCAACCCTTCGTCGTTGAGCTCGAGACAGGTGCCGCTCGTCAAGGATCTCCCCAAAGACCATGCCAAGAGTCCATTTGAAATCGCCTGGCCCAAGCTTGGTCTGAAGGTGCAAATCAGAGAAGGGCCCATCACAGGCGCGGTGTCAGGCTGTTGACGCCTTCCGACGATCGTCACCCACCTTAACAGGACACCTCAAGGTACTGTCCTGGGTCTCTTGGATCCAATCTGTCCCGTCTTTTGGGCAGCCCTCATTTGATGCCGATGATGTCCCCACAACTTTATTGCAATTATTACAAGCGCTTATAATCATTCATGGCCAGAAGGAAACGATTCGGCACTGCCCCTGCCGCCAAGACCCGTGACTTTCGGCATTATAATTGCAGGGTGATGATTTGGAATGGGCATTTTTGGACAGATATGAATCCTGACCATCCTGCTGAAACCCAAGACGATGGCCCATGTCTAGCGCGAACCAGGCATAGGCGATACAGGAGGTGAAGTAGAATGAATCTAGCCTGTTCTCTATGCAACGGGGTGATGACCCAGGAAGAGGGACAGCAGTTCTCTGCGGAGGTTCCCCAGATAGGCAAAACCCTTGTCTTCAAGGTCTGTCCCAGCTGCCAGGATAAGGCCAGGTATCATAAGCTACATGTCTGTCTTGGCTGCAAGTCCACTGCATGGGTTCAAAGCACTCAACCGACTCCCGGAGGCGTGAGGTATCACATCAAGTTTCATTGCAACAACTGCATCACCACAAATATACGCGGAGCCTTTGCCCATGAGGCCCATGGTACAGGCTATTAAAGAGACCATCATCATCGTCCTGTATTGCATCAGGTGAGTTTTCTTGACAGGCTATTGGAAGGTAGCCAGGGTCTTGAAACGGGTGGAGGTCTAGGTGCTTCTGAGGAAATGTATCATCTGTCACGTGGTCTATGGTTGCCTCACCAGCGAGAAGAGGTCTGTGTGCCAGCAATGTTCGGACGACCATGACTGCAAATCCAGAAAATGCCTGCTATTACTTGGTGACGATTATGTGACGGCCGGCATTTGTTTCAACTGCAAGGGCGCCGTCAGAGGCACGTCTCACAGGCCGTCTCATGGGAGCAACGAGGTGATCCACTCTTAGCCGCCCCCCTGGAAAACAAGGTGGCTGGACGAAGATGATGATCCCTTGACTTCCGCTGCTCTCTGTTATACCCATAGAGAAAATATATGCAAGGGGGCGGCCCATGACAGACGTAGACCAACAAGTTGATCGGTCTTCTCTTACTGCTCGCCTGCACAATCTGCTTCAGGATGTTTCCGGGTCCCTGCAAAGTGCATCAACGGATGAGAAGCGAAGACTCTTAACGTTTTTGGAAAACTGGAAAAAGAAACAGAGACGAAGGAAGCATCGTAGGAAACCATGCGCCATTCCCGTAACCTGCTCTACCAAGGATTTCCTCTCAAGAGATACGATTACAGACATCTGCCCAGGGGGCGTCTTTCTTGAAACCCCAGAACCACTCTCCTTGGGAGACCAGATCACCTTGATGCTGTCGCCGCAAGGTTCAGGGGAACTCATAGACTGCGCCGGCCAGGTGGCGTGGACACCTCCACGAGGAGTCGGCATACGGTTTACCTCTGCGCCAAGCAAAGCCTTGCAGAAGATAATAGCATCGCCCTAGGCCCCTTCTTTGAATCCGCCCTTTCCAAGGCTTGGATGCTGCCAGTCTTCATGACAGACTTCGGGATCTTTCTGCACACGATCACCGTCAGCATGGGAATTGGGACTCTAGGCAGCTGCCAGTTCTGCTTTCAGATCCAATGAGCGTGCTGATCTGCTATCTCAAGTTTGCGCCCGGCGGCTTCAAAAGAGGCGCACCCGTCGTTCCCGCTAATACCAGGTGTATCAAGACTTATACCCCCCGGATTTGGCAACAGAGGGATGGGGAAATTCGCTGAACAAAGCCCTAGAGCCATTGCCACCCACAATCTTTGCATAGCTACTAAAGGCATTGGAGGCCGAAGAGCAGTCGTGGGATCACGGCATCTGGTTTCCGCCGATGGTTCACACGGACTCCTTTTGCGGCGTGCGATTTGCACTCCCCTGGCCTCTGTGGTAATGTCTCATGAAGGCTTGGCTCCTTTCGTATTTTCGGCATTGGAAACAGCCCTACCGAACGTGCGACAAGGAGCTTTTGTTCCATAGGACGCCGTACCTTTCTTATACGGCCCGGCATGGCCGGGATCTGCCGCCAGAATCACCCAAGGGGTATTGGCACAGGCCAATCCCTTGGGCACCTAGCCCGGACCGGTCCATGGCAATGCCAGCGGCCATCTAAAGGGAGACCTACATTGGCAGGGGGTGCCAGATGACGACTGACCCATGGCAGAGGACCTGCAAGCGCTGTGGCCGAATCTTCGAGGTGGCCCTCTGGTGTCGTGAAGTCACCTACTGCGATGTCTGCCAGGCCGAATTAAATGCCCAGCCGATCGCTTCATTCGAAGAGAGGTCCACTGTTAAAGGCAAGGGATCGACAGGTGAAATGGCAAATGGGGGTTGTGAAAGGTTGACAAAAGGGTAGCAATTTTAGGAGCCGGACTTCCCAATGAGTACGCACCGAGGACTGCGGGTCCATTTCACGTTGTTTGTGTCCACGCTTGCAATAGTGGCAGGCATCATTTTAGCAGTCTATCCTCCCTCCAAATTTTCGCCAGAAGAATCCAGGGCCGCAGCACTGGCCGTTGTCACCATTGGCTTCTGGGCCACAGGGATCATCCCACAACATATCACGGCACTTCTCTTCTTTCTTCTGGCGATGCTTTTTTCAATATCCCCGGCAAAGGTGATCTTTTCCGGTTTTGCCTCAACGGCCCTGTGGCTCATCTTTGGCGGTCTCGTCATCGGCGTTGCCATAAACAGCACAGGCCTGGGAAAGATCGTTGCCAGCAGAGCAGCAGTGCATCTCAACAGGAGTTACTTCAGGATCATTTTCGGCGTCGTCACCATCGGGGTCGTGTTTGCTTTCCTCATGCCCTCTGCCATGGGAAGGGTCATATTGTTGATACCTATCATCAGGGAACTCACCACCCATTTTGGTTTTGAGAAGGGTTCTAATGGACGAACTGGGGTTTTCCTTGCAGCCATCTTGGGATCATTTGTTCCGGCATTCGCCATTCTGCCGGCAAACGTGCCGAATATGGTTCTTGTGGGCCTGTCTGAGACACTATTTCACGTGTCTCCCCTATACGGGGAGTACTTACTACTGCACTTTCCCATTCTAGGGATATTAAGGGCTGCGGTGATTGTGGGCTTGATTCTGTGGCTTTATCCGGACCAGCCCAGGGAGGCCAAGGATGAAGCATTGACTCACACGCATCCCATGTCGAAGGATGCCAGGCTCCTGTCTCTGGTTTTATTCATCCTCTTAGCCCTGTGGATGACTGATTTTATTCATCATGTGTCGCCCGCATGGGTAGCCTTGGCAGGAGCTGTGTTTTTGCTGCTCCCCAAAATCAATCTGGTCAACAAGCAACAGTTTAATGAGAAGATAAACTACGGCTCATTGTTCTTTGTAGCCGGCATCCTGGGCCTTGGGGCAATGGTGAGCCATTCAGGATTGGGGGACACGCTGGCCAAGGGTCTCATTGGTTTGTTACCCTTTGGTGAGGAAAGCCCGTTCTGGGATTACATGTCTCTCAGTCTTGCTTCTTTACTCACCGGGGTAGCAACGACTGCGCCGGGAGTTCCGGCTGTCATCACGCCCCTCTCTGACACCCTATCTCAATTCACCAACTTGCCGCTGAAGACGATCCTGATGACGCAGGTAGTGGGGTTTTCAACGGTTATTTTCCCATTTCAGGCGCCTCCAGTAGCTATTGGCATGCAACTGGCTGGGGAAAGTCTCTCTGCGGCATTTAGAGTTTGTCTTGTCTTGGCCATTATAAGTATTTTCTTCTTGTTGCCATTGGACTATTTCTGGTGGAAGCTTTTAGGTTGGCTGTAGCACGCGCCGCCCACATGGCCTCATCCTTCCACATGCCAGCGGCTCCGAGCAAAGACCTTGTCATACCTCAAACTCGTCACCCAGCGATCTCATCTTCTCTCCTTCATCTCATAGACCACCGGACATCGACTCAGGTGTTTCTCGCCCCAATGGCACATCTCGGGCAGGTCCTGCCTGCAACTGGCCACGGCCAACCCACACCTGGGGTGAAAGGGACACCCTTTCGGCTTAAAGGCCGGATCAGGGACCGTGCCTGGAATGCTTTTAAGTTTCTTGCCCCGCTTCATACGATCGGGCAGTGAGGCGAGCAACCCCTGCGTATAGGGATGACAGGGGTCATGAAAGATGTCAGAGGCCCGGCCTTGCTCCACAATGATGCCGGCATACATGACATAGACACGATCGGCGATCTTCCTCACCACCCCCAGGTCATGGGTGATGTAGAGAACGGCCATGTCCCGCCTTTTCTGGAGTTCTCCGAAAAGATCCAGAATCTGGGCCTGAACGGTCACATCCAGGGCAGTAGTCGGTTCGTCAGCGATCACCAGCTTGGGGTTGCATGCCAGGGCCATGGCAATCATGACCCTTTGCCGCTGGCCCCCGCTTAGCTGATGGGGATAGTCCTTGAGACGCGCTTCAGCGTCTGGAATGCCCACATCAGCAAGGAGTCGCACGCAGCGTTTTGCCACTGCTTGTGCCTTTGCCTCATGAACCAGAATCGCCTCTGCGATCTGATCCCCTATCGTAAATACAGGGTTTAAAGAGGTCATGGGCTCCTGGAAGACCATGGCGATCTCTCTACCTCTGACCCGTTGCATCTCTTCATCAGAAAGGCCGACAAGATCCCGCCCCTTGAACACCACCCGTCCGCCCTGGATCTCACCCGGAGGTCTAGGGATCAGCCCCAGAACGGTGAGAGCGGACACGGTTTTCCCACACCCTGACTCCCCGACCAGGCACACGGTCTCCCCCGGCCCCACCTCGAGACTCATCCCATCTACAGCCCTGGCAACCTTGTCGTTACCCCAGAAGTAGACCCTCAGGTCCTCGATGGAAAGGAGCATATGGTCCTTACTAGTCATAAGCGGTCTGCACTGTTATAGTAAAGTTCAAAGCTGAAAGCTCAAAGCTCAAACAAGAAAACCAAGACCCCCCTTCTGGCCTTCAGCCTTGAGCCTTCAGCTTCTCTCCTTCCCCATTCACCTTTCAGCCTTGAGCCTTCAGCTTCTCTCCTTCCCCATTCAGCTTTCAGCCTTGAGCCTTCAGCTTCTCTCCTTCCCCATTCACCTTTCAGCCTTGAGCCTTCACAGCTTCTACCCTTCAGCTTTCAGCTCTTGCCCATCAGCTTCTCTCCCTCAGCTTTGGATTCAGCGCGTCGCGAAGGCCTTCCCCAAAAAGATTAAAGGATAGCACCACGACTAAGATGGCAAGGCCGGGCACAAAGGTCAGCCAGGGGGCATCAAAGATAAAGCCCTTCCCGTCAGAAAGGATGTTTCCCCACGTGGCATGGGGAGGGGGCACGCCAAAACCGAGAAAACTCAACCCCGCTTCCGTTAAGATGGCACTGGCGATACCGATGGTGGCTGAAACCAGCACCGGGGCCATGGCGTTGGGCATCATGTGGCGGAAGATGATCCGAAAGCTCCCCACACCAAGGGCCCTGGCCGCTGTGACAAAGTCTTGTTCCCGAAGGGAGAGAAATTCCGCCCGGACAAACCGGGCAGCCCCCATCCAACTCGTCAACCCGATGACAATCATGATATTATAGATGCTTGCCGGCAGCAGTGCCACTACCGTGAGAATCAGGAAAAAACTTGGAAAACAGAGCATGATATCCACAAGCCGCATGATCACCGTATCGACAGAGAGGGTCTCTCTGTTCAAGGCCCGCAGCCATACTGGCACGGGACCCGTTGTTGCCGCTTTTCTTCTAAACAGGGCATAGGCAAAAAGGCCAAGACCGAGAAGAAGTATCACGGTTCCTGAAATCAGCCCCCCCCCTGCCATCACGCCGGCTCCGGTGCAAGCGATTAAGATTGAAAGCAGATGGTCGACCCTCACATGGCTCTCTCCAAAAAATCCCGCTATGCCCCCCATGAATATGCCGATGAAGACAGAGATGCCCACGGCCACAAATCCCACGGTAAGAGATACCCACGCGCCCTGAAGCATTCTGGCAAATACGTCCCGTCCCAGGTCATCGGTCCCTAGCACGTAAACGCCAAGGAGAGGGGCTTCTTCGGGCGTCAACGACTCCAGGTGGGGGTTGGATAGAGGCGGTCGCAGCTTTTCCTGGAGCCGCACCTGGGCAGGATCGAGGAAAGGGGCGCGACCTGACGTCAAAACGAGCCCTGTGAGGGCTACAAAAAAGAAGACGACAAAGATCATCAGTCCTGCCATGGCGAGACGATTCTGTCTGAATAGCTGCCAGAATGCCTGGGCTCTTGTCTGTTTGGGGACCAGAGGCGCCCCCATGGAACGATCACCACTGAGCAAATCAGGAGGCACTTTTGTCATAGTCGTATCCTCGGGTCCACTACCAGATAGAGGAGATCTGAGACAAAGGTTCCGGCCAGAACGAGCACTGCGGACATAAAGTTCACCGTGAGGATGACCGCGTAATCGCGCGCCAGAATGGCCTCATAGGCCATCCTTCCCATCCCCGGCCAGGAGAAAATCGATTCGATGATCACAGAACCACCGATCAGGCCCGGCAAGATAAGGCCGAACATGGTCACAAAAGGGAGCAATGCATTGCGCAAGGCATGTTTGTAATGCACCTGTTCCGGGGGAAGTCCCTTGGCCTTGGCAGTGCGCACATAGTCCTGGCCCTCCACTTCCAGCATCTGACCACGCACATATCTGGAAAGCACTGCAATGCCACCAGTAGCACCGAGCACCGATGGAAGCAGCAGGTGCCATACCCGGTCCATGAGCGCATTGGGCCAGGTTGCCTCCCCGAGTCCGAAGGTCTCCATCCCGATGACCGGTACATGGAAGGTGTTCACCACGAAGATGATCAGCACATAGGCAAAGAAAAAGCCCGGGATGGAGATCAACAAATAGGAAAAAAAAGTGGTGCTTCGATCGTAGAGCCCTCCCCTGAAAATGGCCGCGCGAATCCCCACTGGAAACGACAGGGTCCAGGTGATGAGGGTACCCACCACAAAAAGAGGGAGGCTATTCAAGAATCGCTCCCAGATTTTCCAGAGAACCGATTGGTTATCTTTCCAAGAAACCGTTTTTCCTGTGAAGAGATCCCGATAGAAGTAAAGGTATTGGACATGTAAGGGCTCATCAAGATGGAAGGCCTTTTGAAATCGCTCCACCATCTCTGGTGTAAACTTCGGATTCAGGGGGTCTACCTGGCTTGGCTCGCCTGGGGCCAGGTGGATGATCAAAAACGAGACCACGGAAACAAAAAACAGGGTGATGATCTTCTGCATGATGCTGCGGCCAATAAACGATAGCAAGGCTCTAGCCCTCCACGGCAAAAATGGGTGTATGTGTAAGTTTAATCCATTTATTAAAATAGAAGGTAAAGGTTCCGGTCTTGGTGGGGGTAATCTTCCTGTAAAAGGGGGCCCCCTCTGCGTCCCTTTCTAGAATCACGATCCGCTTGTCCAGTAGCGCCGTCCACTTGCCAACATACAAAAAAGTGTAGGGCTGCTCCTCAGCAATGATCGCGTGGAGTCTATGGCAATAGGCCACCTGCTTGTGGTGGTCATATTCCTGTCGGATCCTAATGATCAGATCATCGGCCTCTTGGTTCTGGAACCCCACGAAGTTGAGCTGGTGCGGATGTGTCTGGCTGGAATGCCATATCTGATACAGGTCAGGGTCTATCCCCATGCTCCAGCCCAAGACAAGCGCATCAAAATCACCCTTGTTTACCCTTTCCTGAATGAAAACCGCCCATTCCAGAAGATCGGTCTGGACGTCTATACCGATCCGCTTCCATCCATCCTGGGCAATAGCCAAAATCGCTTTTCGAAGGTTGTTGCCACTATTGGTAATGAGGGTAAACTGAAATCTGGTCCCGTCCTTTTCAAGCCAGCCCTTTGGGCCACGCTCCCACCCTGCTTGTTTTAGAAGCTTCAACGCCCCTTGGGGATCATAGGCCAGGGGCTTAATGATATTATTATAGTAATCGGTCTGCTTGACGAAAGGCCCTGTGATCCGCTCCCCCTGTCCGTGCAGGACGTAGGCGATAATCTTGTCCACATCAATGGCCATGGCAAGGGCTCGGCGCACCCGCCGGTCATTGAACGGTTCCCGTCGCATGTTATAGCCAATGTATGTATAGCCAAAGGAAAGACCTGAGAAGTTTTGGTACTGTGGCTCTTGTTTCAAACGTTCCACCTGGTGAGGCTGGACGCTGTAGCTGTCAATGGTGCCGGCGTAAAACTCCATCTCCTGCGTCAGGAGGTCCGGCACGATCCGATAGGTGTATCGCTTGTAGTTTGGGGCACCTTCCCAATAGTCCTCAAAAGAATCCAAAAGGATATACTGATCTGATTTCCACTCCCGAAACATGAAAGGACCGCACCCTATAGGATGGCGGCTGAAGCCGCTCTGCCGCATGGTGAAGTCTTCAGGCCCCTTGCCCAGGCCAAGGGCCTCTTCTTTCAAGGCTTGGTCATTTAAGAGATGCTCAGGAAGGATGCCCATCCCCCACGTGCCCAAGGCCGGGGAATAGAGCCGCTTATAGACTATACGAACGGTGAGTGGATCCGTCACCTCAACGCCTTTGACCGGTTCGTAGTCTGAAACCCGAGGCGATAGATTCCTTGGGTCCATAATGGCTTCATAGGTAAACTTCACGTCATTGGCGTCTAAGAGATGTCCATCATGAAATGTCACCCCAGGACGCAGATGAAAGACCACCACGGGATTGTGTTCTGTAGTGGGCAATACCTCTTTTGCGTACTCGGCCCTTTTCTCTTTCCACGCCTCTTGGTCGACGGTGACACGGTCTTCCCCTCTAAAGGAGCTGAAGTAATCCTTGCCCAAGATGGCCGATAAACTCGTGAAGAGATCCTGATCCACGTTCTTGAGGACGAGCTTGAGCCGTACCGGCGCCGCCACCTTGATGGTTACCTCGGTCTCGCCATCGTCCCTTTCCCCCTTCTCACGCCTGACCACCGAGAACTCTCGGGCCGGGAGTAGGGCTATCTCCTGGATATTGTCCAAAGAGGCCTTCACTTCGGAAGCCATTGCCAATTGGCCATCCTTGGCCCGTTGGATATACTCCGCCACTTCCCGGCCCCCTGCCCTCCCCAAGCCCGGCACGCTGGCGGCTTCATTTACACAAAAAAAGGCCTCTTCGTATAAGTCCCAGGACGTAGCAAGCCGGCCCCTGAAACGGAGCTCTTCATCCCGATCAATGAGCCCCTCAAATACCATGGACTCAATGTCACTGCTGGCTGAATCTGCTGAAAGGATGGGGTTCAGGATGCTGGCATCGCCAATGGAAGCCGTAATGTACTCATGGAGGCGGTCCGGGTTACCCCTAGTTTGCTCTTCATAGGTGGGAACCCAGAAATAGGACTGCAACAAGAAGAGGATGACTACAGTGGGAGCAAAGATGAGAAGCCTGCGGACAGTCATGGCCCCCAAGATATTAAATGGGAACAAAGAGAGTCAACAGAAAAGCCGCGCCCCCTTTTGTGGAACAAAATAGTTTGATATTGCCTGCTGTTGGGAATATGGTGGCAGAGGCCAGTGTCCACCATCAACGGGCTTTTCAACCTACATATCTTCGAGCGGTTCGTTGAGCCGGTCTTGTCCATACATCTTGGCAAACCGGACTGGAGCAAGCTTCAAAGGTAAACAAAGGAGTCTCCCATATGAAAATCGGCGCCATGAATAATCCCGCTGCTTCTTTGTACGACGAGATCGAGGCATTTGGAAAGGCCCAGTACGATTTTATAGACCTCACCATTGAGGGACCTTGTCTTGATGTTGATGTTGAGCAGGTACAGAGACTCCTTGATGATCATGGCCTCTTCGTCGTGGGCCACACAGACCCCTGTCTCCCTTACGCCTACCCCATCAAGGGAGTTCGAGAGGCCTGCTTTAAGGAACTGGAGCGCTGTGCCAGGATCTTTTCATCTTTGGGTGCAACGATCATGAATATCCACCCCTGTTATGGGGCCCCGCCTTGCATGAAGCAGGACCTTGTAGACCTAAATACTGAAGCCCTCAAGCCGATTGCTGAGATGGCTGACAGCTTCGGGCTTTGCCTTGTATTGGAAAACTTCAAGGCCCCCTTTGACCGTGTCTCCACCTATGAGAAGATCCTGTCGGCAGTGCCAAAGCTCAAGGTGCATCTGGACCTGGGCCACACCAATTTCGGGGCTGACAACGAAGAGGTCTTCTGCAGGCACCTGGGGAACCATATTAAGCATGTCCATTTTTCTGACAATCGCTCTGTCCAAGATGATCATATGCCCCTCGGGGTGGGAAACGTAGACTGGCAAAGGGCTGTAGCCTCCTTGAAAAAGATAGGATACGACGGGACCATTACCCTGGAGGTCTTCTGCGGCTCTGGAGCGGTCATGTTTGATTATCTGGAAATCAGCAGAAATCTTGTATTGGACCTGTGGCATCAGTAGCCAAAGGCAAAAGGGATTGGTAGCGTTCAAGAGTTGAGGCATAAGCTACCTAAAGGCATTGGATGCCGAAGAGAACCGATGATTCCTATCTCGAAGTTAGTTGTCCAGAAATCCACTAAGCCAACCCTTTTGAACGTTACTAAGGGATCGTTTGAAAGCGATTGCCAGATGTGATATGAGGCAAGAAAAAGTTACCTTCAAGTCGGTCATTTCGGCCCCATCAGCCGAAGGCCTTGCATCAAGGTTTGACTGAATATACCTATCCTTGGTGCAGCCACCTGAGCCTTCGACTCCCTTTAACACCTATCCAAACAAGGAGGTGCACTATGGAGCCCATCAAGGTTATGGTTAATGGTCTTCCTGGCAACATGGCCACAAAAGCCGCCGAGCACATCGTGCAGGACCCCGCCATGAAACTCCTCCCCTACGCCCTCACCGGTCCGGAGATTACAGCAGCAGAGACCCAGATCGGTCCTGAAAGGGTTCGGCTCATCTTGCCGGACAGGCGAAAAGAGGCCATCGATTCTGTGAAGGCATCAGAGGGGGACTTCATCTCCGTTGACTACACCCATCCCAGTGCCGTGAACGACAATGCCTCCTTTTACTGTGAAAACAACATGCCCTTTGTCATGGGTACCACAGGGGGTGACAGGAAGCTCTTGACCGACACGGTCACAGGCTCTTCAATAGCAGCAGTGATTGCCCCAAACATGGGCGCCCAGATTGTAGCCTTTCAGGCCATGATGGAATATGCTGCCCAGACCTTCCCGGGCGTCTTCAAAGGATATCATCTGGGAATCAAGGAGAGCCATCAGAAGGGGAAGGCGGACACCAGTGGAACGGCCAAGGCCATGATCGGTTACTTCAACAGCCTGGGAATCCCCTTTGAAAAAGAGCAGATCAAGATGGAACGGGACCCAGAGGTTCAGCAACATACCTGGGGAATTCCAGAGGCGTATCTTAGCGGCCACGGCTGGCACAACTATACACTCCAGTCCGAAGACGGCACGGTGTTCTTTCAGTTCACCCACAATGTGAACGGGCGAGACATCTATGCCAAGGGCACCCTGGACGCCATTCATTATCTTGGCAAAAAGGTGGAGCAGGGGGCAAAAGGCCAGGTATTTTCAATGATAGACGTTCTGAAAGGGGTCTAGGCATGCGCGAGGTCATCGCCCTTGTGATGGCTGGCGGTAAGGGGGAGCGCCTCTACCCGCTGACACGGGACCGATCCAAGCCGGCGGTCCCCTTTGGGGGGATATACCGCATCATAGACGTCACCCTGAGCAACTGCGTTAATTCTAACATCTACAAGATCATCGTATTGCCTCAGTACAAGGCCCAGTCCCTAGTAGAGCATCTTGAAGTGGGATGGAACATATTCAGTTATGCCCTTGGCCATTATCTGAAGGTTGTGCATCCCCAAATGCGCACGGGGGACCAATGGTACCAGGGCACCGCAGATTCGGTGCGTCAAAACCTTTATCTCATAGAACGAGAAGCCCCAGAACAGATACTCGTCCTTTCAGGCGATCATGTCTACAAGATGGACTATGCCCGCCTCAAGAACTTTCACCGGGAAAAAGATGCAGACATTACCATCTCGGTCATCGAAGTGCCTGCCCACGACACCCATCGCTTTGGCATATTAGAGGTCTCTACTGACTATCGGGTCACGGGCTTTCAAGAAAAGCCCCGATCGCCCGCCACTATCCCTGGCGACCCTGAACACGCCTTGGCGTCCATGGGCATCTATATCTTCAAGGCCTCTGTTTTAATAGACTTGCTGAAGTCTTCAGAGGGTGATGACTTTGGCAAACACATCATCCCTCAGGCACTGGACCGATACTCCCTTTACGCCTTCCCCTACAAGAAGGAGAATCGGATTGAGGACTTTGTCTACACCATCCGTGAGGATGGGAGCCGGGTGCGCGTGTTGCAGTCGTGCGTAGATGACTCCTCGTACTGGCGGGATGTGGGGGACCTAGACGCTTACTGGAACGCGAACATGGATTTGACCGGTGTGGAGCCGGCATTTAACGTCTATGGATCCAAATGGCCCCTTCGAACCTTTCAGGCCCCCTATCCGCCGGTAAAGACCGTCTTTCAGAACAAGTCTGCCAACAGGATAGGCATGTCACTCGATTCTATTGTATCACACGGGACCATCATCAGCGGCGGGATTGTAAAGAACTCCGTCCTCTCCTACAACGTGATGGTAAGAAGCTGGGCAGAGGTACGAGAATCGGTGATCATGTCAGACGTAGAGATTGGCCGCCACTGCAAGATCATGAAGGCCATTATCGACAAAGGGAACACGATACCGCCAAACACGGAAATCGGGTATGACCCGGAAAACGACCGGAAGAAATTTACGGTAACGCCTCGGGGCATTGTGGTGGTGCCAAAAGGGACCTTTGCATAAAAAAAGGATGGGGCCTTTGCCCCACCCTTTGATGCCTTCCCAACATATGGAAAGATCCTAGTAACGCATGTTAACACCCGCCTTGTCTGGACAGGGCGTTACCTGGTTTCGCCATACCGCTGCAGATTATCCTTCACCCTTCGAATACTGCCCAAGCGCTCCTTGATCGCCTGGCGCGTGGCGTCTGATGCGGCATATTTGGAGGCCTGAGCCAGGTACGATTTTGCCCCCTTTAGATCTGGTATCTCTCCTGTTCTCAACATCTTGTCGGCCAGCTTAATATAATACTTGGCAACGACGCCATGGGCCTGCCTTTTCGTATAGGTACTCTGTTCCGGCAAACTCTTAATAATCGTAGGATCTGAAAAGGTGGCCACCCGTTTCTTGCCCATGGGAGCAAATCTGCCTTGCCACAACTCGATCATTTGCTCTTTCTGTTTAAAGTAGAAGTTGCTCGAGTTGGATAGACTGGCCATGAGAAGAATCACAATCACAAGTGCAAACCCCCCAATGGCGTATTTCAACATCCTGTCCATGGGGTCCTCAGGCGGAGGTGTATCAGACGGGGACGAAGGCCCACCCGATGCCTTTGGTTCGGCAGGATGGGGAGTCCGCTCCGTTTTTTCGACTGGTTTTGACGGCTCCTCATCAAACCGCTTAAAGAGGAGCTTCCTGATCTTCTCTTTGTCTTGGTCGCTCTTCATGATGTCTTTCTCCTGTGCCCTCAGTTTGCTTTCAGCCCCTGGCTGCTTTTCTTGTTTCTTCAGTAACTCACCGAATCGTTTCCACACCTTGTCAGAGACTGGCGCTCCCGCCTTTAGCCCCTCCGCGCCCTGTGCCTTAAACTGCTTCTGCCACCTGTAGTAGGTTGATTGACCAAGGCCAAGCTGTTTCAACGTAGCCTTTACTGAACCTGAAGACCGTTTAACGCCTTCCAGGATGGCCTTTTTCCTTTCGGCTTCCTGCAAACTGGCTGTTTTCTTTGGCTTTGCGGGGCTCTTCTTCGTGGATGTAGGCTGGCGCTTGGGACTCTTAGGCATCGGTACCCCACCTCTGCAAATGTGTGTTCGAAAACAACCGCCTTATATATGCTACCAGTCTTTTTGTAAAGGAATTTCTTTCTCTATGGCTCGAGATTGTCGGCCAGCACAAGAGACCCTATTCAGTCTTAACCTCTTCTGTCTTCTAGAAGTTTCCCCTTCCATCCCAACCTGCAACAGGGCAACCACAGACCGCCTCAGCAAATGGGACCGGGCAAGCCTCAATAGGAACCGGCGTGAGCAGAAAGCGTCTGTTGGTTAAGGGGGGGGCTATAGGACCCGCATATGGCCAGTATCACACGGTCCAGAACAAGCTTGGGATCTTGACCAGTTGTCTTGAGTCGAATATCAGCATCCAAGAGGACCTCTAGTGCCTTGCCAAGCTCATCAAAGGTATAGTTATCTGCGTGCGCAAAGGTTTTGTATACTACGAAGGGGTGTGTGTTACTGATGAGCGCCCCCCCTTCAGCCTTGTCCAGCTCTTTCAGCATGGTTTTCTGGAAGGCCCCATAGCCCATCCCTCTCTTCCAGCCCCTCCCTTGGGGGCGCTGGGTGAAATCCCTGGCCACGAGCAACTTCCGTACTTGATTGACGGCGGCCGCCAGGATTTGAAGGGGGAAGAAGTCGGCCTTCAAGAGGCTGTCTACAAAAAAGAGGGCTTTTTCAGTGTCCCTCTCCCCTATGGCATTGGTCAGTTCGTAAATGGGGTCCGCTTTGGTCTTCTCTGAGGCTTCATCAACGTCTTCGGCCAAGATCTTCTTTCGGTCCCCCACAAATGTAATCAACTTCTCAAGTTCGTTACTGAAGTTGCGTAAACCGCTACCCGTCTTTTGGTACAGGGCCTCAAATCCGTCCGAGGTCATGGTCTTGCCCGCCCGTTTCAGCGCCCCCGTCATGTAATCTCTCAATGTCTCTTTCTGCTGGCGTTTGTCAACGGCCCTGTCGCCTTGTGCAACAGAGCAGTCCACGACCACCCCGGCCTTCCTGATGACCTTGTACAGCTTGCGGCGCTTGTCTATGAACTCAGCCGTTAGGACAAGATGGTTTGACTCGGGAAAGCCACTGCCCACGACCTCTGCCAAGGCATCGGCATCCTCCCTGTGGACAGGGGCTCCTACTCTTTCCGTGCGGCAATAGTCGATGATGTCCCTTACCCATGGGCCAACGATCTCTTTATAAGCCTGGGATCCGTGCCCCAAGGCCCCACCCAGAGACTTCTCCCATTCTCCTTGGCCAACATCTTCTAGGGTCAAGTCCGCGATGCCCAGCATGGTGACAAAATGCCGTGCCGACCGCTTCAGGTCCTGCTTCTCAAAGGCGGTTTTTGACTTGATCAAGAGCTCATGGACAGACACCTTTGAATAGAACAGGTTGGTGTCGTGCACGGCAATGACTTTCGGCCCTGGAAGGAGAGGGAATGTGTTTAAGCGTGCAATCACATCCCCAATCGCTGCGCTATCGCCGTCCAGCGCTTCATAGTTTAGGCCCTGTTGATGCGGGGCAATGATGCGATCTAGGAGGGTCTTAAAGGCCAACTTGTACAAGAATTCGTCACCATGAAGCAGGTAAACAGGCGCGGCTCCGGTCTTATCTGCCTCAGTCATCACCCCCTTTAGATCTTCGTACCTAATCTCGGGCATTGCGCCGCCATAATAAAACGAGCATGGCCATGGCAATGACGGCCATGGCCACACCGATCATTTGAGACGTTGATATGATGCCCCCCAGAAGCACCCCCCGGTCATCCCCTCTAAAGCATTCAATGATGGACCGGCTCACCCCGTACAGGAGTACATAGGCCCAAAATATCTGGCCTTGGGCCCTCTGAAGGCGCCTCAATCCCACAAGGACTGCAAATATAAGGAGGCCGTTTAAGGAAGAATAGAGTTGCGTCGGATGAAGCGGCACCCCAATCGGGGCCAGTGAGTCAGGGTCTGTAAAGACAACGGCCCATGGCAGGGTGCAGGCCTTTCCGTAGCAGCAGCCGGCAGAGAAGCACCCCAGGCGTCCTATGAACTGGCCAAAGGCAATGGACGGGGCTAGGATGTCTGCCGTCTTCCAGAGGGAAAGCCCCTTCACCCTCACATACCACAGTGCCGTCACGAAGGCAGCGATGAACCCCCCATAAAATACAAGCCCACCGCGCCATATCCGTATGATCTCAACAGGATCTTGCCGAAAAGTCGGCCACTCAATCACTACATAGAGTATGCGAGAACCCACGATAGCGGCAATGAGTACGTAGAAGCACAGATCCAGCAGTCTATCGGGATCTTCCCCGACCCTACGGGCCTCCTTGAGAGCCAGCGCCATGGCAGCAAGGAATGCAATGGCCACAAAAACGCCATAGGTGTGGAGTGCAAAAGGGCCTATGTGAAACAATACAGGATGCATCGTGCTCGTTTCCGGTGATCTCGTTACTGGTTACTTGTTGCTTGACTGAAACTGGGGCTTTTCAGGCACACCCCCCTTGACAAAAGGTCATACAACGGGCTGTTACCCAAATGGCTTGTCGCCTTGGGCAAAGAGCCCGTCAGAGGTTATACTTTTCTCATGAGCGCTAAGACAAACAGAGTTCCGGCCCCAACCGATATGGCACTGTCCGCGATGTTGAAGGCAGGCCAATGGGTGTTCCCAATATAGAAGTCAAGAAAATCAACAACCTCTCCAAAACGAAGGCGATCGATGAGGTTTCCCAAGGCCCCCCCAAATATCATGGCAAAGGCCCCCCCAATCCATGGCTTGCCGGGAGTGACCCTGGAATAAAAGATCAGAATGATAACAAGGGCCAAGACCGAGATGGCCAAGAAGAACAGGGTGCGCATCCCAGTCGCGTCTCCTGCCAGCAACCCAAAGGCACCGCCAGTGTTGCGGATGTGGACCAGTGAGAAAAGCCCCGGAATCACCACGAGGGATTCATGAAGTGAAAAGGCGTGAACGACAATGGCCTTGGTCACCTGATCCAACACGACAATAATGCCTGCGAACAAGAAAAATGTTGAATACTTCTTACCGCTAAAGGCAACCATCTAGATACCGTCATCGCCCCTTTGAAGGGCCTGCACGCATCGAGAACACAGGGTCTGGTGAGTGTGGTCAGTGCCCACAGACAGATCATGTATCCAGCAACGTTCGCACTTTGCGCCAGGGGCACGATCTATGCCTATGGCAAGGCCTGGGATCTTGTGGCTAAGGGGGCCCTTTTCCAACCCTCTGTTCGACACGATCGATACTTCGGATGCGATAAAAACAGCGCGGAGTTCTTCTTCAGTGGGCTTCACTGTTTCGAGGAATTCCTTGGGAAGGTCCAGCGCCACTGCGGCATCGAGGGAGTGGCCGATCACCTTCTGGACCCTTGCCTCTTCCATGGCCTTGCTCACCTCTCCCCTCAATGTCATGATAGATTCCCATCGTTCTGAAAGCCCTGCATCCAGAAACGATTCGTCTACCTCGGGCAACTGCGCCAGATGAACACTTGTGGGCCTGTCGTCTGCCTTGGGCATGTGCTGCCATACCTCCTCTGCCATGAAAACAATGATAGGGGCCATGAGGCGCGCCAAGGTGTCGACAATGATGTACAGTGCACTCTGGGCCGACCGCCTGGCATGGGATTTCCTGGGCGACGTATAGAGTCTGTCCTTTAACACGTCCAGGTAAAAGGCACCCATATCCAAGGTACAGTAGTTGTACAAGGCATGATAAACGGCATGGAACTCGAAGGATTCATAGGCCCCACGGGTTCGTCTCACCAGATGCTGAAGTCTGAGTAAGGCAAACCGATCAATCTCGTGCATCTGTGCATATGGCACGACATCTCCCTTAGGATCAAAATCGCCCAAGTTGCCAAGGATGAACCGGCTGGTGTTACGGATCCGGCGGTAGGCGTCTGTCAGCTGTTTGAGGATCTTCTCCGATATCTTGATATCATCCTGGTAGTCTGATGCCGCAACCCACAGCCGGAGGATCTCGGCACCATAGCGGTTAATGATCTCGCTGGGCGCAATCACGTTCCCCTTGGACTTGGACATCTTTTCTCCCTTACCATCCACGACAAAACCGTGGGTCAGCACACTCCGGTAAGGGGCCTTCCCACGGGTACCCACGGCAGTGAGCAACGCACTATGGAACCATCCCCGATGCTGATCGCTCCCCTCCAGGTACATGTCTGCCGGCCACCTGAGACCATCTCTAGCCTCAAGGACAGCGGTGTGGCTTACCCCTGAGTCAAACCACACATCCAAAATATCCTTCTCTTTATCAAAGGTGTCTCCCTGGCATTCAGGGCACTTTGTCCCCTTAGGCAGGAGAAAGGCCGCGTCGGCTTCAAACCAGATGTCAGCCCCATGGGCTTCAAAGAGGGCGGCCACATGATCAATGATGTCGGCCGTGATGAGGCGTGATCGGCATTTTGTGCAATAAAAAGCCACAATGGGCACCCCCCACGACCGCTGCCTGGAGATACACCAGTCCGGGCGGTTCTCAATCATCCCGTAGATGCGGTCCCGACCCCAAGCCGGAATCCAGCGTACCTGGTCAATAGATGTCAGGGCCTTTTGTCTCAGCCCTGCCTTCTCCATAGAAATGAACCATTGCTCCGTGGCCCGAAAGATCACGGGTTCCTTGCAACGCCAGCAGTGAGGGTACGTATGCTCCACGCGCCCTTTACTGACCAGTTTCCCGCATTCTTCAAGCTTGGAAATGACAACGCTGTTTGCATCAAAAACAAACATACCGGCCAGAAACTCCACATCTTTTTCAAAGCAGCCATCATCGTCCACAGGGGAATAGATCTCTAAGCCATACTCCAGGCCAGCCTCATAGTCTTCCCGTCCGTGGCCCGGTGCCGTGTGGACACAACCCGTTCCAGTATCCAAGGTCACGTGCTCAGCAAGGATTACCATAGAGTCTCGATCGTAGAGGGGATGACGGCACAGGGACTTCTCCAGTCTGTGGGGGTCCACTTGTTCCAATACCTTATAGTCCCTGATCCCAGAGGCCTCCATGGTGCTCTCCACAAGGGCCTGGGCCAGGATATAAACCTCGCCGCCCCCTACGTCCACTGCCACATACTCAAAGGCAGGATGGATGGCCACAGCCAGATTGGCCGGAATTGTCCATGGGGTAGTCGTCCAGATGACCAGAGAGACGTTCTTTCCCTTCAGGGAGGGGAAATCGCCTCCTATGTCTGAAATCAGAGGGAACTTGACGTAGATAGATGGAGAGGTGCGGCTCTTGTACTCCACTTCTGCTTCTGCCAGGGCTGTGTGACACGTGCTGCACCAATAGATAGGCTTGGTGCTCTTAAAGAGGCTTCCGTCAGCGGCAAATTTTCCAAACTCCCTGACGATAGTTGCCACATAGCCGTGGTTCATCGTGAGATAGGGGTTATCCCACTCGCCCATCACACCGAGCCTCTTGAACTCTTCCCTCTGGAGCCCAATGTATTTCTTTGCATAGGCCCGGCACTGCCTTCTCACTTCTGTTTGACCCATCTCTTTCTTCTTCTCGCCAAGCTCCTGGTCAACCTGATGCTCAATGGGAAGGCCGTGGCAATCCCATCCCGGCACATAGGGCACGTTAAAACCATTCATCTGGCGAGATCGGATAATCATGTCCTTCAATATCTTGTTCAGGGCCGTGCCAATATGGATATGTCCGTTGGCATAGGGGGGGCCGTCATGAAGAATGAAAGGGGGCTTGCCCTTGGATGCTTCCCTGATCTGTTCGTAAAGCCCGCCGCCTTCCCAGGCCTTGAGCATTTCAGGTTCTTTCTGAGCAAGATTTGCCTTCATGGGAAAGTCTGTTCGAGGAAGATTCAAAGTGGCTTTATAGTCCATGTCATGCTCCAATGCTGGAAAGATAAATTTTCACGATGCAAATATCACAACACCATGACTTGTCAAGGAAGTGTTGAAGCACCCCAATCGCCACCGCCCCACAAAATATGGACAAAAAAAGGCCTCCATGCCCGCGCACGGAGGCCTTATTGAAACAACGAAACTCAGTCAATGGGATATCTGCTAGTACATACCGCCACCCATTCCGCCTGCGCCCGGAGGCATGGCTGGCATATCCTTCTTCTCTTCTGGTTTTTCAGCAACCATGGCCTCCGTGGTAAGCATGAGACCGGCCACACTTGCCGCATTCTGCAAGGCATGTCGCACGACCTTGGTGGGATCGATGACCCCTGCCTGCATGAGATCTTCATACTTCTCCGTCTCGGCGTTGAAGCCCGTAGCACCCTTCTCTTTCTTCACCTGATCAACCACCACCGAGCCTTCGTGGCCGGCATTATTGGCGATCTGGCGAAGGGGCTCCTCTAAGGCCCGCTGCACAATCTTCACGCCCAGCTTCTGGTCGGCCTTGATCTTCACTTTGTCCAGTGATGGCATGCACCGCACCAGGGCCACACCGCCGCCAGGCACGATCCCTTCCTCCACTGCAGCACGGGTGGCATTGAGGGCGTCTTCCACTCGGGCCTTCTTCTCCTTCATCTCTGGCTCGGTGGCGGCACCCACATTGATCACTGCCACACCGCCGATGAGCTTGGCCAGGCGCTCCTGAAGCTTCTCTCGGTCATAATCGGATGTGGTCTCCTCTATCTGGGTCCTGATCTGGCGCACCCGCCCTTCCAAAGCAGAACGTTGTCCGGCTCCGTCTACGACGGTTGTATTATCCTTGTCAATGCTGATGCGCTTGGCACTGCCCAAGTCATTGAGCGTGATGTTTTCCAACTTGATGCCCAAGTCTTCCGAAATCACCTGACCACCGGTCAAAATGGCAATATCCTCCAACATGGCTTTACGGCGATCCCCGAAGCCTGGGGCTTTTATGGCAGCACACTGCAGCGTCCCGCGGAGCTTGTTCACCACCAATGTGGCCAGGGCTTCTCCTTCCACATCCTCGGCAATGATCACAAGGGGTTTCCCCATTTTGGCCACCTGCTCAAGGATAGGCAGGAGATCTTTCATGACACTGATCTTCTTTTCGTTAAGCAGGATAAGAGGATCCTGCAAGGAAGCCTCCATCTTGTCAGGGTCTGTCACAAAGTAGGGGGACAAGTAGCCTCGATCAAACTGCATGCCCTCTACCACCTCAAGGGTCGTCTCCATGGACTTTGCCTCTTCTACCGTGATGACCCCCTCCTTGCCGACTTTGTTCATGGCCTCGGCAATGATGTTGCCGATGGTCTCGTCGTTGTTCGCCGAGATGCTTCCTACCTGAGCGATCTCCCTCTGCTCTCTCGTGGGCTTGCTCAACTTGGAGAGCTCCGAGACAACCACGCTTACGGCCTTATCAACGCCCCGCTTCAGCGCCATTGGATTGTTGCCTGCCGCTACCAGCTTCTGGCCCTCTGTGTAGATGGACTGGGCCAGGACGGTCGCCGTGGTCGTGCCGTCACCTGCCACATCACTGGTCTTGCTGGCGACTTCCTTGACCATCTGAGCGCCCATATTCTCGAACTTATCCTCGAGCTCGATCTCCTTGGCCACGGTAACGCCATCCTTGGTCACCGTGGGAGCCCCCCAGGATTTTTCAAGAATGGCATTTCTCCCTTTTGGGCCCAGGGTGACCTTCACAGCATTCGCCAATGTGTTGATACCTTGTAGAATCGCTTCCCGAGCCTTGATGTCGTACTTTATCTCTTTTGCAGCCATCTTATTGTATCCTCCTTAGAATTTTTGTTGCTGGAGATACCAGCAAGCTTCACCTTACACGACCCTTGACACCTTGACCGTGAAGCATTCTATTTCTCAATCACTCCGAGCACATCGTCTTCACGCATGATGAGGTATTCTGTACCATCGATTTTTACCTCTGTGCCCGCATATTTGCTAAAGAGTATCCGGTCATCTTTTTTTACGTCAAGGGGAAGCTTCTTACCATCCTCTGAAACTTTCCCTTTCCCCACTGCCATAACCAGACCTTCAGAGGGTTTCTCTTTGGCGCTGTCCGGGATAATGATCCCCCCCTTGGTCCTTTCTTCTTCTTCAAGACGTTTGACGAGTATTCGGTCTTGCAAAGGTCTAATCTTCATAGTGCTACATCTCCTTCTTTCTAAATTTTCAGCCTTGTGTTGCCCTCTCTGTGGCGATTCTAACGAACTCTCCGTAAACTAGCCCATGTCACCTCCTTTCGCAAAACACTTCATTCTTAAATCAAGCAAAATGGAATTGTGAAAAAACCATCAGGCATACAAATGGAATTGGATCATTCTACAACAAAATATATTCCGAAATATAATCACCGACTTGAACTTGTAAAGGGGGAAAGGCAAAAATTTTTCGCCTGGCATGACAAGTGGGGTGGCAGGGACAGCTTCTAGCTAACCCCTAGAATGGGCCTACAAACATGACAGATTCTGTGCTGCAACTCCCCTTTAGTACTAAACTTTTTTGATCAAAGGCTGGGCAAACACCTACCGCGGCTCACATCCTATGGCTCATCCTTCCTTCTTTGAAGAGCTCGATTCGCTGGTGCCTGTCTTGTCCTCCCCCCCGGGCTTCTTTTCCTTTTTCTTCGGGGAATGGGGTGCACATCCTGATTTGTGTGCATAATCCGTGACGTACCAACCGGTACCCTTCAGGTGAAAGGAGCTTTGCGAGATAAGCTTTTGAAGCTTGCCGGAACAGTGTTTACAGGTCGTCAACGGCCTATCGGAAAACTTCTGCCAAGCCTCTACGATCCTCCCGCAATTGGTGCATTCATACTCGTAAATCGGCATCCCAGTACCTCCGTTGGCCCAGATTCTAACTAAACATAATCAACCATGATCATCTGTCAAGTGGGAAATGGTCCTTGTCAAACATCCCTCACCAAGTCCACCTCCCCGTGCCACCCCTTGTAGAACTCAAACACCACGTCCAAGCCGCTGATGGGAGCTGGTTCCAAGATCGCCCTTGTCCTGTTATGCACACGCGCCTCTTCTTCCATTCTTTCCTCTGGCGACGCCTCAAATGATTGTAGAAACTTGGTGAAACGAATAACATGAATGAGCTCATGGGTAACGATATAAAGGGCAAAAGGGAACAACCGGAGCTCCGGAGCCCCTCTTAGGGTCGAAAGGATGGTATGGTCCTGAAGACATATCTTGTAAAAATCGTATGTTGAAGAGCCGAGTGACGTCTCCACCTTCCGGCCCACATATCTCATGATCTGGGCAAAGGGCCCGTTCACCACCTCCTCTGGGGAAAGGTCAGCCAAGGTTTTGACATCATATCTGCGGGACCGCCATTCGGCGAAAGACATCTTGTAAGCATTGCTTGCCAGCTCTTCGGCCAAGGCAACTGCTTCGTTGACCACTTCCAATTGATGTCCCTCGAAATGTGGCAGTGCTTCTATGGATACCATCTCCACCCGCTTTGAGAAGGCCTAATCCTTTTTGTAACGTTCAAAAGTGTTGATTTGGTGGATTTCTGGACAACCAACTTCGAGATAGGAACAATCGCTTCCCTTCGGCATCCAATGCCTTTAGTTAGCCTATGCCATTTGTGTAGATGGCAATGGCTGTATGCCTGCGTTCAGCGATCATCCCTATCCCTCTGACTGCCTGCTGAAGGCCTTTGCCGCAACTTTTGAACATTACCAATCCTTTACTTCTTAACACATTATTTGAGCTACAGCCAGCTTTCTATAGACGGACTGCAGCCCGAACAGGGATACCTTTAGCCGTTTATCACACCCCTTCTCTGGCCCTGGCCAAGGCACGGGGTCCTGAGACTGCAACGGAAAGGCAGCATACAGGGACGCCATCAGGAAAAGGCTGGACATCCCCCTTTTGTTATAATAAGAAAAAGCCCGGTTTGTAAGGACTCAAGGAATGGAGGTGATGCTGTGGGAAGTGTGATCAAGAAACGGAAGAAGAAAATGCGCAAGCATAAACACAAAAAGTTGATGGCCCGCACCCGCCATCAAAGAAGGAAGAAGTGATAATGACCACATATTGCTTTTCCGACACACAAAAGGCACCGCAAACCTCCAAGAAACGCGGTGCCTTTTCTTTTTTGTGCAGATGACTGAAGGCTTCTTACACGATGACCGAAAAGCCTATTTCCCGCCCATATACCCCTTTAAATATTTAAAAAACTCCGTGTCTGTGGAAAGTACCAGTGAGCTGTCCTTGTCCAGGGTCTCTTTGTAGATCTCAAGGGTCTTTACAAAGGAGTAGAAATCTGGATCCAGACCATAGGAGTCAGCATAGATCTTTGTAGCCTCTGCATCGGCCTTTCCCATGATGTCCTGGGCCTTCTTGTAGGCCTCTGACGTAATCTGCTTCAGATCTCTTTCCTTGTCACCTTCAATCTTGCGGGCCTCCCCTTTTCCCTCTGAACGAAACTTCTCTGCAATCTGCTTCCGCTCGGCAATCATGCGGGCAAACACCGATCTCTGGACCTCCTCCACATAATTGACCCGCTTGATCTTGACGTCCACCAGCTCAATGCCGAACTTCGCAAGCTTGGGCTGGGCCTGCTCCATGATGCTTCTGGTGATCCCCCTTCGACCTACTTTTACTGAGCCCAGGTCCCTCTTGTCCTTCATGTCCTCCAGGCCCAGTTCAAAGGTGTCCAGCTCCCGGTCTGTTCTCCTTACCGTTTCAATGAGGGGATATTCGGCCACCAGATTTCGCACCGCCGGGTCCAAGATGTCGTCCAAACGCCCCTGAGCGCCCGTCATGTTGTTGACTGTCTGGAAAAACTTCAGGGGATCAACGATCTTCCAGCGTGCAAAGGTGTCTACCCATATAAATGTCTTGTCCTTCGTGGGGATCTGTCCGGGGTCGCCATCCCACTCCTGGAGATTCTTGGGAAAGTAGTTCACATTCTGTATAAAAGGGACCTTGAATCTTAAGCCTGGCTCCGTAATGGGTTGGCCTACCACCTTGCCAAACTGGGTCACCACAACCTGCTGGGTTTCATCTACGGTGTAGACCCCTCCAGAGATGACAAGGAGGGCGATAATGGCAACTAAAATGACAAACCCTTTAGCCTTCATTTCGGCGCCCCCTCTTCTTTGCCCAGATTCAGTAACGGCAGTACGTTCTTCTGGTCCGCATCAATGACATATTTCTTTCCTAACTTAGGGAACAGGTCCTTAAGCGCTTCCAGATAAAGACGCCTGCGCGTCACGTCCCTGGCCTTGGCATATTCCTCATACTGGGCCGCAAACCTGGCCGCATCGCCCTTGGCCCGGTTCACCCGATCCAGGGCATACCCCTCGGCCGCCTTGATGGTCTTTTCAGCATTTCCCTTGGCAGCCGGGATCGCCTTGTTGTATTCCTCTCTGGCCTGATAGACCATGCGTTCCTTTTCCTGAATGGCCTGGTTCACCTCGTTGAAGGACGGCTGCACCGGTTCCGGTACATTGGTCTTCTTCATCTCAATGGTGGAAACATAGATCCCTGTTTCCGCCTCATCCAGTTCCTCCTGCAACAGCCCTCGTGCCTCTATAGCAATCTCTTCTCTCTTGCTGATGACCTCGTTGATACTCCTGTCGCCCACTACCAACCGCATCGTGGACTCTGACAAGTCCCGCAACGTGCTCTTTACGTTGTAGACCTTGAAAAGGTACTTCTGGGGATCCTTTACCCGGTACTGCACGATCCAGGGCACCACGCCCACGTTCAGGTCCCCTGTGAGCATCAAAGACTCCTCGTCATAGGCCTTTCCAGCGGCGTATTGTGTGCGCACACCCGCCTGAAGGGTTCTGAAACCGAACTCCTCCTTATAGACAAAGCGCACCTTGACCTTGGTGACCTTCTCAATACCTCTGGGAAACTTGACATGCAGCCCAGGGTTCACCGTTCTCACATACCGGCCAAACCGCTGCACCACGCCCACCTCGTCCACGGCCACCGTATATACAGTGGAAGCACCCAGAAAGACAATGGCGATGAGAAGGAGAATGAGCCAGCCACCAGGGAGCTTAAACTCCTTGAATCTCTTCAGCACTTCGTCCATCTGTGGCCCCCCGCCGCCGCCAGATCTCTGTTGCTGTTGCTTAAGCTTATCCCAATCCCAGGGCATGATTCGCTCCTATCTATCGGTCTCTGACATCCATTTTCTTCTAGACACAGCTACCACTATAGGTAAGCCCATAGACCTGGTCAAGGGAAAAGCGGTAGCAAAACACAGATTTGTTGACACCTAGAACAAGGGTCAACTATATCCTCTTTGTCATGAAGCGCAAACAGATGGCAAAGCCAGCCCCTCTCGGGAGCGTGTTGAAAGAAGCCCTAAAGGCGTCTCATATCGACGTGGATCTGGAGCTCTATGGGCTCTGGGAGCTGTGGCCGGACACCGTAGGGCCCCTTATTGAAAAAAACGCCCGGCCTGCCGCCATTAAAGGGAAATTGCTTCTAGTAAACGTCTCGAGCGCTCCATGGATACAACAGCTTCAATACCTAAAACAAGAGTTGATCCAGAAACTAAATCAGGCCCTTGGCAGGAACGCAGTGGCAGACATTCGGTTCAAGATCGGCCCCTTGGAATGACGGACGACTCCCCTAGCATGGCCATCATTTCCTGACTATAGCTTCCATCTTTGTTGTGGACAACAAGGGGGGCGGCGACCTTGAGGCCTGGTTTGCCACGTTTTAGCCCCTCTGCCAGGACCAACTCGGCATCTTTATTCTCCTTGGAATGGACCCATCTGAGTCCCTTGGGTTCAAGCTTTGAGGCTCGCATCTGCGTGAGAAGGTCTGTGGCACGGTCAGCAGCATAGATCACAAAGACACGGCCTGAGGTCTTGAGGAGCTTTTCAGCAACCCAGAGGACATCAGAGATAGCAGCTTTCACCTCGTGCTTGGCCACAGCCTTCTCAGGATCTGGATTAAGCCGACCAGAGTGGAGTTTGCGGTAAGGGGGGTTGCTGCATACGACATCTGCTACCCCCGATCTGAGATAGGGCCCGAGATCTTTCATGTCGGTGTGCAAAATGGTAATCTGGCCCTCCATATGATTCAGCCTCACGTTCTTTAAGGCCAGTTCAGCTAAGTCCTTCTGAATCTCAATCCCATAAACCTGTAGTAGCGGAAACCGGGAGGCCAAGATGAGAGGAATAATTCCACAGCCGGTCCCTAGATCAACTGCCACAGCTGGGGCTTTCAAAGATACATGATGGGCGAGCACGACGGCGTCAATGGAAAACCTGTACCCCCTCCTTTTCTGGCATATTCTAAGTCCCTTCAGAAAAGGCGTCTCTGTAGTCATGATCAGTCCTTCGGGGAAGAGCCCAACTCAGCGGCCTGGCATTTTGTGATAAGCAAAAGGCTGACGGTGGCGTAGAACGTCAGAAAATAGGCTTTCCCCTCACACTGGCAAAAGCCGGAATCCAGCTCAATACGTTCTGGACTCCAGCATTCGCCGGAATAACAAGGCTTAGGGCTTTTTACGACTCTGTCAAGGTTGCCCCATCCAGCCCGTCATCCACACCCCATGGTGGACTAGCCACCAAGCTTGTTCATCACCAGGCCACTTAAGACCTTTGGGAAAAAGTAAGTCGACTTGCGCGGCATAATGAGGCCCGCCTGCGATGTTTCTTCTACGTCAGAGAGTCTGGTGGGATTAAGGATAAGGGCAACGTCGCAGGTGCCATTATGAATGGCATTGAAGGCTTTTTGGATTCGGCTCGTATACAATATACGCCTTTCATCATCTAGGGCAGCCTCTTCAAACCCTAATACCTTCTCTAACAGAAGCTTCGTGGCAATGGTGACATCGAGTTTCCTAAGGGGTCCCGGGATGTCTCCGTTATGAAGCTGGTCCATGATCCCTGTCTTCGGGCGAAGAACATAGCCGGCCCTATGACCTCTGACAACAGCACCCATGACACCGCGCCCGGCGCCTTTGCGGATTTTCGCCAAGAAAGGGCCAGGAGCCCCCACCTGGCCATGGGCCCCAACGTCCATGGCCTCCACATCAAAAAAGGCGCCGGCCTTTTCGGCAAATCGGTCCATGGCATTTCGGGAGACCTGGCAGAGCATTCGATGAACCGAGCGCATGATCAGTCCAGGATCTTGCATGCTGGTCAGATACATCATCACAGAATTGTATGGGGCCCTTGCATCAGGTCCACCTTTCTGTGACTCCATCTGACGCCTGTAGATCAAGGCCGTTTCATACCGGTGGTGCCCGTCTGCGATGTAAAGTGGCTTTTGTGCCAGTTTTTCACTGACCCCTTGATGGATCTTTGGATCGGTCACGCGCCAGAGTCGGTGACGGTACCCGATCACCTCGGTGAAATCCGCATCGGGCTCCATCTCCTCTGCCGTGGACCGGAGAAGGCCCATGATCTCTTCGTCAGGATCAGAAAATAATGAGAAGACAGGGCTGAAATTGGCCTTGCATGTCTGTATCAGTCTCAGGCGGTCTGCTCTTGTGGCCGAGAAGGTCTTTTCGTGGGGAAGGATGGCGCCGCCGAAGTCCTCGAGTTCCACCAAGGCGATGAATCCAAGACGCGTGCGCAACACGCCTTCGCTCTTAAAATCCATCTTCGTCAAGTACAAGGCGGGCTCGCTGTCTTGCTTGAGTATCCCCTGTTCAAGCCATGTATGGAAGTGCCTGGCGGCACGGGTGTATCGATCGTTTTCCTCAGTATCATCAGGTTCGTCTTGGCTCAGGATCAACCGAACCACATTTTGAGGATGCCTATCAAAATACTCCTGCCGCTCCCGCTCTGAAATAACGTCATAGGGCGGCGTGACGACATCCTTTAGATCTTGAATTCTTTCTTGATTGTAAACGATCCCTTGAAAGGGACTAATGGTGGCCATGAGTCTGTTCCTTAATCTGTTGGTAACGTTCAAAAGTTGAGGCAAACTCTCTTAGCAGGCAGTTAAAAGGATAGGGAGGATCGCTGAACGTAGGCATACAGCCATTTCGATCCACACCGATGGTATTGGCTACTTAAAGGCCTTGGATGCCGAAGAGAAGCGATTCGCCCTATCCGGAATGTCTATTCAGGAATAGACTGTCACAACTCCTGAACGTTACCAATCTGTTTTAGTAGCCTGGGCCTGAAATCCAGCCTTGAGCTTTGAATGTGCCCACAGCATGGGCATGGAGTGAGGGAGGTGATACTAGAAACGCAGGCCTTGTGCAAGCCCTAATTGGCTTGACCTCATATTGACAGGTATTGACAAAAGGATTATGAACAAGACGATCGTCAATGTGGTCTCTTGGAGAGGTTGCCGAGTGGCTGAAGGCCCCGCTCTCGAAAAGCGGTATCCTGTGAAAAACGGGATCGTGGGTTCGAATCCCACCCTCTCCGCCAGTTATTTCATATACTTCACTTGTAAACGATGGCCCCAGAAGGAGGCTAGCACAGACGGCCCTTTCCCAACTTCAAGTGCGCAGAGACTGTTACATCCCTGTCCTTGCCCCTCTCATCTGTTCTCCATCCCCTGGATCGCCGGGGCCAAAGGCTTTTCCATGAATACGGGGCCCACAATTTCAACTCTCACTCACGTCGCCCGAGTCACAGATCTCACCAAGGAAAGTGAGCAGGGAAACGGATGAAACGAGAGAAAGAAGTAATGACGTGAAACGAAAAAAGGGAAGTGGCAGGCGCAGGTCTTTCAGGCCCAAGATTCCGTACGTGCCTATCGGTGGTATTTCTGAAAGATGGCAAAATGTGTGGGACATGAACAAATATAGCTGTATCCAAAAAGGACTCGATAGGGGCAGGCAATGAGCTCAGCGTCTTTCAAAAACAATACATTCTTGCCGACTGCGTAACGGACTTCACACATGCCGCCACCTCCGTGTTCCTCGGCACGAAGACAGAAAAACTGGCGTGGACACCTCACGGTTTCTCTGATCACCTCATCTGGTATGCTATATGTCATAGTCCCTTACTTGGTTGAAACGGAAAAGACAATGGCTGGCGAAACCCTTGCCGCCCTGAAGTGGCCTATCCATGTCTTTTTTTTGTAGCCTATCGACTTTAAGGGAGTCAATCCCCATAACATGCCATTTTCTAGACAAAAACTACCTATCGTTTCTGCGGAAACTACGTAGGCCAAGGGGCCCATTTTCCGGCCTTGGCCGGTTCGCGCGCCTGTCCAGTCTGTCTAAGGCAGTAGGACAAGGCCCAGTGACGCAGCAGCGGGGAGAGATGGCTGACGGGCAGAAGAAACAAAAGAACCCCCTGAGAACATTGGGGGCATGAGGGAGAGATGGAGGACCCCGTGCCACTGTTCCCAGGGGAGGAGGTAAGAGGACGGAAGTGGGATGGGTTTACCACATGTAGTCCGTCCGTTATGTGAAAATAAGCACGATCAAAGAGGAAGTCAAGTCGAACCCCTCACCCTTGCACCGTCTTTTTGACAAAAAAGGGGGGGCGTTCAGGACCCATGGGACAACACATGCCATCAACGACGCAAGGTGAAAACAATGCCAGGACCATCGTTTGACTTCGATGGACTTTTCCTGTATATTAATATAAATATCGTCACTTTTTACATAATTATGGGGCTGCGGCCACGAGGGTGGTCTCCACAGAAGGAGTGCCTGTGCCAACGCCGCTTCTAACGGGGATGGCTTTCTTGGCAGGCCTTAAAACAAAGGCCCTTTGATCCTTTTGATTGTGATCTCTCTGCTCGTCGCGTCACAGGGACGGGGACCCATGAAAAGCGCCTGTCTTCTTTCAACAGATCCCTTGTGCAAAAAAGGACCGTCACATGAGTAGCCGTCGACGTGGTCAGAGGGAGAAGCGATCAGGAGGAAAGAAGGGCAACGTGTCCGGGTCAAGAAGCACGTATGAGTGGAATTTCAATGCGTCAGGGGACTGGTGGCAAGATAGGCGGTCCGGAGATGACAGGCGAGGGCCAGGTGTTGATGCATATCAGAAGGTTTCTTCCCGGGAGCTGACCATGAAAGGGCCGATTGAGCAAAGACAGTATGCGCGATTTCGCGTCCCTGGCCTCGGCGCCTATGCCGTCTTTAGACGCCACGGGCCTTTGTCCCCTATGATGGGTGAGATTATCGATGTGGGAGGCGGTGGCCTTTCGTTTTGTTACACGACCAACGAAAAAGACCCGTCCAGACCATCTGAGTTAGACATCCTCTTGACAGACGGCAGTTTTTCATTAAACCACCTCCCCTTTAAGCTCATATCGGAGGTGCCATTAGAAGATGAAGGATCTCTCGGCATTGCCACCAGGCGATGTGGCGTGCAGTTCCAGGACCTGACAGATCACCAGAGATCTCACCTGATGTATTTCATCCAGGCATACACTACGGCAGACCCAGAGGCGTAGCAGGGCTCGGGCAAGCCAAGAATTCCCCCACCGCCCTATCAATCCCTTTGCCGTTCATCCGCAAGGGGGCAGGCTACAGGCCCATGGGGGCGTCAAAAGATTCTGTCATGGACATTTAAGGCAGTCCTACTAAGGGCTTTCCGTGCTGGCGGCACAGCGCTCCATTAGACGCTCTTTGGACGAGCGGTTCCACAGGACTTGTCATTCTAGCCGTAAGATGCTAACTCTCCCTATCCTGCACGGAAAGGCAGCCTTGCCACCAGCGGCGCTTGCTGTGGACCTTGATCCAGGTTCGCCAGAATGACGTGACATGGCCGCTTTGCACTTTTCGTGAATCCGTCATCATTAGACCGGAAAAAAGAACTAAGGAGGAAAAGACGGTGAAAGACGACAGGGGCTTATACTACTATCCTTTTCCCCAGAACAAACGGGTCCGTATGTATGTGCGCGAAATTGAGGGCAACATCTTGTTCAGGCTTTGGAATACAGACGATCCTGCACTCTGGGACGAACACGGCTGGGTACCCTACGATGCCATCAAGCAAGCTGCAGCCATGCACAACCACAAGAAGTTTGACCCCAACCAGGCCTACGACATCAATGTGGCCAAGATGCTCCTCAAGGATGCGTAAACCTCGAACTGCTTATCGCCTCACTCCCCGACCCCCTTTGATCAACTCATGGGGACAAGAGACTCTTGTTCGACATTGCCTATCTATCTTCTGGGTCTCACCCCCATGTCCCTTGGAGAAACCACCCCAAATCAATAGCCCCCCTTGGAGACCTTTGCAGAACCCTTCTCACTTGATTCTGTGATCTATTTGACCCTTTTTCGGCCTTGTTCGCCAAATCGCGACACGAAGTGCCTCTCTTCAAGCCGCCAGGCGCAACCTTTGCCCTCATACTCGGCCTAAGGGCCTCAAACAGTTCACGATTTACCCACTAGCGTGGGCCGCTCACAGCAGCCGAATGGGTGCCCCAAATAGCTCACAATGACCGTTCGAAAGGGTTATGCAAAGCTCTCCCTTGGTCAATGACAGACACAGGCCTTGGGCACTAGGGTTGGATGATGCCGGCATCGCGCAGAAAGGGCTTCGCGTCTTGCCAGAATGCGTGCCAACTCGGCGGACAGTCGTTGTGGTGGCAATCATAGGAAAGCATAGTGCCATTCTTGGCCACCTTAAAAAGAGCTACGCCATGCCTGTAGGGAACGAGGGTGTCCTTTTTCCCGTGCATCACGAGAACCGGGCCTGGATAGGAACCAACGACGGCAAGGTTGTCAAAGGGGTCCAGGACAAAAAAGCCGGGAACCAGAAACTGGGACGCACAGGTCCGGACGCTCGTAAAGGTAGACAGCAGTATGAGGGCTGCCGAAGGCCGCTTTGCAGCGAGGCAGCAGGCCGCGCCACCGCCGAGTGAGCGCCCCAATAGGACAATTCGGGACCGGTCCACGTCTTCCCGCACGGCAAGGGCATCATAGGCCGCTACAAAGGCCTCTGTAATACTCTTCTGGGAAGGACTCCCCTCTGAGCGCCCATAACCAGGATATTCAACAAGCAATACCCCCAGTCCAAGGGCCGTGGCCGAGCTAAACTCATGGGGCCAAAAGTCGATCAGCTCTGCATTTCCATGGGCGAAGATCACTGCCGGCGTTGGTTCCCCCCGAGGGGTCGTCGTTGCAGGGAGAAACCATGCCTCCACCTTTCCATAACTGGTCTTGAGCCAGATCCTCTCTAATCCAGGAATACCCTTTGCCATTCCCAAGGGAGCCCTGATGTGATGGCGAGGAAACACCACCTGCCTTTGAAATAGAAAGAGAAGGAAGCAGTACGCCACATACAACAGGAGAGCCCCTAAGATAACTTGTGCCACTCGTTTCCCTTTCATATCCCAAGAAAGGCTTCCCGGACCTGTCGGTTCTCCGTGAGGTCCGAAGGGCCCCCCTCTAGGACGACGCGGCCATTTTCGAGGACATAGGCCCTGTCACACATCCTCAAGGCCTGTTTCACGTTCTGCTCCACTAAAAGGACCGTCACCCCATGTTCATTGATCCTTTCAATGACATGAAAAATTTCTTCAACCAGGAGCGGGGCAAGGCCTAAAGAGGGCTCGTCAAACATCATGAGCTTGGGACGTCCCATCAGGCCCCTGCCCAAGGCAAGCATTTGCTGCTCACCACCGGAAAGGGTCCCGGCCATCTGTTTTTTCCTCTCCTTGAGCCTCGGAAAGAGGTCATAGACATGGGCCATCGTCTCCCACCGTTTCCCTTTTGCCGGCTCACAAAGTGAACCCATGATCAGGTTCTCTTCTACACTCATCTCAGGAAACAGGCGCCTGCCCTCAGGGACATGGACAATGCCGTGCTCAATGACCTTATAGGCAGGGACCCGGTCCAGGCGGACACCATCAAAATCGATCATGCCCTTAAAAGGATGCATCAAGGCCGAAATGGTTCTGAGGATGGTGGTCTTGCCTGCCCCATTGACACCCACTAAGACAACAATCTCCTTCTCCCGGACCTCAAAGGAGACATCCCACAGGACCTGAAGATCCCCGTAAAAGACATCCACCCTATGAACCTTCAGCATATTCCTTTCCCAGATAGGCTTCAATGACTGCTGGGTTGTTTGCCACTTCATGAGGGGTGCCCTCTGCAATGGTCTCTCCAAAGCTGATGGCATGAATCCGGTCCGATATCGTCATCATCACCTTCATAATGTGTTCCACGATAATAATGGACACCCCTTTATCCCGGATCTTCTTGATCAGTTCAATGGCTCCCTCCAACTCCAGGGGGTTCAGTCCCGCAGCAGTCTCGTCCAGCAGCAAGAGCTCTGGTTGGGTGGCCATGACCCTGGCAATCTCAAGCCGCTTTCTCTCGCCAATAGAAAGGGTCTTGGCAAGGACCTCTTTGCGGTGCTCGAAGCTACAAAAGGCCAGTGTTTCCAGGGCCAGATCACGGGCTTCTGCTTTCGTTGCCACCTTGGCAAAGGCAGCCGCTATCACATTGTCTAGAACGGTCATCCTGCCAAGGGGCCTTACGATCTGGAACGTCCGCCCAATACCGAGTCTTGAGATTCTATGTGTCTTCAGCCCCGTGATATTGCGGCCTTTAAAATGGATCGTCCCCCTTGTGGGGCGATGATAGTTGCTGATAAGATTAAAAATGGTGGTCTTGCCGGAGCCGTTAGGGCCGATCAAACCCAAGATCTCTCCCTGGTGGACCTTGAAACTCACGTTGCTCACCGCTGCAAGCCCTCCAAAATGTTTTACCAGGCCTCTGACCTCGAAAAGACTCACCCCGCCATACCCTTCTTTCTAACTGAAGAGACCGTCCCCATCATCTTATCCCAATCACCTACGATGCCATTGGGAAGGAGAAGGATGACCACCACCACCAGAATACCAAAGCCCAACACATGGGCTTGCATCACATACCCGGCCACTACGTGGACGACATCAGACCCAGTGAGCACCGCCAGCGTGTTGAAAAATCCAAAAAATCCGGTCCTAAAAAACTCATGCACCGCCACCATCACAAAGGCCCCCACCACGGGGCCATAGAGGGTCCCCACACCCCCTACAATCCCTACCAGAATAGCCATGATAGAGATGTCGTGAAGAGAAAACACCACCTCAGGGTCAATAAACCCCATGTAGTTCATATACAAAGACCCGGCCATCCCCGTGAGAAAGGCTGCAATGTTCAAAGAAACCATCTTGTAAAAGTGGGTATCAATGCCCAGGCTCTCGGCCGCATCCTGGTCTTCCCGGATGGAGACAAAGTAATAGCCCCATTTGGAGCCCATGATCATTTGGATGCTCAGCACGGAGACTGCGGCCAGTCCCAGGGCAATGTAGTAATAGGGCACCTTGGAGACAAAGGTCTGCATAATGAGAATCCCTACCATGCCATCGGTCAAAGACTCCCACAGGGTGGCCACATGGCGCATGACCTCATTTAGGGCAAGGGTGGCAAGGGCGAAGTAGGCCCCCCTTAAGCGAAAACAGATCCAGCCGAAAGGCAGGGCAACGGCCATGGCCATCACCCCCCCAAAGGCCATGGCCCACCAGGCTGAAATGCCCAGTTTGTGAGCAAAAAGCCCTGCCGTGTAGGCCCCTGTGCCAAAAAAAGCGGCATCGCCAAAAGAGACCTGTCCTGTATAGCCGGCAATCACGTTCCACCCAGAACCGATGACCACCCACATGAGAACCAGGATCATTAGATGCTGCTGATAGTCGTCTTTGACCATGAGGGGAAAGAGGATCAGGACAAACAGCAATACCAGGGGCAAGATTCTTTTCACGGTCATTTTTTGATTCTTTTCCCCATGAGTCGATGCAAAGGGTCTGCAGTAGGCCTTCTGACCGGACGTCTCAGCCAACGTGGGGGAGTCAACTCAAATCTTGGTCAACCGCTTGAAGCCACCAGGCAGAAACAGGAGTACTAGAAGAAAAATCAGCAGGCCGATCATGTCGTCATAGGCCATGCCTATGTAGGTTGCGCCAAATGATTCAGCAAGTCCCAGGGTGACACCGCCGAAAATTGCCCCCACTGTGGACCCTAGGCCCCCCAGGATAGTGATGACAAAAGCCTTTCTGGTAAATGGTCCCCCAATGTCGGGAAATAAGTAATAGAGCGGCATGAGCAGGGTGCCGGCCACCGCCACAAGGGCTGCCCCAATGCCAAACGTGATGATCGTGATGCGTCTGGGGTTGACCCCCATGAGCGATGCGGCGTCCTTGTCCTGGCCCACAGCGCGAATGGATCTGCCGATATCTGTCTTGCGCAAGAACCAGAACATGAAGACCGTAAAGGCCACGGCCAAGAAAAACGCTGCTGTCAGGGCCACACTAAAAGAGATCTCTCCCAGATAGAAGGCAGAGCTCGAATAGCTCGTCTTCACAGATCGATAGTCAGAACCAAAAACGAACCGTGCGATCTCGGTGAGGACCATGCCGATCCCCACGGTCATAAGGACTTGATTCTCAGGGAGGAGGGATTCCACTTCCATAAGTGGATTCAGGGTATATTTTTGGATCACCATCCCAAGGAGAAACAGGAGAGGGGTACTGATAAATAGGGCTAGATAAGGGTCGATTCCAAGGTAGTGAAAGCACACAAAGGTGACATACATGGCCACCATCATCAATTGACCGTGGGCCAGATTGATGATGCCCATGACCCCCATGATCAGGGTCATGCCAATGCCTATGAGGCTGTATAGGCCGCCCTTGAGAATGCCTGCCACCAAGGTCTGCAAGAAGACTTCCATGATAACTCCGAAATACTCACCGGCAAGCACAGTTACAGAGTCATTCCAAAACCCTCCATGACCTCTCTAACGTTCATTCCATTTGGGCACGGGATAGACGTACTTGGCTGTGGCCACATCTTTGGGCCAAACCGTCTCAAGCTTGCCGTGGAGCCACTGGACCAGAAAGGTGGGAAGCCGGTTCTGCTGGGTCTTTTTGTCGTAGGCCACAAACTTCACAGGCCCAAAGGCCGTCATCATATCTGTTGTGGCAAGGGCATCTCTTAGCCCCTTTGGTGTCAAAGAGGTGGCCCGCTTTAGTGCGTCTGCCATGACATACATGGCCGCATAGGCTTCAGCCCCATGATACTCTGTAGGGCAACCGTAGGTTGCAGCAAACTTGTCGTAATAGGCCTTTGCCCCTGGGTAGGGAACAGAAGGGGTCCACAGCGTAGCGGAAAAGACGTAGTCTGAGGCATCTCCTGCATTCTTCTGAAATTCAGGAAGGGTAAAACCGGCGGCGCCGCCCACAAAGAGCCTTGGATTCAGATTCAGCTCTTTGGCCTGCCGCATGAGCAAGGAAGCGTCCATGACATATGAAATCATGTACAAAAAATCTGGCTTCTTGGCCTTGACCTTTACAAGGAGGGGCTTGAAATCCACGGCACCAGCCTCATAGCCCTCCTCCATCACAACCTTTAGACCCAGGTCTCCACACTGTTTGGAAAATTTCTTGGACCCTGATTGACCGAACAGGGTGTTCTCATGAAGGATCACAGCTGTCTTCACATCCCCTATCTCAGAAATGAAAGAGCCTAATGCCTTGGGATACTCGCTTACCGGGGGATTCAGTCTGAAGATGTACTCCCAATCCTGCTCTGTGATCCTGTCTGCAGAACCGGTATTGACCAGAAAGGGCACCTGGCGCTGCTGTGCCACAGCTACAGCCGCCC
Source organism: Thermodesulfobacteriota bacterium (assembly GCA_034189385.1). Classification (GTDB taxonomy): domain Bacteria; phylum Desulfobacterota; class Desulfobacteria; order Desulfobacterales. Next base: position 52,816 of record JAXHVD010000014.1, read on the forward strand.
ATGTCACGGAACTGGAATAACCGCCACCCACCATCAGAACCTTGTCCCTTGAGATCAACTTCTCAATAGCAGAACGCCCCACATCGGGCTTTCCTGTGGTGTCCTCAATGATCAGATCAATCCTCTTCCCATTTACCCCCCCGGAAGCATTGATCTCGTCTACAGCGAGGATGAATGACCTCTTTTCGATTTCACCAAACTTGGCCAACTTCCCGGTCAAAGGTAAGATGACGCCCACCTTTAACCCATCGGCGCCAAAGGCCCCTGAATATACCAGACCCATCAAGGGCAAAAGACAGCCCAGGATCAACGCGCACTTTTTCATTGTTTTGCCCCCTGCTCTGTAGCCCATGCCGCTAAGTTTGACGCAGTACGAAAAAAGGGGCTCTGGGATAAGTACCCGAAACCCCTGCATTGTTTTTGGAGCCGGCGATGGGAATTGAACCCGCGACCTACTGATTACGAATCAGTTGCTCTACCGCTGAGCTACGCCGGCTAAATGCTCAAAACACCTTGTATCATGGGTGCTTATAAGCAGTCAACGAAATTTGCAACCTGTAGAAAATAGGCCGAAATCCACTTAAGCCCCCATCTGTCTTTTGACGGCAAAGAGGACATCTGTGGAATCTCACCTTGAACCCTCCCCGTGACCTGCGAAGCGCCGCCGTCAGGCAGAACCCACGGGCAATGTTCTCCCTCACGGGAGAGCTCCGCAGCACCGTAAGGTTGTTGTCTTTTTTACTATACGCTCGCTAACCCCGCAGCCTGCGCCGCGCTAGCACTGGCAACTAGCAGAACCTCTGCCGCCAGGCAGAACCTACGGGGCTGCGGTAGCTCTCCTGTCGAGAATGCGCTCGCTTATTCGGTTCAAGGAGGGGGTAGACCTGCCCGTCTGCATCCTTTTTCATTGACGCAGGTCCCCATTTGGTCCTATATTCTGAGCCTTTACACGGGGCTTTTTTGCTAGTTATCAGCTAGTTAACTTTTTTGGCACCCGACGAACGTGGTTCGGGGCCTTCATTTTTTTTGGAAGGAGCTTTCTCCCATCAAGGCTGTCACCATGATCCTTGGCCTCTCTGATCAAAGGGGTCCTCGTCAGGAGCCCGTTCGGACAGAAGTGTGGAAGATGTTTGACCGCGTGGCCCACCGGTATGATTTCTTAAACCGGCTCCTTTCCGCAGGGATCGACCGACGGTGGCGGGGAAAAATGGCCCGCCTGCTTCCCCCCGGTCGTGATCAGCACGTCCTGGACCTGGCCACGGGAACGGCGGACCAACTCCTCTTCCTCTTCGACAAAAGCAATAAAATCAAGTCCGGTTTGGGCATCGACCTGGCAGAGAAAATGCTTGCCATAGGAAGACAGAAGGTTCAAGGACGCGGCCTTTCTGAGGCCATTACCCTGAAAAGGGGGGATGCCATGGACATCCCCGCTCAAGACAAGACCTTTGACGCCGTCACCATCTCCTTTGGCATCCGCAATGTAAGCCGTGTCTCTCAGGCCCTGTCAGAGATGCACCGCGTCCTTAAGCCAGGGGGCCGGCTTCTTGTTCTCGAATTCTCGTTGCCGGAGCACGCCCTCATCCGCTCAGGCTACCTTCTCTATCTCAGACACATCCTACCCCCTTTGGGAGCCCTGGTATCGGGCGATTCCGGCGCCTATCGATACTTGAACCAGACCATTGAGACCTTTCCTTATGGCGGGGCCCTGTGCCAATTGATTGCCGAAGCAGGATTTGAGGCTGTTCAGGCCCGTGCCCTGACCATGGGCATTGCAATGATCTACCAAGGTGACAGGCCCCTATCAGCAAAGGGGCATCCCACATCTAAGGAATAGCCATGTACACAGTGACTGAACAGATTCATGCAAACGAGACACAGCGCATCAGAGAAAGGATCATGGCCCAGCTCTTTCACGAAAAAACGACGGGTGGAAGGGCCAAAGGCGATCCAGCAATCGTCCGGGCCGAAGTCCAGGTTGAAGGGCTTTCCGCCTTGCCCTGGCTGTGCGCTCAGCCACCTGCTTCAAGAGGCTACTGGTCGGACCGGGAGAATCATTTTGAACTGGCTGGGACAGGCCGGGCCGACGTGATAACCGGCAATTCCCGCCTGGACTACCAGGCCCTCATGGCCATGCTTCACCATCGGATCAAAAGGGCCAAAGGCCACCCCCGCTACCTTGGAGGGCTGCGATTTTCGCTAAACGGCATTCGGGAACCCGCCTGGGAACCCTTCAAGGCCTATCGTTTTATCCTACCCCGATTTGAAGTGGTCACGCGCCACGGCCGCACAGTCTTTGCCTGCAATATGCTGGAAAATGAAGATGAGGCGACCATTGAAGCTGCCCTTTCCAAAACGGCTTTCCCTGATGGATCTCCCCTTTCCAGCCTGCCCAAGGCCATTTCAAGGCAGGACTACCCAGACAAAGGGGGCTGGTGTGCCAATGTGGAGGCGGCTCTTAGGGCCTTCAAACCTGGCGACTATGAAAAAGTGGTCCTGGCCAGGAAAGCCACTTTTGCATTTGAAGAATCCATCAATCCTGCGGTGTTGTTGTGGGCATTGAAAAGAAATACCCCCCAGTGTTTTCATTTCATGTTTCAGCCCGAGGCCGACGCTGCCTTCTTGGGAGCTTCACCTGAAAGGCTCTACCGCAGGGACAAAGATGGAATCCGCACGGAAGCCATTGCAGGAAGCCGCCCTCGAGGGGCCTCTGCTGAGGAAGATGAGCGTTATGCCCTGCAACTGAAGAGGAGTGAAAAAGACCTTCGGGAACATGAATATGTGGTAAAGAGTATTCAACGGACCCTAAAGGCCTTGTGCTCCTTGCTCAGCGTTGACGATGAACGGTCCATCATGAAGCTGGCGCGATGCCAACATTTACTCACCGATTTTCGGGGTAAATTGGCCAATGGAGTCAAGGATGCCGATTTGCTGGAGAAGCTCCATCCCACCCCCGCCGTTGGGGGCCACCCAACGGACCGGGCCCTTCAAGACATTGCCCGCCTGGAACCCTTTGATCGGGGATGGTATGCCGGGCCTGTGGGCTGGATCGGGAAAGATGGGGCTCAATTCGTAGTTGGAATCCGCTCTGCCCTCACAGAGGGGTGCAAACTCCATCTCTTTTCCGGGGCTGGGATTGTGGACGGATCTGTCCCGATAGCAGAGTGGGAGGAAATCGAAAACAAGATTAGTGACTTTCTTGCTTTATTGACTCATTCATGAAGTTGCCCCAACCCAATCTAAACGCCCTCTGGGCCTCCCTTCTTATTGAGGAACTCATCCGAAACGGCATTGACTACTTTTGTCTGGCCCCGGGCTCGCGATCAACACCCCTGACCGTAGCCGTGGCTGAAAACGGAAAAGCAAAGACCTCCCTTCACTATGACGAGCGAGGAGTGGCTTTTCACGCCCTCGGGTATGGTCGGGCCACGGGGCGTCCAGCCGGCGTCATCACCACGTCAGGGACAGCTGTTCCAAATCTCATGCCCGCAGTTGTGGAAGCGGCGATGGACCAGATTCCTCTCTTGGTGATCACCGCTGATCGACCACCGGAATTACGGGATTGCGCTGCAAACCAGACGATCGATCAGACAAAAATTTTTGGGGACTTTGTTCAGTGGTTTGTCGATCTGGCCTGTCCCAGTCGCCAGATTCCAGCTAAAGTGATCCTTTCTACGATCGACCAAGCCGTCCATCGTTCAATTGGACCTATCGCCGGCCCTGTCCATATAAACTGCATGTTTCGTGAACCGCTGGACCCCAAGCCTGCAAATGAGGACTTTCGTGACTACCTTGCCCCCCTGGCAAAATGGCTCCCCAAAAGTTATCCCTATACCGAATATGAACGGCCGGTGCGAATGGCGAATCCCAAGGCTCTGGACGACCTGTCTCAGCTTCTGGACAAGGTGGAAAGAGGCCTCGTAGTAATAGGGCGGCTCAGCTGTCCCAGTGAGCAATCAGCCGCCTCCGCTCTGATAGAAACACTACGATGGCCTGTCTGTGCCGATATCACCTCGGGCCTCAAATCAAGAGGAATTTCGTCAACGATCTTGGCCTGTCACGATGTCCTTATTAGAACAGAGGCCTTTGCCGCAATCCACCATCCTGAAGTCGTTCTCCAATTGGGAGGACGTTTTGTCTCAAAGCACCTGGAAGCCTTCATTCAGCAAAGCGACCCCGACCACTACGTGCTTGTGACAAACCACCCGAAAAGACAGGACCCGTCTCACAGGGTATCGCTAAGAATAGAGGGCGATCTCGGGCAAGTATGTCACTATCTGGCAGACAGGCTCAGCCCTCGTCCCGACTCGCCTTGGCTGGTCTCCTGGCAAAAAGCCTCGGCAAGAGCACGCCAGGTCTTTGAGACTTTTGCTCAAAGGGAAAAGACCTTGAGTGAACCCCAGGTGGCCCGTCTCATCTCCCGATATATGGCATCGGACCAGGGGCTTTTTATTGCCAGCAGTATGCCTATACGGGACATGGACCTCTTTGCAGACGCTCTGGGGCCTGCTATTTCTGTGGGCTCAAACCGCGGGGCTAGCGGGATAGATGGCACTATTGCCGCAGCCGCAGGCTTTGCTGCCGGGCTGAGAAAACCCCTCTCCCTCCTTACAGGAGATCTGGCCTTCCTCCACGATCTAAATTCCCTGAACTTCCTCCGTTGTGCCGATTACCCCGTTATGATGGTCGTCATAAACAACGACGGAGGAGGCATTTTCTCTTTTCTTCCTATCGCCCAGTTTGACCGATTCTTTGAGAAGTACTTTGTCACCCCCCATGGCCTGACCTTTGAAAAGGCGGCCCAGATGTTTGGAATTCAGTACTATCACCCTGAGACCGCCCCAGACTTCCAGTCTTGTTATGAGGAAGCCCTGGCCAAGGGCCATTCAGCCATTGTGGAAGTGACCCTGGATCGCAAAAAGAATCATGCGCTGCACATGCAATTGCTCAAAGATATGCAAGACGCCCTTAGAGATGACTACAAAGATGGCGCCAAAGATCTCCTAACTGGGCAAGAGCGATGAATCCCTCTCACAGTCTGTTCTATGAGCGGTTCGGCACGCCCTCAGCGCCTAAGGTGGTCTTTCTCCATGGATTTATGGGACATTCCAGCGACTGGCAGGCCATCATAGAAAGGCTGGCTTCAACCTACTGTTGCCTGGCCGTACATCTGCCGGGCCATGGAAAGAGCCTTCATCTTCCTAAAGAGGACGATTACACCCTTGATGGAGCGGCCCGGGCGGTGGCACAAATCATGAAAAAGAACCAGGCCATTCCGGCTCCTGTCGTAGGCTACTCCATGGGCGGACGAGTGGCCCTTTACCTCGCTCTCCATTACAGCCCATGCTGCTCTCGGCTCGTTGTCGAGTCGGCCACAGCCGGCCTTAAGGGGGACCAAGATCGGGCCACACGAAGGAAACGGGATCAACAGCGGGCCCAAGCCCTGCGGCAGGGCTCCTTTGAAGACTTCCTCCGAACGTGGTATGGTCAACCCCTCTTTGAAACCCTGGCGGCAGCTCCAGATAAGCTCGAAGAAGTCTTAAGGCAAAGGCGTCTTAACGACCCTGAAGAACTGGCCAAGGCCCTTGAAGGAATGGGGGTGGGATCCCAGGACTCTCTATGGGAACAGTTGCCCCGCATGAATGCACCGACGCTGCTCATGGCGGGAGAGAAAGATTCCAGGTACGTGGCAATCCTTCGGGCCATGGCAAAACGCCTGCCCTCTGCTACAATAGAAATTATTGCCGGCGCAGGCCACAACGTCCACCTGGAAAACGCCCCTGCGGCTGCGGCGCAGATAGAGCAATTCCTGGCAAAGGAGCAATAGAACTGATGGCAACCATTGCATGGAAAGAGGCTAAAGCGTTCACGGACATTAGATATGAAAAAGCGGGAGGGATTGCCAAAATTACCATTAACCGACCTGAGGTACGCAATGCCTTTCGGCCGTTGACAGTTGTGGAAATGTCAAAGGCGTTAAACGACGCCCGAGATGACAAGGATATCGGAGTCATCATTCTCACAGGCCAAGGCGATAAGGCCTTTTGCTCCGGCGGGGACCAACGGGTTCGGGCCCATGCGGGCTATGCTGACGAGGGCGGTGTCGAGCGACTGAATGTCCTGGATTTCCAACGCCAGATTCGCACGTGCCCTAAGCCGATCATTGCCATGGTAGCCGGCTACGCCATCGGAGGAGGCCATGTGCTCCATTTGATGTGCGATCTGACGATTGCGGCCGACAACGCTGTCTTCGGCCAGACCGGGCCGAAGGTGGGCTCCTTTGACGGCGGCTATGGTTCAGCCTACCTGGCCCGTATCGTGGGGCAGAAGAAGGCCCGGGAAATCTGGTTTCTCTGCCGCCAGTATTCGGCCCAACAGGCCTTGGAGATGGGGTTGGTCAACACCGTGGTCCCCCTGGAGAAACTGGAAGAGGAAACCGTCCAGTGGTGCCGCGAAATGCTTGTGCACTCGCCTCTGGCCTTGCGCTGCTTGAAATCGGCACTGAATGCAGACTGCGATGGCCAGGCTGGTCTCCAGGAGCTGGCAGGCAATGCCACCCTTTTGTTCTACATGACCGAAGAGGCCCAGGAGGGGCGGGACGCTTTTGCAGAAAAGCGGAAACCGGATTTCACCAAGTTTCCCAGGAGGCCCTAAGCGCAAGGCGCGATGGGCGACGCCTGGATTGGTCATTTGCCAGATGCCTCGGGCCCCATGGCAAGAGGCACGGCCAATAGGAGAGTGACATGTCAGACTGTAGGCTGGTCTCTTTGAGTTACTCTTCGCAGTTTACGGCACTTCAACAATGGCTAGGCTTTCCACCTTTAACATATGGGTACTGGCGGCACGGCCCAAAACGCTTTGGGCGGCTATTGCCCCTGTCATGGTAGGCACGGCTATGGCCTTTGAGACAGGAAAGGGGGCCTGGCTTCCGGCCCTGGCAGCCCTTTTTGGTGCCGTCATGATACAAATCGGGACCAATTTTGCCAACGACTACTTTGATCATCAGAAAGGAACAGACACGGAGCATCGGCTTGGCCCCTTACGGGTCACCCAAGCCGGGCTGGTGCAACCTGAGACCATGAAATGGGCCATCGCCCTGGCCTTTTTCATGGCTGGGACAGCCGGAATCTATCTGGTCTGGCAGGGAGGCTGGCCGATTTTCATCGTAGGCTGCCTTTCGATCTTATCGGGAATCTTTTATACGGCAGGGCCCTACCCTCTCGGCTATACTGGCTTGGCTGATCTTTTTGTGTTGATCTTTTTTGGTCCAGTAGCAGTAGGAGGCACGTACTACGTCCAGACCTTGGAAATGCATCATCCCGTGCTGTGGTCCGGCCTGGCCCCCGGCCTTTTTTCCGTAGCCATCCTCACGGTGAACAATCTCCGAGACATAGAAGAAGACAAGCGCGCCGGCAAAAAGACCCTTGCTGTAAGATTCGGCCGTTCCTATGCCCAGGGGCAATACCTCCTGTGCCTGGTGTCGGCCTCCGCCATCCCGGCAATGCTCTATATTCTAGAAGGAAACCATCCCGTTGCCATGGTGACCATCGTCCTTCCCCTTGCGGCTTTGTCGTCCATACGCTTGGTCTTTACGACCAGGGATGGTCCGAAACTTAACGGTGTCTTGGCTTTTACGGGCAAGCTCCTGCTCCTTTATAGTGTTGTTTTCTCTGTGGGATGGCTTCTGTGAGAATATCAGACATGGCCCTTTTCGAGTTTCGCCTTCCCCTTCGCCGCCCTTTGAAGATCGGCCAAGAAGTCCTCGAACAACGACGGGGTCTTGTCCTGAGCCTAACGGACGACTCCGGCAGGCAGGCTTTTGGAGAGGCCAGCCCTCTGCCCGGCTTGAGCCGAGAGAGTATGGCCCAGGCGAAAGACGAGATGGCCTTGCTACGCCCTTGGCTCATGGGCCGACTCCTGCCCGATCATCTGGACAAGGTGAGAGGAGCTTTCAAAGCGTGGCTTGGGGAATGCCGCCTGGCATCTTCTTCACGTTTTGCTCTTGAGACGGCTGTCTTACGTCTTCTGGCGGCAAAAAGGGCCCTTCCCCTGAGTGAACTTCTTTCCCCATCCCCCCGGCCCTTCGTCAGTGTGAATGGTCTTTTGAGCGGCTCCCGCGAAGAAATTGAGAAAAAGGCCTTTGATCTTCGTGCCCGGGGATACAGGGCCTTCAAGCTGAAAGTGGGGCGGCAGACCGTGGAAGAAGACATCGCTATGACGCAGATGGTTAGAAGAATTATTACAGATGATAGTATCTTGCGTCTGGATGCCAATCGTGCTTGGCAAATGGAGCAGGCCCTTGCCTTTGCCAAGGCTGTAGCCTCCGTTAACCTGGACTATCTTGAGGAGCCTGTCCGCACCCTTCCCCTGCTGAAAGAGCTGGTCAGTAGAATAGGAACGGCCGTGCCACTTGCTCTGGACGAGAGCTTGACAGGTCTGACACCGCGAGACCTGGATGGCTTTTTCGGGATCAAGGCTGTCGTACTGAAGCCCACCTTGCTGGGCTTTGAACAAGCCATGCGCTTCGCCCGTGGTGCCTTAAAAAGGGGTATGACGCCCGTTGTCAGTTCGGCCTTTGAATCTGAAATTGGTATAGAGGCCCTGGCCCACATGGCGGCATCCATCAACACAGGCGATGTGCCGGCCGGTCTCGACACCCTGGATTGGTTTGAAAAGGGATTGCTCCCCACCCCTTTTGGGATCAAAAGGGGTCGTCTTGGCATCGCAAATTTCCAGTGCTTTCCTGAACAAGCGCTGAAAAGTCTGACTGAGGTAACGTTGCATGGCTAATATCCAATGCCCCTTAAACGCCGCTGCCAATGCTTGGCGTGACCGCCCTGCCATCATCAGCGGAGAGAGGATGATCTCCTATGGTGAATATGAAGCCTTGGTTGCATCCACGGCCCTTGCACTCAAAAAAAGGGGGGTGATGCCGGGACAGCGTGTTGCCATCATTAGTAAAAACGACTTGGGACTACTTGTCCTTTTGTTCGCCATACTCAGAGCGGGGGCCGTCTCTTTCCCAATCAGCCCGAGACTCCCAGGGCAAGCCCTTCAGTCCACCCTGAAAAGGGTTGGTGCCTCAGTCGTCATCGATCCGGAGAACAGACTCCCGAGAAAAGGATCTTCTGAAATAGGCCAAATCGACCCAGACTCTCTCTTTGCCGCGGCAACATCCTTTGCCTCAACATCAGGCCATGAGGTCACATGGGATCTGGATGACGAAGCCACGATCATTCTCACCTCAGGCAGCACTGCTTTACCCAAGGCTGCCCTTCATTCCTTGGGAAATCACTACTACAACGCTCTGGGCTCCAACAAGAATCTTCCCATTGAACCGGGCCATGGCTGGCTCCTTTCTCTGCCTTTGTATCACGTAGGCGGACTGGGCATCCTTTTTAGAACCATTCTGGGTGGTGGGACACTGGTCCTTCCTGAAGAAGGCGAGACGATTCATGCTGCCGTGGAAAGATATGCCGTCACCCATCTTTCCCTTGTCTCTACTCAAGTCTTTCGCCTTCTGAACCAAGGGCTGTCGGATCAAGCCGTTGACCGCCTAAAGGTCCTTCTTATTGGAGGAGGGCCTGTTTCTTCCTCCTTGATCACGCGTGCCGTCAACAGGGGTTTGCCTTTGTGCACCACATACGGTCTCACGGAGATGGCCTCACAGGTCACCACCACCGTCCCGGGCGATGCTGGGGATCGGCTTTTCAGTTCCGGCAAGATTCTGGAATATCGCCGTCTCAAAATAGAGGACGGGGCTATTTTCGTGAAAGGCCGGACCCTTTTTAGAGGTTATGTGGAAGAGCAGGGAATAGAAAAACCTTTCGATGATAAAGGCTGGTTTAAGACGGGGGATATGGGACGGATGGACCGTGAAGGCTACCTCACCTTTCTGGGGCGGCAAGACAACATGTTTATTTCAGGTGGAGAAAACATCCAACCCGAGGAGATTGAGAGCGCCCTGTGTGCCACGATGGATATTACTCAGGCTGTGGTCGTGCCTGTGGAAGACAAGGAATTCAGCTTTCGTCCCGTTGCCTTCGTCCGGACACCCTCTGGGACGCACCTGGATCAAAAAGACCTGATCTGCCAGCTGGAGCGTGATCTGCCACGATTCAAGATCCCTGAAGCCTTTCTCCCCTGGCCCGAAGAGGCAGACAAAAGAGGCCTTAAGCCCGACCGCACCTACCTCACGACTCTGGCGGGAGAGCTTCGACTGACCCGCCTCAACAAATGATCCCAGCAAGCCCCTTTCTTATGTTTTCCGGCAAGGGAATCTTCTCCCCCGTAACCTTGTCCACCGAGACATGAACTGTCTTGAGCCTTGTAGCAACGCGTCCCTTCTTATTCCTAAAGACATAGACCAGGGTAAAAGAAGTATCGCCCATTTCTGCTGAAAGAGAAAGGGTGAAGGCTTCACCCAGGACAAGGGGACTTCGGTAGTCCGCCTCTGCGTGAACAATAGGAAGGCTGTATTGGGCATCGCGAATAATAACGTCCAGGCCGCATCCGATAGATTTCATAAAATCTTCGTAGGCGCCATGGGCGATCTTAAAGTGATTTGCGAAAAATAGAATCCCCGCAGCATCGGCATCATGGAATTTCACCCGCATTTCTGTCTCAACCTTGCTCATATCCGTCATGTTCCCAATCTTACATCACATCTGTAATTGAGATCAGATCCCATTGTTTCACTGCACTACAACCAATGAAACCTGCCGTAGACATCAGCCATTCACCCTTCTTTCTTGCCTTCGGCCCTACCCTTTTGAATGGCAAGGGCAAGCCCTGCCAAAGCCGCCACGCACCCGGCCAGCGTATAGACCATCTCGTTGCTCATGACAGAGCCCACAAAAAAGCCTAACAGGCCAGCGGCCACAAGGCCGGTCCATATCTTCCCCGCCATTTCCATGGACGACCACCCCTTCCTCGTTTATGCAATATTTTTAGACATTCCTATGGTTTTTGCATGAGGTCAAGTCTTTTTACACGATACGTTGATAACGACGTAAGCCTGTGTTATGGATCTTCCAAGAATAGGAGACGAGGACAACCCTACCGCGTGACGCCCCTAACCCTTCTAAGACGCTTGTGCCTTCCCATTCTCTTCATCTGCCTTTGTGCCTTTGTTCAGCCGGCCTCCGGCTTCTACACATGGACCGATGAAAAGGGCGTCAGACACTTTAGTGACACGCCTCCTCCGGCTGGAGGCCTGGATCGACTCCAGGTCAGGGAAACAGACGGTACCACTTTCCAGCCTCAAGGGCCGGAACCCCGGAGCACACTAGAAAAGCATTTCCTTTGGTCCGTAGAAACAAACAAAAACACCATTTACCTTCTGGGCTCTCTCCATGTGCTGACAAAGGATTCCTATCCATTGGCTCAAGAAATTGAAAATGCCTATCGGCATTGCCAGAAAATCGTATTTGAAACAGACATAGATGGCCTGAATAATCCCATGATGCAGGCCAAGATCATGACCCTCGGCCTTTATCCCTTGGACCAAACCTTGCGGCAGCATGTATCTGAAAAGACCTATGCAGCGCTCAAAAAGAAGGTGGCCGAAGCTGGACTCTCCATGACCGTCTTTGAAAGGCTCAAGCCCTGGTCCTGCGGGGTGACGCTCACAATAATGGCCCTTGAAAGGATGGGATTTGATCTTCGTTACGGCATTGATACCACCTTTTTTCAGAGGGCAAAAAAGGATGGAAAAGAGCGGATCTTTTTGGAACCTGTTGAGTATCAGATCAACCTCCTTGCAAACATGGGAAAACAAGACCAAGAGCTATCCCTTAGACAGACCCTGGATGACCTTGAGGTGGTGGAAACCATGGCCCCTGATATGCTTGACGCCTGGGAAAACGGTGATGTTCACAGGCTCGATACCATTATGAATGCAAGCCTGAAGAAGTACCCTGATATCCATGACCGCCTTCTTGTGCAGAGGAATAAGAAATGGCTCTCCCAGATCGAGAATCTTATGAACCAGGATGACAATGTGCTGGTCATTGTAGGGGCCGCCCATCTGGTGGGAGCTGAAAGCCTTGTGGCCCTTCTCAGGGGAAAAGGTCATCACGTGACGCAGAGGTAGCAGGGAGTTTAAACTTGGAGGGTTGAAGCGAAGGCTTTCGGAGCCGAGAGGGGGGAGCCCTCGACAGCATGTGGGCATCCCCCTATTACCTTGGTCTACCGATGGCTCACGGTAATCGCACATGTCGCTATGGTCGTGTCCAACACCTGGCCATCGCGTTTCAGCTTTAGTTTGACTTCAAACGCCTTCTCTGTGCCGTCAGGGATATGGACGGGAACCTTGATCTTTTTCCCTTGATACCTGTCCTTGACCAGTAGAAAGCCCGTGCCTCCAGACTGGTCGTCAACCTTGGTCAGTTCAGGATAATGGCTCTGAAAGACCTTGATGAGAGCCTTTACCTTGTATTGGGTGTCTGGAGCCCCCAAGATATCGTAGGCGATGTGAAATTGGATGGCCTCGCCCGGGAGAAAGTCTGTTTTACGGAGACCGTTCGTAGCTGTTGCATAGGTGTCGGTGATGACGATCCCAGGCTTTCCAAGACCGCTCAGGGGCACCTCGAAAATCGGCATATCAGGATCGTTTGACGGAATCGACAAAACAGCGGCCTTTTCGCCATCCGCTGTTGGGGAAAATCTGACGTACACACCCGTCCTTTGCGAGGGTGTCAGAATCTGACCCGGCCCCCCATCTGTGTTGCCTGATTGGTTGGACAGTGTAGCAAAATTCGATGCATCAGGACCTGTGATCGAAAGCCCCCCCCATTGCAGATCTTCATTTCCTGCGTTTGAGATCTCCACCTGCAAGAAGGCCGAGGAGCCCCGAGGCACCTCTCCGAAGTCCATCACCGTGGGAGAGACGACGATGGCCGGGCCGCAGGCTTCTATGATCACCGGTTTCTTGCCTAGGGTCAGCTCAATGGTCCCATCAACGATCGGCACGACATAGGTAACGAAGGCGTCTTCAAAAAGAACGGCTTCCGCTTCCTGCCCCGTCTCGAACATGGGCACCACCTTCGTCACTTTCACCTCTGACGCGTTCATGGTGCTCACGTCGAGGGTGACGTCCTTTGAGTTTGTCGTATCATTGAACCAGTCGAACCAGGCCACATAGACCGGCTTTCCCTGTCGTGTAAGAAGATACTGGTAGAGATTGTCCTTCCCATAGGTGCAGGTAACGGTGTCCCAGTCCGCCTCTCCCAGTTTGTGGCTCATCAGTTTACACGTGAAATAGGATAGCTTTTTGATCCCGGGGCCTTTGTCGAACTCCCCTTGGCCGTCGTAGATCAGCCCGGTGTACCAGAAGCATCCGTTTTCCCTGCCGCCGGGCCTTTCATAGAGGAAGTTCCACAGGATCTTCTCAACACCCTCGGATGCGAGATGGACATGGCGCTTAAAGAGATCGACCGCCTGCTTCATTTCACTCTGGCTGGGGTAGTACACGCCATAGGCCGAATGAGGCGAATCCGTGTAGGTGGAGGTCTCTGTCATCCAGATGGGAATTGAAGGGAAACGTTCCTTTAGAAAATCGATCCGGTTTGAAAAGCCCTTGAAATGGTTTTTGTTCATGTAGCCGAATCGATGAAAATCGACAATGTCAAAATGGGTTTCATTCTGTAAAAGCGTCTCATAAAAGACGTCGTCCATGTCTTCGAGCAAAAGACTCCCCAGCAGGACGGAACAGTCCGGGCATGCCTGCTTCACTAACGGATAGACCAGGTTGATCAGCTCGACGTAGTCCTCGGGATGGTACAGCCAATAGCTGGGGTTCAACCCGCTAGCCTTGTCGACCTCGTTTTCCATCTGCCAGAATTTGATGGCCGGCCTTTCATCGTCGCTCCACGACGGGGACAGGTTGTCCCCAGGCTCATAGCAGTCAGGACATTGCTCGGTGCAGCCGTAGTCGGCATCACCGTCATATCTCTCCACGCATCGCAAGATGAACTGCCGGTAATACTCGGATCTAATTTTTTCCATGTTGGTTGGGGACATGAATGTGACAACCATCTCGCCGTCTCTTTGATAAACCCTGCTAAACTTTTCGTCCGTTTTCTTAAAAGACCACTCGGCTAAATCTATGGAATAGGTCTTGCTGAAGAGCAGGTTCCCTCTGATGAAACCAACATCCAGGTCTTCCAGGTAGTCGCTCTCAAGGACACTTTCAATGCCGAAAAATCCAAATGGAGCTCCATAGGCCGATGGAACAACGGCGATAAGTGATACGATTATCATCACCAAACTGAGTCTCTTGCAGATCATGGTATACCCCCTTGTCTTCTTATCGGTGCGATCTTCTGTTTCTTTAGTCTCTTTTGCTCCCTTTCTTATCGGCACTTCTTGAAGGCTGGCCCCCCACGCATCTTGAACCGAATAAGCGAGCGCATTCTCCACAGGAGAGCTACCGCAGCCCCGCAGGTTCTGCCTGACGGCAGTGGTTCTGCTAGTTGGCAGTGCTAGCGCGGCGCAGGCTGCGGGGTTAGCGAGCGTGTAATTAAAAAGACAACAACCTTACGGTGAGCGATTCTTTTGGATTCTTGCTTGGAATAGACGGGGGCCCTTGTGATTTCTTATTTTTGAACCCCATGAGATCTCGGACTTGGGTCGCTTCCGAGTCATGGCCGCACTGGCTCATCGGCACCCAATCGGTGCGGTGGGAGACCTCTGGCGGCAGCCGACGGAATGAGCATAACTTATTGACATGAGGAGTAATTTTTGATATTTGATAGTAATTGTCTTGAAAATCTTGGCAAGGTCAAAGGCTCATCGTTGTTGAAAGAGGGCAAGGCCTTAGGGGGTTCAAAGGGTGGCAACGGGAAGGTTATCTGATCTCAAATTGCGGCCGATAGTCCTCCACGATCGGAAAGTTGTCCAGGCGTTTGTGGATAGCAGCTTGAAGAAAGGAATTCACCCACCAGTAGATGTCCTGCTTCTTTAGGGAGCCGCGCAGTCTCTTCATGCGCTGTCGTCTCTCCTCTTGCGTCATCTTGAAGGCCTGATAAAGGGCGTCTGCCACCCCTTCTGTGTCATGGGGGTTCACCAAAAGCGCCCCTTTTTGCAGTTGTGGCGCGGCACCGGCGAATTCGCTCAAGATAAGAACGCCATTCTCTTCCAGGCTTGCCGCACAATACTCCTTGGCGATCAGATTCATGCCGTCTTTAAAGGGGGTCACGAGGGCGATCTCGGCAGTACGGTAGTAAGCTACCAACTCACTTCGGTCCAGGCTGCGGAAGACGTAGTGAATGGGTACCCACCCAGACTGCGTAAACTCCCCGTTGATCTCACCTACCAGACGCTCGATTTCTACCTTTAGATTGCTATATTCCGCTATCTCTCGTCTGCTGGGCACCACCACCTGCACCAAAACCACCCTCTCCAGCAGCTCTGGATAACGGCGGAGGGCATTCCTGAAGGCCTCCAGCCTCTCGATAATGCCCTTGGTGTAGTCCAGCCGGTCAATACCCAGGATAATCTGTACTTCAGGCAGTTGTTCATGGATGAACCAGGCCTCATCGGCCACCCCTTCGGTGGAGGCAAGATCGGCGAACTCTTTGAAGTCGATGCTGATGGGAAAGACGCCCACCCTCACGTGGCGGTCGCGAAATCTCATGGTAATGACCCTTCCCTTCCCCTGGACATAGACGCCCTTGACGAGACTGCGCACGCATTGGATGAAATTGCGCCGGTCACGCACGGTCTGAAAACCGATGAGGTTGTAATTCAAAAAGGACTCCAGGAGCTGAAACCTCCACGGGAGTCTCAGAAAAATGTCGAGGGGTGGGAAAGGGATGTGAAGGAAGAAACCGATGTCCTCGGTTACGCCCAAGCGGCGCAGCTCCCGCCCCACGTTGATGAGGTGGTAGTCGTGAACCCAGATGTAGTCATCAGTGGCTAAGTGTCCTTTGATCACCCGGGCAAATTTCCTGTTGACCCTTTGAAAGGCTGCCCAATAGGAGGGATCGAACTTGCACATGGAAGGAAAATCATGAAAAAGGGGCCAGGTAATCTCATTGGCGAATCCACAGTAGTACTTGTCTCTTTCCTCTGACGAGATGGCCACCGGCTTGAGCGTAAAGCCAGAGTTTTGGGTAAACTGTGCCAGGATTCCCTCCAATTTCCCGCCAGAGGCCTCTGTTGTCCCTGGCCAGCCGACCCACAACCCGCCCCGATCCCTGAGCACTGGAGCAAGGGCCGTGACCAGCCCCCCAGATCCTGGTACGGCCCTCCAGCCTTTTCCCCGGTTTCTTTCCAAGACCACGGGGAGGCGATTGGAGACGATCAAAAGACGGGTCTTGAGGCTGCCTTGTTGATAAGCCTGGTTCGTTTCCATGATGGAGCACCTTTCTCACCCCGCCGTTCATCCTGACGTTCGGGCGGGGCTGCCAATCAATAGATTAGTAACGTTCAAAAGTGTTGACTTAGTGGATTTCTGGACCACCAACTTCGAGATAGGGATAGTCGCTTCTCTTCGGCATTGAACCCTCCCCGCGGCAAGCCACGGGGAATCTTCACCGCAAGGATGTTGTCATTTTAACTATACACTCGCTAACCCCGCCGCAAGCAGCGGGGAATGCGCTCGCTTATTCGGTTCAATGCCTTTAGGTAGCCTATGCCATTTGTGTAGATGGCAATGGCTGTATGCCTGCGTTCAGCGATCATCCCTATCCCTCTGACTGTCTGCTAGGGCCTTTGCCTCAACTTTTGAACGTTACCAATAGATTAGAGAGTGGCTTTCTGCCAACGCCTAAAAAAGTCCAGCAACTCGTCGGGGGGCCGAAGCCAAAGATCGGCCTTTGTCTTTTTAAACTCCTCTCTCACCAGGACGCCCAGGCCCCGCGGGCTGTGCGTTTTAAGCGCGGTAAAGGCGTCTTCATCTGTAAGATCGTCGCCCAGATAGGCGGCTACGGTATCCATCTGCATTTCAGCCAGGATGGTCTCAACCACTTCACCCTTTGTGATCCCCGGGGGCCGCAGCTCTAGACCGCCGTCAAAGGCCTGGAGGCAAAGGCTTGTTCCGGCCACCAGAAGCGGCACGTGGCCCAAGGCCTTTTCCTGCATTTTCCTTTTTTCCTGGTTCTTCATGCCCCGCCAATGCAAGGCCAGGCCAAAGGGTTTCCTCTCTAAGTGGGGCCCCCAACCCATCTCCGCCATCCAGGCGGCCGTGGCCTCCAGTGCTCGCCTGTCTTGCCTGGACAGCGTTCCCTTTTGATAGGTGCCGTCCGGCAAAAGCCTCTCCCCGCCGTGGGAGCCCCAGATCTCAGGTGGCTGCCTGAGGCCAAGGAGGGCAATGAGCTCCTCTGCACGACGTCCGCTCACGACCACCAGCCGGGTGGCGCCTTGTTCGATAATCTGCTTGAGGACCTCTACCACCCCCGGATATGGGAAGGCCTTGTCTCGCTTCACCTTAAAAGGAGCCAAGGTCCCATCATAGTCTAAGAGCAGGGTCCGGCTTTGGGATTGCTTAAGAGAGGAAAAGAACTGCGAAGGATGTCTTTCCTGATTGAGGACCTTCATGGCTACGCCTGCGGTGGAAACCCTTGTGCCGCCTTGTCTTGGGACAAAACCTCCCATTTCTGAACGGACAGGCCCTTGGTTGTCGTGCCCACCGATGGGGACTATCCTAACTCGATCCTGTCCTGACAGCCATGGACGAGGGCCACCATGAGAGTAAGGTATTCTCTGAGTTGTCGGGTGATAAGAAAATTCTCACGCACAAACTCCTTTGCCTTTTGTCCCATCTCCTGAAGTCTCCTGGGGCGCTCCAGCAGGTAGCGGACCCTCAAAGCTGCGCCCTCTGGCGTGTTGACCAAAAAACCGGTGTGGTTATTGATGACCTGTAGCCTGATGCCGCCCGTGTTTCCGCCGATCACGGCTTTTCCCTTCCACAGGGCCTCTGTCACCGTCAGCCCGAAGCCCTCCTTGATCGACTTTTGCAGGACCACATCGGCACTCCGTTGCAGGGCATTGATCGTGCGGTGGGCATCCGCGGGCAAGTCCAACACATGGATGTCACCGTCATTCTCAGAGAAGGCCTCCACCTCGCTCAGCACCAGTCTCCCCTCTGGGTCGTCATTGGCCTGACTTCCTGCTAAGACGAGCTGCAAGTCGGGGACGTACTTTTTGGCCAACCTGAAGGCTTGGATGACACCAAGGGGGTCTTTGAACCGGTCGAAACGGGAGACCTGGAGCATGAGTGGCCTCTCAAGGTCAAGACGGAACTGGTCGCAGACAGCTTTGAGCTCCTCCTCTTCAAGGTCCACGTTCTTTTCACTTAAGGGATCAATGCTGGGAGGAATCAGATACTGGGGATGGGGCAAGGGTTGGGCAAAATCAGACAGTGAAAAGATACTGGCATCAAAGGCCTCCAAGAACTTGCGTAAATACTTCCAGACAGGTCTGTAGGGATGGCTGAGATCGATGTGGCAACGCCAAATCCATCTGCCCTTGCGCTTAGGACACAAAGAAAGAAGCGGAGCTGGTTGGGGATCATGAATGATCACGAGGTCTGCGGCCTCTAACAAAGGGGCCAGGGCCCGTGCACTCCGTTGGTTGGTCTCCTCGTAAGACTGGAGTAAAGCGTCTGGGATTTCAATCCTGTCCCCTTGCAGGGCATTGTGGAAGCTTTTGGTACATTGAAAGAAGTTCTCATCTCCGGTGATGACTTCCCAGCTGGTGTCAATGCCCAAGGCCTGCATGAGGGGGACGAGCTTGACCAGGATTTCGGCGACCCCTCCTCCAAGGCGGGTAGAGTTGACATGCACGACCCGGAGACCTTGCAGGCGCTCTGCCAGTTGGCCCAGTTGGTTGGTCACATCTTCACCGGCTACCCTGGCGTATGCTTTGAGGATCTTCATAAAAGGACTACTTTCCGAAATAAGACTGGAACACGTTGCTCAGTTGCTCGCGCAGCTCCTTTAAACTGGAAAAAAAGGGGTCCAGCTTGGCCAAACGGGCACAAAGATCTTCATAGCCCTCAAAGCATCCCCCCAGCCAGGCCCTGAAGTCATCGACCCTGTCCTGGGTCCGCCGGCGACCATCTACAAAATGCAAGAACACACTGCCTAAGGACATGTGAGGCACGGCCTGGGCAAGCACTTCAGGGCGTTCAATCCGCTGGCGCGTGTCAAAGACAACGATCTGTGAGCGAACGAAATAGAACTGATTCTCTGGCTTGGCCCAAGAGACCAACTCGAATTCATCCAGGCGTTCTTCGATGACCTCCACCAGCTCCTGACGCAGGGCCTCCAGGTCCGTGAAATCGGTGGGGTCAATGACGCCCAGTCTTTCGGCCAAAACCAGGTCCTGTAGGGCGTAACGGGTCCAAATGGCGAAATCATTGTGGTATTCGGGATCGTCGAAACGGGGTCGGAGGAGCCCCCCCCAAAAATGGTAGTAGATGCTCTCTGGGTGGATGGTCAGCAGGTTGTCCCTGAGCTCTCGTAAATTCTGGGCTCGCTTGCCGGTGGCGATGGCGGCCAGGGCACAATCCTGCACTTTAAAAGGCTGCTTCCCTTCCCTTTGTGCTGAGTCGTTTTCCATGGATTCACGTTTGGGGTTTAGAAGATATCCCACCTCTGCGTTTCGGCAGGTAATCCACGACAGAAGCCCTGTCCAGCACAGTGGTAAAGGCCTTGATAGGTCTCAAATTCCTCAGAGGAGCCACAATGCGTGGTCTGTTCCCAACTATCCCTTATCATGTCTAAGCCCTTGGCTACAACTGTAAACCTTTCTTTTCAGATGAAAACTTGACGGTTTCGCAAAAAGTCCGATTCGCTCGCTTCGCAAGCATTATTGGGATTCATCCTCCGCGACCCTTAATCGCCAAGACTCTCCACCGTGGCGGAGAAGAAAAGCACTTGAGCAGTTTGGCGTCAAAAACGCGAGCGGTAAACTTGAATCTTTCTCATTTAAACTATAATATAACAAAGTTGGTGTATTGACCAAAGGTGAACCCCCCAACGACACTAAGCTTGAATCCTTTAAGGAGGCTAGGTCATGCTCAAGTTTAGAGAACTTAAGGGACATAAAGATGATCATCATCTTAGAAAGGGTACTCCGGTCACAGGAGAAGAGATGGATGGCTTCAGGGCATCAAGGCCTGAACCGGGTGACCCAGACACTGATGGCATAACAGGTGATGAGAAGGGTCCACATCTCTATCAACAGGCTGTTGACTATTGTAACGAGACCTTCTCCGGGGTCAGGCGTAACATGCCCATCTCCATGGACAGATGTTCGCGCATCATTTATAGCATGGTGGAGGCCTCAGTTGGTAATTCCCTCTATTCCAGAACTCTACACGGCCTAAATGGAACGGATTTTCTTGTGAGCCATTCCGTCAATGTGGCTGTCTATTCCATCAAAATGGCTGCAGGTCTCGGTTTCAGTAGGCAAAAGCAGGTGGAATTGGGCATGGCTGGCTTGCTCCATGACGTCGGCAAGTGCATGATTCCTGAAGAGGTTCTCTACAAGGGAGGGAGCCTCAGCGACGAGGAATTCCGTATGGTTCGAGAGGCCCCAAATCACGGATACGACCTTTTGAGATCTCTGGGGAAAAAATATGCCTATTTGGCCGAGTGCTGCCTGCAAGTCTACGAGCGGATCGACGGCACTGGTTACCCAAAGGGCCTTAAAGGAAACGAGATACACGAGTATGGCCAGATCATTGGATTGGTAAATTTTTACGAGGCCCTCACCCATTCACGGCCCCAACGGGAGAAATTTCTTCATCTTGCAGCCGTGAAAGAGATCATCAAGTCCGGAAAAAGTGCCTTCCAGAGACACTATCTCAAGGCCCTTCTGAGAACCTTCCCCATTTTTCCATTAGATAGCTATGTGAAGCTGAATTCCAATGCCATCGGCAGGGTCACCGAGACTTATCTGGATCAGCCCATGAGGCCTAGGCTTCAGATTATAAGCGACTCTCAGGGCAGCCCGGTGTTAACGGAGCAAGTCGTTAATCTGCCCGACCATCCCTTCTTATACATCGTCGATTCCGTGTCTAAGGCGGAACTTGGGGAAGTCCTATTCCCTTAAACGTCACCGTCCCTTTTGGAAGTAGCAAGACGCCTGTCACCAGCCCTACCCAAAAGGCGGGGCACCTGTCAGACCATGGCCTTCTCCTTCCGTGGAGTCTCCTCATGGCCCAAATGGCCTGAAGTTCACCTTGACATAGAGCAGCGTATCAGATACACATAATTCAATTAAATAGGAGACTTGCAATCATTCCATGGAAAAGGAGATGTGGTTTCGCTGACTTCGCCCGGTGGTGTGAAAGAAAATCGGCCTGTGGTTACCTTCAGGATTACCGGATCTACCGGCTTTCCAGTTGCAGATGAAAAGCACTCTGTCTTAGCATTGTGATCATTGTGATCGGAATCGGAATGCGTCTATGTACCTCACCTATTGGAAACTGAAAGAGTTTCCCTTTGAGAATGTTCCAAACCCTCGCTTTTTTTTCTATTCCAGTCAACATGAGGAAGCGCTAGCACGGCTTTTGTATGCGACCCAACACCAAAAGGGGGCAGCGCTGTTGACCGGTGAAGTGGGTTCTGGCAAGACCACAGTGGGCAGGGCATTCATGGATCAGTTGGGCCAATCAGAGTATCACGTGGTTTCCATCATCAACCCCGCCTTAAATCCCACTGAGCTTATTGGCGCTATTCTCCTAGAAATGGGATCGGAGGTGGCGTCCGATTCTAGGGGGGTCCTTTTGAGAAAGCTCTATCAACGGCTCCTCCAGAATGCCGAACAAGGGCTCAAGACCGTCCTTGTGGTCGATGAGGCTCAGGTCGTCGAGAGCAACGCCACCTTCGAGCAGTTGAGAATGCTTCTGAATATGCAAGCGAAGAATCGCTTTCTGCTCACGTTGATCCTTATGGGACAACCCTTGCTGAAAAAAAAGCTAGCTTCTGTCAGGCCATTGGACGAAAGGATATCCATCAAGTACCGCATGGAACCCTTCACCTTTAAAGATACGGTGCGATATATCTTGTCTCGGTTGAAAAAGGCCGGGGCGTCTAGCCCTTTGTTCACGAGACAATCGGTGGATCTGATTTATGACTACTCCCACGGGATCCCCTTGCGTATCAACAATATTTGCGATCGCAGTCTCTTGATAGGGCTCATGAAAAAGGCCAAGATCATAGACTCGAAGATTGCATTAGATGCTATTGAGGAGTTTCAATAAGACGGCCAGCCTGGGCCCTTTCTGCCCTTGTCTGTCAGGGCCATGACCGCTTTGTGGCCTGTGCATCTAAATGGGGAGCTTGTGTTGACCTGAGGGGAAGATGAGAAAATTTCAAGCGATGAAACGACTCTTGGTCTTGTCGGTGTTGCTGGGAACCGTGATGGCCATGGGATGCGCTGAGAAGAAGGAAATCGTCAGACCTATTGGTTGGACCATGAAAAGTAGCGGGCCTGTGTCATCGGGCCAGTATCGTGGCCTTGCTCTCGCTGATTTAGACAACGACGGGAACACGGATGTCGTCGGGGGCTCTCTCCATCCTGGAACCATCACCGTATGGCATGGGGATGGCAAGGGAGGATGGTCCGATCCTAGTTTCATTCCCGTCAAAGGACAGATCCGCTCCGTGGCCACAGCAGATTTTAATGAAGATGGCCTTCAAGACATTGTCTACTCAGTCCAAGATGGAGCCTTTGGAGTGCGGGTAAAACTGAACCAGCCGAGTGGCATTTGGACAAGTGGCATCAGTGCCATTGAGAAGAGCCAATATGAGCGTCTAAAGACGGCAGACGTGAATGGAGATGGCCACGTGGATATCATCGCGGCCAATTCAACCTCCGACATTGATGGAGGTATCCAGATTTGGTTGGGAGACGGAACAGGCCGGTGGACGTTGGAATCAGGCCCGGTAAACACAAACGTATACATAGACGTGGCACTGGCCGACTTCGACAGGGACGGGAATCTTGATGTGGTTGGGGCCGGCTGGGGCCCCTACGGCACCTTGCATGTCTGGCTTGGAGACGGCTACGGGGGATGGTCACCGATGTTGCCTTTGGAAAAGGGCAGCTACTACGGTCTGTCAGCCGGAGATCTGGACGGCGACGGAAACCTAGATATTCTGGCCGCTTCCTACCAACAAGGCATCCAGGTTTTTCTCGGGGACGGTGATGGAGACTTCGTGAAAGGCAAAAGCCCTGCAGAGGGGGGAAGCTTCTGGGAGGTTCTCATAGCCGACCTCGACGGCGATCACAAAATGGATCTGCTTGCCAGTTCTATTGACTCGAAAGGCATACAGGCATGGAGTTCCAAAAATGTGCTGCAATGGAGGAAAGAAGAGAAGAAGGAAGATAGGGAGCCCTGGTCTCCTATAGAAGGTCGGTTTCCATCATCGGGCGTCTATTACGACATGGACGTCCTCGACCTTGACGGGGATGGTGTTCATGATGTGTGCGCAACCAGTTATGGTGAGGGGATCAAAGTGTGGCTAGGTACCGGTGGTTTTTCTGAACAAAGGGCCCAGAAGCGACCCGCAGTCATGGAACCATCTCCCTTGACAGAGGTTGAGGAAAACAGTGCCTTTAAGACCATATCTGGCATGCCAGAGTATAAGCTGGGGCCAAGTGATCTTATTGAGATTACGGTCTGGAAGGGCATGGAGGCAAGAACAGAGGAGGTACTGGTCAAGCCTGACGGGAAGATATCGTTCGGATACGTGGACAAGCTTTATGTAAACGGCATGACCCAAAGTGAGTTGGAGCATTGCCTTGCCCAAAAGCTCAAACAATACATACGGGAGCCACGGGTGGACGTCAACATGAAGCGCTTTGCAAGCAAGTCGTTCAGTGTGTTAGGCGCCATTTCCACGGCAAGGCATGACCGAGGCCCCGGCGACTACCGACTTACAGGCAGAGTCACTGTGTTGCAGGCCCTTGGAACAGCAGGTGGACCTACAAGAGATGCCAATCTCCGTGAGGTGAGTCTTCGTCGGAGAGATGGTACAACGATGGTACTCAACCTGTACAAGGCCATTGTTCAGGGTGATAAGACGCAAGACATTGTGATTGATGATGCAGATATTGTGTTCGTCCCCACCATGTCCAAGGAGAAATCACTCGTTTACGTCCTTGGAGAGGTTGAAAAACCGGGCGCCTATCCCTTCGAGCGGGAGATCACAGTCCTGGAGGCCATATCAAGGGCTGGGGGATTTACGACTTACGCAACACTTGAGAGCACCAAGATCATCAGAGGGGACATATCCAGGCCTGAGGTGCTCCCTGCCAATCTTCAAAGGTTATTCAAGAAGGCCGATCAAAGCCAAAACATCGTCCTTGCCAACAAAGATGTGGTCTATATTCCTAGGAGTTTCATCGGCGACGTGAACGAGTTCATTGAGAAAATCAGGCCCTCCTTGCGGGTTGTCCTCTGGCCGGGTGACTTCCGAGATGCCTATATGGACACGGATAGACTTCGTATCACAAACTATAACGACTAACAGGCTGTTGAAAAACGTCACGAGCGCGGTCAAGACAAGGCAAAATCCGACGAAAAAGCGCAGTTTATGTGTAATAAATGAGCATTTTGAGGAGGATTTTAACGCCGTATTGTCAAGCGCAGTAGTTTTTCAACAGCCTGCTAAGTGCTCTCATTGAAAGTGGTGGTAAAGCCAGACATGGCCTTTTCAACGCAGGGGCTGAGAGCGCAATGCCCCTGTGCTTTTGCCCATCTTTAAGAGAGCTTTGCATAACTCTTTCGAACGGTCGTTGTGAGCCCTGTAGTGCAAGGACGATTGTACCAGCGAGTGACGCACAAAGCGCCAATACACCAAGATGGCGCCTCCCCGTCGTGCCTGATGGCACAACAGGGTAAACTTTTTGGGGCACCCATTCGGCTGCTGTGAGCGGTTCGCCGTGGCGAATCAAAAAGCTTATATGAACAAGCGAGAAGGGGTTCTGCAAAGGTCTTAAGACTCGCGCTTTTCAAGGCAAGTAACATGGCACCATACAATGCAGCTCTCAAAGATTGCTGGAGAGTCCTGAAAAAGAGGAGCACTGTCTTCTTTTGCGTGGTCTTGTTCATGGCCCTTTTTAGTTTTCTCTTCGCCAAGTTTCGGGCACCGGTTCCAAGATACCAGGCCACGGCGTCAGTGAAGATCGAAAAAGTAAGCAATGTGGCAAACCTCCTTACCGATATGCTCACCTGGGGCCCTGGGGGCGATGTCCGCACACAAACCCACATCATTACGAGCTTTCCTGTTTTTATTGAGAGCGCAAAGCACCTCAGATGGCTCCCGAAAGAGCTCTCTGCCGAGGCAGTCCGGAACTCAAAAAAATACCTATCTGTTGTAGATAGGTTGAGCGCCATGGTCGAAACTGAGGCAGAGCCGAACACCAGCATCATCCACATTATGGCTACCTCTAAAGACCCAGAAGAGGCCGCCAGGATCGCAGACACGGTGGCAAGGGCCTACCGGAGTTTCAATATTCTGCAAAGAAACAGACAGACCCTGGAAATGCGAGATTTCATAGAGAAACAGCTAAGCGCGACAGTAAGCCGACTGGAGACGGCCGAAAACGACCTGCGCTCTTTCAAAAAGAAACACGGGGTTATATCTTTGGATGCCCGCGCAGCCCAGATATTGAGTCAACTCAGTGCGGCGGAATCGGAACTTGAACAGGTAAAAGGAGAAGTAGGGAAAATCTCTTCTCAGCTTAAGGGTGTGGAAGGAAAAAAGGTCACGCCGAAGAGCCTTGCCCAGGCGGTCTTTTCGACAGACCCGAATGCACCCCTTCGTCAGCTGGGCCCGGCTCTGAACGATTTGATTTTGAAAAGAACGGCTTTACTTGTGGATTTTACGGAAGACCACCCCAAAGTCAAAGAGATAGACAGCAAAATAGAGGGCCTATTGAATGAATTAAGGGCGCAGCTCACGTCGTACCTGAAGGCCTTGAAGCCTCGTGAACAGGACCTCCTTTCAAGGCTGGAACGGTTGCGAGAAGAAAGTCGTACGCTCCCTGACAACGCATTGCAGTTGACCAGGCTGGAAAGAGAAGTCAGGCTTTACGAAACGCTATGTGAGGAACTGAAGAGAAAGCATCAGGAGGTTCTGATTCAGGAGTCGGGAAGAATCGAGGAGGTTACCATCGTGCGGCCAGCCATAGTTCCCAGGCGGCCGGTGAACATTGGTTCCAGTGCTACAACTGTGGCCACCGGCGTGATCATAGGAATCGTCTTGGGAATCGTCTTGGCCTTTGTCATCGAGACGCTGGACACCTCCATAGGCACCATTGAAGACGTTGAGAGCCTCTTGCAGATTCCTGTTCTCGGCTTGATTCCCGCTGCAGAGATAGAAGGAAAGCGCAAGAGGGAAGACAAACTAGACAAGGGGCCTCCAAAGGAGAGCAGGGGCCTCATCACCCGCTTTGAACCCACGTCCATTGTAGCTGAATCATACCGATCACTGCGGACAAACCTTCAGTTCATGGATGTGGAAAGAGAAGGGAAATCCTTCCTTATCACGAGTGCTTCCCTTCAAGAAGGAAAAACCCTTAACGTGGTCAATCTGGCACTCACTATGGCCCAAGCTGGTGACAAGGTCCTTCTCATTGAAGGGGATCTAAAAAGACCCAAGATTGCCACCATGTTTGGCCTCCATGGGAGACCAGGTATAACAGACTATGTGCTCGGAAACTATGAATGGCAGGAGATTACCAATACGATAACAGATGTGATGCTGGGCGAGTTCGAAATAGAGGATATCCTGAAAACCCCGGGCCTGGATAACCTCAGTATCATGACTGCAGGGACAAGACCGCCCAACCCCTCAAAGATCTTGAGTTCTTCACGATTCAACGAGTTCGTGAAGGAAGCCAGGACCAAGTACGACGTGGTTCTTCTTGACGCACCGCCTCTTCTCCCCTTCGCCGATGCCATAGAGATTGCAAAAAGAGCAGACGGCGTTATCCTCGTTTACGAAGTGGGAAAAAGATCCTTGGGGGCCCTCAAGCGTGCCAAGATGAGCCTGGACAATGCCAGTGCAAGGGTGTTGGGAGTCATCCTGAGCAACGTGAAGCCTGAAGCCTTTGCAGACATTGCTGATTACCATCGGCTACGATGACGGCGAAGAGGAAGAGGGAAAAGGGGTTGGCTCCGTGAGCATTTGCGGGACAGGACACTAGCTGCACTTTGAAAAGCCGCAGGAATGGCACACCTGACAGCCCCCTTCATGTTCCAGGACCCCTCCACAATCAGGGCAGGTGCCCATCATGTTCCGCATCTCTGTGGTGCCCATGTTAGTGTGGCTTTTGATGACTTGAGCAATGGCATCGGGACAGGAAAGGACCATTTTACCGTTTTGCCAGATCGGTGACGGGCAACGGATGCCCGTGAGCTGCTTTACGATAGGCTCCACTTTCACTCCGCTGCGCAAGGCTAGGGATATGAGACGGCCTGCAGCCTCGATCTGGGAAGAGGCACACCCCCCGGTCTTTCCCATTTGCGCAAAGACCTCGCAAATCCCCTCATCGTCTTCGTTAATCGTCACATACAGTTTCCCGCATCCAGTCGTGATCCGCTCTGTCACCCCTGTGGTCCTCACGGGCCGGGTCCGGGGAAGAATGGCTGCCGCCTTTTCCTTGTCTCTGCCAATATTGAGCACCTGACGGCCACGACTGCCATAACGGTAAATGGTGACCCCCTTGCAACCCATGTCATAGGCAAGCCTGTAAACCTTCTCAATATCTTCAAAGGTCGCATCTTGCGGGAAATTGACGGTCTTTGATACAGCATTGTCGGTGTGTTTTTGAAAAGCCGCCTGGATGCGGATGTGCCATTCAGGTGCGATGTCATGGGCCGTTACAAAGAGGCGCTTTATCTTGTCTGGGATTCCCTGGATACCCTTGATGGAGCCTGTCTGGGCAATCTGCCGGACCAATTCTTCACTATAGAACCCCTCTTCTCTTGCCCTCTGCTCGAACAAGGGATGAATCTCGAAAAGGATTTCTCCGTCCAACACCTTGCGCTCATAAGCCACGGCAAAGATGGGCTCCACGCCACTTGAGCACCCCGCAATAATGCTAATCGTACCTGTAGGGGCGATGGTCGTTGTGGTGGCATTGCGCATATAGGGGGTCTTGGGATCATCAAATATACTTCCCTCATAGGTGGGAAAGTTTCCACGCTTCTTGGCCAAGGCACCAGATGCCTTCCTGGCCTCTCTGAGGACAAAGCCCATGACTTGCTCGGCCCGGCGCACAGCCGCGTTCGAATTATAGGGGATCCCCATATGGACGAGCATATCGGCAAATCCCATGACCCCCAGGCCGATTTTTCTGATCTTCTTGGTCATGGTTTCAATCTGGCGCAGGGGATGCTTGTTGACCTCGATGACATTATCAAGGAAGTGAACGGCCATCCGAACAGTCTGCCTCAGTTTGGCCCTGTCCAGTCTTCCTTCAGTCACCATCCTACTCAGATTAATGGAGCCCAAGTTACACGATTCGTAAGGAAGAAGCGGTTGTTCACCACAAGGGTTGGTGGCCTCTATCTCGCCAAGATGGGGGGTAGGGTTGGCCCTGTTCATGTGGTCCAGAAAGATAATCCCTGGTTCGCCACTTTGCCAGGCCGCCTGCACAATTTGGTCAAAGACCACCTTGGCTCCCACCCTTCTTGCGACCTTGCCGCTCCTGGGGTTTATCAAGGCGTAGGTCTTGTGGGCACCCAGCGCCTCCATGAAAGAGGACGTGAGGGCAACAGAAATATTAAAGTTGTTGAGCCTGGACAGGTCGGTCTTGCTTTTGACGAAGGCCTCAATATCTGGATGGTCCACCCTGAGGATTCCCATGTTTGCCCCACGACGGGTGCCTCCCTGCTTGACCGTCTCAGTGGCCACGTCAAAGACGGTCATAAAGGACAACGGGCCGCTCGATATCCCCCTGGTGGACAACACCACATCATTTTCAGGCCGCACACGGGAAAAAGAAAAACCAGTCCCCCCCCCACTCTTATGAATGACTGCTGTATGTTTGAGCGTTTCAAATATACTGTCGATGGAATCTTCAACAGGAAGGACAAAACAGGCAGCCAATTGCCCAAGCCTGCGTCCTGCATTCATCAGGGTGGGAGAATTAGGCACAAAGTCCAAATTGGTCATCAAATGGTAGAAGTCTTCTTCAACCTGCTTGACATCGGCCTTGGGATCAAACTTGGCGTCAGCCGCTGCCACAGCTCGAGCTACCCGCCTGAAGAGGTCCTCCGGCGTCTCGGCGGGCCTTCCTCTCCCATCCTTGCGAAGATACCGCCGTTCAAGGACTACCATGGCGTTTTTAGATAGAGATAATGACATGATCGACTCATACCCTCAGTGGGCAGTTACTGGTTCCTATACGCTTCCGTTTCCTGCTTTAGAAACGTCACAAAGGCCCGGCACAAGGGTGACTCACTTCGATACTTGGCCATGATCAAATAAAAAGCCCTTTTAAAAGAAAGCCCCTTGATCTCCAGTTTTTTGAGTGTGCCTGTAGCCAACTCCTCAGCAACAGCGCATTCAGAAAGGATGGAAATCCCCACCCCCGCCTTGATGGCCTGGCGAATCGCCTCCGTGCTCCCTACGGCCGCCACCACATTGATCTGACGAGGCCAATACCCTGATTGGTCCAATACTTCTTCGATGGACTTTCGCGTCCCAGAGCCTGGTTCACGGAGGACAAAAGGTTCGACGCCGAGTTCCTCTAACGTCACACGACCCCTGGCTGCCCACTTATGGTCACCGGGAACGATGAGGAACATCTGGTCATCCATGATCTTTTCTTGAACGAGCCGGCTTTCCCTGGTCTTGGCCCCCACCACGCCCAGCTCCACGGAGCCTTCCAGGGTTTCTTGAACAATCCTGGAAGTGTCCCCTTCTGTCAACGTCAAGGTTACTCCAGGGTAGGCCTCCTTGAACTTCCCTAACAAAGGCGGCAAGATATAGCCGCCCGGGATGGTGCTCCCCCCAATAGCAAGATGCCCCCTCACCTTTCCCTGAAACTCAGCCATGACCTTTTCAGCATTATCCCTAAGGGCAATCATCTTCGTGGCATATCCATACAAGAGCTCTCCCGCCTTTGTAGGAGCAACCTCCCTGCCTAGGCGGTCTATCAGCTTGCACTCAAAATGATGCTCCAGGTCCTTGATGTGACTGCTTACCGTGGGTTGAGAAAGAAAGACCGCGCTGGCCGCCTTGGAAAAGCTCTTCAGCTCCACGACCTTGCAAAATATGTAAAGCCTCCATAAGTCCATATTAGCACTATAAAAGCCGGCTCAAGCACATGATCTCATGCGGCAAGCTTCTCCCATGCGGAGATCTTTGTATCACTCCTTGAACCCTCATGGTAAGCTTTCCGCAACCGCGTCCGTGCAAGTGAAGGGGCCATCGTACATGTCTCGATCTGCCGGAGAAGACCGTTGATCAAAGAGATGAGTGGTATCATAGCCCCTTGCCTGCAGCAAACTTCGCCTTAAGTCTTTCAGAAACCACATCAGGAACCATCCCGGTGGTGTCTCCCCCGAATCGGGCAGCTTCTTTGATAATGGAGGAGCTGATGAAGATCCATCGCAAGCCTGTCATGAGAAAAACGGTTTGCACGTTCTTCTTCAGCTTTCGATTCATCAGGGCAAGTTGGAATTCATACTCAAAGTCTGACACAGCCCTAAGGCCCCTGAGGATGGCATCAGCCCCCCGCTCGGTCACATAATCCACCAGAAGCCCGTCAAAGCTATCGACCTGGACATTAGGCTCGTCCTTGAAAACCTCCGTCAACATCTCTACGCGCTCTTGTACTGTAAACAGCGGGGTTTTGCTCCCATTCGTAGCAATGGCCACAATGACGCTGTCAAACAGCTTTAACCCCCGGTAAATGATGTCACAGTGGCCATTTGTGATGGGGTCAAAAGTCCCAGGATAAACGGCCGTCTTTCTTGTATGCATGCTATTTCACCTTCACGTCCACTTGTGCTTATGGCTTTTCTCCAATCCAGTTGGAGAAAAGGGTTGGGAGATGATCCAGTTTTTTTGAGTAACACCTCCGGCACAGCTCGTTTTATAACACAGATTCGAAAAAGGAGACAACGGTCTTCCCCTTTTGTCTATGGTCGATCCTCTCAAAGGGGCCGACCTTATCTGGCAGAGGCTCCCGGGTACTGTGTTCAACGACCACGCAGGCCCCCTGGGCAACGCAGGTACTGCGCTCCAAGAGTTGCATCGTTCTTTCAGCGAATCCTTTATTATAGGGGGGATCCATGAAGACCAGATCAAAGGCCCGATCCAGGGCCCTCAAAAAGCCCAGTCCCCGAAGGATGTCCTGCCTCAAGACAGTGCTTTTGCCTTCCAATCCGCAGGTGGAGATGTTTTTGGCAAGACTCCTGATGGACTGGACTTGGCTATCAACAAATACGGCAGAGGCCGCGCCGCGGCTGAGGGCCTCTATTCCAAGACTGCCAGTGCCGGCAAATAGATCAAGGACCACCGCATCTTCCACACGATTCGCCACGATATTGAAGATGGACTCCCTCAAGTAATCCGTGGTGGGACGAATCTCCTGCCCCCGCAAGGGGTGGAGCCTCCTTTTTTTTAAAGTACCGCCAATAACCCTCACCAGTATCCACCACAATGCTAGTGCAGTGTCTCCACTGGCCTTACAATTTCCGTTATGTCGGACTTGATCGGGCATCCAGTAATTGTGCTGGATTCCCCGGTCCCCAGATCAAATCCGGGGCAGGCAAGCCGGGGAATGGCCACTTTCCGCCTTTTCTTGTCAGGTTCATATTGTTGTCAAGAAATCGCAGAGAGACAACTAGCCACGCCCATTTCCCCACTCAGTTTGTCAAAAAACGCCTCAGAACAAGCGAAAAAGCATTTGGGCAACAGCCCCTTGATGCGACACCAAAAGGGCAAAGGCACCAGTGGTCATGAGCTGATGCCAAAAGACTCTATTTTCTTGTAGAGCTGGCTTTTTTCCATACCGATGGAATCTGCAGTTTGAGAAATGTTGTTGTTGTTTTCAGCGAGCTTCTGCCGGAGATAGGCCTTCTCAAACTCCCTCTTGGCTTCGCTAAAGGAGGCCCCTTCAAAGAATTCCACACCAGCCTCTTCTTGTTTTTGGCGCCTGTATGTAGGAGGGATGTCGCACTCGTCGATGACATCCGCTTGTGTCATGATGGCCAGTCTTTCCACCAGATTCTTCAGCTCCCGCACATTGCCAGGCCATGAATATTCCTGCAAGTGCTCAATGGCTGCTGGTGTCATGGTCTTTTCACCCCAATCGCTCTCCTGGGCAAATCCCCTCAAAAAAGTCTCTACCAACAGGGGGATGTCTTCCGTGCGTCTTCGCAAAGGGGGCACCTCGATTGGGATCACATTCAGACGGTAGTAAAGGTCTTCCCTGAATGCCCCCTTTTCAATCTCTTTCTCCAGGTCTTTATTACTCGCCGCCAGCACCCGCACATCTACTGTCAGCGTTCGCCCCCCGCCTACCCTTTCAAATTTTTGTTCTTGCAAAATTCGAAGGATCTTTGCCTGGGTCCTTAGACTCATGTCTCCTATCTCGTCCAGGAAAATGGTGCCCCCATTGGCTATCTCGAACTTGCCCCGCTTTTTTGACGACGCGCCGGCAATGGCCCCCTTTTCATGACCAAAGAGTTCGCTTTCGATCATCCCATCCGGTATGGCAGCACAATTGACGTCAATCAAGGACTGGTCCGCTCGATCGCTCATCTGGTGAATCGTGCGCGCCACCAACTCTTTGCCCGTTCCGTTCTCGCCAATGATCAGAATCCAGGCATCCGTGGGAGCAGCCGTAGCGATCTGTCTCTTCATGGCCTGAATGGTCGCGCTATTTCCCGTGATAGAATGCTTCTCTAATGTCTTTTTGCGCAGGAAACGGTTTTCCTCCTCCAGCCGTCTGAAGTTGAGAGCATTATTAATGGTAACGACGACCTTCTCGATGGAAAGAGGTTTTTCGATAAAATCATAGGCGCCAAGCTTGGTTGCCTTGACCGCTGTCTCAATGGTGCCATGGCCTGAAATAATGATCACCTGAAGAAAGGGATTCGTCCTTTTGATTTCCTGAAGGGTTTCTATCCCGTCCATACCGGGCATCCAGACGTCCAAGAGGACCAGGTCCGGGGCCTGCTCTTCAATCAGCTTCAAGGCCTCATACCCATTTGGGGCAGTCAGTGTCTCATAGCCTTCATCAGAAAGGATGCCACTTAATGCCTGCGATATGGTACTCTCATCATCTACAACCAATATGGTGGGAAACATAGATCAACCCCTCTTCCAAATGTCCATCCGTGACGGCTTCGCAAAAGTCTTAAAGTCCCTCACTCCGGCGAAAGCCGGAGGCCTGAACAGAGCTACTGCACACCCGCCGGCAGTTTACCCCGTGCTTGATGCGGGGCCGGGATGACAACAAATGGTATCCTTCGGCTTTTTGCCATTTCATCACCCCTCAAGCCGGCAGTTCCACAATGAAAGTAGTCCCTGTGGGGTGGTTGTCCTGGACCTGGATCGATCCGTAGTGATCTTCGACAATGGCATTCACGATAGACAGTCCCAGGCCCATCCCTGTCTTCTTGGTCGAAAAATAGGGCTCAAAAAGATGGCCCTTGTCTTCCGGCGAAATCCCGCTGCCTGTGTCACTAATCTCCAGGCGCACGCGCTTTGAAACTGGATCAAAACCCATGGTGATCGCAACAGTGCCTTTTCTCCCCACGGCTGAAATAGCATTGTCAATGAGATTGAGTAATACACGCTTCATCTGCCCCCTGTCCAGATTCAATTGGGGGATCTCTGAGGTCGTCTCCACTTCAAAGGAGATGTGAGGGTGGGCCTCCCGGTAAAGGGCCACGGCCTCACCTGCAATCTGTGGCAGGTGGCACGGTTCAGGGTTCACAGCCGGCAGACGAGCAAAGGAAGAGAACTCATTGACGAGGCGTCCTATCTGATCCACCTGGTCAATGATGGTCTGAGTACACTCTCCAAAGATCGCCTTGTCGTGACGAATCTGCTTACCATACTTGCGCCTAAGCCTTTGTGCAGAAAGCTTTATAGGTGTCAGGGGGTTTTTCACTTCGTGGGCAATGCGTCTTGCCACCTCACGCCAAGCCGCCATCCTCTGGGCCTTCTCAATCTCTGTGAGATCGTCAAAGACAACGACCGTGCCCATGTACCGCTCCTTCTCATCCCTAAGGGCAGCCACATGGACCATGAAGGTGCGCGCTGTTTCATCAACCGTAATCTTGACGGTCCTTTCCACAGAATTGCCGGGACCCCCTTTTAGCTCTTTCAACAAATCTTTAGCTTGTGTCAGGTGTTCAGGCTTCAGTACCTCCTCATACATCCGGTTGAGAAATCCCTTCCCTTCGATGCCAAGCATTTTCTCTGCTGATTTGTTGATCGTCGTAAAAAAACCCCCGGCGTCCAGCGAAACAACACCGGCAGATACGTTCTGTAACACGGTCTCCATGTATAAACGCCGCTGTTCAATCTCTAGGTTTCTCTTCTTGAGCTCCTGTGTAGACAACTCCAGCTGTGCTTTACCCAATCTCAAATCCCGGGTCATCCTGTTAAAGGCATCCACCAGCGTGCCCATCTCGTCATCAGAAACCATCTCAAGGGCAAAATTCAGATCGCCGTCAGCCACCCGGCGCGTTCCTTCGGCCAACTCCTGGATGGGAACCGTTAGGGTTTTTGCCAGATAGAACCCAAACCACGTGGCGCAGAACATGATCAGCAGGGCCACGATGGAAAGCGTAATGAGATGGCTGACCTGGATAGGCTTCTTCACCATCTTCATCTGCTGGTACTGGTCAAAGCCCCTTAAGATGGTGGTCATGTTTTCTGACAGGTTTGGCGGAATCACGGTTGTCACAGCCACGACCCCCAGCGCCTTATCGCTGCTCGCGTTCACTGGGATGCTACCGAGGGTCCTGATCATCTCGCCCGAAGGAAGGAACCCTGTGATGGTCGGAAACCCTCTTCGTCGCAATGCCTTCTGAATGCTCTCAGCAGGCACGGGTGGAAGGGGTGCACCTTCCAGTTCGGCATCGAGCCCGACGGCCAGCCGCTCAGACCGATTAGAATAGATTTCTATGGCCTGTAGATTAAAGGCCCCCTGCACAACCCGAACATAATGCTTCAGCGCTTCGCTGTTCTTCTCCACCAGCAGGTCTCTGCGGACAATCTGATAGGCGATCCTCTCCAAGAAGAAACGATTGTTCTCTCCAACCTGCTTGTATACCTGTTTACCTACCTCCAGAGACTTCTCCAAGGACTGTTCCACCGGGACATTAAACCAGAAGGCCACACTTGACGTGAGAAACTGCGATGAAAAAAAGAAAAGCAGGACCGTTGGGATGAGAGACAGACAGGCAAAGGCCACCACAAGCTTCGTCCGCAGCTTCGCGCCCATCACCTTGCGCTTGCGGTCATAGAGGAGTTTCACCACGTTTCTCAGCACGAGAAAAATCAACAGCAACAGCAACAGCATGTTCATATTGATAAGAATGAACGTGATGATGGTGTTGGAAACGGGGAGTCCCGTGCCAAAACGGATAACCTTGGTTTCTATATAGGTAAGAAAGGCGACGGCGAGGACCAAGATGAGAATAATGATCCGCTCACGCTTGCGGCGCTTGGCTTCCTCTTGCGACATGGGTAACATGGAGGTTGGCCCTAGTACATGAAGTCCAAAGTGTACCAGTCAGTCTCGAAATCCCAGAGAAACAGGAAGAACCGAAACACGTAATGGAGATAAAAGGGAAGGGTTATCTTGCTGAGTTTGGCCTTTATCTCGACTTCATAGCGATGGCCTTTTTCCAGGATGTCGAGCTCGGCAATCTTGAGATTCTCCACTTCAGCCATGATCTCTTTGGCTTCAGACAGGGAGTTCACCACAAGGGGACACCCCTCGCGCTCGCTCCTTGTGATGACAAATTCGTTCTTCAGATTATTGTATTTTACCGTGTGGGTTATCTCCAAGCTGGCCAGTTCCTTGTCTGCCCACCAGCCTCGAACGCGCTCAAGGGCGGTCAGGAATCTGAACGTCGTTGGAATCCCGTTTAGGATGGCCTGCTCTAAATCGTCGGTGAAACATCCCTCCACCCGAAAATGGACGATGATACCATCTGGGGTGTTCTTCACCACCACG
The DNA here is from genome assembly GCA_034189385.1 of Thermodesulfobacteriota bacterium. GTDB lineage: Bacteria > Desulfobacterota > Desulfobacteria > Desulfobacterales. The sequence continues at coordinate 88,993 of JAXHVD010000014.1, forward strand.
TCCGTTATCCTTGCATCCTCACTCCAGGCGAACTGCGAAGAAAACAGGATTGCGCACAGTGTGACGATCAAAAGCCCTTTTCTCACGTAGGTTATAATGCTTTCCTCCCGTCCTGCTACCGCCTCATGCCCACAGTGCCCGTGGCCCCTTTCCACGAACGACAGCCAGCCTGAACTAGGCTACACCCTTGCCCCTGGCCCCCCGGCCATTGAAAGCCCTCATCAACTCCCAAAAGAGGCCCGAAGGAACCCAATAGGCCTGACCAAGGGTCGTAACCACCTTAAATCACGATAACGAACTGGGGATTAAATTGCAAGGGATTTCGAGGCCAAACAGGGATGGGCCTAAGGTGAAAAGGTCGATGCCTCCACCGTATCCCAGCAAGACCGTTGGTCAATGAACCGCGTCAACAGGGCATGATTGAGGGTGTGACCGGACTTGTGGGCTACAATATGGCCCACAATGCCCATGCCTAAAAGAGATAGGTCACCAATACAGTCGAGTATCTTGTGGCGAACAGGCTCATTCTGGTACCGAAGCCCTTCCGGATTCAACACCTTTTCCTTGTCAATGACCACAGCATTGTCCAAAGACCCACCGCGGGCGAATCCATTCCGCTTCAAATACTCGACTTCATGCAGAAAGCCAAAGGTCCTGGCGCGGCTGATCTCCTCTTCAAAATGCCCATTATCCAGAGAAATAGAGTAGGTCTGGTCTCTCAACATGGGGTGGTCAAAGTCTATGCTGCACGTCACCTTAGGAATGTCTGATGGGTAGAGCCCGACCTTTTTGTCTGCCTCTTCCATTTCAATGGGCTTCTTGACGACAAAGAAGAACCGTTTACCCGATTGGGGACTAATCCCTGCCTCTTTCAGCATCGACGTAAAGGGTCCGGCGCTACCGTCCATGATGGGAGCCTCATAGGCATCCATCTCCACTAGGGCATTGTCTATCTGCAAACCTGCAAATGCAGCCATGAGGTGTTCAATGGTAGAAACGATCACCCCATCGGCACCCAAGGTGGTCGCCAGACTCGTGTCAATCACATTGCGAAAATGGGCGGCAATCACCGGCTTGTGGGGAAGATCAACCCGGACAAACTTTACCCCGTGGTTCACGGGGGCCGGTTTGATGGTCAACGTAACGCTTCTCCCCGAATGGAGCCCCACACCGGCACACTGAACCGATTTTCCTAACGTTTGCTGGTGATCATGCATGACAGATCGTCCCTCTTACTCAATATCAAGTTTCTTGTAAAGAAAAAACGCACAAGGCCTCAAACGGGGGCCAAGAGACGCACTAGCCCACCCTGCCGTTGGCTCCTTGGAAAAAGGCTGCCTTATAGATTTAATACAATGAAATACCTAGATATTTGCCCCTTTTCTATGAACAGGCCCGTTGCCCGCCCCTGTGCCGGGACGCTCCAGGCATCTTCTGCCCGCCCCAGCCTCATGTCCTGTCATTTATTAAACGCCACGGACACCCTATAAATTGGGCCGTAATGTACGCATTTTATGGCCGTTGTCAACAAAATCCTCACCTTTATGGCAATTTGTAGGCCTTATCATGTTCTCTTTAGGATAAGAGCCTGTATTCAAAAGGACAGATGACCGTGTGGTTTACACCCCCAACGGCTGGTGATCTTCTGCTTTTCCAATCTTGCCCCATGATGTGTTCCTACTATACATCTTTAGACATTGAACAAGTTATATAATGATAAGATCAATAAATATGTGGTTGTTACAGTGGAAGGGCTGGATGGTGTGAGGGTAATCTGGAGCCCTTCGGTACTGGGGGGAGCTCATTTCCTCTACGATAAAAGAAAAAGAGGACATCATCTAAAACAGAAAGGTCAAACATGCCACGGCACTTCCATCCCACGGGCTGCTCAGATGAGATCTAATCCACCCCCCTCCAATACACCAAGTTATGTCGTCGGTGTTTTCGTGTCGTTTCGCCTTGACTCAGGAACCCAAATGTTCGTACATAGCCTTCACGAAAGCGGCAAGTCTTTTCATCTATCCCTCTCATTCTGCCTGCGGCCGTATAGGGACTTTTGAAGTTCATGAATCTGTCCGCCACTGATTCGTAAAAGGGGCAAAAGACGCGTTGAATAGCTTCTGTTGTTATTTGTTCGGAACGGGGGAAGTTTTATAGACAATGCCGAACCAAAGCATGCCTGATGTCTCAAAGTATGGCTCTATTCATGATTTTTTAAAGGCCCAAGCCCAGCGAGCACCTAATGCTCTTGCCATTCTGGCTCCTGGGCGGAATCCCCTTACGTACAGCGAATTGTGCATTCAAACTGAAGGTACGGTGGAAATGCTAAATGCAATGGGGGTTGGCCGTAATGACCGCGTAGCCATTGTTCTTCCTAACGGCCCCGAGTTAGCCGCTGCCTTTCTGGCAGTGGCCTCTGGGGGAACCAGCGCCCCGCTGAATCCCGCCTATGGCGCTAAGGAATTTGATTTCTATCTTGGCGATTTAGATGCCAAGGCATTGGTTATTCAATCTGGCATGGACTCGCCAGCGATCAGCGTGGCACGAACACGCGGGACCCCCATCATCGAACTGTCACCTGTGGTTGAGGCAGGGGCAGGGAGTTTCACGCTCGTGGGCGCTGAACGATCGGCAGCGGCCAATGGCGGCATTGCACAGCTGGAGGATGTGGCTCTGGTGCTGCACACCTCAGGCACGACATCGCGACCCAAGGTCGTCCCCCTGACCCAGAGGAATCTTTGCACCTCGGCCCACAACATTCGGAGCGCTTTTGAGTTGGGTGATAGCGATCGCTGTCTCAATGTGATGCCCCTATTTCACATTCATGGCCTCGTGGGAGCCATCCTTTCGACGCTGGCGGCTGGCGGGAACGTCGTTTGCACTCCAGGCTTTGACGGGTCCGAATTCTTCAACTGGGTGGCAGGGTTTCACCCAACTTGGTACACGGCAGTGCCTACCATGCACCAGGCGATCCTGAACGGTGCTTCATCCCATCACAACGTCATCGCCCGTTATCCGCTGCGATTCATACGTTCCTGTTCTGCCCCTTTGCCGCCAAAGACAATGGCAGCGTTGGAAGGCCTGTTCAATGCCCCTGTGCTTGAGTCGTACGGGATGACCGAGGCTGCCCACCAAATGACCAGCAATCCCTTGCCTCCCCGTAAGCGTAAACCTGGTTCCATAGGGATACCCACCGGACAAGAGGTGGCCATCATGAATGAAACAGGCGACCTTCTAAAGACAGGCGAGACCGGTGAGATCGTGATCCGAGGTGCGAACGTCACACAGGGCTATGAAAACAATCCGGAAGCCAACAAAAGCGCTTTTTGCAACGGTTGGTTCAGAACCGGGGATGAAGGCTTTTTTGACGAAGACGGCTACTTGTTCTTGACAGGCCGTATCAAGGAAATGATCAATCGTGGCGGCGAAAAAGTAGCGCCGAGAGAAATTGATGAGGCGGTCATGGAGCATCCTGCTGTGGAACAAGCTGTGACCTTTGCCGTCGCCCATGCCACCCTTTGGGAAGATGTTGCCACAGCCGTGGTGTTGGGAGCAAAGGCTTCGGCAACGGAGAAGGAGATCCGTGAGTGGGCCTTTGCACGACTGGCTGATTACAAAGTGCCAAGCCAGGTGGTCATAGTAGATGAGGTGCCGAAAGGCCCTACCGGGAAGCTTCAACGCATCGGTTTGGCAGAGAAGTTCATGTCAAAGCTCAAGTCACCATTCGTGGCACCCAGGAATCCGGCGGAGAAGGCCGTGGCCAGGATCTGGGCCGCGGTCCTGGATATGGAGCAGGTAGGGATTTACGACAACTTCTTCGGACTGGGTGGAGACTCGCTCCTTGCCACCCAGGTGGTTTCTCGGTTGCGGGCAGCTTTTCGTGTGGAGCTGCCCTTGCCAACGATGTTTAGGGGGCCCACTGTGGCCGACCAGGCGTCATTGATTGAAGAGCTGCTCATGAGTGAGGTGGAAGGGCTGACAGAAGAGGAAGCGCGACAGTTTCTTGAGCAGCGACACGGCTTTTGATGGGCTGGAAGCGTGACTCAAAAAGAGGACATGGGGCAACGGCGGTCCAGGCTCTCACCGGCCAAGGGAGCGCTGCTTGAGAAACGGCTGCAACAGGCGCTGACGGCCGATTTTGAATCGAAAGTAATCCCTAAGCGTCCAGAGCCAGAAGACGTACCTCTGTCTTTCGCTCAGGAACGCTTTTGGTTCCTTCATCAGCTGGAGCCTGGCAACCCTGCTTACAACCGTCCTTTTGCCCTTCGTCTCACGGGCCCGCTCAACGTGACCGCCTTGGAGCAGACCCTTAGTGAAATCTTGCGCCGGCACGAGACACTGCGGGCAACTTTCTCCTCCATGGACGGACGACCGGTCCAGGCCATTTCCCCCGCCCGACCCGTGACTCTTGCGGTGACAGATCTGAGCAGGCAACCTGATCCGGAACGAGAAGCGCAGGCCAGGCAGTTGGCGGCTGTGGAAGCCCAGCGATCCTTTGATCTGGTCCAAGGGCCTTTGGTTCGGGCCACCTTGCTACGTCTAGACAACGAGGAGCACCTGCTACTGCTGGTGATACACCATATTGCCTTTGATGGCTGGTCCGCCAAAGTGCTCATCCGTGAGCTCACGGCGATCTATGAAGCTTTTTCCAAGGGGAGCCCGTCGCCGCTGGCTGAACTGCCTATCCAGTGCGCAGATTTTGCACTCTGGCAGCGACAGTGGCTGCAGGGTGATGTCTTCAAGATACAGCTCTCCTATTGGCAAGACCAACTGGCAGGTTCCCCACCCTCACTGGATCTCCCCGCGGATTACCCACGGCCGGCGACACAGACGCATCGGGGGAGACGTGAAGCCGTGACGTTGCCTGTCTCTTTGTTGAGATCACTAAAAACCCTAAGCCAGCAGGAGGGCGTCACCCTGTTCATGGTATTGCTGGCAGCCTTCCAGGTCCTGCTGCATCGGTATACGGGAAAGGATGACATCGTCGTGGGCTGTCCTATTTCAGGCCGCACCCACGTGGAGACAGAAAAAGTGATCGGGTTTTTGGTCAATACCTTGGTCCTTCGGACTGACCTGTCTGGCAACCCGACTTTTCGGGAACTATTGAGTCGGGTCCGTGAGGTGGCAATGGGCGCCTACGCCCACCAGGATCTGCCCTTCGAGAAACTCATAGAGGAGTTGAAATTGGACCGGGACCTCAGCAGAACACCGTTATTTCAGGTCATGTTCAACTTGGAGAATGTTCCTGGAGAGGTAGTGCTAACACAAGACCTGACCTTAGATGAATTCGAATTTGACAGTCGCGTCTCACAGTTCGATTTGACCTTGGAAGTAGTGGAGAAGACCGACGGGCTGTCCTGTTTGTGGGTGTACAACAGCGACTTATTTGATGAGACCACTGTTAAGCGAATGTCAGGACATTTTAGGACTTTGTTAGAAGGCATTGTGGCCAATCCAGGACAGCGCATCGGATTGTTGCCACTTCTAACGGAATCTGAACGACATCAGTTTCTGGTGGAGTGGAATGACAATCGAGTCCACTATCCCGAGGATCAGTGCGTCCATCAGCTTTTTGAGTCTCAGGCGAAACGAACGCCCGACGCCGTTGCGGCGGTCTTTAAGGACCAGCAGATGACTTACGACGAGCTGAACCGTCGGGCAAATTGCCTGGCACACTACCTGCGCAAGCTTGGGGTGGGGCCGGACATCTTGGTAGGAGTTTGTGTGGAGCGCTCCTTGGAGATGGTAGTGGGGCTGCTGGGCGTTCTCAAGGCCGGGGGTGCTTATGTCCCTCTGGATCCGGCCTATCCTGAAAAGCGCTTGGCCTTCATGGTGGAAGAGACAGAGGCGCCGGCGTTATTGAGCCAAAAGCACCTGGCAAAAAGGTTTAGCGATACCGGGGTAAAAGTCGTGTGTCTGGACAGAGATTGGGATGTAATCTCCCGAGAACCAGAAGAGAATCCTCTTTCTGAAACAGGGCCCCGCAATTTACTCTATCTGATTTACACTTCGGGTTCCACGGGAAAACCGAAAGGGGTGGAAATCGAACATAGGGGGGTAGTCAGTCTTATCTCGTGGCAGCAACGAACATTCTCTGTGTCTGAGGCAGACCGAGCGACCCAGCTTGGAGCACTTTCTTTTGATATGACCGTCATGGAGCTGTGGCCTTATCTGACTGCGGGAGCAACCGTGCATTTCCCGCCGGATAACGAAACGCGCACGTCGCCCTTGCAACTCCGTGATTGGTTGGTCTCAGAGGCAATTACCATCAGCGACCTGGTGACCCCATTGGCGGAATGGGTTCTGCCGCTGAGCTGGCCCAAAGGTTCCGCACTTCGGACCCTTGTGACTGGGGGCGACAAACTCAGTTCTTATCCTTCAGACGACTTGCCTTTTGAGTTTGTGAACACCTACGGCCCTGCAGAGTACACGGTACTCACGACATGGGCTACTATTGAACCAAATCAGCGAGCCCACTCAGCGCCACCTATCGGCCGACCCATCGATAATACGCAGGTGTACCTGCTCGACAAATACTTACAGCCTGTTCCCATCGGCGTACCTGGTGAGCTGTACGTTGGCGGTGTGGGCCTGGCCCGAGGCTATCTCAAGCGCCCGGAGCTGACGGCCGAGAAGTTCATACCCCATCCATTCAGCCATGCCCCCGGTGCGCGTCTTTACAAAACTGGCGACCTGGCCCGTTATTTGCCCGATGGGGCCATTGAGTTCCTCGGCAGGATGGACAGCCAGGTCAAGATTCGTGGCTGCCGTGTGGAACTGGGAGAGATTGAGACAATACTAGGGCAACATCCAGCTGTGAACAAAGCCGTGGTCTTGGCCACAGAGAGGGGAAGCAAACACGGCCGCCTTCCGATTTCACCGGCAACAGACAAGATCCTGGCAGCCTATGTGGTACTGCACAAGGGCCACTCTGTGTCCACTAGTGGACTGCGCCGGTTTCTGAAAGAGAGACTGCCGGAGTATATGGCCCCTTCAGCGTTTGTGGAACTGGAAGCCTTTCCCCTGACGCCTAACGGCAAGGTAGACCGAAGTTCCCTTCCCTGTCCAGACGCAACGCGACCTGACTTGGATGGGGCTTTCATCGCCCCCCGCACTGCCGTGGAGGAATTGGTGGCAGGGGTGTGGACAGAAGTGCTCAGGTTGGACCAGGTGGGGGTTCATGACAGCTTTTTTCAGTTGGGAGGCCACTCGTTGCTGGCCGTCCAGGTCATTTCTCGGCTCCGGAAGGCGTTTCAAACAGATGTCCCTTTGCGTTGCCTCTTTGAGGCCCCCACTGTAGCAGAGCTCTCCCGGGCCATCTTGGCGAATGAACCCGTGCCCGGACAGGCTGAAAAGATCGCCCGGATCATGAGTAAGGTAAAGCGTATGTCCCCGGACGAAGTCAAGAGGACTCTTGAGGAGAAGAAAGGGCAGCGAACCGGGGAGAGGCCATGAACAGAACAAGACCCGGAGCAAGAATGCGCAAGGAGAAAACCCAATAGCCGTCAAGGAAACAGGAGAAGACATGCACAGGGACGACAGGGAGGACACCACCGTCTACAAGGTTGTCGTAAATCACGAAGAACAGTATTCCATATGGCCTGTAAACCGCGAAACCCCTCGCGGCTGGCATGAAGTGGGAAAAAGCGGGCCGAAGGCAGAATGTCTCGCATTCATCAAAGAAGTCTGGACTGACATGACACCCCTTAGCCTGAGGAAAAAGATGAAGCAGGAAGGGAAGTCCCAGTAACCATCTTCAGATTTCTATTAAGGGAAACATCTTCCAATGTCTGTGGAGAAAACCATACAAGAAAGGATTGATGAGTTTGTTGCCGAATCACGTGCGCTAAATGGGCAAGAGGTAAGAGAAAGGATGCCCTGGAACACCTCTGTAACGGCTGATGCCATCAGGCACTTTGCCTATGGTATCAGCGACGATAACCCCCTGTGGCTGGACCGGCACTACGCATCCAAGACCTGCTATGGCCGCCTGGTCGCGCCGCCGGCTTTCCTCAGCTCCGTCCTGTACCCAATCCTACATGGGGCCCCAATGGATGTGCCTTTATCCAGCTTTATCGAGGGAATAGAATATCAATGGTTTTTGCCTGTTCTGGAAGGAGATTCGTTACGGGCATCGGCCAGGCAGATTGACGTCTTAGAATCGAAGGCCGCCAATGGCCGCCCCGTTGTCTATATTGTATCTGAGACCGGCTATTGGAACCAACAGGGTGAGCTGGTTGCAAAGGCAAGGGGAACAATGGCCCGAGTTTTACGGGATGGGAAAGAACTCTCGGTTCAGCCTCCAATACATCAGTATAACCAGGAAGAGATACAAAGCATTGGCAAGGCCCTTGCACGAGAGGGCAGGACCGGGGGCCGCAATCTGTTCGGTGAGGATGTTGAGGTCGGCCAGGAACTACCAGCGCTGGTGCGGGGCCCCCTAACCATCGGGGATATGATCTGTTGGCAGGCTGCCGTTGGTCCCTCCTATCGGGCCGGATCTCTGGGTTATCGGGACATCGTGAAGGCACCCCACACGGCCGTTACAAATCCTATTACCGGTTGGCCGGTTAGGTTTTCTCAACAGCATGAGGACTTTCAACTGGTGTCACAGCGCGGAATGTCCGCTCCCTTTGATAATGGTGTGATGCGTTTTTCCTGGTTGTCTCCTTTAGTAACAAACTGGATGGGTGATAATGGATTGCTGAAACGACTGGCTGTTCGGATAATAGCACCAAACCTATACGGGGATACTACTTGGTATCAAGGAATAGTAACAAAGAAAAATGATACAAAGTCCGGTACTTCACTAACAGTCAAGATAACGGGAATCAACCAGGTGGGCATCACCACAACCCGAGGGGAGGCAGAAGTATTACTCCCATTGTGCAGGGCAAACAAGCGTGGCCATTCCCCACAAGAAATGAGCGAAAGGGATGATATCCTACAAGGCGATCCCGGGCAAAACTGCCTGCATGAGATGTTCGAGATTCAGGCCGAGCGGACACCCGATGCTGACGCAGTCTCCTTTGAAGACCAGCGGCTGAACTATCGCGAATTGAACCAACTGAGTAACCGGCTGGCACACTATCTACGTTCTTCGGGTGTAGGTCCCGATGTGCCTGTGGGGATATATATGGAACGCTCCATCGATATCGTACTAGGAATACTGGCCACTCTGAAGGCAGGGGGGGCTTACGTGCCCTTAGATCCCGAATATCCAAAGGAACGATTGTCCTTTATGGCCGAAGATGCTGGGATTTCGGTACTTTTAACCCAAGAGCGGCTGCTCCATAGGCTACCCAACCAGGAGGCACGGGTAATCTGCTTAGACACAGGACGGAACACATACAGGCATATGAGCGGAGAAACCCCCGTTACAAGTGTGAGGGACAATAATCTCGCCTATGTGATCTATACTTCCGGTTCTACTGGCCAACCAAGAGGCGTGGCCGTATCCCATTCCAGTTTATCATTGTACATCAATTCCATCAGCAAGGCCTTAGGGGTAACTGATAAGGATGTATATTTACACACCGCATCTTTTTCTTTTTCCGCTGCCGTGCGACAGATGGTCTTACCCCTTTGTTTGGGTTCCACCCTGGTCGTTGCAAACTCCGAGGAAAGAAGAGATCCTCTCGCCCTATTTGAACTAGTCAAAAAGCGTAGTGTAACCGTATGGGATACTGTACCAAGCCTGTGGCGTCATTGCATTGATGCGCTGATGACTCTTGACCACGACGTCAGGGCAAACCTTCTCAGAAACAGGTTGCGCCTCATCCTGGTGACCGGTGAGCCACTAACCTGGGATATCCCTCGGACGTGGATGTCTCGATTGCATCATGGTGCGCACATCATGAACCTGTATGGCCAAACAGAATCTACTGGGACTGTTAGTTATTATCCCATTCCCAAGGAGTTTGATGACAAATCGCGGGTAGTACCATTGGGAAGGCCAGTTGAAAGGACGCAGATCTACTTATTAGACGAAGACCTGCGCCAGGTTCCCAATGGGGTGGAAGGCGAAATCTGTGTCGGAGGCGGACGCTTGGCTAAAGGATACCTGCATGGAGACGGATTGATGACCGATCGATTCATCCCCGACCCGTTTAGTGGAAAGCCCGGTGCACGTCTTTATAAAACCCTCGACTTGGGGCGATATTTACCCGACGGCAATCTCGAGTTCATGGGTCGTCTGGATCAGCGAATCAAGATCCGCGGGTTCCGTATCGAACCGACGGAGATTGAAGAAACACTGAGAAAACACCCGGACGTACGCGACGCCGCCGTGTTAGCACGAGAGGACCTTCCAGGTGACAAAAGATTGATTGCCTACATAGTGCCTAATCAAGCCGGCACGATAATGATTGAGGGTAACAGGCCATATAGGTTTTCAAATAACATGGCCGTGATGCAATTAAACAAACATGAGACCGACTACACCTATGGGGCAATATTCGAGCGTCTCACCTATATGAGACATGGGATTACGATTCATGATGGTGATTGCATATTTGACGTGGGGGCAAACATAGGTCTCTTTTCGCTCTTTGTCCATCAGTGGTGCAAAAAGCCAAGGATCTTCGCCTTTGAGCCCAATCCCGTCGTATTCGAGCTATTAAAGGCAAATGCGTCTTTGTATGGCCTGGACGTACGATTGTTCCAATGTGGATTGTCTGATCAATCCAAGCGCGCACCCTTTACCTTTTTCCCTGGTTCTTCCATACAATCCGGCTTATATGCTGATGGGGAGAGCGAAAAGGCAGTGGTCAAAGCACTCATGACAAATCAGCAGAAAGCGGGAATCTCCGGTATGGACGAGACGATAGAACAGGCTGATGACATATTGAACAAGCGTTTTTCGCCTGAAACGTTTACTGTCCCCTTAAGAACCCTTTCGAGCGTGATAAAAGAGGAACATGTCCCGTGTATTCATCTTTTGAAGATTAATGTTGAAAAGAGTGAACTCGATGTTCTCGCGGGTATCGAGGATGATGACTGGAAGAAGATTGATCAGATGGTCCTAAAGGTGGACATTGAGGAACATCTGGACAGAGTTGTCTCGCTACTAAAAAATCAAGGTTATGATGTCACAGTAGATCAGGACAATCTTCTCGAGAATACCCCCATTCGCTCCGTATATGCCTTGCGACCATCAAAGAAACGAATTATCAAAAAGGAAGCCAAAGAGCAAACACAGACATCACAGTCACCTCCTTTGAGCATTCCAGTGATTTCAACCGGCGAACTGAAAACCTTTTTACGCAAGACGCTACCCGATTATATGATACCGTCTAGTTTCGTTTTACTGCAAGAGATACCGCGAGCACCAAGCGGCAAGGTTGATAGATCGGCACTTCCCGCACCGGGAAAAGGGGGGCCAAAGCTGAAAGGGGCGTTTGAAGCACCTCTCAGCTCTGTGGAGAAGACCCTGGCCAACATCTGGGAGGAGGTGCTCCGTATAGAACGAGTAGGCCTGTACGATGATTTTTTTGAGTTAGGCGGCCATTCTCTTTCAGCCACTCAAGTCATCTCCAGATTGCGCGATACCTTTCAGATAGAGTTATCTGTGGCCGATCTTTTTGAGGTCCCCACTGTGGCAAATCTGGCCGCAGAAATTACGCGGAAGTTGATTGAGAAGACGGGACATGAAGAACTCCTGCCAAACACGATTCGGAGAAGATCTCCACAAAAAAACGGACTCACAAGTCGCTGACGGACAGGGTATGAATGATTTTGGAGCTTATTGAATGGGTAAGAGTATGGACATTCGTGTGGTCGCCGTTGTTGGCGCTGGTGTAATAGGACGGGGCGTGTCCCAAAACCTTGCCCAGACCGGCCATCAGGTGATGCTCCTCGATGTTGTGCCGGAAATACTCGAAGAGGCTAGAAGGGACATCAAAGAAAACATGAGATTGCAGCAGTTCTTCACCCAAGCCGACAAGGGGGAAAACCCGGATGAGGTGTTGGGACGCATAAGGTTTTCTGCCGATCATCACCTTCTGTCGGATGTGGATTTCGTGATCGAGAACGTCACCGAGAAGTGGGAGATCAAAAAAGAGATATACGGGCATCTTGAGGCCCGGTGCCCCGAGGAATGCGTCTTTGCAGCGAACACCTCCGCCATACCCATTACCCGCATCGCCTCGGCCACAAAGAGACCGGCGAAAGTCATCGGAATGCATTTCATGAATCCCGTCCCTTTGAAGCCAACAGTTGAAGTGATTCGCGGGGTTCACACATCCGATGAGACCCTTGAAACGGCAAAGGTCCTGCTCGCCCAGATGGGCAAAGGCTGCATTGTGGTCAATGATTCGCCCGGCTTTGTTTCCAACCGTGTACTCATGTTGGCAATCAACGAAGCTGTGTACGCATTGCAGGAGAAAGTAGCCTCTGCTGAGGACGTAGACAGAATATTCAAAACCTGTTTTGGTCACAAAATGGGCCCCCTGGAAACAGCCGATCTGATCGGACTCGATACGGTCCTCTATACCCTGGAGGTCCTTCATGAAAGCTTTAAGGACAGCAAATACAGGGCCTGTCCATTACTCAAGAAGATGGTGGATGGGGGTTTCCATGGCAGGAAAAGCGGGCAAGGATTCTACGATTATTCTGTCCATAACACAGACCCTGCGAGCGAAGAAGAGTGATATCGCTATGAAGGAGAACAGAGAGAAAATCAGGGCGTTTTTGGCCAGATACATTTCAACCCACGATTTACGAGATGATGATGACATCTTTGCAAGCGGTTTTGTCAATTCACTGTTTGCCATGCAATTGGTCTTGTTTGTAGAAGGGGAGTTTCATCTCCGAATCGAAAACGAGGATCTGAAGATTAAGAACTTCAGATCGATCAATGCTCTTAGCCGTTTGATAGAACGGAAAGTGTTGCAGTTAAACAGTGCGCACTTCCCGGGTTGATTTCCACTCGATTGCCCGTCTTGCTGGATAGAAAGTGTCATGAAAATGGAGCTGAATGCAGAGCAGAAGAAAGATCAGGCGGCCTTCCGGGCTGTTGTGAGTAAAGAGATTGTTCCCCATGCCGATGAATACGATCGGCAGGAGCGCGTCCCCTTTGATCTCATCAAAAGACTGGGCCGCGAGGGATATCTGGGCGCGACTTTGCCCACGGAATACGGCGGCCGTGCCATGGACATGATCACCTATGGCCTTCTCAACGAAGAGCTTGGACGAGGCTGCTCTTCGGTGCGCGCCTTGGTCATGCTCCAAAATATGATCGGCCAGACAATCCTTAGATGGGGGAACAGGGATCAAAAGGGGTTCTGGCTCAACAAGCTGGCATCAGGTGAGGCGCTGGCTTCCTTCGCCCTGACCGAACCGGATGTAGGTAGCGACGCCAGCAATGTCCAGACTGCGGCGAGACCGGCGGGGGACAACTATATCATCAATGGACGGAAGAAGTGGATCACCCTGGGACAGATAGCAGACCTTTTTCTGGTGCTTGCTCAATGGGAAGGACAGCCCTGTGCCTTTCTGGTGGAGAAAGACACTCCGGGTTTGTCGATAAACCCCCTTTTCGGGATGCTCGGCGCTAGAGCCTCCTTGCTTGCTGAATTGCATTTTGATGATTGCCCGGTCCCAGCAGAGAATCTGGTCGGTGCCATGGGCTTTGGCCTGGCGCCTGTAGCCTTCTTGGCCCTCAATATCGGAAGATACAGCGTTGCCTGGGGCTGTGTGGGTATTGCGCAGGCCTGTCTCGAGGCCTGTATAGACCATACGAGCAAGAGAAAACAGTTCGGGGTCTATCTCAAGGAACACCAATTGATCAAGCACATGATCGCTGACATGGTCGTGAAAGTGAAAGCAGGAAGGCTGCTGTGCATTCGGGCCGGCTCCTCTATGGAGGCGGGTGATCCGAGCTCTGTCACGGAGACAATGGTGGCCAAGTATTTTGCCTCACAAATGGCCAGTGAGATAGCAAATGATGCGGTGCAAATCCACGGCGCCCTGGGGTGTAGTCGTGAACATGGGGTGGAGAGATACTTGCGCGATGCCAAAGTGATGGAAATTATCGAAGGAACGACGCAGATACTTCAGATGAAAATCGCCGAATACGCCTATCAGGAGCACGGCGACAAGTGATGTTTGCGTGAAATGTATCGCCCCCTTGGCAATGACCTCAATGACCATCTCGACAAACAGGAAATTGGCTGACAAGGATCATAGAAAGCAATCCGTCAAGTGCGTCGTCTGGGATCTCGATGACACGATATGGAAGGGCGTATTGCTGGAGAATGACCACCTTTGCCTGCGGGAAAACGTGATCTCCATCATCAAGGCTCTGGATAACCGCGGTATCCTGCAATCCATTGCCAGCAAGAACGATGGTGCTGCCGCGATGAAAAAGCTCAGCGAGTACGGTCTGAACGAGTATTTTCTCCATCCCCAGATTGGCTGGAACTCCAAAGCCTCATCCATTCAGCACATTGCTCGGTCACTCAACATTGGTACGGATGCAATGGCCTTCATTGATGACCAGCCTTTTGAAAGAGAAGAAGTGAGGTTTTCGCTACCTGAAGTTCTCTGTGTGGATGCAAAAGACTTGCATAGACTGCTCGATATGCCGGAAATGAACCCTGGCCTTGTTACCGAAGATTCGAAAATGAGAAGGTCGATGTACCTTAGCGACGTGTCACGGCTAAGATCTGAACAGGAGTTTGAGGGTTCCAAAGAGGCTTTTCTAGCGTCACTCCGCATGGTCCTCACTATCTTTGCGGCAAGAGAAGAGGATTTGCTGCGAGCAGAAGAATTGACGGTGCGCACCAATCAACTGAATGCAACAGGCTTCACCTATTCCTATGAGGAGCTGGATCACTTCCGGCAATCGAAAGGGCACATCCTGCTCATGGCAAAGCTGGAAGATAAGTACGGTAGTTATGGAAACATCGGCTTGGCACTCGTCCAATGTGAGGCAAGGGTATGGACCATAAAACTCCTGTTGGTATCGTGCCGGGTCATGTCCAGAGGAATCGGCTCCATTATCCTTAGCCACATCATGATGATGGCCAGAAACCATAACGTGCGTTTGCGCGCTGAATACGTGGAGAATGGTCGAAACCGCATGATGAATATCACCTATCGCTTTGCAGGGTTTTATGAAATTGAGCGGAAGGGCAAGGTCACTCTTTTTGAAAATGACCTGACGGCAATTCAACCCTTTCCCGATTATGTAGGAGTGGAAATCCATGACCAATCCGTCTGAAGGGGTCTCCGACCCATCCTTAAAGAGCGAGGCACTGCTTGAGGCGTTGCTCAAGGCCGCCGCCACCGGACGGAGCCGGAAAATCACCCGAAGAAATGTTGCAGGCCCTGCTCCCCTCTCCTTTGCCCAACAAAGGCTTTGGTTTCTCGATCAAGTGGTTCCCGGCAACCCGGCGTATAACGTGGTGAGGGCCTTTCGCCTCACAGGGCAAATCGACCCGAAAGTTCTGGAAAGGGTCCTCAGTGAAATCCTGCGGCGCCACGAATCCCTTCGCACGACCTTCACTGCGGTGGAAGGCCGCCCTGTGCAAATGGCTCAGCCGGTGCCCGGCCCCGGGCACTCCCAACGGCAACCCATGCCTTTATTCTCACGGGTGATCGATTTGAGCCGCTTGCCAGAGCCCGAACGGGGCGACAAGATCCATGACCTTCTGACCAAGGAAAGCCGAAGAACTTTCGACCTGACCCAAGGGCCCCTCATGGGGATGACCCTCTTGCGATTGGGCGAGGAAGAACATGTACTCCTCCTTGTGATGCACCATATTGTCTCGGACGGCTGGTCTGTCGGCGTTCTCCTCAGAGAATTGGCTGCCCTTTATGAGGCCTTTTCCACAGGTGCGTCCTCACCCCTTCCTCCGTTGCCCATACAGTATGCAGATTTTGCCCTCTGGCAACGACAGTGGCTGCAGGGAGAGGTCCTGGAAGATCAATTGGCTTACTGGAAGAAGCAACTGGCAGGGGCTCCCTTCAGGCTGGAACTCCCCGCAGACCGCCCAAGGCCGTCTGTTCAGACATACGGAGGGGCACGGCAGTCTGCCTTTCTATCCAAAGAGTTGACCGAGGGTCTCAGAGAATTGGGCCAGCGGGAAGGCGTCACCCTGTTTATGACGCTTCTCGCTGCTTTCAAGACGCTTCTCTACCGTTACTCTGGACAGGAAGACATCACCGTGGGCTCTCCCATTGCAAACCGGAACCGGGTGGAGATCGAATCCTTGATTGGCTTCTTTGTGAATACCCTCGCCCTGCGCACGGACCTTACAGGGAATCCGAGTTTTCAAGGATTGGTGCATCGCGTGCGAAAAGTAGCCCTGGAAGCCTACGCTCACCAGGATCTCCCCTTTGAGAAGCTGGTAGAAGAATTGCAGCCGGAAAGAAATCTCAGTCATTCGCCCCTCTTTCAAGTGATGTTTGTACTGCACAATCAGCCCATGCCCACCCTGGAGTTCTCCAATATGAGGCTCAACCCTATGGAAGTGGATAATGGGACGGCGAAGTTTGATCTGACCCTCTTCGTATTACAACGGAAAGAGGGGCTCCAGTGCACATGGGAGTACAATACCCATCTATTCGATCATGCAACCGTTGGCCGGATGCTTGGACATTTTCACACCCTGTTGGAAGGGATTGTGGCCGATCCGGGGCAGCCTATCGGACTGTTGCCCCTCTTGACAGAGGCGGAAGGGCATCAGTTGCTGGTGGAGTGGAACGATACGCGAGCAGAGTATCCCCAGGATCAATTGGTCCACCACCTCTTTGAGGCCCAGGCGGAACGAAGGCCTGACGCGGTGGCCATGGTCTTCAGGGAAGAGCAGATGACGTACGGTGAGCTCAATTGCCGGGCGAACCGTCTGGCCCACTATCTGCGCAAACTGGGGGTTGGTCCAAAGGTCCTGGTAGGAGTTTGTCTGGAGCGCTCCTTGGAAATGGTGGTGGGATTGCTGGCCGTCCTCAAGGCAGGGGGGGCGTATGTGCCGCTGGATCCGTCTTACCCCGAAAAGCGCTTGGCCTTCATGCTGGAAGAGACAGAAGCGCCGGTGTTGCTGAGCAAAGCATACCTGACGGGAAAGTTTCCCCGTAACGGGGCGAAAGTCGTATGCCTGGACAGAGATTGGGATGTGATTGCCCGGGAACCGGGAGAAGTCCTTTTTGTCGACACAGGGCCTTCCAATCTGGCCTATGTGATTTTCACTTCCGGTTCCACCGGCAAGCCGAAAGGGGTCGAAGTCGAACACAGGGGCTTGGTCAATCTTGTCTCGTGGCTTCAATGGACATTTTCTGTATCGGAAAAGGATCAAACCGCCCATCTGGCCTCTTTGTCCTTCGATGTGTCCGTCATGGAGCTTTGGTCTTACCTGACTGCCGGGGCAAGGATTTCTTTGCCGCCGGATGAAGAAAGGCGCACATCACCTTTGGGGCTTCGCGATTGGCTCCTTTCGGAAGAAATCAGCGTCAGTGTTCTGGTGACCCCGTTGGCAGAGTTGGTTTTACCGCTGAGTTGGCCAGAAACCGCCCCTCTTCGGGTTCTTATGACCGCCGGAGACAAGCTCAGTTCTTATCCTTCAAAGACCTTGCCCTTTCAGTTTGTAAATGCCTACGGGCCCACCGAGTATACTGTCCTCACCACGTGGGCCGCCGTGGGGCCGAATCAGGGAAGCTACTCCCCCCCACCCATCGGCCGGCCCATAGCCAATACCCAGGTTTATCTTCTGGACAAATACCTGCAACCCGTTCCCGTGGGCGTGCCCGGTGAGCTTTACGTGGGCGGTGTGGGCCTGGCCCGAGGGTATCTCAAGCGTCCCGAACTAACGGCAGAGAAGTTCATCCCTAACCCCTTCGGCAATGATCCCGGCAGTCGTCTCTATCGGACCGGAGACCTGGCCCGGTATCTGCCCGATGGGAACATCGAGTTCCTGGGGAGAATGGACAGCCAGGTTAAGATCCGCGGCTTTCGTGTGGAGCCGGGGGAGATTGAGACCATCCTGGGGCAACACCCGGCAGTGAAAAAGGTCGTGGTGTTGGCAAGACAAAGGGCGCCCAACAGAACCACTCCGGCTGCAGACAAGCATCTTGTGGCTTATGTGGTACCCCACCGGGACAACTCCCTGGCCATTGATGAACTGCGCCGGTTTCTCAAAGAGAGGCTTCCCGACTACATGGTGCCTTCAGCCTTTGTCCTGCTCCATTCCCTCCCCTTGACGCCTAACGGCAAGGTGGACCGTAGCGCCCTGCCGCTGCCAGAGCCGACCCGGCCTGACTTGAATGAGGCCTTCATAGCGCCCCGCACTGCCGTGGAGGAATTGGTGGCAGGGGTGTGGAGCGAAGTGCTCAGGTTGGATCGGGTGGGCGTGCAGGACAACTTTTTTGAATTGGGCGGACACTCTTTGCTGGCGGTCCAGGTCCTTTCCAGGCTCCGGAGGGTTTTTCAGGCGGATCTCCCTTTGCGCTGCCTGTTCGAAGCGCCGACCGTGGCGGAGCTATCGCACGTCATCATGGCCAACGAGCCAATGCCGGGACAGACCGAAAAGATCGCCCGGGCCATGGGCAAGATAAAGAAGATGTCCTCTGAGGACATGAGCAAAACGCTTGAGGAAATAAGACGCCAGTGAGGTATGGGGAATGGACAAATGCCATGAGGGCGCCGACCCCTCTTCAGAGGAACTAGAGCTTCTCAGATACCTGTTGGAAGAAGAGGGCATTAAACCCCAACGGACGGCGACCATCCCGCGAAGGGGCAGTGTTGAAGAGGTGCCAATGTCCTTTGCCCAGCAGCGCCTGTGGCTCTTAGACCAGTTAGAGCCTGAGAGCGCGGCCTACAACATTGCGGCAGCTTTTAGCCTCACCGGTTTACTCCATGTGGCCGCACTGGAGCATGCCCTCAATGCATTGATTAGGCGCCACGAGTCCTTGCGAACGACCTTCACTGAGGTGGCGGGAAAACCGCAGCAGATCATTTCACCCACTCTTTCCCTTGAGCTTCCAGTGATAGAACTTCGAGAACTGTCAGAGGCAGAGCGAAATAGGGCGGTCCGGCGGTTGTCGGCTGAGGAGGCCCGGCGGCTCTTCGACCTGAGCCAAGGGCCACTCCTAAGAGCCACCTTGCTGCGGATGACTGAACAGGAATACGTGCTGCTCTTAACATTGCATCATATTGTTGCTGACGAGTGGTCCATGGAGGTGCTCTTTCGTGAACTCGCAGTGCTCTACAAAGCCTTGTCTGTGGACAGACCATCTCCCCTTAATGCGTTGCCTATTCAATACGCCGACTTTGCCGTGTGGCAGCGACAGTGGCTCCAGGGTGAGGAACTAGATGCCCAGCTTTCCTACTGGAAAGACAGGCTCGCTGATGCTCTCCCTTCGCTGAATTTGCCAACGGACCGCCCTCGACCAGCCATGCAGACGTTTCGCGGCAGTCGTGAGTCTCGGCCTTTGCTCTCCGCGGCTCAGCTGCAGGCGCTAAAGGCGTTGAGCGTTGAGGAAGATGCGACTCTGTTTATGACATTGCTTGCAGCCTTCAACGTCCTGTTGCATCGGTACACCGGTCAAGAGGACATTGCTGTAGGCTCTCCCATTGCAAACCGGAACCGGATTGAACTTGAAGGGCTCATCGGTTTTTTCCTCAATACCCTGGTCCTTCGCACGGACCTCTCCGACGATCCCACCTTTCGCGAACTCCTGGCCCGGGTGCGCGAGACGGCCTTGGAGGCCTATGCCCATCAGGACGTGCCCTTCGAGAGACTGGTGGAGAAACTGCAGCCGGAACGGGACCTGAGCCGCACACCCTTGTTTCAGGTCATGTTTGTCCTCCGGGACGGCCGCAGACAGACCCTGGAGCTTTCGGGCGTAACAGTCACTCCCATGGAGGTGGATACGGGTACTTCAAAGTTTGATCTCATACTCTTTGTGGCAGAGGGAGAAGACGGGCTCCGAGGGACGGTAGAATACAACACCGACCTCTTCCACAAAACGACCATCGCCCGAATGTTGGGACACTACGAGCGCCTGTTAGAGGCCATCGTTTCCGACCCGGACCAACGGGTGGGGGCCTTGCCCCTTCTCACAGCACCTGAGCGGCATCAGCTGCTGGTGGAGTGGAATAATACCCGAACAGAATATCCTGGGAAGCAATGGGTCCACCAGCTCTTTGAGTCCCAGGTGGAACGGACGCCCGACGCGGTTGCCGTCGTCTTTGGGGACCAGCAGATAACTTACGATGAGCTGAACCGTCGGGCGAATCGACTGGCCTGGTATCTGCGCAGGCTCGGGGTGGGACCCGATGTCTTGGTGGGGATCTGCCTAGAGCGTTCCTTAGACATGGTGGCGGCATTGCTGGCCGTCCTCAAGGCAGGGGGGGGCTATGTGCCGCTGGATCCGTCTTACCCCAGGGAGCGCTTGGCGTTCATGTTGGAGGATGCCCCCATGACGGCCCTGTTCACTCAGACGGGACTCCTTGAAACCCTGCCGAAGCACGGAGCAAAGACGGTCTGTCTCGACTCCGGCTTGGAAGACCTGACCCGTGAAGGAGAAACAAATCCGGTGAACGAAGGTTCCACGGAGAGTCTGGCCTATGTCCTGTATACGTCGGGGTCTACCGGACTACCCAAAGGGGTGGCCATGACCCACCGCTCCCTCTCCAACTTGATTTGCTGGCAGGTCCAAAACTCTGCCCTTCCCGAAGGAGCCAGGACCCTGCAATTTGCCCCTTTAAGCTTTGATGTCTCCTTTCAGGAGATCTTTTCCACCCTCTGTTCCGGAGGGGCCCTGGTTCTCATCTCAGAGGAGTCCAGGCGGGATCCCATGGAGCTGTTGGGTTGTGTCACGGCCAAATCCATTGAAAGGCTCTTTCTCCCCTTTGTGGCCCTGCAGCAGTTGGTAGAAGGAGCTGACGGCCGCGGGACCGTCCCCGCCGGCCTTCGTGAAATCATCACTGCCGGCGAACCCTTGCAGATCACGAGGCAGGTGGCCTCTTTTTTCAGCCGCCTAACAGGCTGTGCCCTCTATAACCAGTACGGGCCGACAGAGAGTCATGTTGTCACCGCTTTTGCCCTGAAAGGCCCACCCGGTGACTGGCCCCTCTTTCCGCCCATGGGTCGGCCCATTGCCAACACCCAGATCTATCTCCTGGACAAAGATCTGCAGCCTGTTCCCCCGGGCGTGCCCGGTGAGCTTTATATAGCCGGTGTGGGCCTGGCCCGCGGGTATCTTCACCGCCCCGAACTGACGGCCACCGCCTTCATCCCCAACCCCTTCGGCAATGACCCCGGCAGTCGTCTTTACAATACCGGAGACCTGGCCCGGTATCTGCCAGACGGAAACATGGAGTTCCTGGGAAGAATAGACAGCCAGGTCAAGATCCGCGGCTTCCGTGTGGAGCTGGGGGAAATCGAGGCAGCCCTCAGAGAGCACCCGGACCTCCGAGACGCCGTTGTAGTGGCAAGACAGGACGGGTCCGCAGACAGGTATCTTGCAGCGTACGTTGTCCCGGTTGAGATCCTTGCGCCTACCATCAGTGGATTGCGGAGCTTCTTGCAGGAGAGATTGCCTGACTACATGATCCCTTCGGCCTGGGTTATGCTGGAAAGGCTCCCCTTGACCCCGAGCGGCAAGGTAAACCGCCTGACCCTTCCTGCCCCTGTCTGGAAAGGCCCGGAAATGGAGGATCCCTTTGTGGCGCCGAAAGATCCTCTAGAACTCCAACTGACCCAACTCTTCGAAGATCTCCTGGGGGTTCAGGGCATCGGCGTCAAGAGCGACTTTTTTGAGTTGGGAGGACATTCATTGTTAGCTGTCCGCATGTTTACTCAAATCGAGAAGGCCTTTGGCAAGCGATTGCCTCTCGCCACTCTGTTCCAGGCGCCTACGGTTGAACGGTTAGCGGAAATTCTCCGCCAGCAGGGATGGTCAGCACCCTGGTCGCCGCTTGTGCCAATTCAGCCCGGTGGTTTCAAACAGCCTTTCTTCTGCGTCCACGGGCTTGGCGGAAATGTCGTCGGCTACGCTGCTTTGGCTCGATGCGTTGGTCCAGAGCAACCATTTTATGGGCTGCAAGCCCACGGGTTGAGACCAGGGCGAGCACCGCACACGCGGGTTGAGGACATGGCCGCCTATTACCTGGCAAAAGGGGTACAGACCATGCAACCTGAAGGGCCGTACCTTTTAGGAGGTGCATGTCTTGGAGGGATGGTGGCCTTGGAGATGGCTCACCAGCTTCAAGCGCAAGGCCATGAGGTGGCCCTGCTTGCCCTCATAGATCCCGATCCCCATCTGAGTTCCTTGTATTGGCGGCGTGACTTCACTCTCCTGATTGAGGATGTGAAGCGCGGGCGACTATCCCGTGCGACAAATACGTTGGTGAGGAAGATTAGGAAAAAAATAACGCAGAGGAAGGGCCCTTTGCAGCAGGCCGGGCAGCTTGAACGCGTTGACGCTGCGCACAGGAGGGCTCGACACAGTTACATCCCTCAGGTCTATTCGGGTAAGATTACTTTCTTTTGGTGTGATGAGGAGTCAGGAATACTATCTTTTAGCAACCACCGGGTCAGTTGGCGCAATCTGGCCAGGGGAGGGCTGGAGGAGCATAGGCTTCCTGGCCCACATATGACAATGTTGCGTGAACCTTATGTGCAAGTCTTGGGCCAAAAATTAAAGATGTGTCTGGATGAGGCGCAGAAGCATGATTGAGCACCTTTCGCGCACTAAAGACTCCTTGTCTTCATGGTCTCCTCCGCCAGCAAGTCCTACGTTAGCCAAAGACGAGGTTCACCTGTGGCGGGCGTATTTGGACGTAGCTGTGCAACTGCTAGAAAGCCTGAAGCATTGCTTGTCTCGGGACGAACTGACAAGAGCGGAGCGTTTTCATTTTGAGAAAGACCGAAATCGTTTCATTGCAGCCCGTGGGGTCCTTAGGAAGATTCTGTCTGCCTATTGCATGACGGAACCGAATCAACTTTCTTTTCATCACAACATGCATGGGAAGCCTGCTTTAGACCCGCAATGTGACGGGGGTGGTCTTCGCTTCAATTTATCTCATTCTGATGGGGTCGCTCTCTACGCCATTACACGTGGCCGTGAGGTCGGTATCGATATCGAACGCATTCGCACGGATTTGGAGTTTGATCGGATCGCAGAACGTTTTTTTTCGCCCCAAGAGGTTGCCACACTGCTCGCACTCCCACCGCATACTCAGAAACAAGCATTCTTCGCCTGCTGGACCCGGAAAGAGGCTTACGTAAAAGCAAGAGGCGACGGGCTTTCTCTGCCTCTGGATCAATTTGCCGTATCGGTGGCGCCTGATGACGCAGCGGTGCTGCTGCACACAAAGGGTGATCCTCAGAATCTGTCCCATTGGTCTTTGAAAGCCTTGGCCCTAGGCCCTGATTATGAGGCGGCGCTTGCCGTGGAGGGAGATTCCGGGCTACTTAGATGCTGGCAATGGGCGGAGGAATAGAATAAAGTTTACATGTGCTGCGGCTAGACTTCTTTTAGCACTCCTTGAGCCTCATTGGACACGGGTTGGTCGCTTTTTGAATTTGGTTCAGCTGACATAGACCATCACACAATATCGGAGCTCGACCTGGAACACCATGAAATATCAGAATGTTATCATCAACGTGTGCCTCACGGGAATTGTCCCCACTAAGGACGTGAATCCCTATGTGCCGATCACGCCTAAAGAGATCGCTCAAGACGCAAGAAAGGTCTACGATCTAGGGGCAAGCATGGTCCACATACATGCAAGAGACAAAAACGGGCAGCCATCGAGCAAAAAGGAGATATACAAAGAGATCATTGACAGGATTCGAGATAAATGTGCAGACCTTGTTATCGTCGTTTCCACGAGCGGCCGAAGGACGCGGGACATTAAACAACGAATGAATGTTCTGGAGCTCGATGGATACCACAAGCCGGATATGGCAAGCCTCACCTTGGGCTCTATGAACTTTAAACATGATACGGGTATCAATTCTCCGGAAACGATCCTTTCACTTCTGACAACCATGAACTCATCAGGTATAAGGCCTGAACTGGAGATATTTGATACTGGAATGGCAAATTATGCTAAATACCTTTTTGAAAAGGGCCATCTTGAAGGAAGGCACTATTCGAATCTAATCCTTGGATCTTTAGGGACAATGCCTGCTACGCCCAAAAATCTTTCCCATCTTGTGGAGGAGCTTCATGAGAATCTAATCTGGGCTGCAACGGGTGTTGGGCGGTTTGCATTTTATGTACAATGTCTATCCCTAGCCATGGGGGGACATATCAGAGTCGGAATAGAGGATAGTATATTCATGGATGAAGAAAAAAGACAGGTAGCTACCAATGAAAAGCTGGTCTCGCGCATTGTAAGGGTAGCTGAAGCCATGGGTCGGCGATTGGGCACTCCAAGGGACGTGAGAAAAATGTTACACTTATAATATGCTCCATTTCCAACCCTCCCCGTGTGAGCCAAGCACATGAAAATTAATATTTTTTTGGGGAAGCCCTGCCTTGTGGGTGGCAGTTCACCGCAATGAAATTCGGGGCCATGAATATGAGTACAGAACCGCTAACGTCACAGGGTGTCTTGGATAGTACTTTTTTTCTGCTACTTGCGATAGTCCCTTCAATCAAGTTCGGCTGTTCACCAATAAATGGCCCTAGTATGTATGTTGGTGCTGTCTATCTCCGATTCGCTCTGGACCCGCTCAGGGTTTGATATTGCTTCTATGGCGAGGAGTTGTCTATCGGCGCACATGAGGTGTATGAAGACGATGATTGGCAGATGACATTTGGTAGCGGTCCAGCGTTGTATGGCTTCGCCTTTGATTTGATAGGAAACAATGACCCTGGAGTTGTTGGCGAGGAGTCGTTCTCCGTATATGGGCTTGATAATTCTCTGCTCGACACGGATTCTCCACCCACTTGGCCAGGAGTGCACCGCTTCTACGGGGTGGTGTCTGATGTCCCCATCGGGCGCGTCGAATGTGACGAGGATACCGGGCCTGATGATATTGATCTTGCGGAGTTCAGATTTGCTGGCATCACGGAAGTACCGTCTCCGACAGAGCTTTGCTCTACCCTTGGCAATGACTCTCGGGGGCACCGTCCTGACAGGGCCATTTTCACGGTCCAAGGAATCGGAGGGGAGTCCATCACTTTGCAGCTGCGAGCGGACCCACCGGAATCCGGCCTGGGGAAAATGGCAACGTTGGTTCTTAACTCAAGTTTCGCACCCTTATCAACCACCTGAGATAACAGCCAAAAGCATGCCGAGATTTCCAGAAAACGGCAGGGCGCTGGTTTGGACCTCCTCTATACAATTGAACCCTCCCCGCGGCAAGCCACGGGGAATCTTCACCGCAAGGATGTTGTCATTTTAACTATACACTCGCTAACCCCGCCGCAAGCAGTGGGGAATGCGCTCGCTTATTCGGTTCAAGCCTCGGGATGGGGAAATCCGCTTCTCTTCGGCCTCCAATGCCTTTAGTAGCTGTACGTGCGTTGTGGGTGGCAATGGCTGTAGGCCTTCGTTCAGCAAATTTTCCCGTCCCTCTGTTGTGGCATCAGGGGGGTACAAGTCTTGACTTATCTATGCTTTTCAACGGACCGTTCTTCCTGGGGTACGGGCAAGTAAGCTATTGCCATAGACAGTCAAACCTATCCCGGATCTATTCTTCTCTCGGCACTGGGTATTGGCCCCTTCAGCACCATCAAATCGTTCTTGACAGTTGCCTTTGATCGATGGTCTTTTGATGAACATGCATTTCTTGAAGTTGGAGGTATCCCATGAGAAAAAGAGGTTTTGTATTTGCTGTAATAGTGGTCACAGCCTTCTTCCTTTCGAGTGCCGCTGCACATGGTGTTTCTAATGGAGACACCGCAGTCTTTAGCAGAGCTGGCAGCTATGAACTGGGCGCCCTGAAGCCCACAAACAGTGCTCTCAAGGTTAAGGTAGGGGATAGGGCTCCTGATTTTACACTTCCAGCTGTCGCTTCCGGGGGAGAAGTGTCTCTGAGCCAATACCTGGGAAAAAAGAATGTTGTCCTCTCATTCGTTCCTGCCGCATGGACGCCTATCTGCTCAGAGCAGTGGCCAGGGTACAATGCGGTCAAGGACATTTTCGACCAACATGATTCTGTGTTGCTCGGAATGACAGTCGACAACGTGCCAACGCTGTTCATGTGGATAAGACACCTCTGTGAGGGTGATACGAGCTTCTGGTTTCCAGTTCTTTCCGATTTCATGCCTCACGGGGAAGTAGCGGACATGTATGGGGTGTTGCGCCCTGAAGGATTTTCAGAAAGGGCCATCTTCGTGATCGATAAGAAGGGAATTATTCGCTACATCGAAGTGTACGACATCAACAAGGTGCCCCCTCTGGACACTCTCGTAAGGGAACTGCAGAAACTGGAAAGATAGAAAACCTTTCTTGAGGGTTAAGAAACAAAGAGCCTCTCCGCGAAAAAATGGTGGGACCTCCACCACTTTGTTTTGGAACCTTGCTGAATATTGAGCCACAGTCTTGCTCTCGAACTTCATTAATAATTTCAAACTATGGAATGGTGATAACTGGTATGTGAGATAACCTTTTGAAAGACTGATGTTTTTGTGGTATTCTTAACAGCCAGATTTTGGGCCTAATGAAATCCTTAATGTTTCCATGCATCAATAAGGAGGTGATTTGGCAATGGCATCAGGACAGGCGCAAGTACGGTTAAATGATGAGTTGTATCGTCACAATGGTGGAGAACAAGAGCCCCCTGACCTACTAGATACCGAGCGCAATGAGGACCGCGTTGAAACTGGAAGCAACTTCGACGAAATCCCTCAGTGGAGGTTTCTAGCAGGTGTTCCGTTGATCTATGTGCCGATACTGGTAGGAATCGTGCCGATGATTCTGTGCGCCCTTTTGGTGCGAATACATCTCTGGATGGTGGGAGCGCGTGAGTTGAAGTCATACTGGAAGGATTTTGTGCCAAGCTGGATCAGTCACCGCTACACCCGAAAAAATCAAATCGTCTCCGAGAGATTCGCAGCCAAGTATGGTTCTCTAGCCGCTGTTACGAAATTAAGGCTGTTCTGGATCTTCAACTGTAAGCTCTATTGCCCTCTATCGGTTGCTTTGCTTGCCTATATTGTCTACTTGGTGAAAGTTGTGGAGCAGTGGTGGTGTCCTTTTGGGCACGACAAGAAGCATACGTATGCTGACGTACCTATCGACAGATCATTCTGGCACGCTAACGGCGATGTGGGCTTACTTGATCCTCGTGACCGAGACAATCCCAGCTGGAATAAATATGCCCTTTAGGCTGTGGACGGCAGGAGCCACTGCGTAGAATGGCCAAGTGAGTACTCCGGTTCGGTTCTCCTGTGGACCTGGCAGAATGAAGACCGCAGAAAATCGCAATTTGCAGGTGGCAGGACAGATCTATGACCCTTTCTAGGGTGCGGATAACTGGTGCGACTTGATTCATATAGGGCACCCAAAGGGATATTCCCATGTCAAGAATAAGAGATTTGGCCAAACAAATAACCGATAGATTCTCGAGCGAACGTAAAAAAGCTATAGCGTTACATGACTACGTGCGTGACAATGTCAAATTTGGCTTCAACAGATACTTCGATTTGTCGACACCTGATAATACCTTGGACTTGGGGGTAGGCCACTGTAACCCAAAAAGTGATCTGATGAGGGCACTCTTTAGGGAAGCCGACATAGAAGCCTATGGTCATTTCGTCGTATTACCCAAGAAGACCGTGAAAGGCGCTGTATCTCCTAATAGGTATTGGCTGATTCCCGCAGAACTCTCACATTGCTACACGGAGGTAAAAATCGAGGGATCTTGGTACAACATTGATAGCTACATACTTGACAGCAGGTTGTTTAAAGCCGTGCGAGCTAGACTTTCAGAAGAAAATCTGACTATCGGTTACGGCACTCATCTTCACTCAACAATTCATTGGGACGGTAAGAGTGATGCGTTTTCCCAATTCGATAAGGATATGATGATAGAAGACCATGGCCGAGTTGACGATTTAGAGACCTACTACCGCAGTGATAGGTATCGTCACAAGGTCTTTGGAATGAGGTTGAACACATTGTTCAAGATTGTGGGGAAAAGCTTGGAGGCGCGTTCAAAGTTGTACCTGGATAGCCTGAGAGATCAATACTCAGAAAATGGATTGTCTTAACGCTGCCTTTTCTCTTAGTGGCCTATATCTTGTGGTCCTCACCCTCTGTCCAAGTGTGGCGATCTTGCTTCTATAGAAGTCAACCTCTTGAAAGGCCTGCATGTTTCGGGTATTCATCTCAAATTTAGAAACATGATGACTGGCTGTTGAGCGGGGGCTGGGGCAGGTTATCCAACCGGGGTATGGCCCTTTTCGAGGTGCCCTTTTAGCGGGCTATTTATGACAGGAAAGTTTTAATATCAAATAGTTAAAGAGGCCGGCCTCATGTTCTACCCGCAAATTCTTATTGGGACCCGCTTTTATTTCGCTTTCTCAAAATGGCCTATCACATATTGTGTACTTCCTGCCGGTATCTATTTTGCAATTCCCCTGATATAATGAACAAAAATAGCAAACCATATGCATTAAAATGAGCTCCAGGAAAAAGAAGATAAGAAAGAAGAAACCGCCAGCTGGCACTAGAAGATCGGGCAAGAACAAAATTGCTTTGACCAAAAACCGCATTCACATTCATAGTGAGCTCAATAGGGCTGTCCAATTTCATGAGTCAGGACAATTAAGAAAGGCAGAGAAGATATATAGGAAGATCCTTAAGATCAATCCAAATCATCCAGATTGTCTTGACCTTCTCGGTCTTGTTACCCAGAGAATTGGCAGAATTGAGAAAGCTGCATATTTGATCAATAGGGCCATACAACAGGATCCGGAAAATCCGCTTTATTACAATGACCTTGGTAATGTGCTTCAAGAACAGGGCAAATTAAGTGAAGCGATTTGCTGTTATGAAAAAGTCCTGCACTTGGAACCAGAAGTGTGGGACTTGGTCGGAGCCTACTACAACATGGGTAACACTTTTCAAAAGCAGGCCAAGTTAGGTGAGGCGATTTCCTCCTATCAAAAAGCGCTACAGTTAGAACAGCAGTCTCCGTTGTTGGTCGACATATACAATAACATGGGGAGTTGCTTCAAGGAACTGGAACAGTTAAGCCAGGCGGTCTCTTGTTATCAAAAAGTCCTACAGCTCAAACCCGATTACTTCGAAGTGCACAACAACCTGGCAATGGTCCTTAATGATTTGGGGAAACATGAAGAGGCAATGGCATTATGTAAGCGAGCGATAGAGCTCAAGCCTGATTACGCTGAGGCCTACTGCAACCTGGCCATCATCCTGGACGCCATGGGAAAACATGAAGAGGCAATAGCATCGTGTAGGCGAGCGATAGAGCTCAAGCAAAACTTCACTGAAGCAAGTGGAATCCTGGCTCATCTGTTCGAACAAACAAACCGCATGAATGAGGCTAAAGAAATCGCAAATAAGGCTTTGCAGCTGGACTCAAATGCTTCATTGCCGACGTTGGTAGTTGCAAGGCTGGAAAGACGTGAAGGCAATATCAAAAATGCGCTCTCTCGACTTCAAAACCCAACTCTCAAGTCGCCAAATGCGTCAATACATGCTGCCGTCATATATGAAACAGGAATTCTGTATGATCGTCTTGGAGCATACGACAAAGCATTTGAATGCTTTTCCCAGGCCAATGCCGTCGTATCCCAAACAGCAATTGCAAAGCAAATCGACAAGAGCTCAGTAATTCGTCACATATCCCAGTTGAAGTCTCTTTTTTCAGAACCTGCAGTTGACTCCTGGAATTCTTCGGCAAGCGCTAGCAAGACGCCAGATCCTGTTTTTATTGTAGGCTTTCCCAGATCCGGCACGACATTACTAGACCAGATTCTGGGTGCGCGTCCTAAGGTCCAAACCCTTGAGGAAAAACCTCTTGTTGCAGCAATGATACGTAGATTCCACGAACATCGATACGAATATCCCGGTGATCTGGCGAAGATGGGTGCTGACGTTATTGAAGATCTGAGAAACGTATATTTCGTCAAAGCATCAGAGTTTGTGGCAGCTCCATACGAAGGTACATTGGTAGACAAATTGCCTTTGAATATCATCGATATTGGATTAATTCACAGAGTCTTCCCCAAATCAAAAATCATATTTGCTTCACGCCATCCTTATGACGTTTGTCTCAGCTGTTTAATGCAAAACTTCAAATTGAATGACTATATGGTCCACTTTTTAGAGCTGGAAGATGCAGCAAAATTATATGATGCTGTTATGGGGCTATGGATCACATATGTAAACACCTTTTCGGTGAATCTTCACGTGATCAAGTACGAACATCTAATAGACGACTTCGACAAAGAGACCAAGAGTCTTTTCAATTTTCTTCAGATTCCATGGGACCAGTCCGTTCGGGATTACATTTCGCACGCTGAATCCAAAAGTCGCATCTATACGCCGAGTTATCACCAAGTCGTGGAACCTTTGTACACACGTTCCATGTACCGGTGGAGGAAATATGTTGAGCCTTTGAGGCCCATATTGAATGTGTTGAGGCCCCATGTGGAAAGATTCGGCTATGATCTCGTCACTGAAATATGAACTTCAACGAAGTTCAGAAGCTTCCAAAGCTTGTGGTATTCGCTAAAAATCCGCAGTAAAATCATTTGCCCTGAATTGACCTACCCTTATGATTACTGCCGCGCCCCGTTCCATTGATTACTGGATCGAATACCCGCAAACAGCTTTTAGGGCCTACCGGTCTTTTATGCGCAATTTTCAATGAACTCTGTGCCTTTTTCGGTGCAATACTGGCTATCTTAAAATCTGGCCAGGATTCTGCATCATGTACTTCATCAGAGCGATGGGGTGTTCTCCTTTCCCGGGCATATCAGTGGATTGAAGCCGCCTTAATGCCCTTTCAATATCGACCTCGGCGTAACCGTTTGCCACAAGCAGGTAGTAGTGATTCCTTTCGCTCGTTCTCATGGCCAGGGATTGTATATTTGCAATATATGACCGAATATATTCGCCCTTAGGTGGTGCTAGAAAGTGGCACCCAAAATACTCTTTTTTAGGACCGGACGCCGATAGAACCATGGACAATTTCGTCTCAAGCAGATCTACAAGCTTGTCCCCCTCAGGCATATCTACGGGGTAATCCCCGATGGCTTCAGCCACAAAAGCGAGGACCCATTCTGTAAGACGATCATCTTTGGTGAGAATTGCTTCAAAGATGCCATAGGCATTAGGAACAGGAAAGTTACTGCTGCCAAGTGCTTTGGCGGCAAATATTAAAATCATTTGGTCGATTCGCGGATTATCATTTCTCTTGTTTATCAGCGACACCATCAACTGATCAATGTGAGGAATTTCATGCTCAGTTTGTACCATAGCCTGATAGCTTTGCATCAGGGTGTCATAATCAATGGTTTTTCCGTTAGCTTTAAGGGTATCACGGATTTCGATATAAATTTCCCAACCCGGATGAATAGGTGTCGGCCTATGTTCCTCTTTGAATTGTTGAATCCCCGCACAAGAGACCAAAAAGAATCCCCAAAGAATAAAGATAACAGGTGATCGCATCATCTAACTGTCCCTGAAAAGGTTCGGACTGACTTGTATGATTGCATCAACAATTAGACCACAAAAGGCACAATTGGAAACAACTCCCATACTACCACCATGGCCAAACAACCCGCAAAGACATTAACCCTAGTCTCGCACCCTCTGTCAGGGTTTAATGCCACAAAAGTACTACACATCGTGGTAATAATAGTAGTAAAAAGCTACCTTTTGTGGTATGTGTAAGTCTGCGAAAAGAAAACACAACGCCACGAAAGGAGCCCGTGACAGCGCTTACCACAGAATGCAAGAAGTTCAAAGGGGAAATTGAAAACTATGGCGTAAATGCACAAAAAAAAGTTCGATTCCAAGGTGAACAGGGTCTTTTCTTGTCTCAATTTGAAGACCTCTTTGTGCCGATATAGGGAGATTAAAATGATTCGCATCCCAACCCATAGAGCACCGACCCATCCTGGGGAGATGCTTCTTGAAGAATTCTTGAACCCAATGGATCTTGCACAGCGACAACTGGTCGATGCCATCCATGTGCCCTACCAGAGGATCAATGAAATCGTCAACGGACGCCGCGGAATAACCCCGAGCACGGCCTTGAGACTTTCAAAGTTCTTTGGCATGTCCCCTGATCTCTGGATGAATCTACAGCTTCGGTGGGATCTATATTTTGCCCAGAAATCCGAAATCGATGAGTTCAGAAATATCAGGCCGCTTTCACCGCCGGAAGCCCGTGTTCGTGGATCCGGCTCCCATCAGACCGCGAGACAGTGATCGTCACTTCGCAACGAACTGTCGGCTTAGCGTTGATAGCCGACTCTCACTATTGCCATGCACACACAACTCTTTGAAGGACCCATTTTTTTGGGTATTCAGGCGATTTCTTTGCTGCCATGCCAAAGGCGGAGTCATTTCAGCCCTGCCTTCGCAATTAAGAAAGCCCACATCTTGTGGCGACACCCTTCAGCCCAGGGCTTCCTGAGATGTTAAGTTTGTGTTGTCTATCTTCAGCACTTGTTTGATCACGCCTATTGGGAATATGGCCTCTGCTCCCGGCACTTGACAGGGCCGGGAGCAGATCTATTGAACCTGGCCTTTTGAAAGTCCCCGTTTTTTGTGATATCTTCTGTTGTCACCGTAATACATGGATGAAGTCGCCTTTTGACAAATAGTGACGGAAACCATGGAAGACGAAATGTATCAAAGAAGACGGCGGAGCTCTTGATCAAGAAATGGGACTATTGATACTCTATCTGTCTATTGCCATATTCTTCTCGTTCCTATGTTCACTCCTGGAATCGATGTTGCTCTCGGTCCCCCACTCTTATGCAGTGACTCTGGCAAAGAACAATCCCAGAACGGGACGCAGACTCGATCGGTTGAAACGAGACATTGATAGACCTCTGGCTGCAATTCTCAGCTTAAATACCATTGCGCACACAGTGGGGGCAGTCGGAGTGGGTGCCGAATCGGCAAAGTTGTTTGGCAGCGCGTCCGTCGGTGTTGCTTCAGCCATATTGACACTGCTCATTTTGGTTCTGTCTGAGATTATCCCAAAGACTCTAGGCGCATTGTATTGTCGACAGCTCGCTCCAGTTGGGACCTTCATGATCCATTGGCTTATCTGGTTCCTTTATCCCTTGGTTCTCCTTTCTCAAAAAATCACCCAGTTGTTAGTTGGCCGAAGACAGCCTTCCATGGTCAGTCGGGAAGAGTTAGGGGCCCTTGCAGAGATGGGAGTTAAGGAAGGTGAAGTCCTGGAATCTGAGTCGCGAATCCTCCAAAACGTGATGCGCTTTAGTTCACTGAGAGCTAAGGATATTATGACGCCACGTTCGGTTCTGTTTACACTCCCGGAAGACATGACCATTGGAAAAATCGTCGACGATATGATCGAATTGCGATTTTCCCGGATTCCCATCCATCCTCTGGTGGGAGAAGGTATCGATTACTACGTTCTCAGGAGTGAGGTTCTTTTGGCCGCAGCTCACGATGAGAGAGAAAAGACATTACTTCAATTAGGTCGAAAAATCCTCGTTGTCCCCGAAACGGTCTCGTTGCAACGCTTATTTGACAACTTGCTACAGCGGAGGGAACTCATTACTCTCATAGTGGATGAACATGGCGGCGTTTCTGGCGTCGTCACTATGGAGGATATTTTGGAGACCATCGTAGGCATTGAAGTCGTTGACGAAACGGATGAAACGGCAGATTTGCAGCGGCTGGCCCGACAGCGATGGGAAAAACGTGCCAGATTGCTGGGGTTAATTTCAGATTGAACCCTCCCCGTGGTTTGACTTCGCCGAGCTCAGTCGAGTCGCCACGGGGAGGGTTCAACAGCTGATATTTTTTGCTATTCTCGACAAATCTTCTTGCAACATCGCTTTTTCCACAGGCCCCTTGGCTTTCAAAAATCACCTTGACATTAAAACGCTATAACGTCATAATGTCCCCAAAATGCATGGAGGTGAGATCATGGCCACACCCGCCAAACGTGCCACGATTTATTTAGACCCCATTATACACAAGGCATTGAAATTAAAAGCGGTTGAGACCTCTCGATCGGTGTCTGATCTTGTTAATGCGGCTGTTAGAGAGGCCCTTGCCGAAGATGCTGAGGATCTTGCTGCGTTCGAAGAAAGGGAGAAAGAGCCTCTGCTCAGTTATGATGAGATGTTGAAGAGGCTGAAAAAAGATGGCCGGATATAGGGTCTTTTTCAAAAGTTCCGTGGAAAAAGATCTTGCGGGCATTCCGAAAAAGGATGTGAAGAGAATCCTCCATCGCATCAAGACCCTTGGGGACAACCCGCGGCCGTCAGGTTGCGAAAAATTGACTGGTCAAGAAAGGTATCGACTGCGACAGGGACGATACCGAATCATCTATTCAATTCAGGATGATGAATTGACTGTCTGGGTTGTGAAGGTCGGCCACCGGAAAAGGATTTATCGCTGAAGCTTGCTCCTATCCGTACCTGCCTTTTAGGCTACATCCCTCAAAAAAAACATTGCTATTAACGAAGACTATAGGTCTTATAACCTGACTTTCAAAGTTAGGGCAATCATCTAAAGTTCAATAAAATCAATATAATGAGCTTCTGCCAACTGGCTTTAAACCATCTCCCGCCATCCCTATCCCACACCCACCGGAAGGTCTAGCCCAACATCCACCACTTCCCAGGCCGACATATCATTTTGAAATTGCAAGTGTTCCTTGAATTGTGGTACGGGGAGGCGTCTGTTTCTGTCAAAGGATAGATAATCTTTGAGTCTTGCCGGTTGTTTTTCGGTGTACTCTTGACAAGTTATCCGCACTGGGTCTCTGTGCGATGCGAGTTGCCATAAGGGCAGGCTATACGTAACAAAGGCTGGTTTTTCTAGTTCTTTAGGTGGGTTAGATAATGTTATTCTGCCCCAGGTTCTAGTCTCTGTCAAGCCCTTTCTGTGGGGTAGCCGATTTGTCTTA
>JAXHVD010000015.1:0-122496 GCA_034189385.1 Thermodesulfobacteriota bacterium
TGAGGTCTACTTCGCCCTTCCTCATCCGTTCAAGGAGGCTGCCTGAGGCCTGGTTCTCTAACGCTGGCGGCTCAGAGCTTATTCTGCCTCTCAGGCTGTCCAACTAATTGGGTCCATCGCCCCTCTTAGTCCTTTGGTTACTTTTCTTATTCTTCCCGAGCGCGCTTGATCGAATTCCCGTGATATTCCTAATGCTAGGTTTCGTTGGAATAGTAGTCTTCTATTGCTGTGCTGCGGGATTCATACAGGGTTTAGGACAGGCTACTGGTGTTTCTGGCGTTCCGGCAAAAAGGATACTCACAGAGCTTTGCCAGGCGTTTTCGAAAAATCCAAAGACTTCAAATCGAACGAAACCATAACCACTTGCCGTAGCGAAGTGCCTGTGCCCTCGTTGCCTAGACTGTCAACGCTGTTGGCACCA
This sequence comes from Thermodesulfobacteriota bacterium, assembly GCA_034189385.1. Lineage (GTDB taxonomy): Bacteria > Desulfobacterota > Desulfobacteria > Desulfobacterales. The sequence goes on from JAXHVD010000015.1 coordinate 422, forward strand.
TTCCTTGATCTGATGTCGGCCTTCGTCCGTTTTTGGCGTTGCCAGGAGCAGTTAATGTTTGGGTTGAAAGAAGAATGCAAAAGATGATAGGTGAGAAGAAGCGATTATCAAAACTCCTTTTTGTTGCCATTCTTCCATTAGTGTCGCTACTTGCGTTTTTTGTCTCAATACAATTTCATCGAGGGGGTACTAGGGACGGCGGAAAAATTGCTGTAACCCACAAGAAAGAATCCGTCAGCTACGCGGATCTCCCCCTTCCCGTGTACGACCTAGAGACGTTATCCCTTGCCAATAGGTTAGTCACCTGTTTCAACAAAGGCGACGCCGCCTGCATTTACGATATGCTCTCTCGTGAGTCTAAGATTCTGTATACAGGCCCTGATGTTCTTAAACCGGCCTTAGAAGCCCTCAAGAACACCTTTGGGAACATCGACCGGCTGGAAAGGCTGAAGAGACCATCACCGGGTATGCCTCTCAACCATCCAGACAATCAGTTTCCATATCTGTACAGTAGAGTCGACGATTGGAAATGGCATATAGGTCAAGGGTAAACGGTCAGGATCTGGAAAGCACACTGCAAGAGGCAACATGCCGTCCTCTTTCTTGTTCTTTCGGGCGAGACTGGCACCTACGCTATAGAGAGGTTTGAACTAGGGACCGTAACTCCTGTCGACAATGGTGAAGCAGGGGAAACCCCGGCGTCGCTCATTGAAGAAGTCGTCACCCAGATGGGAGGCCAGACCAAAGCCCGGAAGGCAGAAGCCGAGACGGCATCATCGGAAGTCCTTGAAATCAATAGGGGAAATCAATAAAAATGGGCATACAGCACCTCCTCGAACACACATCAAAGGGCCAGCTTCTTTTTCTCGGAGCCCTGGGTGCCTGTATTGGTGTCCTGTACTTCGCCTACCTTGTGTACGTCAGGTTCTCGGCTGAAGGCGGTGCCACTTTTGCCGATGTGCTTCGTACGATCTATAAGGTAGCTGCCGATAGTCCAGGTATTTCGGCCCTCCTTCTCACTGCGGGAACTGTTTTCTTGGGTGTGATGGTTTACGATCTGTTGGAAAAACTTTCCGAACTGGTCTTTGTTGTTGCACTAGGCGTTTTTTTGTTCTGGTATTATGTGATGCTCTTTTGTAAGAGAAATAGGGGCCGGGACTAGTATGGGCCCTTAACATATGACAGCAACTGCAAATAGGACATACTATAGGAATGCTAGATACTTTTGGCGCATCATATCGATTGCTGCATTGGGCTTGTCCTTTCTTTCCTTCCCATGCCTGAGATTCTTTGGTTTCGTTCCATTCTTCCGCGGTTTCGGCCTATTTCTATTCTATAGTGCCTGCTATGTGGCACTTGCTGGACTTGCCTCACTCTGTCTTTTCCGGGTTCGTATCGCTGAAATAGGCGATTTGCAGAGATCTTTGACGTTATATCTTGGCATAGTGGGCTTTCGCAAACACCTCACACTAGGGCTTGATCAGATAGAGCTTGTTGCTGTGACGAGGCGACCTATAGAGTACGTGATACCTGCTGGCGGTTTCTACTGGGGGCCGACACAATCCTGGGAAAAAGTCCTTCTGTTTCGCCTGAAAACCAATTTGCATCCGAGTGACTTGAGAAAGCTGGTTAAAATGGAACGAAACCCTTGCTATGGCATAGGTTTGAGTCGCGAAGCCAGAGAACTGTGGCTACGATGTTTTCCTAAACCGAAATATGGACAGCTTCTATCTGATCTCCCAGTGTATGGCGTATCCGTAGATCCGAAATCAATACCACCAGTAAGATCGTGCCTTTTCAGAATATCGGTATTGCTTTTTGACCTCGTCTTGTTCTGCGTCCTTGTCTTCTGGGGCTATTATTTCGTTACCTCAGTTTAAGCAAAGCAGGTGAATTCCACTTCAAAGGGAAAAGCCCAGGGTCGCCCATTAAAGGAGTCGTCAAAAGGAAAAATATCCCCTTATGGCAAAAGAACTATCTCTTTGCTCCTTGACGAATAACTCTCGCTTTCAACTTGGATTCATCCTTTCCTTATTGCCTTTCCCCAAGGCAAATGATGCCTTGACATCATTTCAATTGATGATATGATGGCTTCATGAGAACCACGCTGTCAATAGACGATGATGTGATGGAGAGGGCACGGGCCATTGCGTCCAAATCGGGCACACCCTTTAAGACGATTGTCAACGAAGCTCTTCGCGCCGGCCTTGACCAGGTAGAACAACCCACCAAACAACGGCCTTACAAAACCGAACCTCACGCCATGGGCCTCCGACCTGGCCGTAGTCTGGATAACATCCAGGAACTCCTGGCCCAAATTGAAGGCGAGGCCTCCCGTTGATTCTAGTAGATGCCAACATTCTTCTGTATGCGGAAGACTCACTTCACCCCTACAACCAGCAAGCGCGCTTGTGGTGGGACGACCAGCTATCGGGGACTGGGGTTGTCTGTCTGTGCTGGACAGTTCTGTCCTCATTCATTCGAATAGGCACGAATCCACGGGTCTTCGAAAACCCACTCTCTCTCGAACAGTCACTTGATCGTGTGCAGAGCTGGTTGGAGCAACCATGTACAAGGGTCGTTCGGCCGACCGAGAGACATTGGACCGTTTTTCGGCAGATGCTTCTGGGTGGTCAGGCTATCGCCAATCTGGTCCCAGACGCACATTTGGCGGCTCTTGCCGTTGAACATGGTTGCCAACTCGTTTCCGCAGATTCTGACTTTGCCCGTTTTCCAAAACTGAAGTGGCACAACCCCCTCAGCCCCCACCTGACGATATAGCCAAATGGAGACCCGGGGCCCGGGAGAAAAGCACAGGGTTGCCCATTAAAGGAAGCGTCAAGAAAAACCACACCCCCTTATAGCCACAGAACTACCTCTTTGCTCCTTGACGAATAACTCGCGCCCAGTATTTCACCCTATATCTCTCGCAGAGCCCAGGGAGAACAGAGTTTTCGTTTCCTCTGGGATTACTTCCCCTAATTAGCTTGGACCTGCCCTAATTGGCTCCCGGCACCATAGTATAGCTCTGATACCGTGATAGACCGGTGTCTCCAAAAAGGCTTGACCTTCTCCCTGTGCCAGAGATATGTGACATCTATCACCGGTGTTGGTGAATCTGACCTTGCTTTCTCTTTTCAACGACTCCTTGGCGCTTCGGCCAAAAGGAAGGGGCTTATGGAAAAAGAAACTGCACCAAGACGGAAACCGGATCCTAAAAAAATGGAGGCTTTAAGGAGCCTGCCGATAGAAGTCAAGCAATCCCTGACCAAAGAGGAGGCCGATGCATTTCTCTATGACGATGTGTGGCCCGACTCTCTTATAGAAAAGCTTAAAGACTACATGGTAGACCAAGAAAAAGGGTCATGAGCTTCTTTGAGAGCCCGGGGGGGGGTGCACAGCCCCTACTGGCCCTTGGTTGCCCACCACGAGGTGTCTTTCACAAGACACCCTTCACCGTCACTCTCTCTTCTGCGCCAAGATGACCCTTTCCCACTGGACCTGACAAATAGGACTCAAAGGCCGGCCAGGGGCAGGGACCTCTTCCGGCACTGCATTTTCACCTGACTTGTGGAATATCCCAGTAAAATGGCGACGGCTTGGTCCTCTCTCTTCCAGACCAGACTGGCTAGAAAAATTCTTTGAGATGGCCCTAATAGCCAACGGCTTCAAGGGGTTGGGGGCTTCAGCCCTAAAAGCACCACCACCTGTACGCCAGCTAGATTTATCGGCATGTATCTTGCTTCTCTTCACTGTAGCGTTGTCGAGCCCACCAGCCCCAGAACAAAGACTAAAGGCTGGGGTCACAGGGCCGATAGAACTGTTTAGAGGGTGCGAACAACAGTTTCGCCCTTCCAAACCGGGAGAGGAGAGGACATATGGCCACGCTGGATCAAACAAGGGAGATCAAAACGCTCTACGCAGGGGTCTTCAAGGTACCTATACACGACGGCTTTTTTGAGACCTTCCTGTGTGGGTTTTCTGAAACTGGGCAGAACGTGGTAGCTCAAGCCACCGTGGAACATGAAGCCAGGGCCCTTCCATCCTTGGTGAGGCTGTGCAAACAAATCGAGTCAGACAAAGGGCTGTCATGGCGGCTTCTGAAGTTTGACGAAGAAGGCGTGGAAGAATTGGATAAATCCCTCTATGAAGAATACTTGGACTGGATGGATACGAGGCCCCTCATGTAATAAGTCTCGTCAAAACAAGGCGTCTTTTTTGCCCTTAATAAAAGGCTTTTCCGTCCATTATTTTAACCATTACTTTAAGGCTACGGTCTCGCCGGCCCTAGGTGCAAAGGCCCTGTAGCCCCTTTTTTCAAGGTGTTGGCAAAAGGCCAGCGACTGATCTTCTTCGCCGTGAACCACGGCAATTCTCTTGATACTCAGGTTTGATTGCTTCAACCAGTGTAGCATCTCCTTTCTGTCTCCGTGGGCACTGAGGCCGCCCAGAGTAACGACACGGGCCTTTAGCGGATACTCTTTGTTGAGAAACCTTAACAAGGGCGGGGAAGCTCTGCCACCGGACTCTTGATAGGCCAAGCCCTGTTCAACGATCCGTCGGCCAAGGGTATTCTGTGCCATAAAACCCACTATCAAAATGGTAGTCCTGGGATTGTGGATTTTGTACCGCAGGTGGTGCAGGATGCGTCCAGCTTCACACATACCAGATGCAGCGATGACGATATGAGGGCTTTCGTCACGATTCAAATCCATGGATTCTTCAACGGATTGGACAAAGTGGATCCCCCGAAAGGAAAAGGGGTTCTGGCCCTGCTGTAGAAAGTTTGCATGGGTTTCCTGATCGTAAAGTTCAGGGTGTTCTCCGAATACGCGCGTGATGTTCATGGCCAGCGGGCTGTCTACGAAGATAGGAACGTGAGGCACTTCGTTTTCATTGTAGAGCTCATGGAGCAAGTATATAATTTCCTGCGTCCGTCCGAATGCAAAGGAGGGGATCAGTAAGGTGCCACCGCGGTTGTAGGTATCCACGAGAACCTTTTTCATGTGGGGCTTCAGGTCTGCTACCGGTCCATGGAGACGATTGCCATAAGTACTTTCCATGATAAGCAGATCCACATTTCGGTCTGCCTCTTTAAAGTCCAGTGTGGGATCCTTGATGATGGGTTTCTCAAATCGGCCAATGTCCCCTGTATATCCAATAGTGTAGGGCCTGCCATTTTCCTGGGCCCTGACAATGGTAATGGCAGAGCCGAGAATATGGCCCGCATCGTAGAGCGTACATGTTACATTCGTCCCAATGGTGATTTCATGGCCATAGGGATAGCCGTCAAAACAGGTCAGGGCATGGCGAGCGTCTTCCGACGTATAGAGGGGCTGGACACCCTCCAGGCCGTAACGCCGGATCAACTCGTTAATAGTCTCTGTGTTCAGTTCGTGGCGGCCCTTTTTCAGGAACTGCTTGATCTTTTTCATGCCCCCTTTTGATATCCTCTTTGCACGCCTCGTCTTTCTCATCTCGGCCAGGGTTGACCTCACAGCCTTATAATTCAGATATCCAGCATCTGATTCTTGGATATGGGCGCAGTCGGGCAAGAGGTATTCACAAGCTGCGGCAGTGGCCCGCGTGCAGATGACGCGTCCACTAAAATTCCCTTTGGTCAGCAGTGGGATACGTCCGGAATGATCAATGTGGGCATGGGACAGGACCAGATTCGTGATAATCTGCGGATCAAATGGGAGGACCCTGTTCTTCTCCGCACTTTCCCTGCGCCGCCCCTGGAACATCCCGCAGTCCAGGAGGATTCTGTCGTTTTCCGTTGTCAATAGATGCATGGACCCAGTCACTTCCCGTGCGGCCCCACAAAATGTCACCTCCATAGAAAGCCTCCTCGTGGATACATCATCACCGTGGGTTCGCATGTCCCAGGGGGGTGGGTTTCCTGCCTGCGATGACATTGCCCACCCCACAAGGGGGTCCGAATCCGATGGTCAAACATGGTCACCTGCCGAACTAGGCTGATACCTTTGTCTAAGAGCCCTTGAGCGTTTTGGGGACTCTCTCTTATAAAGGACCCGGGTCTTTGTTGCAACACTGGATTGAGCCGCCCCTGCCCTTTGGGCTGCCATTTCAAAACACTCCAAGTCCTTTTTTCCCTCCGCCACGGCGGACTCAATGTCCTTCGCAAAAGACTTTTGATGAAACCGTCAGAAGAGATGATACACAAAAAAAGGGGCCGCAAAGGACCCCCATTTTTTTTGAGTGATACTTCTGATTACCACCAGAAGCCGCCCCACCCAAAGGACGTGGAGCTGCGATGAAAGCCATAGCCCCCAAATGGGCCGAACCCAAAGGCGCTCATGCTCTGATGATTAAAATACCCCCAACCCCAAAAACCCCCTACCAACTTGTCCATTGCCTTTCTGTCCATCTCCTCGTTGATTTCCAGATCTTTGATTACTAAGTTTGCCATTTTTCCTTCTCCTTTCTTCTTTTGTTTTATTGCGTCTTTTTGTTTTTCTGTATTTGCATTGCCCGTGCCAAGCCAAAAGCCACAACCCAGGTAAAAGACCTCAACTTTATGAAATACTTAGATCTTTCAATCTTCCCCTCCCTCTCTGACAGGCTCAAGGGGCCCTTGGTTGCAAACGACTAGGTGTTTTTCACACAACACTTTCAACCGTTGGTGTTTCCCTCGCGCCAACACTGTCCTTGGAAGATGACCATGTCACTGGGCGCAGTTGACAGCGTTGTCATGTCACATTTAAAGCTTGACGCCGCCGCCCTGATAGGCCATATGGTTCTGGCGTGGCTGGCGAGGAGGCATCCTCATTGCAAGTGAAGGTACTCTGGTAAGAAGGGCGAGGTGAATCATGGGTTGGCTGAAGATTAGACAGGCGTTTGAAGCTCCTTTGGGCAGTGATCTCACCATAAAGGGCTGGGTCAGGACCCGCAGGGATTCAAAGGCTGATGGAGGGCTCTCCTTTATTGCCGTCTCAGACGGGACCTGTTTTGACAACATGCAAGTCGTCGCTCCGGGGTCTCTATCCAACTACGCAGACGACATCTTGAAGATCACCACGGGCTGCTCCGTGGAAGTCAAGGGAACGCTCGTTGAGTCAAAGGGCAAGGGACAGAAGGTGGAAATCGTGGCCAACGAAGTCAGGGTCTTGGGTTGGGTAGAGGATCCGGACACCTATCCGGTCAGCGCCAAGCGCCACAGCTTTGAGTATCTTCGCGAGGTGGCCCATCTCCGGTCGCGGACGAACACCTTTGCAGCGGTAGCCAGGGTTCGGCACTGCCTATCGCAGGCCATGCATCGTTTTTTTGACGAACGGGATTTCTATTACGTTCACACCCCCATCATTACCGCCAATGACTGTGAGGGCGCTGGCGAACTGTTCAGGGTGAGCACCCTGGATCTGCTAAATCTCCCTCAAAAGCCCACTGGAGAAGTGGATTTTGAAAGGGACTTCTTCGGCCGCGAGGCTTATCTCACGGTGTCCGGTCAACTCAGCGTGGAGACCTATTGCTGTGCCTTGAGCAGGGTTTACACCTTTGGGCCTACTTTTCGTGCGGAAAACAGCAATACAAGCCGGCATCTTTCCGAATTTTGGATGATCGAGCCAGAACTGGCCTTTGCGGATCTTGACGACGATGCTCACCTCGCAGAGGCGTTCCTCAAATACTTGTTCGACGATCTGTTGACCAGGCGTGCAGATGACATGGCCTTTTTTGATCTTCGCATTGACAAGGGGGTCATTAAACGCCTCCAGAACGTCATCAAGGAGCCTTTTTTGCACATTACTTATACAGAGGCTGTGGAGATTCTGAAGAAGGCCAAGAAAAAATTTGAGTTCCCCGTTGACTGGGGAGCCAACCTCCAAAGCGAGCACGAGCGCTACCTTACAGAGGAGCATTTCAAGCAGCCCGTTGTCGTCAGGGACTATCCCAAGAAGATCAAAGCCTTCTACATGCGCGACAATAACGACGGAAAAACCGTTGCCGCCATGGACGTGCTAGTGCCAAAGATCGGAGAAATCATTGGCGGATCCCAGCGCGAAGAACGTCTGGACGTCTTGGACGAGCGTATCGCAGAAATGGGCCTGAACGTGGAAGACTACTGGTGGTATAGGGATCTCAGGCGCTACGGCACCGTGCCTCACGCCGGTTTCGGATTGGGGTTTGAACGTCTGGTTCAGTTCTGCACGGGCGTGGCCAATATCCGCGACGCCATTCCTTTTCCTCGGGCTCCCAGGCAAGCGGAGTTCTAGCAGGCTGTGGGAAAGGACCGTCCAGGCGAAGCAGCTGACGGCTTCTAATCCCACAGGTTACACCGACCCGTCAGGAGACCGTCGCTGAGAGATCCTGAGGTTCGGAAACAATGTGGACGTCTCTCTGCGGGAAGGGGATCTGAATCTTGCCTTCTCTTAAAGCCTTGTATACGGCGAGGTTCGCCTGATAAAGGGTCTGGAAGTACTTTTTTGTGGGGATCCAATAGCGCAGACCGATGTTGATGGCCGAGTCGCCAAATGCCTGTATTCCCACCTGAGGAGGCGGCTTTTTGGAGATCTCCTGAAACGCGCCAAGGGTCTCTCTTATGATCTTGATCGCTTCCTCTGGATCGCTATCATAACTCACCCCGATCACCTCCTCCACGATCTTCCTCTCTTCCGAGTTATGGAGAATCTCGCCCATGATATGCTTGTTGGGGACCGTAATCCTCACGCCGTCTTCATCGGTCAAGACCGTGGCTCCAAGTTTGACTTCTTCCACCACGCCGCTCACGCCGGCCACGGTGATCGTATTGCCCACCACAAAGGGTCTGGTCACAATGATAGCCAGGCCTGCACCGTAGTTTGACAAGGGGCCTTGAATAGCAAAACTTGCCCCAAAAGCCATGGCAGCGAGGGCGGCCACAAAGGGTGCGATGGTGATGCCGAATTTTCCCAGGGCAATAAGGATGGCAAACCCCAGGATAGTCCCCTTGACCCCACCAGCCGTAAACTTGGAAAGGGTGATGTCAAACTGCTTTTTCTCCAAAAGCTTGAAAAGAAAGGAGGAGACTGTCCTCGCAACTATCACTCCCACGATGAGCACGACGACAGCTCCCACAATTTGAAAACTGTAGTTCACAAAAAAGTCGATCACTCTGTTGACCACCGTCTCCATCGCCTTGATTTCTTCCTCCATGCCTCGTACCTCCCTTCCTTGGCAAAAGACTCTTAACGACCGAATGGCATCTGTTTGAACAGATCTTTGGCCTTGTCCTCCAGAGAGCCCGAATCACCCCCTTCCTTTGTCTGGCCGGGAAGGACCTTGAGGAGGTCGGAGGCCTGGGGAAGCCTCTCTTCAATGCCTTTTCTGATGATCCCTTCAAGGTCCGGACGGAACTTGGGGGCCGAAAAGGTTCCCGCCACCACCACAGGCACCATGAATCCGCGACGCTCCTTGGTATCTCCCTGTGCTTTGAGAGTGGCCACGAATGTGGGCTCCACCCGAAAGTCGAGGGCCTCTGCAACCAGATCCGCCTTTCCCGCCACCGCCAGACGAAGGCCCGGCGAGGTAAGACTTGTTTGGGTTGTCTCCAGCACACCATCGGTCACAACAAATGGAACGTGGAGCTTTGAGAAATCCGTGCGTGGCTTCTTCTCCCCCGTCGGGGCTAGGCCAAAGGCAGCTTTCACATTCTGCGCCATTTGAGCCAGGTCGATTCCCACCATGGCCCCGTCCTTGAAAAGCAAGTACCCTTTGCCGTTGAGCGTCCTCTTCATTGTCTCAGGATCATCCCCTTCCATTTGAAGGGCCAGCTCTGCATCGATGTCGCCTTCCAGAAAACCCTTTTTCAAAAGGTCTTGGAACAGGGGGGCCACCTGGATCTCTTTCCCCTGGAGTTCCATAGTGCTCCTTGGAACATCCTTTCGTAGGTCCAAGCCGGCTTTTGCAGTCACATGACCCTGGTATAGATCAAGGGTGACGGGATCCAGGTGGAACTGGCCGTCCTTTCCCAACACCCGGACATACAGATCATGAAGCCTGGCCCCATGGGCTTTGACGCTTGCCGCGCGGATAGCGCCATCCAACACGATTTCGCGAAGGGGGCCGTAATTGGCTTCTTTCGGCTCCTGAGGGGGGCCGTTATGCTCCTTTTTCTCTTCTACGGCTCCATCCTCCCCTGAGGGCGGCAGGTATCGGTCCAGATCCATCTTGTCCAGACTGAGATCGAAAAAGACTTCAGGTTTCGAATAATCCTGGGCCCGGGCAGAAAAAATGACCCTTGACGCATCCACCTTCAAGACCCCGTCAGAGACCTCCGCCTCCTCCCGGTCTCCCATGAGCTTGACCTCCAGAGCTACGAGGTTCAAGGCCTGTGGGTCGGCAGTGGCGACGGGAAAACTTCTATTCAGGGCGGCCAAGAGTCTTCGAGGAGAAAACTCAGAAACCTGAAGGGCCAAGTCGAACCGCGGGCTGATTGCTGGATCTACTAAGTGGCCTTCAAGACGCATACGCAACTCCTTTGTCGCCTCCACGGCAAGGCTTAAGGGGATGGTCCCCTTGCCAATCTCTTTTCCCAAGGGCCCGACATTGCCTTCCACGGTGAAAGGGCACTGCATCGCTTTTCCAGTCATGGCTAGGTGAATAGGACGATCCAAGGAGACATCTTCGAGCCGGAGTGTGACATGGGAGATCTCTTTGCGATCCCCAGTGCCCTCATCGATGTAAACAAGGGAGGCATCCTTGATGGCGCATTCCGCCACGGCCAGGGACTGGATAGGAAGGCCTTCAAGCAGTCCCTTTTCGGCCCCTCTTTCTTCTTCCCCCTCCTCTTCACTGGCTACTTGATCGGAGGTTCTTCCCATTCCATCCCAGTTCCCCTGGCCGGTCACGCTTCTTTCAACGACTATCCGCGGGTTTTCCAATACGAAGCGTTTGACTTGAATGTCCCTGGAAAGGAGAGGCAGAAGTTTCACCCTAACCTCGAAGGAACGGACACTCAGACAATCCTTCTCGGTAAAACCTGGCGGGTTTGCCAGGTGGAGATCTGAAAGGGCCAAACCCACCCAAGGAAAGAGGGAAAACTGGAGCCTGCCGCCTATGGTCAATGGACGTCCTGTGGCCTCTGAGGCCCACCGCTCGATGTGCGGCTTGTATTTTTGAACGTCTATGAACCTCGGCACAATGACCAGCGCTGCCACAACCAGGAGGAAAAGCCCGACTCCCAAAATCAATATCCATTTCACGGCCTTCATGATCCATCTCCTTGTGACTGCTCCGCCTCGGCAGGTATCATGTGTACCACCTGTTGCGGGAAAGGTATTTCAATGCCGCTCTCATCAAAGGCCTCTTTGATCTTGCGGGTAAGATCAAATCTTACGGCCCAATAATCTGCCGCCTTTACCCAAGGGCGGACCACGAAATTCACACTGGAATCGGCAAGCTCGGACACGGCAATCTGAGGGGCGGGGTCAGAGAGTATTCGGGGATCCTCATTGATGATGCGGGTCATGACGTCGTGGGCCTTTTGGATGTCAGAATCATAGCCAATGCCCATGACAAGGTCCACTCTTCGGGTGTCAAAGCCTGAGACGTTCTTGATGACATCTCCAAAGATCTTTCCGTTGGGGACCATGATCTTGATGTTGTCAGGAGTGGCAAGGACGGTAGTGAACAGCTGGACATCCTTCACACTGCCGGCTACGCCTGCTGCCTCAATGAAATCGCCTACCCTGTAGGGCCGGAGTACAAGGATCAGTACGCCGGCCGCAAAATTGGCCAAAGATCCCTGGAGGGCAAAACCCACAGCAAAGCCGGCCGCACCAAGAACGGCCACAAAGGACGCCGTTTGAATGCCAAACTTCGCCAATGCGGCGAGCACCGCAAAGGTCAAAATGAGGATAAAGGTCAAACTGCCGACAAAAGAAACGACCGAGGGCTCGGTCTTGGCCCTTTCCAATATCCTCTTCACGATCTTACGTCCAAGGCCCGCAGCAACACGACCGACGATGAGAATGACGATGGCACCAACAGCTTTCAAGCCATACGTGGTCACGAAGATTACCATTTGGTCAATGACAGCACTGTTCATGATCTCCTCCCTTCCGGTCCTTTCAGCTTTTGGTAAAGGCAAATCCAGGGAAAGCTGGCCTTGATAGGCTCACCTTTCAGGCCCCTCCGATCGCTTGACTGCCAAAATGCCCGTCAAGCAAGCTCTATTTCTTTATCGCCATTGGCGATGAGTAGATGACCCTGGCCACTACTTCTCGCAAAACCGATAGAAGGAATCACTTCATAAGCATGTGATAGGCCTGCTGAATGGCCACGAACTTCTTATGGGCCAGCTCCTGAAACTCCCTGCCCAGGTGCTGGACCTTGTCAGGATGATATTGGGCAACAAGTCTCTTATAGGCTGCTTTGATGTCTGCCTCGGAGGCACCCTTTTCAACGCCCAGTATCTTATAAGGGTCGCCATTCTCAAAAGGCTCTTCCTTGGCTGCACCACCGGCACCAGAGGGTCTTTGCCCGCCGCTGGCAGGCCTCGGGCCGCTCCCGACTTGATAGGCCCTTCTGAGTCGTGCCGCCCACCACCATGCCAGGGCCAGCACACCAAGGTCATCCAGCCATCCAGGACCGATCAAGAGGTCGGGGATCAAATCATGGGGGAAGATAAAGTACAAAAGGGCTACAATCCAAGGTAGATACTTCATGATTACGGCATCCGAGGTGTCTCACAGGTGTCATCGAGGACAAAAGGGGTTGCAAGGTCTGCCTCGATGTCTAATAATATGGTAACGTTCAAAAGTGTTGACTTGCTGGATTTCTGGACAACCAACCTCGAGATAGGAATAATCGCTTATCTTCGGCATCCAATGCCTTTAGGTAGCCTATGCCATTTGTGTAGATGGCAATGGCTGTATGCCTGCGTTCAGCGATCATCCCTATCTCTTTAACTGCTTGCGAAGGCCTTTGCCTCAACTTTTGAACGTTACCAATAATATAGTTACGTCTTTGAATCAAACCTTCTTTGGGTTTTCAAGTGGAGCGTAGTTGGCTGGCAACAAGGAGGGGCCCATGCCGCTATACGAGTTTCGCTGTTCCAAGTGTGGCGCTGAGTTTGAGCAGATTGTTTTTTGCGCCGATAAGGAGCCTGTAACGTGTCCAACATGTGGGGCCTCTGATCCTGAACGATTGCTTTCCGTGTTTTCCTCGGGTAGGGTGTCCGGAGCTGGTGCGACCTCGGCAGCCTCTTCTTGCGCACCCTCAGGAAGCGGTTTCTCTTGAGCGTAAGTCATTTCAGCCGTAGGCTGAAGGAGAAAGGAATGTCGGAAATACTCATTCTTCTGGGAATTTTTGTTGTGTGGATCCTGCTTCAGGTTTACATCCTGCCCAAGTTCGGCATATCTACGTGACTCAAGAACGTCTGCCCGGTGGGCGACCAGACAAGACACGTACAAGAAAGGCAACTGCCAGAGCCCCCAAAATAAGAGCCCCTCTTGTTGACAACGACTCTTCTCATCACGTTGTCCGCAGGGCGGTCATGAATCTCACCCAAATCCATTACCATTTCTCTCAAGCTGTTGGCAAAGCGCTTGCGCCTCTCCTGCTTCAGGTAATCTGATAGCTTTGCTCCTTGCTATCGCCCAAAACGGCCCAAAGCGGGCCGTCGCCGCCCAGCTCCACGCCCTTCCGGGCGCACACAAAAAGGGGGTACGACATGTGTCGTACCCCCTTTATATCAGAGTGGTAGGCGGTCGCGGATTCGAACCGCGGACTTCCACCGTGTGAGGATGGCACTCTCACCGCTGAGTTAACCGCCCATAGATGCCCTTCATCTAACTGCAACGTCTATAAGGGGTGAAGGGCCCAAAGTCAAGGGTTTTTGTCTATGCCTCTCGGTGCGTGGGAAAGGACTAGGGCCCCTTTTTGCCGGTCACATGCCTTCTCAGCTTGTCCACTTCATCGGATGTAAGCTTTCGGAATTCCCCAGGTTTTAAATCTCCCAGCCGGATCGAGCCATATTGCATACGCTTCAGCTTCATCACCGGATGCCCGACAGCCTTGCACATACGCCGAACCTGGCGGTTCCTTCCTTCCCTGATGGTAATCTCAAGCCAAGCGTTTTTCCCTGTTGTGCCAGACTTCTGGACCTGAGCAGGGGCAGTGGGCCTGCCGTCCAGCATCACCCCTGATCTCAGGCGCCGCAAAACCTCCTCTGTGGGTAGCCCCTTGACCTTCGCCCAATACGTCTTGGCTATGCCGAAGCGTGGGTGCTGAAGAAGATGGGCCAGTTCTCCGTCCGTTGTCAAAATCAAGAGCCCTTCCGTATGATAATCGAGACGTCCAACGGGAAAAAGTCGGGCCTTAAGGGGCCGGACAAGGTCGGCTGTCGTAGGACGGCCCTGAGGATCACGAGAGGTGGTGAGAACCTGTTTCGGCTTATTCAGGACAATGGTGAGTCTGGGCTCCAGTCGGCGGATGATGCGGTCGTCTACCTGGATGGTGTCCCGCCCCCACAGGACCTTGGTGCCCAGCCTAGTGACGACCTTGCCGTTTACCGAGACACGACCGTCACGAATGAGTTGTTCTGCTTGACGTCGAGAGGCGACTCCGGCTCTGGCCAAGACTACGTGGAGTCGCTCGGCCATACTTCTCCCAGTTCCTGCAGGTCCTCCAGGGTAGGCAGGTCGCCGAGGTCTTTCATGTCAAAGATCTCCAGAAACCGCTTGGTGGTTCCATAAAGCATGGGCCGGCCCGGCAAGTCTTTGCGCCCTAATACGCGAATGATTCCTCGTTCAAGGAGATTTCGCAAGACCCCCCCGCAGTCCACACCTCTGAGGTGTTCCACATCACTTCGAAGAACCGGTTGTTTGTAAGCAACGATGGCAAGGGTTTCCATGGCAGCCCGACTCAAACGACCTGGCCTGCTCTGCCTCATCCGCCGTACCCACTCTCTGTGCTCTGGACGGGTTCGAAGCTGATACCCACCAGCCACCTCTTTCAGGAAGAAACCACGCCGGCGGGTCTCATACTCCTCCATGAGACCGGTCAAGACGCTGCGTATAGCCGCAGAGTCCGGGGTGTCCAGAATGGACCTGATCTTTTCAATAGTCAGGGGGGCATCTGCTGCAAAGAGCAGACTTTCAACAATAGCCTTTAGATCATCCATTGAAAATCCTAATAATGCCCGAGCTCACGTGCTGCATGACCCGTATGATTTGGGCTTTTGCCATCTCCAGGATAGCCAAGAAGGTAACAATGATCTGGCCTTTAGTGGCCTGCTCCTCAAAGATCTCCTCAAAGGTAACAGATCCCCGTTCTTCCAATAGGTCTGCGATTTCGGAGATTCTGCTTTTCACCGATATGGTGTTAAGGGTGATGTCCACAAAATGCTGCGGAGAGACCCGCTCGATGATCTTCTGAAAGGCATCTATAAGCTCAAAAAGGCTTATCTGGATCAAGCCTTCAGGGTCTTCACCCCCAGATTCATCGCCATTGGTGTAGCTCCGGACAAAGACATCCCAGTCAAGACGATCACGCTCTGTCAAGTCTTCTGCCGCATGCCTTATCTGAAGATACTCCGCCAAGGGCCGCACGATTTCCATGCGGGGATCTTCGGTTTCGTCGTCTTGTTCCTCGTCAACAGGCAGTAGCATGCGGGACTTGATGTGAGCCAGAGTGGCAGCCATGACCAGAAAATCCCCGGCCACATCAATACTAAGGGCCTTCATCAGCTTGATGTATGCCATGTACTGATCCACAATCAAGGCAATGGGGATGTCATAGATATCCAGGTCGTTCTTCTTCACAAGATGGACAAGGAGATCCATGGGCCCGTCAAAGACATCGCCCAAGGTCACATGGTACGGTTTCTGTGCTGGTGTCTGTTCCATAGTGGTGACTGACGTGAACAGTCAGAAGAATCTCAGTTTTTAATAAGTTCGGGCAAAGCTCCTAAGATTAAGTGGGGCGACAGGTTTTTGTGGAATTACAGAAAAGAATCGCTTACGTATCTAAAATAAGCGGCCTCAAGGCCACGTTGCGCCTAGAGCCCAACCGCTTTTCGGACTTCTTCCATGGTTCGGCGCGCCGTTTCTCGTGCCTTCCTGTTTCCCTCTTCAACGATGGCCCGGACGATATCGGGGTGGGCCTCGTAGTATTCTCTCTTCTCACGAATCGGTGCAAGGGCCTCGATAAGACTCTCGGCCATCTTTTGCTTGCACTCCACGCAACCGATTTTCGCCTGTCGGCATTCTGGATCGATCCCCTTTACGGTCTCTTGGTCAGAATAGAGTTGATGAAAGCTGAAGACATTGCACACACTAGGGTCTCCCGGGTCCGTGCGTCTTGCCCGCTGGGGGTCTGTGATCATCTCACCCACCCTTTTTCTAATCTGCTCAGGGGAATCTGATAGGAAAATAGCGTTATGGTAGCTCTTGCTCATCTTTCGGCGATCTAGCCCAAGAATCTTCGGGGTCTCTGTCAGGATCGTCTCCGGAATAGGGAAAACATCTCCGTAGAAGTAGTTGAAACGTCTGGTAATCTCACGTGTCAGTTCGACATGGGGCGCTTGGTCTATACCCACAGGCACGCCGTTGGCCTTGTACATGATGATGTCGGCTGCCTGGAGCACAGGATAGCCCAGAAACCCGAAGGTGGAGAGATCCTTATTCTTCAGCTGGTCGATCTGTTCCTTGTAAGTGGGATTCCTCTCCAGCCACGGCAAGGGAGTGATCATGGAAAGGAGCAAGAACAGCTCGGCATGCTCTTTGATATGGGACTGTACAAAGAGGGTGCATTTTTCTGGTGAAAGCCCCACACTAAGCCAGTCCAGGAAGATGTCCATCATATAGCCCTGAATAGGCGCCGTTGTATCGTAATCGCTCGTAAGGGCATGCCAGTCGGCGATAAAAAAGAAACATTCATAGTCATCCTGCATACTTTTCCAGTTTGCAAGGGCCCCGTGGAGGTTCCCAAGATGAAGTGGCCCTGTGGGCCTCATGCCGCTCAAAATACGCTTTTTTACCATTTCAGATCTCCTGCATCACACGACGTACCTAAAAAACATGGCCAATCCCTCCCCTCCCAAGAAAAGCCGCAGGGCGGGATTCAGAAACAAAGAAACTACACTATTGAGTGCCCCTGTGAAAAGCAAAAAAAAGAGAAGCACCATCCCAAAGCGCTCCATTCGTTGAAGGGCGTGGGCAAATCTGGCAGGCACTAGCATAGAGAGTATCCGCCCCCCATCAAGAGGGGGAATGGGGATCAAATTGAAAACCGCCAACACACAATTGATCAACACGCTATATCCCACCATGCCAAATAGACCCACCCATAGCCCAGAATTCCAAAGGGGCTTCAGTTGGCAGAAGCATTGAAAGAGCAATCCGCACACCAGGGCACAGACTAGATTGGCGGCAACACCTGCCGACGACACGAGGATAGTGTCCCTTCGGTAATGACGGAGATATTGAAAGCTCACCGGAACCGGCCTTGCATACCCGAAGATGACGGGAGACCTCAACAAAAAGAGCATCAAAGGCAATATGATAGACCCCATGGGATCCAGATGTTTTATGGGATTAAGCGTCAATCTGCCGGACCGCTTGGCCGTGGGATCCCCCAGTCGGAAGGCCACCCAGCCATGGGCCACTTCATGAATCGTGACAGCAAAAAGCAGCGGCACGATCATGACCACTATTTTGCTGAAATCAAACCCTTCAAACATCCTCTAGCCATCCGTCACCAGTCGCCCCGGGCTCGTGACCACGTCCTTATTCCCCCTTCTGAATCGGATGTTGCGCCAGCCCGAGGCGGCACTAAGAAAAGTGATGGAGAACAAACTCCTCTTCGTCCTGGCGGGTCTTGAGAAGGCCATTGAGGCGTGCGTCAAGGAGGCTCTCCAGGATCTTGCGGTATATGGGACCTGGCTTGAAGCCCATTTTCTTGAGGTCGTCACCCTTCAGCAGGGTGGTGGTCGTCCTGAGCCTCGTATAGTAATGAGAAATCGCCCGCTTTACCTCGTCTTGGGAGGTACTTGCCATCATATAAAGCAAGACCTCCGTGCGGAAACGATCTAACTTTCTGTAAAGGACACTGTTCTCAAAGGCCTTCTTGCGTTCCATCCATTTCAAGGACGAATCTGCCGTTGCCTTTTCATCAACCAGGATTTTCTGAAACCGCTCACGGAGCTCAAGCTGTCTGCAAACCCCCTGTACGTCTGCTTGGCTGAAGGGTCTTACTAAGGCCAGCAAATAAACGATCCACTTTCTACATGAGTCTTCTAAAAAAAGCAAATTGTGCCAGGTTAGGACTTTCTCCACCGAACTGAGAAGGTCCTTAAGGGCCTTGTCATAAACAATTTCCGAATGAATGATCTTTAGCAGTCCGAATTCATTCAGTCGCCGCAACGCCATGATGGGCTTTTCTTCTTCCAGGATCTGACGGAGTTCAGAAAAAAGCCGACGGCCGCTCAACTCCTTGAAGAAATCCATCCTTACGGCGTTTTCAATGAGTCCTGACGTCAGTTTACCTATCTTGAAGCCAAAGCGCTGCTCAAATCGAACAGCCCGAAAGACCCGCGTGGGATCCTCCACAAAGCTCAGGTTATGGAGCACTCTAATGGCCCTTCTCTTGAGATCTCTCTGCCCTCCGAAGAAGTCTATAAGAGTCCCAAATCGAACTGGATTGATTCTTATGGCCAGCGTGTTGATCGTGAAATCTCGTCGATACATGTCGAGTTTCAGAGATCCCATTTCCACTGTGGGAAGGGCGCCTGGCGACTTGTAGTATTCCAATCGGGCAGTGGCCACATCGATCTTTCTACCATTTGGCAGTACCACCACGGCCGTCCTAAATTTTTCGTGAGCCCGAACTCTGCCTCCAAGAGAAGAGCCCAAGGCATGGGCAAACCGAACGCCATCACCTTCAATGACAACGTCAAGATCTAGGTTCTCTTGAGCCAGGAAGATGTCCCTGACAAATCCCCCTACTGCATAGGCATTGTATCCGAGGGAATCGGCGACGTCCCCCACCTTTCTCAACAGATCTATCACCTCTTCAGGGAGACGCTCTGTCAGGACTTTGGCAACGCTTTTCTCACGGACCTGGTAGCCACTTTCTCTGCCAGCTTCTGCCAATTCAGGAATACGCCCACCATGGCTCACAAGGGTGTTAAGGAGATCGGTCCGTGTAATCACACCGATGATGCGGCCATCGTCTATTACAGGGAGTAACCGCTGTTTGTTGTTGATGATCTTTTCCTGGATCTCCGCCAATCCGGCACCAGGATGGACTTTGTCGATTTCAGTGGTCATGTATTCCTTGACCGGCACATCATCGAGTTTGTGGTGAAGCCCCTTTTCTATGACCTGCCTGGAAATGATGCCAAGTGGACGGTCAGATTCTAAGACCACGAGCACGTTCACGTTATATCGGGTGAGCAGACTCTCGGCCTCCTTGAGGGTCACGTGGGAGGTCACGTGGATAGCGGGAGATGACATGAGGTCTCGGGCCGAATGCCTAGGATTGATATGTTCCTTGAGAAGCCCGAGGAGCCTTTCTCTGGCCTGAATGGCAGTCTGCCCCTTAATGCTGGCCGAAGCAGCTGAAGGGTGGCCGCCACCGCCAAAGGCCATGGCAATTTCCCCAACGTCCACTTCTGGCAGGCGGCTACGCCCTACCAGGTATACACGATTCTCCATGCTGGCCAGGGCAAAAACAACGTCCAGGCCTTCCATGTCCCTGAGCTTATGAACCAAAAGGGCAAAATCGGCCACATAGGTATCAGATGTGACAGTGGTAATGACGACATCCACGCCGTTGATGGAGTGATGGACGGCGCCTTGAAGCATTTCGTTTAGGAGATTGACCTGTTCGGGACTTATTTCCCTGGTGACCATGTTTGAGACCACATTTAAGTTGGCTCCCTTAGAGAGCAAGAAGGAGGCGGCAAGGTAGTCTTCCTGGGTGGTAGAGGTGAATGTAAAAGAGCCCGTGTCCTCGTATAGGCCCAGGGCCATGATCGTTGCCTCCTCAGGTGTAATGGGGATCTCTTCTTCCCGTAGAATCCTTGCCATGATCGTGATCGTAGCCCCGGTAATCTCTATGATCTCCACGGCCCCGGAGAGGTCATCGGGCATGTTGGGATGGTGATCATAGATATGGATTTCCAGGTCCGGTCGGTCGATGATCTTTGCAAAATCGCCGATACGACTGGCCTGCCTCGTGTCTACCAGCACGAGCCGATCCACAGCATCAAGGTCAATGTCCTTGAGCTTCACGATGTTGTACATGTAGGCCATGGACTTTACATAGAAGTCCCTCAGGTTCTTCTCCTGCGAACCTGGGAAGGCGACCAAGGCATCGGGGTAAAGTTTTTTTGCCGCCAGCATGGACGCAAAGGCATCAAAATCTGCATTGATGTGACTGGTAATGACGGTGAGGCCTTCTGATGGTTTTATGGAGGTGTGGTCTCTTTCGCGCATCTGCAACTCGGTTCACTCCACCGGTTATCCCATGGCAGGAAGCCGGCATGATCGTTCGAAGGACCATTGGGCCCCTTCCTTGAGCGCAACCATACTACATTGCCACGCTTTTCGCAGTAAGTATTGTCTGTTGACCGGAATCTCCTTTAGCAACCTGCGGGAACCCTACAGCACCCTTTCTGACGCGTGCCTTTGTCCCACTTCTTTGGGACAGGCCACGACTGCAAGGGCCACGTACCAAAGGGCCTAATGTCAGAAAAAAGGGAAATTCTCGGCAGTCTTTCTTGAAGGACGTCTGGGTTGAGTCTCTGCAACTGGTGCACCACCCAGGTTGTAGTCACGGCGGAGAAAGGAACCAATCAGTCACAACCTTGCCACAGTCTCGGCAAAGGCGGGGTCTTGTAACATCTTCTTGGCAAACTTAAGGTACTTCTGCAGTATGGCTCTTACTGCGAGCTGCAATGCATAGGGTTTAATCGGTTTTTCCAGTAAATGATTGACATCTGACGCCACACACATATCGACCACATCATCGCTTGCATTTCCGGTGATCATCACCGTGTCGTCGTGCACTGTTGGAAACTTCTGCTGAACAGAGTCAAGAAAATAGAAACCGCTTTTTTCACCCAGAAAAACATCTACAACAAAAATCGCCACGCTCTTGTCGCTGCCCAGACAATGGGATATGGCGGCGTCGGGATCCGTGAAGGTCAGGACATCACCCCACGTGTAGAACCTCCGAATAATCTTTGAAACCGTCTCACATACGTTGAGCTCATCATCCACAACAATGACGTCCAATCCATCAGTCATGCCCTACCCTCCTCCAGCCGGTGCTAGTTGAACGGCCAAAGCAAGCGCATTTTCCGTCCCGGTTCATCGGGACTGAGGGAAGCTTCAGCCCAGATCTATCAGAGGCTTCCCTTAGAATTATACATGACTTCCGCGCCATTTTCAACAGGTTGAGATGGAAGCTCCTGTCCTTGTGCAATGGACGCACCCCTATTCTGGAGCTTCTGCCAAGGACCTTTCCACTGTTGCCTCCCCTTTCAGTTTGGCCACGTATAAGTCCACTTCTTTTTGGACCTTCTCTCTTTTCAGGTTCTCCCGAATCCTCTGCTTGACGTCCTTGTAGGGCGTTGTGGCCTCAGACTTCTTGTCCTTGACCTTAATGAGGTGGTACCCGAATTTGGTCTCCACGATATCACTGACTTCACCAGGTTTCAGAGAAAAGGCCACCACTTCAAAAGGTTTCACCATTTGCCCCCGTCTGAAGTAGCCCAAATCGCCACCCTTGGCACCAGACGGGCATTGGGAGGCCTCTTTGGCAAGGGCCGAGAAATCTTCACCCTTTTCTAGCCTGTCCTGGATTTTTTCAATTCTTTTTCGGGATTCGGCTTTCTCAGATGCTTCAGCCTTGGGATCAACCTTGACTAGGATGTGGCTAGCCTGCACCTGCTCTGGCTGCTTGAATAGTTCTGGACGGCTATCGTAGTATTCTTTGATCTCCTTGTCGGGAACTACCATCTTCTGGGCAATTTCCTTATCGATGAATGTCTGAATGGCCATCCCCCGCAGAAACTGGGACCTCAAAACAGCTTCAGTCAGATTCATCCTCTTTACCATCTTCTTGAATGCAGCCTCGTCTGGAAACCTTTTTTTCAGGCTTTCATCCAGGGCAGTCTCATCGGCCTGGATCCCCTTTTTCTGGCTCTCCTGATAAAGCAATTCCACGTCGATAAGCCTTTCCAGCGTTTCCAGCTTGATTGCTGCCAACTGAGCATCGGTCAGCGCCTTTCCCCCCATCTGAAACCGCCTTTTCGCCAGGCGCAATTCCCTATCAAACTGGGCCTGCGTGATCTCTATTCCATTCACCATAGCCACGCTGTCTTGTGAAGGCTCCTCCTTCTCCGCTGCCGTAGCCGGGGAGCAGACTGACAAGAGCGAAAAAGCCAACAACCATGCCCAAAGCCGTGTTCGAACTCTTGCTTGCATCGTAGTTCCTCCTTACGTTTGCTCCTGTAGAGACCAAACCCCTGCCCGGCTCACGACTCCTTCAAGACCACTTGAAAAAACTGGAACAGACTGTCAGGTTGGCAGAATGGCACCAGGTAGGACAATTGGAGTTGCCAGGCGCGTAGGGCCTTGTTGGTGGGCCGTATAGGAATCGAACCTATAACCTTCTGATTAAGAGTCAGCTGCTCTGCCTAGTTGAGCTAACGGCCCCAGTGATGGGCTCTCTATAATAGACAGATTCTTCTTAACACCCCTCCCAAACCGTGTCAATCGATAATCTCTGGCGCTCGTCCCCTTGCCAGCGGGCCCCTTCCATCAAAGGGTATCATCGGATCTGCTAACCATCAGTCGTGAATACGCTCCATTCTGAAGTCCGAGATCCCACCTAAAGGAGAACGCACAAATCTCCTTGAAAAGTCACGATATCTCAGTTACGTTGAGCCATTATTTTTCTTTGAGGAAATACCTTGTGAAAAATCACCCAATCAGTGCATGGCCTATCTGTATTCTGCTATGCCCTGTCTTGTTATGGATAGCTTCCTGTGCCTTGAATCCTGTGACCGGTCAGAGAGAATTGATGCTCCTGAGCGAGTCCGATGAGATGAGGTTGGGCCAGACGACTGACGCAGAGATAGTCAAGTCCTACGGCATGTATGACGATGCTACGTTGGGTGCCTACATCGGGGACTTGGGCCAACGAATAGCCAAGGTATCACACCGCCCCCATCTGTCCTTCCAGTTCAAGGTTCTGGACTCGGCCGTGGTCAATGCCTTCGCTGTCCCTGGTGGTTATGTATACCTCAGCCGCGGGATATTGAGCTATCTGAACAGCGAAGCAGAACTTGCCGGTGTTATAGGACATGAGATAGGGCATGTGGCCGCCCGCCATTCTGCTCAGCAGGTTAGCAAGGCTCAGCTTACCCAGTTAGGATTAGGATTGGGCGCGGCCCTCTCCGAAGATTTCCGCAGATACGCTGACTTGGCCCAGTTTGGTGTAGGCATGCTCTTTTTGAGATTCAGCCGGGACAATGAGCGTCAGGCAGACGATTTGGGTGTGGAGTATGCTTCCAAGGCGGGCTTTGATGCGAGCCACATGGCCAACTTTTTTACCACATTGAAGCACTTGCACCCATCGTCAGATCGGGCCGGCTTACCTAGTTGGTTTTCTACCCATCCCGACCCACCGGATCGCATCAGGGCAGTTCAAGAAAGGGCCCAGCAGTGGGCTCTAAGGCTGGGCACCGGCAAGTTACAGGTAAATCGAGACGCCTATTTCCGCGCCATCGATGGCCTGGTCTTTGGAGAAGACCCGCGACAGGGATACGTGGACGATAACGTCTTCTATCATCCTGAATTGGCATTCCAGTTTCCTGTACCTTCTGGCTGGAAGCTGAACAACACACCGGCCCAAGTGCGGATAGTGAACAAGAAGCAAGATGCCGTCATCCTATTCTCTCTTGCCTCGGGCAGGTCCCCAAAGGAGGTAGCCCTGAAATTTACCAAAGAGACCAATGCCCAAATCATCCAATTCGATGACATTCGGATAAACGGTCTCCCTGCCACACGGATGATTTCGCATGTGGCGACGCAACAAGGGCCCGTTCGACTCATGTCTTCCTTCATCCAGAAAGACATGCACATTTATGTGTTTCGTGGCTTTACAGAACCGTCCCTATTTCAAAAATATGCCTCTTTCTTCCAAAACACCATGGACGGATTCAAGACCCTTTCAGACCCAAGGAGGATCAATGTCAAGCCTGACCGCCTCCGCATTCGCGTCACTAAGAAGGCAGCGACTTTGAGAGACTCCTTTCGGTCCCTAGGCGTTCCGGACAAGGAGTTGGAAGATATGGCCCTGCTGAACGGAAGGGAGTTGCACGACAGGATTCTTCCAAAGACACTCCTCAAGACCGTGGAGAAGGGGCGCTAACCGAGAATCCGGCCCCTTCCACACCCACCCTGCCGGGTTCCTTTTCCACCTGAAACTTCACCGGCAAGAACTGTTCAATGACCCCGATATTGGTCAAGAGGTGTCTTGTGACACGGCCCACAGCAAAGGAAGACCGGCCGTGGGCAAGGGCCATATAGAGCACCAACTGATCAGCCAGATGGTGGTCGACGGCACCCTGAGAGTCCATGAACTCGACAAAGGCTGAGCAGGCCTCATCAGCCACTTTTTCCGCTCTTTTGCCTCTTTTTCCCAAGGATGAAAAACCGCCCCCCCCCCTCTCAAACCGGGCCTCTATGAAAACCAACGTGCCGGCACCCAGGGAAGGAGCCTGGACTAACTCAATCCTCGCCCCACTGTGCCCTTCAGCCTGAAGGCCTCTAATGGCCTGGTCCCGCTGTCTCTTCGCGATACTCATTGGAAGATTTGATACTGCCGATAAGATGCGGGGCTCTTCGAGCCTACCCCGCTGGATCCGTTTCATTCCATGAAAGCCTGCTATGGGTGACACGGACGCAACAAGTTCTCCCCCACCCTTGGGATACCAACCCCAATTCCCAATCTCCAAAGACAAAACACCGCCCATCTCCCTTACGGCAGGGGCAAATACGTTTTTCAGATAATGGAAACAGGGGCTCCATGGCACGTGGGTTCCTCCAGTGACGGTCACCCGCGATGGGACGTCGGCAAAGAACAAAGCTGGCAGTAGGGTCTGGAGCACCAGGCTGGTTGAACCGGCGGTACCGACGTGGAAGGTATAGGTCCCACCCTTTAGTCGCCCAGGCTCGAAATAGAGGTCCGTGGACCCCAACTCCGCTCCCTCCACATGGGCTGAGGCCAGTAATGCCAGGGCCTTGACAGCCATAAGGTGTTGTGGCCTTAAGCCCTGCTTCCTGCGACCGCCTCGAATGTTTTTCATCCTCAGCGGCCCTTGGAGTAACGCGGCCAGGCTTAAGGCTGTTCTCAATACCTGCCCTCCGCCCTCACCAAAACGGCCGTCTATTTCAAGGGCCATCGTCAGAAAAGAGCCTCAATAGCCTTCCACAGCACCTGTTTGCCCATGCCGGTAGCAGCGGAAAAGAGGATGAGGGAAGAGGGATCCTTGGAGAGATCTTCTCCAATGAGCCTGGACTGATAGTGCTGTTTATTCTTCTTGAGCTTGTCGGCCTTCGTGAGGACCACAATCTCAGGGATATTGTAGCGGGCAAGCCAGGCAAGGAGATCATGGTCTGCCTCATTTGGCTGTCTGCGGAGATCTAGAATGACCACTACGGCACAAAGCCCCTCACGGGAGCTCAGGTACCTCTCCACCATGGGCCCCCACCTTTTTCGCACTTCAATGGGCACCTTGGCGTAGCCGTAGCCAGGCAGATCAACGAAATGAAACCTGTTGTTGATGAGAAAGAAGTTAATGGTCTGGGTGCGGCCCGGTGTGGAGCTGGTTCGTACAAGGTTCTTACGGCCCAACAATACATTGATGAGGGAAGATTTCCCCACGTTTGAACGCCCCGCAAAGGCGATTTCAGGCATAGAAGACGAAGGGTAGTGGGAGGATTTTACAGCTCCCCGAACAAATGCGGCGGACTTCACAATCATCGTTTTTCGGTCTGCCTACTCAACGGCTTCCGGCAATCCAAAAGGCACGGTCAAGGAAGGCACTTTAGCCCACTTTAGACACTCTAGCTCACTTTACACACTTCCTCCACGAACATACCGTTCGATCCTATCCATCCCCTCTGCAATGTTTTCAAGGGCATTGGCGTATGAAAACCGAAGATACCCTTCTGCGTTGGCCCCAAAATCGACTCCTGGCGTGACCCCAACATGGGCCTTGTCAAGAATGTCAAAGGCAAGCCTATAGGAGTCATTTGAGAACTTCTTGGCGTTTGCCAGCACATAGAATGCCCCTGTAGGCTCCACGGTGATGCCAAACCCGATCTCTTTCAGTCGTCTGATCATGAATCTGCGCCGTTCATCATAGACAGCACGCATCCGGGCCACATCCTCACCAGCCTCCTCCAGGGCAGCAATACCAGCCCATTGGACCATGGCATTCGCTGAGATAAAGAAGTTCTGTTGAACCTTCTGGATGGCCCGGATAAAGGGCTTTGGCGCAATGAGATAGCCTAGCCGCCAACCAGTCATGGCATAGGCCTTGGAAAAGCCGTTCAGCACAAAGGCTCGATCCGTGTATTCCAGGATAGAACGTTCCTCCCCTTCGTACACAAGACCGTGATATATTTCATCAGAAATAATGTAGGGGGACAGCTTTGAGATGGCCTCCATGCGTTCATGGGAAAGGAGATTCCCTGTGGGATTAGACGGAGAGTTGATGAAAACTGCTTTGGTCCTTGGCCCTATCTTATCTTTGATGGCCTCTGGCCGGTACTGAAATCCATCGTCTTCATGGACTGGCACGGTAACCGCCTCACCGCCGGCAAAACGGATGAAATTGGGATAGCAGGCATAATGGGGATCTGAGATAATGACGCCGTCACCTGCCTCGAGGAGGGCCGCAAAGACCATGAACATGGCCGGTGAAGTCCCTGAAGTGACCACCACCTGATCAGGCTCCACGGTGGCACCATAAGTGCGGTGATAGTGGCGGCATATGGCTTCCCGGAGCTCAATCAATCCCAAGCTATGGGTATAATGGGTGTGCCCTTCATTCAGTGCACGGATGGCGGCCTCCTTGATGCAGACAGGCGTGTCGAAGTCCGGCTCGCCCACCTCAAGGTGAACGATCTGGATGCCCGCACGCTCCATGCTGTGGGCCTTTTCCATGACGTCCATGACGATAAAGGGCTTAATTTCCTCTGTCCGTCTGGATATCATAATAGACCAGGATGAAGGAATTGCCGATGAAGGGATCTCTTATCTTAATCTCTAGATTCTTTTCCTATATGACCTTGTTCAGTGGGTATTCAATGATCCCTTCGGCTCCATTCTTCATGAGCTCTGGGATAAGATCCCTTACCACCGACGCGGCCACCACCGTTTCCACGGCCACCCATTCTGACTGATACAGGGAAGAGACGGTAGGCGCATTCAGGCTGGGCAGAATGTCCACGACCAATTCAAGCTTTGCCTTTGGCACATTCATCTTCAAGCCCACCATCTTCTCTGCCTGGAGCGCACCTTTCATAAGAAGCGCAATCTGCTCGATCTTTTCTCGCTTCTCACGATCGGCCCAAGCCTGGTGATTGGCAATCAGTTTTGTGTTCGTCTGCAGTAGCTCATGGATAATCTTCAGCCCATGGGCCTTAATAGTGGAACCGGTTTCAGTCACCTCCACAATAGCGTCGGCCAGCCCTGAAACGACTTTTGCCTCTGTAGCTCCCCATGAGAACTCCACGTTCACCTCAATGCCACGGTCGGCAAAGTATCTCCTGGTGAAGTTGACCATCTCAGTGGCGATTTTTCTACCGGCCAGATCCTCCAATGTCTTGACGTCAGAATCGTACGGTACCGCCAGCACCCAACGAGCCGGCCTCTGGCTAACCTTAGAATAGATCAAGTCTTCCACTATTTGAATATCTGATTCGTTTTCATATATCCAATCTATACCCGTGAGCCCTGCGTCCAAGGTGCCGCTCTCCACGTAACGGGACATCTCTTGGGCCCGACAGATGGCACATTCAATGCTCTCATCATTAATCTCCGGGAAATAGCTCCGGCCATTCACATTAATCTTCCAGCCTGAGTGCCTAAACAATGCAATGGTAGCATCCTGAAGGCTCCCCTTTGGAATCCCCAGCTTAAGCCTTTGTTTCACTTTACTTGTATACCTCCGTTGGATCAAAGACCTTTTCGCCAACCGTCCGAATCGATTCCCCCTCAACCAGTTTGAAGAAACAGCTCCGGTACCCTGTGTGACAAGCAGCACCACCCACTTGCTCCACCTTCAAAAGGATTGTGTCGTCATCGCAGTCGATGCGGATCTCTTTGACCAGTTGCACATTGCCCGAGGTCTTTCCTTTCACCCAGAGTTCCTGGCGGGTCCGACTCCAATAGGTGGCGTTGCCCGTCCTAAGGGTTTCTTCCCAGGCGGTCTCATTCATGAAAGCAAGCATGAGAACCTCGCCCGTACTGACATCCTGAACAATGGTCGGAATCAGGCCACCACACTTTTCGAAATTTAGTGTAATCATAAGTCCAGGGTTTTTAGTCGGAATCTCCCCGCGATGTCAAGCATATTCCATCGGGCCAATAGAATCTATGGGCAATCCCATTCTGCCCCAATGGATGTTGCTTGTGAAACCCTTTTTTGTTACACAAAGACGGTGACCATTATTGGAATCGATCTTACAGTGAGAGATGTTTATTGCAGAACTGTTTTTATATTGGGTTCTGAGCCCTTTGACCCATCTTCGGCTTTGTCGGTTAGATGGGGGATTCAGTGCCTCTGTTCAGGCCGCCAGGTGTAACCTTGCACGAATTAGTCGGCTAACGGACCAGAACGGCTCATGATTTCCACCCTCGTGGGGACCTCTCACTGCAGCCAGATGGATGTTCCAAAAGCCTCACCATGAACGTTGGAAAACGTGATGGAATAGAGGCCTCAGTAATGAGCCCGACACGTTACAGGAAAAAAGCAACATCGGGCTTTTTCAAAAGGTAAACGCCCAACCATGAAATCCAGACGAGGCCAGAAGGGTATCCTTAGGAGGTTACTGTCTTTTTTCTACGTGACGATGGCTGTTCTCTGTGTGGTGGCAGGGCTGCTCACAGGAGGGGCCTATTTCTACTTTGTCAAGGATCTTCCCAAGACATCTTCCCTGGAAGATTATCGTCCTCCCATCATTACCACTGTCTACTCCGATGACCATCAGAAAATGGCAGAGTTCTACAAAGAACGAAGGATTGTCGTCCCCCTTTCCAAGATGCCAAAGATGCTCACCAAGGCCTTTGTTGCTGCAGAAGACGCCCGGTTTTACAAACACAAAGGCATCGATTTTTTTAGCATGCTTCGAGCTTTTCTCAAGAATATTGAGGCAGGCTCCATCATTCAGGGAGGAAGTACCATTACCCAGCAGGTTGCCAAGTCCTTCTTCTTATCTCCAACAAAAAGCTACACTCGAAAGGGCCGGGAAGCTATTCTTGCCTATCGCATAGACAAAGCGCTTACCAAAAAACAAATTCTACACCTCTATCTCAATCAGATATACCTGGGCCATGGGGCCTATGGTGTGGGGGCTGCGGCAGAAAACTACTTTGGAAAATCAGTGTCCGACCTGAACTTGGCCGAATGCGCCATGCTGGCCGGCCTGCCCCAGGCCCCCAGCCGGTATTCTCCCTTTTTAGCCCCCAAGCAGGCCCGACAGCGGCAAATCTATGTGTTGAATCGAATGACTGATGAGGGATACATCTCTCATTCCCAGGCCACCAAGGCTATCAACACCCCTCTGGACATTAAGGAGAGACCCAACTGGTACATCGAGCAGGTGCCGCACTATACGGAGCATGTTCGGCAGTATGTGGAGGGAAAATACGGCAAGAACGTGCTTTACAGAGAGGGCCTCCAGATTTACACGGCTGTCAACATTGAAATGCAAAAGATGGGGCGACATGCCCTGAACAACGGCCTTAAGGCCCTTGATAGAAGGCAGGGATACAGGGGGCCCCTCAATCACCTGGAGCCAGAGGATATGGAGGGCTTCTCGCAAGAAATCCAGGAGACCCTTGAGAGCCAGCCCCTGGAGACGGGCCAAATTCTCCAGGCAGTCGTAGAGGCCATTGACGATGATGAACAAAGGGCCATTGTCCGTATGGGAGCGGAACACGGATTTCTCCGTCTCAAGGAGATGCTGTGGGCCAGGGAACCCGATCCGGAAGTGGCTTTCCAGGACGCAAGAGTAGAAAAGGTCAGTGCCGTTCTCAACATAGGAGATGTGATCAGTGTGCGCATCAGGGGGAAAGGCGTAGAGACTGCAATGTGGGACCTTTCTTTGGAACAGACCCCTGCCGTAGAAGGCGCGCTATTTTGCATGGAGACGGAGACGGGCCATGTGAAGGCCATGATCGGAGGTCGGGACTTCAAGGTGAGCCAGTTCAACCGGGCCATACAGTCGAGACGTCAACCCGGCTCTGCCTTTAAGCCGGTTATTTATGCCGCCGCCTTAGACAAAGGGTACACCCCTGCCACCGTGATCATAGACTCCCCCCTGGTATTTGAGGATACAGAAAGGGCATTCACCTGGAAACCGAGAAATTATGAGGAGACGTTTTATGGCCCTACCCTCCTCCGTACGGCCTTGGCCCGATCTCGAAACGTGGTAACCGTAAAGATACTCAGAGATATTGGGGTAGACTATGTAATCGACTATGCCAAGAGACTGGGTATTGATTCTGAACTGAGTAGAGACCTTTCTATCGCTCTTGGCTCCTCAGGGATTTCCCTCATGGAGTTGGTCCGAGCCTATTCCGTCTTTGCTAATCAGGGATATGGTGTGATGCCCCACTTTGTCACTAGGATACTCGATCGGGATGGAAACGTCCTCGAGGAAAGCCAATCTGAAAAGGAAGAAGTGATTGAAGAAAGCACTGCCTACATTGTCACCAATCTGCTCCAAGGAGTCGTTAGACACGGAACGGGCCACCGAGTCAAGGCCCTGAATCGCCCTGTGGCCGGCAAGACAGGTACGACGAACAACCTCTACGATGCGTGGTTTGTAGGATACACGCCCGGCTATGTGACAGGGGTGTGGGTTGGATTTGACGAGGAGCAATCATTAGGCGTCAATGAAACTGGCTCCAGGGCTGCCAGCCCGATCTGGTTGGAGTTTATGAAGGCCATCCTCAAACACAAGCCGGTGCGTGCCTTCCAGGTGCCCGACGGCGTGGTCTTTGCCAAGATAGACACGGAGACGGGACTCCTGGCCATTCCTGAATCCAAGGACACCATCTTTGAGTGTTTCAAGGAGGGAACCGTTCCCAGCAAGTACACGGAAAAGGTGGGAACGGTCACAGATCCTGGGGAGTTCTTCAAAACGGACATGTAGTGGGCGTGAGCCCTCAACCTTTAGGGCTGAGAGTGCAACTGGCCATTTGCCCTGAAGCCTCAGGACCGATGGCCTCTGCACATCCTTGGACAAGGCTATTCTAGCAGCTTTCTCGCTGAGGCCTCTTAGCGTTGTGCACTGCGCTAGAAATAGGCCTCTTCGGTCTTTCATCTTTCGGCCTAGGGCCCTTCAGGTCACCCCCGTGGCTAGGGCACCCGAACTCTCCGCTTTTCAACTTCATCCACTAGGTCTTTGGATGTATAAAGGACCACAAACTTGTCTTCCAGCTCCTTGACCAGGGCTCTCAACTTCTCGTGTGAAAGGGTGCTGCAGCGCATGTAGACATTTCGACGGCCCTGTTCGGCCGTCTCCTTTGTAGACAGAATGCTAATAATGCGTCCCCCAAAAGATCGTATCACATCAGCAGGTTCTTTGATCGACCCCGGGCGATCTTCTAGGCTGAAGGCAAATTGAATCCCCCCGGTGTATACGCCTGCGATGTTGATCAACGCCTTGAAAATGTCTGTCTGCGTAATAATTCCCACTAGGTTGTGCTTGTCATTGATCACAGGGAGTGAAGATATCTTGTTTTCAAGCATCAAGAGGGCGGCAAATTCTACTGTCTCATCAGGCCTAACAAAAACCAGGTTCTTCGTCATAATGTCCCCAATCTTAACAGAAGAAAGGAGATAATTGAGTTCATAAACGTCCAATGTGGTCGCCTTGGACGGCGCAGCATCCTTTAGGTCTCTGTCGCTCACGATACCGATCACTTTGCCCTTCTGATCAACGACAGGAAGACACCGGATCTTCTTCTCCTTCATAATGATAGACGCCTTCATCATGGAAGTGTCCTCATCTATGGTAATAACATCAGTCGTCATCCAACCTTTTGCTAACATGACACCTTACCTCCCTTTTTTGACTTGCCCGAGCTGTCTGGCAGCTGCCCTTCGAGCGCCCCATGGCGGCGCTCCATGAATGGCCTGGCCTTGGGCCTTACACAACCCACACAGCCACATCCCTTCCCTGTAGCACGATCTTGTTGGAAACGCTTCCAAAAAGAAAACGCTTCGTCCTTGAGATCCCGCGACGCCCCAACACAATGGAGCCATAGCCACCTTCCTGAGTCTCCTTTAGGATGGCTCGGGCCGCACCCAGTGTCCCCGTCTCTAGACGGGTCTTGATAGCAAAGGCAGGGACTCCATTTTCGGTCAAGTACGTCTTGGCCTGGGAAAGCATGTCTTCGGCATCATCAATCAAACGTTGCTCCACCATAGACCCGATCTCTGTCAGGCCCGTCCATGTGGAGGCCACCTCCTTTGGGATCACTGGGGCAAGGACATGAAAGATCGTCACCTCCATGGGACCCGCCTCTTCCAAGAGCCAGGTGGCCTCTTCCAGCACACGTTTAGAATTCGGAGAACCGTCCACTGTCACCAGCATTTTCCGCGCCTCGATCCTACCATGAACCACACAAATGGGAAGCCCTTTGGCATGCTGCAGGACCTTGTGCGTGACGCTTCCCATGAAGAATTGCTCCATAGCGCTCATGCCGTGCCGCCCCAACACAATGGCATCATAAATGCCCTCTTGTTCCAGTGCCAAGATATGCCTGGCTGTGCCTGAAGACGGCTCCTCTATGAGGGCATGGATCTTTGTCCGGGCCATCCCCGCCTCTGCCAAGATCTCCTTGGCTTCCTCTAGCACAGAGGCTGCCTTGAGGCGATTTTCATCCCGAAAGTGCTGGGAAAACGCTTGGATTTGTGACATCTCCGCAATGCTTTCGCCTGGCTCCAGAAAGAGTAGTGGGATCTCAGGAAGAAGGTGAATGAGATCTATCTTCACCGCGGCGTTCTTCCCAAAGAGGAAACCAAGGTACCGCACGGCGTCCATGCTCGCCTGGGACCCGTCTATCCCAACTAAAATGTGTTTGCTCATCTTTTCTGTCCCTCCCACAGGGGCTGTCACCCAAAGGGAAATATCATCGAGCGGTTGTTTGACCTTTTTTGTCAATACATCTTGGCATCTCGCCTCTTACCTTGCCTGCCCCTTGATCATCTCCCGGGCGTGGGCCATGGCCTTTGCCGTAATATCGACGCCTGCCAGCATGCGGGCCATCTCCTTGACCCTTGCCTCTCCCTCTAAAAGGGTGATCGTCGTGCAGGTGCGGCCCCTGTGAACACCCTTTTGAATCTTGAAATGGTGAGTCCCAAACTGGGCAATCTGGGGCAGGTGCGTAATGCAAAGGACTTGATGAAACTCTGCCAATGAGGCCAACTTTTTGCCCACCATCTCCGCCACACCGCCCCCAATACCGGCATCCACCTCGTCGAAGATGAGGGTCTCAACAGACTCCTTGGTCGCCAGTATCGCCTTTAGAGCCAGGATCATCCTGGAGAGCTCGCCCCCTGAGGCAATCTGGGCAAGGGGCCTGAGATCCTCACCCACATTAGGAGCCATGAGGAATTCAATCCGATCCATGCCTGTGGTCTCAATGCCGCCTGTTCCCAAAACAAGATGAGGGTCTGCGTTCTCATCAAAGGGCACGCCCTTGAACCTCACCTCAAAACGGGCCTTTGGCATGCCAAGGAAGACCATCTCCTTTTGCACCTTCCCCGTGAAATGGGTAGCTGCCTCTTTTCTTTTCTTAGAAAGCTTCTGGCACTGGCCTGTCAGTTTGTCATACAACGCTCCCAGTCTAGTCTCTGTTTCGACGATCTCCTCTGGCAGAGAGGAGACACGCCTCAATGCCTCTTTGATCTCCCTGCCCTGTTTCATGACAGCATCAAGGGACCCTCCATACTTCCGCTTCAACCGCTGCAGGGTGTCCAACCGCGATTCTGTGGCCTCCAGACGCTCGCTGTCAAAGACAATGCCCTGTGCGTACTTCTGCAGCTCCTGGGCGACGTCTTCCAGCTCGTAAGATAGAGTATCCACCCTGTCTTTCAGGCTCCCCAAGGCATGGTCAATCTTAGATACAACCTCAAGCTCTCTTCCTGTGGAGATCAGCGTTTCAACCAAGGCCCCATTGCTACCATATAGGCGATCCACGCAGCTGCCAACGGTCTCATACAACCGCTCGGCATGCTTGAGGCGTTGAAGCTCTTGCTCCACCTCCTGGTCTTCCCCTGGCTTGACGTCCGCCTGCTCTATCTCTTTGTATTGAAATTCCAGGAGCTCACGGTATTCCGATTGTTCTATTAGCTTCCGCCTGAGGGCGGCCAGCCCCCTAATCAACGGCAGCATCTCCTGGTAACAGTCCCCCACCTCCCCTCGCAGGGGCATCAATCCTGCCGACTGGTCAAGGACCAGAAGATGGTAATCCGGATTCAGCAGATTCTGGTGGGCATGTTGACCGGCTATGCTAGCAAGGTGCAAATTGATGCTCGACAGCATCTGTGAAGTGCCCAGTCGTCCATTTATGTATATCCTGTTGCGCCCATTTCTTTGGATCGTGCGACGGACCAAGAGCCCATCTGACACATCGATTCCCCGTTGCCGCGCCGTTTTTGCTGCCACGCTCTCAGGGGGGACATCAAAGAGGGCCTCCAATTCAGCCGTCTCTTCAGCGGTTCGGATCAGTTCAGGCGAGGCACGGCCGCCAAGGATCAGGTTCACCGCGTTGATGACAATCGATTTTCCGGCCCCAGTCTCACCAGTAAGCATGGTGAGCCCTTCTTCGAAGCTAATTGACAGGTCATCTATAATGGCAAAATTTCTTATGGACAATTCTCGGAGCACCTGCCTTCAATCCCGCAGCTTCCATTGTAATGAGTCCATTGTGATGATGGACTCAAAAATCTCATGGAGTGCCTGCATGGAACTGGCGTCATGAGGCAACTCCACGGTGGGCTGTCCTTCCGTGTCGTATTGGGAAATCAACCCGTCCTCCGGAACACATCCAGCCAAACTCAATCCAGCAGCTTCCATGGCCCCCCTCACCGCCGGAGGCAGTTCGCCCTTCACGCGGTTTATGATCACATGGGTTTCCTTAACGTCAAGGTTGAGTTCTTGGCAGAGATCACGAATACGCTGGGCTGCCAGCACCCCTCTTTGAGTTGGATCAGATATAATAAACAGGATGTCTGCACGACGGGCCACTAGGCGACTAATATGCTCCATGCCTGCCTCATTGTCCATGATTACAACACGGTAGTTCCTGCAAAGCCTTTCCACGCAACGCGACAACAGCGTGTTGGCATGGCAATAACATCCTGGCCCTTCGGGGCGACCCATCACCACTAGGTCATATCCCTCCCCCTCCACCAGAGCCTCGGCGACCTTATATTCCATGTAGACATCCCTGGTCATGCCCGTGGGGACACCGTCCTTGATCCCCTCTCTGGCCTCACCAAGGGTTGTCTCCACATCAACTCCCAGAACCTCGTTTAGGTTGGCATTTGCATCGGCATCTACGGCCAAGACGGGCCTGATGCCATGTTCCAAGAAGAGCCTTAGAAAAAGACCTGCAATGGTCGTCTTGCCGGTTCCCCCCTTGCCGGCCATGGCAAGGATCATGGTCATAAACCACTCCTCTCGTGACGGATCATCTCACTGCTTGTCTCAAGATAGTGGCTTACATGGGGAAAGAGGCGGTCCTCTGTGTGGGGAAGAAAAAGAGCTCCCATATACTTGTCCATAAAGGACTGATTGTCGCTCAACTCGATATTGGTCATCATTTGTGCGATCCTTTTTACCTCCCGGAGCATCCCTCTGGAGAGGCACACCAGTCGGGCGCCAAGCAGAGAACCATTTCCCAAAAAGTGAAACTTCTCAACAGGAATATCCGGAAAAAGCCCGATCACCTTTCCCTTTTCAAGATTGATGTACCTGCCAAAGGCCCCTGCAATGATCACCCGATCCAAGGCATCGAATGAAAGGGACAGGCTCTCAAGGAGCGTCAGACATCCGGCAAAGAGTGCCCCTTTGGCCCGGATCAAGTTCTCAATATCCACTTCAGTGATGACAATATCCTCCCCCGTTGCAGAATCCTCGGTCCAGGCCAACACGTATTCCGATCCAAAGTGCCCCTGTCGGATGCGGGTCGAAGAAAGGTCGCCTGCAAACTTGCCGTTGCGGTCGATGACACAGGCCGAGAGCAATTCCGACAGGACACTGATGAGGCCTGATCCGCATATCCCTCTAGGTTTGGCCCTTCCCACTGTTACCACCATGGGCTCCAGTGTCACAGGGTTGATGTGGAATCCTTCAATGGCCCCGAGATCGGCCCGCATACCGTGTTTGATCCCCCCTCCCTCAAAGGCGGGGCCCATGGAACAGGCAGCACAAGCGAGCCAATCGCGATTGCCCAGAACGATCTCGCCGTTGGTTCCAATGTCTATATACAGCGTCAGTTCCTCTTTCTGAAAAACACCGGAGCCCAAGATGCCGGAAACGATGTCTCCTCCCACATAACTGGCCACGGAAGGAAAGGTGTAAAGCTTCACACAATCAGGCAGGTCTATGCCGATTTCTGACGCCATCTCCAGAGGCATGGAAGCTGCAGCCGGCACGTAGGGAGCTTCCCTGATGTAGCGCGTTTCCATGCCCAGAAGAAGGTGGGTCATGGTAGTATTGCCAGCAGCAGCAACATAAGAAATACTCCTTTTGGAATGCCCTGTCCTTTCCAACAATTCATCAATGACCTGATTGATGGAAGATACGACAACAGACTGCAGTTTCTTCGATCCATTAGGCTTCTGAGCAAACACGATGCGGGTAATGACATCAGCGCCGTACTGAATCTGCCCGTTGTACTCAGCCGTCTCTGCCAAGGCCTCCCCTGTTCGCAGGTCCATAAGCTGGCCACTTACCGTGGTTGTTCCAATATCCAAGGCCACGGCCAGGTTCTGGTCAGAGGTATTGCCACCTTCTATCCGGACGAGTCTCCAGGGGCCGTCCTTTTCCGCCCCCGACAAGGGTATGGCGCCTCCCACTGGGTCTGTCACGAGCGTGGCTGTTACAAACCAGTCATTGGCCCTTAAGATTTTCGGCAAGGTCTTCAAGCATGGTACGTCTGCGGAAATATGGTCGATATGATGCTGCTGTCTCATTCCTATGGAAAACCGCGTCAGATCGCTTGCGTTGTCTTGCGCTGTAGGCGGATTCAGCCTTAGCGGAACCTTCATGGCCATGGGATCCAGCTTCCATCCTTCGGCCAAGGGGATGGCATGAAGAACAGAGATGCTACGCTCTGCCTTGCCCATGTCAAGCTGTTGGACCAGTGGCCGCTTCAGCCCCCTGGACTCCACTGGGATCAGCACCGTACAGTCTGAAAGGACAGAGGTCTTACAGGCCTGCCGCCACCCTTGCGCATACTTGTCTTCTTCTATCTTCTCCGTCTTTTCGCTTTCCACGTCGCCGGCTTTGATGATAACCTGGCACTTGCCGCAGACCCCCTGGCCGCCACAGGTGGCATTGATGTGCACACCAGCCGCAAGGGCTGCCTCCAAAAGGTTGGCCCCTCTGTCAACCCGGATCGAAACCTGATCTGGTTCAAACGTAATGGTGTGTTTCATATAGAAAAAA
The DNA here is from genome assembly GCA_034189385.1 of Thermodesulfobacteriota bacterium. Taxonomy (GTDB): domain Bacteria; phylum Desulfobacterota; class Desulfobacteria; order Desulfobacterales. Next base: position 38,359 of record JAXHVD010000015.1, read on the forward strand.
GGCCGCCAGGGTCACATCCCCTGACGGCCTGTCCTTTGCAAGGTCTGGCGACCCTTGGCTTTGCGAACAAGAACGGAAATGCTTGCCCTCCTACTTGCCGGCCATCTCCTTGTACAATTCGTATCTTTCTTTCATGTCTTGTTCGGCCTTGGCAAAAAGGGCTTCTGCGTTTTCAGGGAAGGTCCTTGTCAAGCTGGAGTAACGTACCTCGCCCATGAGAAATTCCCTGAAATCTCCTTTTGGCTCTTTTGAGTCAAGGAGAAAGGGATTCTCTCCCTTTTCTTTCAGCCTCGGATCAAACCTGTAGAGCACCCAGTAGCCGGCATCAACGGCTCTTTTCTCTTCATGTTGGCTCCGGCCCATGTTGATACCGTGATTGATGCAGGGCGCATAGGCGATGACGAGAGACGGCCCTTGATAGCTCTCAGCCTCTATCAATGCCTTCATGAGCTGATTCTTGTTGGCACCCATGGCGACAGATGCCACATACACATAGCCGTAAGTCATGGCCATTCTACCCATGTCTTTCTTGCGCGTCGGCTTGCCCCCGGCTGCGAATTTGGCCACAGCCCCTGTGGGCGTTGCCTTGGAGGATTGACCGCCTGTGTTGGAATAGACCTCCGTGTCCAGGACCAGGATGTTGACGTCCTGGCCCATGGCCATGACGTGATCCAGACCGCCGTAGCCAATATCATAGGCCCAGCCGTCACCACCTACAATCCATACGGACTTCTTCACCAGGTAATCGCTTCTATCAAGGATTTCGTCCAGCAAGGCATGGGTGGAGCCGTCTTTGTCGATCATCTCAACCTCGACGAGTTCCTCTATCTTGCGACCGTACTCCTTGGACTTGTCCCCGTCATACATATTGTCCAGCCACCCCTGAAATGCCTCTTTGAGCTCTTTTGAAATGTCGGCATCCATGGCCTTACGAACCAGATCAGCCAGCTTGTTTCGTCTCTGCGTCACCCCTAAGGCCATACCAAACCCATATTCTGCATTGTCCTCAAAAAGGGAGTTGGCCCAGGCAGGCCCATGCCCCTCTTCGTTGACCGTATAGGGACAACTGGGCGCTGATCCGCCATAGATGGAGGAACACCCAGTGGCATTTGCAATCATCATGCGATCACCAAAAAGCTGCGTGACGAGCTTTACGTAAGGTGTCTCTCCACACCCTGCACAGGCCCCAGAGAACTCAAAGAGGGGCTGCCGGAATTGACTGCCTTTGAGGGATGTGGCTGGCATCACATCATCCATCACAGGCAGCTGGGTGAAGAACTTGTGATTCGGGATCTGTGCCTCTTTTTGGGTCAACAAGGGCCGCATCACCAGGGCCTTCTTCTTGGCCGGACAGATATCAGCGCAGTTTCCGCACCCCGTGCAGTCCAGGGGACTGATCTGAATCCTGAACCTCAACCCTTTCAGCTCCTTGCCTTTCGCTGCCATAGTGGCAAATCCCTTAGGGGCCTCTTTCAGGTCCTCCTTCCGTGCCAAAACCGGACGGATGACGGCATGGGGACAGACAAAGGCGCATTGATTACACTGTATGCAGTTTTCCGGAATCCATTCAGGCACGTTCATGGCAACGCCGCGCTTTTCATATTTCGTCGTGGCAGTGGGAAAAATGCCGTCAGGGCTGAAGGCGCTCACAGGAAGTTTGTCTCCCTGTTGGGCAAGCATGGGCCTCATGACCTTGGTCACGAACTCAGGCTCGTCTGCTTCAAGGTAGGCCTCCTGGCCCGCCGTCGCCCAAGACTTGGGAACGTTTATCTTCTTCAAAGCCCCTATGCCTTTGTCAACGGCATCGATGTTCATCTTAACGATCTTTTCACCTTTCTTGCCATAGGTCTTCTTGATGGCCTCCTTGATGTACTTTACCGCCTCTTGGGGGGGAATCACGTTGGCAATCTTAAAAAATGCCGCCTGCATCACCATGTTGATGCGCCCGCCCAGCCCCACCTGGGCAGCAATCTTTCCTGCATCAATATTGTAAAAGTTCAGTTTCTTCTGGGCGATGGTCCTCTTCATAGGATCGGGAATCTTTGTCCCCATCTCCTTGAGGGTCCAGGGAGAGTTGAGCAAAAAGGACCCCCCATCCTTGATCCCTTCCAGGATCTCATACTGATCTACAAAGGCAGGGTTATGGCAGGCAATGAAATCCGACTTGGTCAACAGATAGGGAGACTGGATCCTGTGAGGCGAGAATCTCAGATGGGAGATCGTGATCCCCCCAGACTTCTTGGCATCATAAGAAAAGTATGCCTGGGCAAACATATCGGTATTCTCACCGATGATCTTAATGGCATTCTTGTTGGCCCCCACTGTCCCATCAGCCCCAAGCCCCCAGAACTTGCATCGCACCGTCCCTTCTGGAGAGGAGTGGATCTCTTCCTCCACTTCCAGCGACGTGTAAGATACATCATCTACAATGCCGACGGTGAAGTGGTTCTTGGGGGCCGATGACCGCAGGTTGTCGAAGACGGCCTTGACCATGGTTGGCGTGAAGTCCTTGCTTCCCAGCCCGTACCTTCCTCCCACAATGACCGGGAGCTCTGCCTTTTCCTGGAAGACAGTACACACGTCCTGATAAAGAGGCTCCCCCACGGCACCTGGTGCCTTGGTGCGGTCTAGAACCGCGATTCTTTCAACGGTGGCCGGAATAGCCCTTAAGAAGTGTTCCGTGGAAAAGGGAAGGTAGAGCCGGACCTTAATGAGGCCAACCCGCTCACCCAATGTGTTAAGGTAGTTAACCGTCTCCTCTATGACATCACAGCTGGAGGCCATAGAGATGATGACCCTCTCCGCTTCAGGATCTCCCACGTAATCGAAAAGATTGTATGAACGGCCTACCAAGGCACCTACTTTCTGCATCTCCTCTTGGACGATGTGGGGGATGGCCTCATAAAAGGGGTTGCACCCTTCTCTGTTCTGGAAGAATATGTCAGGGTTCTGAGCGGTCCCTCTGAGTTGAGGATATTCCGGGTTCATGCAACGGCTTCTGAACTCATCGATGGCCTCCCAGTCCGCAAGCTTTGCCATATCATCATAATCGATAAAGGCTATCTTCTGTATCTCCATGGAGGTCCTGAACCCGTCAAAAAAATGAATAAATGGAAGGCTTGCCCGAATGCTCGCCAAATGGGCCACCAAGGCCAGATCCATCACTTCTTGCACTGACGCCGAAGAAAGCAGAGAAAAGCCAGTCTGTCTCACGGCATTGATGTCTGAATGGTCTCCAAAAATGGAAAGGGCATGTCCTGCAATGGCCCGGGCCGAAACATGAAAAACGCAGGGCATGATCTCACCGGATATCTTGTACATGTTGGGTACCATCAGAAGCAGGCCTTGAGATGCCGTAAAGGTAGTAGACAAGGCCCCTGCGGAAAGGGCTCCATGAACCGCCCCTGCGGCACCTGCCTCTGACTGCATCTCCATGACGTTTAACACCTGGCCGAAGATATTCTTGCGGCCATGGGCGGCCCATTCATCACAATACTCGCCCATGCTGCTTGAAGGTGTAATAGGATAGATGGCCGCCACCTCACTCATGGCATAGGCCACGTGCGCTGCTGCTTCGTTTCCCTCAACCGTCTTTTTCATTTGACTCATATCCCATCCCCCTTTCTTTCTGACTCCCACCCCAATTGCCTCGTCATCAGCCTTAGACTATGTAGACCCACAAAGTCAACCATTTTGGGAAGATTAAAGGGATCTGCCAGGAGGGGAGGCCAAGCCTTTCGTCGATAAAAAAAGGCGGTCTGACTTCGTAGGTTCTGAGGCCTCAGGGGAACAGTTCGCGGGCCTGTTTGCCCAGTTCTCCCAGGCGTTCTACCACGTGAATGCCCCCATCTTCCATGGCGGCTATCTTCTCTCCGGCTGTTCCACCGCTCCCTGAAATAATGGCCCCTGCATGGCCCATGCGCTTTCCAGGGGGAGCAGTGAGACCTGCAACAAACCCCAGCACGGGTTTCGTGAAATGATCCTTCACATAGGCCGCTGCCGTCTCCTCATCACTGCCCCCGATCTCCCCGATGAGAACCACGCCAGAGGTCTCAGGGTCCTTATCAAAGAGCTTCAAGATATCCACAAAGGAAGAACCGATGATAGGATCACCGCCAATGCCGACACACGTGCTCTGACCAAGGCCGCTTTGTGTGAGCTGGTGGACCACTTCATAGGTGAGCGTACCGCTCCTTGAGACCACCCCAATGGAGCCCTCTTGGTGGATCTGCCCAGGCATGATGCCGGCCTTGCAGCGGCCCGGTGAGATCACCCCAGGACAGTTGGGACCAATAAGGCGGCAGTTGTTCCGTTTCAGAAAGGGGACCACCTTCAACATGTCTTTGATGGGTATCCCTTCGGTAATGCACACGGCCAACCCAAGACCTGCTGAGGCAGATTCCATGATGGCGTCTGCCGCAAAAGGAGAGGGCACAAAGATAAGGCTGGCGTTGGCGCCGGTCTCTTCCACGGCGTCGTGGATGGTGTTAAATACCGGAATCCCGTCCATGTCTTGGCCCCCTTTGCCGGGGGTAACCCCTGCCACCACCTTGCTTCCGTAGGCCACACACTGGCGGGTATGAAAACTCCCTTCCTTTCCTGTTATCCCTTGAACCACCAGGCGCGTGTCTTTATCGATCAGTATGCTCATCTCTTTTTCCGTTTTCCCTTGTCGGTTCTCCTTTGCTCGTCAGTTGCCATTCTTGATTTGGCTTTTCACCCTTCTCCATTGCGCCACTACACGATCCCCCTCACCTGCTCTGCCGCATTTGCCATGCTGTCGGCCACGATAAAATCAAGGTCCGATTGGGCCAGGATCCGGCGCCCCTCCTCCACATTGGTACCGTCCAGTCGGACCACCACGGGCACCTGGATGGCGACCTTTTTGGCCGCCTCAACCACCCCGTTGGCCAGTACGTCACACCTCAAGATACCGCCAAAAATATTGATCAAAATCCCCCGAACGTTCTTGTCTCCAAGGATAATCTCAAACCCCTTGGTCACCATCTCTGTGGTGGCCCCGCCACCCACGTCCAGGAAATTGGCAGGACTGGCCCCTGCCTGCTTGATGAGATCCATGGTCGCCATGGCCAGCCCTGCACCATTGACCATGATCCCCACATCGCCATCCATGCGGATGTAGTTTAGGCGGTGTTGTGAGGCCTCCACCTCCAACGGGTCTTGCTCGTGCTTGTCTTCCAGGTCCAAGAGGTCCTTGTGGCGATACAACGCATTGTCATCAAATTCTATCTTGGCATCCAGGGCCAGGAGGCGTCCGTCCTCTGTGACAATGAGCGGATTAATCTCCACCAGCATGCAATCTAAGGCCTCGAAAATTCTATAAAGCTGACTGAAAACCCCTGTGCCCGGCCGTATAAAACCGCTATCTATCCCCATGCCGAATAGCAGATTTCGTGCCTGAAAGGCCGGAAACCCCACACCCACGTCCACCCATTGCCTTACAATCCGTTCAGGGTGCGTTGCAGCCAACTCTTCAATGCCCATGCCGCCCTCAGCGCTGGCGATGAGAACCGGGCATTGCCTGGCCCGGTCTACGGCTGCTCCGACGTAGAACTCCTGCTTGATGGCAAGGCCCTCTTCCACCAGGACCGCCCTCACCTCTCTTCCCTCAGGACCGGTCTGGGGTGTGACCAGGGTCATACCGAGCATCTCTTGGGCCGTCTCGGCCACGGCTTCAGGCGACTCCACCACGCGCACGCCGCCCCCTTTGCCGCGGCCTCCAGCGTGGATCTGGGCCTTCACGACCCAGCGGTGCCCGCCGATCTCATCGGCAATCTTTCTTGCCTCTTCAGGACCACGGGCCACTGCCCCCTGAGGCACAGGGATTCCATGTTTGGAAAATATTTCTTTTGCCTGGTATTCATGAATCTTCATATCCGCCTAACTCCGGTTTTCCCTCTTTCCTGTTTCCGTGGCAGTCTTTTCCCATGTTCTTGCCCCAGCATCAACACAAAGGCCTCCAATCGGGAGACTACTCGTTCACTGGGCGCTCTATGAGGCTGCCCATGGGTCTTCCGTTGATGCGATTAATGGCCGCCCCAAGGGCTTTGAGCACCTCCAGCTTGTCTGACCCTCGCACCTTAAGGCTCTTGTGCTGTCTCAGTTCGAAGAAGTAGAGGTTTTTCAACCTCCTGATGCCGCCCCGATACCTGCGGATCTTCCACTCTGTATCAACAGGCAAAGTAGTATTCAAAAAGACCGATGAGAAGCCATAGTGAAGCTCCAACCCCCCAGGGCCTACGGTAACGGCGCTAAACCCCCACAAGGGCCCATTGAAAAACCACATGGCAATCAAGGCCCACAGCACCACCAATATGACATGGGTCGATTTCCGTCTCCGGATGGTGTGGATCAGGAGCCCCAGAATGATCGCCCCAATAATCCCCATAATCACATTCTGGACCATCACAGAGCGGATAAAGAACGTCTCAGGCTCCATCTCACTCCTACGCCCCCTGAAACAGCCATGGGGACTGGCACCCCCTATCATCCATCAGCCCATGTGTCAAATAAAAACAGGCTGTTGCTTGGAGGCTTACAGAGGGGCTACATCCTAGGCGAATGAAGGATTCGGTAGCCATGCAACGAGGCTTCTCCTAAAGAAGATGGCAAAAAAAGGATTGACCAAGGCCACCCTTTGTGCTAACAGGCCGAGGCACTTTTGATAAAAAAAGGAAGCTGTGTTTCCGGCTACTTCTTCAAGGCGGAGCCACGAATCCAGGAAAACAAGGGAGGAGGATTTTTTCATGCGTACACTAAAATTGCTTTTGTTGGTTGTGGCGGCTGTTGCGCTTTCTGTACCCACACTTGCCTTTGCTGGTCACGGAGGAAAGAGCGCCCACGAGATGGTCCATATTGAAGGTGGAGACTATGTGACCATTTCAGGCACTATCATCGATTCCCACAAAGAACCGGTTGGAGAAGCGGTGATCACCGTGCACATGAACGGCCATGACATGGCCCATGTGGAGACTGCCCACAACGGCCACTTCGTCACCGATTTCATGGTGGAAGCAGGCACCATGGAGACGGCCCACTTCGATATGAAGGTGGGAAAGACCAGCTTTGAGACTAAGACCGTGCCTTTCCCTGGAACGGACTTCGCCAAGATAGGAAAACACTATTATGTTGCCGAGGAGGTGGCGCTGGACCGGGTCCTGGGTCCGGCCTTCTGGATCTCCACTGTCGTTTTCATCGTCGCCTATGCCCTCATCGCCTTTGAGCTCCTCCATCGAACCATTGCCGCCATGCTGGGCGCTGCCATGATGATGTGTCTTTCCTACACCATCGGGACCATCAATCCGGAGTTTCGCATCTTCTCCTTTGAGCGGGCCATCTTTGCCATTGACATGAACGTGGTCTTTCTCTTGATGGGGATGATGATCATCGTGGGCGTCCTCAAAAACACCGGTGTCTTTCAATGGTGTGCCTACATATCTTACAAGATGGCAAAGGGAAAAGTCTTCGTGCTAACGGTCGTTCTGATGATCTTTACGGCCGTCTCCTCAGCCTTTCTGGACAATGTGACCACCATGCTGCTCTTGACGGGGGTGGCCATCGAGATCGCCATCTCTTGCAGTCTCAATCCCCTCTATCTGCTGATCCCGTTGGTCCTGGCCTCCAACGTGGGCGGCACAGCCACTCTTATCGGCGATCCACCCAATATCATGATCGGCTCCTATGCAGGCCTCACCTTCATGGATTTTGTGGTTGCCCTGGCCCTTATCTGCGTGGTCTCCTTGATGGTCATGTTTATCTATACCAAGCTCGTGTGGGGCAAGGATTACGCCAAGGCACAGGCGTCGATCGCCAATGTAGAGGAGTTTACGGCCGAGCTGAAGGAAAAATACAAGATCTATGACCCCCAGCTCCTCACCTACGGTCTGATTGTCCTCGGCTTTGCCGTCTTCCTCTTCCTCTCCCATGGTTACTGGCACATGGAGGTGAGTGTGGCGGCCCTGACCGGTGCAAGCATCCTCTTTACCATCGGGGTCGTGACCAAGAAGGTGGATCTGCTCCATCTCATTGAAAAGGATATTGAATGGCCCACCCTCATGTTCTTTATCTTCCTCTTTATCCTCGTAGGCGCCGTGGAAGAGGCCGGGCTCCTCGCCGTGATTGCCGACTGGATCCTGGATGTCTCAGGTGGAAGCTATCTCATGTCCATGACCCTGATCCTCTGGGTGGCAGCCATCATGTCCGCCTTTGTGGACAATATCCCCTTTACGGCCACCATGCTTCCCATTGTGGCCTATCTTAGCAAGGTCATCCCAGGCTCTGAAAACACCCTGTGGTGGGCCTTGGCCCTGGGCGCCTGCTTTGGTGGCAACGGTACCATCATCGGCGCTTCGGCAAACGTGGTCACCATGGGCATCGCCGAGTCCAAGGGCTACAAGATATCATTCATCGGTTTCATGAAAACCGCCTTTCCGTATATGATACTGAGTATAGGTATCTGCCAGGTATGGCTCATGCTCTTTAAGCCTGCGTAGCAGAGACCGCGTCAGTCCCAACGAAAGAAAGCCCCAACTGCTCCTGGCAGTTGGGGCTTTTTTGTATGGTTCCCCTAAGAAGCCATCACGACATGGGGCCGACCCCTAAACCCACTTCGTCGATGGCACCAGCTCTTCCCTCGGCTTCAACATGTTGATCCGACCGTCCTGATCTTTAATGCCAATCGTGCATTGGCATTTCCCGCACCGGATGAGGTATCCACCTTGGGGAAGGGCTTCCTTTTCTGTATCTCCAAGTTGGCAGTACGCTTTACACGTGGGGCACTTGAGAATCACCGTCTTTTTCACCCTGTGGCTGTTACTTTACGACGCGTAGCGAGCCCTTTTCGCCACCTCAGGGGAGATGACTCCACCCGCCGGAGCGCCTTTGGGACGAAGAGCGCATAGCTCTCCTTACAGGGTCTCTCCAATGAAATGAATGGGCTTGTTGGCTAGAATGCTATCTCTTCTTCCTTTTGGTCATTGCACGCCAGGATTTGATCCAAGGAAGGCCTCTCCTTTGCAGGGGTGTAAGCGTCCAACAGATGGTTGATCTCAGACGGCCCCATGATGGTCCCCTCTACCTGGCCAGCCGGTTTAAAGAAGGCATATTGGGGATAGTAGACATTGGAATAGGGGTAAGACCTTCCTTCAATATAGAGGTCGATTGTTAAACCTGACACCCCCAAGACCCCCTTGGAAAAGACATCCGGTATGGCATGGACGGCATCCACGAATCGGTTAAACTCTATCCACGTGTTCACATTGGCCACTGTGACCATGGGAGCATAGTCTGCACTGCTGACGATTTCATGCATGAAAGGATGGAGCCGCCTAGTGATACCATCGGAAGCAGGCTCAGACGAAGACCAAAGGAACTTGAAGTCAGCCCCCAAAAGATCGTCCCCTATGGGGGCGGCGTCAGGGGTGATAGTCCGCTTCTTGGCTTCCAAGGCACGTTCGATGTCTGGATTGGCCTCGAAAAGGACGGAATAGGGACTCTCTGCTGTCACTGCGCCCTTTGACTCCCATCCCCCCTTTACCAAGGAACCGTCCAGGCACAGCCTCACCGGGTGCGCCGAACCAGAGCCATTCGTTCCGAGAAGTCGGCTCGGGATCTCAAGCAAGATCCGCCCCTCTTCTTTGAAGACCCTGATACCATTTTTGGCATGCTCGTATTCTTTGAGATAGGGCCCCAGGACACCGGCCAATTTACCGCAACAGGGACTGAAGCCCCCCTCTTTTTCACGATATATCGTTCCCATGGTCTTGGTCTCATGGTCGTATCCAGTATGGCTTCCCATGACGTAGACCAGATTCTCAGCGTGATGTGCAGCCGGGGCAATCGCCCCTACATCGAGTTCAGCTCCCACCAGCCCCCCAACAAAGGGAGACGCTCCAAAGGTGCCAAAAAAGTAGAGGGCCTTTAGGCTCTGGCTCTCGTCGGCACATTCAACGATCACGGGCAGGGTCCCGGCCAGGTCAAAGCCGCAATGATGAACCGCCACTTCCCTGAGCTTTCCAAAAAAAGCCGCCAGAGACCGTTGACAGCACATGACTGATCCATTGTCCGGAACGATACTGGGACTCTTCAAATAATCCATATTGTCGCAGACCTCCTCTTCCTATCAGTGCTTGTGGTTTTGCTACCCTGTAACCGCCACGGAAAAAGACCTGGGCCGCATGTTCGCACGGCGCGCCTGACATCGGCGCATGGCTGTGCACGACACCGGTGGTGGCTCCACCGAGGCGGCCTATTCAAGCAACATCGGTTCGGGCCTAAGCTCACACCTTACCCAAAGCCGTTGGCACCTTCGGCAAAGGGCCCGCGGCTCCCCGAGGGTAACCCCACGACACGGTTCTTCAGCAACAACCAAAGGCTTACCCCTGTAAGCCCTGACTGACCAAGCACTTAAAACCTGTCTCGGCCTCGAAGCGGGCCCTAAAGGCCGGCTATTTTTTCAGTGCCGACATGGGTGATGCCATGATCTCGGCCACTTTCACTGAACGGATGCGTTCTTCCTGTTCGGCCTTTCTGTCGTAGCCCCTGTCTATCTTCGCGACCAACTCGTCGATCTCGCAAGGTTTCAACACGTAATCCAAGGCACCCAGCTTCATCCCTTCCACGGCCGTTTCCACGGTGGCATTTCCGGTCAGCATGAGCACTTCGGTGAGCGGCTTCAGCTTCTTGATTTCACGAAGGGCGGCGATACCGTCCATGCCTGGCATGGCAACATCCAGTATAACGACATCGAAGTTGTAACCCTTCACCTTCTCTGTAGCTTCTTCCCCACTTAAAGATGTGGTCACGTCATAGTCACGCATACTCAAACGTTCGGCCAGAGAGTCGACAAACTCTTTTTCATCGTCAACGATTAAGATTCTCGCTTTCATCTTCATGTCTCCTTTCGAATACAAAAAAAGTTAGTAAATATAATGGACCTATCTTCTTCAATTCCGACGAGTTTTTTCAGCCAATTTCTTGACAACCCGATCATGGAGGTTGCCCTGGCAACGCACAACGTCGCCGCTCACGAACCTTTGGGCTCCCATCCCTCTTGAAGGATACTGAGAACACGGGCTCTCCCCTTTTTGGGGGACCTCGTAACACCTCTAGTCAACTCCTTTCTGCTCAACCTCAGGGCATATCCGGTTTACTGCCCCAATTTACCTGTCACCGCCTATTGCCCTCACCACCAGCCCTCTTCACGCTGCCCCCTATGCTATGTGCCATCTGTCCGTGAAAATGAGTCGGCCCCGTCGGCCAGGAACTCTCAACTGGTTGTCTCCAGGGGCCTGCCACCGCTGTCCACACGTGAATGGCCCAGCAGTTCATCGATGCGGCCGTACATCCTATTGGCCCCGTCGACGGCATAGGTGATATATCCATGGGCATCGTCATCCAGTTTGCCTCCACAGCGTCGCTCCAGAAGTCGGAGATAGCTTGCCACCGTACGAAGCGGCTCTTGAAGGTCATGTGAGACCACATAAGCAAACTCCTCCAGCCTGCGGTTGCTCTCCTCCAGCGCCCCGGCATGGGTTTCCAGCCGTTTTTCAGCCTGCTTGCGTTCCGTGATCTCTCTGGACACATTTCCTATCATGTGATTTGTCACCTTCTTCAGGGCCTCCAAGAGTTCTACTTGCGATGTGCCGTGCACCCGGGCAGTCAAGTCGCCTCTTGAAACCCTGTTCAATACATCGAAGTGTTCTGCAAGACCGATGGCAAATTCATGAGACAGATAAACAATGTCGGCCAGATTTTCAGCCGTCAGGTTGACAATATTTTTTAGTTTGCTAATGAGCTCAAGGGATGAGGATTCCGGCACCCTTGCATCGGGGTCTCCTGAAGCAATCCTCTTCAGTGCCTCGAAGACCTCGGACAGTGCCAGGGCCAACTCCATGCTAATTGCTTCCAGCTCCTTGTCCCTTTCATCTACTAACCTCCTAAAATCTTGGAATTGTTCATTGACCACCTGAAGCGTCATTCCCAGCGAAGAAGGGTCCATGTTGTTTAAAAAGGGTTCACACTGAAGGCACATCTCCATCTTCTCCAGAAATTTGCCCTGGATCTCGTTATGACAATGGGTCCCTGAGACGAGCCAACAATTCAGCTCCTTTGATTTGTAAACCGGGCACTCCTTCTCGTCACATTTTAGAATTTCCCAGCATTTCACCTTGTTTTTCATGTCCTAAATCCCTTTTCAGGGTTGGGCACCAGCCTCATCCATATCTCTCGACAGGGTGAGGATCAGTTCTCCGGCCTCTGCATCAAGGCTCATCCGACCCCTGAGTGCCTCAAGCAGCCTCTTTTCACGCTCCCCCGGGAAGGTACCGACCGGCAACTCGGCAACAGCTTCGACTCCCGTGAATCTCACCAAGGAACCATCTGCCGTCTCCTCGGCCGCCAGTCCAATGGTTTTCCCGCTACCGGCCGCCCCAACAGCGAAATCGAGGCACAGAGAGATAAGGTTTTGCAGGAAGAATGGGTTTGTCGTGATTGTTACCGGACTGCGCCCCCGCCTTGGTTCCAGAGTCACGCCTCCCATGAAGGCTAGTCTTCGGGAAAGGGTGACGACGAAGTCCACGAGCTCATGCAGGTCAACGTCCTTTTCGGATTCATCCACGCTGTGGGCAAACCTGTTCATGGTCGCCACGATTCCATCGGCCCGGCGGATCTGTTTGATTACTTTTGCGGCCAGGCTCTTGAGCCGCCCCGGGTCGATGGGCGCCCCTCCCTCTGACATGGCGACAAAGTCCTCCATAAGCCCTGCATTCTCATTCATAATGGCCAGGGCATTCTTGATCTCGTGGGACAAAGAAGCCGCTGTTTTTCCGTAGAACTGAAGCCCTGTCTGCCCGATGATGTCACCTTCCCAGTTCATCACACACCTCCTTACGCCTTAAGGGCCTGATTCATTTTATCGATGAGGGTTTCAATCTGAAGGGGCTTGACCAGGTAATAGGCCGTTCCAGCATCGCTTAAAGCCGCCTGGAAGTAGTCTCCAGAGCCGTGACCTGTAACAAAAATGAATTTCAGGTGAGGACACTTGCCCTGCAGTTTTTTCTTCAGTTCCAGTCCGCTCATCTTCGGCATCTTCACATCCAACACGGCGATGTCAAAGGTCTTCGACTCCACCTGCGTCAGGGCATCATGGCAGGTGGAGGCCCAGTCCGCCTCGATCCCCCTTAAAGAGAGGCGCTCTGCCAAGGCGGACACCAGTTCTATTTCGTCATCCACTAATAGCACTCTCATGTGTCTACCCTTTTCCTTTGCTTTGCTTGAAGTGGCAGCGTGACGGTGAAGCTCGTACCCTTGCCCACCTCGCTTTTTACTCTCATGTCGCCACCGAGTTCACGAACAAGACCGTAGGTGATGGACAAGCCGAGACCCGTTCCCCCCTTCGTCTTCTTCGTGGAAAAAAAGGGCTCAAAGATCCGCTTCAGATCCGCCTCCGGAATCCCGCATCCGTCATCATTGACTTCCACCGAAACGGAAACCTCTGACCGTCGATAGGCCTTGATGTCCAGGTGCCCGCCGTCATTCATGGCTGCGAAGGCATTGTTGACGAGGTTCAGAAAAATCTGCTGCAGCTTCCCCCGATCGCTTTCAATGGTGGGGATTTCATTCCGGATCGCCACATTCACCTGAATCCCCCTGTACTCAGCCTCCTTGCCGATGAATCCAAGCACTTCCTCAATAAGTTCCTTAAACTTAACGGGCTGGATGTCCACATCCATATGGCGGGCGAAGCTTAAAAGCCTTCTCGTAACGGCGCCGCAACGCTCCACGGAGGACTGGACCGACTCCACAAGGCCGATGAGCTTCTCGTCCCCAGCATATTCCTGCTTCAGCGTGAAGGTATCGTGAATGAGCCCGGCCTTTTCGTTGATGATGGCAAGGGGGTTGTTGATCTCATGGGCCACGCCCGCAGCCAGCCGGCCAATGGATGCCATCCTTTCGGAGTACTCCATATGGTGCAGTGTCACCACCCGTTTCTCGTCCGCATCGTGAATCTTGTTCACCAGATAGGTGGCCACCCTCAGGATCACGACCAGGACCGCCGTGATGCTAATGACCAGAAACGCGAAAAGCGCTTTTCTGGTCTTGTGCCAGGGCTTCATGAGCAACTCCTGGTGCTTGATAATCATCAGGATAAAGGGGGTCTCAGCGATGTAGGCATACCCCACCACAAGGGAGTCGCCACCAAGGCCTTGACACTGAAGGACCTCCGTTTTCGGCGAATACTCGGGAACGGACAACAACATCTTCTTGAGGACCTTGCCATGCCAGCGGGTCGGAGTTTGGATCGTACCCTGCTGGTTGACTATGAAGGCATCGCCGCCGCCGTCCACTTCCAGTCCGGAAAGCAAATCGTTGAATCGTTTGGTGTCCACCGTTGCCCGGAGCACATAAAAGGACCCGTCTTCCAGCTCATGTCTGACGGCGATGACGAGATGGGGGAGTTGCCGGTATCCCAGGAACACGTCACTGATGTATACACCGCGAGCCAGGACCTCCTCAAACCACTCCTGGCCGCTGTAATCCTTACCCGTCAACTCAAAGGGCCCCACATAGGTCTGTTGTCTGCCTGAGGCGTCGATCACGCCCAGGTCAGTGAACCCTGTGAAGGCCTTCTGCAGGGCATCCAGAAGTTGGGTGAGCACCACAGGATCGTTTAGTTCTTTGAAGGGGTGATGATGAACAATGAAATCGAGTGCTGCCTTGCGTTCCGTGAGAAAGAAAGAGACCGTTCGCCTGGCATTGGACACAAGGCGAGAGGTCCGCAAAACGATTTCCGACTCCATGGCATCGTGGGTCACATTGTAGTCAAATACGGCCATGGAGATCACGGGAGAAAGGGCGACCACGGTTGTGAGCACCACCGTCAGCTTCCAGATCCGGCGGAAGTTGAACAGGTGCTTGAATCGCTCCTCCCCAGTATCCCCGTGATCCCAGAAACCTGGTTTTAGTCTTGCCAATATAGACATGGTGGACCTGTGCAAAGCCAACCTGGGAGACGTCCGCAATCAATAGCGGACCGGTTCTGCCCCGTTAGCGCGTGCTCCCCTTTTGCTCCTTAATCTTCTCGTTGGCCCTTCTAAGGGTGTCGCTTAACAAATCAATATCTACCGGCTTGTTCAAGTATGCAAAGGCCCCGAGATCCATACACACGTCTCTGTCGGCCTCAGACCCATGGCCGGTGAGGATGATGACCTCGATCTCCGGACGGGTCCTTTTCACTTGTCGCAGGACCTCGATGCCGTCTATGCCGGGCATTTTAAGGTCCAGGATCATGACTTCTGGCTCGTCCTCTTTGATCAGGTCGAGGGCCGATTCGCCGTCGTAAGCCACGGCTGACCCCATGCGGCGCATAATCAGCCTCTCGGACAGGGTTTCGACGAATTCGCGCTCATCATCTACGAGCAAAACCTTGGACGGCATTTCAAAATCATACTTCCGATAGATATCTGTCTGGTAATAGTCCTTCCCCACTTTGGCCTCTGCTGATCTGACGCCTTCCACCTTTTGTGCGATTGACATGAGTTCCTCCTCCAGTCGGTGCAGCATGAGAACCTGTTTGTTGATGGTCAGGGTGACCACGCCGTCCCTGGCGTTTACACTCACGTTGTGCCCCTCTTTGGCCAGGGCCACTTCAACCTTTGCAGCCAGAAGGACATTATCTACTGCCTTTCTCGACGCCTCAGTCGGTTTCAGCACGTCTTTATCAATGTTATCGCAAATAAGCGTGGCTGCCTCCTCAACACTTTTCTTGTGCGTGGGGATCACCATGTCGTAAAGAGACGGGTCCCAGGGGTCCTTGGTCTGAAAAAGGGTGTTCATCCAGGCGGTGCAGTCCTCGTCCTGCCGGTGGATGAGCTTTGTGGCTTCCTTTTCGGAAAGACCCTGTTGTTCCATGGCCCCAGAGACTCTATATTTCATGTCCGCAATGAGGCACACGCGAAGCACGTGGCTCACCTCTTTAGGAATAAGCTGTCCAACAAATCCGGCGATCACGAAATTGTCACCAGTGAGCCGTTTGGCCAGGGCAAGGCGCAAAGAGGCCACGGAGCGCTCCCGCTCGTGGGTGAACTTGTTGAACACTGACGTCTTGCCTGAGAAGACCCGTTCTATTTTGCTCTTGTCCATGCCTGAGACCTCCGTCGCCTCAGCCACCAGGTCCTTATCCGTAACCAGTGCGTAGCCGGTTTTCTTTACTACCTCTTGAATGACAGTATCTTCCTTGCAGAAGATACCGTTGAATACTGCAATGACAGACATCTTGATCCCCCTTTTCTTGTCAGACGCTTACGATAGCTGGCAAACCGTTGTGAGCGGACAGGTCTTCTCCTCGCCCTCACTGTGTGTGTCTTCGTGAACAGAACAGATGGCCTTTTCCGTGGTGGCATAAATGTGATCCCGTCCGATCCTCTCCAGAAGGTGCGTACGCTTGAACACCGCCATGACAGATTCATTCACGCCGCTCAACGAGATATCCACCCCCGCGGCCCGGCATCTGTCTATAATCAGGGACAAGGCCTCTTCTCCTGAGGCGTCCATGTCATTGATACCGTTAAAAACAATCAGGATATGCTTCAAATCCTTTATCCTCTGCATTCTCTCAGTGATCTGGTCTTCCAAAAAACTTGCATTGGCAAAGAACAGCGGGCCGTCAAAGCGAACCACGGCTATATGATCGCACTCTTTGAGGCCAAAGGCGATGGCGTCGCGCAGAGATTCATCTTCGTGTCTCGACAACGAGGCAACGGTGGGGCGCATGCTCTTGTAAAGGAATACAAGGAGCGACAGGCCCACGCCGATCTCAATCCCTTTTTCCAGATGGGGCGCAAAGGCCAGGGTACAGACAAAAGAGAGAATGGATATGGCCCCGTCATACCATTGGGCCTTCCAGGCATGGATGAACCCTGAGGCATTCACAAGGCCAATGACGGCCATCATGATCACGGCGGCCAACACGGCCTGGGGAAGGTGGTACAAGAGGGGCGTGAACAATAGAAGAACGATGACTACCATCAGCGTGGTGATCACACTGGACATTCCTGAGATGGCTCCTGCTTGAAGGTTCACCGCAGACCTGGAGAAAGAACCTGACGTCGGATAGCTTCGGCCAAAAGAGCCGCATATATTGGCCAAGCCCTGCCCGATGAGTTCCTGGTTGGGATCCAGGCGCTGACCGGTCTTCGCGGCCATGGCCTTGGCAATGGCGATGGCCTCCATAAACCCAAGAAGCGAGATGATGGCCGCAAAGGGAAAGAGGTGCAAAAAAACCTTGCCGTCGATTTCTGGGATGGACAGAGAAGGCACGCCCCTGGGGATGACGCCCACCACGGCGCCGCCGCCCATCATGAGCAGATTCTCTTCTTTCAGCGGTTTGTTACCCACCTTAATCCGCCAGGTGCGCCCGTCACCTTTGATCCCAGCAGGGAGCTCATCCTTAAGGCAAAACCTCACAGATCCCCCTTCTTGTTCTATGCCCTCAAACAAGAAATGTCTGATTTGCTCGCGATAGAGATGGGCTTGGTGTTTTAGCCTCTCAATCTTGATCCTGAGAACACTTGCGTCGTGCTCGGCGTCTAGGACACCAATGGTGTCGTGGGCATTCTTGGCCTTGTCCAGCACTTCGCTCACATTGGACCGCTCTTGGGCAACGGGCTCCAGGGTCGTGACCGTTCTGTTGAATTCCCTGATAAGACTTCGGCACTCTGCCGACTCAATGGCCGATATGTCAACGACGGCGTTGTGCTCAAACCCCACGGCCCAAGAGATCACCGTGGTCACCACCACGGCGATAAGCACCCCGGGTATTTTCGGCGAGATGCGTTTCAACCCATACATGATGGCGAAAGCGAGCACACCCATGAAGAGTGTGGGCCAATGGGTGTAATGACCGGCGGCCTTGCAGACCTCGATGATCGTTTGATAGTGATGGGAGGCCTTGTCCACGTATACGCCGAACATCTTAGACAGCTGGGACGACGCGATAATGATAGCCGCCGCGTTGGTAAAGCCGTTCACCACGGGATGGGAGAGGAAGTTGACCACAAGGCCCAGCCTCAACACCCCCAGCACCAACTGGAACCCGCCCACCATCAGGGCCAGGAGGATAGCGTAGGCAACATACCCCTCGCTGCCTGCCGTAGCCAGCGGCTCAAGGGAGGCTGCCGTCATTAGGGAGACGACGGCCACAGGGCCCGTGGCCAGCTGACGGCTTGAGCCGAAGAGCGAGGCAATCATGGGAGGAAGAAAGGAGGCGTACAGGCCGTAGTACGGGGGCAGGCCTGCCAACTGGGCGTAGGCCATAGACTGAGGAATGAGCACCAGTGCCACCGTCAAGCCGGAAATAGCGTCGATTTTAAGGCTGTCGAGGCTGTAATTCCTAAACCAATTCAGAAATGGAAAGAACCTAGTTAGCATCAGCAATACCTCTTTCTAAAGTTTTCTTTGTTCCAGCATCCTGCGGCACGAGTCCATGAGCTCCCGATAAAGGCCGGCTGCCTCGTAGAGGTTGTACGTATCAAACCGCACCAGGGCATCCACCATGCTGAAAATAATCAGTGCTGCCTTTCTGGCGGCCATCTCTCGTATGGATCCGTCCCTTTGCCCAAGCACCACACCGTGCTCAAAAATCTCGAGCAGGCAGTCATAGATGGCCTCAAGGTGTTTTCTGCAGGTAGGGTTGCTCTTGGCAAGCTCGTAGGCATCATGGCGGTGCAAGAGAAGAAACCGATTCTCCATGGCCGCCCCTAACTGGATATAGAAGGTCATGGCCCCCTCTATCATGTCCAGGCCACTATCGAATCTTGTCTCTTCCAGATATCCGTGAAACTCCCTGATGATGTCCTCTTTAACCTTCTCAAGAACGGTGAGGAAGAGCTCTTCTTTGTTCTTAAAATGGTAGAAGATGGTGCCTTCGGCCGCACCGGTCACCTTGGACAGTTCCGCCATGGAGGTATCCTTGAACCCCTTTTCAGCAAAGAGGATGGTGGCCGCTCGAATAATCGCCTCTTTCCTGGAGATCCCCCCCTGGGGTCGTCTATTTCTCATAGGATTGCCAAACATGCCATTTGGTCACGGGAAAAGCCCCCTGCCGGCCAACACCCTTTGGGCAAAAACCGACTGAGCGCTCAGTCTAAATAACACAGTACACACTCCACTTCACTGCGTCAAGCAAAAAATCGCACAGAGGACAAAAAAACTTAATACTGATTTATATCATTTGCTTATCTACTATGAGATGGCTCCCTGACCCTCTTTTCGCTGGGAATGCGGCCTCAGACACCGCCCATGGACATGAGAAAAAACAGGTGAGTGGACCTCTTCCCCCTTGCCCCTCATTCAGAGGGGCCAAAGGCAAGCGGTCCATACAGCAGACAGAGGAAACCCAACACCTAATCAGAGCGGCCCTCACAATCTCGCACTGGTTAGCCTTTCAATCCTCTTTTCCACTGGCGGGTGGGTGCTGAACAGGTTCATGAGGCTCTTTCCGGACAAGGGGTTCATGATAAACATGTGGGCCGTGGCAGGCTCTGCCTGCATCGGCACACGCCTGGAAGAGGAAGCAATCTTTTTCAGCGCACTGGCAAGGCTCCTGGGGCTTCCAGAAAAGGACGCGCCCGCGGCATCGGCCGCATATTCCCTGGATCTGGAAATGGCCATTTGGATCAACATGGCGGCCATGGGCGCGAGGATCGACATGGCAATCAGGCCAATGGCCCCACCACCATCATCATCGTCCCGGCTGCCAAAGCCACCAAAAAGGGCAGCCCATCTGGCCATGCTCGCCACCATCATGATGGCGCCGGCCAGGGTCGCTGCAATGGAACCGATTAGGATATCTCTATGCTTCACATGGGCCAATTCATGGGCCAGCACACCCTTTAGCTCATTTTCGTCTAGGAGTCTCAAGATCCCCTGAGTGACAGCCACCACGGCATGCTCAGGATTGCGGCCCGTGGCAAAGGCGTTGGGCGATTCAGAGGGCATGATACAGATCTTGGGCATGGGAAGGCCAGCCTGCAGGGCTAGCTGTTTCACCATGCGATGAAGATCTGGGGCCTCGGCCTCAGACACCGGTCTGGCCCGGTACATCTTTAAGACCATCTTGTCCGAAAACCAGTAGGCGCCAAAATTCATCATCATGGCAAAGACGAATGCGATGACCATCCCCTGGTTCCCACCCAGGTACCGGCCTATGAACATCACCAGGCCCGTGAGAGCCCCCAGAAGAAGCGCTGTCTTTATGGTGTTACCCATTTGATCCTCCTATGGCCCACGGCCCGGTCAGTTGTCCACTGGACAACAGGGGCACCGCAGGCAGACCCAGTTATTGAAATCGCTATGCCCGGCCATTGACCGTGGGCGTATTCTATCCTACAAGTTAAAAATTAATCACCAAGCCAAGGGGTGTCAACGCGCTCTTTTGCCTTTTATCGACCTCGTTTTTTTCAGAGTTTTTTCTTGACGGCTCCGCCATTTAGTTATCTAAGCTAGTTTCCATCCATAAACGGCCCTTTTCCGCAATCTCGGCGTCAGTCTGCGAGATTGCTTGTGCGACGTACCTCGGTACGCCTCCGCGCAATCCCTTGATTTTCTTGACCTTGCGAAAAATTGCTTGTTTCTGAATTGGAAACTGACACGAGTGCCCACCTCCTTTTTGGGCATTTGCCGATGGACACAAGCTAAAGGACCAATACGCAATTAGACTCCGTCCATAATCCATGCACCTCACCATTAACCAAGTGGCGACATTACTGAACTTACCGGCGAGCACGGTGCAGCGCTGGATCCGTCAGGGCAATATACCCGTATATAGGCACGAGGGGAAATATCTCTTCCTGGAGAAGGAGTTGGTGAAGTGGGCCCAGGCCCAAGGCATTACTTTTGCGTCCAAGTCAGAAAAAGCCGCCGGCCCTGAACCGGTCCCAGACCATAGCCTTGTCTCGGCCATGAAGAGGGGAGGGGTCTTGGAGGGGGTCAGAGGCGACGATACCTCCACGGTCCTAAAGGCTCTCGTTGAGACGGCACCTTTAGCACCGTCCATTGACCGCGAGGAGTTGTTTCTCAGGCTCCTTGAGCGAGAAGACCTTTCAACCACTGGAATCGGCCGAGGGGTGGCTATTCCCCACCCGCGGTCCCCATTACCCCATGCACCGGCAGAACCGAGCATCACCACGTGCTTTTTAGAACACCCCATGGACTACAATGCCATCGACGACAGTCCCGTGTTTGTCCTGTTCTTGATGTTGAGTCCATCACCGAAGATTCACCTCAGGCTCCTGGCCAGGTTAAGCTATGCGCTCCGAGACAAGGCCTTCATAGATTTTTTGAGAGGCTCACCGCCTGAGGGCCCTCTCCTTTCAAGGGTGGCAGAGATCGAAACCAACATAGACAACGTCCGTCACCTTTCTGAGTTGCACCATGGCTCTTAACGTGAAGGTCCCCTCCCTGCGCCTTGCCCTTTTGCGCGCCATCTGGCGCATAGACGAGCGCCTCCTCTTGATCGTCTTTGCTGCTATCGTTGGAACAGGCGCGGGCCTTGCCGCCGTCATTTTGAATCAACTGCTCTTTCATATACATGAGGCGTTGAAACCCCTTCGTTTCCACTGGTATGCCTTCATCCTCCCGGCATGTGGCGCCGGATTGTCTGCCCTGTTTCTAGGCCATGTGATGAAAGAAGGGGCGGGCCATGGCGTGCCTGAAGTCATATACAGTGTCTGTAAAAGAGGCGGCCTCCTGCGTTTGCGTTCCAGTTTTTCTCGCCTTATCTCAAGTGCACTCACTATTGCCAGCGGAGGTTCTGCCGGGCCTGAGGCTCCAGTTGTTATGAGTGGAGCCTCTATTGGCTCAAACATTGCCAGGGCCTTTTCATTGAATGATCGCCAGAGGACGACCATGGTCGGCTGTGGGGCCGCCAGCGCCATTTCCGCAATCTTCAACGCCCCCATAGCCGGTATTATATTCTCCGTAGAAGTCATACTGGGGGAATGGACCCCTATTAATCTTATCCCCATTGGCATTGCATCAGTCGTTGGCACGGAGGTCAGTCGCCTTCTCCAAGGAAACCTCATCCCTTTTAGCCATCGCCAGTTTCACGCCTCTCTTTTGGACATACTGGCATCTGTGGGCATTGCGGTGTTGGCAGGGCTCAGCTCCGTGCTTTTCACCCGCCTCCTAAACGGCACCATACGCAAATCCCATGAGCTGGCAAGTCCCGATTGGCTCCGGGCCGCCCTTGGTGGGGCCTCTGTAGGCCTTTTGGGCTTGGCCTTTCCTTCTGTTTTGGGAAAGGGCTACGATGTGGTGAGCACCATCATAGAGAATCATTATCAATCGGGCCTGGTGCTCGTAGCCCTTGCAACACTGGCTAAGATTGTGGCAACCTCCCTCACCATCGGAACAGGGGGCTCAGGCGGCATCTTCGCGCCCTGTCTCGTCATCGGCAGTCTGGGAGGGCTTGCCTATCAGCGTGGCCTTGTTGCTTGTTGGCCTGCTGTCCCCTGGGCAGAAGAAGGATTCTTTGCCATGCTGGGAATGGCAGGCGTCATGAGTGGCACCTTGCAGGCACCACTGACCGGGATTTTTCTCATCGTAGAGGTTACGGGCAGTTATGAAGTGGTGTTGCCTCTTATCCTGGTCTCTTTTGTGTCTGCAACCCTCTGCCACCATTTACAGCCGGTGTCGTTCTATTATGGAGAACTCGTAAGCCAGGGCCATCTGCTTCGGCCCAGAACAGATGCCCGCCTGCTGGCCGACCTAAACATCCTGGAGCTAATAGAAAAGGACTGCATCGTCATCCATGAAAATATGCGGCTGAGAGACATGATCCCCATTATAGAACAAGCCTCACGGGACTGTTTTCCCGTGGAAGACTCAAAGACAGGAGATTTCCTCGGTCTGATCCACCTCAACGACATTCGGCCCTATCTTTTCAATCCCGGTCTTCACGACGCTGTGATTATGGGTGAGATCATGGATGTAAACGTACCGCGAGTAGCGCCCTTTGACCACATGAAAGACGTCCTGCAGCTTATGGATGAGACCCACTCATGGAGCCTCCCTGTAGTGCGCAGAGATAAGTTCATGGGCATGGTCTCCAAAGGGACTATCCTAGATCGATACCGCAAGGAGCTGATCGTACAAACCCATTAGGAGGCACAGCATGAAACCACAACTGCTTCATATTTTTAGAAACACCCCCTTTGGCCGAGAGACCCTTCTTGAGTCCTGTTACTTCTGCCGGACCATCGGGACAGAATTGGTCGCCTACGTCCCCAAGACGTCCAAGTTTCTCATGTATTTTGAAAACGACGTGGTTCAGGTGGATCTGGACAGCTCGTTTCTCTCCTCACCAGACACAGCAAAAGAACATGCCACATCGATCATCCGTTCTTCCGGACTGGCCCCACTCTTCTTTGACCCAAAAGACTTCACAGCCTCGACCTTGCCCGACATCCCCACCCATTTTGACTACATGTGTTGCCCTCGCAGCATTGTAGACCTTTCTTCGAAGATCGGCTTGGGATACATAGGACCCCGGGTAAGAAGAATTGTCCAGAGCGCGACGTTTCCGGTCTACATCCCCAATCCCGTGTTCAAGGAGTGGAAAAGCCTCGCCGTGTTGTTCGGTGGTTCGGCCAATGCTGTGAAGGCCCTTCGATTGGCCATGCGATTGAGCAGGCTCTCCGGTTATCCTCTCAAGGTCTTTACTCAGCTAGAAAGTGACAGCAGAGCAGACTATGACAGGGTCATCAAAGAAAACGGCCTTGAAGACGCCATTGAAGATTGGACCATTTTTGAGGCAGGAAAACTGAAAGCAAATCTTTACGAAGTCCCCCACGACGCCCTTGTCATTCTGGGGGCCTATGGCCATGGCTTAATTAGGCAGCTTGCCTTTGGGAGCAAGATGGAATTGATCCAAACCATACTGCCCAATAGCCTCTTAATCGTGGGGCCCCACTGCGCCGTTTAGTTCAAAGACAATCTTCTCCCCGTCTCCATGGCACCGTATATGGCTCCCCTCAGAGAAATGGCCCTCCAGGATCTCCATGGCTAGTGGGTTTTCGATGTGCTTCTGGATAGCCCGCTTCAGTGGACGGGCACCAAAGGTAGGATCAAAGCCCTCCCGTGCTAAAAGGGCCTTGGCGTCATCTGAAAGCGCCAGCGTCATATGCTGATCCGCCAGTCGCCTTTTCAAACCCTCCAGTTGGATCTCCACAATGGCATGCAGATGCTCCGGTGTGAGGTTATGGAAAATCATGATGTCGTCAATCCTGTTTAGAAACTCCGGCTTGAAACTGGCCTGAAGGGCCTCCATGACCCGTTTTTCCATTTCTTGGCGCTGATCTGCACCCAGTTCCTGGATCCAATGGCTCCCCACATTGGATGTCATGATGATGATGGTATTCTTAAAATCCACTGTACGGCCTTGGCCATCGGTCATGCGGCCGTCATCAAGGATCTGCAAAAGCGCGTTAAAGACCTCTGGATGGGCCTTTTCGATCTCGTCAAAAAGGACCACGGAATAAGGACGGCGCCTCACCGATTCAGTAAGTTGCCCACCCTCTTCGTAGCCCACGTATCCGGGAG
Source organism: Thermodesulfobacteriota bacterium (assembly GCA_034189385.1). Lineage (GTDB taxonomy): Bacteria > Desulfobacterota > Desulfobacteria > Desulfobacterales. The sequence goes on from JAXHVD010000015.1 coordinate 62,977, forward strand.
GGGCGCCGATGAGTCTTGAGACAGAGTGCCTTTCCATGTACTCAGACATGTCAATCCGGACCATGGCCTGTTCATCGTCAAAGAGAAACGCTGCCAGGGCCTTGGCCAGCTCTGTCTTGCCCACACCTGTGGGTCCCATGAAGATGAACGAGCCGATAGGACGATTGGGGTCCTGCAGGCCTGATCTGGCCCGCCGCACGGCATTGGACACGGCCACAATGGCATCCTTCTGCCCCACGACCCGTTTTGAGAGGCGTCCTTCCATATGCACGAGCTTCTGCCGCTCCCCTTCCATCATTCGAGACACCGGAATTCCCGTCCACCTGGAAACCACCTCAGCTACATCTTCTTCATCTACTTCTTCCTTGAGCATCTTGCGTCCAGATTGCAGTTCGGAAAGGGTGGCATTGGCCTCTTCCAGGCGTTTTCTCAAGTCGGTGGTCACCCCGTAGCGAAGCTCTGCGGCACGGGCGAGGTTCCCTTCACGCTCGGCCTGCTGTTCCTCAATGCCAAGACGTTCCAGTTCCTCCTTTGCCTTACGAATGGTCTGGATGGCCTCTTTTTCATTCTGCCAGTGGGCCTTCATTTCCCGGCTCTTTTCCAGCATGGCGCCAATCTCTTTTTCAAGCTTTTTGAGCCGTTCTTTTGAGGCATCGTCCGTTTCCTTGCGCAGGGCCTCCCGTTCGATCTCGGCCTGGATGATTTTGCGCTCCACCTCATCGATCTCGGCAGGCATGCTGTCTATCTCGATGCGGAGCCTGGAAGCAGACTCATCTATGAGATCGATGGCCTTGTCCGGCAGGAACCGATCGGAAATGTACCGGTGAGACAAAGTGGCCGCAGCCACTATGGCAGAGTCCTTGATCCGCACCCCATGATGGACTTCATATTTCTCTTTCAGGCCTCGCAAAATGGAAATGGTCTCCTCCACCGAAGGTTCGACTACGAGGACAGGTTGGAAACGCCGCTCTAGGGCCGCGTCCTTTTCCACGTGTTTGCGGTATTCGTTCAGTGTTGTGGCCCCCACGCACCTGAGTGTACCGCGCGCCAAGGCAGGCTTCAGCATATTTGACGCATCTACGGCTCCCTCCGCGGCCCCAGCGCCCACCATGGTGTGAAGCTCATCGATGAACATGATGATCTCGCCTTCAGCCGCCTCTACCTCTTTCAACACAGCCTTAAGGCGGTCTTCGAACTCGCCACGGTACTTGGCCCCTGCCACGAGGGTTCCCATGTCCAAGGCAACCAACCGTCTATTCTTGAGGGTCTCTGGCACGTCGCCGTTGACAATCCGCTGGGCCAGCCCTTCCACAATAGCAGTCTTACCCACGCCCGGTTCACCGATCAGGACCGGGTTGTTCTTGGTACGACGGGAAAGGACCTGCACCACCCGGCGGATCTCCTCATCCCGACCAATGACCGGATCGATTTTGCCGAGGCGGGCGAGATCGGTGAGATCCCGGCCAAATTTCTGGAGGGCCTGATATTTTTCCTCAGGATTAGGATCGGTAATCCGCTGGGTGCCCCGAATCTCCACAAGGACTTTCAGGATCGATTCGCGGGTGACCCCTGCGCCCGTCAAGATGCGGGCCCCATCTGTTTCTTTCTGGTCGGTCATGGCCACAAGGATGTGTTCTATGCTCACATATTCATCCTTGAGCTTGGCCGCTTCTGCAAAGGCCCCATCAAGAACCCTTTTCGTTGCTGGGGAGATGTAGACTTCTCCCGCGCCGGCACCGCTGAGTTGAGGCTTCTTATCCAAGGCCTGAGAGACTTCCTGCAACACCCCTTCAGGAGATGCCCCAAGTTTTTGCAAAATAGAGCGGGCAATCCCCTCTCGTTGCTCTAGCATGGTTTTCAGCAGATGCTCCGGCTCTATTTGCTGGTGCCGCAACTGCCCGGCCAAGGCCTGGGCACCTTGAATCAGCTCCTGAGATTTGATGGTGAACTTGTCAAAGCGCATCTTTTTCTCCTTCTTACATTTTCAACAGACATACTTCTCACAAAACATAATCACTGGGTATATATTGTCAAACCCTGCCAGATTACATCATAAATCTCTTTGAAACCGGCTGTGCCTTTTCTTCAACATACTGGTCTATCGTGCTTTGTCAACAAGGCTTGTCATCTGGAAACAGCGTCGATTCACACGCCAGAGGGAAAAAGATGAGGGACTTAGAGAGTGTGAATGGCCTTCTTAGCCCTTCCTGAAAACACTCACCAGGCCCTTTGGAAGGAACATGATGACCACAAGCAGTATGAGTCCGTATACCAGGACATCAAAATCCTGAAACATGTGGAGCCATTCGTTGCTGAGATAGCTCAACAGGCAGGTCCCCAACATGGCCCCCCAAATGCTTCCCATGCCACCAATGACGACCATCATGAGAAACTTGATGGACCAGAACAGGTCAAAAGAGCCAGGACTCAGAAAGGTCATGTAATGGGTGTATAGGCTACCTGCCAGGGAGGCATACACAGCGCTCAAGACAAAAATCCGTGTCTTGTACAAGGATGTGGGTACACCCATGGCATTGGCTGCCTTCTCGCTCCCGTGGATGGACCGCAGCGCCCTTCCCACCCTGGAGTGTATGATGTTGAGGGAGACAAGGAGAACAGCCAAGACAATAGCCCACACAAAATAGTAATACTTCACCGTGGTGTCGATCTGCCAGCCACCGAGTGAAATACCTGGGATGTCTGCAAGGCCCGAAGGGCCACCGGTAAGGGCCACCTCCTCGTTAAAGACAACAAAGACAATGACACCAAAACCAAGGGTAGCCATGGCCAGGTAGTGCCCTTTGAGTTTCAGGGATGGTACCCCCACGGCCAGGGCAACGAGTCCCGTCAACACCATCCCGGCTGGTAGGGCTGCCCACGGAGACCACCCGAAGTTTGTGGTGAGTACACCGGACACGTAGGCCCCCAAGCCAAAAAAGGCGGCCTGCCCCAGGGACACCTGACCTGCGTAGCCCATCAGGAGACTCAGCCCAATGTTCACGAGGGAAAATATCCCCACAAAAACCATGATGTCCAAGTAGTGGTGAATAGCGGAAAAACTGGTGGTCAGCAGGGGAAACAGGAAAATGCCCACGCCAAGGGCCACGAGTACGCCCATGTCTTGCTTCTCAACAGCGGTCATGTGCACTCGGTTCCGGTCCTCAGAATTCCTTCATCCTCATGATCTCCTTGCTCCCGAAAAGCCCGCTCGGTCTCACAAAGAGCACTAGAAGCAAGACCATTAGGGCGGCAGCGTCCTTATATCCCGATGATATGAGCCCTGCACAGAAAGACTCTACAAGGCCCACAATGAATCCTGCAACCACGGCCCCATAGAAATGGCCGAGCCCCCCCAGGACGGCGGCCCCAAAGCCCTTCAGGGCCAAGAGAGCCCCGCGGTCGTATTCCATCATGGATATGGGGGTCACCACTATCCCGGCCACCGCTCCAATAGCTGCACTCAGACCGAATGAGACCATGACCATGGTCTTCACATCGATGCCCATAAGCTGGGCCGCATCCCTGTTGTCTGAACTTGCAATCATGGCCTTGCCAAACTTGGTGTGCTTGAAAAACATGGTCAAGAGAAAAACAACCACCAGCGTTGTTCCAAGCACCCATATGGATTGAGGGAAAATGGCAGCCCCCATGAAAACAAAAGGTTCTCGATCCGTAAAGGGGGGCAAGACAAAGGGGTCCTTTCCCCACCCATACATGGCGGCCCCCTTTAGTAATATGGAGGCCGCAATCGTCAGGATGATCATGGTAAGCACGGAGGCGTTCTTTGCGGGGAAAATGGCAAATCGCTCCATCAATACCCCTATGGTCAAGACCACAGCCACTGTCAGCATAAAGGCTATGACAAGGGGCAGGTGCAAGACACTGGCAAAGAAAACCATGAAAAGTCCACCGAGCATCACAAACTCCCCCTGAGCGAAGTTGATGATCTCGGTCACATTGTAGATAATGTCAAAACCGATAGCCACGAGGGCATAGATGCTCCCCACAGTAATACCGGTGATGGCATACTGAATCAGTTGTCCGCTGAGGGTGATTTGCTCCATAGAGACAATGGTACGGCTTAAGCTCTCTGAAAAGACCCGATGTCGCTCACTCCTGTGAACCTCTCTTGGAGTTTTCAATCTGCCCGGCTAAATGGCCGAAACTCTCGGCCACGGCGGATCAAACAGTCTGCAATCATCGGGGCCAGCCACATCGTATGGATGTTGTCCTGATAAATATACGCTCGCTAACCCCGCTTGAAGGAGCGGGGTTAGCGCTCGCTCATTCGATTCGAAGCGGTAACAGTCTCAAACAGTCACGTGTTACTTGGCGATGGCCCAGTCCCCGCCTTTAACGACCACCATCTCTAAATCGTCTTTGGAAAGTCCATTGTGGTCGCGGGGTGAGAAATTAAATACCCCGTGTTGCCCCACAAAACCGGTCAGATTCTCAATGAAATCACGGATTTTAGAGCGATCTGGCCCAACCGATTCTAAGGCCTTCACGGCGATGTGCAGAGAATCCCAGGCATGTCCGCCAAAAGACGATATGGGCTCGTTATACTTTTTCTCATAGGCTTCCGTATAGCCCATGACCACCCCCTTTTGGATGTGGTCATCGGCAAGGAGGCGGCCGATATTGCCCCGTGCCAGCGGACAGAGGACCCCTTCGGCATCCTTGCCGCAAAGCTCGATGTTCTTCCGGCTTCCGAATCCGTGGCTTTGGTAGAGCGGCAGTTTGTCCATGGCGAGGGCGCGCCAGTTTTTCACTGCCAAGATCTGGGTCTGCCCAACAGACCAGTTCACGATAGCCTGGGCGTCGGTCCCTTTGATCTTGGTCAATTGAGCTGTGAGGTCTGTGTCTTTGGGACCGTAGCGCTCATCTGCAACAATGGTAATACCGTAGTCTTTGGCAAAGGCCAGAAGTTCTTCCCGGCCACTTGCCCCGAATCCGGTTGTACCTGTCATGATCCCCACCTTGGTGATCCCTTTACTCTTCATGTGGTCGTAGATCCGCTGGGCCACATGAATATCCGACCCTGCCACCTTAAAGACCCAGTGGCGCTTTTCCACCGGCATCACGATCTTCTTGCTGGCCGCGCACGAGATGAGAGGGATCTGAGCCTTATCCGCAACGCTCACGATCGCCAGGGATGTACCACTCGTTGATGGCCCGATAACAACGGGCACGTTGTCTTGATTGATCAGTTTCTTCATGGCCACGTTGCACTTGGTGGCATCTCCTTCATCGTCATATATAATCAACTCCAGGCGATGGCCGTTAATGCCCCCGGCCTTGTTGATCTCTTCAGCGATCATCTCGGCGGTCTTCTTCTCAGGCTCTCCCAGAAAAGAGGCCCGGCCTGTCACCGAAAAGATGGCCCCCACCTTGTAAGGCTCCTCAGCCTCCACGTTGCTGGCCCAAGATAGCGCCACCGCGGTCGTCAAGAACATTGAAATGGCGATCCAGACAACACTTCTTTTCATATCCATGGCAATCTCCTCCTAAAAAGATGTAGTCCTTCAGATTCCCAGTACACGGGACAGACAACATGCGAACGTCTCTCGTCACCTCCTTTCACACAAAAAAAAACCGTGAGCCTTCGGGCCCGCGGCTCCCAAAAATCTTCTCAGATCAATGGATGAACAAAGACCTGAGCCGACGCTGGCGGCAGCCTCGCGATACTAGCCACCGTGGTGCATTCGGTAGCGTCTCAGCACACAAGGGTAGAACTTCCGAAAATTTGGCACGATCCTTACAAGAAAAGAAAGGCCGTGTCAACAACAAAGCCTTTGGCCAACAAGGGCTCACCCAAGTCAAAGGGGTGTGTCTGGACAAGCCATGCTCCCTGGCCCATGCCCTCAGACATGGAAAGGTGCCTTGATTATTGATCCATTATGCACTAAGTTAAGAAGGTTGACCCTTTTTCTTGAGAGAGACGATAGAGCCTCTTTCTCCTTTGGGCACTGTAGCCAGGGTCAAGGACCAGTATAATGGGGGACAAACCGTCCGTGTATGCACTAAAACTCGGAAATATAGGGAAATACTATTCCGCGGCCCTGCTCTTCAGGGACATATCTTTTGAGTTGCATTCTGGAGAGGTCCTGGCCATTGCCGGATGGAACGGCTCCGGCAAGAGCACTCTCCTGCGGATTATAGCAGGTCTTGTGAGGCCTTCTACGGGCCAGGTGGAGATGTTTTTCGAGAATGAACCAATACCCAAAGAATCGCGCCGGAGATTTCTTGGTATGGTGGCACCAGCAATGGCGCTCTATGAAGAACTCACAGCCCTAGAGAACATGGAGTTCTTCTGCAAAGTCAGAGGCCTTGCCTACCACCGTAGGACCTGTCTGGAGATGATGGATCGCGTTGGCTTGTCCGAACACTCTGACAAGATATGCAGAAACTATTCTTCTGGGATGAAGCAACGGCTGAAACTGGTCCAAGCGGTTCTCCATACCCCCCCACTACTGTTGCTGGATGAACCAGGATGCAATCTTGACAGCAAAGGGATGAAGATTGTAGAGGACATTACTCGGCAGCAGCGGCACATGGGAATGACTGTCATTGCATCTAACGAAAAGCGGGAGGTGGACTACGCAGACAGGGTCATCAACCTATCTGAGCGAAGCCATGGCAATCTGGCTCCGTGATGTACGCAGCGAATTCAGGACACGTTATGCCGTCAATGCCATCCTGATGTTTGCTCTCACCACTCTTGTGGCGGTGAGTTTCTCCATAGGCTCCTTCCGTATTGGCGAAGCAGAGAAGCCTTTTCTGTATGCGGTGTTGCTGTGGATCATACTGGTGTTTTCGGCATTGTCCGGTCTTTCCCGCTCCTTTGTCAAGGAGGAAGAAGCCGGGACCATGGATGTGCTGCGGCTCTCTGCTCGCCCCCAGGCAGTGTTCTTGGGAAAGCTCTTTTTTAACCTGACCCTGCTGGGGGCCCTGGAGGTGATCATCGTTCCATCGTTTATTCTCCTGATGGAATACGACATAGCCTTTCCAGGCTTCTTTGTGGCCATGCTCATTAGCGGTGGACTTGGTTTGGGTGCGGGCACCACCATCGTGGCGGCTATGATAGCCCAGGCCAGCGTTCGCGGTGCCCTGTTTTCTGCCCTCTCTTTCCCGCTCCTCTTACCCCTCATGATCACGGCCATCAAGGGGTGTGAAAGGGCGGCACTCGGAATCGATGCAGCAGGCTGGCCCGAAGTGAGAATCGCTGTGGCCTATGTTGTAATAATGATTATTATGTCGATATTCTTGTTTCCCTTGATTTGGGAAGAGTGAATCCCATCATCTATACGATGTCCAATGGTGGCGTTTTGGGCTACCATTTTGGCACCGATGATGAGAGTTGAGACCTGAAGAAAGCGGTGACGTCTTTGGCTGAACAGGCAAGGGGAAGATCATGATATTCAGAGCGTTATTGGCAATCTGGATGGCTGTCATTATCGTTGCAGCTTTCTTATATGCAGGAGCAGCCACTGGCTTTCCTGGGGAAACATCTCGCATCTTGTTTTTTCATGTTCCTCAGGCGTGGGTGGCGACGCTCTCCTTTCTCTTGTCCATGATAGCCAGTGCCGTCTATCTTGCTAAACGCAATACGACGTCCGATGACATGGCCTTGTCAGCAGCAGAGTTGGGCTTTCTGTTTTGCATCCTTGCCACAGTGACCGGTTCCATTTTTGCCAAAGCCACCTGGGGCTCATTCTGGAATTGGGACCCCCGGGAGACTTCCATCGTCATACTCCTGATGATCTACGGCGCCTATTTTGCACTTCGCTCGGCAGTGCCGGACCCTGAAAAGAAGCGCGTCTTTGCTGGGGTCTACTCCATACTTGCCTTTGTCACAGTCCCTTTCCTGGTCTTTGTGGTACCGCGGATAACAGCCTCTCTCCATCCTGAAGACACCATGAATCCGGCCAATCCCGGCATGGATCCCAAGACCTTAAAGGTCTTCCTGGGCTCATTGCTGGCTTACACCGCACTCTTTGTCTGGATGCTACGGTTGAAAATGAGGGTTTTGAAGATTCAGCATCTGCAAATGAAAAGATCTAGGGATTTGGCGTCGAGGACTGATAATCATACACGATGAAGGAACACCTGCCGCTGTTACAGAAAATCTCTGGTCTGCCCTGTCGTCATGTTACGCACCCCTGCCATGCCTCGACGGCAGGTGACCAAATCCGATTTGCAGAGGCCTTCTCGATATCATATGCTTAAAGGAGAAAACGTATGAAGGACGGTCTGGGATTTGTCATGGGAGTAAATCTTATCATTTGGGCTGGCATAGCCTTTTATCTATTTGTTCTAGATCGGAGGATAAAAAAATTGGAAGAAACTTCCAGGGATGACAAAAGATGAAAAAGTCTTATATTATTGGTGCCCTCGTCATTGCTGCGGCTGGTGTCATGGCCATGCAGTCTTTCAAATCCACCCTCACCGCCTATGTTACGGTAAGGGAGGCCAAGGCCAGTAAACGCCCCGTCCAGGTGGCAGGCGTAGCGGTCAAGGATACGTACGACGTGAAGACCAATAATCTGGTCTTCACGTTGCGCGAGGACGGCGGTGACGAAATGGTAGTGGAATATGACGGCCCTCGACCAGGGAATTTTGATAACGTGACCAAGGTCGTGGCCATAGGCACATACGAACCCAGCACACAGGTCTTTGAGGCCAAGGAACTCTTGGTCAAGTGTCCGACTAAATACGAAGGGCGGGTTAAGGGAGAATGAGCAATTTCGGTCATCTGTTAATGTGGTTAGCACTCATTGCCATAGGCGTGTCGTCTCTGTGTTATATGGTCCTGGCTTTCGGAAAAGGCAGTGCCGCGGTCAAGAATGCCGCCCGCTTAAGCTTTGTGAGCTTTGCGGCCTTTGTAACCCTTGGCTCCATCCTTTTAATGCACTTCATACTCAACCACGAGTTCGTGTACCGGTATGTGGCCGAGTATTCCTCCCGTGACCTCTCCTTGGAATATCTTATCAGTTCTTTCTGGGCAGGCCAGGAAGGCAGCTTTCTGCTGTGGGTGTTGTTCGGGGGCTGGCTTGGCATCTTGCTCATGTTCAAGACCAGGGAAGTAGAACCCCAGGTCATGCTCATTTACAATCTGAATAACATCTTCCTGGCCGTCTTGCTGATTAAGCAGAGCCCCTTTCGCATGCTCCCCATGGCGCCTCCAGACGGCCAAGGGCTCAACATGCTCTTGCAGGACCCGTGGATGGTGATCCACCCGCCTGTCGTGTTTCTGGGCTATGCGGCCTTTACCATCCCTTTTGCATACGCCGTCTCTGCCCTGTGGCGCAGGGACTACGACGGATGGATCAAGCCGGCCCTGCCCTGGACTGTTTTTGCATTTGTGACCCTGGGGGCCGGTATCATCATTGGCGGTTATTGGTCTTACAAGGTCTTGGGATGGGGCGGCTATTGGGGCTGGGACCCCGTAGAGAATGCCTCTCTTTTGCCCTGGCTGGCTGGGATGGCCCTCATGCACGGGATGATCCTGCAGGGAACGCGTAAAAAACTTCGTAAAATCAATTTTGTGCTGGCAGCTTGTTCTTTTGTTCTGGTCATCTACTGCACTTTTTTGACTAGATCAGGCATTCTGGCGGACTTCTCTGTCCATTCTTTTGTGGATCTGGGCATTACCGGCTGGCTTGTGGTCTTCATGTTCGCTTTTATCGCCATTGCTCTGGTCCTCTTTGCTGTCCGGGCAAGGGAAATCCCTGTGTCCAAGAAAGACGGGCCTGTCGGCTATTTCTCCAGGGAATTTGGCCTCATCGCTGCCATTATTGTACTTTCTCTTTGCACTCTGGTTGTGGGGCTCGGCACATCTGCACCCCTCATTACTAGGGCCCTTGAAAAGGCCTCAAAGGTATCGACGGAGTTCTACACAGACACCAACTTTCCTTTTGCGCTCCTCATGCTGTTCCTGTTGAGCTTCGTACCTCTCATGACCTGGGGTAGAAACAGCCTTGGGAGGCTTTTCCGCAAACTCACCTGGGCCGCCGTGGGCGCCATGATAGCCCTCGTGATCACCCTTCTAAGCGGCTATCCGGGACCCCGCATCCTTCCCCTCTCACTCCTTGCCGGGGCCACTAGCGGTATGAATCTCTTCTTGACCATCAGACTCCTTAGGAAAAGAATCACCTTGTCCAGCGGAGCTATTGCTCATTTGGGAGTGGGCCTTATGTTTCTCGGCATTGTGGCATCTTCTGTCTACGATCGGTCAGAAAAGGTGTTATGTACAGAAGGAGTTGCCCAAAGCGCCATGGGTTACAATATTACATTCAATGCCCCTAGGTTTTCAAAAGACGGCAAAGGGGTGCGCCTCGCACTGCCGTTGGACGTGCGGAAGGGAGATCATCAGTTTTCTGCCTTGCCTGATATCTATTCTGAGCGGACCAGAGACGGCCACTCCAAACGTTTTGTCCATCCCCATATCCGCAGAGGCCTCATCTCAGATCTCTACATATCGCCCATGGATTTTAAGCCTGGAAAGAAAGGCACGCCTGCCAATGAGATCATGCTGGGGAAAAAGAAGAAGTCCCAGCTTCACGACTACAGCATCGAATTTACGGGCTTTGATGTGTCGGCCATGATGGGGCAAAAAACTGCCTCCCCCATGAGCGTAGGCGCCAATATCTTAGTCTCTTATAAAGGCGGGGAGCCGGTCACACTCAAACCGCTCATGACCATGGGGCAAGGACAAAGTCCGTCGAGTCGCGTTAAACTGCCTGGACCCGAAGACGCTTATTTGACCCTTGCCAAGATGGACGCAACGGACAAGACAATCACCCTCGTCTATGAAGGGCCAGGGGGTGGGACAGAAAAGGGCCAGGATACGCCACCTGCTGTCATTGCCGAGGTGAGTATCAAGCCCGGCATGACCCTCCTATGGCTGGGAACCTGTCTCATTCTTCTGGGGGGCTGCGTTGCCATCGCTCGCCGCTGGCAGCGTTAATGGGCCGCGGGGAAATGCTTGTTTGTCTGACTCCATCGGGATGATTCTCATCCTTTGTCTGTCACTGCGAGGCATTTATCCGGCGCTGGGTGCAAGGCCCTGTTCTCTTCCCGTCATGTCTTAGCATGTCTTTCCCCTGAAAAGGAAAGGGTCGCCACTAAGCCATTTTCGGGCTCCATGCGTACGTCCCCGACGTCACCTTCGGGCCACCTAATCACAAGAACGCTCCCCCTTGGATTAGACCGTTTCTGATTATTAGCCCTTCACTCTCAGAAGACCTCTCATCCCGAAAAGGCCCTATGTCGTCCAGGAAAGGCTCAGCTACCCAATGACTCATGACAGCTGTTTCTGGCCCATAACACCCCGTTTACCCTTTTCTATGAGAAAGAAAAAAAAAGGCCCCCATCCTGCCTTTTGGACAGGATGGGGGCTTTCCTATTTGCGCTAGCGTATAGAGCTTCTTCTATTTCAGGATATCGTGAGGATTTCCGTGGCACTCCCCACAGTTGGCCGTATCAATGAGCATGGCCTTGGAATGGGGTTCCCCATGGCACCTCTGGCATTCAGGGATCTCCATGTGACTCGGATGGCAATCTGCACAGGCTACAGGAGTATGCTTCGATGCACTCTTTTCTAGCATGTCGCTGATATCATCGTGGCAACCGGCACACAGGATATTTGGGGTGGTCTTGTCATACACCATCTCAGTAGGCTTGTGCACAGGGTGGCACGTCATGCACTCGGCTGTTCCCATCTCCACTCCTGGGCTGTGGTTCTCATGACATGCGTCACATGAGGGGATGTACCCATGTTTATCGGCATGGCAGTCCACACAGGCCACGTCAGTCAAATGCTTGCTGGGATAGGCCTTGAGTTCACTTCCTATTTTACTGTGGCATTGGGCACAGGCCGCTTCAATATCCCCCATGGGAATGGCCAGCGGCTTGTGTGGGTCTGCGTGGCAGGAGAGACAAGGTGTCAATGCCGGATCTTCTCCGTGAAAGGCCCCGCCATTTGCATTCACATGGCAGGCGGCACATTTTGGCATGATCTCATCATAGTTGTCCTTTCGAGGGTTGTACTGGTGCAGCTGGGTGTGGCAACGCATGCAGTCAATCTGATGCCTGCCCCCCTCGTTCTTAATGACCTCAAAGACGGGCAAATGACATTGGCCACACTCTGCAGGCGTTAACGGCTTGATGTCCATTCGATAAAAGGCAGCCTCGTCTGCCGCTTCTGCTGTCACAGGCCCCACCAGTTCATGCAGGTCCTTATCGCTACCAAAGCCGCATATCATAACCACCGCCAACACCATACACGCAACGCTTGCGATGCATTTTGAACCAGTCATACCAACCTCCCATTCATGTCATGCCCCTCCCAGCCGCCGGAACAGGGGGCTAAGAGGGAACGATATACGTCTATCTACCCTTTCAAGTCATGGGCAATGCCATGGCATTGGCCGCATTTTGGGTATTTCTCCAATATGGACTTTGCATGCGGAGCCGGATGACACTCGACGCATTTTAGTATGGCCTTATGCTTGTCTGGGTGGCACTGTGTGCACGCAACCTCGTGATGCTTGAGTTTACTCTTGTCAAGCAGATCAACGGCCTCCTCATGACAGGCCCCGCAGTAATGCCTAGGTGTCTCCTGGGCATAGGTAATCACCGTGGGCATGTGGACCGGATGGCAGGAGAGGCAAGTCTGAAAATCCATGTCCTCTGTATGCTTTTCGTGGCAATCCATGCAGTCTGGAATAAGCTTATGGGCGGAGTGACATTCGTTGCAGGCCACGTCCGTGTGGGCACTTGGATATTTCGCCACCTCGTCGCCTTGTTGCTGATGACAGGTAAGGCATGGGCCACTAATGGCGCCGTCTAACTTCAGATCAAGGGGAGCATGGGTATCAACATGACAACTCCCGCAATTGGCCAATTCATAATGGGGTGCCCCGCTGTGGCACATACTGCACTCTGGGATGGCTCCCGTGCCTTCAGGAGGGTGCTCCGTATGACAGTCTTGACAGCCCACCTCTGTCTTGTGTTTGGCGCCTCTTTCCGCTATGGTTTTTGGCTGCACCGGGTGGCACACCGTGCAGTGGGCATTCGTCACCTCCGCTATAGGCACCTTCACCTTAACCTTGGTCTCTTGGGCAGGTGCGGCCGAGGGCCGAAGGCCTGTCCTTTGTTCACAACCAAAAGCGCAAATCAAAGCGATCACCCCAGCAACACAAACGACAACACCCACTGATCCCGTTGCCGCCCGACCACCCCATGATGCGACTCCTCTTTTTCTCTGCAATAGACCCATCGCTTCCCTCCTCCGCACTGAAAACCTTACTCCCAAAGCCCCTCATCGGCCGCGGGAAGAAATCAAAAAATCCTTCCTGGCAGGGCACGAATTCTCGCAGGAGAATTCGTGTTCCGCTTATCATTAGAACAAGTTAGTGTCAAGCTGTTTTTAACGGTCCTCAGGGCACCTTAAGCGCCCACAAGGGCCTCACACCCTCAATCATTTAAGGAAGTTTTCCATCTTCTGGCTTGGTGAAGACGGCTTATCACGGCCTTGCCCTACTGACCCATTCAGTTGACCTAAGACCAACAGAGGTGCCATGGCAGGAAGCCTACACACCGCTGCCGAGCAAAGAAAGAAGGAGCCAGGCATCAAGCCTAACTCCTTGATTTCAATGGCGGGAGCGACGAGACTCGAACTCGCGACCTCCGGCGTGACAGGCCGGCGTTCTAACCAAACTGAACTACGCCCCCGAAAAAGGTGTCACCAGCGCGGTAACTGACAGCTCCAAGGCGGGACAGGGCTTGAGCCTGCCCTGTCAAAGGCAACTCTTGTCCATCTGGGATTGTGCTGACGCCCCGCACTACTGCGCAACGCCTGTTTCCCTTGACCTTGCAGGTCCAGTAATCACGGACTGAACTGGAAATGCGCAACAGCCCGGCAGACCAACATATAGCACTGAAATTCCAAAAGGTTAAGCTCTCTCCCACCTTTTAAAGCCCATGTTATGATGCTTTATTGTGGATTGCAAGGGGAAAATGCACTCCCATGACCACCGGACAGACAAGCCTTAACAAAGGCCTCTCGTGCCGTCATGGACCTCCCTGCCAATGCCCTCTCGCCTGTGATCCATGGTCTTGAACCGAATAAGCGAGCGCATTCTCCACAGGAGAGCTACCGCAGCCCCCGCAGGTTCTGCCTGACGGCAGTGCTAGCGCGGCGCAGGCGGCGGGGTTAGCGAGGGTATAGTTAAAATGACATCATCCTTACGGTGCTGCGGAGCTCTCGCGTCAGGGAGAACATTCCCCGTGGCTTGCCGCGGGGAGGGTTCAATTCTCAAGCGCAACAAGGCCTTTAACGTTTGGGTCGGTGTTGTGAGAAAATGCGAAAGGCTTCATGGGCTCATTTTTCTTACAAGTTTCTCCTGGCTTATTCGTAGTAACCCCATTTCCTTAAAGGGCGCCTCCTGTTCGAGGTATCACTGTGCTCTTTGCCTTACGTCTTCAATGTCAAGAATCTCTTCAACTCTTTTGTTCCTGCAACAGGCCCACCTGGCAACCATCCAATCGTCTTGTTGATGTTGATTACAACCGCGTGGTGAGCTCTGTATTGGAAATTGCTCAGGGATCGATGAGACCTGTCGATGGGCCCTTGGGCCAGAAAGGACGTTGACGCAGGTTGGAAAGGACCTCAGTAACAAGCCCACTAATAAACTACCCCGCCGCAAGCAGCGGGGTATCATATGTCATGCCGGACTTTGATCCGGCATCCAGTCTGGTTTTCTGGATTCCGGCGTGGGCCGGAATGACGGACACGCGGCAAGCCGCGGGGAATGAACCCCGAGAGATTCAATGAAAGGGGCTGAATAGATGCCACCGATCAGGAAAAGACCGGGACGCGGGACCCTGGATTTTGGCGAAACCATTCGTCTAGGTGGGATATGCGGTGGGATAAAAAATGGGGCACAGCCCCGAAGGTCTGTAACTCCTTGATTTATTTGGTAGGCGGAACAGGGCTTGAACCTGTGACCCCCGGCTTGTAAGGCCGATGCTCTCCCAACTGAGCTACCCGCCCCCACAACCGCTACTTTCAAAAGAGTGTCGCAATTTCCGAATAACGAACAACCATTTTGGTGTCAAGCAAAATGTCCGTCCCTATCAGTTTATCCGCATGGGATCCAATGGTTGCTCCTGTTTGGCAATCAACTCAGGAGGAACCATTTTTTCCTCTTCTTGAAACAGACTTTCACCTGGACCAGTGATGATGGCCTTAGTCAGAACTTCATCCATGTGAGCTGCCGTTATTATCTCAAATTGTTTCAGGATCTTCACGGGAATGTCTTTTAGATCCTTTTTGTTTTCCTCAGGAATAATGATCTGAGACATACCTCCACGGTGAGCGGCCAGGATCTTCTCCTTTAGCCCCCCGATAGGCAGTATCCGGCCACGCAAGGTAATCTCTCCTGTCATGGCCAACCCCCGGTGGACTGGCTTCTTGATTAAGGCAGAGACAATCGCTGTGGCCATGGTGATGCCAGCAGAGGGCCCATCCTTTGGTGTGGCCCCCTCAGGCACGTGGACATGGATATCAACCTTTCTGTAGAAATGCACATCCAACCCCAGCCTGGCTGCCCTCGATCGGACATAGCTCAGCGCGGCTTGGGCAGACTCCTGCATGACCTCTCCCAGTTTTCCTGTAACGGTGAGTTTTCCCTTCCCGGACATGATGACCGTCTCAATGGCCAAGAGCTCTCCGCCCACCTGTGTCCAGGCCATTCCCGTTGCCAGGCCGATCTCGTCCTTCTCCTCTACCTGTCCATACCTGAACCTCGGGACTCCGAGGTATTTCTGGATGGATTGCCCCGTTACCTTGACAAAGTCCCTTCCGTCCTCTTTTGTGATCTCTCGTGCCACCTTCCTGCAGATAGAAGCAATCTCCCGTTCCAGATTCCGCACGCCGGCCTCACGGGTGTATCGACGGATAATCGTCTCAAGGGCTTGGTTGGTAAACTTGATGGCCTTGTCGGACAACCCGTTCATCTCAGTCTGCTTGGGGACCAGAAAACCCAGGGCAATCTGCAATTTTTCGTACTCCGTGTAACCGGGCAACTGTATGATCTCCATGCGGTCCTGCAACGGGGGCGGGACCCCATGGAGGTTGTTGGCCGTGGTGATGAAGAGAATCTCAGAAAGGTCATAATCCACATCAAGATAATGGTCATTGAAGGAATAGTTCTGTTCAGGGTCCAGGACCTCCAGCAAGGCGGCTGAGGGGTCCCCTCGAAAGTCCATACTCATCTTATCTACTTCATCGAGACAAAAGACCGGATTCTGGACCTTTGCTTTTTTAAGGGATTGAACGACCTTCCCTGGCATGGCCCCGATATAGGTGCGTCGATGCCCTCGAATTTCCGCCTCGTCTCGAACGCCGCCCAAAGACAAGCGGATGAACTCGCGTCCCGTGGCTCTGGCCACGGACTTGGCCAAGGAGGTCTTGCCCACCCCAGGTGGGCCCACCAAGCACAGGATGGGCCCCCGTATTTTTTTGACTAGTTTCTGCACGGCCAAATATTCCAAAATCCGTTCCTTGGGTTTTTCCAGACCATAATGGTCCTCTTCCAAGATGGCCTCAGCCTGATCGATATCCATCCGGAGCTTCGTGCGCTTAAACCACGGAAGCCCAATGAGCCATTCTATGTAATTTCGAACCACGGTCCCCTCTGCGGACATAGGGGCCATGAGTTTGAGCTTCTTGAACTCCTGCCTGACCTTGGATGCCGCTTCCTTGGACATCCGTTTGCGCTTGATACGGCTCTCCAGTTCATCAAGGTCGCTCTTGTGATCATCCTTGGCCCCCATCTCCTTCTGGATGGCCCGCATCTGTTCATTGAGGTAATAATCTCGCTGGGTCTTTTCCATCTGCTTCTTGACCCGGCCCTTGATCCGTTGTTCCATCTTGTAGATCTCGATCTCCTCTTCCATGAGGCGAAAGAGCAGAGACATCCGTTCAACGGGCGAGACTGTCTCCAAGAGTTGCTGCTTGTCCTGAAGCTTGAAGCTAAAATGGGCAGACACGGTATCGGCTAGTTGCGACATGTCCTTGATGGCCGAGACATTGCTAATGATGTCCTTTGAGATGTTCTTATTGATCTTGGCATACTCTTCAAAGGCCTCCACTACGGTACGGGTGATGGCCTTCTTCTCAACGACGCGCGTCTCGGGCTCGACAAGGGGTTCAATCTCGGCCACAAAATACTTCTCTTTGGGAATAAAATGGGCCATACGCGCCCGGCGCTTCCCTTCCACCAGCGCCTTAACTGTTCCGTCTGGCAGGCGAAGCAGCTGCAAAACCGTGCCAATCGTCCCAACGGTATATACGTCATCTTCCCCTGGTGTATCTACGGCAGCATTCTTCTGGGTGGCCAGGAAGACCTGCTTGTCCAGGTTCATGGCACTGGACAAGGCGTTTACGGATTTTCCTCGACCAACAAAGAGAGGGACCACCATGTGAGGAAAGATAACCACATCCCTCAAGGGGAGAAACGGCAGGGTAATTCTTTCTTTTGGGTCATACATGGTCTTTTTCCTATTTAGTATGTTGAACATTACTTTCTTCCAAACAGACACGTGAACACCGAACAATAGAGGACTTTACGCCCAGAACCCTGACCAGCGCCTCTGTTACATCAAAGGGGCGGCAACGGAAAGACAACCGCCTGTGGGGCTATTGTTGCCACGCTCCGAACCTAACACCCTCTTTGTCTTCCCCTGATCTGCCGATGATGGTCCCAACAGACGTCGAATACCCCTGACGCCCCCCATGGAAAGGAAGAGCCGGTTCTTTGGAGCTCGACGTTGGAGTATATGACAACTGTACAAGGACGAACGGCCCTGTGTTCAGGCAGGGGGTTGATGAAGACAGAAAAACGCATTACTGGGAAAGTGCCCGCTCCTGGGACTGCTCCAACAGAAGAATGGGCTGCTCATTGTGAAGAATAACGTCCTCGTTTATCACACACTCCTTTACCCCGCTCATGGAAGGGATATCATACATGATGTCGAGCATAGTAGACTCCATGATGGCCCTAAGCCCCCTTGCGCCAGACTTGCGCTCCAGGGATCGCTTGGCAATCGCCTGTAAACCACTATCGGTGAAACGAAGCGTCACATTTTCGAATTCTAGGAGCTTTTGGAACTGCTTCACCAAGGCATTCTTCGGTTCCGTGAGTATCTTGACAAGGGCGGCTTCATCTAGTTCGCCCAACGTACCGATCACCGGCAGTCTGCCTACAAACTCGGGAATCAAGCCGAATTTCAAGAGATCTTCGGGCTGAACCAGCTTGAGTGTCTCTCCAACATTCCGTTCCTTTGCACTCTGGATTTCCGCACCAAAACCCATTACCTTGTTTCCCAACCTGCTTTGTATCATCTCATCAAGGCCGTTAAAGGTGCCTCCACATATAAACAGGATGTTAGAGGTGTCGACCTTGACAAAATCCTGTTGGGGATGTTTTCGCCCCCCCTTGGGTGGGACACTTGCAGTGGTGCCTTCTATAATCTTGAGAAGGGCCTGCTGCACCCCTTCGCCGGACACATCCCGCGTAATAGAAGGGTTGTCTGCTCTGCGGGCGATTTTATCAATCTCGTCAATATAGACGATGCCCCTGGACGTCCTTTCCAGATCATAGTCGGCATTCTGAAGTAGAGACAGGATGATGTTTTCAACGTCCTCACCCACATAACCTGCCTCGGTCAAAGACGTGGCATCTGCAATGGTAAAGGGGACATTCAGAAATCTGGCCAAGGTCTGTGCCAAGAGGGTCTTCCCGCAACCCGTGGGCCCGATCAAAAGCACATTGCTTTTTTGCAGTTCCACATCACCGCTGTTGTCAGGAGCCTCGAGGCGCTTGTAGTGGTTGTAAACAGCCACAGAGAGGATCTTTTTTGCGTGTTCCTGCTCGATCACATATTGGTCTAAACTCGTCTTGATTGCAGAAGGTGTGGGAAACTCCCCCTTCTGACGGGTCTCAATCTCCTTCTCATACTCCTCTTCAATGATCTCATTACACAGTTCAATACACTCATCACAAATGTAGACGGCCGGCCCGGCAATGAGCTTCTTGACTTCTTCCTGACTTTTGCCGCAAAACGAACACCTCAAACCATCACCGTCCACACCCCTTCGTTTGGCCATGGGCTCCTCCCCATATATTTTCTATAATAACAATGAGTTTCCTTCTTTCGGGGATTTGCAGCTTCTGTCGGCCCCCTTCCCAGAGGAACTCAGGCGATGCAAAAAGCCGCCCCCCCTTAAAAGGGCCTCATGCCTTTCATTATAATAACACTTAGGCAAAAGGGCAACGCAAAAACCGAACCTTTTTCCACCCCAACGGGTCCATGGGGATGGCTGAATCAAGGCAACCGCTCGGAATCACTTGTCCTTGTCCGCCGCCTTCACTTCCCTCTGCGCAATGACCTGATCCACAATGCCGTACTCTTTGGCCTCTTGTCCGCTCATAAAGAAGTCCCGATCCGAGTCGCTCCGGATCCTTTCAATGTCTTGATGGGTGTGGAAGGCAAGGAGTTCATTCAAAGATTCACGCATCCGCAGGATCTCCTTTGCCTGGATCGCCACGTCTGACGCCTGCCCCTGAAACGATCCCATGGGTTGATGGATAAGGATCCTGGCATTGGGCAGTGCGTAGCGCTTCCCCTCAGTGCCGGCCGCCAGGAGTACTGCGCCCATACTGGCTGCTTGGCCCATACACAAGGTACATATATCAGGCTTGATGTAGCGCATCGTGTCATAGATAGCCAAGCCTGCCGTCACCATGCCTCCAGGTGAATTGATATAGAAATTAATGTCCTTGTCCGGGTCTTCCGATTCCAAAAAAAGCAGCTGGGCGATCAGAAGATTGGCAAGTTCATCGTTTACGTGTGTTCCCAGAAAAATGATCCGGTCTTTTAAGAGCCTCGAGTAAATGTCATAGGCTCTTTCCCCTCGACTGCTTTGTTCAATTACCATTGGGATTAGCGGCATTACGATCTTCTCCTTACGTGTCCTTAATGTTGGGTCTATGCTGTCTCCCTGTCCTCTGGCGGCTCCTTTTCCACGGTATCCCCTTGGGCCTCCACTTTCTCAATATCACTCTTTGCCGTAATGTGCCTCACGGCTTCTTTTTCAAGGATCTTTTGCTCAAAAACCTTGTAAGAATCCCTGTAACTGCCATGGAATTGCTTGATGGTGTCAATTGGCTGCCCCATGGCCTCGGACAAATCTGCATAGCCCTTATCCACGAGTTCGTCTGTCACGGCGATCTCTTCCTGCTCAATCACTTTTTGCAGCAGCAGGTATTCTCGGACCTTTCTTTCGGCAACCGGCCGAAACTTCTCAGAAAGCCCCTCTGGAGTCTGGCCCGATTCCTCTAACGACATGCCTCTCTGGGCCATGGCGTTCTGGGCATCCACGACCAGGGCCGAGAGTTCCTCCTCCACCAGCCCCTCAGGCAACTCAAAATCAGATTGCGCCACCAGCGTATCAACGACGTCCTCACGAAGTTCCCTCTCAGACTGGATCTCGTACCTCCGTTCCAGTCCCTTCTTGATCGTCTCCTTTAGCGCCTCCAGGGTCTCGTACTGTCCGAGCCTTTTGGCAAAGGTGTCATCCATTTCAGGCAAAATCTCTTCTTTGATCTCCTTTAAGCAAACTTCAAAGCGGACCTCCAGGCCGGCCAGGTCCTTGTTGTAATAGTCCTCTGGAAAAGAGATGTCGAACTCTGTCGTGCTGTTTGGCTCCATTCCCACGAGATTCTTGTCAAAATCTTCTAATATGCGCCCTGATCCGACCTCCACCTGAAAATTTTCTGTCTTGCCGGCTGCTTCAAAGGGCTTGCCGTCCCTAAACCCCTCATAGTCTATGATGACAATATCTCCATCGCGAACGGCCCTGTTCTCCTTAACGGTTTTCAACTCAGCGTTTTGTTTCTGGAGCATCTTCAGTTGGGTCTCAATCTCTTCGTCCGTGACCGTGTGAACCATCTGCTTGAACTTCAAACCATCCAGATTCAAATCCTCTATGACGGGGCACACCTCCACGGTCACTGAATAGTGATAGGGATGTCCCTTTTCGAGATCCTGTGGGTCAATAGCGGGTTCTCCAAGGGGCACCAACTCGGTTTCACGCAACGCCTCACCATAGGAACTCTGGATCAGTTGTCCAGCGACGTCGGCATGTACTTCATTGGCGAACCGTCGCTCCAAAATCGCACGGGGCACTTTTCCCGGCCGAAAGCCTTTGATTCTTGCCTGATTCTTCAGCGTCCCATAGGCCTTCTCCACTTCCCTGGTCACATCCTCTTCAGGAATCTCCACGTGGAGGATTTTCTTCACTGGGCTTATGTCTTCAACATGAACTTTCATCAAATTCCTTTCCATTTCCATCCACTTGGTGCGAGAGGCGGGATTTGAACCCGCAAGGCACGAAGCCGCTGGATCCTAAGTCCAGTGCGTTTGCCAATTTCGCCACTCTCGCCCAAAGAGAATTGATTTTTCCCGCAAGAAGTACTATTCCCCACGGTGATCAGTCACGACTGACTCTGTGGCCAGAGGGGACTGGTATGCGATCTTGATTTAGAGATGACCGTTTTCTCGTAAGGTCAAAAAAACAAGGGGTTTTGCAGCGATTTGCCTTGTGTGGCGGAGCAAGGAGCCCTTGATGGATGAAATCAGGTAACTTCTTGCCAACACAAGAGATCGACTCATTTAGAAAATGTCTCTCTAAACTCTGGAAAATAGAACAAAAATCAGCTTCTGTCAAGGGGAATTCAGCCAGAGGCCCTGCTCGGAAGGCTGCCCGACCATCTATTGGGCCAATGATGTCACACAAAAAATATGCCCTCCTTTTCATCTTCGTCATGTCCGTCTCCTTCACGGGCATGGCACGGGCCCAGGACCCATCTTCTCTACCAGGCCTCGTCGGCCGCAAGGTCATTGTCCTGGACCCAGGACATGGCGGCCATGACCATGGTGCTGTGGGGCCATCGGGTCTGGCCGAGAAGACGGTGGCCCTGAACCTGGCCATGAAAATAAAAGAGACGCTGGGGAAAGACTATACCGTTCACTTGACCCGGAACGGGGACTATTGGCTCAACATTGAAAACCGCACGGCCATGGCAAATCACCACCGGGCAGATCTCTTTTTAAGCCTCCACACAGGGGGAAGTTCCCATCACCAGGCCCGAGGCATGGCCCTCTATTATTTCGGCCTTGGCCAAGGATTGGCCTCACAGGAAAGAGGGCCTGTGGCAGAAACTGGAGAAAGACTCCTCTCCTGGGATCATGTCCAAGGGATCCATGCAACCAAGAGCAAGCTCCTGGCAAATCTTGTTCATGGCCACCTTCTTGCACGATTGAACCCTATGGACAGGGGCATTCATGAAGCCCCCTGCCTGGTTCTCAGGGGGGCAGACATGCCCGCCATTTTGATGGAAGCAGGCTACGTAAGCCATCCTGAGGAAGAAAAGGAACTCAACGATCCTGAAATCATCGCCGCCGTTGCCGAAGCCATTGGTCAAGGGATCAGGGCGTTCTTTAGAAACCAATCGTTGCATCCATGAAAAAGGCATGATAGGAGAAGAGGCTGAGACGGGGCGTGGCGCAGCCTGGCAGCGCGCCTGCTTTGGGAGCAGGAAGTCGGAGGTTCAAATCCTCTCGCCCCGACCAAATAGACATTCTCTTCCTTCTGAGAAGATTGCCGTTGGTATCACCAACAACCTTTCTCGCCGCCTTCAAGAGCATCGATCAGGCAAAACAAAAAGCAGCCACCGTGTGAGAGATCCATATCGTCTGTGCCTGTCTGTGTGCGTCTGTGGCAAAACATTCCTCGTAGTTTTTGAGCCCAAGATAGGCCGTTCTACGATTTGTTACCCGTGAGAATCCTTGACAAAAATGCTCCGTAGTGGTAGGGTCCCTGGCGACTTACGTTGTAGCCCATTGACCCTAACCAAGAGGGTGCCATGAAGTGATTGTTAAGACCCTGTTTCTCCTAAAGAGAGGCGGGGTTTTGTGCTTCCAGAGATCTGTAATGTGCTCGGCTAACGACAGGTTTGAGTTTATAAAGAAAGGGTTTGAGAAGTTGAGACACTGTTTTGGCACCTGAAGCAGTATCGGTTCTGCCGAGGGGCAGGTTCATGACAGGTAAGCATGACATAGTTCCGGTTCAGCAGGTTAAAAGGACTATTTTGCTGGTGCGAGGTCAAAGGGTGATACTGGACGCCGACCTTGCGAAGCTCTATGGGGTCCAGAATAAGGTTTTCGCGAACGCTTCCGTATGCTTTCGGGGAACATGGGGCCATCATGGCTGCCAGCGTCCTCAATACGCCAAGGGGCATAGAGGCCAGTATCCTCGTGGTGCGGGCGTTCGTGAAGCTTCGAGAACTGCTGGCAACCCATAAGCAACTGGCACGGAAGTTCCGGGAACTGGAGAAGCATATCAAAGATCATGATGGGAAGATTGAGGTCATTTTTAAGGCAATTCGCCAACTCATGGCACCGCCTGAGAAGCCCAAGAGGATTCACGCCGTTAAACGTCGGTTTCCCGCATGTTCTTCAAGAGCCATATGGCGCAGAGCCGGAGCCGCATGTTAGCACTCAATTCTCCTGCCCTGTGTTTAACTGGGGAGATAGGTTTTGAGGTCAAGGAAAAGCGTGCGGTCTAAGGTAAGCGCAAGAAAGGGAAGAACTGAGGCCCGGTGAACCGGAGCACGGGTGTGGATATCTGAATGATGAGACAAGTCATGGTTCGAATTCAACCTATGATCAGATAACGGGGCAGATCGTTAACATGATCGGCAAACCGAATAATTAATATTTAAGATCTGACCCTGGGCTCTGGGCTTTCTCCGTTAAGTGCTAAAAATTAATGAGCCTTAAATTCAAGGAAAAATTTATTCGCTTTGGGCTTGTTGTAGTTGCTTTAATTGTGATCGGGACAGGTCTGATCCCATTACTATTTCAAGGTGATCTTTTTTATTCGAATTGGTGGGGAGGGCTTGTGTTTGCGCCAGTGGCTGTACTGGCAGGACTGTTCTTTTTGTATTTGGTTCTATTCAAATTCGGAAAAATAAACAAATTGAAATAGACTCAATTGCGATGATTCAATCCTAAAATTGAGTCTCCTTCTATTAAACTAAGGCCGCACTTAACATAGCGCTGGAGATGACGCGCAAAAACCGCGCGCGTCTCAGCTCAACCGTTATATGCGAAATGGGACTTTATCGGTTTCGTGAGTTTGCGAGGACAAGGTTTACCTTTAGACCGGAGATCCGCTTGAAATGTCGAAGGTTCCCGGTAACAAGCTCCAAATTATGGCCAATGGCTGTAGCCGCAATTTGAATGTCAGCATCAGGAAGGATCATACCTGTGTCTTCGAGATGAGCGCGGATGCTACCAAAAACCTTAGCAATGCCGATGTCGTAAGGCAGAACTGTGACGGCGGGCAAAACTCGCTGCTCGATATTTGATATGTGGCGTTCGCGGTCATTGGAACGATAGGCACCTTTGTATAATTCGCCTATCACAACAGCACTCGTGAATTGCTCTTCGCGAGCCACTCCCATTATCCATTTCACATAGGCTGTTGCGGGGCGTGGCCGGAGAAGCTCCGAAATTGCATCAGTGTCAAAGAGGAATGCCATAGTCAGCGTTCGAGATCAGGCGTGCTTCGTTGTCCCTGCCGAGGGGAGGCGTCAAGTATTGAAGCTAATTCTTCGCTATTCTCCCAACCGCCGGCAATACTGGCGAGCCCACTGTCCGGACCTGCTTTCCTCAAGCGTTCAAGGTGTTCGAGATCGCTGGGGCTAACAAGAGCGGCGACTGGTTTCCCGTGCCTTGTAATGAGCACTGCGTTGCCCGCTTCAACTTTGCGGATGCATTCTGAGAAGGTGGCTTTTGCCTCGGCCACGGATATATTGTCTTCCATAATCGGCCTCCTTTTTGACCATTATGACCATTATGACCAGAATGTCAAGGGCTGAGTTGAAAAATCACATAGCGGGATAGGGAGAGGCCTCGAGGCACCGCCCACCCACAGCTTCCCTTGAGGTTGGACCATGGCAACTGGTAGTGATGGCAGGATATAGTGGTGAAAATGGCCCGTAAATAGGCCTTGGAGTAGGGTTTTTGATACTAAAATTGGGCTTCTAAGATCAGGAAAAGAAGGTTCCAACAGGGCAACCAAGGGGGGGACCTTGGGTACATACCCCCGCCCTTAGTGATTCAGAGATGGACTCAGAGAATTTTTGCAAAATTCAGCCCCCAGGCAAAACCTTTGTGAATGCTGCTGGTTGCACCATACGGCCCAAATATTGGTAAAATAGGCAAAATACGCCTTTATTACCTAGTCCAACTTTTGAGGCTATTGACCAAAAAGGAGTTATTAGGCAGATCTAACTTGACCGAGTGACTGAACTCCTATCGTTTCTTACATGCCCGAATGTTTTGTCAGAGATGGCATAGGGCTAATCATTAGAACACTGGCAAAAGTAAGGCTGAGAACAGGCGTAGGGACATCCTGGTTTTTGAATAGATATTCAGGTATTCTCACGGAGAGAGTTTGGTTGATTATCCCATATATGGTCTCACTGGTACGGGTTTGACTTGCGGGTAGAACATTTACATTTACTTGACGAACACAATGGGACGAACGCTTGAGCGTTTCGATGCCGTGAAGGTCCTTTGTAAGGAGGACGTTGTGCAGAGGTGCTTTTCTATTGGAATAGTCCTGTTGGCAGGGATCTTGCTCACCAACAATGCCTTTGCTGTCATCCAAATCCATGCAGATGTGCCTGTAATCCGTTTAGATCCTACTGCAGTGACCACATGGGAAGAACGTGGTCAAATGATGGGTGATGCCGTCAAGGCAGAGTTTCCGAATATTGAACACACGATTGATAGTTATTTGGCGGATCTTGTTGAATATCAGCAGGCGATTTTCGACAACTATATTCGAAGAATGCCAAAGATAAGAGACAATATTTCCCAAGCCTATGTCGAGGAAGTGAATGGCCTGTATTCTCGATTCACGAGTATTTCGGAGACATCTATACTTGGAGACGGCCTTCTGTCCCACGAGGAGTTTTGGGGGTTTCAGTTGATACCAGATATTGGAAGATGGACTAACTGCTCCGGTTTTGGGGTCTTCGGAGATTATTCATCTTCCGGGAAGCCGATAGTGGGGAGAAATCTGGATTGGCCCGTCACAAATGATGCCAAGCAAATCCAAGCCATAATAGTTTATCAGTGGGGAGAGGGAGTTGAAGTTGTCAACATAGGTTTTGCAGGATTTCTGGGTGTGATAACAGGATACAACAGTAGTGGCCTTTTTGCAGGAATATTCGATTCTGATATGGGGGGAGCCTATCCTACTCTTACCAACCAACGCTCTTACGTCTTTGATCTAAGATATGTCTTGGAGAGTTTTTCTTCAATTGCCCATGCATCCAATTACTTGTCTAGTCAACCCTATGCCTTCAGTCATAATATACTCCTTGCCGACAAAACAGATGTTCAGGTTTTGGAACACCCGGAAGGCGTAAATGGCCAACTCAGAACTGCCACGACTCCACTGCGCAGTGACATATCGTGGGCCAAGACAAATCAGATAGCTGTGGTGAATTTCTTCGCATCCCAGGGCTTTTCGAATGGGGCTAGAAGTTGGAACTATAATCGTTGGGATCGTCTTAGAACGCTAGCCAAGTTTGACGATATCAGCAAGGCAACTGTGGACGAGGTCAAATCGGTCATGCACGATACTGCCAACGGGCCGTACAATCAGATATTTAACAGGTTAACCGTGCAATCTATGGTCTTTACTCCAGGCGATGGGGCTTCTGATGGCCATTTGCACCTGTCTATTACCAGTAGTGGTCACGCTGATGGTGGCGGTGACGGCGAAGGAGCAGAAGGCTCCAACAGCAACGGCGGGGGAAAAGCCTCGAGCAGCGGCGGGTGACTCATTGAGACTGTCGCCACCGGTCTTCGGTGGTAGACGAGGCAGGCTCCAGACAATTGCTGCAATTTAGGACCTATTTACCATTGAAGCGGCTGGCTCCAGCGCGTCTCTCGTGGCAGGGGCTGTTTATTTCCGATAATCGTCGACTATCTTTGTTTTTTGACGAACGGTTTTCGGCGTGGTCTTGGCAAGAACTGACACATCGGATTGGACCGGTTCTGAGGTGCCATCTGAGCACGTGATCCAACCTCGCTTGGGTAGTCCTCCCCGGGTAGCTCAGTTGGAAATATACGAATCCTTCTCGGCCATGATACCCTCAATATGTTGAAAACCATTAACCGTTCTCTTATACGGGACCTGTCCGTTTCGTACCAAGTCAACCTCCTTTTGGTTTAGGTATTCCCTTGCCCAAAGTAGGTAGTTCTGTGTGTCAGAAACAGTATTTTTCCAATCAAAAAATCAGGCATTTCCCATCGTTAATCCCACAATCGCCCCGATTGACTTATGGCGGCGTATAGGCCACAAGGGAAAAGGGGGAATGGGCGCATCTATAGGACGTGGTACTTTTCTCTGTAAAACGAAGCTTCACCCGGAAACTTTGTATCCGGCGTGATAGGGGAGATTTAACCATGTTGAAAAAACTGATATTTCTAGCGGCGATCATATCTATCATGCCAGTGGCTCAGTTAGTCTTGGCACAACCCTTTGGCTTCTTTGGAATGCGAAGTGCGCTTAAAAATAATTACCTTGAAGATGTCGGCGCGTCCTTCCTGCGGATGAATGTCTCGATGCAATACATCTTTTCTGCAGACTTTTCTAACCCAGACTATGACCCATACGAAGACGTCTGGGACTACAAGGCGGTGTATGATGATTTGACCACCCAAGCCTATGGAAGAGGTGCTCAGATGGTCGTGACCCTCAGAAGTCCTACCAACATGGAAAGGATAAGAGCCAATTACTTCCGAGATTTTATCGTGAGAACCGTGGAGAGATATGATGGCGATTCCAACTATGGTTGCACACAAGCTTATCCGGACTGCTACAAGCCGGGGGACGAGATGCACCCAACATGGGATGAGAGTGGATTGCCGGCCCCTGCCGTCAAGTTCTGGCAAATAGCGAATGAGGTCGACAGGGCCAGGGGATACTGGGTGGAAAATCCTCAAGATTATGCGGAATTGGTTAACCTATTCTATTCGTTGATAAAGGAGACATGTCCGGAGTGTAAGGTTTTGTTGGGAAGTCTATTGCTGGAGGACATCAATCCCCCACTCACATTCTATGACGATTTTTTTCAGCAGTGCGATCATTTCGATATTCTGGATTTTCACCATTTGGACTTTGACCGGATGGGTGAAGACCACCTCGAACTAGCTTCGGAAAAATTTGCTTTTCTGAGAAACCGGTATCCCTCTCGACCCATTTGGATGACCGAGACATCTACCTACACTGGCTCCCCACTATTGCCCGATGGAAGCGCAGAGTTGCCTTACCAGGATGAGCGTACCCAGGCTTTGGAACTCTTTAAGAGATACATCCATCTGCCCTCATTGGGCGTGGAGAGAATCCTTTGGAACTTCCTGTCTGAAAGGAAAGCGGAAGATGGCGTCGATTATAATGTTTTCTGGAATACAGGTTTAGTATATGACGGAGAGGGCCAAGACGACATGGGGCTAGGGGTCAAAAAACTGTCGTACTTCACGTACAAGTTACTGGTGGAAAAGCTGGGTGATGCAGATTGGCATAACATCACTGCTACAACTAATGGAGAGAATGTGTCCCAATACCTATTCACCAAGGACGGGGCGCCTGTATATGTCCTCTGGTACCATGGGTTCACCGATACGGAAGTGCCAAAACAAGTCACGTTAGATGTTAGCTGCATAAGAACGGGGCTGGTCACGATTACCGAAGCAATTCCGAGCTTTGATTCAGGAGAAGAAGCCAACACCGTCCCGTTTGAAGAAGCTTTTGAGGCCTACACGTTACCCATTACTAACGGCGCGGTAGTGATTGCTTTGGGCAGAGAACCTGTCTTCATTGAAGAATGCAGGCAATGCGTTTGTGACCTGAACTATGACGGTATATGCGACGAAGAAGATTTGATCATCTTCAGCCATAGCCACGGCTGGGGTGATTCGGACTGCGATGAGCCCGGAGTGGAATGCCCATGCGACCTGGTGAAGGACGAAAATGGCACCTGCGATGATCTGGATGGAAATGTCTTCCTAGAGGCATACTCCAGACCTGAATGCCGACTTGGCGTTTACATTGAAAAACTAAAACCCAAACCATGTGTGCCTGGCGATAAAATACGTATCATTGGAAACGCTTTTGGAAGCGGTATTTCGGGAGAAGGAACGCCTGCTGAGACTAAGAGCATCGTCCATGTGGGCGGGAAACAATTCGAATATGGTCATCCAAAAATCAAGCTATGGACTGAGAACAAAATCAAGGTAAAGATCCCGAAAGACAAGTACACGAAGAACTCATGCGCATGGTTCAATGGGGAGGACTTCCGAAAAGTGAAGGTATGGGTCACAGTCGGCGGCCTAAACAGTAACAAGGAGATTCTTAAAGTAATGAGGCCTGTGACTTGTCCGTAGTTCGTAGGTTAAGACTTATCAAATAGAGGCAGGCCTTCATGGCCTGCCTTTCCTTTTGGCACCCGGCCCAACATGATGTGCATGTACCATCGACGGGTCCTCGGTGAAATAGTGGCGGTTGATCCTGCATATGTAAAGCACTTGTTTGATTCCGCCGATTGGCAATCTTGCTATGCAAGGTAACCTACTGGAAGTTCGCTATTTTTCGAGTATTCAGAACCAATCTGCACTCCGCTCTTCTTGTGAATCTTCCCAATAGCGTCGTCTTGCCCCCGCTTTCATGGAAAGGCCTGCCAAAGGGCTCCGGGAGCTTGATATAGCTTGTGGTATGCATTACAAATCCGCAGTAAAGAATCCTGGCCCGAAGGACCAGGCGTTGATTTGCCCCTGAAAGGGGCTGTTTTCTGAATACTGGACAAGTTCAAAGTGCCTGAAGTGAGCTAAAGTGCCTAAACTTGGGGAAGTCGCTTCGCTCCATTCTTTTATATAATTGGCAGAATTCCTTAACTTTAGCGCACTTTAGTGCACTTAAAACTTTAGGCACTATTAACGATACTTGGCAAAGCCAGTTTACTCTGACCTGGGCCAAACGACCAGGTTTTCTGGGACGAAATAAAATCATTTGCTTGATTACACTTAGACTGGTAGCCAATCACATATCGGGCTAGACCGTTTCCGCCGTGTTCTCTGGGCAGGTAATCTGTGTTCTGCCCTAAACTGGAATAGTCGTCGATTATCTTTGTTTTTGGACGGACCGTTTTCGTTGGGGTATTGGCAAGGAATCAGTGATTTCCATCCGTGGGATTCAAGCACAATATGTTGAACCAATCCACCTTCCGGTCGCTGTATCTCTCACGAGCCGTCGAAGGGTCGAATCGAACCAATGAGAAAGCCTGCCCGATATCACATGACACCAGGAAACTTCCATGAGGAGTGAAGTGCTCAAAGGCCCAACAAGAAAGGAGAAAAAAGGCCGTCCGAGGGAATCCCACGTCGCTTTTTTGTGAAGGCCATCGCCACTGGCTTTGAGGAAAAACAAACCCACGGAACAACCCAGACGCATTGAGGAGGCACCTATGAAACGGATCGGGAATAAAGTAATCGTTATCACATTTACCTTGGCCCTATTGTTGGCCATGTATCCTGCATCTAGGGCAAGCGAGCCTGAATGTCCCTGTTTGTGGTCCTTCTTCACTCAGAGCTTGCACTTCACCGGCAATGGGATGCGTTACTGGTACGAAGAGCCAAACGGATTCATGAGCATAACCAACATCCCGTATAACGACTTGGACTGTAAGAGCTGCCACGTCAAGAGCTGTGATGCGTGTCATGCCATCCAAGAGGGGCCCGCGATGCAGTTTTCGGAAAAGAAGACCAGAGACATGAACACCTGCCTGCAATGCCATAGCCGGGAAGCACTCACCTTCAAATTTTGTAAAGCGGCCGGCAATCTGGATGTTCACATTGCATCGGGATTTGTTTGCGCTGATTGTCATTACCAATGCGA
Source organism: Thermodesulfobacteriota bacterium (assembly GCA_034189385.1). Taxonomy (GTDB): domain Bacteria; phylum Desulfobacterota; class Desulfobacteria; order Desulfobacterales. Next base: position 94,085 of record JAXHVD010000015.1, read on the forward strand.
CGTTCATGGCGACGGCCGCTTCAAGCCTTCCATGAGACATCCCTTTCCCAAGGGTGTTTGTGCTTCTTGTAAAGGATGCCATGTTGATCAAAAGACAGAGTCTCCGCTCTTCGACCCGGATACGCCCAGCCATGGTGTTCACGGAGACAAACTCCATTGTTCTGCCTGTCATGTTAATTACACCATGGCCTGCTATAATTGCCACTTCGATTCGGCACTCAAGACAGGAAAAAAAGGGAACTTCATCCCTATGAACGATTGGTTGTTATTGATCAACTATGATGGGCAGGTGACCTCGGGAAGCGCTATGACACTTGTCTATCAAAACAAGAAGTTCATTGCCTATTGTCCCTATTTCACACACTGCATAACAGCCCAGGGGCGATCGTGCAGCCAATGTCATCAGAACAAGGCTGTGCGTGAGATGGCGAAGGGCAATACAATCCCTGTGGTCGATTTCAAAGATGGGAAGATTGTCCCATGGAAAGGGGTCGTTCCAGTTGTCCCCGATAAGCTGCAGTGGGTGTACCTAAACAAGATAGGTGAAAAAAAATGGGTGCCTGTCAAAGATGGCAAAGAGGCCAAGGTACAATTTGCGGCATATGGCAAACCGCTGACCAAGGAGCAGTTCGAGAAATTAGCCATGGATGTGAAGTAAGACAAAAAGGTCCCGTTTAGGGGACCAGACCGGTTCTGGTTGTCACGCCTATGACAAGACAGCCGGGATAACGGTGCACGTGCGGTGCAAAATACCGGGGCTAGATCTTAAAGCACAGGTGTCAGTCCTGCCTCTCTTATTGAAAGTGCTCCCACATGTCGTATGTCGGCCACAGAGGCAACACTGGTGCAGTATTTACGTATACCTGCTATCGATCTTGATTTTCGCTATTTTAGAGATTTTGCCCGACTACACGTTTTTTCCAAGACCAGCCGAAATGCGAGATTGTGCGATGCATAAGCAATTATTTGAAAGGCCTGAAGTTTCTCGTATTCTGGACAAATCTAGGATGGGAGTCTCTGATTCCAGCGGGTGTCTTGCGGCAAGCTATCCAATTTCCTCTGTCGAGCTGTCATTTTGATAGGATAGCTCCGGTGCAGGACTTGCACAGGAAGGTATGGGTGCTTGTTATGGTCTGTCGTCTTCTCGGTCCTTTTGACCTTTTCAATTGCGCCCTTTAATGAGAGCGGATCCAAGTTCCAACTTACCCTTTCAGACAGCATGAGAGGCGGCTTCATCTCTAGCCGGTGCAGCCACTAATTTCCTGATATCTTTTGTAATAGTCAATCCCTACGAAGTCCCAACGATCCCCCTTGATGCTGTTTGCTGGCTTCCCACACCTTGTTGCTGTGAAAAATCCATTTTGGGTTTTTGCTCCATCGCGGCTACCGGTTGTTTCTAAACAGGTCTGTTAAGAGCTTCGGCATGCTTTGTGCTAGTATGTTTATTACGTGGCAGAAGTCTGGAGCCGGTGGCAAGACGTGCCCTCACCGCACCTACACTAAATCCTAGGATGAGACACCGACCTCGGCTCCGGTGCTGCCGCACCTTCTGGTGCTTTAGGTCCAGGTCTTAGACTTGACCCGCGCCCGATCGTCTGATGAAGGGTTTGTTTTATCAATTGAAGTGGGGTGACTATGGCAATAGAAATGCTAGACACCCTGGGTGATAAGTGCCCTGAGCCGATTTTAAAGCTTACTCTAAAGGCCGTGGACATGAAACAGGGTGATATTTTGGAGGTCTTGGGAGACTCGCGTACTTTTGAGGAGCATGTGCGCATCTGGTGTGAGCGGCTGGGCAAGGTCTTGCTTTCTGTAAAGGATCAAGGGCAAAAAAAGAAGAGGATCCAGATACAGTTCTAGTAGGCAAGACCAAGGGATTGAGGTTGCTTTCCCAAATCGCGGAACCCTGTAACTCTGCGGTTTCTGCCTAGATGTTGACAGCCCCCAAAAGGTTCAACTACTAAATCTCTATGATGTAAATCACACCTGGCGTATGGTTTCGATGAATATTGAACCGAATAAGCGAGCGCATTCTCCACAGGAGAGCTACCGCAGCCCCCGCAGGTTCTGCGTGACGGCAGTGGTTCTGCTCGTTGGCAGTGCTAGCGCGGCGCAGGCGGCGGGGTTAGCGAGTGTATAGTTAAAATGACAACATCCTTGCGGTGCTGCGGAGCTCTCGCGTCAGGGAGAACATTCTCCGTGGGTTCTGCCTGACGGCAGTGCTTCGCAGCCCGCGGGGAGGGTTCAATCAGTATAGGCTGTTTTGAAACGTATCTACACCAAAAGGAGAAACCTCTTTCAACTCCTTTACCACATCGGATGGACTGGCCTTCACTCTCCTCAGCTTCGCCGGACAGGAAAAATCAACAATCCTGTACGATTCTGCCAATTGTGTCCGTCTTTTCGCAAATCACGTCAAGGTCTTCCCTTTGGTCGTTTGGCAGACTAAGGCGCTCCAGTGAATGGAGTCGCATTGTGATGGATACGAGGCAACTGCGAACGCTCTGGGACAGGGCCGAGGCCAATTCTCCAGCAGCTGCCACCTGCGCAAGCCCTGAGCCATCTCGAAGTTGGTCCTTTTCAAGCCCGCCTGCCTCGAATGCCGGGGGGCGTCGCTCCAAATGGCCTGTTTTGTCTTCCCACTGCCCCATCTTGTCCATGTAGGTTCATTTGTCCTTGTACCAGGTTCTTTCTGTCCCTCTAAAAGTGAGTGGCCCTTGTGCTAGCAACAGAGTACCATTTCTCGCTTCAACCATGAGTTCAAAAGGGCCGATGTGCCCTGTGCACAGGGCAATCTAGGGGCCTTTCTAGATGAAGGTCAGATCGTGCGGACCTAGGGCCCTTCTATCTATGAATTCGTAGTCCGTCACAGTACTCTTGAAACGGATTTCGTTGTCATTAAGGATATCGAATCGATAGACATCCGGCTCTTTCATGACAGACGGAGCGATTTCGAAAAACCTGTCACCGTCTATCCACCATTTCCCTCTTAGTCCTGACCTGCGCACCCCCTTGTCAGTGTAGTGAACAAATGTAATGGCATAGGTGCCATCTTCTGAACGTCTTTGTATCCATGTGCGCAACAGATTCCCCTCGTGGTCCAGATGCTCACCCTCCCAGGTGCCCACGAATATGTGCTTCACGTCGTCCGAGACGTCCCCCTCAAAGGTGCCATGGTAAGCCCCGCATCCTGCCTGGAGTATGGACAGACAGATCAGAAACAGAGGTATTCTCAGTTCCATCATGCTTTTCCCTTTCCTTAGGTATGATGAAGACTTGGAGCCCGAACCGCGCCACCGCCCATCAACAGCATAGGTGTGAGCATATCAATGACACAGCCAAATGTGAAGAGGTCTTTCCCACAGGGCCCTTCATGGCTTTTGCCCCTTGGCGGCAGCCTGTTCTGGACAGGGGTCCCATGGCCTCTGCACACGCTCTTGCCTGAAAAGAAAGTCGCCCAACTTCATGGGAAAAGTTGACAAGCTTGCCTGAATTCATTAAAAATACACCAATATACCCAGAACCGGCATGATGACAGATAAGACGGACATACTTGGCACATTCGACATAGGGAAATCGGTCTCTAAGACTGTCTTGGAGCTGTTTGACAGCATGCTTTCCATGGAGGTCGAAGTCTCCGATTCATGCTCAGACCCCGGCCTTGAGGGGAACCGGTTTGTGGGAGCGGTCAGTTATGCCGGCGGCGTGACCGGTGTTGTCAGCATTCACGTGAGTAACGTCTTCTCGCGCCTGATGACGGCTTCCATGCTCGGCATTGAGCTGGATGAGATTGAGGATGAAGAGCAAGTCAAGGACGTCATTGGTGAAGTCTGCAATATCGTCGGCGGAAACCTAAAGACCGATCTCATTGATGCCGGCCTGTCTTTTGTCATGTCCACGCCCACCATCACCATAGGAAACGACTTCAGAATTGGTGGCCTTAAACTTGGCGAGCCTCAGCAGTTCATCTTCAGGCACCTGGACCATGACCTGTTAGTCGAGCTATGCATGAGAGTTGAAAGTGCCACTGGAGAGGCAGAGCAAGTTTACAAAACAGAAGAGCTGTCGAGTGAGGAGATTGTTGAAAAGATCAGTTCAGTGGATGTGACGGCAGCCATCGTCAATTCTGTGATTGACGTTTTTCACACCATGCTTTCCATGGAGGTGAAGCGTTTGACAGAAATACCTGAATCGGCCCTGGAAGGGCCAAGGACGGTGGGAACGGTGAGTTTTGTCGGGGATCTGGATGGCATTTTCAACCTCCATGTGAGTGATGATTTTGCCACAATTATGAGCGCGGCCATGCTCGATGTTGAGCCGGATCAAGTGGGGGGTGACGAGGAAGTCCACGATGTCATACGTGAAATCAGCAATATGATTGGTGGCAACCTCAAATCGAAATTCGGTGATGCAGGCCTGGCCTGCGCCCTCTCAACACCGTCCATTACAAATGGCACAGACTTCACAATTGAGCCTTTTACATATGCCATCCCCGAACGCTTTTTTTTCCAATGCCAGGGATACACCTTTATCGCAGAGGCTGGTGTAAAAGGGGAAACGGCCACTGCTGTCAGCACCGCAATGCCCTCCATAGCGGGAGAAATGTCAGAACCCAGTGGTGCAGACATGGGCTTCGAGGCTCTCGGGAATTTGAAGTTCATATGTGACATCCCCCTTGAGATCACGGTAGAGCTGGGCCGAACAAAAAAGAAGATCAATGAATTGTTGAAACTTGGTCAGGGATCGGTGGTTGAACTTGAAGAACTCGTGGGGGAGCCCGTGGATGTATTGGCGAATCGAACCTTGGTCGCTAGGGGGGAAGTAGTGGTTGAAGATGAGAAATACGGCATCCGCATCACTCAGATTGTTGGCCCTAAGCAACGCTTGGAAAGCCTGAAGTAATTGTTGCTTTCATGCCAATCGATTCCAGCGTAACTTTTCTTGAAGACATCTCCTACATCCACTATGAGATCTTTGCAGAACCCCTTCTCACTGGGTTCTGTGAGCTTTTTGACCCATCTGGGGCCTTGCTCGCTAAATCGCAAAAACTCGGCTTTATGGCCTCAAACAGTTCGCGATTTGCCCACTCTCGTGGGCCACTCACTGCAGCCCGATGGGTGCCCCCAAAAGCCCACAATGGTCGTTCAAAGGCGTTTCTCAAAGGTCTCACTCTTTTTCATTGGTTCCATGGCACGATTGCCTATGGACATGTATACAGATTGTGTACCCACCCATGTTTTAGACATTAGCCTTCAACAGAAAAGGAAGTGCCCATGTTAGACAAGATGAAGGCCCTGGTCCGGGAAAAAGACACCTGTGTGTTGGCAACAGTATCTGACAATAGACCTCACTGCTCCCTTATGGCCTATGCTACAAACACCGAGGGCACGGAGATCTACATGGTCACACATAAAAAAACGAAGAAATATAGAAATTTGACTGAAAACCCATGGGTGAGTCTTCTTATCGACACCAGGGACACAGACATGTCTTCACAGCGACTGGCGACAAAGGCCCTCACCGTAACCGGCGTATGTGAGACCGTTCAGGACAGGGAAAGAAAAGAAAAGATCCGCGCCAATCTCTTGAAAAGACATCCCCACCTGGAGGTATTTGCAGCAGACCCGGACGCCGGGGTGCTCCTTATTAAGATAGAGTCCTTCTTGTTGTTGGACGGGCCTACGGAGGCCCATTTTGAGAGCCTTGGCTGAAGGGTCATGAGAAGTCAAGGGGTTTCCTTCCTTTACTCCTACACGTAACGCCTCAAAGCCTTGCCTGGCCCTTTACGCCGGCCACATCAGACGTCACCTGTCATGCCACGGTGAAGCAATTATAAGACGGCCCTTTACATTCTTCAGATCATACATATCTTATAAAAACGTCATCCCCAGACTCTGTGCGTGGACCATGGCACGGAATGGTGAGGGATTTTCTTATGCGCATTTGGGATATTGCCCCGGACAAGATGTGTCGTCAACATCTCCTTGGAGAACACAGGGAACTCCATGCCATATGGTCCATATTGACAAAGAATAAACGGGGATATGCCAACCATCCCGAAACCAAGAGGTGGCGAGGAAAACTGAAGGCATTGTACTGCAGGCACGGTTTACTTGTAGAAGAAATGAGCAAAAGAGGTTACCAGCACCACAGTCCCCTTTCAAAGGGCTTGGCCACGGGACGCGACGTGCAATGCGAGGTCGTTGATTCCCTTGAAAGACAAAGACAACTCCTAAAAGACAAGGGATGTGGCTGCAACGTATGATAGGCCCCACAGTGACAAAGGGGTGTTTCCCCGTAGCACAGGGATGAAAGAAACTTTCACATAAGGAGCAAGACATGACGATGATCAGTCCAGACGGTTTGGCAGCTCTGGAATTCGAGCTTACTTGGAACAGTGAGATGGGAAAACATACTGAGGTATATATGGCCGAGCATGCAAATCTGTGGCGGGACCTGCTTCCTGAAAAGGTGACGCAGTCCCTCACGGGGACAACGCCCGGAGAGTACATTGAACATACTTTCCATCCAGGCGAATTGACAACGCCTTACTCGGAAAGGCGGCTCCACACTTTGGGCCATAGGCAATTTGAATCTCGGAAGATCAATGGTCGGCCCATCAGACCGCGATACGGCAGGTTCTATCCCAAAGGTCTTTTAAAGGGTCTTGCCGGCGTTTTCAGCAGCAACGTGGAACCATGCCGCTGCGTGGAGGTGGACCCTTCCCGTCTCTCCGTTGATTTCAATCACCCCCTTGCTGGCAAGGAGACGAAGCTCAAGGTCACCGTCCACGATGCAGGGGAAAAACCGAGCGATCGGGGAGGAAGGTTGACGGACTGGTTGGAAACGATAGCCGATGGTCCTGGTATGCAGATTCGAGCCAACGGAAAGCCGACTGATTTCTTCTCCGACAATCCCTTTTCACGAGGAGACGAAAAGGACGACGCCATTTTTTACGAAAACCCTCGGCTGGTCACCCACGTTGATGCCAAGGCCCAGGAAATCATCACTACCCTCTATGGGAAACAGCTCAAACCTGGAATGAAGGTCCTGGATCTCATGAGCAGTTGTGCATCTCACGTCCCTGAATCGCTTGACCTTCCCGCTCCCGTGGGACTGGGGCTAAACGCCGAAGAGATGGACCGCAATCCGAGACTGACAGAATCAGTGGTCCACGATCTCAATAAGGACCCCGCCCTGCCCTTCGATGCCCACAGCTTCGATGCGGTCATCTGCTCGGTCTCCGTGGAGTACATGGTCCAGCCCTTTGACGTATTTAGGGATGTGTCACGGGTGTTGAGGCCTGGGGGTCTATTCATTCACACTTTTTCCAATCGATGGTTTCCGCCAAAGGCGATCACCATATGGACAGAGCTAACCGAGTTTGAACGCATGGGCCTCGTCCTTGAGTATTTTCTGAAATCAGGGGCCTACGAAAACCTGAAAACCTTTTCGGCACGGGGCTGGTCTCGCCCAGAGACGGATCGCTACTTTCCGGACATTCTTACGGCCGATCCTGTTTACGCCGTGTGGGGAGAAACGGCTCGGTAGACACGGGTCCCGGCAGGCCTTTCCAGACGATACCATCATTGTTTGCGAGGAAAAAAACGGAAGGTCCCGGAGCCGAGACAGAAAAACAAGGAGGGAAAAGCTTGGGCTATGCCTCTCCTATGGTGAAGTTCTGGATGAAATACGCCAGCTGAGATTTCTGATGGCGGGTCGGTTCGACAAACTGTAGTCCACATCGTCTCATTGGAACAGCATCAAAAGGCCGCTTTGGGGCCACCCCATGAGAAATGATTCTAACCGGTACTTTGCCCAGATAAAAACTGCCCCTGGCAAACAAGATGTCCAGCTCGAATAGTTCCTCTGACGGCCTCTTCGCAAGGGGATACCGAAAGCAAAGTCCATCGGTGCTGATGTCTATGATTTGGGCACGAGAGGTGAAATAGGGCCCGTAAATCACAAATGCACTGGGGGGCGCCTGCAATCGCCTGTGTGCCCGTTTTTCAGCGGCCAATCCCATGGTCTATTTCAGGGCGTACTTGATGGTATAAGCGGCGATCTTCATGTATTCTTCAAATACAAACAGGACATAGTCGTCATTCTCTGCAAAGAAGTCCTCAATGGGTGTGTCGGGAAAAGAGGGACATGAGAAGATCTTCGCGTCGCTATCTCCAAACACCTTGTCCATGGCCATCCTCATCCGTCTGGCATGAGGCGCGTCAGTGACGACAATGACCGATTGAAAGGGGTGCTTTTGCCAGTACTCATGAAGGAGCTGGCAATCCGTAAAGCTACTCACTGAACCTTCCAAAATCGTAAGCTTTTCTAAAGGAAACCCTTCTTTCTGAAACACTTGCCTCAGGATGGATGTCCATGAGCAATTGCTCAATCCGTACGTCTCCTCAAACTTTCTTGTCAACGGGGATTGTTTGGGAGCCGTTGCCACCAAGCGGTCACCCCAACCCTCTTTGAGCAAATGCACTGCATAGAGGAAGTTGGTGTCGACACGGCTGGCCGGCGCAAAAATGACTTCACATTTTATAAGGGGATCTTTCTTGGCAAGAAACTGGCCCAGGCCTTTGGCTGCCTGAAATCGAAGTAGAAACAGTATCACCATTAGGAGAACCAAAACAAGGATGACCGTCAGAAGTCTTTTGATCTTCATAGCTAGGGAGTCCTCACAAGTCGAAAACCCAGAGTGCCTGCCTTGCTCTCTGGAAACCGTCCCACACGAATGGCCGACCGGCAGTCTTCAGCATCCTCATGCCAGCCCCCGCCTCGAAGCACACGGCCCGAGCCTGATGGAGGACCCCTTGGATCAGTAACAGGACCCGAGGGATACGAATCATACCAATCTTGACACCACTCCCACATATTCCCGTGCATGTCGTAAAGCCCAAAAGCGTTGGGGCGCTTTCGGGCTACAGGATGCGGTTTCTTGCCCGAGTTTCCACAATACCATCCCACAGCGTCCAGATGAGGGTCATGACCACACCCCGTCTCCATGATGTTCCCGAAGGCAAAGGCCCTTTGGCTCCCTGCCCGACAGGCGTATTCCCACTCTGCTTCCGTAGGCAAACGATACTTGTTGCCGCCTTCTAAGCCGTTGAGCTGCTTGATGAATTCCTGGCAGTCGTTCCAGGAGACAAACTCCACCGGACAATTATCGCCGCAATCCTGAAAGTGTGACGGGTTATTGCCCATCACCTCAAACCACTGCCCCTGGGTCACCTCCGTAGTCTGACAGTAGAACCCCTTCGTTAGAGTGACCACGCACTGGTGCTCATCGTCATGGCGCCCCGTCTCATCTTCCGGGCTTCCCATGACAAAGGTGCCGGGAGGGATCGAAACAAATGTCATCCCCATAGAGTTGGTGAAGGGCGCCTCATGCTCAATGGAAGATCCTGCCAATCGTCTCTCACATGCCATTGCTGCAAACATGACCAAGAGCAGGATCCATATCATTCCCAGGCATCGTTTAATGCTGTCCCTTGCAGCATTCATATTCATTGGTTGCCTGGTGCGCAACGTCGTGCTGGGCACCTCCCAGTTGAGATGGCGACTGGTAGAGGGGCTGCCATCCCCTGCATCCCTCTCACCTTTTCCATCTTGCAAAAAACCAACGGTCACAGAGGGCTACCCGTCAAAGCCTGCTATGGTCCCGCCGCGAAGCATGAAACGGGGACCCCGGTTCGAATCCGCTGCGTTACCTACCATTTCCAGGATCTTAGCACCGTCCCTGATAACAAACCCTGGGGCATCTGCCCTGGTCACCTGGTTGCCATTTAGCCTGATGGCGGTGGCCCCGTCAATAGCTATGCCAGCGCCAGCGCTACCTGACACAAGGTTGTCCTCAACGATGGCCACGGCACCATCAGAGACGGCCAACCCAACCACACCGGCATCATAGACAAAATTGCCCACAAAACGGACGGGCTTTTTCATGGACCCTCCCCCACTGCATGCGATGGCTGGTCTGACATTGCCGTTCCGGTACACCACGTTGGTCATCAGATTTGGATGGGTTGGGCCGTCAATCGCATAAGCACCCTGGCGTTGGCCGACCTTGGCCAGTATGCCGCCACCGGCGTTGTCATGGACGATGTTTCCGATGATGACAGGCGCAGCCCCGTGCTTGGCCCCCATCCCCGGGGAGGGATCGTGACCCAGTTCGGCATCACTATTCAGAAACACCTCATTGCCAAGGAGATGGGGCGCAGAGAAATGGTTGCACCCGATACCGAGCCCCACGTTTTCCGAAACAATATTGTGGTAAATAACGGCCTCCGTCCTGTGTTTCACGTTTGCCCAGCGAAAGTCTCGCCTGGAAATCTTCTGGTCCTGATCGCCATATACAACATGGCTGCCAATGCCGGTACTTCCGTTCTTTCGCACATAGCAGTTCATGATGACGGGGCTGGAACCCCGCACATTCAGGGCGTGGGCATGTCCCGGTACGTGGTGGTCCTGCTTAGGAAGATGTTGAATCGTGAACCCGTCCACAATGGTATGACGGCCCACGCCTCCATCGAAATCGATCATGCCGTGATGGGACGGACTCGCTCTGGAACCGTCGATGATCGTACGGAGTGTCCTACGGGGAAGGCTCATGGTTGCGCCCTCCACGGTGACAGGTTCGTCACCACCCCCTGCTGAATCAGACGCCAGCTTCACACCGTCTTTCATGACGATCAACTCGTAGTAAGTACCGGGCATAACCACCACCATGTCCCCAGGTGCGGCAGCCTCGATGGCGTCCTGTATCGTCTTGAAATCGCCCGGGACACGAAGCCTCCTGCCCTTGTGGAATGCTGTGTCAATAAGTGGACCTGCCGCCTCCTCTGCCGCCTTGAGGGCCATGGCAACGGCAGCATCGATGGACGGGGGAACGACCTTTCCCAAGCTCTGCTGTTTCAGAATATTCTCGGGCAAGCCACCGACCTGGTCTTGCATCTGTCGCTTGCGTATTTCCCGTCTCTCCCAGGGCCTCTTCAGATCAGATCCCCAGGCGGACGCACCAAGATCATGTCCTAGGCCGACCATGAACACTGTTGCCACCAGCACCATGCCTGCCGCAAGTACCCTTTCCTTGCTCTTCATGGCACCCTCTATCAATATGCTCAGTGACCTTGTCTTTATCTCAATTCTTAAGCCCACGTCCCTGAATCCTTGAACCCTCCGCAAGCGGCCTGAATCCTGGACCCTTTTGTCTCCTGCGGCAGGATGTTTTCTGGATCTAGTGAGCAGATCCTTAGATGGATCGAAAGGCCAGATGGAAAGAAGTATAGGTAGAATTGACTGGAGTGTCAAGAAACAGACCATGGCCCAAGGAGGGGTCTCAGGGGCTATCCCTTTACCTAAAGGGCCATGACGAACTGCTGTCAGGGGGCATGGCCAAAGTTTTTAGAATATCCTATCCAAGACCAGATGAGAAAGGTAACCGAGCACACCGGCTAAGTAAAAGGGCAGAAGCTCTTGAAAAGGGAAGTCATAAAAGGTCATGGGCAACACAATGATCGGTGACGGGACCAAGAGCATGGCCCACCAGGTGTGGGTCCAGCCCCTGTGATGGCCAAGGGCGGGGAGCAAAGCGCAAAATCCCAAAATGGCAGCCCATTTGTATTCCCCATTGATCATGAGCGCCAAATCCAAAATCGCAAAACACCCGTAAAACAGGTTCTGGCCCTTAGAATCGGTATCCGTATCTGGGAAGAGTGCCCCCATAAGGGCAATGCACAACAGTACCAGGGCTGTCTGGGGCTCAGGCCTGTAAACACCAAAACAGGTCACAGCAACTAGGCTCAACCCTCCAAAAATCACGCCCCCTATGAGATGGCCTCTATACCCTGGCATAAGTTCTCCATGATCCTTGCAGGTGCGGCGAGGTCCCCCTAGCTGCACTGAACCCCACCTCCATGTCATAGAACAATGGCTGACCGCTCAAACAGCCCGCGCCAGTGTCAACACATCTACAAGCTCTGCACCTGCCTCCGCCAATACCCGAGCACACTCATTGGCCGTTGACCCTGTAGTGTATACGTCGTCTATCAGGAGCACCCTCCGGCCTCTTATGCTTTCGGGGTTCCTCACGGCAAAGGCACGTCTCATGTTCTTCTTGCGCTCCTTGCGGCTCAGGCTGGTCTGAGGTTCTGTCCAGCGGGTGCGTAACATCGCAAAGGCATCACAGGGAATCTCTTCCAGTTTTGCCCATCTCCTTATCATGAGATAGGCTTGATTGAATCCCCTTTCTCTTAGGCGCCTTATGTGCAAGGGCACGGGAATAAGGAGATCAATGGCCTCTGGACCCCAGAACTGACAAAAGGTCTCCTTGGTAAGGGCACTCAACGGTCTGGAAAGGGAAGTCTTCTTTGTGTACTTGAATCGATGAATGGCCTCCATAAGGCTTCCCTCATACACCCCAAAGGCCCTGGCCCTTCTGAAGTACTTCCTTTCTACCAGGCATTCAGAACAAGTGTGATCTTCTCCTTCCCTTGAGACAAAGGGAAGCCCACATGTTGAGCAAAGAGGGGAGGCAATTTCAGCGATGTTGCTCCGGCAAGATGCACAGAAGTACGGATCTGTGAGATGGGCCAAACGATCGGCTTTGCCCCTCTCCTCCACCTGTTGCCGGCGCTCAAAGGCACCACAAATAAGGCATTTGGGCGGAAGAATGGCCTCTACCAGGTCCTTGAAGAATCCTTCAAATAAGGTGAGCAGAGACTTGTCTCTGTCCTTTGTCATGTGTCACTGGCCGTTTGTCATATCTTCACGAACCATGCAAACGGTCTACCACGGCTTGAGCAAATTCTGAGCATCTAACCTCTTGGCCCTTTGACATCTGGCGGGCTAGATCGTACGTTACAATCCCCTCCGAGATGGTCTCCTCTATGGCCCGCTCAACAGTAGAACCAGCCTCCATCCATCCCAGGTGTTCCAGCATCATGACCCCTGAGAGCATCAGTGACACGGGATTTGCCGTGTCTTTGCCCGCATATTTGGGAGCTGAACCGTGGGTGGCTTCAAAGACCGCGCATGTGTCTCCGATGTTCGCCCCAGGCGCCAAACCTAGCCCCCCCACCTGGGCAGCAAGGGCATCGGAGAGGTAGTCGCCGTTCAAATTAGGCGTGGCAATCACATGGTACGCGTCCGGCCGCAGGAGGACTTGCTGAAACATCATGTCTGCGATTCTGTCTTTTATGACGACTTTGTCCGATACTGTCTCTCCTCTCTGCTCCTGGGCTTCTGACTCAACAACAGTCTGCCCTCCAAACTGCTCACGTGCTACTTCATAGCCCCACTTCATGAAGGCCCCTTCCGTATGCTTCATGATGTTTCCTTTATGCACCAGGGTCACACTGGGCAGGTTCTGGTCCAGGGCATATTGTATGGCCCTTCTTACCAGTCGCCTCGAAGCCTGCCGACTCATGGGCTTAATCCCTAGGGCCGAGTCTTTATGTACACGAACCCCCATGTGATCCTCTAGAAAAGCAATGACCCTCTGGGCCTCAGGGCTTTCGGCCCCCCACTCTATCCCAGCGTAGACGTCCTCCGTGTTTTCCCGAAACACGACCATGTTAACCCTTTCAGGGTGCTTTACAGGACTGGGAACGCCTCTGATGTGACGAATCGGTCGAATACAGGCATACAAATCCAGGATCTGTCGCAATGTCACGTTAAGGCTACGAATCCCCTTACCCACCGGTGTCGTCAACGGCCCCTTTATGGCCACCCCGTGATCCATGATGGCCTGAAGAGTCCCTTCTGGAAGCCACTGGCCGGTCTCCCTAAAGGCCTTCTCACCTGCCAGGGCCTCTATCCACCTGATTGTGCGTTTTTCTCCATATGCCACGTGAACGGCAGCATCCAACACACGGCGACAAGCAGCCCAGATGTCAGGGCCGATGCCGTCTCCTTCAATAAAGGGGATCACAGGGGTGCCAGGCACCCCGGGGTTCGCCTTTGTCCTGGCCGTTGTTCCGTCTTTGGCCGTGTGCCTTTCTTCTTTAGTACCCATCTCTTTTCCTCATAGAAGTGGTCATCCCGTGGCCCATTTCTTGAGATAGATTTGTACGATCGATATGGCCGCCGGCGTAATCCCGGAAACCCTTGAGGCTTGCCCAATGGAGATGGGACGAACTCTCAAAAGCTTCTCTTTAACCTCGTTAGAAAGCCCTGGAATCGCCCCATAATCAAAGTCATCTGGAATCTTTGTGCCTTCCAAGCGTTCCGCTCGCTGAACCTGTTCTGTCTGACGTCGTATGTAACCATCATATTTGACCAGGATAGAGGCCTGTTCGGCAACCTCTTTGTCAAAAGAAAGGATGCGGTCGTCAAGCTTGGCCAGATCTTTGAGTCCTACTGCCGGCCTTTTGAGAAAATCTTTGAGGGTGGCTGGCTGATTGATTGGGCCAAGGCCAAGCTCTTGCAAAGTCCGATTCACTTCTGGCCTTGGAGTCAGGCGAAAGTCAGAAAGCAGGGCCAAGAGTCTGTCAATGGCCTCACGTTTCTTTTTGAATTTCTCGTAAACACCATGGGAGACAAGGCCCATTTCGTGTCCGATCTCTCGAAGGCGCAAGTCGGCGTTGTCCTCCCGAAGCAGGAGGCGGTACTCGGCCCTTGAAGTGAACATCCGATACGGTTCCTGGGTCCCCTTGGTCACCAGGTCATCAATCATGACTCCGATATAGGCCTGATCACGACCAAGAATGATGGGGCCTTCTCCCCTAATCTGGCGGACGGCATTGATACCGGCCATGATCCCCTGGCCACCGGCCTCCTCGTAGCCGGAGGTGCCGTTGATCTGGCCAGCCAAGAACAACCCCCTAACGGCCTTGCATTCCAGACTCGGCTTGACCTGGATTGGATCCACATAATCGTATTCGATACCGTAGCCTGGTCGTACGATCTCCACCCTTTCAAGCCCCTCAATGGAACGAAGCATCTTTAACTGCACGTCCACCGGCAGGCTTGTTGGAACGCCATTGGGATAGATCTCTGTCGTGCCAAGCCCCATGGGTTCAAGAAAGATTTGGTGCCGAGATTTATCTGGAAATCTGACGACTTTATCCTCAATAGAGGGGCAGTAGCGGGCCCCAACACCCTTGATGATCCCCGTGAAGAGGGGGGAACGATCAAGACCCGTTTTGATCATCTCATGGGCCTTCTTGTTGGTGTAGGTGATGTGGCATGGCACCTGCGCTTGCGTGAGAGACTCTGTCTCAAAGGAAAAGGGCACTGGAGGGTCATCTCCGAACTGTGGCTCCAGTCTGGAAAAGTCGATGGTCCGTCCGTCTAGGCGAGGGGTGGTTCCGGTTTTGAGGCGCCCCACGCTCAGGCCCAAGGCCCTCAGATGATCGGAAAGCTTGTTGGCGGCAGGGTCCCCCATACGCCCTGCCGAAAAATTCTTCAACCCTATGTGTATGAGCCCTTTCAGGAAAGTCCCTGTGGTCAGTATCACCGCCCTTCCATAAAACCTCTCCTGAATGCTCGTGATGACCCCTTTGACCACGCCATCGTCTACAATCAGGCCATCAATGAGGGCCTGTTTCACGTCAAGATTGTCCTGAAGCTCCAAGACCTGCTTCATGCGAAGCCGATACTGCTCCTTGTCTGCCTGGGCCCTGGAAGACTGCACGGCAGGCCCCTTCTTTGTATTCAAACGGCGAAATTGAATGCCAGTGGCATCAATATTCTTGGCCATCTCCCCGCCTAAGGCATCGATTTCCCGTACAAGATGGCCTTTGGCCAAGCCCCCTATGGCTGGATTGCACGACATCTCTCCGATGTGGTCCACATTGATCGTAACCATCAGGGTGGGGTGCCCCATCCGAGCGGCAGCCAGGGCGGCCTCACATCCCGCATGGCCGGCCCCGACTACAATGAGGTCATATGTTTTTGAAGATGTGGTCATCGTGTCTGGCGTCACCTTTATCAAGATAAAAGCTGAAGGCTCAACGCTCAAAGCAGAACAAGGAAGAGATTCTTCTTCGATTCAGCATTCAGCTTTCAGCATTTAACTTCCCCTCTCTCAATCCCCTCAAGCTTCTCTGTCTCACTATCTCGTACATGACAATGGCCCCGGCCACAGCAGCATTCAGAGAGTCGACCGTTGTCTTCTGAGGAATAGATACTAGATAATCACAGTTCTTGCGGACCAGCGGACGGAGCCCCTTGCCCTCACCGCCAACGACGAAGACCAAGCCCACACTGAAATCAGCCTGAAAGACCTGCTGCTCTGAACTGCTGTGTCCCCCTACGATCCAAAGCCCTGCCTCCTTGAACCGTTGCAGGGCCGCCACAAGATTGGGAACCCGTGCAAAGAGCATGTGTTCCATCGCTCCGGCAGAGGCCTTTGATACGGCCGGCGACAAGGGTGCCGAACGGGCCCTGGTAAGAATCGTACCGTGGACCCCCAGACCTAAGGCCGTCCTCACAAGGGACCCCAAATTCTGGGGGTCCACCAAGCCGTCAAGGGCCAAGATCAAAGGAAGCTCGCTGTTTCCTTCGGCCTTTGCCAGGATGGCACTCTCAGAGGCAAGTGGAAGATGGCTGGCCCGGGCCGCAACGCCCTGGTGAACCGAATCTCCCAGTTGTGACTTAAAATAGCCCGAGCCCTTGTATTCTACTGGGACACCCTGGGTTCGAGCCAACTCTAATAGGGCTTGAATCCCTTTGGGACGCCGGCTTTTTGACACATAGACCTTTGAGAGCTTACGCCGACTGGCAGCAAGGGCCTCATGAACTGGATGGATCCCATAGAGAAGTTCGCTCACACCAAATCCCCTGCTCCGAGCCCCTCGTCCGCCCCTTTTAACCCACGTAGCTTACAGGCACCTTCCCACAAAAGACCCGGCACTCCGGTCAAAGACCTAGGTTCGTGACATCATCTCGTCGCTGTGACAAGGTTTGTATTGGTCCGGGCAGTGCTTGTCTTGGGGCGACGACGATAGGGAATCGTCGTCGTCCAAATATGGTCCTGAAAAGGGATACAATCAATTGCAGGAGCGCACCTTATCGATGATCAACTCTAGTTCTGACACGGTCTGGGCCAAGTCATCGTTCACTACCACGCGGTCATAGAGATGGGCCTGAGCCATCTCCGTCCGAGCGTTCTTCAAGCGCCGTTTCACGACGTCGGGAGCATCTGTGTCTCTCCCCTTGATTCGCCTTTCAAGCTCTTCTCTGCTTGGCGGAGCAATAAAAACCAGAAAGCCTTCAGGATATCTGGAAGACAGTGCCTTTGCCCCCTCAACGTCAATATCCAGCAATACGTCTTGGCCCTTATTGAGGACCTGTTCAATATAGCGCCCTGACGTGCCGTAAAGGTACCCATGCACTTCCGCCCACTCGGCAAACTCATCGGCAGCTATTTTCTTCCGAAAGGCAATTTCGGTAATGAAATGGTAGTCTACACCATCTTGTTCATTTCCCCGACGAGGGCGTGTGGTGTAGGAGATAGAATATCGAAGTTGAGGTCTTTTTTCTAAGATGGCACAGAGAATAGTCGATTTCCCCACACCAGAAGGTCCGGAGATAATGAACAGATGGCCTTTATGAGACATTCTATTGCTGGCTTCTCCCACAGGCAGTCCCCATCATCTAGTTGTGGGCCCCCAATTAGCACCAAGTCCTTATTGATCAAATCGACAGAAGTCCTTCATGAGCATATTCTGGTCACCTTTTGCCAAGGGTTCTTGGTGCACAGTAGTGGCAAGAATTTGAAACTTTTTTAGGGCCTTAGCCAGACTTTGCAATTTAGTGAAGCGGATTTAGAGCTCTCGACAAGGGACCAAGAAAACGAATTGAAGCCTTTATTTGGCTCCTGAAGCCTTTTTCTTTTCTTCCCTAAATTCGAAGCCCGTCACAAACCGCTGAGATATGGTCTCTGCTTGAATAGCTGAAAGGATCACGTGGTTGCTGTCCGTAATGATAATAGAGCGGGTGCGACGTCCCTGTGTGGCATCGATCAAACGTTTTTCCTCTTTGGCATCTTCCTTGAGCCGCTTCATCGGGGCGGAGCCGGGTGTCACGATGCTGATAATGCGTCTCGCAACAACTGTGTTTCCAAATCCAATGTTTAATAGCGCTGTATCCATACCATCCTCCCCGGTTTATTACGCGTCATGGGCCATTGGCCACTTCCGGTGCACTCCCATAGAGGCTGACACGGAGTGCACGGTCTCAAGCTGTAAGAAGCAATCTTTACAACCAACGGGGCTCCAAAACTGTGCTAGTCTTAAACTTACGATGATGGAACCATGCTACTCCACATTCTGCACCTGTTCCCTGATCTTCTCAAGTTCACTCTTAAGGGCCACAACCATATGAGACAGCTCGGCGTTCCCCCCCTTGGACCCGATGGTGTTGACCTCCCGATTGAGTTCCTGGAGCAAGAAGTCAAGGGCCCTGCCGGCCGGTCCTTCTGTTTCCATCATCGTGCGAAACTGTCTCAAATGACTTTCAGCACGGACTATTTCCTCGGTAATATCGCTCTTGTCCACCAGAAAGGCAGCCTCCTGCGCCAGCCGGTTTGGATCCAACTCCACCATCCCTTTCGTGAGCAGTCCTATCCGCTCCTTCAAGCGATCATGGTACTCCGACAATACGGATGGTGCAAGGGCCTTTATGCCAGCCAGCACCTCTTCCACTGACTGAAGGCGTTTGTGAAAATCATCGCAGATGGCCTTGCCCTCAGAAACCCGCATGGAATCCATCCCTTTCAGTGCCTCATTGATGCACGATGACAGGGCCCGCCATGTGGCCTCCAGGTCCACTTCCCGTTCTGCAGTTGCAATGATTCCCTCCAAGCCGAGGAGCGTTTGAATGCCCACCTCCTCTTTAATGTGAAGGGCCTCCTTCAGTTCGCATAAATTTTTGTAATAGGCCTCGGCCAAGGGTAAATCCACTCTCATCTCAGGAACAGGCTCGAGACCCCCCTTCCATCTCACTATCACATCGACACGACCCCGTGATACGCTGTCTGCCACCGACTTCTTGATACGGTCCTCAAGGGGAAGCAGCTGAGGCGGCATACGCACCGAAATCTCGCAATAGCGTCTGTTGACTGAACGCATTTCCACCGAATATGACCGGCCTTCCACCGTCTTCTCCGCCCGCCCATAGGCTGTCATGCTCTTTATCATACAATCACCCTTCATTGAGAGTGCCTGAAGTTGCAAGTGACTGAAGTGCCTAAAGTCAAAAACAGTCCGACCGCCCAATTCTGGCTCTCTTTAGGCATTTAGTTTTCAGACTGTCTCATTTGATACATGTATCTTTCCCTGACCGATTTCAGGAAATTGACGATGGCTTTTCCTGCATAGTCCGGATAGGTCCAGTCCAGCGCCCGAAAACCACCCTGGTGGTAAATCAACGTAAGGTCAGCGTAAATCCCATCCTTAAGGTACACACGATGGGTGTAGTTCTTCCCTGTTGCCAGCACAAACCGCTCGGCCAACAGGTAACCCGGATCGATGTTGATAACCCGCTTGCCCCGCCTTGAAAGCCTGTTCTCCAGGTCATTGGTCAAGAGCTTTGTGTCGGCCAAGGAGTCTTGCTCTATCAGGTTGGAGAACGCCATGAGGCGCCTGAACAAGGGAGCCCCCATTTCCGGCTTGTAGTAGTCTGTCTGTTCAAAGGCTAGCCATGGACTTATCACATCGGGGGAGCCAAAGGACTCCGCAAGCTCTCTTCCCACATTAGAAAGAATACCCTTTTCCTTGGTGAAACAACCAATAACCAATTTGGCAAGTTTAGGGGGGCGAGGCTCGCTCATGGCCCACAGTTGCCCTGTTTCGGCGAACTTGCGTTATCGGCAGTCCCTAGAACCCGGCTCATAGACATTTTCGCCCAAATCCATGACAATTCGTCGCCCGCGGACATGCCCATTTACTTTCAAGGAGACGTCCTAAGGGATCATCCCCTGATGCCAGAAAAACACAAACTAAATCCAGATGTTCGACGGCGACTCTTTTGTCACATGCCATTAAACCTTTTCTCTTTGATCCGCCCAAGGCCGGACAGGTGCACTCAGGTTCAGGGAGCAAGAAATCTCCCCAAGAGCTATGGTCACCCTCCACTTGCTTGTTCAACTTCGAGAAAGGTGCCCCCTGTCCGAGAGCGCTATGTACTCTCCTTTTTGCTTCTTGTCAATCCATGACTTTAGTGTTAGTGCTTTCACCTGGCATAGAAGCACGACACACAAAAATGACGTAGATAAGGACACCAATCGATCTGCCTGCCGGGCGTGGAGGCCATCATCTCACCTGGTCCGCCTGGCTTGCCAATGGTAGCGGGGTCCTGTTTCCCGGTGACGGGCCCTTTTCCTCTTTGGAATTCACGGTAGGCACCTAAATGGGTTCATAAACAGGGCTTCACAAGCAAGCCTCAGAGGCGTTGAGTATGATCTGAGGACACTACCGGAGCCGGCGCGCTAAAAGGAAGAATCAAAAAGGTTGGTAACGTTCAAGAGTTGAGGCAAAGGCCTTCAGCAGGCAGTTAGAGGGATAGGGGTGATCGCTGAACGCAGGCATACAGCCATTGCCATCTACACCAATGGTATGGGCTAGTGAAGGGCATTGGATGCTGAAGAGAAGCGATTATCCCTATCTCCAAGTTGGTTGTCCAGAAATCCACCAAGTAAACACTTTTGAACGTTACTAAAAGGTCCCAGGAAAACTCGGAACCGTCGGTACTTCTCCGGCTTGACTATTACTATTGATATGAGATTTGCATTTTGCCTATTTAACTATTTCCCTTTTGGTGGTTTGCAGCGGGATTTTTTGCAGATAGCCAATGCTTGTCACATGCGTGGCCATCAAGTGGATGTCTATACCAGCGCCTGGCAAGGTGAAAGGCCTCCGGGCCTGCAGGTCTCCATCGTTCCGGCTCGTGGCTTCACCAATCATCGCCGCTGTGAATCATTTGCTAAAAGGCTGAAGCACTTTTTGGCTCCAAAATCCTATGATGCTGTCATAGGATTCAATAAGATGCCTGGCTTGGATGTATATTTCGCTTCGGACACCTGTTTTGCTGCTAAAGCCCTTAGAAAAAGCTTTTGGTATCGTCTGTCAGGACGTTATAGGAGTTATCTTTCCTTAGAACGGTCCGTCTTTAATAAGGGCTCAAAGACAGAAATATTGTTGATATCGGAACAGGAAAAGGCATTTTTTATGGATTACTACGGCACTTCCGAAGAGCGTTTTCACTTGTTGCCTCCCGGAATTGCCGCCGATCGCTTATTACCCCATAACGCTCATGACATTCGTAGCGGATTGCGTAGTGAGCTCGGCATAGGGCCACATCAGAATGTCGTTTTGATGGTGGGCTCCAGCTTTAAAACTAAGGGCGTCGATCGGGCGATACGGGCTGTCTCCTCCTTACCTTCTGAGCTTCGTGAAAAGACCACCTTGTTGATTGTAGGAGAAGATAATCCAAGACCCTTTCTCCGATTGGCTAAACGATTGGGCGTCTTGGGGCAAACACGTTTTTTCGGTGGACGTGAGGACGTGCCACGTTTTTTAGTTGCCTCAGATCTTTTACTACATCCGGCTTACGAGGAGACTGCTGGTTTGGTTCTCATGGAGGCCATGGGAGCTGGCTTGCCAGTTCTGGTGACTGAGGTTTGCGGCTACAGTCCCCACATTGAGAGTGCCGATGCCGGAAAACTGGTGCCTTCACCCTTTAGGCAACAAACGCTCAATCAACTTTTGGCCTCAATGTTGACTTCCAATAAGAAAGATCAATGGCAACGCAATGGAAGAGAATATGTTGCCAGCACCGATGTCTCAAGCCTACCGACAAAGGCCGCAGACATTATAGAACAGGTCGCAGCATGGTGACACTGCCCAGGGCATGGTTAGACCGTTGGAAGGGCCAAGATATCTTTGAACAACTATACGCTCTAGAGGGCGAAGTCTATCGCAAACAACAGGGCCGAACCACACTACGCTTTTCCTTCAACGGCAAGTACTATTTTGCCAAGACACATCGTGGTATCGGTTGGAAGGAGATAGCAAAAAATCTCTTGCAATTTCGTTTGCCACAGCTGGGTGCCCAAAACGAATGGCGAGCTATTCAGCGTCTCGAAGAACTAAACATCAATACAACGCCCTTGGTCGGCTATGGCAAGAGAGGTTGGAACCCTGCCAGGCTTCAATCTTTTGTTGTCACAGAAGAACTCGCTAACACTTTAAGCCTTGAAGATTTTTGTCGTGACTGGCCCATGGTGCCACCGAGCCTGGTGCTGAAACGCGCCCTTATCAGGAAAGTGGCCAGAATTGTTCGAAAGCTTCATGAACACGGAATGAACCATCGGGATTTGTACATTTGCCATTTTTTGCTCCACGTTTCCTCTCGACGAGAGAACATGGATCCTCACTCCTTAAGGCTTTCTCTTATAGACTTGCATCGCATGCAGATAAGGCATCATATTCCATTTCGTTGGCGTGCAAAGGACGTAGCAGCACTTTATTTCTCAAGCATGGATATCGGCTTAACGAAAGGCGACGTGTTGCGGTTTTTGCGGGTGTACTGGAACAAACCATTGCGAACCATATTGAGCGAAAACAAAGCCGTCTTGCGCAAGGTGGAAAAACGCGCATTGGCCCTATATCGCAAGCACGTTGGAAAAGACCCAATGCTGCCCTTGTGACTCCACCTTTGGCCGTTTCTGTGGCCCTTTAAGACTATCGGATTCTGTCAGCGTGATCCCAGTCCAGACAAAGTGATGATGGAATCCTGGTGGAGCCTTATCCTTCTTAAGTAATGCCCCTTGGGGGCACCCTTTTGTCCATCAATGGGCCTGGCAAATTGAATCTATGCATTCACTTGACGAAAGACTTCTGAGAAAGGCAGGACGCAATATAGAACTCCCTTTTTCTTTGTCACTTGAAGCTAGTGATGACGTTCTTTTTTGTGAGAGATTATTGCGCGTTGTGCCAGGAGCCCGAGCTGTGGCAATAGGCACGTGGGCACAAAAGCAGGTCATTGCTAAATTGTACTATCGCCCGCTGCAAATGGAGCGTCATTTAAAGCGAGAGGCAGAAGGAACCAGGGCATTGCGGGAAAGAGGTATTGCCACAGCCCAGCCATTATATGTTGGGAAGGCGAAGAATGCTCGCATTGGCGTCTTGCTCTTAGAACGTATTCATCCAGCGAGTCATCTTAAGGAAGTATGGGATGCCCTGGTGAGCTGGAACGAAAAAAAAGAGCTCTTATGCAAGCTTGTGTCAGTTGTCGCTAAGATGCATGAGGCGGGCTTAAGACAGCGCGACCTACATCTCAATAATTTTCTTCTCAAAAATCACACTGTCTATTCGGTGGATAGCGCAAAAGTTGAAAAGAATAGATCAGGACATCCTTTAGAAATCGCAGAGAGTTTAGACAATCTTGCGGTATTGTTCTCCCAGTTTTCAATTCATCATGATGCCTTGATTCGCGACGTTTTTCAAGACTATGCCAGGATTCGCCGATGGCAATGCAATGCTAACATGCTCAACCGGCTGCAGGTAGCCATTCAACGGCGCCGAAGTCGTGGCATTAGAAGATATCTAAGAAAAATATTTCGAGAATCTACTGAAATCATTTGTCGAAAATCATTTGGCAGCTACATCCTCTGCAAGCGTGCCTATCACACAGAAGGTATTAAAACCCTTTTAGACAATCCTGATCAGTTTTTGCACAAACAGAGGCACATGTTGCTGAAGACAGGCAATACCTGTACTGTGGGCAGAGTAAGAATCGGTGACCACGATTTGGTCGTTAAACGATACAACATGAAAAACATCTGGCACAGGCTAAAGCGCTGTTTCAGGACAACAAGAGCTGCTCGCTCATGGCGCAATGCCCACCTGTTGCTGTTTCTCGGCATTTCGACACCACACCCAATTGCGGTTGTAGAAAAACGTTTTGGATCTCTTCGAGGCAGGGCCTATTTCATCAGCAAGTATGTTCAAGGCCCTCATGCGGGGCACTTCTTTAGGGATGGTGCCCCCTATGAGAAAAGAGCAATGGCACAAAGAATTGCAGAGATTCTTAAGAAATTAAAGCTAGCGAGGATCAGTCATGGTGACATGAAGGCTACCAATTTAATCATTCACCGAAAAGAACCTGTGTTGGCCGACCTAGATGCCATGCGTGTGCACACAAATCAATGGCGTTTTGCTACGGCGCACCGGAAGGATATAGACCGGTTCTTTCGGAACTGGAGGGCTCTCCCGGACGTAAACAATCTGTTCGAGGAACTGGTTCATAGGCCAGGCTCGTAAATCCTCATAGGACTGCAAGGCACCGTCTGGATGAAACCACTTAAATTGTTCTGGCATGATAGCAAGACAAACTTCGGAGATTGGCTCTCCCCTGTGCTGTGTGAACGTCTGTCAGGCCGTCTCGTTGTCCATGCCAAGCCCAACAAATGCGATCTGATTGCTGTAGGTAGCATTTTGCAGCGGGCCAAACACGGGCCGTTCAGGCGAAGAATTCATGTCTGGGGAAGTGGCTTCATCGAAAAACGTGGAGAGATAAGAAGCCATCATTATTACCATGCGGTGAGAGGCCACAAGACGGCCAACTTGTTAAAAGGTCATCAAATAAAGACAGTTGGCGACCCGGGATTGTTATGTGATCTTCTGTTTCCTGAATACCAGAGGATGGAAAAACAATGTCTGTTGGGAATCGTTCCCCATTACAAGGACCAACAGGACACGAATGTACATAAGTTTGCCGATGGGAAGTCTCATGTTCGGATCATTGATATCCTGTCACCAGGCAAGAGCTTCTTAAGGGAGGTGGCAAGTTGTGAATTCATATTATCCTCCAGTTTACATGGCCTGATCACGGCTGATGCCTTTGGGATTCCAAATGCCTGGATAAAGCTATCCGATAAGGTCCGTGGTCAGGACTTCAAATTCCACGATTATTATAGTGTCTTTGGCACCGAATGCCCCGCGCCACTCGACCTGACCTCAGATATATCTCCTAAAAGCATTGCGGAACTTGCAGATAGCTATATGCGGCCGAACTTGTCAAGGCTCAGAGAGCAACTACTGTATGCCTTTCCATTCCCAAAACCTAAAGAACTCTGAGAGTTAGAGTCTGGCCTTCCCAGCCTTGGATATGCCGATGTCACGAAATTGGAGGCTTCTTGGCTGTTCCCCTCAGCAGTCTCCCATAGAACGACATAGTCCTTTTTCCCTGGAGAGCAGTAGAAAACCTTTGTTGGGCCGTTTGGTACGCACGGCGGGCCATCTGGGTCACGTTGTCCTGGTCTCTGATCATGTCCGAAACAATCTCTGCCAGCTTGCCAGGAGCCAAATCCATGAGCCGCCCATTCACTCCGTCCTCTATCAGTTCCGGAAGAAATCCCATCCGAGTAGCAATGACAGGCACACCTGACGCCATGGCCTCCCTCACTGTTCGACACGTTTCATCTGTACCGGGTACAGGATAAGCCAGCACATCCATGGCTCGGTACGCCGCCACCAGGCGATCATTTCGGCAGTATCCAGCAAGAATCACTCTGTCGGCAATGCCCATGTCTAAAAGAGGTCTTTTCACTACTTTCTCGACAGCTCCGGGACGCCCTCGTCCAACTAAAAGCAAGCGCAATCGCGGAAATGCCTCGGCAAGAATATGCACTGCATCCAATACAATGTCGATGCGCCTGCTCTCTCGTATTCTGCTTACAATTCCCACTACGAAATCGTTCTTCTTCAGCCCAAAACCTTCCCGACTGCCGGATATCTTCCTCTCACGAGAAAAGCGCGCAAGGTCAATCCCAGGCTCAGCCACCTGAACAGCATTTGAGCCAAACCCGTATCTCCTCATTGCGCTCTCTTGGGCCGCTGGACTGATCACCACGACTCCATCGGTACACTGACTATAGAGAAACCTAGACCTAAGGTCACTCTTGGGACCGGACGGATCATAACAATGTCTGACAAGCAGTGGGAACCTAGGTCTACCCCTAGTCATGGCGGCCACGAGGTGAGCATTCGGCATGTGACAATGGATGACGTCCGGGTGAAAATCGGCCACAACTCTACGGAGTTTGGATACATCGGCCAACGCGGAAAGGAGGCGAAAATGCTTTGGCATTTCCAGTGCTATTACGGAGTCGAGCCCCTTCTTCTGGGCATTAAAGGCCACGCTGTTCTGAGCCCCCTCAGGCCAATGACCACAGACGAAGGCAATTCGGGCCCCTAACCTTCTTTCAGCCAGCGCCAAGTCCACGGCCGGCTCAGATCGTTCCGTCCACTTCGAATTGCTCAGCAGATGCAGAATGTTCATAGCTATCCAGCGACTTGAACGGCATACAAGCCCTCTTCAAAACGGGATGACATTGCCTCGGAATCACACCTGGGCCGCTGGCAGCACAAAGCACAGGGCCTTACCCTTGACTTGATCTCGCCCTCTTTCTCGCCTTGCGGCGTTGTCTTCTCGCTATGTCTTCTGCGTACAGATATGGGTGGTGCCGTTTCCACCGCTTGTGCAACCAGAGCCACTGCTCTGGATATGATCTTATGGCCTCTTCGATGGCTAACGTCATGCGCTGTGTGTTTTCTTTTAGATCCGCACCCGGATCTTCCGTTTTCTGGAGGTTCACCGGTGGTTCTACCAGCAAGGAGAGGCGGGCATCGGCCTCTCTTACGCAGAAAGCAGGCACCACAGGGATGTTGTATCGTCTGGCCAACAGCGCCGCTGCAGGTGTGGCAGTCGTCGTTTGACCGAAAAAGCGAACCTCAACCCCCCTCGACAACTTGGTCCCTTGATCGATCAACAGGCCCAGCGGTCTTCCCTGTTGCAGTGCGCGCACCATCTTCGGCAACGCCCGTTTCTTATTCAACACCACATTCCCATAACGGGCACGAACTCCATTGATCCAGCGGTTAAAACCCTTTGATTCAATCCGTCTGGCAACCAGGACCAAGGGCCTCTGAAGATAGCAAGAGGCAAACAGGTGCGCCATCTCCCAGTTTCCCAAATGGGCTGAAATCAGGATAACACCTTCAGAATTCTTCAAGTAGGGGAGCAGATTCTCTTCCCCTCTGATTTGGACCCTGCGCAATATATCGTCGCAAGAGAAGCAACTGATCTGGCAGATTTCCAGAAAAGTAGCAGCCATGTTCTGGAAAACATGTCTGGATAGTGCCCGAATGCGATCTCGCGACCATTCAGGATGGGTGAATTGTACATTGCGCCTCACAATGCGCCGATGACGTCTATCCAAAACGTATACAAGTGTGCCCAGGAATCTGCTCACATGAAAAATGTGCCGTTGCCGTATAGTTGCAACGAAGGACTTGAAACCATTAGCAAATCCGTCTACTTCCTGTAATGGCTGGCTGTCCTGTTCTGCGGTATTCGATCTCACTGACATCCTGGATGTTGATTAGGAAATTGGCCTAGGATTGGAAGGATGGCCTAGCTTTTCTGCCCCCCCCTTCTTGGCTAACTCTCGTAGCTTTGCGTACTTCAGAAATCTAACGTATGCTGAATTTATGGAAATCACGAATCCGTAATAGCCGTCCAAAAGGCCCAATTGTAGAAAGTATTTTTTCAAAAAAGTAAATACTGGATTTAGGAAGATGTCTAAAAGGACGTTAGCTTCTTCTCCCCTCTCGTATGCAGCACGGGCGGCAATATCAGAGAACTTATTGATTTGAGCAACATTCTCTCCAATTGTGTAATAAGAATAATGAAACAGATCCCCAGAAAGATGCTTTACCGAACTATTTCCCTCCATGACGACCTTATCATGAGGATTAACCCCCCCCCATCTGCCCTTTCTTCTGTCCCACAATCTGAGCTTCTCATCGGGATACCACCCGCAATGGCGAATCCACTTGCCACAATAATTGTTCAGTCGATTGAAGGTATATCCATCACTGTTCCAGCTCCTCTTGACATTCAAGATTGACGCCTGGAGTTCCTTAGACAGGACTTCGTCTGCATCCAGAGACAAAACGTGGTCATTCGTTGCCTGCAACATGGCGTAATTCTTCTGTTCTACGTGACCTTCAAAGGGATTCTGAATAAACCGTCCACCCTTATTAAGACATATCTCCTTCGTATTATCTTGAGAAAAGGAATCCACCACGACCATTTCGTCAACCACCTCATGGACCGAATCCAGGCATCTACCGATATCCCTTTCTTCGTTATACGTTATGATAACGGCACTTATTTTGACTGACTTAGCCATCTTTACTCCATATGTACTACTATCCCTTCTCCCACATCTTTCTCCCATCGCGAACTTACAGAGCCATTTGACACATTCTGAAACAATGAATGACCCCGCCGCAAGCGGGCGGGGTATCTAAGCCCCTTGGAACGTTTTATGAAAATTTGAACAACTTGAGCTGCTTCATCCGAGTTTCCATTTCTTTCTTGGTCTTACCCTGATT
>JAXHVD010000016.1:0-102734 GCA_034189385.1 Thermodesulfobacteriota bacterium
AACTGAACCTATTTCAAAGGACCACAGTCCAGGAGTTATTTAAGCTTAAACCAGATAGACCACAAGTTACTCATGATATCAAACAGTTAACCCTTGCCTTTTGCTAACCGGACAGTAATGAAGCAAAATCTGAAAATAAAAGCCTTCGTCGGCAACTCAGAAAATGCCGTTATGACCCAGGTCTATGCCGCCCTAATTACCTATTTGCTCCTGGCCTATCTGAAATTCTTGGCCAAGCTGAATGTGACTCTCACTACATTAATCCGAGTCCTACAACTGAACCTATTTCAAAGGACCACAGTCCAGGAGTTATTTAAGCTTAAACCAGATAGACCACAAGTTACTCATGATATCAAACAGTTAACCCTTACCTTTTGCTAACCGGACAGTAATGGTTCTATATAATTTGTAGGAATTACAAAAAGATGTCGTCTGATTCGAATAGTGCGAGACCTTTGCAAAACCTTTGCTGCTTTGGTATTCAGATACGACCCCGCTGCGAGTTACAGCCCCCAAAAGGGCAGAAGAAAGTAAGCGTCTAGTAAGCTGCTCCTGGTGGAGCCTGGAGATACTGGGCGCGATCGAGATATTGAGGTAGGGAGGATCTGAATTCGTCAGCGTTAGGGGCAGTGGGCAGGTAGTGAAAGAGGAATCGGCGATATAGATAAGGATCCAAAAGAGTCCAGAAACCGGCCTGTAGTCGACTCATTTGCGCAAAATCTCGATCGGCTTCACTGATAAGTGCCAGCAAAAGCCTCCAAAGGCCAGAATCAGAAGTGCATCCGCCTAATTCAAGGGTCTCAGTGCGCATTCGAATACGGCATCACATTTAAAAGCATTGAGTTTGAATGTAAATAAATCATGAAATGGATAAAAGAAGGTGAATGATTTGATATAATCGATATCATGAAGAAGTTTTGGAAAAATGTGGCGTTTTGGATCGTTCCATTTGGGGGGATAAATCGGCCAAAACAACTGAAACAGCAGCGAGCATATACCAAATGAATTTATGCAGGCTGTGGTCGAACATACCCACGACTAATCTAATCCCAGTAGAAACGATGATTGCTGTTGCGACAGCCTTTAAAGTCAATTCAGTGTATTCAGATTTTCTAATTTCCCAGGTGGTAAGGATATATTGTTTAGCTAGAAGCACCCATGAAACAGCTCCAAGAATACCCAGTTCACCGAGTAACTCGCCGTAATGGTTGTGGGCCCAAAGCCTCCAGCCCAGCCACGCCTTTCGGGCGACAGGGAAACAGCCTGGGCCTACACCTAGAACTGGTCTCTTGATCATTAGCTCTATCCCGCTTATTAGGCCCGCGATTCTGCTGGAGGCCGATTTATCTGAGGCGCCAAGCTCAAATATTGAGCGCATGTGATTCAAATATTCATCTCCCATCCCAATTAAGATTGCGGATAAGAATAGTGCAAATAGTGTGAATAATAAGAGTCTTCTTTGTGAGAAGAGGGATATCAGGAGGAACATTACAACAATTCCGACCATCCCACCTCTACTGCCGCTAATTGCGACTCCAATCATACAAAAAACAAAAAGAGACAGGCCAGCAGACTTCAACCAATTGTTTTTTAATGATAAAGAAAGATACCACAGAAAAGGCATCCCTTGCAGCAGGTAATGAGCAAGACTGACGTGTCCTGAGGCTATGCCTTTATCAGCTACCGCGTATTCAATTCCGTAGGCAGAAACGGCTTTTCCTTCTAATACAAACCTGTAGAAGGGGTCATAGGCCAGGTAGGCAGTTAAAATTGCGAAAATCCATAAAAAAAGATTAAGCTGAGGTCTATTTGTGCAGTATAAAAGAACTAGAATAACGAGAAGTATATTTGGGAGAATCCAAATGTACATTCGATCCCATGAGGTCTTTATGTCAACGGCTTGAATAAATGAAAGAAGCAACACTATAAGATAAAAAAACATATAACGCATCGTTAGGCTTCGTCTGGCCGAGAGTAGTGTGTCTTTTTTGGCAGTTAAGAGAATTGCAATTATGCTGTATATTGCGACAATTAGTTCAAGTCTCAGTTTAGCTATAATCGGAAAATGTAAGCCAGGTTTGGTCACGATTAACGTCAAATAAGCTGAAGGCAAAAGTACTTTGTGTTTTAGACTGCCTATCAACATGAGAATCGTGATTGACAAAAAAAGTAGATTTATGGTCTGTGGGTCTGGCATCTGTAGAGTTGAATAATGGCGGGATTCCTAGGCGTGTAGCGCCGTGGAGTCGGAAATGTTTTTAGCAGATTGTTGAAAAAGTGTTTTTTGTGTTCAGAAATTGTACTGACGGTTTATAGTGCTTTCATCACCAAACTGAATGAAGTTATGGAAAATTGTGATGAGAGGCAGCGAAAGAAGACAAAAGGCACTATTCAGTTACGTTTCCCTGGAGCAACGTATTCCGTGCTCCTAAATGATGGCTTACCCGGGTGCTTGGCTTTATGGTTGACAAGGGTGCCGCGTTTGCCATTGCAAGGATTTTAAGAGGTCCAAATAGGAACCTCACGGATCAAAGTTGTTGGGAAGAATTGACGAGGACATTTTCATAGATCGTTAAATAGTCCGAAGCCATCTTTTCGGCAGAATATTGGGTAGTTGATAATGAATAAGCGTATGAAATCATTTTCTTAAGGGAAC
Organism: Thermodesulfobacteriota bacterium; assembly: GCA_034189385.1. Classification (GTDB taxonomy): domain Bacteria; phylum Desulfobacterota; class Desulfobacteria; order Desulfobacterales. The sequence goes on from JAXHVD010000016.1 coordinate 2,657, forward strand.
CTTTATGACTTGAACAAAGTTCTATTGCGTTAACAAGATCTTTTACACTGCGAGGAGCTACCAATATGCCGGCATTTCCGTTGCGCAGTACCATTGGTATGCCGCCAACTTTAGTGGCAACCACTGGAACTTTGGCCTGCATGGCCTCTAACAAGGTTATCGGGAAGCCTTCCGTAAGAGATGGGATCACAAAAACAGTGAACGTAGGAATGTAATTTCTGGCATCTTTGAGATAGCCTGGCATTAGGACACTGCCTTCAATGGCACTTTTTTTAACTATTGATTCTAGAAATTGCCGCTCGGGACCTTCTCCTATAATAACAAGTCTTACGTTCAATCCCTTTCTTATCAAAACTTGAACACATTTGATAAGATATCGAAACCCTTTTTCTTCTGATAAACGTCCAATTGCGCCTATTGTAATCCCATTCTTGTCAAAGGATCCCGACTGTTTATCAAAAGAAACCTCGGAAGTTTTGAAGTCTATTTTCGAAATGCCATTATGCACGGTTAAAAGCTTTGATCTAATTGGTTTTAGGTTGGGATGATATTTCATGGCCTCGGTTACAACGACTACCGCATCCATAAATCTCATACTAAATGCATCGAGTTGTTCATATATCCACATTTTAGAAAACTGTTCGGTACTGGTCCAGCCATGAACAGTAGTGACAATCGGCAATGTTCTTGAGAAAAAGGATGTCAATCCTAAAAGAATATTGGGTTTATAGCCATGACAGTGTATAATGTCATAATTGTGATTCTTTGCCCATTTAGCGATTTTTGTTGCACGCAACAAATCCAGCCCCGGTCGTAATGGCAAAACACTAAACTCAATTCCTGTCTTGAATGCCTCTGACTCAATTGAGGGGTCAGTTCCATGAGCGGGCCTCATATTGAGGATTGCGGGTTGTAGCCCTACGCGGCTTTGTTCCACAGCAAGGTTTATTAAGACATTTTCCGCGCCATATTGGCCTTCGCTGTCTATGACATGAAGTAGTTTCATACCATTTTTGAAGTAATTAGTCGGAAAGTCTATTCAAGAATATGGACTTAAGACGTATGTAGTTGCGGTATCCCAATAATAGTTTAAGATTTCGCAGTATTCCTTCACTACAATACCTTAAGATAAGACGAGCTTTGCGTCTTGTTATGATATCCATGAATTGCCGTATAGGTAGATCAGTTTTCACAGTAAACCTTGGCAGTACTTTGAACGCAGCCCTATTGGGTTTGTAATACCCGAAGTTTTCAGTTATGGCGGTATTGTATCCGGCATGTTCAACGAAAGTCAAAATCCGTCTATTGTAGAAACCATATGGTATAGAAAAATGACATACATCGTGCTTCAAAAGGTGGCTTATCTCAGTTCTAGATTGGACAAGTTCCTTATACAGCTCTGTGTCACTCAAAGAAAGCAAGTTGGTATGGGTTAACGAGTGACTACCAAAGCCCATACCATCGTGATACATCTCAATGATATTCTTCTTTTGCAAATAGTCGTTAGTGCCGACACGTTCCCAGACAATAAGGAAAGTCGCCGAAAGGCGAAAGGTCTTTAGGATGGGATAGGCCAGTTCGTAGTTGCTTAGATGGCCGTCATCGAAAGTAAGAACAATAGATTTGTCATCAAGGCGTCCTGTTAATAGCTGGTCTAAAGTTAATGTTGTGTAACCAGTGGAATGAAGCCATTGCATTTGGTTGTAGAAATCCTGCACGTTAAGTATATAGGGTGAGTGGAATGACTTGGTGGAATCAGTTTTGTGGCTCAGATCATGATATTCAAGTATCGGGACATGTATAGCCATAGTTGTAAGCTTACAGCGTGATCAAGCAGTTCTGGACCTTATACCGAGGAAGCCAGTCAAGCTGACTAGGAGCGCCTTAATTTGCTTAAATGAGATTGAACGTCTAAAGCTTTTCAGGATAGCAACCGAAGCGGCACCATATTCATTCTTCTTTCTATGAAGATAGGAAAGTTGTAAGAGCCTACGGGTAATAACGTCGTCAACAATGCTTTGTTCTGTCATTGTGAGAGGCCAATTTGTTTCATATTTGCGCGACAAGAAAAGGCCAGTTTCAATGTGTCTTTGTTTCAAATCTAAGTCATTTCTGGTCAGGTTTAAATCGTGCCTACGTAGGACAAAAACGGGATCTTCTCGATATGCAAATGTCGCGGTTCCGTCCTTATAAAGCCTTATAGCGTAATCCCGATCCTCACCAAAGAGTAGAGCCTCATCTAAAAGAATGTCGTTAGTTGCAGATGTTCTGATGATTGCACTTCCGAAATGAAAAAAGCCAGCTTGAAGCAGGGCCGTAAATAGGTTGCCCTCAACTACTCTGAAGTTCGGTTGTACTTCTGAGGATATGAGAGACAAAAGACTTTTGTGCTGGTCAAAGAAATCATATGGGTGCTTTCCATCATTCATGTCAACCACGCGAAAGTTGCCGAAGAGGACGCCGACGTGAGGGTGGTCATCAAGAAAGCTGACACCTTTTATCAAATGCCCATCAAGCCAAACATCATCAGAGTCGAGAAAGGCAAGATACTCTCCTCGTGCCTTGAGAATGCCGGCGTTGCGAGCACCGGCCGGACCGGTCTGCCGGTCGTTGGGACAGTATGAGATATAAGGAAACTGGAGCTGCATAGATTGTATCACGGATAGTGTGTCGTCGGTGGAGCCATCATCAACGATAATGATCTCTATGTCTGGACATTGTTGGTCATTTATGCTCTTTATAGCGGAAATAAGCAATCGCGCCCTGTTGTGAGTGGGTATTATGATGGTTACCTTTGGCATTTGGTTGGATGATGCAATCCGAACTGCTACAAAAGCGGTTAATGAAGTGTCGCTAAATGAGCCAGATACTGGCCGCGATCCAGATACTGAGACAACAAGGAGTTGAGTTCGTCTTGATTACTGTTTTCAATACCCCACTCCTTGCGGCAGGCGCAAAAGGCAGTGTAATATAGCCGTCTCATGGAATTAGGAAAAAGATCACATAGCGTATACAAAAGCCGTTATCACATTGTAACGGCGGTCAAATATCGCAGGGTTTTGCTCAATAGAGAGATTGAGGAATGTGTCCGGGAGATCCTTAAAGGGATCTCGGAAGGATATGAAATAGTTATAGATGAAGGTGACTTTTACGGAGATCATATTCACTTTTTTTGTGGCTTTCCGCCACGGATATCCGCGCTCCGTTTCGTAAGGACAATTAAATCGATTAATGCAAGGAGAATACTTGACAGGTTTCCCAAACTCAAGAGAGATGAGGTTGGGGGTGCAGCATTCTGGAGCCATGGCAAATACATTGGGACGGTAGGTGAAGCAAGATCCGAGAAGAGAATCAGAAATTACGTCCGGAATCAAGGTGAGACCAAGAAAGAGAGAGAAAATGGGATGAAGCAGCTCAAGTCGTTCACATTTTCATAAAACGTCCGAGGGGATTGGATACCCCGGGCGCTTGCGGTGGAGTCATTCATTCAAGAGGTGGGGCTTATAACCGTTTGGGAAGTGACTAAGCCATAACGTTCTGCATAAGAGGAGTAGAGCATAGGATGACCCAGATGGCACTCAGTTTGTATGCACGCGTGGGCTATTTTTGCTGGGCTTCTTGTCATCCCATTGTTGTTCTCCCACGTTTCGTCAATTGTCGGCTGGCAATTGCGAGATCACTCTTTAGAAGCGGGAAGAACCATTTAAACCATCTCACAAGTTGAATATAGCAGGAAAGGCGTTCATCGAACCTTAGGCTGACTTTGCCGACAGACTTGAAATACTCAATAAAGTAACGCCAAATGGGCATGTGAATCCTTGGATGGAGGTTTGGGTCAAACCATTGTACTACATTAGGAACTGGTTTTCTTACAGACCTGGCAGAGTGCTCTCTTGAAAGGAAGAGGTAGTCATGTATTCTATATATCTTTCCCTCTAAACTTAATGCAACCAAGAGGCAGCGATCCGAGCCAAAGTAAGGTGCAATCAAAGGGGTTTTGCTGAGGACATCGGAGCGGATCAAACCGAATATGTCATAGCAGTGAAGACTAAAACTCATAGCAGAAAAGAAGCGCCTATGAGGGTGAGGGGAATCAAGATGTGTTAGATTATCATTGTGGTCCTTTAATACGATTCCATTCTCATCTATTATGCGTACTAGTGAATGACACAGAACCACGTCTCTGTTATTCTCAAGCACGTCAAAACATCTCGACAGAAACGTCTTGTTGAGTAAATCATCGTGCGCGGCCCATTTGAAATATTTGCCAAATGATAACGCAAAGGTGCGATTGAAATTATGAGCGGCACCAATGTTTTGATGATTACTATAATAACGTATGCGAGGATCCAGATTGGCGTAATGTAAACATATATCTTGGGTGCTGTCGTTTGAAGCATTGTCGGATATTAATAGTTCAAAATCTTCGAAGGTTTGGGAAAGTATAGAAAGTATCGCCTCTTCTAAGTAAAGCTCACCGTTAAACACCGGAAGGCCAATGCTAACTGTTGGATGTGTTTGGTTCATGAAAAGCGGCAAAGAAGGTGAGGAGTAAAATGTGCATGATATATTTAGTGGTATAGAGCACGGGAAGCCCAAGCTGCATATGAAGGCTTAAGAAGAGTAGAGAAGGTGTTCCCTACGCTGGGAATGGACAACCCTTTCAGACGAGGCCACATGGAAGGTGGCTTTCATGCGCGTTTGAAAATAGTTTCTTGCGGTCCTCATATGGAAGGAAGATTGGTAGTGATATTTAAACGGAGAGGATGGCAAACATGCTCAATGGGATTTGGTTGGGCCTAGCAGCAGGGTGTGACTCAGACCTAAACATAAAGAAGACTTGGAAGAGGGGATCATGAAAGGCTAGCTGCTGTCGCCATCCTCTGGGATAATAGGCGAGGCTGTATTAAAGAAATAGTCGATCACGGCAGTATGGGGTACATTGTCGGAACTGCCGCCGTACACACCTGCCGCTGTCACGGTCATAACCTGAGTAAATGTGGTGGCTGTGCTCCAGGAGCTACCATCATAGGAGTAGGAAACTGTCCATAAATTCCCCTCGCGACCTACCCGCAGATAGATCGGTTGCGCCGCGGTTATGCCCTTCATGACATGGATCTTATAGCTGGTCCCAAAGATACTAGCTGCAAAAACCTTGAAAACACCATTTACTCGATGAAACTCAATGCGTAAAAGATTCGCTGCATCCTCCTCAATCACAATGCCTTGAAGCTGGGAATTCTGGGTGATCGCGGACTCAAACTTGGCCTCTACTTCAAAATCCGTATTTTCTACATACTGCAGTATCCGAGGCAGGAAGTTTCCATTGGTCCAAACACTGTGACTCTGAGTGGTTGCAGGTATCGTAAACTCCACTTGTGTCCCGGTCATGTCTAGTGCCACATCACCCACAGGATCTATAAAGGTCCATAGCTCAGAATTAAGAACCGCAGCACTAAAATCGTCTGAAATTACTGTACCTTCAACATCAACACTTGGTGTCGTAAACGCTAAATCAGTACTGTCAGCCGTGTTTCCGGAACCGTCCTCGGAACTGATTTGATAATGATACGTTGTGCCGGATTCAAGGCCGGTGAGTAACAGCTGATGGGAGCTCACTAAAGCCGCATCTGATTCCGAGCTGCCGTAACTTGTATCCAGGCCATAGTCCACGCGACTGTTTGCCGGCTCATCGGTCGTCCAGGTGATCGTGGCCGTACTCGTATCCGCAACCACATCCATCCCGCTGATAACCGGTGGCGTCGTGTCGCCAGCAGGGATACTTTCAGTGGCAAACGTCAGATCAGCACTGCTAGCTGTGTTTCCGGAACCGTCCTCGGAACTGATTTGATAATGATACGTTGTGCCGGATTCAAGCCCGGTGAGTAACACCTGATGGGAGTTCACTAAAGCTGCATGTGATTCCGAGCTGCCGTAACTGGTATGCAGGCCATAGTCCACTTGACTCGTTGCCGGCTCATCGGTCGTCCACCTGATCGTGGCCGTACTCGTATCCGGAACCACATCCATCCCGGTGATAACCGGTGGCGTGGTGTCGCCGGCGCTGTCGCCATCCTCTGGGATAATAGGCGAGGCTGTATTAAAGAAATAGTCGATCACGGCAGTATGGGGTACATTGTCGGAACTGCCGCCGTACACACCTGCCGCTGTCACGGTCATAACCTGAGTAAATGTGGTGGCTGTGCTCCAGGAGCTACCATCATAGGAGTAGGAAACTGTCCATAAATTCCCCTCGCGACCTACCCGCAGATAGATCGGTTGCGCCGCGGTTATGCCCTTCATGACATGGATCTTATAGCTGGTCCCAAAGATACTAGCTGCAAAAACCTTGAAAACACCATTTACTCGATGAAACTCAATGCGTAAAAGATTCGCTGCATCCTCCTCAATCACAATGCCTTGAAGCTGGGAATTCTGGGTGATCGCGGACTCAAACTTGGCCTCTACTTCAAAATCCGTATTTTCTACATACTGCAGTATCCGAGGCAGGAAGTTTCCATTGGTCCAAACACTGTGACTCTGAGTGGTTGCAGGTATCGTAAACTCCACTTGTGTCCCGGTCATGTCTAGTGCCACATCACCCACAGGATCTATAAAGGTCCATAGCTCAGAATTAAGAACCGCAGCACTAAAATCGTCTGAAATTACTGTACCTTCAACATCAACACTTGGTGTCGTAAACGCTAAATCAGTACTGTCAGCCGTGTTTCCGGAACCGTCCTCGGAACTGATTTGATAATGATACGTTGTGCCGGATTCAAGGCCGGTGAGTAACAGCTGATGGGAGCTCACTAAAGCCGCATCTGATTCCGAGCTGCCGTAACTTGTATCCAGGCCATAGTCCACGCGACTGTTTGCCGGCTCATCGGTCGTCCAGGTGATCGTGGCCGTACTCGTATCCGCAACCACATCCATCCCGCTGATAACCGGTGGCGTCGTGTCGCCAGCAGGGATACTTTCAGTGGCAAACGTCAGATCAGCACTGCTAGCTGTGTTTCCGGAACCGTCCTCGGAACTGATTTGATAATGATACGTTGTGCCGGATTCAAGCCCGGTGAGTAACACCTGATGGGAGTTCACTAAAGCTGCATGTGATTCCGAGCTGCCGTAACTGGTATGCAGGCCATAGTCCACTTGACTCGTTGCCGGCTCATCGGTCGTCCACCTGATCGTGGCCGTACTCGTATCCGGAACCACATCCACCCCGCTGATAACCGGTGGCGTCGTGTCGCCAGCAGGGATACTTTCAGTGCTAAACGTCAGATCAGCACTGCTAGCTGTGTTTCCGGAACCGTCCTCAGAACTGATTTGATAATGATACGCTGTGCCGGATTCAAGACCGGTGAGTAAGACCTGATGGGAGCTCACCAAAGCCGCATGTGATTCCGAGCTGCCGTAACTGGTATCCAGGCCATAGTCCACTTGACTGGTTGCCGGCTCATCGGTCGTCCACCTGATCGTGGCCGTACTCGTATCCGCAACCACATCCATCCCGCTGATAAGCGGTGGCGTGGTGTCGCCGGCGCTGTCGCCATCCTCTGGGATAATAGGCGAGGCTGTATTAAAGAAATAGTCGATCACGGCAGTATGGGGTACATTGTTGGAACTGCCGCCGTACACACCTGCCGCCGTCACGGTCATAACCTGAGTAAATGTGGTGGCCGTGCTCCAGGAGCTACCATCATAGGAGTAGGAAACTGTCCATAAATTGCCCTCCCGACCTACCCGCAGATACATCGGTTGCGCCGCGGTAATCTTCTTCATAACATGGATCTTGTAGCTGGTCCCAAAGATACTAGCTGCAAAAACCTTCAAATCACCATTTACTCGATGAAACTCAATGCGTAAAAGATGCCCTGCATCCTCCTCAATCACAATGCCTTGAAGCTGGGAATTTTGGGTGATCGCGGACTCAAACTTGGCCTCTACTTCAAAATCCGTATTTTCTACATACTGCAGTATCCGAGGCAGGAAGTTTCCATCGGTCCAAACACTGTGACTCTGAGTCGTTGCAGGTATCGTAAGCTCCACTTGTGTCCCGGTCATGTCTAGTGCCACATCACCCACAGGGTCTACAAAAGTCCATAAAGATGTATTTAGTGTCATGGCCGAAAAATCATCAGATTGGATGGTATTGTCTACAGGAACGATAACAACGTCACCGAAACTAGCATCCGTATGATGGGCAACCAGAAGGATTGAGCCATCGGCTAGGCCATCGGCATTCACGTCGGTAATCTGCCAGGCTTCTGGCTCAGGGTTGCCGTCTTCCCATAGCTTGAAGCTGTATAGATTCTGATTTCCTGGGAGAGTTTGAACCCGCGTTTTCCAGAAGTAGGGAACTTCATATTCAACCTCTCTGCCTGCGGGGTCTGATACTCCATTAAGATTGAGCTCGCCACCTCCTCCACTCCAAAAATTGTACCACGGTCCACCCCCTATGGGCTCATAGCCCCATCTAGGCTGTGAGCCGTCCCAATCGTAGTGCCCTCTCCATCTCAGGACAATCCCCAGGCCGGGGTTAACACTTGGCCACAGAAACCCACCAGGATCGATTCCATGAACGGTTATGGAAACGGTGACTTCATAATCATCCCATGCCATGTCACCTATGGCAATTATGCGGTCATAATCGATCTGTGCCGTTCTAATACTATCAGGCTGAAGCGTCCATAGCCCATCAACGATTTGCGCAACATCTTGGATTGTCGACACCGAAGCCCAGTTGATGGTGTATGCTTCCGGCCATACATTGCCAGCCGCATAATTGATGACAATACTCTCTTCGCTGATATTGTTTAAAGGATCTGAAGCCTTAATTGTAATTTCATTGTAGCCATCCAACAAATCAAGGTAATCAATTTCAATATTAAAATCACCCTCATTGGCTAGACGACGGTCATCCGGACCGATAGACAAAAGTAAATCTGGGCCGTTGTTCAGTGAATAGAAAATAGAGGATAGGCCATCGGAATCCATAACGCTTCCGAGAACATTGACCCATTGCTGTGGAACACCTAACTGTCCGAAATGCTGAGAGGAACTGTACCAAACGTCTATTTGAGGACCCTCCGATTGGGGGAGCCCGGCCGTGGTAAACGTAAGATCAGTACTGTCAGCCGTGTTGCCGGAACCGTCCTCAGAACTGATTTGATAATGATACGCTGTGCCGGATTCAAGACCGGTGAGTAACACCTGATGGGAGCTCACTAAAGCCGCATCTGATTCCGAGCTGCCGTAACTTGTATCCAGGCCATAGTCCACTTGACTGGTTGCCGGCTCATCGGTCGTCCAGGTGATCGTGGCCGTACTCGTATCCACAACCACATCCACCCCGCTGATAACCGGTGGCGTCGTGTCGCCAGCAGGGATACTTTCAGTGCTAAACGTAAGATCAGTACTGTCAGCCGTGTTTCCGGAACCGTCCTCGGAACTGATTTGATAATGATACGTTGTGCCGGATTCAAGACCGGTGAGTAACACCTGATGGGAGCTCACTAAAGCCGCATCTGATTCCGAGCTGCCGTAACTTGTATCCAGGCCATAGTCCACTTGACTGGTTGCCGGCTCATCGGTCGTCCAGGTGATCGTGGCCGTACTCGTATCCACAACCACATCCACCCCGCTGATAACCGGTGGCGTCGTGTCGCCAGCAGGGATACTTTCAGTGCTAAACGTAAGATCAGTACTGTCAGCCGTGTTTCCGGAACCGTCCTCAGAACTGATTTGATAATGATACGCTGTGCCGGATTCAAGACCGGTGAGTAACACCTGATGGGAGTTCACTAAAGCCGCATCTGATTCCGAGCTGCCGTAACTTGTATCCAGGCCATAGTCCACTTGACTCGTTGCCGGCTCATCGGTCGTCCAGGTGATCGTGGCCGTACTCGTATCCACAACCACATCCACCCCGCTGATAACCGGTGGCGTCGTGTCGCCAGCACTGTCGGCATCCTCTGGAATAATAGGGGCGGCTGTATTGAAAAAATAATCAACAACCGCCGTGTGTGGAGTGTCAGCAGAGTTACCGGCATAGACGCCAATACGGGTAACGGTCATCATCTCAGTGAAAGTAGTTGCCGTAATCCAGGTAGTATCATCATAGGAGTAGAAAACTCTCCATAAATTGCCATCCCTACGCACCCGCAGATACATTGGCTGCGTCGCGGTTATGTTCTTCATAACGCGGATCCTATAGCTGCCCCCAAAGATACTCGCCGCAAAAACCTTGAAATCAGCATTTACTCGATGAAACTCAATGCGCAACACGTTCAAATCATCCTGCTCGATTAGGATACCCTGGCTTTGAAAACCCTGGGAAATCAGTGACTCAAACTTGGCCTCGATCTCAAAGTCTGTGTCTTCTACTGATTGCGTGATTCGCGGCAAGGTGTTCACATTGGTCCATACATCATGGATCTCACCCGTTGCTGGCACCACAATCTCAGCCTGACTGCCTGTCATGAAAATCGATGCATCATCCAAAGGATTAATGAACGTCCATATTGCTGGATTCAAGGCCGAACCACTGAAATCATCTGAAATCGGCTGAGCGATGGTGACTGCCGGAAATGTGAGACATAGTACACTCAGCCACAACAGAGAATTAAGCTTAGATATTGATCGATTCCAGATCATGAGCATCTCCCCGTAAGACCCTTGCTATCGAAATGAGGGGCTGCGTGACAGATATCGCAATAATAAGTGTATTATCAGCTAGTTTACCTTGAGAGGCCTAAGATCCCTTACAGTATGAAAAGACCTCTCGAAACAGTTTCTATAAAACTCCAGACATTTCAGCAGCAAAAATAGTGCCAGGTAGTCGATCTAGGACCGAACCTTTGGATGTCAAGCTGTTACACATTCTCGTTAAAGGCGGAAGCTAACCCTATGTAAAAAAATGCTAAAGAACTCTGTAATTTTTATCCACTTTGTGGAATAAATTTACCCATCTTCTTTCAAGAAATTTACCCATCTTGCTTTTAGGGAGTAGGGAGCGTTTAAACCCTGTCACTAAGGTAAAACTTGTTAACAGTCCCGCATGATGTATCTGAAATCTCGATTCTGCCAAGGCGATTGGCAGCCTGTCTTTTAAGACGCTGGAGAGCACAGTGGCAACAAGGAGATAACAGATTGATTACAATTGATATATCATGACATCTCCGCCATCTCATTTTCAGTCTTCCATACCTTCGTAGGCGGAATTGTTGTCCATAAAAGACCTAATGAAAGAACAGGCTCCCTTGAACAGCCTATTTGAAATGCTGATAGTACCTCACGTGTTTGTTCTCGTCATGAGGTCGTTCAGATAATATTTTAGCAAGGATGATGCCGAATTAGTATGGATAACCGACTACCCACTGATTGAGCGCAAAAAGGGAGTTGATTTCCGGCAACTTGATTTCCACCATCTCAGCCGAGCGGTTGCGGGGGGGAGGTAAGGGACGACCCATAATGGAGGTCTAAGATTATCATCATGATTCGATCAGGATCTTCCAATGGGTTTCGTGTTCTCACACTGGCAGGCAATACAGAAAACGATCAACTGCCTACCGAGGCCTCTTGGACTAGTCGACCGCTCTCAAGGCAGAAATTTCTAATGTTCTGCAGTAAGAGGATGCCATCTGTCATGGGTACTCAGTTGTGTTGAAGGAAAGTAGCAGGGATAACGTTTGTAGAAGTTCCAGAATCATTTTGTTGTTTTGTTTCATGAAGATACTGGTACATCTTTCGAATAATCTCATCCAATACAACTTTTGGCTTATAGTTTATCAAAGATTCCACCTTTCTTAAGTCGGGCAGGCGGACGGGCATATCTTCGAAACCTTCTTCATAGGCTTCGTCATAGGGAACAAATACAATCTCGGAACTGCTGCTCAGTGTGCCCTTTATCTTTTTTGCCAAATCAGCAATAGAGATCTCTTCGGTACTTCCAACGTTGAAGATTTCTCCCTCCGCTTCAGCATGATTCCCAAGCTTGATAATCGCATCAACCACATCGCCGACGTACGTGAAGCATCTTTTTTGAGAACCATCACCAAACACAGTTATTGGTTCGCCCCTCATGGCCTGTTCAAGAAATCTGGGGACAACCATACCGTATTGCCCAGTTTGTCTCGGTCCAACCGTGTTGAAGAGCCTTACAATAACGATTGGCAATTTCTTTTCCTTGTAGTACGCCAACGACAGAAACTCGTCTATCCCTTTTGAACAGGAATAGCTCCATCGACTCTTTGTTGTGGGACCAAGCAACCGATCGTCATTTTCATTAAAAGGGACTTTTTCATTCTTACCATAGATTTCTGAGGAACTTGTGATAAGAACCTTTTTCTTGTACCGATTGGCGATTCGAAGAACCATATCAGTGCCCAAGATGCACCTTTCGATAACCTCTACCGGCTTCCTCACAATCAAATCAACACCTACGGCAGAAGCCAGGTGATAGATAATGTCACATTCACTGACTAGCCTGTCCATGACGACTTCATTCATAATGGTCTCAATACAAAAGTGAAAATTCGGCAGATGGCGCACGTGAGCAAAATTCTCGGGTCTGCCCGTGGACAGATCATCGATAATGGTCACATCGTTTCCTCTTAACAGTAATGCATCGGCCAAGTGCGAACCAATGAACCCTGCTCCTCCCGTTATGAGTACCCTCATGAATTGTCCTCCCTACAAAGCAAGAATCTAATTAAGGTGTTCTTCAAAGAAGTTGTGGATGGCTTTTCCAACAATGTAATGCCCATGGTTATTAAAATGTATATCTCCTCCCTCCCTGAATGTATCAGGATAAATGGCCTTGTCCGCCTCCGATACATAACTCCGTAAGATAGGCATAAGATCTAGGTAGGGGACCTCTTGTCTGAGGCAAAACTCCTCCAAGATCTTTTGTGGTAACCTCAGATCGTATTCAACCCCGTTGCGATCAGTCCCGGTTAATTGACGGCAATAGATCTGTTCCTCGAAAGGCACTGATACTAAGAGAAGCGCAACCTTGTTCTTTTGGCATAATAGACGAATACGCTCTAGGACACGTAAAGACTTCTCCCTCGCTTCAGACATTAGGGGATTGTATGCCTTCTGACACCAGAAAGTGAAGGACGTGAAAAAGTTGGACACCTGGAAATCTTCGAAATTGTGGGCAGCCTTGTGAACATTGTCCTTCTCATTCATATCGCTGTAAAAGACTTTGGAAAGACGTTTAAGGTATTTTGTTATTTGTCGCTCTTCAATAAATCCCATTACTCCAGGCGATTCTCTTCTTTGACCGCTTCCGCCAACTCTCCCGCCAAAAAAGCGCCCACCCCTGTATTCTTCGGGAATCTTCGAATTCACAACATCCATATTCCAAACGGCCACCCCTGTGGAGACGTCGAACTTATTAAGCCCCAAATATGTGTCTCTAAAATCATTTCCGTTAAATGATGCAAGAATGATATAGTTCGGTCTAAAAGGCAGAATATCCTCTCGAATCTGCAATTCTATGTCATCAAATCCGTATCCATCCACACCAAAATTCAACACTTCATATGCTCTATTATCTATTAGACGATCAAAGACACCTACAAAGCTGTTCTCAACCTTGTCGGCAGATTCACCGAAGGTAAATGAATCGCCAACGCAAGCTATCCTTTTCCTATTGGGTAGCCCTTCCAACGCCACTGGTCTCCAGCGCATCCCATGGGAATTTGTATTAATAATGAAATGGCCTTTCTTGTCCCAGATTTTGTACTCGAAACGGTAGTCCAGATGTGGAATTAAGCGGTAGGATCCAGTCCCATTGGGATTATGTCTAAAGACTTTAAAATCCATCTTAGGCTGAGATAGGTGCAGTCCTATTTCTAGCACCATGAGGCAAACGAATGAAGTGCCAAAAAGCAATGCCACCTCTGGCCATTTGATCTTGTTTCTGAACAGGATGAAAAGACATCCGAGCGTTATGCATGTCACGTCAAAAAGAGCAATTGTCAGTCTTTTCCAGGCATCTATAACTCCGTCATGACTAAATAGGAATGCAAGGATCCATTGATTGGCAAAAATGCCGATACTGATAAGTAGAAGGCCTACAGCACGCAATGTATGACCTCTATAAATACTATAGATAAAGAAATTGGTCTCACGTTCTCATAATTGAAGACCCTGCAGCAAGCTGCAGAGAATCTTCGACCGTAAGGAACATGTCTCATTTTGTATACGCTCGCTAACCCCGCAGCAAGCTACGGGGAATGCGCTCGCTTAATCGGTTCAAACTCTCTCATTCCCACAACCCACCAATCATGTGGTTATGGAGATGTGGCGGAGAGATAGCCTCTGTGCAGGCTGATTCATTCAGTCCAGTTCGAATTCATCCTTCCATTTGTCGTCCTTCATCCAGGGGGATTGTTCTCCTTTATTCAGCAGATAGTTACCCATCACCAGAATGTCCATCTCTGTGCGCATAAAACACACATATGCATCACTGGGAGTACACACAATGGGTTCTCCACGCACATTAAAACTCGTGTTGACCAACAATCCGCAACCAGTCTTCTTCTTAAAGGCATTGATCAGATTCCAGTACTTTGGGTTGGTTTCTCGACTTACACTTTGAATTCTAGCTGAGTAATCCACGTGGGTGACGGCCGGGATCTCTGACCTGATGACGTAAAGCCTTTCATGAAGAGGCATTCGGGAATAATTGTCTGGTCTCGGTTTGCATATATCTTTCTGTACGGGAGAGACGAGTAGCATGTAAGGAGTAATGTCGGACAAATCAAAATATGTAAGAATGTCTTCTTCTATAACAGATGGGGCAAAAGGTCTAAATCCCTCGCGATACTTAATTTTGAGGTTCATCTTCTTTTGCATTTCGGGATTTCTGGGATCCCCCAATATACTACGGTTACCCAAGGCTCGCGGTCCGTACTCCATCCTGCCTTGAAACCAGCCGATCACCTCTCCCTTGGTGAGAGATTCTGCCACATCATCACAAAGACTCTCGAAACTATCGAACTTCCTGTAAATTCCTCCATATTTGTTGATTACCCTCTCAATGTCAATTTCAGAAAACTGTGGTCCCAAATAAGCCCCTTTCATTGAATCCTTGGCCGTGTTAATCTTGCGGTCATTTCCGTCCCACAAATGCCAAGCAGCGTATGCCGCGCCAAGAGCACCACCTGCGTCACCGGCCGCAGGCTGAATCCATATCTTCTTGAATTTCCCGCTTCTTAGGAGCTTTCCATTGGCAACGCAGTTGAGGGCCACGCCCCCGGCCAAAGTGAGACAATCAGCTTCTGTAAGAGATTTGGCAGTGTCAGCCATCTTGAAGACGATACCCTCTGTTATCCTTTGAATAGCAGAAGCCAAATTCATGTATGGTTGTGTGATATCGGTTTCAGGTTCTCTTCTGACTACTCCAAATAGTTCTTCCCATTTCCGTTCGTTGCACATTGTAAGACCTGTGGCAAAATCAAAATATTCCATATTTAGAATAATGGAACCGTCATCTCGAATATCCACTAGGTTGTCACCTATAATACGTATCCAGTTCTTTGTTTGAGGTGAATCTTCGTCTCCATAGGGTGCCAACCCCATGAGTTTGTATTCACCACTGTTAACCTTAAAGCCACAGAAATATGTGAAAGCTGAATACAAAAGGCCCACGGAATGGGGAAAATCAAGTTGGCGCATTATCTTAATAGTGTTTCCTTCGCCAAAACCAATGGTAGCCGTGGCCCATTCACCAACCCCATCAATGGTTAGGATCGCAGCTTGTTCAAAGGGAGATGGATAGAAAGCGCTTGCAGCATGGGAAAGATGGTGTTCTGGAAATAGGACTTTTCTTGGTTGTCCCCCACCAATTTCCGAAAGCTCATTCTTAATGGTATCCCGCATGACAAGCTTTTCTTTGATCCAAACAGGTATGGCAGATAGAAAACTCTTTAAACCTCTCGGGGCGAATGCGTGATAGGTTTCCAATAATCTTTCAAATGTGAGGTAAGGTTTGTCATAAAAGGCGACTGCGTCCAAATCCTCAAGCCCTAATCCACTCTCCTGCAGAACATATCTTGTTGCATTAGCCGGAAAAGAGGAGTCATGCTTCTTCCTGGTGAAACGCTCTTCATGGGCAGCGGCCACAATGTCACCATCTCTGATAAGAGCAGCCGCACTGTCATGATAGAATGCCGAAAGGCCAAGAATAGTCCTTGCCATATCTACCCTAGAACAATGTATAAATGAATGGTGCAATGGCTGTCCCACTCGTAAACACGATCAAACCTCCGAGAAGGACTAATGTCAAAATTATGGGCAATAACCAGTATTTTTTTCTTTCCTTCAAAAAGCCAAACATATCTCCAAGAAAACTCATGGGTGCCTCCTCTAATAAGGCCTTTCCAAATCCTTACGTTGATATAGATGCTCACGATCCTTAAAAGTTGATCCTGAGCCCGTCTTCCATTCTTTCAGTCTTAACGGATCGAATCCTAAGAGTTGTCTTATTACGCCAACGGGAGTCACCAATATGAAGAAGACCATTGTTAAGACTATTCTTGATACAACACTTCCTACCATGTAGGATATGCCAATCCAAAGTCTGGCTATAGGCCGAAACAGGCCAGGAAATATCATATCTGTCACAAGGACCAGCATCGCCAATATTAGACAGATTCTGCTGTTAGCAAAATAGGCAATCAGGCAAAAGATTAGACAAATAGCCATGCCTGTATCCTTTGCCTGATGGTTGCTTATCCTTTTTGGAAAGAGACTACTGCCCTGCATTATTTGCGGATAGGGCATATCCAAATCCTTTTTGTGCTAATGATCATGACATTTGTATATATCGATTGCGAGCATGCTTCTTAGGCGTACATATTAACCTTAGATGGGGTTCTGGAATGTTAGTGATATCTAATAGCTCGATGTCACCTAGGGTAAGGATATAACGAAGATAGCCCTGAAGGCCGTGCTTACGACAACCTATTCGAAGGCCTTGAACCGCTCTATACGAGCGAGGCCTCTATCCGCTAGTATCCTGAGTTTTGTGCCAAGAGCTTTACGAAGTATTATTACATTTGATGCATACCTTTCCTCGGCTCCGAGAGCATATTTATACTTTTCATCACCTCGAAGAAAGTCGTATTTTTGAAAGCCGTGGTCAATGGCGTAACGAATATTGTGGGCTACGGCTAATTGACCTGGAGATCTTATCTGAGTGTAGGATGCATTATAGCAATTGAAAAATTCAAAAATAGTCTGCCTGTGTCGATCAGGAAATGATGCGACTCCCGCGACCGGTGTATTCATGTCCCAAAGAAGCATGATGCGAAGACAGTCATTATGATGGCAACTCTCAAAAACATTGTGAATGTGATCCAAATAGTTTCTCTGCTTGGATCCCCAACGTTTCTGCCACAAGGCGAGGAGTGCGTCAACCTGAGGAACCAAGTTGGTCTTATCGGCTACAGTGACAGTCAAATCGTCAACATTTTCCATTTCTGTGAAAGAACGACGCACATTCCTTCGGGTTTTCGGCCCTAATGAGGCTGTTAGGTACTGGTCCCACGAGGATGGAAGATTTATGTATGGGCAGCCAGTCTGCGTTAGTTCCACAGTATCAAACTCCTTTGAATCAAACTCCAGTAGAAACCGCTCGAGTCGTTCGTCCAAAACACCGTTCAATCGAAATCGTTCCCACTTGATTTTCCTTTTAATGTAATAAGCGAAAGCTGACATGGCCTTTTCTTCGTATTCCGAGGAGCAAAGAAAACCGGTGTAGTCCGCCATGGGATAGCCTCCCAAGGCGAGCTCTCGGACTAGCTTAGATCTCCAGTCTGGTCTTACACGTAGGACAAGTGGAAGAAAGGCAACGTAAGGTGATGTACTAGTGGATCTCAAACCAAGAATAAGCCACTGATGTGAAGTTCTTTCAAGCCATCCGAACAACCATGCCCACGACAAGAAGAATGTAGCCTTTTTGTCGTGGGCATAAAGTTCATTCCATGCGGGCTTCAAATATGTCAATTGGGTCAACTTTTCAAAGACGTCTATTTTCATTGACCAACCATTAGGCTCAAATTCTCTGTGGAAACTGTGGACCGTTAGAGTCGAGCGTCTGCCGAAGAGTGGGGGTAGGCATGACCTTGCGTTCGGTTCTGAAGAGCGCTGAATGTAACTGATTAATCCTCCGCAAACACAATGGAAAAAGTGGAGATTGTGAGGCCGAAGCAATCGTGGTTAGTCTAGAGAATTGTTCTATATCTGGATAATAGGTCCTCTGCTCTTTGTTCCCATGAGAAGGTCTCAATGGCGCGCTGACGCGCAGCCTTTCCCATAGATGTTCTCAACTCGGCATGGGAAAGAAGATGAATGATCGCTTCAGCCAAAGGTGAAGCATCACCAGGATCAGTTAAGTAGCCGGTCTCACCGTCGACCACAATGTCTGTCATCCCGCCGATACGGGTAGCTATTACCGGTGTGCTTGCAGCCATCGCTTCAACAAGTGTCATTCCAAATGACTCACTTAACGATGGGTTTATAAGCATTTTCGCTGCGTGATAATGCCGTACTAAATCCTTCCGAGGAAGCTTTCCCAAAAAACTTATTGCGGTTTCAAGCTTTAGCTGTCTAACTTGAGCTACTAACTGGTCGTAGTAGGACGAGTTCTGACGATAGAAGAATGAAAGCTCAGAGACAACGTCCTCGTCGCTTAAGCCAACAATATATTCGAAAGGCAATTGCCCCTTGGCTCCTATAATCGCGAGTCTTACCTTCGGGAAGCTCCTCCTTACTATTTGCACCGCTTCTATTAAGATATGGACGCCTTTCTCTGGCGAAACTCTCCCTACAAAAAGCAAGTCCGGGGGCTTTGTGCCGGTCTCGTTCTTGGCAATGCGGTAGTCGTATTTAGCTATATCAACATCAACGCCATTAAAAACGGTTTGACAGCGACTTGAATATTGAGGGAAGCGCGCTTGAATCTTATTAGTAATGTGATTGCTGACCCCTGATATGAGATCGACCCGGCTGAGGCGATTCTCGATTAACGGTTTATCGAGTTGAGTCAACCATTCGCACTGCATTTCTAATAACACCTTGATCGTAGGATTGAAGAACTTAATTATTGATACATACTGAGAGAAGTTGAAGAGATGAACGATATCGCATTGGCGCAACCTTAAGTCAAGTGCAACTTGTAGGATGTATAGGAAATAATAGAGACTAGAGGAAAAGAAGTGATCGGTGGGAAACAGATGTTTTGATATGCGGCTTAACAAAGGAAACAGGAAGGCATCCGAAGCCAAGGGAATAAACCGGTAATTGACCCCCTGTATAACGCGCTGTGTTTTTGTATACTCATTGCCTTTTGAGTAGACTGTGGTGTGGCAGTTTTGAGATAATCTTATGGCAGTCTCATAAATGATGATACCAATTGAGTTTTGACCTGGTGGAAGAACTTTGTCGAAAGGCTGTGCGACGAGAGCAATCCGCATCAATACCCCCACAGTTTACACTATCTTGGGTGTGTTTTGAGAATGGTCGATGTAAAGTAGGCCGACATCTTGTAGTTGCTCAGGAGGCACGTCGGGCGCAGATACTCTATGGTGCATTCAGGTGCCAATGGCATGGGAAGAAAACTGTACCGTGCCGACTATCTATCCCCCGTCCTGAGTTATAAACATCGGATGGCTCAATATCTAAAACGGCGCAATGTTCTAGAATATCGTAGTCTGGCCTGCCAACACTAGCTATCCAAAGAGTAAGATAGTACCTGGCTGGCATTAGGTTCACAAAATCAAAGTTCACATCAATATATCCACATCCACGTGGCAAATGATCTATGTCATACCGGGCCGCCCAGGTACTAACCTCTGTGACAAGAACTCCCAGTTCAGTGTAAATCTCTAGCCCGAAGTGGGGCCTATTTGTGTTCTCGTGGACCCTATAGTGGAGCCTTACAATGAAAGAATCGCCGCTACGAACTAATTGTTTAGGTCGCTTATCAGAAGTGAGATATTCAATCCCCGTAAACTGAATATTACCAGTCCCTCTTCTGTCCTCTATTTTGCTCAGGTCAGATGCACATTTTTCGAGTCGCGTGAAGGTAGACATATATTCCTTTATAATGTGGCTGGTTGCCCCATCCTGGCGGATGCTCCCTTTGTCTACCCAAATTGTACGCGGACAAAGATTCTCCACGGCGAGCATGTTGTGAGAAACAAGGAGCACTGTTCTGCCGCTGCCGCTCAAATCGTCCATAGCTTTAAGGCATTTTTTTTGAAATTCCGCATCGCCGACTGCCAAGACCTCATCCACAAGCAATACATCTGCATCTAAATGAGCAGCCACAGAAAAGCCAAGTCGTAAGCGCATGCCGGACGAATAACGTTTAATAGGAGTATCGATGAATGTTGCGACATCAGCAAATGCTACAATCTGATCCAGTCTATCGTTTATCTCCCTTTTGGTCATACCCAATATGGACCCATTCAGATAGATATTCTCTCGCCCGGTTAGCTCCTCATGGAAACCAGTGCCCACTTCTAGAAGCGATGCCACCCGGCCAGAAACGTTTACAGTTCCCGATGTCGGGTAGGTGATCTTTGAAAGCACCTTTAAGAGCGTGCTCTTCCCGGCGCCATTTCGTCCTATAATGCCAAGAACTTCTCCTTGCTTAACTTCAAAAGTGACATCCTGAAGCGCCCATACGGTATGAAGTTTGCGCTTCATTAGAGGGCGCTTTATGAAGTCAATTAGTGCATCGCGAAGCTGCGTTTGGCCATGGAGCTCTCCAATTTGGTATTGTTTCGATAGCTTGTCAACGGTTATAGAATGTGGCATTAAGAGACCTCAGTTGTGCTAAATAATATCCGCAAAGCGTTTCTCAGTCTTGTGAAAGTAGACCATACCGATTGAGAATATACTTAACGCGAGGAGAGACGACACACCTAGCATTAGCCAATCAATCTCTCTGGTAGGAATGAGAGAAGCGCGAAATGCCTCAATGATTCCACTCAAGGGATTGATTGCGACAAGCACTCGAAAGCGGTCAGGGATGATACTAGTAGGGTAGATGATTGGTGTCAAGAACAGCCATAGCTGTATCACAAAAGGTATGGCATATTTAACATCTCTATATTTCACGTTTAATGCTGCGAGTATCATTCCGACACCCATGGCGAGTATCAAGAGAGTAAGAATAAGGACAGGCCACAAAAGAAGAGAGATTGTCGGCTGAATACGGTAGTATACCATCATTCCCAATAAGACTACGAAGGCGATGCCAAAATCGAGCAAGCCGCTTATTGTTGCTGATGCAGGAATAGTCATTCTTGGAAAATACACTTTTGTAAGGAGGTTCGCGTTGCCGACGAGACTATTCCCGGCGTTGGAAAGGGCTCCAGAAAAGTATGTCCAGGGAAGAAGAGCACTGTACGAAAAGAGCGGATATGGAATCCCGTCGCTGGGCATCCTGGCCAAACGGCCAAAGAAGAGAGTAAAAACGATCATGGTAAAAAAAGGCTGAATTACAGCCCAGGATGCGCCGAGCACGGTTTGTTTGTAACGAACCTTGATGTCCCGCCATACGAAGAAGTAGAACAGTTCTCTGTAGCGCCAGAGCTCTCTAAAAAACTCCCTATCCATGACTGTGTCCCTCTGGTTTTGACGTTCCAACTCAGCTCTTACTGAGATCTGGGTAACTACGGCAAGACTCTGTTGAACATTGGCTTATTAGTGGACCCGGCGGTACTATTTCGGCAAAAGTAGGTTCATACTGAAAGAAGGTCACTTGATATCCCCATCTGTTGCAGGAGATCATGAATCTCCTTCTTGTATATTGGATTCATGACGATTATTGCGTCAGGATCATAATGGCGCAAAACATCCGGAGTCACAATTTGTTGGGCTGTCCCTGGAATATGCCTGCCATGCTTAAAGGGATTAATATCTACTACATATGGAATCTGGTCGGTCACATTGCAGGTATTCAAAAAGGTAACCCCTTTGGATCCTGCCCCCCAAAGCACTACTCTCATGTCGTGAGTGGCGATTCTTTCCAGTTCTTCTTTCCACCATTCGAGCCGTCTGTGGTACCTATCGGAAAAGGCCTTAGTAGCTTCAGTAAATTTAGCGGTGCCCTTGCATTTGCTTTCATTGAAGGGGGAAGGTACGAGAAGGGGGATTGCGTCGACACAAAGAAACTGCGTTTCGTATGATTCGCTCACTTTTGTGGGTAAAAAGCCTAGAGAACGAAATAGATAGGCAAGAGATTGTGGAGTAAAATATCCGCAATGTTCGTAAATTACATCCCAGATACCAAGTCCCTTCAAAGTGTATAGGACATTTGGCACTTCAAAGAAAACAACTGTTTCTAGCCTGTTTCCTATTGCTCGGCGGATTGTTGACAAGAATTCGATGGGATCATGTATATGCTCTAAAACGTGAGAACAACATATGAGGTCTGCACTATATGTGTTGTAATGCTCTGAGTAGAAGTCCTTTATTACAGTAATGCGAGCCTCGGGGTCGAAGGCAATACGATCAGACTCGAAGCTGGGATCAAAGCCGGTACCTCTATTTCGGCCAACTTTACAAAGCAGGTTCAAAAACTCACCTTTTCCGCATCCAATTTCAACAATATGCTTGTCGTGCAATCCATAGTCTTTAATTAGTCTCTCCGCCAGAGATTCGGCGTATTCGCGGAAGCGGGGAGAGAAATATAGGGAATTGTCGTAGTACTGCCCGTATTCCATAAGCTTTGGATCGAAGGCAGCATTAAAAACATGGGTGCAATTGACGCAGGATGCCAAGCGAATGTCTCCTCGAGGGACGGCAAGAGCCTCTTGGCGGGTCGATAAGAGTCGATTGCAATGAACAGGGACGTTGGGTATCTCAACAAATAATGATATGTCTTCGGAATTGCATACCGGACATGTATTGTGATATGGATTAGCCACTTGGAACTACCGGCTCCCCGAGGGAACGGGGGGCTTTGAGTCTAAGGATCTGCTGAGATACTGCGAGAAGCCTCGGTCTGGTGAATTTCCGGTCTTAATGGAAAGCGACAAGTTCTGGGGCCAAGTTCATTTTGGTGAGATCGTGTTGGATTTCTTCACGATAAATGGCATTCATGGCAATGACCACATCCGGCCTATAATCTTTTAGGAAGTTTGGATGTACAATTTCTTGGCCAGTCCCCGCCATGAAGGTCCCTTGCCGGTATGGAT
Source organism: Thermodesulfobacteriota bacterium (assembly GCA_034189385.1). Taxonomy (GTDB): domain Bacteria; phylum Desulfobacterota; class Desulfobacteria; order Desulfobacterales. The sequence goes on from JAXHVD010000016.1 coordinate 25,885, forward strand.
TGATGTCGACGACGTACTCAACGCCTTCGGTAACGGGAAAGGTTGTCAGGAATGCTACAGCCTTGGACCCTGATCCCCAGAGGACGAGACGTTGCTTTTTGGCAAGGACCTGTTCAACGTATCTCTGCCAGGCTGCGACCTTCTCTTGATATTTTGTTTTGAAGGCATTGACACAGGTTCTAAGGTTCTCAATATCATTTTCTTCAGGAAAGGGGGCGGAAGTTGGTGGCACTGCCGGCTTGGCTTCAAGGGTAAGGTATTGATTGTCATAGTCCGTTGCCAGATTGAGTACATCGAAGCCGCACCTTCTAAAAAGTCTTGCCATAGAGCCAGGGCTAAAATAGGAACAGTGTTCATAATAGATATCCTGAAAGGCGGTATCTCGCAAAATACGGGTTGCGTCCGGAACCTGAAAAAAAAGAATAGTCTCATTCCGATTGCCGATAGTCCGCCTCACCATGTTCACAAAGTCTGCGGTATTGTAAATGTGCTCAAGCGTCATGACGCAACACAGGAAATCTGCGCTATGATCAGCGTATTTCTCTGAGAAATAGTCCTGGATGAAGACGATCCGGTCACTCCCTTCACCGCTAACCCTGCCGGGAACGAAGGCAGGGTCAAAACCTACACCGCGGTTTTCACCTAGCTCGCAAAGGAGGGATAAGAAATCCCCTTTTCCACATCCGATTTCAAGGACTTCTTTGTGACGAAGATCGTACTTTTGTGTTAGGTAACCTGCAAGGCGGCGAGAGTAGGCGTTGTGCGTGGGTGAGAAACTTTGAGATTCTTCACACTCAGCCGAGTATTTGAGTAATCGGCCATCAAACGCAACATTGGAGACAAATCCACAATCGTGGCAAAAGGCCAACGAAACATCGCCCCTGGGATAATCAAGTGCCTTCCCACGAGTTGGCAAATTTACAACGCTATTAACAGGGACGTTTCTCACCTCGTGAAAGACAGTCATTCCTTCTCTTTTACAGCTTGGGCACACGTGGGGATCCATTTCGGCATTCTCGGCTCCCTGAAAGTTTTCTCCTAAGTCACCTGTCATTGAACTATCGTATTCTCATCGTAAAAAGCAGTGCCAGTGAGTGCCTCTGTGCCCTAAAGGGTGAATGTCTCCCGAAAGTAGGGTTTTTGAGCAAAAACAGGCGAGGTCCTATTTTGGAATTCAGTGGAGACATTAGACTTCGCGCTAGACTATCTTGGGCTCAGGGACAGGTATTATGAACCGTCCTCCAGCTTTTAGAAAGGGGTCTTGCTGTTGTAAGATCTCTTCTGCAAAATTCCAGGCAAGGAGTAAAACGTAATCTGGCATTTCTTGTAGAAGCTTTTCAGTGCCATAAATTGGAAGATGTTTTCCAGGCATATACTTTCCGTGCTTATGTGAATTCCTATCTACAACAAAGTCAATAATGCTACTGTCAATTCCAACGTAATTTATCAAGGTCGCCCCTTTTGCTGCGGCACCGTAAGCAGCAATTGTCTTCCCATCCGCTCTGAGTGATAAGAGGAGATCTCTTAGGGTGTGCTTTAGCTGAACAACCGTTTTCGAAAAGTCGTAATAATAGGTAAACTTATCCGTCTCCAGTTCAGTCTCTGTCTGCAGGAATGAATGCACTGACTCCTGAACAGATTCATACCTGTTTACATATAGTCTCAGGGAGCCACCATGAATCGGTAGGGGTTTTACGTGATTCAGATATAGTGAATGCCTTCGAAAGAGATGATCTAGAGAAGTAACAGAAAAATAACACAGGTGTTCGTGATAGATTGTGTCGAACTCGCAGTGGTCCACCAAATCCCTTACGTAAGGGACTTCTATGACCGCAACACCATCTTCTTTCAATAATACTCCTATTCCTTCTACGAAACGGTTGGTGTCCGCCACATGTGCCAGTACGTTATTAGCGTGTACAACATCAGCTGCACGGCCTTCGTGACGCAGGCTTTGGGCCAGTTCCACATCAAAGAAAGTGGTAAGTGTTGGAATGTTGTTCTTTATAGCCTCCTTGGCTGGCCCCTCTGCTGGGTCTATCCCGAGGCAAGGGATGCCATTTTGTACATAATTCCTAAGGAGATAACCGTCATTGCTGGCGAGCTCAACAACCATACTGTTGGCATTGAGATCTCTGGATGCAATGAGATCCAGAACGTTTTCTCGGGAATGTTTCAACAGGGCAGGAGAGAAGGAGGAAAAATAGGGATAGTCGTCACAAAATAGGACCTCTGGAGAGACTGTCTTCAAAATTTGGATCAAACTGCAATGGGGACAGAATGCAACCTCGAGTGGATAAAGGGGTTCTGGATGCTTGAGCATCTCCTCAGTCAAAAGACGATCGGCTAGTGGGGTTTCACCTAAATCCAGAAATACCTGTAGCCCAGGTTCGTTACATGAACGACAGTCATAGAATTTGGTATCCTTCATGTTTCTAAGCCCCCAATGTCGTCTGTTGTGATGGCTTCCATCTTAGATCCTCATTCAGCAATCCTGTTGAAATTAGTTGCTTGACGTGAGCAATTCGCATATATTTGGGGCCTTCAAACTCCTCTAGACTGAGACTTGCCCTCTTATAGGCCTCATAGAGCTGTTCTATGCCTTGCCGCGCCGTCCACTGTGGCTTGAACTCATGAAGGATGCGGGCGATCTTGCTACAGTCGACACGGTAGCACCGCGTGTCCGGACCAGCATCGGGAGCAAAGGCGATCTTGCACCCGGGCACTATCTCTTTGACCAATTCCGCTATATCACGGATCTGATAGTTCTCAGTGGTGGTTCCAACATTGAAGGCTTCATTATGGATCAGTTCGCGAGGAGCATGTAGTGCCGCAACATAGGCTAAGCTTACGTCTTCAACATGCACGATAGGCCGCCATGGTGTCCCGTCACTCTTAAGATAGACATCGCCGGTAGTGTATGCCCATGCAGTCAGGTTGTTAGTAACCAAATCAAAGCGTATCCGGGGCGATAAGCCGTAAGCTGTGGATGCACGGATATGCGTAGGACTGAAATCCCTATCCGCCATATCCGATAGGGCTGCTTCCACGTGGACCTTGGACCACCCATAGGGCGTGACTGGATTGAAGGAAGCTGCTTCGGTGAGGAAATCGGTGCCTGCCGCCCCATAGTTACTGCAAGAAGAAGCAAACAAAAAGCGTTTCACGCCAACTTCTTTAGCAGTTCTTGCCAACCTGATTGAGGCCTTTTCATTGATCGCTGCGGTTAACTCTGGCTTGTAGTCTCCGAGCGGATCGTTGGAAAGACCGGCGAGATGGATGATTGCATCAAACCCCTCTACATGACGGGCTTGCGCATCTCGCACATCGATCTTCATGGTTTCAATCTCAGGGATCTCCCCGCCGAAGGTACTGCGTTCGTATAAGTCAGTGTCCATTCCAAGAACGTCGTGCCCGTGTTTAAGGAGCATAGGACACAAGACGGTTCCAATGTAACCGTTGTTTCCAGTAACCAGAACACGCATGAGTACCCTCCGTGGCGGCTGAAAAGAAACCTCTTGGTTTCAAAGCCTCTTTGGTATTATCTGTCAGTTGCGGTTTTTGCAGTAGTCGTGTCGGTAGAAGATCTCATTTTGATGGAAGAAGCACTGGAGCCATTCACCGTTTGATATGTCAGACAGAGTGAGCCAGTGGGGATCAGCTACCAACCTCGTCATTTGGGATCTATGCTGACTTAATGCCTCATATTTCTGGCTTAAAACGTCTCCTATCCATACAGCATGACCGAAATCCGTTAGCATGCGAACATTTGACAGACAGGTTTTAAATGCGGCATCTAACTTCTCTCTCATGCAGTATTGTGACCAGGTGACCCATGGCCATTGATGCCAAAACCATACTGGGTATTCATAGACTGTTATCTCGGCCTCATAGTCTCTTAGTGCAGCCAATACGCACCTATTCGTTGCCCAATGATCCTCAAGGGCCTCTAAACGGTAGGGAATGAAAATTTCACGCGGCTCTGCAAGACATAAAATAGCCATCACCTTTTTGCGGGCAGCTTCCAGTCCGTCTCTCAATTTAGCGTCCTCGTATCCGAGGAACGTAATGTGATCCTCGTAAACCCCAAGTTTCTGGCATGCCTTGAGTGCCTCTCTTGCGCGCACTTCAGCCAAGGTCTCCTCATCAATGAGAGGCACGTGAGATCGTCTCCCATCCGTCATATAGACGATCTGAACACGAGCTCCTTCCTTTCTTTTCTTAATGATAGTACCCCCACACCCCAGAGTTTCGTCATCGGGATGGGGGGAGAAAACAATAGCAGAGTGACCTAAGTCCCGGATGGTAAGTTGGTGTCCTAAATACTGCATCAAGGACAAGTATAGCCGTTGGATGTGACTTCTTAACACTGCTTACATGAGGAGGCCCTGGGAGTTTCAGTTACTTCCATACTGCCCAGGGCGCCTTCCCCGAATCCCAGAGGCTTTGAAGGATATGCTTTTCTCGCAGGGTGTCCATACACTGCCAGAAGGAGGTGTGGCGATAGGCCATCAGTTCACCGTCCCGGGCCAGTCCCTCCAAGGGCTCCTTTTCCCACTGAGTGTCGTCTCCCTGAATATAGTCAAATATTCCTGGCTCCAACACAAAGAAAGCACCACTTATCCACCCCTCTCGTGTCTGCGGCTTTTCAGAGAATTCGTTGATAACATCTCCGTCCAGTTCCAGGTGACCATAGCGAGCTGGAGGTCTAACGGCTGTCAATGTAGCCAGTTTCCCGTGCGAATGATGGAAAGCCAAAAGGTCACGGATGTTGATATCCGAAACGCCGTCTCCCCAGGTGAGCATGAAAGTCTCGTCACCCATATAGGGTCTAAGGCGCTTAATACGCCCGCCTGTCTGGGTATGCAAACCAGTGTCAATTAACTCCACTTCCCAATCTAGCTTGCTCCCATTATGAAATGTCACGTCTCCATTCTTCAAATTGACGGTGAGGTCGCTAGATAAAGCACAATAATCCAACATGTATTTCTTGATCATCTCACCTTTATACCCAAGTGCAACGATGAAGTCCTTAAAGCCATGGTAGGCGTAAATCATCATGATGTGCCAAAGTATTGGCTTGCCTCCAATCTCAACCATAGGTTTAGGTTTCACTTCGGTTTCCTCGGCAAGACGAGTTCCATGGCCTCCTGCTAGTATAACTACTTGCATTCTGTCCTCCTGCGACTACTTCTTATCCCGATTAAGATACTACTAGCCTCGTTTGCTATCGCTTCCATTTCCAAGCTGTGTGAGGTCATATGTTGTGCAATTAGAAACCTAGGGCAAGGGGCCTTCGTCAATGAGGAGTTGTGGAGGTTAGACCGCAGAAACTAATGTCGGACAGGTTTCCAGGATGTGACCTTTTTTCTGCTCAGTAAGTCTAAAATCCCCATGGTAGCAGCAATGTTAACGAGACTGAAATAGTACGGAACCGTAAAGAGTTTTTGGCGTATTGACAGGCGCTCGGTCAACCATCCGATTGCCGCAGCTGTGAAAAAGGTACAGTAGAACACCAGGATGCATTTGAATATCCAGTGGGTTGAGAGCGCTAGACAAGCCAACACATTTAGAATGAAGGTAATCCCAACGCACCATCTTAGAACTTTGTGAAAGAATATCTGAAACGTCAGCCCGGGATACTTGAAAGGGTTCATTAGCTGGCTATTGGCCAAAAGACCGACCAAGCCTCTAAGGGTAATACGGCGGCGTGTGGCAAACTCCTCGGAAGATGTATGCGTGGGGTCTTCATCCACGATTGCCTGAGGTTCCCATATGACTCTTTTGCCCTGTGACAAAACCAGGAGGGGTGTTATCAAATCACTGATGATGTGACTGGCCAGAGGTACGTAACAATCACGCCTCACGGCATAGAGTGGTCCATCAACACCTATCAGTCTGCCCAACTTCGATTCCATATTCTTAATGATGACTTCATAGCGCCAGTACAGGCCTTGAGACTTGGTAGTCAAATTTGTGTCTGTGCCTATGAAGCGCATTCGTCCGGCGACACATCCGATGCGCTTATCAGCAAAATTTCTGACAATCATATTCAAGGCATTGGGGTGCAAAAAAGAGGCAGCATCTGTGAAGATCAAAATCTCAGCGCTCGAATGTTCCACAAGATCATTCTGCACTTCGGTTTTACCCCTATTTTCCATAAATCTTATGGTCTTGACGCCGCGGTCTGAGAATTGAGCTGCCAGATCCGCTGTTTCATCAGTTGAGCCATCGGAACCGACCAGGATCTCCATCTTGTCCCTCGGGTAGTTCAAAGACAAGGTATTCTCAAGTTTTTGTTCAATAGACTTGGACTCATTATGGGCTGGTATAATAATGGACACTTCCGGTCTAATGTCCCGGTGTTGAGTGCTGTGAGAAACAAACTTGCCCATAATCCAAAGAAGTATTGGATAAAGGACATAGGTACAAAGTGGGAAAAGAAGGGTTAGCAAATAGAGCGCTATGAAAAATCTAAACATGGTTGGTTGTCGAAAGCGGTATGGAGCTTCAGTGTTCCGCACTGACTACGTATTCAAGAAAGATGGGATAAAAGGCCCCAAGGAAGGCCATGCCGGTTCGCATTGCGACGACTGGTGGCACCTCCTCCCCGAGTGGTAAGGAAATACGCACGAAAGCGGTATCCTCACGGCCATGAAGCCATTTTGTCCAAAAGGCATAGAGCTTCTGGAAGAAAGTGCCCTGAAAGGTCTTGTCAAATGCCTGAAACCAATAAAGTAGAAGCTGCCTTTCCTTGCTGCGAGTGACAATAGCACTCACAAAATGAAGTTTATGGCCGCCCAAATCGGTGCTTATGTTTTCCGTTTTTGATATAGTCCATCCTGCTCCGTGAAAACAGACTAGAGGTGAGTGAGGCGCTCCAACCTTTTCTGTACTAAGGTAGTACCCTACATATAGAAAGACCCTGTCCTTTCCTCTAGAATAATACTGATTTACGTAGTCATGTACCTCCAAAGCCTTTAGGATTTTCGAGTGCAATGGAACTGGCTCTCCACTTTTCCAACCCTCAATGTTTAGGCTATTGACTAAACTTGCTTTTTTGGCAACGGGGGTTGATGGGGGAGTCTGATAAATCAATAAACTCGTAATGGAAAAAACGATTACCAGAACGACTATTCGACGATGGTAGCTTTGTCCCAACGCGAAAGTACTCCTCTCATGGCTACGAGGATAACGAAGGAAAGTGCAAAAATAAAAATGCTGAATAATATATGGACACCCTCGGCAGTAAGATCAATACTGAAATAGTCAAACAAAACAATGAGTAAGAGGACTCTAACTATGTTAACAAAAATGGCAGTGGGTATTCCGGAGAGAAACAAGGCCGCTCTCAAAAGGTTTGATCTCAACGTGAAGAAGGCCAAAATCAGAGCCAAGGCTGAGAGAGAAGCCATAGACCGTAAGCCACTGCAAGCCTGGACAACCTGCATAGTTAAGCCCGGAAGGTGAATGATATTCCCCTCACGGTACAAAGGGATGCCCAAATGCATAGCGAGCCAGGAACTAGTTTGACTAACAAATAGCTGCAATGAAATAGTGAGCGCAGCGTATATCTGTGATGGAATGGGTATCATAAAAAGGAGAAAGAAGATAGGAAAGGCAAGTTCCTTTAAGATGGGAGCTCCATAGAGATAAAGTACAATTGCAGCGATCATCAGCACCGTGGAGGATGAGGAAAGAGTGAGTATTTGAGCAAAGTGGGCAATCAGGTAGAGAAATGAAGAAAGAATGACAAGGCCTAAGCCGCACAAGGAAGATTGAACCGGAATCTGACAGAGCTTGGTTTTCTTCTTCAAAAGGATGTAAAAGAAGATTGGAATCACAAGAAACCCATGGGAATACTCTCCGTAAGTGTACCACGCCAGGATGAGTCTTTTCCAGGCCGGGAAGTAGGCAATGATGAAGGAGGCGACGAGAATAGCGGTCAGCCCAATGGTGGTGTATTTGAGTTTGATGTTGTGCTGAGACATGTTTGGATTGATGGTCAATAGGTTGACTTAGTCATATCAGGAAATATTTCTCGTGGCGGCGCAAAGAAGGCGGAGGAACATCACGTTCTCCAGAGTATAGCTAAGACGAAAGCTTGTAGAGCCGGACAGAGTCGCGGCTTGCTTGCTAAATGCGAAAAAGATGTGCCCCGGCGGAAAAAGGAGCGAAGGATCTGAAATTGATGCCGGGACGTTTCCACTTCCCCAAGGCAGGTGCCCTGAAAAGCTTGTAATGGGCGCCCCGAACAGTTGTGCAAGGCTCTCCTGATATCAATATGCTTGAGTTTTACAGTCACTGGTCATGCTTTAGGGCACAGCAGTTCTTGCAGTCTGAGGTAGTCATAACAATTGGTAAAAGTACAATGTCTAAAAGCGGCAATAAAGGAAAACAACTTAGCTTCAGTTTTATCCAGGTTGGTGTAGTGTCTGAGCCGAAAGGATTTTGGGACGTCCGGGACCTGAGGTTGTTGTGGGTCGATCTCCCATGGATGTAGATAAAAAAGGTATGCACCTTGCTTTTTGAGAATTGCTTTTACGCCCATTTTGAAAAATAAAGTGGGCAATAGCCGAAAGTATCCCCCTCCACCCCAAGGGAGTACAAGAGTACCTCTGTTTTGCTGGTTGCTGTTGGCTGATAGCCTATAGCTAAAAAGATTCTTGACATTTAGGTTGCTGATTGGAAGCTCGAAGAGGGTACTGGATGCTGGATCCTGGCTCTTGGGTGCTGGATGTTGGGTTTTGGGGATCTCAAGTGCGATACCCCTTTTTCCATTTTGAGATAGATCCATTTGCCCATAGCGCCCGTGTATAGCGAAGGAATTGTAACTCGAATCGTACAGATAGCCGCAGTTGGCAACAATCTTCAAGATATCATCGCTTATGGAAAAACTGGGGGCCCGATAGCCGAAAACAGGCGCTGCCAGGATATCTTCAAGAAGCTTTTTGGTATCACTTAAATCCTTTTTTAAGTTGTCGGGTGTTTGTTGTTTGCAGAGGGTGTGATAATATCCGTGGGAGGCGACTTCATGGCCTCGGGCATGAATCTCTCGAATCAGATGAGGCCTCCGTTTTGCAATCCAGCCCAGGACGAAGAAGGTGGCTTTGGGGTTGCGGAAGCAACGCAGTTCAGGGCTTCCCAGTGAGGCATGCTTTGCGTTGCGCGGAGCGAACATGGCGGATGGCTGAACTTCCACTGAATCGAAAAGGTCGAGGATGCGATGGGTGTTCTTCTCGACACGTAAGTCATGGGATGACCATGAGGAAAACGGGATCCATGGCTTGAAGTTTTCAACCTGGAACCAATCTTCAACATCAATAGTCAGAAGAATGGATGGGGTCATGAATTAATCGGATGTTCATTGTGGGCTTTCGGGCTCACCATCAGGCTGCGGTGAGCGGCCCACGAAAGGGGACAAATCGCGGACAGTTTCATGCTGTTAAGCCGAGTTTTCAGGATTTAAATAAAAAGCCGAAAATGGGTCAAAAAACTCAATGAATTAGGTGAGAAACGTTGTGCAAGGGTCTCGAAGCCAAAAGGCTTATTGTCTGTCCATTTTCGCGATATCTTAGCTGGCTTCAGTGATCAGTCCCACAAAAAAGGCTCCAAAGTGCCAAATCACGATTCTTACCCCTTTATTCAAAGCCCTCATCATAGACTACTTCTCATACAGCTCCGCCCCCTAAGTTACATGAAGGTGATGAATGCAACCAGTTGAAGTTACACAACATGGGAGTGGCCAGCCTTGACAGCAGGTTGACTATCTCCCCGTAGAAGTTGGCCCAGATTTTAAAGGCAGAGCAACTAGGTATTCGTGGGTGAGCACTATCTGCTCCCCCTGCCCAAGAGCACTGTCTTAACAGTATGGAAAATGACCATCAAGTCCAGGACAAGAGACATGTTCTTAATATAGTAAAGGTCATACTTCAGTTTCTCAAGAGCATCCTTTTCAGACGATCCATAGGGATACTTGATCTGGGCCCACCCTGTTACCCCCGGTTTGACAGTAAATCTCTGGTTGTAGTAAGGAATGATGCTTTTGAGTCTGTCGGCGAAATAGGGACGTTCGGGCCTGGGCCCGACGAAGCTCATGTCTCCTGTGAGGACATTCCACAATTGAGGAAACTCGTCTATTCTGAGCCTTCTAATGATCCTGCCAACGCTAGTGATCCTCGGGTCGTTCTTTCTGGTCCATACGGGTCCGGTACCCTTTTCAGCATCGTGTCTCATAGAGCGAAACTTGTGGAGCGTAAATAGCTTTCCACTTTCGCCAACTCTTCTTTGGGAAAAGAGGACAGGACCTCGTGAATCCAGTTTTATCGCCACAGCAACCAAAAGCATCAGGGGAAAGAAAACAACCAGCATGGCGGTAGACATTGCAAGGCCGATCAGTCTCTTTGTGGCCCTAGCCGTTTTTGACTTAACAAATCCGTTGGAGAGGATGAGCCAGGTTGGATTGATTCTTTCCACCAGAAGTTTCCCAGTGATCCTCTCGTAGAAGCTCTCTCCGTCGATGATGTTTATCCCCCGCACCTTGCAATTGAGAAGTTCCTTGTAGGGGAAAATGCCACGCTTTTCGTCTAAAGCTACAATAAGACTCTTGACATTCTCAGCCTCTGCCCAATCGCATATATGGCCAAAGCCATGCTTGACCGACATACCCTTGAAGGCATCATTTCCCACAGGAGTCTTGTCATGTGAGACCACCGAGCTGATATGATAACTCACATCGCCATTGCCATTCATTGCCCTGAGGATGTCTTTGGCCAACTCACCAGAACCCACCATAATAGCCCTTTCTGTAAGGAAATTCTTCCGAATGAGAAAATAGTATAGCAGCCGCCACACAACCAGGAAAAGGAGCAGGAAAAGAAGGCTCCCAAAGAAGATCCATTTTCCAATAATCATCTCTGGCAAGAAAAAATAAAGGATAGCCAGGGCTATGGACAGGATGCCAATAGACTGAACCAGTCTGGATGCCAGGTCAAGAGTGGTGTCAGTGGTCTTAAATTCATAGAGATCATTAAAATACAAGCTGAGCTGGGCGATGACAGAGATAAGCAGTACCTTAGGCCAGATCATTTCCAGCATGAAGGCGAGGCCCACATCTTGTCCCATAATGAGATAGGATGCCACGCAGACTGCCAGGAAGATCAAGATGCCTTCCCCGACAACAAAGATCATCTTCCTGGGAGAAAAGTGCTGTCTAAATAGCTGAATCATTGGTTCCTATACGAAGCGCAAGTGGTAACGCGACAACGCCCTCCATCGAAAGCGCCCCGATCTTAAGCGTTGGAGTCTTCTGTCTTGCTATTTCTAGTACTCTCCGTAGTATTTATGATAAGCCTTGTAACTCTGGGCGTAACCGTTAAAAACGATGCCACGGATCTTTTCCCTGCCCAAGGGTTCAATGCCTTTTTGAATTGTTTCCCTGGGAGCCCTCTCGGCCATGACTACATAGACAATGCCGTCTACATGGTTTGATAGCACACCGACCTCTGCCGTGAGGTGGCTTGGAGCTGTGTCAAGAATAACATATGTTTCCTCATGGCGTCCCTTTACGTTCTCGGGAAATTTTTCCTCATGGCGTCCCTTTACGTCCTCGAGAAATTCTTTCATCTTGGTTGATGAGAGCAACTCCGGCCCGTCTGGGCCTGGTCTTCCCGCAGTCAAGAGGGAGAGTTTATCCATTTTTGTGCCAACGAGTAATTCAGACAAGGTCTTCTTCGCAGTTAAATACTCATAGAGGCCTTCTATATTAGCATAGCCCAACATATCGTGTAAGCTGGGACTGCGAAAGTCACAGTCCACTAGTAAGACATGCTCGTTGACCCCCATGGCAATGCTTGCAGCCAGGTTGGCAGCCACAAATGTTTTCCCTTCGCCAGGAAAGGCACTGGTTATCATAATGGTTCTGGGCTTGCTGCCATCCTTTGGATAGAGGATCTGAGACCGCAAGACCTTAAAATTCTCAGCATCTATGGAGTCCGGGGCTGAAACAGCTATCAGTTTAGGGCTGAAGCCATTTTGAACGGGAAACCCCTGGGCACGGGGTGCCTGGGGGACTTGATGGGTGACGTCTTGAGGGCCAAGGCGATTTGGCCTTATGAGCCTGTCCTGCTTGTGCTTCTCCAATGCATCAAATACCTTGCCCATTAGATTCCCTCACCAACTGCCACAGCTCACACTCTGCCATGGTTCCATTATATATGATCCAACGCCCTCTCATTTGTTCGACACGAGAGGGGGGAAAAGTATCTCCTGTCCTACCTCAATATAGTCCACGTCTTTGATATGAGGATTGGACTCCCAGACAAGTTCCAGAATGTTTCCCTCAGCCTGGCCATAGACCGCTGTTGCTAACTCTGAAAAGGTATCGCCCTTCTTCACAACCAGTATTGTCTTTGAGATATTGTCGTGATCCTGTAAAGAGCCTTGCCATGGGGCTGGCAGACTTGATAGCAGGGCCATGGTTTTTTCTTTTTCAAACACCTGGCTTAAGGGCACTGAACCGACCCTTGGCTCATCTTGTACTCTTGGAATGGTCCTGTCCTGGATAGGTGCTTGATCTTGGCCAGCCTTGGTGGGTGTTGGCATGTAACCCACTGGTACGATGCGGGTCAATCGCTGCGCGACCTTTCTACCATGGGGGCTCATAAATAAGGCCAGAAGTGCCATGATGATGAGAAAGATGGCCGCCCACCTCAAGGGGTGCCTCACTTTGGTCGGCGCTGCCTTTCTTGTCTCCAGCTGCTTTAGTTCTTCTAACGGGCTCGGTGAAGACGAAACGTGGGGTCGCAACTCGTCATAGCATTCTTTTACCATTGAGGGCGTGATCTTCCTTTGTCCCCTTGAATAGGCAAGTAGCAGGACGTTGTCTGCGAGGATATTGATCATCCTAGGATAGCCTTCGGAATACTGATGAATGGCCCTTACCACGCTATTGGGGAGGATTGCCTGTGGGTTTTTTGCTCCTGCTATCTGCAGGGCGGTGGCAACATATTCCTGAGTGCCTTTTAGGTCCAAGGGATTCATATGATAACGGGTGCCAATTCTTTGTAGAAGGGCCCTGCACCTCGGCTGATTTAATTTTTCGTTCAACTCTGGTTGGCCGACGAGGAAGATATTGACCAGTTTCTTTTCGGCCGTTCCCATATTGGAAAGGAGCCGAACCTCCTCCAAAAGTTCGAGAGAGACTTCCTGGGCCTCGTCAATGATCAGTACAAAACTTTCCTGGTGCTGCAGCGTCTCCTTTAGGAAGTGTTCAAAGGCTATGAGGAACTCTGCCTTGGATTTGACGTTAAACGTTTTGTCAAATGCGGTGAGGGCAAGATAGCGCATGAACTCCTCGGCGGAGAGGAGCGGGTTCGGGAGGTAGACGTACTTCACACCCTTTTCAAGATTGGCAAGGAGGGCGTGGACCATGGTACTCTTGCCCGTCCCTGTCTCCCCTGTGAGAAGGACAAACCCTTTTCGCTCAACAACCCCGTATGTCAGCACTGCCAAGGCTTCTTTATGGACCTCACCCAAATAGAGAAAGCGGGGTGACGGGGTAAGGTGGAAAGGTTGTTCCTTCAGATTGAAAAAATCAGCATACAAGGAAAGAGCCCCTCAACAACTCTCAAAAACGCGGTCAATCCCCGTGCCTTGGACGGCTCATGGGGATATCTCGACCACTATTCAGCCACAGTTGTGCCAATACTGCATCGCCTATAATTCATTGATGTCATTATTAATCCTGCCTAGGTCTCCTTACCTTCTCATATTGCCGCAAGAATCCCTTTTGCGTAACTTAGGGTAGCATCCACTCCTTTATAAGCAAGAATGATGCCAATAGCTGAGAGGACAAATCCCAGAGTTACAGTGACGAGGGCCAGCCCCCTTTTTAGTCTCTTTGTCCTTATTTCCTTTTGAGTGTATCTAATGGGTATGCTCACCAAAACAGGCAATTGGAGGTCTTTTTCCACCTCCTCTGGGGTCTTATAAGAGGTGTCCATGGTCTCCCTTAAAAAGGCCAATCCACCACCTAGGGCAAGGCCACAAGCCAAAGTCAATAGAAGGATTCTACGAAAATCAGGTTCTACCGGTCGCGTCGGAGTCTTGGCAGGATCAATTACTCTAAACTGCTCTCCTTTCTGTTTCTTCTCCATGCTCACAGCGATCTGAGCTTCTAATTTCCTGTTCAAGAGAGAATTGTACAGCTCCCTTAGGTTTCCATAGTCACGGTTTAGGCTCAGCAACTCCTGTTCCCTCTTGGGTGTGTCTTCCACCTTCTTCTGGTACCACTGTGTCTGAGACTGAACCTCCTTGATCTCGGCCTTCAGAGTGTCAATTTCAAATGAAAGATCATGCAGTTGACGTTTCAAGCCGTGATCCACTGGGGTCAGAGAAGTCTCCGGTTTCAATGAACCGGTTTCGTTTTCCGACCTTTGTCCTTCCAGTCTTGCGATCGTTTGCGTCAAGCGGATGACATCAGGATGGTTTTTTGTGTATTTTGCCTCAAGGGAAGCAAGCTCATTTCTGAGTGATGTAATATTCGTTGGTGTGCCCCCCTCGGAGGTCGCGCCAATCAGAGGTTCTGCTCGAAGCTTTTCTTGTTCGGCAATCTGTGTCTGCACTAGTATTTTTCTGTTCTCTGCATCTCTCAGACGATCGTGGAGTTGATCCAGTTGAGCCTGAAGCCTTTCCAGAATACTTAAATTGGTCTGAAGCTGTTCGGGCAACCCACCTATATAGCGCTGTCGATACTGCTTTAATTCTTCTTCCTTTTCCAAGAGGCGCCTTTCCACGGATTCCAGTTCGTCAGATATAAAGGCCGATGTCCCTATGGCCTGCGATTCCCTGATCTTCAGGTTCTCTGAGATGAAATTGGAGGCTAGGGCATTGGTCACCTCCATTACTTTCTTTGGGTCCTTACCCCTAAAAGCAATGGTGAAGGCATCGGTTCCCCTGCCTCTCCCCCCCCCGTAGTTCACGTCAATCTTGATCATGTTTCTAAGCAACGCTACCTTGTCGTCCGTGAACATCTGTTGGTCAGATGAGCTGTATAGATTGTGTTCTTTGATGATCTTCTCCAGGTTGGTTCGACTGGTGACCTGCTGCGAAATGGTACTGAGTCTATCTTCAACAGTGGCAGATACAATGGTCCGGACAAAATCCTCTGGGACCTTCTGGGGTTGGACCAAGATCAGGGTCTCTGCCTCATAGATCTTTGGAGTCTTTAGGCAGTAGGCTAGCCCCCCAAGAAGGGTCAACAGGAAGGGGATAATGGTCCACCATATCCTACGCTTGGCCATGTTTATATATCTTGTAAGTTCAAAAGGTTCCATACGTAAATCCTGGCTCTACCATTGCCAGAGTTTGCTCGCTGTCAGGTTCAGCATGAACCGATGGTCCCTGTAGTCTTCAGTCACAAGATCATCTTCTCTATCGGCATAAGTGTAATCCAAAGAGAGGGAAAACCACCGGAAAAAGGTCCATGTGAGGCCACAGTTTCTTCGCCACGTTTTCCAATCTCGGTTTTCCCCGTCGTCGTAGTCTCCTTTATCAAGGCGATAAGACCAGCCACCATAAGCGGCTAAGGGTGACATAATCTGGTATTCCAGCTGCGCCTGTACGCTCCAATAGCGACTAAATCCCCTTCTTTCTGCTTCCAGATATGCCTCGTCCCAACCGCCTTTCCCCCCGATGAAGAAGCTTCCGCGTTCAAATCTCTTTCCAACTGAGGCGTTGTAAGAGTAACCAGTCTGGTCATCAGATGCGTCGTTTTCCCGGACAAAATAACCACCGCCTACAGAAACGGATAGATCTTGGGCAAAGGACTGTTCAAGTCCGATTGATCCATGGTGAACCGTATAGTCTTCAGTTTCTCCCTCAAAATGGCGGTGCGTGAAACGGTAGCCTGCAAAACCGGTGGCGTGCTGGGTAAACCGGTGGATATAGCGCATTCCTGCGCCATGGCCTGTATAGTCATCTCCGGCCTCTTCGTCATCGCCCCGCCAAAAGATGGCATCAGTGTATTCGTATTCAAGCTCAACGCCATTCTTCAGATTGATCCAATACGTCACCGTGGAGAAAGGAATACGTATTTTTCCGTCATCCACAGTAGGGTCTTCGTTTTTGAGCAAGAAATGTCTAAAGCCTACGGTGAAGAGATCTTCCGATCCAAAAAGATACCCCAAACTGGCACTAAAGGCATTTCTTTGGTACGTGTCCCTGGTTTCCCTTACGTTTTCTACCTCTTCAGTCTCTTCCATGGGTTCTTCGGACTTGATGTACGTATCGCTGAGATTGAAGGTCAGGCATTGTGTGAGGCCCTGGCCAAAGCTAGCGGTCCCAGAGTGTCTTACTGTATTGTTCTGGTCCTCCCTATTATACCAGACAAAGGTGGGAGCATACTGTAGTTCCAGATGCGTTTTCTCCGACATTAAGTGAAGGCTCAAACTAGGGGAGACCGTGGTGATGTAATCCGATTGCTCGTCCGTGGCATCGAGATAAATGTTATCATCATATATCTCACTCACGAACAGACTAGGTGTTAACTCAAAAAGGCATTGGGCAAAAGAGGGTTGGGGGAGAAAAAAGAGCCAGACCAGCCAAATAATCAAAAGTTTGTTTCTGAGCGATCTTTGCATCACTAAGCCGGTTGAAACCGAACTGATAAAACGTATTGATAAGGAAGTTGTCATGGATCAGCTTTTTTCAACACAATTACGAAAACGCGAAAGCAGTAATGGTTAAAGGCTGAAGGACAGAAGTGGCTTCTTCCTCAGCCCCTTATCATGGCACCACAATGGTGTCGTTTGGCTGCAGAATAATGTTCTCTTCCACTTTCTTGCCACCAATGAAACCCTCGTAATCAAAACGGAGCTGCATCTCCCTCTTGTCGGTCCTCCGAATGATGAGGATGTTTTTTGTGTCTGCCCATTCTGCAAAGCCGCCTGCCGTGGAAATGGCCTGGAGGACGGTCATGTCCGCTGCCAACGGGTAGGCGCCAGGTCGATTCAGCTTGCCTACGGTATAGATGCGGCGGCTGTGACTCTCCCTGAGAATGACGGTTACCTCCGGTGCCGTGACGTAGGCCCTCAGTTTCTCGGTTATCGTTTCTTTGAGGGCTGTTACGGTTTGACCCTGGGCCATGATTTCTCCAATCAATGGAAACGTGATTCTCCCATCAGACATGACAGTAACATCCTGGGTCAGTTCTGGTTCTTTCCAGACATAGATATTCAGGATATCGCTGGGGCCCACGACATAAGACGGTGATTCTGCTCTTGCCAGGCAATGGTCTGTCCAACACGAAAGGCTGAGAATACAAATGCCCAGAGACAAGAGAACAATCCACCTAGACATCCTTCTCATGGAATGACCTCCTAGGAAGAAGATGGTAAGATGAATGCCGAAAGGTCCTCGGCTGCCCCGTGAAATCACGGTCGTTTCACCAGGGGGCTGCGATATTTGTTGTTCCTGATTCCCACGTTTGCCATCTTGTAGAACAGCGCCTTGTAACTGATCTTGAGGATCTTGGCTGCCTCTTTTTTGTTCCACCCCGTGAGATTGAGTGCATGCATGATGGCCTCCCTTTCAACATGTCTTGTGGCCTCAACCTTTAGGTCCTTTAGCGATTTCGGCGGGTTTCGTTCTATGGTGTCCTTGGCCGGCAGCCCAGGCCCATCAGAGGACTCCGTAACGGCCTCGGCACGCATGTCGTCCGCGGCCATGTTGCTCAGAAGCTCAGAGCTAACCTCTTCCTGGTTGTAGCCCACCATAAGCATGGCGATGGTGTTACTCAGTTCTCTCACGTTTCCAGGCCAGGCATAAGAGTCAAAGAGCTTTTTCAAATCTCCATCCAGGCGGAAGGGCTCTATCATCTCAAGGTCGCGACGGTGCTTTTCAACAAAGTATTTGGTCAACAAAGGAATGTCTCCTGTTCTATCTCGCAAAGGAGGGATGTCTATTTTGATGATATTCAAACGATAATAGAGGTCCACTCTGAAGAAGCCGTCCTTCATGTCTTTTTCCAGATCATGATTGGTCGCTGCGATGACCCAGGAATTGACCTGGACATCTCTCGTACCACCAAGTCTGGAAAACCTTCCGCTCTGCAGTACCTCCAGGAGCTTGGCCTGGAGTACCACGGGCATGTCTCCGATCTCGTCCAAAAAGATGACGCCGTCTGATGCTAGTTCGAATTTTCCTGGTTTCAATTGGTCCGCCCCGGTGAAGGCACCCTTTTCGTAACCGAAAAGTTCGCTCTCAAGGAGCGTCATTGGAAGGGCAGGGCAGTTGACTTTAATAAACCTCTTATCGCGGCGGTTGGAGGCACGATGAAGTAACCTTGCTACGACCTCCTTGCCGGTACCCGTCTCTCCCATGATGAGAACGTTGAAGGCAGTATCCGAGATCATGGTGATGAGCTCCCGGATTTTTTGGATAGACGGATGATTGCCGATTAGGGCGTACTCCATAATGTGGCAAATTTTTACATAGGTTGGCGGGTTTGTCAATATTAAAGAAGGATTAGAGGTGGAAAGGGAAGTAACACCCTGTTGGAGGGCAAGGGGCCGCCCTATTCGGGCCGTCGCCAAAATGCCTTTTCGCTTTTCTGAAACGTCTTTTGATCCGCCTTCGGAGGACTCCAGGGATTAGCGCTGACGGTTGCGCCTGGTCGGTTGAAGAAAAGCACTGCCTGTACAAGATGCGCCCTTTCGGCTCAACCATTTGCAATTGCTGATCTTTCACTTTGCCGAAATTCGCGAGTCAAAAATGTTTCAATTCATCGCTTCAAAGGAATTTTTGCTTCGGCAATAGCCCACATTCATGGGACCCTGTGTAGGCTCGGCTAGCGGTGAATGGACACTGGCGGGGATCTACAAAAAGCAAAGGCAGGGGAGACGCATCATCAATGCACCTGCCCTGCCTTTGCTTAACCAGAGTGGAAAGAAGGTCAAAGTTGAAAGGCGGATCTTCGATCAAAGCTGCTTCTTCGCTCCATGCCGCTTCTTCGGTCTAGCCCGTTTCGGCGGTCGTCGCTGGCCCTTCTTTCAGGGATGTGGCCTGTGTACGAAAAGCGCCTCCGATCCACGCCCGAACGTCTCCCCCCGTTGTCACTCAATTTAACTGCCACGCTAGCCATTCCCACTTTCGGCCGTCCTTTTCTGAGACTGCGTTATGATTCTCCTTTATTCCTTAATTACCGTATGGCAGGTCACGGCGACCTGTTTTGAATAAATCAACTGACGATATCTTCGAATTCCTCCATGTCAGGGTCAATGCCAATGTCTGCCCTTTTCTCACAAACCTGATAAAGCAATAATAGACTTGTGGACATAGACTTGTGGAGATTTAGACTGTGATGAGTGTTTGGTGGCTAATCCCCGGTCCACCTATCCAACAGACAACAGTTCGATCTCTTGGCCCCCTTCACTCTTGTTACACTCAGGCGTGCATCAGTCTATTTCATTAAGGTTTTCCGAAGCTTCTTCCTGCCCAAAAGGCCGGCCAGACCGATCAGGCCTGTGCCCATAAGCAGCATGGAGGCTGGTTCTGGGACGGGGCTCTCTGGGCACTGGGTTGCCTCGACGACGAGCTTTGCCGATTCAAAGTAAAAATTTCCTCCCTTGGCTTCCAACATAGCATTAACAATACCATCGTCGCTGAGAGTCAATTCCACGGCGGGTGAGAGCGCGAAGGGTAAGCCAGAGGTTGGGTACTCAAGTCTCCAGCCGCCGAATATGTCTGTCCCTACTGTTAGCTTCACCCATTCATGTGGAAAATCGGGGTTGTCTGGAGTATGATCACTAAGAGTTACGAAGACTTTAGCGGTACCAGGTACCACATTTTGACAGTCTGGGTTGAATCCGTCATCAGTAAGATCAAATGTCCAACTATACTGATCCACGCTTCCGTCCGATAGATCAGCGTCCATAAAGACATCGGCGGGATCCCAGATGTCTTCGATCGGAATAGCACTGGCTATGCCGACGGCAGAAAAAACCATGGCTATAGTGCATAAAAACACTAAAAACTTGTTCATTGCAGTCCTCCTTCCCTGTCTCGGCCGATTAAGCAGTTAGTGCCTCAGTCCACTTCTCAGGCACCCGTACGTCTCTCGCCCCCCCTTTTGTTCGAGCGACGTGCCCAGTGGGAACTGTCGCTCTCTCGTGTTTCGGTATTCCCCCTTCGACTATTTGGACTAATGGTTTCAACAACATTTTGCAATAAACATGCCGACCGGCAAAGAGCCTAAAAGAACAGAGCAATTACAATATTAAATCAAGGAAATAAAAGAGTTAAGGCGTAAGTCTCAATGAAGATCCACGAAAGGGCAAGGGCTCTCAAAAAGGGAGGATAGAGGTATGTATTTTATTGCCAACTATATGAGAAAAGTTATGCCAATATGTGGAAAAAGATTATATATGGATGTGGCGAACAATGGGAGGATCTGGAGCCCAAGTTGCGCAACGATCAGGAAATGGCGACAAAAGGCCTAAGACGAACGGACGGGGCGGGGAAAAAGGAGATGCTATGGTTTCAGATCAAATTCCTTGATACGGTTTAGGAGGGTCTTATAGCTCACCTGGAGCAATCGGGCAGCCTGTCTTCTGTTCCACTGAGTCTCGCTGAGAGCGTTCAAAATCGCCTCCCGCTCTGCTTGGGAAACATAGGCCTTGGATATCTTCTTCAAGGAGAAATCATTATCTCTAAAAAGCCTTGAAAGCTTGTCGTCACGCCAATCAGAACCTTGAGACTCAACCTCAGATAAAGAGCCACTCTCTACGCTGTGGACTCCCATATGTAGGTTTAGATCTTTAAAAGCAAAATCCCAACTTCTAAGGACAATGGCCCGACGGATCACATTCTCAAGCTCTCTCACATTGCCGGGCCATTCGTAGGCCAAGAAAAGCTCAGCGATCTCATCGGGTATGTCCATGACCCCTTTTCTGAGCTCAAAGCAATACTTGTTCATAAAGTAGTGGGTCAAGAAAGGGATATCTTCTTTTCTCGTTCTAAGGGAGGGGACATCCATGGCCACCACCTTCAGGCGGTAGAACAGATCCTTTCTAAAAGACCCTTCCAGCACCTTCTGCTGGAGATCTGAATTCGTAGCAGCCAACACGCGGATATCCATGGCTTCGTCTTCTGTGCCGCCAAGGGGTGAAAAGGCTTCCCCTTCAAAGATCTGAAGCAGTTTAACCTGCAAAGACAAGGAAAGATCGCCGATTTCGTCAATAAACAGGGTTCCTCCCGCTGCCAGCTGAAGACGCCCGGGCTTGTCTTTATGGGCCCCCGTAAAAGCCCCTCTCTGAAAACCGAAGACCTCACTCTCTAGCAAGTCGTCAGGGAGAGCCCCGCAATTCACCTTCACCAGTGCGCCTTTTCGCCGATAGGAATGATAGTGGATAGAACGGGCTATCAGCTCCTTGCCAGTACCGGTCTCCCCCGTGATCAATACGGTGACGTCCTTGTGGGCCACCTTTCGAATTTTTTCCCTGATGTTCATCAGTTGAGGGCTTTGTCCAACAATGACCACGGGGCTGTCGTCTAAAGGGCCTCGGGCAGCTCGCTGTTTCCATGCCTTGTGTATGGCCCTTGATATCTCGTCAAGGTCCGGATCTGGGCTCAGGTGATGGATTGTACCGCTAGGGGAATGATCAGATCCGTTCAAAAGCAACGCCTCTTCACAGGAGGTCAAAATCGGCATTACAGGGTCAATCAATCCCAAATTGTGAATGTTCTTCAGGCAGGTTTGTGTTTCTACAGAAGGCCCGATAATGGCCAAATCAGGACTCAAAGAGGCCAGTTGCTCGGCAGACCTATCGGGGGGCGCGGTAGAACAAAGCTTGAATCCCAGGCCTCTGACCTTTTCCTGCAAGATTTGGGAACGGGAAGGATCTGACTCAACCACAAGAATGTTCGGATTGGCTTTCATAAGTCTCTCCTGTGGGCCTTGATATTGGCAAAGTCTGTCCTTATCTTTCCGTTCAACGATTCAAGAGTGGACCTCACTGCCCTGAAGAAACATGGCAAGCGCCACTACTTTTTCTCTTGCTGCATGAGGAGCCTAGCTATATGATCCTTCAGAACCGACATCTTGAAAGGCTTGGCCAGCACCAGGTCTGCCTTCTTTTCCGTGGCCGCCATTTCGGGCTCCTTGCCATAACCCGTGATGGCGATCACGGGGATATGTGGGGTTTTTTTCTTAATCGCCGTGATCATTCCCACTCCACTCACGTAGGGCATGACAATGTCTGTGACCACTAGGTCATAACCTCCTGATTCTAGCATCTTTAACCCTTCCATACCATCGGAAGCTGCCAAGACCTCGTAGCCCAGGCGTCTCAGATGCTTGGCGATTACTGAGAGGATATCAGAGTCGTCTTCTATTACTAAAATCGTCCTTTTTTGAGACGTCTTATTCATTGTCAGATTCTTGTCTCAGGATGTGCCTGAGGCCTGAATTTGTTTCAGGATACTGCGTGCCTCATCTGCGCCGTCGAAGTCCTGGGCTATATCAAGTGCCTTTTGTAGGAACTCTAGGGATCTTTCGGGCTCGTTGTTCTTATAAAAGGCAAGGCCTAAATGGTAGTTGATCACTGGATTGTCAGGCTCTAGTTCCAAGCTGTCCTGAAATTCCGCAATAGCGCTCAAGTAGCTT
This sequence comes from Thermodesulfobacteriota bacterium, assembly GCA_034189385.1. Classification (GTDB taxonomy): domain Bacteria; phylum Desulfobacterota; class Desulfobacteria; order Desulfobacterales. Next base: position 48,548 of record JAXHVD010000016.1, read on the forward strand.
CCCTTTAAATAGTATATCCAACCCAGGGTGTCCATGGTGGAGCTGCTCTCAGGCATATTCTCCTTGGCGATTTGTGCCAATCCCAAGGCTTCATCAATGTTGCCTCCCCGTTGTGCCAGATTCCAGGCTAGGTTGTTGGCTGCAGGCGCAAAATCGTCTTTTAGCTCCAATGCCTTTCTGTAATAGGATTCGGCCTTTTCGGCATTGCCCCGTTGATCATAGATAGTGCCCAGGGCCATGTAACCTGCCACGTAGTTCGGATTCTTATCCAAAACCTCCTCAAATTGAGAAATGGCCTCTGTCAACCTGTCCTCTTTCACGTAGATCTTGGCCAAGGCCACATAGGGAGCCAGAATGTTTTCTTGCGTCTCAATGGCCTTTTCAAAGTGTTGTTGGGCTTTAGTCAAATCCTCCTGGGACCAAAAAATCGTCCCTTCCAGGTATTCGATCCATGCCAAGTTAGAAGGAGACTCTGAGGCCTTTCCCTTGTATTCCTCACATAGTTGAAGAGCTTCGTCATATCTTTTGTCTTGCAGTTGCACACGCACCATGTGGGCGAGGGCATCGGTCCGGTGAGGATCCAACTCCAGCACCTTTTTCAAGGATTTCAGCGCCTCGTGGCGTCGATTTGTGACACTATAAAGAAACCCAAGACGCAGATGAGCAGATACAGAGTCGGGGTCAAGATCAAGGGCCTTCTTGAAAAGGGCCTCCGCTTGCTTTGTGTCTTTTTCCAGGGTGTTCAGATTTCCTTTCAGAATCAGGGCCGGAACATGAGAGGGAGCCTGGCCGAGTACTGTCTCTATTTGCTGATCAGCCAGGTTCAATCTCCTGTTACGAAGATATATCTCTGCTAACACGAGCCTGGCATCTAACTGACGAGGGCCCATCTCTATGGCCTTCACCAGGTCGTGTTCAGCGAGCTTTCGTTTCCCTTTTGCCATGAGGCACAAGGCCTTGTAATAGTAGGCTCTGGCATTATCGGGGTTTTCTCTCACCACCAGGTCAAGTCGCTTAAGGGCATTGTCAACATCTTCTCTCGCCAGATAAAGCCTTCCCTTTAAGAAACTTGCTTCCACGTGCCCCTTGTCTTTTTCTAAGACTTGATCGACGAGTTCTTCAGCCGCGCCCGTCTTTTGGAAACGGAGATACAACTTTGCCATGGCCAAGAGGATCTCCGGATCCCCCTTCTTTATCTTCAAAGCCTTCTCCATGGTCTCTAGGGCTTTGTCAAAGGATTGCCTTCGGGCATAATGCCGAGCCAGCTCCATCAGGGGCGCAATGTCCTCCTGGGATGCGGCATTGACTGCCTCCAAGTACGTCTTCTCCGACTCCTCCCATCTTTTTTGGGTCTCGTAGAAGAATGCGAGTATAATGAGATCTTGTTCCTTGGAGGCAGAGGCATCCACCATCTTTTTCAGCTCTGACTCGGCGTTATCCCATTCCCCCTTCGTGCCGTAGATGCGAGAGAGCTCCACGCGAGGCTTGCGTGCAGATGGCTCCACGGACAGGGCCATTAAATAGGCCTTCTCCGCCCCTTCAATATCGCCGGTGAGGAGCAGCAGGCGGGCGAGCGATAGGTTCGCCTGAAAATGCTTGGGGTCCATGGAAGTGGCCTGCTGCAATGTCTTTATGGCAGCGTCCACATGGTTTTCCATGACCTCTACATCTGATAGCAGTAACAGGGCCTCTATGTTTTGGGGTGATTCTTGTAAGACAATCTCGGCCTTTTCCCTGGCATCGTCAGGCTGTTTCCCTAGCAGAAAGATTTGTCCCATCTTCAGCTGGGCCTTGAGGTCTTCTGGGTTGATGGATACAGCACGGGAAAATGATTTAAAGGCCTCTTGGCCTTGTTTCAACTTGAGATAGGTCTCGCCCAGCTCGTAGCAAGCAGCACTGTTTTCAGGGTGCAGCTGAAGCACGTTCTTGAATTCAATGACCGCCTTTTTGAGTTCATTCCTTTCAACATATTGTTTTGCTCTTTCAAGGTGTTTCGCTGCCCGCTCTTCCTTGCTGGCGCACCCGATGAGAACAAACAAAAAAAGGACTGGCACCATCCAGAGTTGTCTAGTCTTCCATGTATTCGTTCTCATGTTGCCCCTCTCCTTTGGAATCATGGCCGAGACAAGTCTTGGGGCACAGTTGGGCAGACTGCGGATAGCTAGCCTGTCTTGACGCCGAACATCCAAGTGCTTTCCTCCCAAAATGCGCAATGTCCTTTGCGTAAGACCTTTTACCATTTCATCTAGTTGGCACATACAGGATAGAACCCGATGTAATCATTGTCAAACTGATTCTTTTTCTAATCATAGAAGAGGGTGGAGTGATCGCATCGGCCGTATTAGCCCCTTTTGCCAAAAATGGCGGTGCCGATTCGTACCAGGGTTGCGCCTTCCTCGATAGCCGCCTCAAAATCTCCACTCATACCCATGGAAAGCTCTGTCATGTGCACATTGGGAAAGTGCTCGTTGCCGATCAGCCCCTGCAGTTTTCTGAGGGTCCTAAAATAGGGACGGACCTTTTCCGGTGCATTAAAGTAGGGGGGCATAGTCATGAGCCCGCAAATGGCAAGGTTTTCAAGATGGGCCATCTGGCTTACCAGATCCATGGCCATATGTGTCTCAATACCCGACTTAGTCCTTTCGGCTGAGATGTTCACTTGTACCAAAACCTTTTGGACCTTGCCAAGATTGGCCGAGCGCTTGTTCAGCTCCGTTGCCAGCCTAAGACTATCAACGGAGTGGATGAGGTCAAAGAGTCTCACTGCATACTTGGCCTTGTTGGTTTGAAGGTGACCTATAAAATGCCATGACACTTCTTCATCACCAAGGGCGCTGATCTTTGCTTCGGCTTCCTGGACATAGTTCTCTCCCAGGTCTGTTACCCCAGCCCGAATGGCAGCCAAGACACGATCGGCAGATACTGTCTTGCTTACAGCCACCAATCTCGCGGAATTGGGATCACGACCACACCTAACGGCTGCGCCCCTCATTTGATCTGTGACCCCTTTGAGCCTGCTTTCAATCTCTTCTGTCATTGTCCACATCTCAGTAACTTTCTGTTAATGCACCGGCCATGCCAGTGAGGATCTAAAAGGTCTTGCCGCTTTCTGCGCATTTCAATCATTGGTCAATCATGAAGAATAGCCGGGGGAGAGCCGCACAGTATCAGCGTTTTACCACACCCTTTTTCACCAGATAGTCTACCACTTCGCAGACGGGCAGTCCAACGACACTGGTGTAGGAACCTTCGAGACGCCTTATTAAGAAGGCCCCAAGACCCTGGGCCCCATAGCCGCCGGCTTTGTCAAAGGGTTCTGCCGTGTCAATGTACCAGTCGATCTCTCCCTCGGTCAGGGTCTTAAACAGGACCTTTGTTTCCACCGTGTCCGAAAAGGCCTGTTTTGCTGCATTGCAGCAGATACAATACCCTGTGAGCACCCTGTGTGTCTTGCCGCTGAGGGAACGAAGCATGTGCCGTGCCTCATCGGCGGTCCGGGGCTTTCCCAATACATTGTTTCCAATCACCACCATGGTATCGGCTCCGATAACCCAGCTCCGCGGGTAGCGCAAAGAAACTTCGTGGGCCTTGGCTTCGGCAAGAAGTCTCACCCGGCTTTCTGGTAATGATGCCGTTACTTGGCTTTCGTCCACAGAGCTAGGCACCACGCCAAAGGCCAAACCAGCTTGATTAAGAAGCGCGCTGCGTCTGGGGGAGTTTGAAGCCAGAACGAGGGCGCCTGTCCGAAAAGAGGCATTCATGAGACATAGAGTTACCAGAAGGCAGGGCATTTGACAACGTTCCTTTCGTGCCATATAAATGCACGCGACCGTCTAGGCCTATCTTGATGTACCTTCGAGGAGCGGATAATGACGAACATATTGATCGTGGACGACGAAGAAGCCATTCGGAACTTGCTCAGGAGAATCCTTGAAGGCAAAGGTTATTCCTGCGAATTAGCTGCCAGCGGAGCGGAGGGGCGAGAGTGCCTGAAGGAGCAAAATTGCGAATTGCTTCTTTGCGACATACGCATGCCAGGCGAATCAGGACTGGATTTCGTAAGGTACGCCCTCTCTGAATATCCAGACACAGCAGCCGTTATGGTAACGGGCGTAGATGATCCATTGGTCGCAGGCGAGGCCCTGCTGATCGGCGTCTATGACTATCTGGTCAAACCGCTTCAGCCCAATGCGGTGATCATCACAGTAGCCAACGCATTGCGTCGCCGGGAGCTTGAACTGGCTGATCGTGCTCATAGAGAAGATCTCGAAAATCTAGTCGTGGAAAGGACTGCCACGCTCCAGAACACTACGGAAAAGTTACGCAAGGCACTGGACGGCACCGTCCATGCGCTGGCATTGACGGTGGAAATGAGGGATCCGTATACAGCAGGACATCAAAGACGCGTGGCCGACCTGGCCTCTGCCATGGCAAGAAGAATTGGCCTGTCATCTGATCAGATAGAAGGCATCCGTATGGCAGGGATTGTTCACGATTTGGGAAAGATATCGGTACCCACAGCCATCCTGAACAAACCCGGTCGGTTGACCAAGAATGAATTCAACCTGATCAAAGATCACTCACAGATCGGATACGACATTCTCAAAGACATCGAGTTTCCCTGGCCTATTGCCCAGATGGTTCTTCAACACCATGAAAGGATGGACGGCTCCGGATATCCACAGGGTCTGTCTGGTGAAGAGATCCTCCTAGAAGCAAGGATGCTTGCCGTAGCCGACGTTGTAGAGGCCATGGCCTCACACCGGCCATACCGACCTGCCCTGGGCATAGATAAGGCGTTAGACGAGATCTCGCGGAACAAGGGGATTTTTTACGATCCTGAAGTCGTAGACACTTGCTTGGCACTCTTTACTGAGGAAGGGTTTAAGCTTTAGAATTCCAAGAAAAGGCGTCTTCTTTATTCAGGATGGAGCGCCAGCATCTCCATGCTAAGTCATGAGTTCAGAGAGCAAGTCTTCAGCCGCTCGCTCTCCCGCACGAACACAGTCTGGGATCCCGACCCCTTCAAATCCGTTACCTGCCAGCTCCAAGCCTTTATGCCTCATAAGCCTTTGGCGCATCGTGGCCACCCTTTCGAGGTGTCCTACATCATATTGTGCCATGGAATCTGGCCAGCGACTCACGATGGCAAATTGGGGAGGCGTTGTGATGCCCAACAAGGCATCCAGGTCCCGTCGGGCGGTTTGGGTGATCTCTTCATCACTGCGTTGGACGATTTCCGGTTGCAACGCACCACCCATGAAGGCACGAAGCAACACATAACCCACCGGTGCCCGGCCTGCGTATTTGACACTGCTGAAGGATGCCGCAATGATGTTTTGCCTTTCAGTAATGGGGACGACACAACCAAAGGCATTCAGCGGATGGGCGATGTGTGATCGTTTGTACGCAAGATGGACCACAGCGGAAGAGGCATAGCCCACGGCCGACAACTGCCGGGACAGGTCGGCGTCCACGGCTGTCAGCAGCCTTGCGGCGTGTTTGGAGGGGCCGGCAATGATGACACCATCTGCTTCAACGGAAAGACCGTCTTCCATCTTAACTTTCCACAAGGGCACAGCGTTATCAGTTGGGCTTTTCTCCAACTGAGCGGCCCTCTCACCCAAGCGGAAACGAACGTGGCCCAGGCGCTCTTCCAAGGCTCGAATCAAGGTATGCAAACCATCTTTGAACGTTACAAACATGGAGTAACGGGCGCCACTTCCAGAAGTCTTTCTCTTTTTCCCCTCAGCCCGCATCCCCAGTATGACACTGCGGTACTTGGTCTCAAGATCAAGGAACCGAGGCATGGTCGCTCTGAGGCTTAGTCTGTGAGGTTTGGCAGTGTAGATGCCGCTGATCAGGGGTTGCACGAGACGGTCGAGGGCTTCCTGTCCAAATCGCCGGATGACAAAGGAGGCCAGCGACTCGTCGCCATTTTGTTTTCTGGGAGGGACGAAGAGCTCCATACCCATTCGGACTTTGCCAGGCAGCGAAAAGAGGGGGGTTGTGACCATGGGAAGGAACTTGGTTGGGGCCATGAGGAGAAACCCTTCAGGGATAGGCATCATTTTCCCGTTGCGAACGACCATGGCGCTGCGGTGGGCCTCATTGGTCGATATGAGCTCAGATGCTATCCCCAATCGTCGTGCTAAGGCTATGGCCCATGGTTTGGCCGTGACAAAGTTGTCCGGTCCTGAATCGATGAGGAAGCCGTCCTGCTTGATGGTGTGAATAACGCCGCCCAACTGATCTCGTGCCTCGATCAAGGTCACATGCAGCAGGCCATTTTCATCTTTGCTCAGTTCGGAGAGGCGATGGGCAGCAGACAACCCTGTGATGCCTCCTCCAATGATAACGATCTTTTTTCCCTCTGTTCTATTCACCTTTTTGACAATCCTTAACTGCCTCCAAAACCAAACGTGCAAGGGCCTTGATGAACAAGTGATGGTCGCCAACGGTCTTGGCCCGATGGAACGTCACGCCAGCCTTTTTGGCCGTGTCCATGGCTTCAATATCCAAATCGTAGAGAACTTCGATGTTATCACATACAAATCCGATCGGTACGGCAATGACATGCTTCACCTCGTGAGCTCCCAGGTCTCTCAAAACGGTATTGACATCCGGCTCAAGCCAGGGGTCATGAGGGCGTCCGCTGCGGCTTTGGTAAACTGCCTGCCAATGGGGGTGCCCTAATATGCTCGCAACAGAGGCCGCTGAATCATGTACCTGTTTTTCATAGACTTCAACCTGGGGATCACTGAACGGAAGGCTGTGGGCGGTGAAAAGAATATGGGCAGATGGTCGATGGCGCAGGGGAATCTCTTCAAGGCATTGCCTGACTCGAATTGAGACGGCCTCAAGGAATTCAGGTTGGTCAAAAAGAGGCTCTGTATAAACAACACGGAGGCCGCCTCCCGCGTGGTCTATGGCACGGGCCACATCCTCCTTGTACTGATCCCAACTCGATCTGCTTTGGTAAACAGACATGATCACGGCTACCGCTCCCTTTACCCCGGCCCGTTTCATCTGCCCAATAGTGTCCTTCAAAAAAGGGTGCCAGTTACGCATACCCACGCAGACTGGTAAGGGCGTGCCTTCATTCCTGAGCGTCGTTTCCAAAGCCTCTGCCTGCTTGCAAGTCACCTCTTTGACCGGGGATTTCCCCTCAAAAAGCTCATAATGCCGGGCCACTGCCTCCAGCCGTTCCGGCGGTACCCGGCCCTTGGTGACTTGGGCCAGAAAGGGACGGATATCCTCTGGCTTGTCTGGTCCTCCAAAGGCGATGACTAAGGCAGTGTCGAGTCTGTTTTTGTCTTCATCCATAGTGAATCTCTAGCCTGAAGTACGGAGGAAATGAGCGATTAAAGGCACAGGCTTACACTTGAGATTTTAGCCATCATCTTACAGAGAGTTCGTGGACTGCATCGACCAATTCAGCCACATTTTCGGGAGGCATGTCTGGCAAGATCCCATGGCCGAGATTGAAGATGTGCCCTGGCCGGGCTGCCGCCTTGTCCAATATAGCTTGAACGTGGGCCCATATTTCCTTCGGTGACGCATAAAGGACGATGGGGTCCATGTTGCCCATGACGGCCACATCATCGCCGAGGACAGACCAGGCTTGGGCAAGATCACAACGCCAATCAAGGCCGATTACATGGCCACCTGCCTCTTTCATCAGGGGTAAGAGAGCTGGATTGCCCGTGCTGAAATGAATAACCGGCACGGACCTGTCAAGCCCTTGTATGAGGCGTTTTACGTGAGGCATGACGAACTGGCAATAGTCATCAGGCGACAGGGAACCGACCCAACTGTCAAAGAGCTGGAGGGCGTTAGCCCCGGCGGCAATTTGTCCGTTTAGGTACGCAATCAGCACCTCCACCAGGCGTTCCATAAGTCTGTGCCATGTGGCCTTCTCCCGGTACATCATCGTCTTGGTTTTGACGTAGTGGCTAGATTTGCCTCCTTCAATCATGTAAGAGGCAATCGTAAAAGGGGCACCGGCAAAGCCGATTAATGCCACATCAGGCGGTAGGGCGCGACGGGTGATCTTTAGGGCATCAAAGACATAGGCCAATTCATCGATGCTGGGTTCCCTCAGTCGCTCCACGTCTTGTCCAGTCCGTATTGGATTGTGGATGACAGGGCCTTCGCCTTTAAGGAATTCCAGGGCAAGTCCCATGGGCTCAGCAACGAGAAGAATGTCGGCAAAGATGATTGCCGCGTCCACGCCAAGGCGCTCCACGGCCATCAATGTGACCTCTGCTGCCAGTTCCGGCGTCTTGCAGAGCTCCAACATGGTCACCCTTTTCCGAATTCTTAGGTATTCACGCTGGTACCGCCCAGCCTGTCTCATGATCCATATGGGCGTGTATGGTGTTGGCTCCCGTCTGCATGCCTTCATGAATACGGAATCATCAATGCTAGGCTGTCCGTGGACACGGGGCTCCCACACCATATCAATGCGCCGCCACTTGTTCGTATCCACCTTGTTCGCAAAGGCTGTCCGCTTTTTGTGGAGTAAGTCCCCCCCGCGGCGGGCCATCTCTCTCACAAGGTGGGGCATTCTGGGAGCATCGGGTTCGTAGTCCACGGCCAATCCTTTTTCGGCAATGGCTCTACTCGCAGTGGGTCCGACGGATCCGATGCAGACTTTAGCGAAGGCCGCCCGGAGCTTGTCTTCAAGCCCGTCTATCTTCGCTACCTTGAAAAGGTGCCGCACTTGGGTGGCGCTGGTAAACAACGCCACATCGGCCTGTCCCTCGCCGTTGCCAAGGATGAGGCGAATAGCCCTGCGAATGGGCTCTAAGTCTTCAGGGAGCTCCCACCTATAGACGGGAACAGCCAATATTTGGGCGCCGCGCTCCTCCAATGCCTTGATCAAATCAGGATCAGACTGCCCATATTCCTGGACGGCCACGCGTTTGTTCTCCAAAGGGTATTTCTCGTCGAATATGGTGAGCAGGTCCGTCACTGTATGCGGTTTTGCAACAGGCATGGTGGGGGCTAGCCCCATCTCTCGGAGCGCCGCCACGGCCTTAGGTCCAAGGGCAAAAGTGTCTACCCTCTTGAGGGCGTCAATGAACTCCTGAACGTCGTACTTGGTCGACACAGTTTGAACGAGCAGTCGGGTGCCAACCCCTGTCAACAGAATCAACGCGTCGATCCAGCCGGCCAGCAGAAGTTTGGCAAAGGTCAGGGCTTCACTATTGTGCTCAAGAGGCACTTCACGCATGCTTGGAGCTATGAGTGGCTCCCCCCCAGCCTCCCGGATGAGCTCTTCCATCTCATCGGAATGCCGACTTTCAAAGGAAACCACTCTGAGGCCTTTAAAATCTACTGGCATGACACTCCTTTCAGTCAGATCCTGTTGTTAGTGGGGGGACCCTAGAAGCATGACCTTCCAGGCATGACAAAGACACACCCTTCATCCATGCCGAGGCGCTGCCAGGCGTCCCATACACGGTGTAACTATTGAAAAGAATTCCCATTTGCATAAATAGACTATAGGAAAAAGGGGGCAATCTGTCAAGAGGCAAGGAAAGGTATCGTGCTGTTACCCAAGAACCTCAATGCTCTCCGCTGGACAGGTTATCCACACAGGGTCTCCAACGCCTAGATCCATACCACTGAAGACATCTTTGGGCACTAGAACGCTTAAGAGCATCCCGACGTCAACATGGGCCCTCACCCGGTTCTCTTCGTCAGCCAGTTGAACGAGCCTCCCCTGGAAAGTGTTGTCCTCAGAACTCCCACTTCGCGAAAGCCTTACCGCCCTCGGATCAATACAGATTCGAACCCGGCCTAATTTTTCAGACTGCACACGCAGCCTCAGTCCGTTTTGGAGCACGGAGTACTTCCAGGGATCCTCATCAAGTTCCATGTGAGCACTGAAGATGTTTTCATAGGTAGACCGTGCCTTTTTTCCCTCGAACAGGAACACAGTCTCTTCTGCAATCCTTGACGCTTGGATCATGTCATGAGTCGTAAAGATGACTGAAATCCCTTTTGTCCGGTTGATATCCCGGATGGTGCGCTCGATAGCCATCTGGTTTTCCACGTCCACGTTGGCAGTGGGTTCGTCCAATAGAATAACTTCCGGATAACAGGCAAGGGCCTGTGCTATGGCCACGCGCTGTGTCTCGCCTCCCGATAGCCTGTGGGCTCTTGCATCCCCCAACGCCTCCATTCCCACGAGGTTTAGGAGATCCTCAACGATTTGTTTCCTCGCCCTTTTAGGCGTCTTCCGTATTCTTAAAGGGAGTTCCACGTTTCTTGAAACGGTAGTGGTGAACAAGATAGCGTGCTGCTGAACGAGGACCACCTTTTGCCGAAGGCCCATAAGACTGTTGCCTGTGAAATCGACTTTCCGGCCATCAAACCACATTTCTCCGGACGTGGGACTGGAAAGAAAGGCCATTATCTCCAAGAGCGTGGTCTTCCCCGCACCATTTGGACCCTGGAGGACCAGAATCTTCCCTTTGCCAAGAGATAGTGCTTCCAGGTCCAGAACCGTTCGTCCCTCGTACCGCTTCTTTACGTTCTTCATCGCATAGAGCATGGAAGTTATACCCTCGCCTTGCCCTGAAAATAGTTAAAAAAGAGGTTTACCGCAAAGCTTACAGTGAGGAGCACGATGCCCAGTGCCACACTGAGTACGAACAACCCCTTGTCATACTCCAGAGCCATAGCTGTGGTCATTGTACGGGTGAATCCCTTGGCGTTGCCGCCCAGCATCATACTGATTCCAACCTCGGCGATGACCCTTCCGAAGGCAGCAATGATGGCTGCTGCAATGCCAAACCTGGCTTCCCGAAGGATCAGCCATGCTGTCTGTAAAAGGTTGGCCCCAAGGGTAAGGGCCGTCTTACGATAACGCTCATCTATGCGGCTAATAGCTGCAATGGTGAAAGTAGTAACGATAGGAACGATGAGGATGACCTGGCCGATGACCATGGCTTTCTGCGTGTAAAGAAGGTCATACACCCCAAAGACCCCTCTTCTAGAGATGAAGGCATAAACGAAGAGGCCCACTACGACAGTAGGCAGAGATAGCAACGTGTTGAGTATGGTAATGAGCAAACGCCTTCCACGAAATTCAGTAAAAGCGATGAGAAATCCAGTTGGAACCCCTACAATGCTGGCAATGAGCGTGGACGTGGAACTCACCTTCAAAGACACATAGACAACAACAAGGAACTCCGGGTCCATGGACCAAATGAGGGACGCCGCAGACAAGAAGCTGTCGATGAAAAAATCCATAAAGTCTATCTACTATCTCTCCCAGGATTGCGCGGGTCGGAGATTATTTCAGTGTAGAAATGACATCCGGAAAGAACGCCTGTTGACCCTCGATCTTGTACTGGGCAATGAGATGCTGGGCCTTTGGGGACACCAGCCAGTTAGCAAGCCGATCTGCCCACTGGAATTTGACGTGAGGATGCTTCTTGGGATCAACAGGGATAATGCCATAAGGATTAAACAGTCTGTTGTCTCCTTGACAGAGAATCTCGAGATCCAGGCCTCCCTTTCTGCCGAACTTGTACTTCAAATAGGTCCCCCGATCAGCCATGGTGTAGGCCTGTTTCTCCTCGGCATAGGTAAGGGCCTTGCCCATCCCCTGTCCGATGGAATGGTACCACTGGCCCAGTCCCTCGGGATGTTGGGAAGAGAAGCTGTGCTTTTTCAGGTTTTTCACAATTTGTACAGTCTCTGTCTTAAGAGGCAAGCCGGTGGCCTTCCACAGGGACTGTTCTTTAGTGTGGGTGCCACTGTCGTCTCCTCGAGACACAAAGGCAGCTCCTTTTTCAGCAATTTTCTTCAGTGCCATGGGCGCATCATGCATCCCCTTGATCTCTGCGGGGTCTGTGAAAGGCCCGAGAATAACGAAATCGTTATGCATGACCCCTAATCGGTATGCGCCGTAACCGTCGGCCACGAATCTCTCTTCTCTATCCTTGGCGTGGACAAAGACAATGTCCACATTGCCGTCCATGCCGTCACGGATGGCTGCGCCCGTTCCTTTTGCAAAGACCTTGACGCGAATTCCGGTCTCCTCGGTGAAGTGGGGAAGTAACATGTCTAGGAGCCCAGAGTTCTCAGTGCTCGTGGTCGTGGCCATTTTAAGGACGTTCTCTGTTGCGTTGGCAATACCAGGAATCATGAAGAGTCCCATGGTGACTGTGATAATCCATAGGATCTGTCTTTGCATGTCTCATCTCCCCTTGTTTGGTGGTGACTGTTGTGGAAATACCATCTTTCCGGCCAGGCTCAGATCGTAGCCCTCGATTTGCTGGGAAAGCTCCCCGAAGGCTTGCTCGTGGAGAAGACCCACAAAAAGCTGGACCCCTTCTTCGAAGAAGTGATCCTTAGAAATGAGGAGATCGTAGCGCTCCCAGCGAAGAGGGACAAAGTCTAGCCCCAAAAGATGGGCAACCGGTCGGATGGCGGGCGCAGCGTCAGCCCGTCCAGACAGCACCTCAAGACCCACGTCCATGTGGCTCCGGAACTCACGTTCGTAACCCGTTACCTGCCGGCCTTTCATGCCTGCCTTCTGAAGCCCTCGGTCAAGGAGAAGCCGAGTGCCGGTCCCGACCGGGCGATTGGCGATCTTTGTTCCTGGCTGATCCAGATCAGGAATGCCTTTGATCCCCTTGGGGTTTCCTTTGGACACCAGAAGCCCTTGTTCTCGTCTGCAGAAGTTTACCAAAGCCGGCAAGTCTCCCTTGAACTCCTGAAAGGCAAACTCGAAGTTGTAGTCTTCCTCATTTTCCTGGAGAAGATGACTTGAGGCTATGTGACAGAGGCCCCGGCTAAGGGCCTTTAGCCCCCCCTGACTTCCAAGATTCCCGAACACTGCGATATGGTCTCCGTAGAGTTGGTTGAAGAGGGATATGCTTCGGTCCAGTAAGATGTCGTTACTCCCGCTAATGATGAGCAAGCCTTCATAAGGAGGCAGGCGATGTGCACCGTGAGGGTAGTTAATGGTCTGGTTCTCCAGCCAACGTTCCACCAGGTGCTTGGGGAAGAGCCATTTTCCCGTCACCTTGGTGGCTGGAAGTCCCTTGTCAGCGATGAGGGAATAGACCATCTTCTCATTGATGTCCAAAAAATGGGAGATCTCCTTGGTGTTAAGCAGTGCCCTTTCCTTCATGCCCTTCTCCTTTCTTGGAAAGGATTGGACCATATCTGTAAGAATAAGTCAATTTAAACCATTCTGGGGCAGAACGATTACTGTCTCATACGGTGCCTGTGCACGAACGCTAAGAGGAGGTGGTCGCTGAGAACGGCAGGGTAGGGGGCGGCCATGGGCGAGGGATGGCACCCTACGTTTGATGACTCCTGGAAGGCAGAAAACATGGTTTGGGGTGAGAACAGGCGTCCCTTTCCTGAAACACACTTCAGAAAAGGGGCGCCTAGTATTCGTCAGAGACTATTTAGGACCGTGTCAATAAAGCACGAACTGCCGCCGCCGCCTGATTTTTTCTTCACCTCAGGAACAGCCAAGGCGGTGGGGTCCGTAATGGTACCATCCTCAAGGCCGTCTCCGTCGGTGAGTGGATCTCCGTCCGTAAGGGTTACGGTAACACTGTCTGGGCCGTTCTTTGTGTGGGGTATCTCTCGCCATCCATCCACGGCATCGATCTTATAGACCTCGGCCCTTGCTGGCACGTCGTCTGGGAAGACCATGGTAAGGGTCACCGATTCTCCTGGATTTAGGCCCGTAATCTTCAACTTGATGGTTCCGTAAGGAAAGCTGGATGCGGGCTTTCCCTCTTGGGGAACGGCCAGGTCCTCGTCGCCTAGGGCTTCTATATTTGTGAAGGCACCACCGGACGTGTGGAGACAGACCTTGTCAATGCCGTTGGCGTGTCTTACAAGGGCCGTATCCGTGTCTTGGTAGTCAGGAGTGCCATCGCCGTCGAAGTCGCTATTTCCGTCAGTCCCTTCCTCGCTGTCCAAAACACCGTTTCCGTTGGAATCGGATCCGTCTATGGCGCCGTAGACGATGATCTTGGCCTGATCCACATAGCCCCATCCCGCCTCCAGTTTGTTGATATCTGTGGTTCCTTCCGGCAAGGGCTCCACGCGAACGATTGTGGCAGAACGGGAGGCTGCCCCCTTGTTGTGGTCCCAGGAAGATTCATAAGGCCAGATCACATCCTGATTTACCGCCCTACTACCCTGATCCGGGGGGCCGGGATTCTTCTGAGGAGGGACCACCCTATAGGGCCCTTCGCCATCCAGCTTGTTGTCTTCGTTTAAGATCCCGGGCTGTAGGTACACGCCGTCGCGCTTGTAGGCAACGATCATTTTAAGCCCGCCTGATACCTGAATGGGATCTCCGTCATCTCGGCCTTTGGCTGATGGGGCGCTATAGTCACACCACCCGTCTTCAGGGTTTAAGGCAATGTCCGCCTCCTCATGGTAGTAATAGACTGCTTCTGGATACACACCGTTCACATGATAGAATTCGGCCTCCTCTGGGTCCTCTTCCAAAGGATGGTAGTTGGACCAGCCGTCCGGGGCAAAGACCGTGATGCTTGTTGCGGTCTCCAACATGCCCGCATCCTGTAACAAATCCTCCATGGGAACCCCTTTGTACTCCACGTAATCGTCGGTCTGGCGCGAGGCGTTCATGAGCATGAACTGGCTGTGGCCAGGCATGGCGGCCAACTGGGCCTTTGTGTAGACGCGATAAGGGGCAGCCACTTTGCTCGGGTCGTCATCGGCATCGCCAGGAAAGCGGTCTGCCGCGATCTCTGCCCCATTGGCATAACCGTCTTCATCAGAGTCCTCACTATTGATGGCCTCTATGGCAGCAGCGTTTCTGCCCTTGTCTTTATAGTCTATGCCGTAAGGATTCATGGTCTCGGCGATATCGCCAGCACCGTCATATCCATAGCTGTAGTGGCACCACTGGCAACTTCCCAGACTCACCCATTTAGGATCTTCATCCGTACCCTTATTGTATTGGCCCCCGCTGTGGCACAGGGCACAGTGATCCAGCTTTGTTCCTGCCTTCTCAGAATAGACATCTAAGAATTTGGCTGCGTCTCGCTCTCCTTCGTGATGATAGGCGGCGAAAAGAGGAGACACCAATAAGACAATGAGAAGCACCGTTCCCGTGAACACGATTGTACACTTCATTTTCTTTCTCCTCTATGCATGGCGAGAAGTCAATTCCTCTTCTCGGAAAGAGAAAAACACCTGTCTGGCACCCAAAGAGAACAGGCAATCCTTACCCCACAGTGCCTGCCCCTTGCGAAAAATGATCGATCCTTTGCTGCTGGGGACGCACCCGTCAAAAACGGAACTGAAACCGCCCCGTGAACACATCCTCACGGTCACTGTATACGGCCTCCCCGGTAATGGGGTCCCGGTCAATGAGCAAGGGCTGGTCAAAATCTGTCCTAGTGGCATCAAGGACCAAACGAACCGTTTCATCCAGATACCAATTGAGGGCAATGGTGTAGGCGTCTGCCTCCCGCACTGAATTGCCCGCTTCCACCAAGACGTCGTAGGCAATATCATCGGCCTCAAAGGCATCGTAGCGAAAGGCCAGCCCCACAGCCCCACAGCCCCCTTCCCAGAGACTCCTCTTCGGCGAGATGGATTGGAAGACCCCCTTCCGAAGGATCGGCTTCTCCCCTGTGAGCATCCAAAGAAGTGAGACATAGTAGTCGTCCATCTCAAAGTCGAACTGTTCCGCGCTGGTGGTAATGTCTTTATAGAAGACATGGAAGTATTCCCCTGCCAAGGCTACAGGGCCCATGGTCCAGGCCAGTTCAGCCCCGTAGCGAAAACAGTCGTCGGCATCCCGGATAATATTGAACTTGCCCCTGGAGGCCACGTCAAAAAAGGTGGTCATACCGGTGGTCTTCACTTGGATCTCCACGTTGTTGCGGTCGATCTTGGCGTATGACATGGACCCGCCTATCTGAAAACTGTCCCACCAGGGCATCTCCTGGCCCCAAAAGGGGGCCAGAACCCACCGTCCTGTGTATTCCGGGGAATCCACATCACCCCCTGGGGTGTCGTCAAGGCCGTCGCCGTTGAAGATACCAAGACCGTAATGGACCTGATCGTCCAACAAGGACCCGTGGGCCATGAACCCCACGTCCCGACGGGGCGTAAGGTAGAATCCCATGGATCTCTCGGCAAAAAAACCGAGGCTGTCCAAGTTGCAGTGCTCGAGACTAAAGGGTTCCTTGAACTGCCCTATTCTGAAGGAGGCATAGGGAGACAGATGGGCATCCACGTAGGCGTCCAATAGATTGCGGGCCTCGGCCCCTTCGAATTCATACTCGAATTCGTACTCATAGCGACCAAGGGCCTCGCCGGTGACCAGCAAGCGCGTCCTGCGGAGATCGAATCTATCCTCTTCCGGGTCTCCTTCTTCATAGTCATAATACCGATAATCGGCCTGAAGAAGGCCTCCAAGGCACAAGGTGAAGCGTTCTGGTTCAAAGGTGTTGAGACAGAATCCATTTTTGTAGGAGGCTTCAACAGGTGTCTTCTCTTCAGTCTTTTTACCAAGGGATGGGGTCTTTGGGGGTGGGGCCTCACCTTGTCCCTCTACAGTTGTTGAGGCAGCAGGAAGCTTTCCTGGTGGGGAGACTTGCCTGTGGGAGAGGGCCGATTCTTTGGCCTTTAGGGCTGCCTCTTTCTCTTCAAGCTCCTTTTGCCACCTTTTGAGGGTCTTTTCCCTTTCATCCATCTCTTTTTCTTGTCGCAACAGACGCTTCTGGTCCTCGGCCATGGCTTCGTTGATTGCCTGGAGTTCTGAGGCCGTAATGACGCCCTTATCTTCAAAGATTTCAAGGAGCTTCTCGATTGCCAGGTTGGTTGCCAAGGATGGTTGGGCCGTCCCCAAGGCCAGGGAGGCAAAAAGAATCAAGATCAAAAGGGTCTGCCATACCTTCATGCGTTTGCCCTTTCCCCGTCACGGCTTTTTGTTCGCAAGAGGAAGATGCCACATTAGAACCTGTGGCGCTCACACCTGTTCATGTTATCCCGGTGGCCCAAGGGGCCCTTGGATGGTGTCCAGGTATCCAGATTTGAAAGATGAGTCATACCTATAACGGCTTCGTCAGCTATTGTCAATATTATCTAACTTGTCCTTGCTAGAGTAACTAAAACGCCCCTAGAATTACTTGAACTTACATAGCGATGTGTGCCGAGATAAAGACCGGGTGGAAGAAAAGGGCCCTGCCTTTCTGGTGTGTTTCAACATGATTCAGGGGGCTAAAGGGCTGGACAGTTGTCCTTAGGCGGTGGAGCGGCAGTGACCCCACTGCGGAGTCTGGGCCCGGGGAGGGGGGGGGGCAGTGTTTTTCTAATGGTCTCTGCAATTTCATCCATGACCAGCGGTTTCATGACAAGGTCACGGATTCCAAGGGATCTTGCCTTTTCTGCTGAGA
This sequence comes from Thermodesulfobacteriota bacterium, assembly GCA_034189385.1. GTDB lineage: Bacteria > Desulfobacterota > Desulfobacteria > Desulfobacterales. The sequence goes on from JAXHVD010000016.1 coordinate 65,974, forward strand.
TCCGTTCGCTGTATCCGGTGCACAGCATAATGGGAATGTCAGGCCGAATCTGCAGGAGTTGTCTTGCCAATCGATCACCTGTCATGTTTGGCATGATCATATCGGTAATAACGAGATCGAATTGATGAGGCCTATTGCGAAAGACCTCTAAGGCATCCATGCTGCTGGTTCTGGCAGTGACTGTGTAACCAAGGTGTTCGAGCATGGATTTTGCCATTTTTGCCATTGGTTCCTCATCATCTACAAAGAGTATCCTTTCGGTGCCTTTGGGGATCGGACGAGGAGTTGCGGGCTCACCGCTCACTGCAGTCTCAACAAGGGGAAGGAAAACATGAAACGTGGCTCCCTTTCCAAGCTCGCTCTCCACACTGATGGCACCGCAATGGCTTTTCACTATGCCATAGGCCTCAGTCAGACCCAAACCGATGCCTTCATCAACGTCTTTTGTCGTAAAATAGGGATCAAAAACCCGGTCTAGCAATTGAGGCTCTATGCCGGGCCCTGTGTCTCGCACAGTCAACTGCAGATACTTTCCAGGCATGAGGTTTTGATATTGGCCGACAGTCGACGCATCAAGTTGCACATCTCGAAGGATCACTTCCAGGATGCCGCCCCTTTCTTCCATGGCCTTGGCGGCATTTGTGCAAAGGTTGATCAGCATCTGATTTATCCGTGTAGGGTCGACTAAGGCAGTGTCTGATTTGCAAGAAATGTTCTGGCTCATGTCAACAACTGTGGGGATGGAGGATCGGATCAATTTCAAGGTTTCTTTGACAATGGGGCTGATCTTGAGCGGCATTCGGTCTTGGCTTGTTCGACGACTGAAACTCAGGATTTGTCTTACCAGATCTCTTCCTCGAAGGCAGGCCTGACGTATCTCTTCGAGACTTTCCAAACTTGGGTTGTCTTCGGGAATGTCATACATGGCCAGTTCCGAATTGCCCACAATCACGCTAAGAATATTGTTAAAATCATGGGCAATGCCTCCTGCCAGGGTTCCAATAGCCTCCATTTTCTGTGCTTGTACGAGTTGGCGTTCAAATCTCCTTTTTTTCTCTTTCGCACGCCTATCCTCGGTAATGTCTTTGGCAAACTGAAGTCTCACATCCCGCCCGTCGGGCCATGTTATGATCCTATCCGTGGCCATGTAGTCTCTCTTGAGGACAAGATTGCGATATTCCCATCGGTAAGGCATGCCCTTTTCTCTCAAGATGACGTCGTTCGGACAAAACTCACAGGGCGATTCCAGGCCATGAAATGCTCTGTGGCACTTCTCCCCCACGGGCTTTTTCCCAAGGACATGAGTGGCAGCTCTATTGGCATACAGGACGTCGTAGGTCTTGGGATCAGCGATGTAGATTATCTCGTCGATGCTGTCAAATATGGACAAGAGTTGTTCCCTTCCCAACTCCGCCGTCTTCTGGGTCTCCCTTCGATTTTCCATTTCATGATTCAGTTGCTTATCGGTTCTCATCAGCCCAGCGGTCCCATCTTCTGTGGGGGCCTCCAATTGGTGTTGACTCTTTTGTGGTCGCACTGCAAGGCTTCTCAAAGGACCCGACGGCATTTTTCTCATGGACCAACCCCCTGGGACGGACTGATACAGGTCATCACTCCTCGTCTATGACCCACGTCGTCTTTTGGCCTTCGCAGGAATCATGCCATCATCGCAGACATATTGAAATGACTATGAGACCAGCAGGTTATACATTTTTTTAGGCTATTAGTGCCGTAAAGCTGGGGCAAATGCGACGAAGGATCTGGCGATGTGTCAGATTATTGACCATATGGGTAGAAGGCGAGGAGGGCCATCTTGTCTCTAGAATAGGTTGCAGATGCGTTCACTCACGGCTGGCAATTGCCAACCCATCGGCCCATGGACGAAATCCGAAACCTCCTAAGAAAGATGACCAACATCAATCAAACCTGAGCCTGTTGTTCTGTAAGCCCAGAGGTCCGATCAAAGCTTCTTGCCTGGCTTCCAGTACTGAAGTCCAGCGTCATCGAACCATCTAAGCCACGTATCTTCGTAGCATGCACGCTTTTCCAAGAGTCTTTCATATCTGAACCTAAGGTTTCCGTTCCAGCCATCTCGGTGTGCCGTTTCATAGGCCAGGACCAAACTATTGTATCTCTCATAATCAGGTTTCGGATATTCCTTTGGATTGAGCGTGTAGTTTCTCATCTGGTCATCAAGAAGCTCGAGAGATGAAAGCATGTTTTCAAGGTCTCTTTCTATTCTGACGGATGATTGTTCCATTCTTGAAGGCACATGCATAAAATGTACCAGGTAACCAACTGTACTTACTGTGGGATTTTTGGACAAGTGATGGATAGGCAGAAGAAGCGACACCGAAGGCCACCATCATAGCCTTGGCAGGGAGGGCGAGCGCATCGCCCGAATGTCTTGCCATCAGATATCGGACTCATCTTGGAGCAGTTCTTTGTAAGGGCATTCCTTGTTCATACACCTCAGGTGGGGCCCTTCTTTCTTAGTGGTCTTCTTTACCACAAAGGGCGCCCCACACTTGGGGCAGGGCTGTGGCAGGGGTTTGTCCCAGATAGCGAATTTACAGGCAGGGTACCGGGAGCATCCGTAAAAGACTTTTCCCCGTCTAGAGACTCGAGAAACCAATTCGCCAGAACAACCATCCTCCGGACATTTGACCCCAGTGGGCTGACTCTTGGCTCCGGCCCCCGCACTCAAAGAGCGGGTGTTCTTGCACTCAGGGTAGGCTGAGCACGCAAGGAATGGCCCAAAACGTCCCTGTTTGCGGACCATAGGGCTGCCGCATTTGTCGCACTTTTCTTCTGTGGGCAAGTCTGTGGAGGGGGCACCCATTTCAATTTCGCCTTTTTCATTGCGGACGTAGTTCTGTGTGAAGGTGCAGGCGGGATAGCCAGAGCAGGCCAAAAAAGGACCGTTCTTTCCCACCTTGATTCTCAAAGGTTTGTTACAGACTGGACAAGAAAGATCTACAGAAAGCCCCTGCCCCTTAACAGTCCGCATCTCTTCTCGGGCGCGTTCCAAATCCTGTCTGAAAGAAGCGTAGAAGTCTTCCAAGACCTTAAGGGTACCGATCTTTCCTTCTTCGATCTTGTCCAGGTTATCCTCCATGCGGGCAGTGAAGTCGACATTGAGAATGTCTGGAAAGCTTTCCACCAACAGGTCATTCACAATAAAGCCCAGTTCCGTGGGCTTGAAATACCTCTTGACCAGCTCTACATATCCTTTATCCCTGATGGTAGTGAGGATAGACGCATAGGTACTCGGCCTTCCAATGCCATTTTCTTCCAGTTCCTTGACCAGGGAGGCTTCGGAAAAACGCGGAGGTGGTTGCGTGAAGTGCTGTTTCGGCTCGAGCCTGTTGCACTTGAGCGTCATCCCTTCAGGCAAGGGCGGGAGGCTCCTTGTGTCGTCTGCTCGCCCCTTTGTTTCATTTGATGAAATATATAGGGCCATGAACCCCGGGAAACGAATGACCGATCCGGAGGCTTGAAAAGTGTAGGGCCCAGCGGAGATGGCAACAGAGGTTTGGTCCAGGATAGCGGATTTCATCTGAGATGCCACAAAACGTCTCCAGATAAGTTCATAAAGGGCCAACTGGTCCTTGGACAGGAATGATGCGAGTTCCTTTGGCTTCCGAGAGACAGAGGTGGGTCTGACAGCCTCGTGGGCATCCTGCGCCTTCTTCTTGTTTTTGAATGCATGGGGCTTGGCCGGCACGTAGGCCTGGCCAAATTCCTCCAGTATCATCTGCCGTGCTTCGTTGACGGCCTCTTGCGCAATACGGGTAGAATCGGTTCGCATATAAGTAATCAGGCCTACTGGTCCTCCTGGGCCCAATTCAATTCCTTCATAGAGTTGCTGGGCAACGACCATGGTCTTCTTCGCTGAGAAGCCAAGTTTCCTGATAGCGTCCTGCTGGAGCTTGCTGGTCGTAAAGGGTGCCAAAGGGTTTCTGCGTTGGCTTTTCTTGACAACCTTTTCCACCTTGAAGAGGGCTCCCTCAAGGGTCTTCAAGATAGTCTGTGAAGTCTGCTCATCGGGGATGTTAAGCTTCTTGTTGTCTTTTTTGGTGAGCTTAGCCAAAAAAGCTGGCTCAGTATCGCCCTCAAGTTCTGCAGTAATGCTCCAATATTCCTTGGGTTCAAAGGCGTGTATTTTTCTTTCCCGTTCACAAATCATCCTCACCGCAACGGACTGAACCCGGCCTGCGCTCAGACCGCGCTTTACCTTTTGCCACAAGATAGGCGAGATCTGATACCCTACCAGTCGATCAAGAATTCTTCTGCCCTGTTGAGACTCAAACTTCTTCTTATCCAATTCCTGGGGCTGGGCCACGGCAGAGCGTATGGCATTTTCAGTCAATTCATGGAACAGGACTCGGTGAAATCGGCGTCCCTTTTTCTTAAGCACCTCTGCTGTGTGCCACGCTATGGCCTCACCTTCGCGGTCGGGGTCAGGTGCCAGATAGATGTCAGGTATACTGGAGGCGGCCTTTTTCAAGGCACGTATGACCTTTTCCTTGCCTTTGATGGTTGTATATTTGGGTTTGAATCCCTCTTCTATGGAGATACCCAATTCTTTGACCGGCAGGTCTCTTATATGGCCAACTGTAGCTGCTACGTCAAAGTCGGCGCCCAGGTATTTTTTCAAGGTCCTTACTTTTGTAGGTGATTCAACAATAACAAGAGATTTACTCACCGTGAATCCTTTCTCAATTCGATTCAGGTTCAGATTTTGTAAAACGTTTTCCTGGACTTTGGGCAACAAGTCCTTTCAATTCCAGTTGAAGGAGAAGGCTTGAAACCTCTCCGGCCGACAAGGAGACTTGTCGAACTAGGTCATCAATATGTATCGGATAGGGGCTCAGCATATTTAGGATAATTTTCTCTTCTGCTGAAAGCGGTGGGGTCAGGTCTCCCGCCTTTGGTGCAGGGAGTGGTGCAGGGCCGATGTTGAGTTCCTCAATGATATCATTGACATTTTCCACAAGCTTAGCCCCTTCTTTTATCAGACGGTGGGTGCCCATACTTTTGAAAGAGGCCACACTGCCTGGCACTGCAAAAACCTCTCTGCCTTGCTCAGCAGCCAATTCTGCAGTGATCAGGCTGCCACTCTTGCGGGTGGCTTCCACAATAATAACCCCGAGGGCCATCCCACTGATAATCCTGTTTCGGATCGGGAAGTTGTATGCCTCGGGGGGGGTGAGGAAGGGAAACTCTGAAATGACCGCCCCTGTTTTTCCTATCCTGTCGAACAGTGTTTTGTTTTCAGCCGGATAGACGGTGCCCAGTCCGCATCCCAACACTGCAATGGTTTCACCCTGGGCAGTAAGTGCCCCAATGTGGGCAGCTGAGTCAATGCCTCTGGCCATGCCACTGACCACAGTGAACCCACGTCTCACCAGATCGGCACTCAAACGCCTGGTCGTTGTACTACCATAGGATGTGGCATTTCGTGACCCAACCATGGCAATGTTGATGCTGTCCGCGCGAAGCTTGCCGTATACATAAAGAAAAGGCGGTGGATCATGTATCTGGCGCAGCAAAGGGGGGTAGTCGGAATCTGAAAAGGTGACTATTCTAAAACCGTTTCTCTGCACAAGAGCAAGATCCTCCTTGACCTCTTTGGGGACTTTGAAGTTGGCAATGGTGTCGGCCACATGACTACTAATGCCACCCACGCCCAAGAGGTCTTTTCTAGAAGTCTCAAAAACCTTTTCAGGTTCTCCGAAGCGTTTGATGAGCTCGAGACAGAGACGATTCCCCACGCCGGGAATACTTTTCAGTGCAAGCCAACATATGAGTGATTCCGTCATGGCCATTTAAATCTTAAGGGCTCGGCGACCCTCAAATCGTACCTGAGCTTTTCGGTAGCGGTCCCTATATGAACAAAGAGACGCTTGTGTCAAGGCATTTTAATAACGGAAAGGGGAGACAGCAGATAACTGGCAAGCCACAACAGAAATACTTCTTTTTCTGAGAGCGGACGCAGGGCTCTTGCTCGACAATGCTAAATGAAAAATATCGGGGAGCCAAAAGCTACAGTGAATGTCAAATATCACATCTCCAGTGGGCTGTTGCCCAAATCCCTTCCTGATAGGTCCAAAGAGGCCACGGAGAATACCGGACCAAACAGCTTTATGGACACGGCGTGAGTCCTCGGGGCAACTGAGGACTACTGCGCCTCAAGTTCTTTCAACTTTGCCCGTGCCTTAGACTCAGCGGCGCTAAAAGGGTAGTTGTTAATCACCCTCTTTAGAAACATCCGGGCATTGCTGACGTCGTCCAGAGCGATATAGGCGTACCCGATTTTAAGTAGGGCGTCCGGTGCCTTGGCGTGGTCTGTGTAACGGGTCACTACGTCTTTGAAAGTTAGAATGGCGCTGGCATAATCGCCCATATCATAGTGCGTTTCTCCAATCCAGTACTGGGCGTTATCGGCAAGCTGATGGTCTGGATAGCGCTTCAAAAAGTCCTCAAAAAGGCCCAATGCCTCGGCATAACGACCATTGACGTAGGCCTCGTAAGCCTTGTTGTATTCGCCCTGCGCCGAATCATGGGCGGGGGTTGGCTGGATACTGCTCGCAAGCTCACGGGCCCCCTTTTGCGGTGCTGATGTCTTTGGCACGGTGGGCTCGACCTTTGCCGCGGTCACTGGAAGCTCTTGGCCACTTGCCACTTTGTCAACGGCAGTTTGGAGCCCGCGCACTCTGGAATCCAGGGCGTTCAGCCAGTTACTGAGGTCTTCCAATGTCTGGGCCGTTGTTTCTTCTGTGGTCTGCCGAAGCAAATCCTCTTCTCTTACGCCCGTTAACCCTTCAAGCCGGCTATCAAGGCCCGCCACTTTTGTCTCCAAGGTCTCAAGGCGGGAAATGGTGTTTTGGATCGCCGTTTGTGTGCCCTTGTTGGATTTTGCAATCCGATAGAGGTCGCCCTGAAGTGCTGCCATTCGGTAGTCTTGTTTTGTCTTGGACGAGGCACAGGCAGGCAATATGGCAACAAGCAGAGCTAGAAAGACACCTACCCAACGCCACCGTCCGTGCACGTAACCCATGATATCCTTCCTCCAAAACGTTAAGTAGTGGCGCCCTGATGATCAGCCAAAACGCGTTACCGGCCTCTGCCTTTGGAGTGGCCTTTTGTTGTTTTGCCGGTTTGCTTCCACACTAGTAAAACTGGGCTGGCCACGTAGATGGATGAATAGGTCCCCACTAGAACACCAATAATGAGGGCAAAAGCAAAGTCGTGTATGATGCCGCCCCCTAGGACAAAAAGGGCGATTACAACGATCAACGTCGTCAGCGAGGTGAGCAACGTGCGACTTAAAGTTTCATTGATGCTGCGGTTTACTACGATTTCATAGGATTTGCGGTAATACTTGCGCGTATTTTCCCTTATGCGGTCAAAGACAATAATGGTGTCGTTGAGTGAATAACCGATAATGGTAAGGAGTGCCGCAATAATGGGGAGTGTGAATTCCTTGTCCATCAACGAGAAGATTCCCACGGTGATGAGAACATCGTGGATCAAGGCTACGATAGCCCCTGTGGCAAACCTGAGTTTCAGATAGAAACTGAGACACAAAGTGACCAACACTGCAGCTACGATAAGAAGAGGGATACTAACACCAAAGTTCTTCAATACGAAGAGGGTCACAAAGAGGCACGAGGCCATAATAATACTCAACATCCATTTCAGTTCGAAACGGCCAGAAATGTAAACAACAATGAAAAGGATGGCAGAAAACATGGCCAACAAAGCCTTCTCACGGAGGTCTTGTCCTACCTTGGGGCCTACCATCTCCACCCGGCGCACTTCCACCTCATGCTCCGGATAGGCTGTTTCCAGGCTGTTCTCTATCTTGGAGGCAATGCTCTGTAAGGCTGCTGACGCCCCGGCGGCCCTGATGAGGTATTCATTTTCCTGTTTTTCGCCAAAACCCTGGACGGAAGTGATCTGCAGATCCATGGATGTAAGGGAATCCTTGATGGCCTGTGGGGACATGGGTTTGGCGAACTGGACCTGAATTAAGGTGCCACCGGCAAAATCGATGCCATAAGTTGGCCCCCCTTTGATTACAAGAGAGACGATGCTGGCGGCAATGAGTACTAAAGAGCCTAAGAAAGCAATTTTTCTTTTTCCTATAAAATCGAGGTCAATATCAGGTTTTATGAATTGCATGGGAAGTATGTATATTCCTTTCTTTCTCCTACAACGTAATCGGTGCTAGCCTTCTAAATGCTCAGGTTTTGGGTACGGCGTTGCAGGACCAGGTAGTCAAAAATCAGCCTGGCCACGATGATGGCTGTGAAAAGGCTTGCTAGTATGCCGATGCTTAGGGTTACAGCAAAGCCCTTTACAGGTCCTGTTCCGAATTGAAACAGGACTAAGGCGGCAATTAAAGTCGTAATGTTGGCATCCAGGATCGTCATGGTGGCCCTGGCATAGCCTCCGTCCACCGCAGCTCTTGGGGTTTTGCCCAAGCGTACCTCCTCTCGAATTCTCTCAAAGATAATCACATTGGCATCCACGGCCATGCCAATGGTGAGGATGATTCCCGCAATACCGGGCAATGTGAGGGTGGCTTGAAAGGCGGCCAAACCCGCGGCGATGAGCACAATGTTCAACAGAAGGGCAATATTGGCAATGATGCCCGCTCCCTTATAGTAGATCCCAATAAAGAGAACCACAATGATGCCGCCAATCCACATAGACATGAGTCCCTTATCAATGGAATCGCGTCCCAAAGAAGGCCCCACCGTGCGTTCTTCAAGGATCTGGACAGGGGCGGGCAGGGCCCCTGCCCGAAGCACGATGGCCAGATCGTGAGCTTCCTCTGTAGTGAAGTGCCCTGTGATGCGGGCACGGCCTCCGCCGATCTTTTCCTGAATAACAGGGGCCGAGTAGATGTGGTCATCTAGGACAATGGCGAGTCGCTTCTTCACGTTTGCCTCTGTGACCCGCTCAAAGAGACGGGCCCCCTTCTTGTCAAAGTCCATAGAGACATACGGCTCATTGTACATAGAGTCTATCTGAACTCTGGCATCGGTAAGGTATTCGCCAGTCAAATAGGTCCGTTTACGGATCAAAAAAGCGGTCCTCTTCGTGCGGCCCGTGGTGGGGTCCTCGGTGACCTGATACAGGATCTCATCGCCTGGTGGGACATGTCCCTTTAGGGCCTCTTGGAGGTCATTCTCTTCGTCTACCAACTTGAATTCCAGCAGGGCCGTCTTGCCGATGAGATTGATCGCCCTTTGGGCATCTTTGATGCCGGGCAGCTGTATGAGAATCCGGTTTTCTCCTTGACGGCGTATGTCTGGTTCGCTGACGCCGAATTGGTCAATACGATTTCGGATCGTTTCCATGGCCTGCCTGGCAGCCATCTCTTCAACATATTTCACTTCCTCTTCAGGCAGTTCGAGACGTAGCGAGAGGCCCTCCTCCTCGGTCGTACCAGGTACAATGCGAAGAGTCGAGAACTCCTCTTCAAGGAGATTGTCGAAGGATCCTCTGCTTTCTTGGCCCTTCAGCTTGACCGATATCTGGGTCTCATTGACGCGGTCAATTTCCGTATATCGTATCTTTTGCTTTTTCATGACCGCCCGCAGATCTTCGGCCGTACGCTCTATCCTGCTTTCAACGGCTTTTCGAGTCTGCACTTCCAGTACAAGGTGCATGCCTCCTTGAAGGTCCAATCCCAGAAGGATTTTTTCTGTGGGAAGGATACCCAAAGACTTCCACCAATCCGGCACGGTTGAATAGAGTGAAGGGACGACATAGACACATGCCACCACAACAAGTCCAATAATCGTAATGAGTTTCCACTTGAATTGTCTGAACCAATTGTTCATCTTTCAGTATACTATCCCTTCTTAGCGCTCGGGCTTTCGGCTTGCACCGAACCCGAGATGTTTGCACGAGCAACTTTCACCCGCACCTTTTCAGAGATCTCAAGAGTGACAACGGTATCGGTGAGCCCTGTGATTCGTCCATAGAGCCCGCCACTTGTCACGACGCGATCGCCCTTTTTCAGCTCGCTGATCATCTGCCGATGCTGTTTCTGCTTTTTCTGCTGGGGCCGGATTAATAGAAAATAGAAAATGACAAACATCAAGATTAGAGGAACAAAGGCCCCAAATCCTCCACCCTGTCCTGATGCTTCTCCACCAGTACCCATGGCATAAGCAATGTCGATCAAGATAAATCCCTCCTTTATTGATGGTTTCGTAAAAAGTCGAAAAAACACCATTCTCTTTACGAGTTCATCTTAATTTGCACTCCCCAAAAGCTCGATATATGAATTTTAGGTGAAAACCGTGCTCCTCCCAGTTTGATATTCCTTACTTAAATCTCAATTGAGGTCAAACTCCCAACGCATTTCAGCCGTGCCAAGGACGCTGGTGACGATGAGTGTGACCGCTTCGGTGCCGTCTCTTAAGAACGGCCGGCCCCCGTCAGGAGTATCGTAAGGAAACCTCACAGCGTAGACAGACTTGTGAGGTGTGATGTAGGGGAAAAAGTGCGAAACCACAGGATCCCGTCCCTTCAGTTTTCTCACTTCAACGGGAGTCACATGTTTGTCCATATCGTTTGCGAGATAAAGCCGCCATGTTGACTTAGTATTGTCGAAATCGTCCCACCTTTTGTCAGGGACAAATGTCGCCAGGATAAAGTCGTGGCCAAGTCGCGCTGCCCCGAGCTGATCTTCGAGAAAGGTTTGTTTTTCCTCTGGTGCCAATCTGTGAGCCTTTGCATATTCCTCCGTGTAGGCACGTCGAAATTCTTCTGACTTGAAAGTAGCCGAAGCGATGAGTACCACTTCAAGACCACGATGAATACGCCCTTCCTTGGTCCACTTATCGCGAACACCCTCATAGGTTGCCGAGTGATAGGGGTTAGCAGACGCAACGAATCGGCTTACCTTGGCACAGCCTGTTGACAGCAGCACCATGGCCCCAGCAAAAAGGCATACTCTAAGCCAGACTAGGGAACAAGTCATGGAGTTCTTTTGTCTACGGGCCCTAAAACAAAGCACCTATCCCAGCTTCTAAGCGAAAACACGGGCAAAGATCGCGTCCACATGTCTGAGCTGAGATTTGACGTCGAAAACCTCTTCAAGTTCGTCGCTTCTCAAGTACTTGCCGATGTTTGGGTCATTCACCACAAGGTCCTTGAAGTCTTTCTTCGTCTTCCACGCCTCCATGGCCCGCATTTGGACCATCTTATAGGCCGCTTCTCGCGAAACGCCTTCTTTGGCCAATTGAAGGAGTATCTGCTGAGAGAAGATCAGCCCTCGGGTGATTTCCAGGTTCTGCTTCATGCGCTTGGGATAGACCACCAGGCGGCCGATGATCCATGTCATACGGTGAAGCATGTAGTCAATCAAAATCGTGCTGTCTGGGATAATGACCCTTTCCACAGAGGAATGACTGATGTCTCGCTCATGCCAAAGGGCCACATTGTTCAATGCGGCAGATGCGTTGGAGCGGACTAGCCTTGCCAAGCCGGAGAGGTTCTCCGATGACACGGGATTGCGCTTATGTGGCATGGCAGAAGAACCCTTTTGTCCCTTGGAAAAATACTCCTCTGCTTCCAGCACCTCTGTTCTCTGTAGATGCCGAATCTCCACAGCCATCTTTTCAATGGTGGAGGCCATGATGGCCAAGGTGGTGAAGTACTCGGCATAGCGATCTCTTTGAATGACCTGAGTGGACACAGGCGCCGGCCTGAGCCCCAACTTTCGACACACATGGGCTTCCACCCTGGGTGAGATGTTGGCAAAGGTGCCGACGGCTCCGGAGACCTTGCCCACACTCACCGTTTCCATAGCCTGTTGCATACGGCGCTTGTTTCGACCCATCTCATCGTACCACAGGGCCAGCTTTAACCCAAAGGTAATGGGCTCGGCGTGGATGCCATGAGATCGTCCCACCATGACAGTGTCTTTGTGGGTCATGGCCTTTTTCTTTAGGGCCGCAAGCAAACGGTCACAACCTTTAAGGATGATCTTGGAGGCCTGGCGCAACCTGACTGCCATGGCCGTATCAAGGATGTCCGACGACGTAAGCCCCAGGTGGATGTAACGTGCGTCCGGGCCTACGGCCTCGGCCACGTTTGTCAGAAAGGCAATGACGTCATGTTTCGTCTCTGCCTCAATGGCCTCAATCCGTTCCACAGAAAAACTTGCCTTCTTGCGGATATGTTGCGCGGCCCTCTTGGGAATCTCGCCCAACTTGGCCAGGGCTTCACATGCCAGGATCTCAACGTCAAGCCAGGTGCGGAACTTGTTTTCCTCTGTCCATATGAGGCCCATGGCCTCACGGGTGTATCGTTTGATCATGGGAATCTTTTCCGGTCTTTCACATGGGTCGCTTCAAGCCGTCAGGCCCGGGTGACGGGGGGGCTGGCTACTGTTCCGCGGGCAACCAGAGTGTTTCTCCATCAAATTCGATCCGCTGAACGTTTTCGTAATCGATCCTCTCCAGGAGGGCGAAGACGTTTCCCATGTTGTAGATGACAACCTTGCTCAAAGCGTATATGAGGTCCAAGTTCGTGTCCAGTTTGCGCTCCTTCATGTTGTATATGTGAACCATCTGTTCTGAGAACTTCAGTATTTTGCCAACGCCAGAGCTGTATCCCAGCCTGTCCGGTTCATCGGCCAGCGGAGAAAGCTCTATCTCCTTATGGTCATAATACTCCTTCAAGAGCCTAAAATGGATATCCCACATATTGTCATTGGGCTGGACCACGTAGATCCCGTATTCATCGGGCCCATACTCCCTGATTCCGGTCTTGAGATCTGCCTCCAGGATCTCGCCCTGCTTCAATCGGACTTCGTCTACGATTTCCTTCATCTGAACCGTCTCGTCTCCGACCTTGATGGACTCGTCCGGCTTAACGACCATGTCGATGCCCTTGTCAACGCCATAGGCTTCTTTGCGCTCCTTCATGAGCGCATTCAGTTCGTCGTCTCCTTCGTCTTTCAGTTTACCATAGTCAATCACTCTCTCAGGTTCAGGCGGCTTTGTCTTTTCCTGGACCGTGGCAGGTGCGCGACCAGTGTCTCTTTCAGATCCTCTGTCTTGTCTTGAAACAAACCATAGTCCACCTGCCGCCAGTACGACACAACAGACAGCTACAATGAGAAATTGGCGCATTTCAGATGACCTCCATTTCCTAAAGGTTCATCGATCATTTGGCTCTTTTCCCCATCCTACTGCAAGAGACACAATCTGGTTGGTGTTCATCTCTCCAGAAGGCGAGACCAACGGCAACTATCAGTTCGGGCCGTAGGCGGATTCCCATGGTCAAGGACTATTTCGCAGGACAGGAAGAAGCGGATCCGCCCAGAGGGACATCAGGCCCATATTGGGATGGGGACTAGTTACAGGATTACACGGGGGCTGTCAACAGCATCCTCACCTCTGCCAATGCCTGGAGAAAGCCTCTCCTTATCGCAGTCGCTGTAATGCGGCTCGAATGTGAGCGATGGCTTCGGCCACTATTGTAGCCACGAGGGATGCAAAGGGCCCCGAAAAGCGCTCCCCGTCGGTCAGGGCATTTAGATCTAGCCGCTTCATGATGGGAAACCCCCTGGTTCCTATCTCCTCTGGATAAAAGAGACGGAACCACGGTTCCATGCGGCCTGCGGCCAGCCTGTTTGAGAGAGCTACCATTTGACATGGCCTTTTTGCTGCAAAAAGCTTCAAGAACAGGATTTGTTGGCCATGGGCCCTCCTCAAGGCCCCCATAAGGGCACGGTTCTGAATCCCGGATTTTCCCGTGAGCCCTAGGAGATAGTGGGCAAAAAGGATATTTTGAGTTGAACGAGGCACGTGAACAAACCGCTCCAATTGAAAGCTCCGCGGGTGGAGACCCAGTGGCTCAAGGAGGACCATATCCATCAGCGTCTCGATCTGCCGGTGCGTGGCCATGGCCGGGCCGTCCTTTTCGCCCCAACTGTCTGTCACGTAGTCAATGACCCCATGGACCATGCGATCGCTCACCGTGTGGGTGACAACGCCTGCGGCAAAGGCCACCTTTGCCTTCCAAGGAGGGGAGGTGACTGAGATACCCTCAAAGAGTCCCATGGCTTTCTTGTCGTTTTCAGCCGCCTCTTTCATGTGAAGGGCGCGAGAGATCGAAAGATGGTTCCCGCACACCCTTAGAAGAGGGGTCATGTCGTAAAAAAAGGCGTCCGGGATGATGGCCCCGAGATAGAACGACGCCAGATTCTTTTCGATCACAGAGGCAAGTTGTAGAGTCCCGGACCTTTTCAGGCCATTGAGGACCTCCTTGGCAATCAGGATATGGGTGATTTCCTTGGGCATGGCTCACTTGTCACGGCTCACTTGGGATCGGTCACGGGTCACTTGGCATAGCGAATCGGATATCAGCCAAGGTCACTGGTCGTCAAAGGAATTCCAGTCAACACCTGTCAGCATCCTATTGTGCATCAAGGGTCAACTGGCATATAGATTGCATATTTGTGGGATCAGGCGATCACCTTAACCACAAGGGAGGTGAGCTCCATGGCCCTGTGGGAGGTCAACACAACTGAGAATGTCATTTCTTTTGGGCAAAAAACAAGGAAGAAGCTCTACCGGTCCGCTTGCAATGAGCCGTTCAAAGGCTACTTCTGGTGCCCTGAAAGAAAGTGGTTTTTCAAGGAACCATGTCCCTTTATCAACAGGCGAGAGTGCAACAATTATCGCCAAATGTGTGGTCGCTGGTGACACTCTGCTACCAGCCTGCCAGGTTTCAGCCAACGCAGAGCAATACTCTAACGTGTTGAGGATGAACCCGCGACTTTGGGTGAAACCCCGGTCCCCAGGTTTTGTGCCTTTCTATTTCTATTCGGCAAAAAATTTGTATTAAAGTCGATTTGGACAGTTCTTTAAAGTAAATACATAGGGATAGATCTCGGAACACAGGTCGAGAAAGGCATGGGCCGACAGAGGAGCATTTGGAGAAGGCAAGGGCAGTATCAGGACTCTTTGTCGTAGAGGTACAAGGCCATGGCCACGGCAGCGGCCTCTTCTCGGGTGAGACCTTCTGCCGCCACGGCGGAAGGCGATGATGCATCTTTTTCACGGGCATCCAGGCGGGCGAAAACCCTTCCTGTAATCTGCATGACCAGCTGGAGGATGCCAAGGACAACGAATATCCCTACAAAGCGGATGACCAAGGTGGAGATGGCATAGCCCCAGTCTACGGTTTCCGGTCCCATTAAGAATATCCTTTCGTTTCCGACTACAGGATCTCTCGCCCGCTTCCTCCGGTCGCTTGAGTTTGCAGAGAACGCTGAGATAAAGGGCAACTGTAATTCAAGTAATGCTTTCTTTCCAGGTTTGATGGATTCGTAAAAAGTCCCAGATTCGTCATGCCGGACTTGATCCGGCATCTAGAACATATTGAATTGACTGGATTCCGGCTTTCGCCGGAATGACCGAAAGTGGTGTTTTTCGACTTCTTACGAATCTGTCAGATTTTGCTCTGTCAACATATTCTGCGATTTCCAGACAGGGTGTTGGGCTGAATTCCTACCAAAGGAATTCAGTTCAACAACTCTGCGAGCTCTGTGGGCTCTGTGAGAGACCATAGGGTCTTCATCCAAACATGGCAATGAACATGCCGGCGGCCGAGGCGCTGCCGATGACGCCAGCCAGATTCGGGCCGATAGCATGCATCAGTAAGAAATTGTTGGGATTTTCTTGTTGTCCCACAGTCTGGGTCACCCGCGCTGCCATGGGCACGGCAGAAACACCTGCCGACCCGATAAGCGGGTTCATCTTATCCTTTAAGAAAAGGTTCATGATTTTTACGGTCCATATCCCCCCCATGGTGCAGATGACAAAATCGATGAGTCCAAAGGTGAAGATGAGAAGGGGCTTGGCCGTAAGAAACTTCTCTGCCTGCATGGTCGCGCCCACAGAGATGCCCAAGAATATAGTCACAATATTCATGAGAGACCCTTGGGCTGACCCGGCCAGCCTGTCCACCACACCGCTTTCGCGCATGAAATTGCCCAGCATGAACATCCCCATGAGGGGGGCCACTGCCGGAATCAGGATGCATGTGACAGCGGTGACCATGAGTGGAAAGAATATCTTCTCACGCTTCGATACCGGCCTCAACTGCTTCATCACGATCTGTCGTTCATCCTTTTTGGTCAAGAGTCTCATGATAGGAGGTTGAATCAAGGGGACCATGGCCATGTAGGAGTAGGCGGCAAGGGCGTTTGCCCCGAGCAGATTCGGGGCCAGCTTGGCAGTCAGGTATATGGTTGTAGGGCCGTCCGCCCCTCCAATGATCCCGACTGACGCAGCCTCTTTTAGGGTGAATCCGCAAAGGAGCACACCCAGAAATGTGACGAACACGCCAAGCTGCGCACCGGCTCCAATGATAAGCGTCTTGGGATTGGCGATAAGGGGGCCAAAATCGGTCATGGCTCCTAGCCCCAGAAATATGAGACAGGGGATGACCTCCCATTCCACACCGTAATGGTAGAAGATGTTAAAGAGCTCCCGCTTACCGTGGGCATCAAATCCCATGAGCGGGGTGAGGGGGAAATTCACAATAAAGATCCCAAACCCAATGGGCAACAGGAGGAGGGGCTCATACTTCTTGGCCACGGCCAGATAGATAAAAAAAAGACCGATGGCCCACATAATCAAGAGCTTGTAGTGAAGACTGAAAAGCCCCGTTTGGGTCTGTAAGATGTTCAGTAAAATATCAATAAAGGCATCCCACGTCATCAACTGTTCCTTCACCCCTATATTCAAAACACTCTGGGCAAGGCCACAGAGTGTTTACATGGGGCTCTACAGGAAAAGAGGGAGCAGGTCAAGCAGTTTTGATGTGGCTTTCACCAGGCTGCAAGTCACGGGCCCCTTCTATAGTAATGGTAAGATTTCGCCTTGTTTCCACTTCCAGGAGTTCTTTACGCTTTTTGTTTAGGAGATAGTCGGCCACGTTCATGGGAACAACACCCCTTACCGTGGTGACGTCCTTCTTTAGGATCTCAGATCGAAGCTTTCGGAGAAACTCTAGGGCCAGCCTTTCGGCCGAAGGAAGGAGGCCCTTGCCATGACAATGGGGGCACGGCACAAAACTGCCGTACTCGATGGAAGCACTTATCCGTTGGCGGACAAGCTCCATGAGTCCAAACTTGGATATCCCACCTACGGTGATGCGGGCCTTGTCCAGTTTCGTGTGCTCTTTCATGGCCTTGATGACATCCTGTTTGTGCTTGCGGTCGCGCATGTCGATGAAATCGATGACAATCAATCCGCCCAGATCGCGAAGGCGGAGTTGTCTGGCAATCTCAGCGGCCGCTTCCATATTGGTTCCGTAGGCGGTCTTTTCCAAAGAACCTCCGCGGGTAGATTTGCCAGAGTTGACATCAATGGCCACCAAGGCCTCTGTGGGGTTGATCACGATGTGACCGCCTGATTTCAAGGGAACACGGCTTGCAAAAATGGAGGCGATCTGCTTTTCAAGCTCATACTTGGTGAATATGGGTTGGGGATCTTTGTAGGGTTTAACGATCTTTGCGTGTCTAGGGGATATAACCCGCATGAAATCCTTTACATCCCGATAGACGTCCTTGTCGTCCACAAGGATTTCATTGACATCAGGCGTGAAGCGATCTCGAATGGCCCGAACGGCAAGGTGACGTTCTTTGTAAAGGAGGCAGGGGGCAGGACTGGCCAGACCTTTCTTTTTGACATTGTCCCAAAGGCGAAGCAGATACCGCATGTCCTTGGAGAGCTCCCGCTTCTTTCGCTCTTTGCCCGCTGTGCGGACAATGGCGCCGAAGGTTTCGGGAATATTCAATGATTCGACGATGCCCTTAAGGCGCTGTCTTTCTTTATCATCTTCGATCTTCCGCGAAATCCCCAAACCCTTGCTTCCAGGCATGAGCACAGCATACCGTCCGGCCAGCGATATATAAGTGGTGAGGAGGGCCCCCTTGCTGAGGATCGGTTCTTTGGTCACTTGGACCAAGAGCTCCTGGCCAGGCTTGATCAGGTGTTGGATGCTGCGGGCCTTCTTTTTGCCGGCAGCCGGCTTATCCACGTAGTAGTCGCTGTGGATCTCGTGTTGTTGGAGAAAGCCGTTTTTTTCCGCCCCGTAGTCAACAAAAGCGGCCTGAAGGCTACGTTCTACCCGCGTGACAACCGCCTTATATATATTTCCCCGATTCAGTTCGCCACCGGCAGTTTCGATGCTGAAGTCCTCTAGGGTGGTTCCCTTTATGACGGCAACGCGGCATTCCTCTGGATCTATGGCATTGATGAGTATTTGATGTCGTTCCTTTTTTTGCGTCATCACTAGGCTCCCACTTCGGCCATTTTCAGCAGCCCCAAGTCATACGTTGCCCTCTGCGAACGTATTGTCTGAGTGTTCTACCCTAAAGACGAGTCGTGGCATAAGAATTTTAGCCTAGCAGGTAGCACGGAATAAGACAAGGGGAACAGATACTGGCCACTTGACAGACGGAGGTTGGAGGGATAAAGGATTTTTTGAATCGTGAGTGAGAAAAGAAAAGGGGCAACGTTGAACAGGTATATCGTGGGAATTGATGTAGGCTCTGTGAGCCTCAACTCTATGGTCATTGATCAGGCCAAGGAGATCGTCTACGAGTCTTCCTACAGGCGTCACCTTGGCAAGGTAGATGAAGAGGTGGCAAGGCTTGTCAACGACCTATACCGGAGGTGGGGGCGCGATAGGATAAAGGCGATCGCCTTTACAGGAAACCATGGCCAGAAGATGAGCCGGCGATTGGGTGGTTTTTATGAATTCGAGACCATTAGCCAAGTCCTTGGGGCCCTGCACATAGAACCGAAGGTGAGAACGATCATTAGTATGGGGGGACAGGACACGGCCCTGCTGCAGATCAACCATGACCATGACGGCTGGGAACTCGATTACTTCAATACCAACGGCCCCTGTGCCTCTGGCACTGGGTCCTTTATTGATCAACAAGCCCAAAGGCTCGCTACATCAATCTACGAAAAGAAGGTGGATGTCTCCCAAAATCAAATCGATAATATACTGGCCGACTTTGTGGATTTGGGCCTGAAAAGCGAGTCCCCCGCCAACGTGGCCTGCCGGTGTACGGTGTTTACCAAGTCAGACATGATCCACCTCCAAAACAAGGGAGAGAGGCTGGAAGATATCATATATGGTTTACATGTAGGAAATGCCAGAAACTACATGAGCACCATCGTGTCCAATCGGATCCTTGAAGAACCGATGCTTTTTGTGGGCGGCCTCTCTATGAATGCACTCCAGGTCCGTGCATTTAGAAATTATTTTCCCGGGCTGATCGTTCCTCCGTACAATACCTCCGTTGGTGCCTTGGGCGTAGCATTACAGGCCTTGGACCTGGGTCTGGAAAACCATGTGGACCTGGATGAGGCCACCCTCGGCAAGGACGAGGATATCCTTGAACTGCCCCTGGCATCAAAACTTGAATTGAGGGAAACGAGATTTCCAGAAGACAACCAAGTCCGGAAGAGGTTTTTTTACAAAAGGGTGCCGGTCTATGTCGGGATCGATGTGGGCTCTACCACTACCAAATATGCCATGATGGATGAAGGCCGTGAGATCATCCACAAAAGCTATGTCCATACCCAAGGAAAACCAGTGGAGGTCACACAGCGGCTTCTACGAACTATTCGCAATGAAATGGGAGATAAAATTGACATCGTGGGCACTGCTACCACTGGATCGGGGCGAAACGTGGTTGGCGATTTCTTGAACGTGGATCTGATTATCGATGAGATAACGGCCCATGCACGAGGCGCCGTGGAGATAGACGCCACCATTGACACCATCTTCGAGATCGGTGGACAGGATTCTAAGTATGTCTATATTGCCAATACCTATCCTTTGGACTTTGATATGAACAAGGTCTGTGCTGCGGGAACGGGCAGTTTTCTCCATGAGCTTGCCAACAAGTACGGCATCAATATTGTAGACGAGTTCCAGGAGATTGCCCTCTCTTCTGATCTTCCTATCAAGCTGGCGGAAAGATGCACTGTTTTCATGGAATCAGATCTGGTGTCATACCATCAGAAAGGGGTCGCAACAAATGATCTCATCGCAGGCCTCTGTTATGCCATCGTCCACAATTATCTCAATCGCGTGGTGGAAAAGAGAAAGGTGGGAAAGCGGGTCATGTTTTTGGGGGGGCCTTCCCTGAACAAGGGGGTCGTGGCTGCCTTTGAAAACGTTCTTGGCTGCGGCCTTGTGGTCCCCAGGCACAGGGAGGTCCTGGGCGCCTTTGGGGCCGCCATCAGCGTACAGGAGAGGATGGCACTGCAGGAGAGACCGACCACTATGTTTCGGGGGCTCGATAGCGCCATCAATGATCGCATGCGCTACAAGGAGAAGATCTGTCGCGCAGATCCCAACTGCCACAACCAATGCAAGCTCAAGATATACGATTTTGACGGACGAAAGAGTATCTGGGGTGGGGAATGCGGCAGATATGAATCAACGGCCAGACAAGGGCCGAAAAAGGAGAACTACTTCCGTTTGAGAGATGCCATTTGGCAGGAACATATGGCAGGGGTCTATGAAGAACTAAAGGGGGAGCCTCTCATGGAGGTAGATGGCAGGCCCACCGTGGGGATGCAGAGGGCCCTCTATACCCATCACACAGGGGTCCTGTGGGCCCACTTCTTTGATCAATTGGGCTTCAGGCTGGTCCTGAGCCAGCCTACAAATAGCCAGATTTCCAGCCTGGGGATTGAGGCGATGACAGGGGAGACCTGTTATCCCATTAAGGTTTCCCATGGCCACGTGAGGACGCTGGCAGGAAAGACACGGTATCTCTTCTTGCCTTCCATCATCGATGTGCCTACTCCTGAAGACTCGGAAACAGGGTTCTACTGCCCCCTCGTGCAGTCCAACTACTACATGGTTCAGATGGCCCTGGACCTTCAAAAAGACGCCGTCATCAGCCCAGTGATCCATCTTAAATACGATCTTCCCACACTGGCCCTGGTGCTGTCAGAGCAGATTTCCTCAAAACTTGGAGTCAGCAGATCGAAAATAGAATATGCTTTAGCTTTTTCCCTGGAAAGGCAAAGTGGATTCATCCGGGCCTTGCACGAAAGGGGGGAAAAGATCATGGCGGCCCATGATCCAAACACACCCCTTGTGGTGGTAACGGGGCGTCCCTACAATCTCTATGATGAAAGGCTGAACCTGAGGCTTGGGCATCATCTGGCCAAGATCGGTGTGGCCGGCCTTCCCATGGATTTTCTCGATGCCTCATCTGTGGATCTTTCTGATTTTCCATCTATGTACTGGGCATTGGGTGCCCAGATTTTAAGGACTGCGAAGATTATCAGAGACCATCACCACTACTTTGGGCTCCATGTGACCAATTTTAGCTGCGGAGCCGATTCTTTTCTAGAGCATTTCTACAAACATATCATGGGAGACAAGCCCTACCTTATTCTCGAGTTAGACGAACATAGCGCAGTGGCCGGTGTCATGACCAGACTGGAGGCCTATAAGAATGTCCTTGAGAACACCATGGGGAAATGGAATAGGGACATGTACGTCCATCAAGAAGTAGCCAATTGAGGTAAACGTGGAAGCCGATAAGTCTCCGATCTTTCAATCCCTTTCAGAAAACGTGGGCCAGTTCAGCCTTCGGGGCAAGACCTTTTTGATACCAGAGATGAACAGGGTCGGCGCCCACCTCTTGGCCGGTGCCTTCAAGGGTTTCGGGATTCGTGCCCTAGTGATGGAGACTTACAAAGGGCTTGATCTTGGCAAGCAGTTCACTTCAGGCAAAGAGTGTTTTCCCTGCCAGGTGACGACAGGCGACATCCTCTTGTTCATCAAGAAGGAAAAAGAGGCCCTGGGTGACGCGTTTCATCCTGAAAACTACATCTACTTCATGCCTGAGGCCACGGGGCCCTGCCGTTTTGGGATGTATAACAAGTATCAGAGAATCGTCCTGGATTCTTTCCCTGACCTAAGGAAGCTGAAAATCGGCTCGCTCACCACAGGCGATTCTTACTCACTCCAAGGCATGATTGAAAAAGAAGAGGCCAGGGAGTTCAGGAAAGTGGCCTATTTTTCTGTGGTGGTCGGCGACATCTTAGACAGGCTCCTTTGGAGAATCAGGCCCTATGAAAAGGAGGCGGGTCTAGCAGATGATTTCATAGAAAGAGCCATGGGGAAAATGGCCTCTTCCTTTGAATATTACGGCGCGAAGAAGGAGTTCGAGCGTATTCTTCAAGAACTGGAAGAGGTGGTAAAGGAAGGAAAATCAATCATCGACCCTGCCATTTCCCAGAAGCCCCTGGTAGGGATCGTTGGAGAAATCTACCTGCGAACCCATGTGCACGCCAATCAGCATGTGATCCGCATGCTGGAAAAATACGGGGCAGAAGCAGTCAACGCCTCTCTCTCCGAATGGGTGGACTACACCACCTATGATAAGGTCAGAGATGCCAGGAACGAGCTGCGGCTGAACCTGAAACAGTTCCGATTTGACAAGATAAGATCATCCCTGAAAGAAATCCTGAAATACGGAGGAGACCTGTGTTACCAGTACTTCAGACGTGATCAGGTTTACAAGCGGGTGAAACCCTTCATTGACATTGCCGCGGATCATCGGGTGAGCCGATTGGAAAAGATCCTTCAAAAAAGCGGCCTCTATTCTTTTGACCTCGGCACAGAGGCCTGTCTGAGTATTGCAGGGATCATGGAGTATATGCACGAAGGGTACAATGGCGTTGTCAACGTCTACCCTTTTACCTGTATGCCTAGCACCATCACGTCGTCTGTTGTAAGACCCGTCATGAACAAGATGAAAATCCCCTTCCTAGACGCCCCATACGATGGGACCTATCAGCCAGGGCGAGAAGCGGCCATAAGGACCTTCATGTACCAGGCAGAACAGCATTTCAAGAGAAACGGTCGAAAAAGGCACGTCTAGCCTTGGCCTGAGAAGTCCACTACCCATCGAAGAAGATTAATGGCAATCAAGATGAAGCCCTCTGCCCTGGAGACCTGAAAGCCCGTGCGCATAAAGATGACGACAAGGGCGACCATGGCCACCAAAAGGTAGAGGCTTTGGAGACCAATGGCATCAATGTGAAGGGGGCCCAGCATCCCGGCCAATCCAAGGACGCCTAGGAGGTTGTATAGATCGCTACCGATCAGATTGCCAATAGACATGGCGTATCGTCTCTTTACCGCTGCCATGAGGGACGTGGCAAACTCAGGTGCCGAGGTCCCAGCTGCCACAATGGTAACGCCAATGACCCATTCGGACAAACCTAGACCCCGGGCCAATGAGGTGGCAGACCATACAAGGAGGTGGCCGCCTCCGACCACGGCCGCAATCCCCGCTACAAGGACAGGGATGTCTTTCCAGGTAGCCTGCTGTCGATCATCTGTCTCTGTAACCCGTGTCTTTATCCAAAAAAGGCACGTAATGTAGAGGACAAGGGCAAGAAACAATGCAAGGCCTTCTTTAGGGGCGAGGGTCAGGTCTCTTAGAAAGAAGACCAAGACGGAAGACATGGTCAGCAAGAAGAGACCGTCTCGCCACACAATGGCAGGCGAGGTCCTGATGGTTCGGATGGCCGCGCATCCCCCCAGTATGAACCCTAAGTTAAAAATGTTGGAACCCACCACATTGCTCACCGATATGTCTGCCAGCCCGCGGATAGCAGCATTGACGGTAACGGCGAACTCGGGAGCAGAGGTCCCAATGGCCACAACGGTCAGGCCGATGGCAAGATCAGACATCTGGAGTTTTCGGGCAATGCGCACAGCCGAATCGACGACCCATTCAGATCCCTTCCACAATAACCCCGTTGATACGGCCACCATGGCCAGGGCCAGGAGCATGCTGGTCATGGCCTTCGTCCTGGTTCGGCAAGGGGTTTGGTTTGTCCGAAGGCGTCAATGTCGTGCAAGGCAGCCCTTTGCTTGAGGTTTTTGAACCTGGCCGGCAGGCTCGAGTACTCATGGGCTTCGGCAACACGTCCGCGCTTTAGACAGCCTTGCGCATAAATGGCACACTTTTTTGACAGGGTTTCCATAGCCGCTTTGCGCTGCATCGGGGTCAAGCCCCCTTCTGGGGGGTTCTCAAGGATCTTCACCAGGGCATAGATCCTAAAACGGTCCAAGCCCCGTTGTCTTGAAAGCTGGTCTTGGTGGCCACCCCGCTTGATGACAAGAGGTGTGCCAATGAGATAGATTGGAAAGCGGCAGGCAATCCTGAGCCAAAGATCGTAGTCTTCGCAAGCGGGCAGCGTCTCGTCAAAGCACCCCACCTCATCCAGAAGGCTTCGTCGCATCATAACCGCCGAGGGACTGACCAGGCACAATTCCAGGCTGCGCTCAAAGATCATGCCTGACGGCTTGTGGTGTCGCACCTTGGGGTTGACCCGCACACCATTTCTTATCCAGGTTTCCTCGGTCTGGCAAATGAGCGCATGAGGGTGACGGTTCAAAAAGGCGATTTGAGCCATCAGCTTTTCTGGGAGCCAAAGGTCGTCAGAGTCAAGAAAGGCAAGGAACCGACCCGAGGCCCGGGCGATGCCGGCGTTGCGGGCCGCACTGACGCCGCGGTGGTCCTGTGTCACGACACAGACCTGGGGATAGGACTTGAGGAGTTCATGGGTGGTGTCCGTTGAGCCATCGTCTACGACAATGACTTCGAAGTCCTCAAAGTCTTGGGCCAGAGCAGAATCAATGGCTTCTTTCAGGAACAATGCACGATTGTAGGTAGGAATGACAACACTTACCGTTGGCATAGGTAGTATCATATAAACCACAGGAAGGGACGTTTTTCAAATCTTTTTCATGATGTCTGGGTTGTGTCTAGACGGGCTGTTGCCCAAACAAGAATTCCTTTGCGCGGGCATTAAGGCGTTCTTTGCCAACAAATGTTGGCGAAGGGGAAGACGAGCGATGTCAACTGCTTGATCCGCCGCGGCGGAGAGTTTTGACATCGCCTGGAGCGAGCCCCACATTTGTCAAAAAACGCTTTAGCCCAAGCGAAAAGGGATTTGGGCAACAGCCCGTAGAGAAGAGACCGTCGCACCTGCTGCTAGCCATGTGCTTAATAGGGGCTCTGTTGTTTTTGTTTTCTCTGGGGTACACCTTGCGGCCCACTGGCTGGGTCGAGCTTGCCTTAAAATCCCTGTTCCACCAAGGCCAATGCTCATCCAGCCGGGAGCCCTTTCCGTGGCCCATTGTATCATGAAGGGTGCGGTCAATTTCGGTTGGGACACCGTGATTCAGGCTCCGGGCAAAGCATGCTCTCAAAAACAGAAAAAAACCTTTGACAAGACGTCCGCATTGGTGTATAGACGGAGCGTTTTTCGGCCAGAACGGACGCAGTTATATCTCTTGCCGTCCCAAGAAGTAAACCCTCAGGAGTTAGAAAGTGGGAGTTGGTCTATGGCAATTATTCCTGATTGGACACTGTTTCTGCAGATGGCGAATTTCATCATCCTGATCCTCATCTTGAATGTTGTCCTCTACAAACCCATCCGTAACATTCTCAATGAAAGAAAGAAGAAGATCCACGATGCGGAAGAGGACATAGAGAATGCGAAGCAGAATGCTGAGGAAGCGCAGCAAGCCTTTAAGACGAAGATGGGTGATGCCAAGTTGAAAGGGCACCAGGAAAAGGAGGCCCTGAAACAAGCCGGCCAGGATGAAGAAAAGCGCCTTTTGGACGAGATGAACCAACAGGCGCAAGCAGAGTTGGAGGCCGTGCGTGCTCAGATCGCCAAAGACGCCGAGGCTGCCAGGGGCAAATTGAAAGGTGAGATAGAGGCCTACTCAGGCGCTATTGCAGAAAAGATATTGGGGAGGGCTGTATCATGAGAGTGTTTAGCACCATAGGAAAAGCACGCTATGCGGTCATCCTCCTTGTGGTTGTCTCGGTCCTCTTTGCCGTGGGTTCGGTTTTCGCTTCCTCAGGCGGAGGGCACGGTGAAGGGGGGATGGACAAGACCAAGGATCTGATCTGGCGCACGATGAATTTCGTGGTCCTGGCAGGCGGATTGTTTTTTCTCCTCCGTAAACCCGTTGCCCAAGGCTTGGAGGCGCGCCGTCAAGGGATCAGGGACCAGTTGGATGACCTGGAGAATCAGAAGGCAGAGGCCGCAAAAGAGCTTGGCGAATACAAGGCCAAGCTAGCCCGTCTGGACAAGGAAATAGGTAAGATCGTAGCTGAATACGTCAAGGATGGGGAGGCCGCCAAGGCAAAAATCATAGAAGAGGCGAAGGGGGCCGCTGAGAAACTCCAGGCACAGGCCAAGAAGAATATTGAACACGAGTTTCAGAAGGCAAGACAAGAGTTGAAGGCAGAGATGTCCGAGCAGGCGGTGAGCATGGCAGAGGCCTTGATTAAAAAGAGCATAAATGATGATGACCAGAAGCGCATCGTTGACGAATACTTGACAAAGGTGGTGGTAGCCCAGTGATAAATGCAAGGATTGCCAGAAGGTATGCCAAGGCGTTGTTAGCCATTGGTAAGGAAGACGGCCAGGCGGATACTTACAAAGAAGAGTTGGCTGGTTTTGCCAAGCTCGTGGATGAAAACAAAGAGCTGGAGCAGGCCATCTCCAACCCGCTATATGATGCTGAGAGTCGAAAGAAGGTTCTCATTGCGGTCATCGAAAAGGCGGCCCCCTCAAAGATAATGAGTGCCTTTTTGTCCCTCTTGTTCGACAAAGGGAGGATCCAGTACCTGGGGGATATCTATGTCTATTATGAGAAGTTGACAGATGAGCTTGCCAACATCATCAGGGCGGATGTGGCCTCGGCTGTAGAACTTCCTGACGAGACCGTGGAGAAGATCAAGGCTTCCCTTTCTGAACAGACAGGGAAGAAAGTGAATGTCGAAGCCACGGTGGATCCTTCCTTGATAGGGGGGGTCGTGACTAAAATTGGGGATTTGGTCTTGGATGGAAGCGTGAGAACGCAGTTAATAAGTCTTAAAGAATCTTTGCAAAGGGGTGAGGGAATCTGATGGAAATCAAAGCCGAAGAGATCAGTGACATTATTAAAGGTCAGATCAAGGACTATGACAAGAAGGTAGACGTGAGTGAAACCGGAACCATCTTGTCCGTTGGTGATGGGATTGCCAGGGTCTACGGTGTGGAAAAGGCCATGTCCATGGAGCTCCTCGAGTTTCCCCATGGGATCATGGGCCTGGTCCTCAATCTGGAAGAGGACAATGTGGGTGTGGCAATCATGGGTGAGGACATCGAGCTTCAGGAAGGCGACACCTGCAAGCGTACCGGTAAGATCGCTCAGGTGCCTGTAGGCGATGCCATGCTGGGTCGCGTGGTGGACTCCCTGGGGCAGCCGTTGGATGGTAAGGGGCCTATTGATGCGAAGGAGTTTCGTCGCGTGGAGTTGGTTGCTCCTGGTGTTATTGCCCGGAAAGGCGTCCATGAGCCCATGTACACGGGTCTCAAATCCATTGACGCCATGACCCCTGTGGGCCGCGGCCAGCGCGAGCTCGTCATTGGTGACCGGCAGATCGGGAAGACCGCCGTTGGTGTAGATGCCATCATCAATCAGAAGAACACGGATGTAAAATGCATCTATGTGGCCTGTGGTCAGAAAAAATCTACCGTCGCCCAGGTGGTGGACGTGCTGGAAAAAAACGGCGCCATGGAGTACACCACGGTCATTTCGGCATGTGCCAGTGACCCGGCGACCCTTCAGTACATCGGTCCCTATTCCGGAACGGCTATGGGGGAATACTATCGGGACAGCGGCCAGCATGCCCTGATCGTGTATGACGATCTTTCAAAGCAGGCGGCAGCCTATCGTCAGATTTCCCTTCTTTTGAGACGTCCCCCGGGACGGGAGGCCTATCCCGGTGACATTTTTTTCAACCACTCCCGACTTCTGGAGCGCTCTGCCAAGCTCAACGACGAACTAGGGGCCGGTTCTTTAACCTCGCTTCCTATTATCGAAACACAGGCGGGCGACGTTTCGGCCTATATTCCTACGAACGTTATTTCTATTACGGATGGTCAGATATACTTGGAGCCAGCCCTATTTTTCTCGGGCGTTCGACCAGCCATTAACGTTGGCCTTTCCGTTTCACGGGTGGGCGGTGCTGCCCAGGTAAAGGCCATGAAGCAGGTAGCTGGTTCTTTGCGTTTGGACCTTGCCCAGTTCCGTGAGCTTGAGGCCTTTGCGGCCTTCGGCAGTGACTTGGACAAGGCCACCCAACAGCAGCTGACCCGCGGGACCCGTCTCGTGGAAATCCTGAAACAACCCCAGTACCAGCCTCTTCCCTTGGAAAAGCAGGTGGCGATTCTGTATGCCGGAACGAAGGGCTTTCTGGACAAGTATCCGGTTGAAGTCTTGGGCAAGTATGAGGCCGGACTGTACGCGTTCATAGAAAGCAAGTATCCTCAGATCTTTAGCGAGCTTGCCGAGAAAAACGAGATTAGCGACAGCTTGAACGAGACTATGGCCAAGGCACTTTCCGAGTACGACGAGGAATTCAAGGACACGATCAAGTAGTTGTTTGTGCGCCATACTTGTGTATAGGGGTAATATATGCCGACACTCAAAGAAGTAGAGTTGAAGATCACAGCGGTCAAGAAGACGCAGAAAATCACCAAGGCGATGAACATGGTGGCGGCCTCAAAGCTCAGTCGGGCTCAGGAGAAGATGGAGGCCTTCAGGCCCTATGCCAACAAGTTCGCAGAGGTTCTAGGCAGTCTGGCCGAACGTGCGGGGGGAGATGAGGAAAACGCCCCGCCGCTGCTTGTGCCGCGGGCAGAAGTGAAGACTGTCAATGTGGTCCTCATGACCTCTGATCGTGGTCTGTGTGGTAGTTTCAACACCAACCTCATTGCCAGGTGTGAGAAACTCCTGAAGGAGAATGCCGATCAGGGTATTGAAACACGACTTATCTGCATGGGTAAGAAGGGAAGGGACTACTTTCGCCGGAGGAAGGCCAACATTGCAGGTGACTACGTGGGTGTTGTGGGCGCTCGCTTCGGGTTCAACGTGGCAATTAACGCCGGAAGAGGGCTCATTGACGCCTTTCTCGAGGGCGAAACCGATGAAGTCCACATGATTTTTTCTGAGTTTGTCTCCATGGCTAGGCAAGCCCCCACCCTACAGCAGCTTCTTCCTATCACCAGTGTTGAAAAGGCAAAAGAAGCTGAGGCGAAAGAGGACGTAGGCTACATCGCTGAGCATATCTGTGAGCCCTCGGTAGAGGAACTCATGGCTGAAATGCTTCCCAAGCAGGTCTATGTGCAGCTTTATAAGGGCTTGCTCGAGACTTCAACGAGTGAGCATGCATCCCGCATGGCGGCCATGGACAATGCCACGAAGAACTGTAAGGAGATGGTCGAAAGCCTCACCCTGGCCTACAACAAGGCCCGCCAGGCGGCCATTACAGCGGAGCTTATGGACATCGTGGGTGGTGCAGAGGCCTTGAAAGGATAAGATTGGAAGGGGAATCAAGTAGAGAAGTTTAAATAGTTTATGGGAGGTTGAGAGCATGGCAGACATAGTGAATATGGGGACAATCACCCAGGTCATCGGCAATGTGGTCGATGTGGAGTTTCCCGAGGGACAGCTTCCACTGATCTACACGGCTTTGCTGGTCAGTAACCCGGGAATCAACGATGAAGAAGACAACCTGGTTTTGGAAGCGGCCCAGCATCTCGGGGACCGGGTGGTGCGAACCATCGCCATGGATTCCACAGACGGTCTTGTCCGGGGTATGCCTGTTAAGAATACCGGGAAAGACATCCAAATGCCTGTGGGTGAAGCAGGCCTGGGGCGGGTGCTCAATGTTGTGGGAAGACCTGTGGACGGTCTTGGCCCCGTAAGTGCGGAGAAGACGCTTCCGATTCATCGCCCGGCCCCACTGTTTACCGAACAGGATACCAGTGTCAACGTCCTTGAGAGTGGCGTCAAGGTCTTGGATCTGCTGGTCCCGTTTCCCAGAGGTGGGAAGATGGGCATGTTCGGCGGTGCCGGCGTTGGAAAAACCGTTATCATGATGGAGATGGTCAACAACATTGCCAAACAACACGGCGGCATCTCCGTGTTTGCTGGCGTGGGCGAGCGCACCCGTGAGGGAAACGACCTGTACCACGAGATGAAGGAGTCCGGCGTTCTTCCCCGGGCCGCCTTGATCTACGGCCAGATGACGGAACCCCCCGGAGCCCGTGCCCGCGTGGCTCTGTCAGCCCTCACTGCGGCAGAGTATTTCAGGGATGAAGAGGGAAAAGACGTGTTGATGTTTATCGACAACATCTTCCGATTCACCCAGGCCGGTGCTGAGGTTTCCGCCCTCTTGGGACGTATGCCGTCTGCTGTGGGATACCAGCCTACTCTGGCGGTGGACCTTGGGGAACTCCAGGAGCGGATCACGTCAACGACCGCCGGTTCGATTACGGCTGTTCAATGCGTTTATGTGCCTGCAGACGACTTGACAGACCCGGCCCCTGCAACCACATTTGCCCATCTTGACGGTACTGTGGTTCTGTCGAGGCAGATTGTGGAGCTGGGCATCTACCCGGCGGTGGATCCTCTGGATTCGGTGTCTCGAATCCTTGATCCCAATGTTCTCGGTGAAGAACACTATACTGTGGCCCGTACTGTCCAGGTGACGTTGCAGAAATACAAGGATCTGCAGGACATTATCGCCATCCTGGGTATGGACGAGCTCTCAGATGAGGACAAGGTCACCGTGGCACGGGCCCGCAGGATTCAGAGATTCCTCTCCCAGCCTTTTCATGTGGCCGAGACCTTTACAGGCAAAGCAGGGGCGTACTGCAAGGTGGAAGATACTGTTAGGGGCTTCAAGGAGATCTGTGAGGGCGTTCACGATGAGATTCCTGAGCAGGCGTTCTACATGGTCGGCGGCATTGAGGAGGTACTGGAGAAAGCCAAAGAAATGGCTGCTGTTGAATAGCGATTAAGGGATAGGTGCATTATGGCAGGTAATATCATGTTGGAAGTGGTGACCCCTGACAGATCCGTGGTGAGCGAAGAGGCTCAGATCGTGGTGGCACCAGGAGAATTCGGTGAATTTGGCGTGCTGATTGGCCACACCTCGTTCCTAACCACCCTGAAAACAGGGATGGTGAGGTACAAAGACGGCGGTGGTAGTGAACGGGCTGTGTTTGTGAGCGGCGGGTTTTCAGAGGTTTTGCCCAACAAGGTCACCATATTGGCCGAATCAGCAGAAAGGCGTCGTGACATAGACGTTGAACGGGCCAAGGCAGCCATGAAACGGGCGGAAGAACGATTGGCTGAGGCCAGCAGGAGGGAAGACGTCGATTTTAGAAGGGCCGAGGTGGCGCTGCAAAGGGCTATTATCAGGATGAAGATCGCGGGCGCGGTATAGTGTAAGCGTCCGGGTCCATTTTAGCAGATAAAAAAGAAGGGGGCAGATCATTAGATCTGCCCCCTTTTCTGTGCTAAGGAAGGGGGTTATGGAAAAGGTCTCGGTCATCATACTGGCAGCTGGTAAGGGGACGCGCATGAAGTCTGACAGGGCAAAGGTGCTCCATGAGTTAGGCGGAATCCCCATGATTCGGTATGTCGTCCACACAGCTTTGGCTGTGGTGAAGGATGTGGTGGTGGTAATTGGCCATCAGGCCGAAAGCGTGCGGCGTGTCCTCTCTGACTTTCCTTCCCTCCTGTTTGCCGTCCAGGAGGAACAGCTCGGCACCGGGCATGCGGTGATGACTGCCATGCCATTGATTGCGGACACGATGCGAGATGCTGTGATCCTTTGCGGGGACACCCCTTTGATCCAGGCCCAAACTATTGAGGTCCTCATCAAGGAGCACAGGGCCCGCCAAGTCGATCTAACCGTTGCAACGACTAGGCTTGACGAGCCCTTTGGATACGGTAGGATCATCTGTGATGCCCAAAGACGTGTCATGCGTATCGTGGAAGAGGCCGATGCCAGCGACTCAGAGAAGAAGATCGACACTGTGAACAGTGGCACCTACTGTGCGAAGGCGGCCTTTTTGAGGAGGTTTTTGCCAGATTTGAGGGACGACAACGCCCAAAGTGAATTCTACTTGACCGACGTGGTAGAAAAGGCCTACCAAAGGGGTATCCCCGCTGCCGTTGTTGACGTCTCTAATAGCCTGGAGGTACTGGGCGTCAACACGATGGACGATTTGGCAAGGGCCGAGGCGTCTTGTAGAGAGATGGTTGACCATGGTGGTTAATTTTCTCTTGACTCTTTGTGCCCTGGCTGTGTATAGTATGGCAAGTTTATTGGAAAAATTTGAGACGGTTTTTTCCGGAGCCAGAATTGGAACAAGACAGTATCCCAGAGCAGTTTGGAAGACTTGAAGAGAAGGTAGGACAGCTGGTTGACAGGTGTCACACTCTTGAGCGTGCCAAAGCGGACTTAGAGGCAAAGATCAGACATTTGGAAGAGGTGGTAAGGTCTAAAGATGCCGCTGAAGAGCAGCACGTGGAAGAAAAAGGGATGATTAAGTCAAGAATTGACCACTTGCTTTCCAGGTTGGATCAAGCGGTGGATTCAGACGGAACTCCTTTGAAAACAGAGACTTTTAGCACCTAGCCTACGACATTTGGAAATGGGTCTCAGTCTTTGTGGACCGAGTAATCAGCATAGAGCTCTTTGGGCAAACCTACAGGTTCCGGACAGATGCGTCACTTGTGCACGCCGAGAAGATCGTGGACTATGTAGCCCAACAGGTACAAAAAGCTGGAGCCGGGGGTGACATTCCAGGTAAACTCGATACCGTGATCCTGGCGGCGTTAAACATTGCCAATGACTACTTTGAGATGAAACGGTGCCGGGACGAACTGGCACTGGACATTGACAAGCGGTGCAGCGTCTTGATCGACACTATTGATACCAACGCGTAATTGAGAGGCAATTCGGGCGAGACCCCTGCCGTGCTCGTGATCAGTGGGTTTTTCTTTGAGCCAACACTTACGAAACGGGAACCTTCCCTTGCTTTGGTGTGCATGTCCCGCCTTCAGTGGGAAAGCCTAAAGAAGCAACAAGGTGCCCACCTGTGCGAACAGGTTCAACAGAGGCTGCTGACACGACACCTTGGCGGGGGAACCCCTTCAGCATATAGGAACAAGAGGGTTAAAGAAGTAGAGCCATTCACGTGACTGAAGATATATGGGAAAACACAGTGCGCCCCGCAAATACTCTGGATTCTGTGAATCGAGCCGGGACAGGACATGGTCCTGACTGCACACCCCGGGCGATACCTGCCCATTCAGCCAAATGGCGAATGCAGAAGGCACTGTCAAAGGCCACACAGGGTTTTCATTGCCTGAAAAGCCGAGATCGTTGCCCTAGCTTCTTGTAGCTCTTCCCGTAGGACGTTGTGTCTCCACGGTTTTCTCGCCCCTCAGACTTCTTTGCCAAGTGTTCACCGTTTTTCCATGAACACATGCGAGCCATGACAGGGACCCGCGTTGGGTCACGGCAATGAGTTCATCCTGACATAGGGGGACACTCGTAATGGACACTACTTCATATATATTCTTGAGCATCATCATCTTTGCGGCAGGGGGTCTCCTTTCCTTCTGGATTCGAAGCAGGCTCACATCAGGCAAAATACGGGCTGCTCAGCACCAAGCAGATGAGACCATCGAGCAGGCCCGCAAGGAGGCCAAAACTGTTTTAAAGGAGGCTGAACTTCACGCAAAAGACGAGCTCTATCAAATGAAGGTTGATTTTGAGCGTGAGACGAAAGAGATACGAAACGAAATAAAGACCCGAGAAAGGCGTCTTAGTCAAAAAGAAGAAGGTTTGGACAAAAAATCAGATCAATTGGAGCGACGGGATGCCAGTGCTTCCAAGAAAGAGCGATACTTAGCCAACAAAGAAGAAACACTAAGGGATGAGGAGGTCAAGTATCAGGCGTTGATCGAAGAGCAGAAAATGCAGCTGGAGAAAATCTCGGGCCTAACAGCAGATGAGGCCAAAAACCTACTGATCAAGGCCATGGAAAATGAGGCCCGTTACGAAGCGGCAAAGCTCATAAAGCGGATTCAGAACGAAAGTCAAGAACAAGCCGACCGAAAGGCAAAGAAGATTATTGCCACGGCCATCCAGCGATATGCAGGAGATTATGTTACGGAGAGGACCGTATCGGTGGTGAATCTGCCCAGCGATGAGATGAAAGGCCGAATCATCGGTCGGGAAGGGCGCAATATCAGGGCCCTTGAAGCCGCCACAGGCGTGGACCTTATCATAGATGATACGCCGGAGGCTGTGATTCTGTCGGGATTTAACCCTATCAGACGGGAGGTGGCCAAGCTGTCCCTCCAGCGGCTCATCAATGATGGCCGGATTCACCCTGCGAGAATAGAAGAGACGGTAAAAAAGGTCTCCAAGGAGATGGACACCGAGATTCGAGAGGCCGGGGAGCAGGCGGCCTTTGACCTGAGTGTCCACGGTATCCATCCCGAGCTGATTCAACTGATCGGGAAGTTGAAATATCGAACCAGTTATGGCCAAAACGTCCTGCGGCATTCCTTGGAAGTAGGTTTCTTATGTGGAATCATGGCGGCCGAATTGGGGCTAAACGTCAAGCAGGCAAAAAGGGTAGGACTGTTACATGACATCGGCAAGGCGGTAGACCACGAAGTAGAAGGCCCACATGCGTTGATTGGAGCCAAACTGGCCAAGAAATATGGAGAGCCCCCCCGTGTAGTTCATGCCATTTCTGCCCACCATGAAGATGTGCCTCCCGCATCGGCTCTGGCAGTGCTGGTGCAGGCAGCCGATAGCCTGTCAGGGGCACGACCTGGGGCACGGAGAGAGACCCTTGAGAGCTATGTAAAGCGACTGGAGGAGTTGGAAAAAATTGCAGAATCCTTTACAGGGATCAGCAAGTCCTATGCCATCCAAGCAGGACGGGAGTTACGCATTATTGTGGAAAGCGATAAGGTGTCAGACGGCGAATCTGTTTTGCTAAGTCATGATATCTCAAAGAAGATCGAAGAATCCCTGTCATACCCGGGACAGATCAAGGTGACGGTGATTCGAGAAACCAGGGCGGTCGATTTTGCAAAATAGGGCGCCTGTTGGTTTAGATGGGTGCCTAGTAAAGAAAGATCTGAGGCTTGCAGAGACTTTTTGACATATTACAACACCGGGGCTTTGTCGAGCAGACCACTGACGATGACGCCATCGGCGAGCTGTTGCAGGAACCTATCACCTGTTATATCGGCTTTGATCCCACAGCGCCCAGTTTCCACGTAGGGAGCCTGGTTCCCATCATGGCACTGGCCCACATGCAACAGCATGGACACAGGCCGATTGCACTGGTTGGGGGCGGGACGGCTTTGGTGGGGGATCCGAGCGGAAAAACTGAGATGCGTCAGATGTTGACGGAGGGCCAGGTTAGTGAGAATGCCGAGGCCCTGAAGGGGCAGTTGTCCAGGTTTGTGGACTTTGAAAAGGATCAGGCTGTGCTGCTGAATAACGCAGACTGGCTCGCCAGGTTGGAATACATTCCCTTTCTAAGGGACATTGGGAGGCACTTCAGTGTGAACCGGATGCTGGCCAGTGAATCCTGTCGACTGCGCCTTGAGACAGGACTCAGTTTCATCGAATTCAACTATTCCCTGCTGCAGGCCTACGATTTTCTCCACCTCTATCAGACTGAAAACTGCATTCTTCAAATGGGAGGATCGGACCAGTGGGGAAATATCGTCGCTGGCATTGATCTGATCAGGCGGGTGGAACAGGGGGCTGCCTTTGGCATGACATTTCCCCTCATCACAACGAGTTCTGGAGACAAGATGGGAAAGACGGCCAAGGGGGCCGTGTGGCTCGACCCGACGCTCACCTCTCCCTATGATTATTACCAGTTCTGGATCAATACGGCAGATGCTGACACGATACGTTTTCTGTCTCTTTTCACATTTTTGCCACAGCCTGAGATTGAGGCAATCAAAGACGTTGAGGGCGCTGATCTCAATGTGGTCAAGTCTATTCTGGCCTTTGAGGCCACTAGCATTGTCCATGGGCACGAAGAGGCCGCGAAGGCCGTCAACGCCTCCTGCGGCGTTTTCGGGGTACGTTCTATTGCTGCAGAGATCTTGCCTTCCAGTACCATCCCTCGGGACTCCTGTGAGAAAGAGCTGGAGGCTATCCCTACCACTCTCATAGGGCAAGATCGGCTCCACAAGGGGATTGCAGCATTTAAGTTGTTCTCAGAGGTTGCTCTGTGCGACAGCGGGGGCCACGCCAGGCGTCTCATCCAGCAGGGCGGGGGGTACCTAAACGGCAGGCGCATAGAATCGATCGACACCACGATCAGTGATAAGGACCTGAATGGAGGGGAGATCTTACTTCGAGCCGGCAAGAAGCGGTACCACCGGATCAAGGTAGGCACTGAGTGACAAAATTTTATCGTGAAGGGCAAAAAAAGACAAAAAAGATGTTGACAAACGCACTGGGTGGATATAATAAAAGGGACTTTTGCCGCGAGGCAAAAGGGGCTTGACAGGCCCGATACCGCATGGTAGATTCGGGCATCGTTAAGCACACTGATCTTTGAAAACTGAATAGCGAGCTTGTGATGAATCGGGCTCTCCGATGGTTTTTATGGCCAGTTTAACTGGAGAGTTTGATCCTGGCTCAGAATGAACGCTGGCGGCGTGCCTAACACATGCAAGTCGTACGAGAAATCTCTTGCTTGCAAGAGAGAGTAAAGTGGCGCACGGGTGAG
>JAXHVD010000017.1:0-100083 GCA_034189385.1 Thermodesulfobacteriota bacterium
AATAGATCCAGAGGCGGCAGGGCCCTATGGCCCTGCCGTCACTGTTGTAAGACCTGTTGAACCTTCTCCCCATACCCCCGGCCGTTGGCCATACCCTGGCCCCTATCCAATCCCACTGGCACTTGGCATCACACCTGTGGTATCTTTTTGTCTGCGGGTTGGATGCTGCTATCGCAAAATGGGCTGTATGCGATTACATTATGCAGTGACGTTCAGACGTTCTGATAGTCTATTTCTGAATAGACACTTTCCGGATAGGGCGAATCGTTTCTCTTCGGCCTCCAATGCCTTTAGTCGCTGTGCAAAAACGATGGAATCGTAAAAAGTACTTGTTGCTCACTTCGTGAGCATTCTTGGGATTCATTCTGCGCTTTGCTAAATCGCGGCACGAAGTGAAGCTTTGCGCTATACTCTCCGCCGCGGCGGATCAAACAGTTCGCGATTTTGACGCTTCGCTTATCATGAATTTTGTCCCAAGAATGCTCAATGTCGTTCGCAAAAGACTTTTTACAAGGCCTTCAAAGATGGTGGATAGAAATGGCTGTATGCCTGCTAAGAGGCTTTGCCTCAATTTTTAAACGTTACCCACTATTCGTTGTGCTGAAACAGAAAAGATGATCAAGATCACGTCCACGATTTCCCTTGCTGAGAAGGAGGTCCAGGAGGTTTTCATCCGTGGCTCTGGCCCTGGGGGGCAGAATGTGAACAAGGTTGCCACGGCCGTGCAGCTCCGCTTTGATGTGGGCAAGTCCCCCTCCCTGCCCGATGACGTTCGCAAGCGCCTGATCCGCCTGGCCGGCAGGCGGATGACGGAAGGTGGCGTTTTGATTATTGAGGCACGGCGATTCCGTAGGCAGGAGCAGAATCGTCAGGACGCCATGGATCGGCTCGTCCGATTGATCCGCAGGGCTGCAGAAAGACCCAAAGCGCGCCGCAAGACAAGGCCCACCCTTGAATCAAAGAGGCGACGGTTGGAGGCCAAGCGCCGGCGTGCGGAAACGAAGCGGATGCGACGGTCTGTTCGGCACGCCTTTTCATAGAGTGTGGTTTTCTGTTGTGCCCTATACCAAAATGTTGTTTAATGGGATGCAAAGCTACATAAGTGTCGTTTGCAGGCTGTTCAAGTTCGGGGCACAAGCCATAACCCTTTAAGATCATTGTAATATATTTTTTGGCCCAATACTTGCTGAAGTCTGACCAAAAGTTGTCTTGGGCAAATGACCAATGAATAAAAAGGAGGATGAGCAGATGATTTGCAAGACCGAACAAGACGTTTTTGACATTGTAAAGGACACGGAGGTCAGCTTCATTCAGTTTTGGTTTACAGACGTATTGGGCATCTTGAAGAGCTTTGCCGTCACGCCCTCTGAACTGGAAGAAGGCATGACAGAAGGCATGGGCTTTGATGGCTCTTCTATTGCAGGCTTTGCCCGTATTGAAGAGAGTGACATGATTGCCAAACCTGACCCCACGACCTTTCAGTTCCTGCCATGGAGACCAGGAGACAAGCCTGTGGCCAGGATGTTCTGTGACATCCTGCAGCCTGACGGCAGCCCTTATGAGGCTGATCCTCGGTATGTGTTAAAGCGGGTGCTGAAAAAGGCGGCAGACCAGGGATACACCTATTATGTGGGTCCGGAGCTGGAGTTCTTCTACTTTGAGAGCAACGAGGCGCCCAAGATCATTGACAGGGGCGGGTATTTTGACACGAGGCCGTTGGATTTAGGCAGTGACTTGAGAAGAGAGACGATCTTTGCCCTTCAGGACATGGGGGTACAGATAGAATACAGCCACCATGAAGTGGCCCCGAGCCAGCATGAGATTGACATGCGTTATGACGAAGGCTTGAA
Organism: Thermodesulfobacteriota bacterium; assembly: GCA_034189385.1. GTDB lineage: Bacteria > Desulfobacterota > Desulfobacteria > Desulfobacterales. The sequence goes on from JAXHVD010000017.1 coordinate 1,851, forward strand.
GATGGCCGACAAGACCCAGACCCTCAGGATCGTGGTCAAAGAGATTGCCAGGCAACAGGGGCGATACGCCACCTTTATGCCCAAACCCATGTTTGGAGAGAACGGCAGCGGCATGCATACCCATCAGTCTTTGTTTCAGGGAGAGAAGAACGCCTTTTTTGACGCCAACGACCGGTACCACCTTTCTAAGGTAGGCAAGTCCTATATCGCCGGCATCATGCGACATGCCAGGGAAATGGCGGCTGTGACCAACCAGTGGGTCAACTCCTACAAACGGCTGGTGCCCGGTTACGAGGCACCGGTCTATGTTTCTTGGGCCAGGCGCAACCGATCTGCCATGGTTCGTGTGCCCATGTATAAGCCCGGCAAGGAGATGGCCACGCGTATTGAGTTTCGCTCCCCTGATCCTGCCTGTAATCCCTACCTGGCCTTTGCAGTGATGCTGGCGGCTGGGTTGAGGGGGGTCGAAGAGGACTACTCCCTGCCCGAACCGATTGAGGAGGACATCTATGAGATGGATGGGGAGGCAAGAAAGAAGGCAGGCATTGATTCCTTGCCAGGCAACCTCTTTGAGGCCATTCAGGCCATAGAGACGAGCGAACTGGTGCGCGAGACCCTGGGTGATCATATCTTCAACAAGTTCATTGAAAACAAGAAGATTGAGTGGGACAAGTATCGCACCCATGTCAGCCAGTATGAGATTGATAAATACCTTCCCATCATGTAAGAAGCTCAAGGGGAGTAGAGGCACGGCAGCATCACGCAGGTTCATGGTTGGAGTCTGCGTGGAATAAGAGAAGGCTACTCCAGACAGATGAGCCCATGACACTGCCTGTGGAACCTGTGGTTTTCAGAAACTGGGAATCCCTTCTCTTCAGGGATAGGATGACAACAGGAGGTCCGCCTAACATTGGCGGACCTCTTTTGTTTTATGACGCTACCTCTGCCGGCAGTTAAGAAAGGTACTATCTGAGGGCAATGAAAATCGCTTTGGCGCAGATGAATCCCACCATCGGGGATTTTGAACACAACACGGAAAAGATGATGGGATTCATAGAGAAGGCCAAGGGCCTTTCCTGTGACCTGATCGTCTTTTCTGAGCTGGTGATCTCGGGATACCCTCCACGGGATTTTCTGGAAAGGCAAGAATTTGTGCAGGAGAATTTGAGCCATCTGCGAAGACTGGTGGACTCTGTGACAGGCATTGGCGTCATATGCGGGTTTGTGGATGAGAACCCCGATGACGAGGGCAACTCTCTTTACAACTCGGCAGTCCTTTTTGATACAGGGAAGATCCTCCACCAGACCCACAAAAGGCTACTTCCCGATTATGACATCTTTGACGAAAGAAGGTACTTCGAGCCGGGCAAGGAATGGTCTCCCTTTTCATACAAGGGATCTACCATAGGGCTGACCATTTGCGAGGACATTTGGAACGACAGCGACTTCTTGCCAAAACGCCTTTTTCCCCGGAGGCTCTATCCTATCGACCCAGTGGCAGGGATGATCAAGAAAGGGGCTGATCTGATCATCAACATGTCGGCCTCTCCCTTCTATGCAGGTAAAAGGAAGCTCCGCTGGGACATGCTCGGCAACATGGCCAAGAAATACAGGATACCCTTTTTTTATGTCAATCAAGTGGGCGGCAATGACAGTGTGGTATTTGACGGTGAAAGCATGGCCTTTGATGCAAAGGGGCAGATAGCGGCCCGTGCCCTGGATTTTGAAGAGGATATGGTCCTTTTTGACACTGCGACTCAAAAAGGTGATCTCCACCCGGTCAGTGACACAGAGGTTGAGTCTGTCTTTAAGGCCCTGATCATGGGAACCAGAGACTACGTGCAAAAATGCGGATTTTCCGAAGCGGTTATTGGATTGAGCGGTGGGATCGATTCGGCACTCACTGCCTGTATCGCTGTAGAGGCCTTGGGCAAGGAAAAGGTGAAGGGCGTCTTCATGCCCTCTCAATACACATCCCAGGCAAGCCGCGAAGACACGACCCTGCTGGCGCAGAACCTGGGGATGGAACTCACCCGTGTACCCATTTCGAAGATATTTGAGTCGTTTCTCCAGGAATTGCCCCCGGCATTCAACAACGTGGCCACGGAAATCACCGGCCAGAACATCCAGGCTCGCATCCGAGGGGTTCTCCTCATGGCTTTTTGCAATAGATACGGAGCCCTTCTTCTTTCAACAGGAAACAAATCCGAATTGGCAGTGGGCTATTGTACATTATATGGTGACATGAGTGGGGGGCTGGCCGTGATTTCCGATGTTCCCAAGGCCATGGTCTATGAACTGGCCCACTTCATCAATAGAGACCAAGAAATCATTCCTGAGCGAATACTTCAGAAACCACCTTCTGCGGAACTGAAACCTGGGCAAGTGGACCAAGACGACCTCCCTCCCTATGACCTACTCGACGGGATATCCAAGGCATATATTGAGGAGAATAGAGGGGCCGATGACATCGTTGCCATGGGCTTTGCCCCTGCAGTGGTCAAGGAGACCATCCGCCGTATTAATCGCAGCGAGTACAAACGTCATCAGGCGCCTCCGGGCTTAAAAGTCACTTCAAAGTCCTTCGGCTATGGGAGAAGATATCCTATAGCCCAAAAATTCTCCGCCCCCGGTGACTAGCGGGCTGTTGAAAAACGTCACGAGCGCGGTCAAGACAAGGCAAAATCCGACGAAAAAGCGCAGTTTATGTGTAATAAATGAGTATTTTGAGGAGGATTTTAACGCCGTATTGTCAAGCGCAGTAGTTTTTCAACAGCCTGCTAGAGACGATTTCATTTCTTCCCCCCGCTCTCGGTGTCCTGTCTCAGAAGTTCTTTTCAAAAAAGGACTGTTGCCATCAAGCTATTTTCCGGGCCCCGTGAGCATTTCTGGTGCATGACACCAGCCGCAGAATCATGAGAGGGATAGTTGGTCAATTGAGCGGCACACAAATGTGGGAAAGAAGGTCATTTTCAAACAAAAATGTAACTTCGGTACGGTCCGCGGCAAAGACTCTTTGGACAACCTTTTGTCTTTATGGTAGATATTAAACCAAATAAGCGAGCGCATTCCCCGTAGATTCCTGCGGGGTTAGGGAGCGTATAGTTAAGCAAACAACAACCTTACGGTGAACATTCCCCGTGGGTTCTGCCCGTTGGCAGTGCTTCGCAGCCCACGGGGAGGGTTCAATTGGCACGGTGTTTGCCAACTACGATGGAACGAGCCCTTTGCGATCATCAAGGGAAAGGGCCACAATGCGTTGTCACCAGGTCCATTGTTTCTTAGCAACCCTGTTGGAAAAGAGAGAAAGATGTGCCGTCTCATAGCAATTACGAGTGAAACCCCCCTTTCTCCTATGAAAGCCATTGAGGCTCTAGATGTCATGAAGGAAGGGCACGATGGTTCGGGAGTGGGCCTATTTCTCACCGACTTGGGGGGCCATTTTGGGGAGTTGGACGGGGAACCCATCCTTTCCGGTATCTTCACAAACGCCGGCATGAAACGCTTGGATGGATTCATGATGGAGGTCGGCTTTTTGACCAAATATAAGCTCTCTATCAAAGTCCCGAAAACCCCTCCGCAGGGTGTGCCCAAGCGGGATGTGTACCTGATTCGTGCCTACGAATACCCCGAGACCTGGGAGGGCCTGAGCGAAGAGGAGATTCAACAGCGCATGATGGAGATCCGGCTCCAGCTTCGACAAATGGGGGAAGCGGATCATGACATGATCGTATTTAGTTTCTGGCCCGATGTCATCATGATCAAGGAGATAGGAGAACCTCTGGCAGTGGCAGAATATCTTCAGTTGGATCGACCTGAACTGGAGGCCGGCATCATCATGGCGCAGGGGCGGCAAAACACAAACTATGCCATCAACCTTTATGCCTGCCATCCCTTCTTTATTCAAGGCATGGCCACCATGACCAACGGAGAGAACACCGCCTTTGTGCCCATTAGAGAATATCTCATGTCTTACGGCTTTCCCGGCTATATGGGTTACCAATCAGATTCAGAGGTCTTTGCCCATATTCTCCATTTTATTCAAACCCGCCTCGGGCTGGGGATTGAAGCTTACAAGCACGTGATGACGCCACTGGGAGACGAGGACCTGAAGAACCATCCGAACGGGCCCTTCTTGGGGCATCTGAAACATACCTGCCGCAGGCTCATCATTGACGGTCCGAACTGCGTGATCGGCTGTCTTCGTGACAAGACGCTTTTTGTGGTGCAAGACCGAAAAAAGCTTCGACCGGGAGTGGTGGGAGGTCGACCAGGCTGCTATGCCATTGCATCGGAGATATGCGGGCTGGACGCAGCCATTCCTGATAGAGACCGAACCAAGGACTTCCAACCCATGTACTTGGATACGGCACTCATAGCCTCTGACCGCCAGGAGATCACTGTATGTCGTCAAACGGACGAATTGCCCCTTCCACACTGAGTGTGAAGGATCTGCCCTGGCAGATTCACTGGGACAAAGACAAGTGCACCCTTTGCGGGCGTTGCACGGCTGTCTGTCCGGTCCATGCCATTGAACTGGGCGTTTTCCGCAAACGTCTGGTGCAGACTTCTGTCAACCTCAAGGAGGCGCCCTCGAACGTCCATGAGGTCTTTCATGGTATTCGGCAGAAGACGGACCCCGCCTATGCCTGTGTAGGATGCGCCATGTGTTCTCTGGTCTGTCCAAACGATTGCATCATGCCCTACAGAAGTGATGAGGCAGACAAGCTCAGATATCATGTCAACCGGGGCGGGCAGCCGCGCCGTCGTGGAGGACGAAGAAACGTTCCAGGCGGCATCCTTGATCAGATTAAATTCATCCGCATCTCCATGTTGACCGATCCCGCACTGGACGCGGGGCGCCACGAATTTGAACTCCGTACTCTCTTGGGACGGATCCTCCCTCCGGAAGAGAACCTGCGACTGGTCCGGGAGGAGGGCTGGATCCCGCCTATTCGAGAGATATACCCCTTGATGATTGGAGCCATGTCCTTTGGGGCCCTTTCGCCGACCATGTGGGAGGGGCTGCAAATGGGCGTGGCCTATCTAAATGAAGAACTGGGCATGCCGGTTTGTATGTGTACGGGTGAAGGCGGCTGCCCCCCGCGGCTTCTCCGATCACGATTCTTGAAATATGTCATTTTGCAGATCGCAAGCGGCTATTTTGGATGGGACGAGATCATCCGTGCCATACCCGAGATGAAGGAGGACCCCTGTGCCATTGAAATCAAATACGGCCAGGGGGCCAAGCCCGGTGACGGTGGATTACTCATGTGGCACAAGGTCAATAAGCTCATTGCCACTGTCCGCGGGGTGCCGACGGGCATTAACCTGCCCAGTCCGCCCACCCATCAGACCAAGTATTCCATAGAGGAATCGGTGGCCAAGATGATCCAGTCCATGTATATGGCCTGGGGCTTTCGGGTGCCCGTCTATCCCAAGATATCAGCCACGACCACAGCCCTGGCGGTGCTCAACAACCTGACCCGGAACCCCTATGCGGCCGCCCTGGCTATTGACGGGGAAGACGGCGGCACGGGGGCGGCTTACAATGTTTCCATGGATCACATGGGACATCCCATAGCGAGCAACCTTCGCGACTGCTATCTGAATCTGGCCAAACTGGGCATGCAGAACGAGATCCCTCTGTTTGCCGGAGGCGGCGTGGGTAAAAGCGGCAATCTGGCCGCCAACGCAGCAGCCCTCATCATGTTGGGGGCAAGCGGCGTCCAGATCGGTAAGTATATCATGCAGGCGGCAGCCGGTTGCCTTGGCTCGGAATCTGATAGGTGCAATATCTGCAACATTGGACTTTGTCCAAAAGGAATTACCTCACAGGACCCCAGGCTGTACAGGCGCCTGGATCCAGAGCAGGTGGCTGAGCGGGTAGTAGATGTTTTTCTTGCCTTTGATATTGAGCTCAAGAAGATCATGGCGCCCCTGGGTCGTTCCACCTCCCTTCCCATCGGCATGTCTGACGCCATTGGCATTAGTGATCGAAGCGCTGCAGATCGCCTTGAGATCAAGTATGTGGTGTGAAGGATGAGTCGGTTCTGCCTACTAGGTTTTTGAAGCGTTACAAGGATTGCGGACGTCACATGGAAAGACACCAACCATATTGGATACCGGGCATGGAAGAGGGGCGCCGTTTGGAATCCCGTGTCTTAGAAGAGCATATCCAGGAGGCCGTGGGGGCAGGACGTCGGTTCTTGAAAGTAAAGGCCCACGGCCAACATGGCATTGGAGGTCGGTTATGGCGGGCAGCCGGTGAAACCGTGCGTATAGAAGTACATGGGACTTGTGGTCAGCGCGTTGGTTCCATGGGGTTTCCCAATACGTGCATTGAAATCATGGGGCCGGCATCTGACGATGTGGGGTGGCTCAATGCCGGTGCGGAGATCGTCGTTCACGGCCATGGGAGCAATGGGGTTGGCAATGCCATGGCCCAGGGAAAGATCTATGTGGCTGGGAACGTGGGCGCCCGCGCCATGACTATGACCAAGCACAATCCGCGTTTTGATCCCCCCGAACTCTGGGTCCTGGGATCTGTGGGCGATTACTTTGCTGAATTCATGGCAGGGGGGATTGCCGTTGTCTGCGGTCACCAAGCCCAAGATCCATCCAATGTGCTGGGTTACCGTCCCTGCGTGGGCATGGTGGGGGGCAAGGTCTTCTTTCGGGGTCCTCATAAGGGATTCAGTGGAGTTGACGCAAAGCTAGTGCCCATTGAGGATAAGGACTGGCAGTGGCTGGAAGAACACCTGAAGGTCTTTTTGGAAAAAACCCATTCCGGGCAGCTCCTGGGCGAGATATCTGATCGGGCTCAGTGGCAGTTGCTCGTGGCCAGGAGTCCCTTGGAGCGAGGAGGCCGCAGGAGACGCTCCATGGGTGCCTTTTGCCGCGAAGTCTGGGACAATGAGTTGGGGACCGGCGGATTGATCGGAGATGTGACCGATCTTGACCGGAGCCCTATTCCTGTCATCACAAGTGGCATCCTTCGCCGTTATGTACCTGTGTGGGAGAACCGGAAGTACGTCTCTCCTTGCGAGGCTACCTGTCCCACAGGGATACCGGTCCAGGAGCGGTGGCGTCTCATTCGTGAGGGTAGGGTCGATGAAGCGGTGGACATGGCCCTGGCCTATACCCCTTTTCCTGCCACTGTGTGCGGATACCTGTGCCCTAACCTGTGTATGCAAGGCTGCTCTCGGCACACGGCCAACATGGTCCCCGTGAACATGAAGACCTTGGGCCGGGCCAGCATTGATGCAAAGATGCCTGAATTACCGCCCCTGACAGGCAAAAGGATTGCAGTGGTGGGAGGGGGCCCCGCAGGTATCTCAGTGGCCTGGCAACTGCGGAGGCAAGGCCATGAGGCCGTGATCTTTGATATGGAAGAGACCCTGGGTGGCAAGATGGCATCTGCTATACCCAAGAGTCGCATCCCGGAAGAGGTTGTGAGCGCCGAGTTGGAGCGGGTGAAAAAGGTCCTACCCCACGTCCATCTTCAGCAGCGCCTTACCCGAGAAGACTTCGAGCAGTTGAAAGTGGATTATGATTTTGTTGTCATTGCTGTTGGGGCCCAGAAGCCACGACTTCTCGACGTGCCGGGCAAGGAGAGGATGATCGCCGCTATTGACTTCTTGCGGCGCAGCAGACAAGACGGCGCCCAGGTCGGAAAGCGGCTGGTGATCATCGGTGCAGGTAACGTGGGCTGTGATGTAGCCACTGAGGCCCATCGAATGGGGGCTGAGGAGATCACGCTCATACATTACAGAAGGCCACCGGCTTCTGGTGAAGAGAAGGAGGCGGCGGAGGCGATCGGGGCGACATTCCGCTGGCCTTGCGTGACCAAGGCCATCACAGAACAGGGTGTAGAGCTTGCTACGGGAGAAGTGATTGCAGCAGAAACGGTTGTTGCCGCCACGGGCCATGAGCCAGATGTGGGTTTTCTCCCGGAGACCGTTGCCCTGGAGCGGGGCTTTGTTCAAGCAAACGCCTTCTTTCAGACGACAGACCCTCAGGTCTTTGCCATCGGCGACGTGGTGAAATTGGGTTTTCTCACCGATGCTATTGGTGCTGGCAGGAAGGCGGCCGGGGCCATCACTGATATTCTGGCAGGTAAACGGCCTCGGGGCGACATGGGCCAGATGGTAGATTATGATCGCATCAGGCTGGAGTATTTCGACCCCAGGTTCATGGAGTTTGACGACATACACCAATGTGCCGAAAACTGCTCTTCATGCGGGACCTGTCGGGACTGCGGGATTTGTATCGCCATATGTCCCCAGGGGGCCATCTCCCGAAAAGGAAATGGCGGCGGGGACTTTGAGATGGTCGTGGACCCGGAAAGATGTATCGGTTGCGGGTTCTGCGCTGGTGCTTGCCCTTGCGGCATCTGGAGCCTTGTGGAAAACGAACCGATGGGGTAGGAGCGCCAGGCTCAGTCTTGTCTAGCTGAAGGAACTTGCCTCAACTCTTAAACGTTACCAAGCACATCAAAAACCAGTAAGGCTATTGGCCCAGGCCAAGGCATCCATGTGATGACCGGGCAGCTGTGCTTCGTCCAGACCTAAAGTGCCCGCTATCTCTGAAACCCCGTCCCAATCTCCTCTCTCGTAGCAGGCGACCAGTGCTAGGTAGTCTTTTAATTCCCCTGTGCCTTCCACTAGGGCGCCCTTAATCCTTTCAGACAGGGGCAGATGCCCCATGAGATGGGCCATTGAATCATCCAGGATGGCATCGATGAGTGAAAAGAGTCCGAGGGTGAAGAGTTCAGAAGGGTCTGCCCGGGAGGGGGTCGCCTTTGCTATTAGCTCACAGAATCTGGCCCTAGCAGTGGAGGCGCGAACCAGCTCCGCAGGCTTTTCTTTGCCCAGCATGGCCATGGCTATGAGGGAGAGAAACCGCCTGATGCCATTCTCTCCGAGCAAGGAAATGGCTTGTTTGATGGAAGAAATGTCGCTGACAATGCCGAAATAGGCTGAATTGATGTAACGTAGCAGCTTATAGGGGATGGCCACATCCCGCTTCATGATCTTTTCAACCTTTTCAAATCTAAAATCCCTCTTATTGACCTCCGCCATGATCTGAAGGAGATTCAGTTGGGTGCTTGAAATATCTTTTTCCTTGATTATCTCCGGTTTGCTAAAAAAGTAGCCCTGAAAATAGTCAAAGCCCATCTCAAGGGCCTTTTGAAATTCCTCATAGGTCTCTACCTTCTCAGCCAAATAATGGATGTTGCAGCCCGACATCTTTTTCATATGGCCTGCCATTTGCTCAAAGGAGATGGCATTCAAGTCGAACTTGATAATATCTGCCAGACGGATCAGGGGTTTCAATTCTGACCTATAAAAAAAATCGTCGAGGGCAATGTGATAGCCTTGTCGGACAATCTCCTCAGAGATCGCGATGACCTCTTCTGTGGCTTCCACATCTTCTAAGATCTCCACAACCAGCCTTTCATGAGGAAACATGAGCGGCACCTGCTTTATCAACAGATCCTTGGTAAAATTGATGAATGCCTTTTTCCTTCCTGCAATCTTCTCGATGCCGATCGTAATAAAGGTATTGACCAGGAGCTCGGACGTGGCAGTGTCTCCGTCTATGTCTGGGAAGTAGTTGGACATGCCGCCTCTGAAGAGAAGCTCATATCCAAAAAGCCTTTTGTCCCTCCTAAAAATGGGCTGTCTTGCTACATATATATCCATAAAGAGCCTTCTTGTTTCGGTTCCAGTGATGGATACTCTGTGTCTCTTAAAGGTCTCCCTTGATCCCACACCCCAGTGGAGCCCAAACAAGGCGATAGTCCCACCCAAGACTACTTTGAGCGGCCGTGGCAACGGGTTTTGCCAAAAAAATCTTCAAACAAACGGCAAAGATCTGGCGTTGAACTAAAAAGAAGTTGAGAATATACAGTATCATCTTCTTGCTGTTTGGAAACATACGAGGTTTTAATGAGAAACTCCCGATACTGTCAACTTTTTGGTGTAAATCCCTCTTGAGCGAGATTCACACAGAAGATTTTATACTACCAAAGTTCAAGGATAGTTCAAAAACCTGATAAAAGCAAACGAGAAGAGGTCTGGCAAAGGTCTCGAATTGCTCGTTTCAGTCTCCAGCCTGAATCACGATTCCAAAGAGGTGATTCCTTTTCGGATGGCGTATTTCGTAAGCTCGGCAGTGGTGTGAATATCCAGCTTTCGCTTGATGTTTCGGCGATGGCACTCTACGGTCCTAATGCTCATGCCGAGGCAAGAAGCTATTTGCGTGGAGGTCTTCCCCTCGGCCACAAGCTGGAGGATATCCCGTTCCCTGCCTTTTGGGACAGGGGAAGACAACGGGTCTCCCCTTGACACCCGCCCTACATATTCCTCGACCAGAGTCTTTGATATGGCAGGGCTGATACAGGTCTCGCCAGCCACGACGGCGCGGACGGCGAGCGTCAACTCCTGGGCAGTACAATCTGTGGTCAGGTAGCCCGACGCGCCCGCCGTAAGCACCCCCCCTACGAACTTCCTATCCCTGTGCATGGACAAGATCAGGACCTTGACAAGAGGACATAGGGTCTTAATGCGGCGGGTCGCGTCGATGCCGTCTCGGCTGTCTGTGGCGATATCCATGACCACGACGTCCGGGGTGAGTTCCTGGGCCAGTTTCACCGCGCTGTCCCCGTTAGCTACTTCAGCCACAATCTCCATCTGTTTTTCCTTCTCAAGCAAGGAACGGACAGCCTCGCGGAAAATCTTGTGGTCGTCTGACAGCAGAATCTTTATGCTCATGTCCCTTCTACCTCCGCTGCTTATCCGTGGCCCGTGAGGGGTGCCGCTAGGGTGACGCGAGTGCCGTGGCCTGGCCTGGAGTCCACCTTAAGGCAGCCCCCCAATGGCTGAAATTGCTCTTTGATCCCAAAAAGGCCATAACCGTCGGTCTTGCCCGCAGCGGAGATTGTCTCTTTTGGATCAAATCCCCTACCGTCATCTTCCACCTCAATGCAAATCTGATCCCCATCTCTTGTCATCGATACAGTGGCACTGCCAGCCCGAGCATGCTGGACTGTGTTTTTCAACAACTCTCGCACTGCCCGATACAACAGGACACGAAGGTCATCCCTTAAAGGCTTTGGCTTGCCGTCATCGCTAACACGGATTGCTATTCCGTGCCGCTCCTCGGTCTGTTGGGTGAGCGACTCCACAGCCGGCACAAATCCCAACTCATAGAGAACGGGAGAGGCAATCTCAGAAATCAGCTGGCGGGTCTCCTGGATCGTCTCATCAATCAGTGCGATGACGTCGCAAGTCTTCTTGGCAGCCTCGCCAGAGGATGTGGCGGATTTGACGATTCCCAGATTTATCTTGGCAATAGCCAAGTTCTGGATGATATGGTCATGGACTTCCACGGCAATGCGGTGGCGTTCCCGCTCTTCGGCCAAGGCCAATAACGACGTCAGGGAACGCAGTTTTTGATAGATCAGGCGATCGTCCTCAGCCCCAATTTGGTCGGCGGTTCTCTGTTGAAGTCGTCTATGTGGTCTCATGCCTTTTCCCGCGCCTTTCTCTGTCTGCCCCCCCGTGCTGCTCGGGGCCAGTGCTGGGGGTTACCTGTGCTCGGTCAAGCCGTGCCGGCAAAAGCGACCTTCCTAACAGTCTCACTTTATTTCGTCCCAGAAAACCTGGTCCTTTGGGCCAGGTCAGAGTAAACTGGCTTTGCCAAATATCGTTAATAGTGCCTAAAGTTTTAAGTGCACTAACGTGCGCTAAAGTTAAGGAATTCTGCCAATTATATAAAAGAATGGAGCGAAGCGACTTCCACAAGTTTAGGCACTTTAGCTCACTTCAGGCACTTTGAACTTGTCCAGTATTCAGAAAACAGCCCCTTTCAGGGGCAAATCAACGCCTGGTCCTTCGGGCCAGGATTCTTTACGTCTGAGGACAGGCCTTTAGGTGGCCGCCCTGTCTGGTGAACTGATTGTCTGTCCAATCTGCTCTCCCGTTGTGGCAATTCTCAGGTAGATGGTCCTCCAGTGCCCATGCCCCACTGCTTCAGGTCCCCACGTGGGAGCGATGAGGGGGCAGGGCATAAGGCACAAAGTATATTTAAAAACGCAACAGCTATGCCAAGAGAGGTCTCATAGAACAGATGTGTAACAGGCCGTAATGTATGCACAAAGGTTTTGGGGAGGGGGGCCGGGTAATTTCTACTGTAACAAAATGTTACAGTAGAAGGCTTTTCGCGACTCTTTTGGTGTCACATTTTTACACACTTTCATGCCGGTCCTGGGTCGGAGTCAGGGATGACCGCTCCAGACTCCCTTCTTTGTCTGGAGTCCCGGTCGGGCAAGGATCATCCACGAAGGCCCACACAGGAAGGGGAAATACCCCTAGACAGGATCAGCTTTCTTTGGTATGAATACAAAGTATTATGGGCTCTGCAAAGATCCTTCTGGTAGACGATGATGAGGCCTTCCTAGAGCTTTTCGCTTTCATGGCGTCGGCCCCCCCCCTGGATATAGAGATCGTTCCTTGCCCATCTGCCCAAAAGGCCTTGGACCTCTTAAAGGAGGGGCCCATAGACCTGGTTGTTTCAGATGTGCAGATGCCCGGCATGACAGGGATCGAGCTTTTTCGCCAGGCCCAAGACCTCTACCCTGAGATCCCTGTCATCCTGATGACCGCCTTCGGCTCCACGCAGGAGGCCATAGAAGCGGTCAAGGAAGGGGCCTTCCACTACTTTGAAAAGCCCATAAACGACAAGTTGGACCTCTTTTGGACGACCATTCGGGAGGCCTTGGCCAAGAGGGAGATGGCCAACCGACTGGCATCGCTTCAGAGAGAAAAGTCTCTTTGCGCGGAGATGCCCTCGGACATCGTCGGTCAGTCTGAGGCCATCAAGGAGGTGGTCAGGTCGTTGACGGAAGTATCAAAGCTCCCGGTCACCGTCCTTATCCAGGGCGAAACAGGCACCGGCAAAGAGCTTGTGGCCAGGGCCATTCATCGGCTGAGCGAGAGGAAGGCGAAGCCCTTTTTTGCCGTGAGCTGCAACGAGTTTGCCGCAGGCATCTTGGAAAGTGAGTTGTTCGGTCACGAAAGGGGGGCCTTTACGGGCGCCATCGGTCGAAAGCGGGGTCTTTTTGAACTGGCCCACAAGGGAACCCTTTTTTTGGATGAGATTGGAGAGGCCCCCCCTTTTTTTCAGTCCAAGCTTTTGAGGGTGGTGGAAAGCAAGACCTTTCTGCGCGTCGGGGGAACCTTTCCCATCCACTCGGACTTTCGCTTGCTCACGGCTACCAACCGGGACCTGGAGAAAGAGGTGGCCCAAGGGGGCTTTCGCCAGGATCTTTTTCACCGGCTGAATCTTTACACCATTCAAATGCCGCCCTTACGGAACAGAAAAGAAGACATCCCGCTCATTGCAGAATACTATCTAAAGAGATTTGCCCTGGCCTATCGCCGTCCCATCTCAAGTATCTCCACGAACGCCTTGCTCTATCTCAGGGATTACGATTGGCCGGGCAATGTCCGTGAGCTCATCAACGTGGTGGAACGGGCGGTGATCACCTGCAAAGAAGAGATGATCACCACCAAAGACTTCCCCTTTGAGGCGGGCGAATACCGAGAGACTTCTGATCTGAACCTAAGGGATGTTGAAAAACTCTGTATCAGGATGGCCCTCACGCGGACGGGGAACAACAAGTCCCAGGCCGCTGAGCTTCTGGGCATCACCCGCAAAACCCTTATTGAGAAGGCAAGGAGCTTTGGATTAGATGAGACGGCAGATCATGGATAGGGTGTGTATTTTTTGTGTGTGCCTGTTGGCCCTTTCTTCTTCTCCTGTTTGGGCCCTGGAAGGCGATGGGCCCAGCCAGGCCTACCGGCTGGAAGAGGTGGTGGTGACAGCCACCCGTGTGGAAACCCCTGAAGAAGAGGTGGCGGCAAATGTAACGGTCGTCACAAGCGATGACATCAAAAAGATGCCCGTTTCCAGTGTGGGCGAGGTGCTCCAATACGTGCCCGACACCTATGTGGAGTTTAATGGCGGCCTGGGGAGCCAGGCCACGGCCACGATCCAGGGCTCGCAGCTCCACCAGGTGGCCGTCTATCAGGACGGCGTTCCCCTGAACCAGTTGGCCAATCCCCTCACTGACCTTTCCTATGTCCCTGTGGATATGATCGACCGGATCGAGGTCTATAAAGGGGCGGCTTCCTCTGCCTGGGGGTCTGCCTTGGGCGGCGTGATCAACATCATCACCAAAGAACCGGATCCCAAGAAACCCTTTGAAGGCGACTTAAGAAGCTCCTACGGGGAGCATGCCACCTTCAAAAACCGGGCCACCGTCAGTGGCAGCGGGGGCCGTTTGGGCTGCCTCCTTTCTATGACCCATGAGCAGAGCGACGGTTTCATGACACATTCGGAGTATGACCAGTTGGCGCTCTATGGCAAGATCAACTATGAACTGGGTGAGACAAGCCGCCTGAACCTGGTGTACAGCTACGACAGAGGGACCAATAGCGATCCCATGCCATATGAGCCTGACTTCTGGGATGACATCTACCGCAAACGGATCTATCAACGGCTCCTCTTTGAGACCACCCTTGCCGATGGTCTGGACCTGACCCTTGAGGGCCGGCATCATCGATTCGTGAGCATCATCGAGGATGTGTATAGCCACTACAGGGAGCTCTATCACGATTACGAGGATGAGCTCTTTGGCGCGAGCGCCCGCGTGAGTCACCACGTCCATGATTGGAACAGGTTCAATCTCGGATTTGATGGGGATTGGGGCACCTATGATTTTCTCACTCCATTCGTAGATTATGACGCCAGAGAGGAAAACTGGGCCCTCTATGCCAATGACACCCTGAGCCTTGGGGATTTCTCTTTGAACGTGGGCGTCCGGTACGATGAGCATAGCGATTTTGGCTCTGAACTCAGCCCGTCCGCCGGGCTGGTTTATCGTGTCTTGGGAGAAAAAGCCCTTATCCGAGGCCAGGTTTCCAAGGGCTTTTCAGCCCCTCCTGCCGTGTGGCGGGACATACCTGTCTATGGAAACGAGGACCTCGAGCCCGAGGTGGCCATCAACTATCAAGGTGGGGTTGAGGCCAGCCCTTTTCCGTTCCTGAGGCTGGAGTTGAACGTCTTTCGGGCAAATGTGGACGATCTCATCCGCTACGACTGGGATGCCGAGAAGTTTGAAAACATCGCAGAGGTGACGCGGGAAGGGATAGAAGGAAGCATCTCTTTAAGCTTTGATATGGGACTGACCCTCTCCTTTGGCGGCAGCTTCATTGATGTCGTGGACGACGAAACCGATGAAGTGATTAAAGACATCCCAAGACGGCTCTATACCTGCTCGGCCTCCTATGCCAATGATTGGATGAGCCACTCTGTGGTGGGAAGTTATGTGTATCACAATTCTTCCTACCCTGAGACAAAGGACAAGGTCTTTCTCTTTGACTATCTCCTCAAGCTCAAGCTTCCCTCTTCCGATCGATTTGACGAGCTCACCCTCTTTGCGGCCGTGCACAACCTTGGCAACACGAACTACCTCTATCGTGCGGTCTGGCCCCAACCTGGCCGCTGGTTTGAGGGCGGGATAAGCGTTGCGTTCTAGCATCCCTGTTCAGATAGCCTTTCCCAGTTGAATCCCTCAGGATCCATTGCCCGCGGCTTGCCGCGTGTCCGTCATTCCGGCCCACGCCGGAATCCAGAAAACCAGACTGGATGCCGGATCAAGTCCGGCATGACATATGATACCCCGCTGCTTGCGGCGGGGTAGTTTATTCCCTCAGGATCCATTGCCCGCGGCTTGACTTCGACGAAGAATGTGACTAAGGCTCGCTCGAATGCAATGAGAAAGTTGGTTTCTTCAATTTTCGCGTTAGTAATACTTCCTGGTCGTTATAACGCCTGCTGATACCATAAGCGCTGAGGCCGTAAAGAACAGGGATTGGGGACTCCATATTCTCAGCACCATAGCGCTCCCGAATATGGAACCCAAATAGCAAAGTCCCCTGTAGGTGGATAACACAGAAATGGTCTTCCCTATGCACGCCTTTGGGCTATATTTCTGGATAAGGCTCTCCAAGAAGACATGCATGAATGTGAATCCGCAGCCAAGCAGAGACATGAGCAGGGCGATCTGGACCAAAGTCCTTAGTTGAGACAGGGTGGCTATGGCCCCCGCCAGGAGCAGAAAGTTGAAGGAAAGCAGGGTCCGACGTCGGACGGCTGACCCGTATCTGGGCAACAGAAAGGTAGACACACAGGCACCTGCCTGGAATGCGGACAGCAATAGTCCCCAATCAGCAATATCTTTTCCCAACTGAGTCTTGCAGAGGACAGGCACGCCAAGATACAACATGCCTCCACCTGCAAGGACAAATCCAAAGGTGGCGAAACATGCCTTGAGCTTGGGGTTGCCCCTGAAAGGCTCCATGAAATCAACAACCAACGGCCGAAGCCCGTGCCTGCGAAACGGGCCATAAACTGATCTTTCGGTCCCTGAGACAGTGTCGGGAAGTCTCCAAACAAGAAAAGCTGAAAGTGTGAACAGAAGCCCACCGAACCCCAAAGACATTGCCGGGCCGGTCTCCAAGACAATGCAACTGATAAGCAAAGGGCCCAATATGCGGCCGGCCAGAGATACCCTCTCGTTGACGGCGTTGAAGGGGATGAGTTCGTCTTTGGGTATGAGCACGGGTACAAGGGAAAGGCGCCCTATATAGAAAAACAAAGAACCGATAATGAGAAGAAGATAGACAGTAAAGACAAGGTAGCGGGATGATACAAAGACAAGGGCGCCTACCAACAGGCACTTGCCACCGCTTACCAAGAATAGCCATGTCTTTGCCCCAACGCGGTCAATCCATAGACCTGCCAGGGGGCTTAAACAGACGGAAGGGGCCTGTTCAATCAGACACATGGCCAGTAGATTTGACAGGCCTTTCTCTCCCTTGAAGAACAGCAGGTCCAGCAGGGTGAAACCTACAAACTGGTTTCCCAGATCTGACAGAAGGTCGGCCAATATGATTAATGCTTTGGTGGGAATGCCGGGTCTTTTCATGCTGCATCTTTAAGGCCCGTGAACGAATGCTCAAGGCATGTGGCTTCGGCCTTCTCTCGGATGTATTCTTCCAGGAGAAGACGATAGGTGTCATAATGACAGTCGGCCCCGCCAAAATCATTCTGGTTGGTGAGGGCCTGAAGACGGCAGCCACCCATGCAGGTGGGGAGCAGTTCGCACTCTTTTAGGCACCTATCTGGCAAGGCTCTCTTGAGAAGCTGGGACTCTGCAACGAAATCAATACCAGTGTTAACATGGCCGTAGGCCATCTCGGAACCTTGAAGGGATGGGCAGGGAATGATGGAACCGTCCGTGTCAAAGACGAATCGGGACCGAAAGTCGGCCATGCAGGTGTTGAGGGGGGCCTCACTATTTATGGGATAGCCCCGTTGGCCAGCCTCTCGGTTCAGGTAGAGAAATATGTTGGGATCGCCCATTCCTGAATTATAGAGATTCCTTCTTCTCCTCGGCAGGATTGGAGTGAAGGCGATGTTATCAATGCCGATGTTTCTTTCAGCCATATCGTCAAGCATCTCTGGAACCCTCAAATAATCAAGGGCTCCACTGTCATACTGGCACTCCACGCTGATGGGGACCATGCCAGAAATAGCTTGCAGGTTTTCCATAATCAACTCGTAGGTCTTGCCGTTATGTTTCGAAGGCCTCAGGGCATCATGAACAGGGGCAGGCCCGGCCAGGCTGACGCGGATGCCGGTGAGCCCTACCTTCTTCATGTCCGAGATGACAGCTGGCCTCACGAGCGTGCCATTAGTCGTTATGACAAAGCCGTAGTCAATGCCCTTCCCCATGCAGTAAAAGAAACGTCTCGCAACGCTTTCCATGATGATCTTTGAATTAAGCAGCGGTTCACCACCCAGGTAGTCATCCTCCACCTTTTGGGGGCCCTTTTCCTCCATGGTCTCAATATAGAACTGATCCATGGCTAAGGCTGTCCCGCTGGACATGTCTTTGGCTTCAGGGTCAAGGATGCAGTAGCGACATCGGTTGTTACACTTCCGCGTGACCAGAACCTTGGATTTTAGCGTACTGAAATGATGGACGTGTTGTTGTTTCCAGTTTTCAAACACCGTGGTTTCGTCCACACCGTCTTTCACCAGGAATCCCTGCTCATGAAGCAGATCGGTGGTAGCAGAATCGGCCGGTGCTATTGGATCGCTGAGTGCATAGGCCCAAGTCTTTTCCAGTATGAGAATAAAGGCTCCTGTCATGGTCTGGTAGAGGGCGACGATCTCCTGCCCTTTGTTCTCAACTGGAACAGCCACAGTGAATCTGGATTTTTTGAGAGAAAACATGATGTAGTCTCCTTTATTGAGATGTCTTAGGTAAGCGGAGCTGTCCTGCGCAGACAAGTCTCACCTCGTTTCAGGAATTACATCCCCCTCCCACGAGGGGAGGGGGAATGCCTGAACTCCTGGGTGTTCAAGGCTGTCTCTCCAAGAATCGCTCAGCTCAAAGTTGTACGTTAGCTAGTTCCGGGCGTTTGGACCAATAGCACAGCAACTCAGCGCTGACTTCTTGACTCTGTATGTCCCCTTCCTAATGACGGTAACTTTCATCACTCTACCTCCTTTCTCAAAAGATTTATTGCCATTGCGCGCTTGGCTGGTGACCAATCAACATCACGATGTATGCCATGATTGGCATTTCATCAAAAAAACCCTATTTAGTTGATATTGCTTATGCGAATGGCATGAATCAGGTGATGGGCCAGCCTTTCACGGGATCGAAAGTTGGAACTTCGGAAGGTAAGTTCGAAAAGGCGTGCTACAAGTTCAGACTTGTCGGGATGCGATCGGGCCAAGTGATGGCCTGCAGCTGCCTTTCAGAGAAGGACCCTTAAAGGGCGGGATGCCAGTTCGCAGCACGTTTGAGGGCGCCGGCCTGACATTATACTATTTTGTGCCAGCAAAGCGATTAACAACGCCTGAAGCGGGTGACTGGACTGAACAAGAATCAACTTCTTTCAGGCGTTACATTTTCAACGCTCCAGGCTCTGGATCGTTTTACTCACCCGGTTTCAGCAGGCAAAGGCCGTTATCAGCAAGACGATACCCAAGGAGTATTGACGGGGAACAGAGGATAGCACGAGATGGATTATCTAAACTTGCCCACGAGCTAATTCGGATTCAAGGAGACATGTCTCAGGTTGTAGATTCCTTCGTATGTTAGAGAGAATGGCAGGGTCAGTCTAAACCGTTTAGACATAATATTGATGGCCTTCTTATGGAATAAAAAAGTACCGGGTTGGAGCGAGCTGACTAAGGCGTCTGTCTGATAAAGGAGCTGCTTCTGTTTTAGCGGGTCCTTTTCATCAATGGCCTCACAGAGAAGATGAGTCACCCCGGGATGGTCGAAACAACCGGCGTCAGACCCTTTGTTAAGAGACATACACCATTGATTTCTTAAGTACTCGGGATTACGATAAGCACCCCTAAAATCCGTTATTACAGCCTGAAACGAAGTGTTTGCAACGTAGCGCTTTTTAAGCTCTAAGAACGGAAGCGATTCTACTTGCGCGATGATGCCAAGATCATTCAGGCAAAGTCTTATGTATTCAGCCACCTTCTTTTCGATTTGGCCTTGTTCAAAGACGAGGATAGTGAATTCAAAACGTTTTCCGTCCTTAACAAGATGGCGACCTGCCTCATCATAAGACCAGCCCGCTTCTTTCAGGAGCTTCAATCCCTGTTGCGGTTCATACCGGATGGGCATGACTTCAGGGTTGTGAAAAGGAGAATCCACACCCATGGGGCCCTCGGCAACAATTCCAAGGCCTTTAAGGATTTTTTCTACGATGTATTTCCTATCAATGGCAAGGGAGAGAGCCATCCGAGCACTTGTAGCCGAGAAGAGGGGATCCGTTGTATTGTAAAGGAGGATTGTGTAATGAGGCAGAGGGTAGGTTTCAAAGTAATACCTTTTTTCATACTGATGGGTGATTTCATAGTTTTTTGGAGAGATCTCATGGCCTACGTCGGTCTTACCTGAAAGGAGTCTTGTCCACGTTTGTTCTTTGTCCGGCTGAAAATGGAAGATAACCCCGTCCAATGCAGGGCGGCCTCGAAAGTAGTCTTCATTGGCTACAAGGCCCACTTCGCTGCCGCCTTTTCTATATTGAAATCTGAACGGACCAGAGCCAACAGGGTGATTATAATAATCTATCTTACCATTGTTCGATTGGTGGACAACCGGCATGTCCCACGTCTTAAAAAGAAAGTCTGGTTCGTCTCTCGTCAGAACCATACTGAGAGCTGTATCCGACAAGAGGGAAATCTTTTCAACCAAAGATAAGAGAGAAGGATGATGCTTCTTAAGCACCGTCTGAAACGAATACTGCACATCCTTTGAAGTCACAGGTTCTTTGTTGTGGAATAGAGCATTTTCTCGGAGGTGGATGGTCCAGGTAAGACCCTTTGAATCATAGCTCCACTTGGAGGCGAGATCCGCCTCTATTTTTCCATGGCAGTTCGGAACAACTAGAAAACCGTATAGTAAAGGGAAGACGTGGTTTGAACCGGAGAATTCAAATCGTGCAGGATCCAAAGAGTCAAAAGGGGCGTTGACATCATAGTGAAGTATATTCTCGTTTCCAGGTGTTTCCACTGTAGTAAGAACACCTGGTCCTTCGCAGGAGACACAAAGGGTGGCAAGGAGAACGGCAATCACGGCCCATAGGGGGAATCTGTGCATTGATGACAAGAATACCTCAGAGAGTTTGTATCTGGATTGATTGGCCTTTTTCCCATTATGCACACAGATATCGTTTTTTTTCAAGACTGAGAGGTGCCTGCTGTTCCGTGTCGGCCTGGTGCGCCACGTTCTCGTCTCGATTGGTCGCTATGAGGCGTTCACGGGGTCAGGGGGTGAGGGCTTGAGCGGATGGTCGAAGGTGGCGAATAGGGCTTCCCTTTACAAAGGGGAAAAAACCTCCTATGTTGCGGGCCAACATGCCCCTTGACGCTCTTCTTATATAGCGGCCTGTCATGAAAAAGAGGAAAAGACTATTTCACAGGTATCTCTTGTTTGTATTGCCCCTGGTGATCCTGTCGGTAATGATCACAGGGGGCGCCCTTTCCTGGATCTGCTATCGACACTTCCAAGAGACGATCAACAGCAGTTACAAAAATATCATTAGAGGCTCTGCCGGCGAGATCGGCCTTTTTATGAAAGATGCCCAAAAGGGACTGGAAGGGCTAGCCTGGGTGATCGCTGCTACCAAACTGGACCCCTGGCAAAAAGAGATGGCCCTTGCAGCCTTTCATCATACGGCAGAAGAGTTCATGTTCCTCTCCCTGGTCTCCCCGGAAGGGGAAGATCTCCTGACTAGCGGCTGGCAAGGAAACGACGTGGCCTATGTTCGGTCCGAAATATTCCAAGAAGCGCTGCAAGGCGAGAGAGGCATTTCCGATGTGATGGTGGCACAGAGGGACATCCCCTACGTCTATTTGGCCGTTCCCATATTACACCTGGGCGCAGTCAAGGAGGTCCTATGGGGTCAACTGAATCTGAAGTCCGTATGGGACGTGTTAGAGGGGATCAAGGTGGGCGCCACGGGCCGGGTGTCTATCTTGGATTTGTCGGGGCGCTTGATCGGAGACGTGGAAATGTCGAGGGTGGTGAAGCCGACTTGGCCTCAACGGCAGGAGATTCTTGAAGCGTTGCAAGACACTCATGAGCCCCTGGCATGGATGGAAGAGGAAGACCACTCGAGTTTTTATTGCCTTGGCTACCGAATTCCCAATCTAGATTGGATCATTGTCCTGAGGCAACGTTGCGCGGAGACCTATGCCTATTTGTACAAGAGCATCCTTTGGGGGGCCCTGATCACAGCGGCCATCTGCCTCGCAGCGGTCCTTGCAGGGTGGAATCGGGTGGAGCACTTCTTGGCGCCCATCCAGACCCTTCACGGCCAGGTGCAAAGGATAGGTGGGGGTGATCTCGACCAGAGGGTCTCTGTTGACACGGGCGATGAGATCGGCGATCTGGCCGAAGCCTTCAATGATATGACCGATTCGCTCAAGAGACTCATTGAGCGGGAAGTGGCCTCGGCCAAGGAGCTGGCCCATGCCAAGAACCTGGCTGTCCTGGGCTCGACTTCGAGCAAGGTCACCCATGAGGTGGGAAATCTCCTAAACAATGTGGGCCTGACCCTTTCCATTCTTAAGAATGAAGGACTCAGCCCAGGAGGAGAAAACGCCCTTCACATATTGGAGAAAGACTCGGCCCGCGTGAAAGAGTTCATCGCCAATTTTCTGCAATTTGCGAAAACACCGGAGCTGCACCTGGAGAGGAGACCCTTGGAAGGGATACTGCGCGAAGTCCTCTTTCTCTACCAAGGAGGAAGCGAGAAAGGGGCCATCGAACTGGAGCTGGATTGGCCGCCCGACCTGCCCCCTGTCCTTATGGATCAGGGGCTCATGTACCAGGTCTTTCACAATCTGGTAAAGAACGGCATGGAGGCCATGGGCGATTCAGGCAAGATCGAGATCACAGGAAGGGTTGACGGAGAACATCTGGTTGTTGTCTTAAAAGACACGGGGCCGGGCATGGGGCCGGAGGTTCTGGAGCAGATCTTTGATCCCTTTTACACCACCAAAGGGAAAAAAGGCACGGGCCTCGGCCTTTCCATCGTGAAGACTATTGTACAGGCCCATCGCGGCACCATCGAATGCCAGAGTCAGTTGGGCAGCGGAACGACCTTTATCGTTCGTCTGCCATTGCAGTAGCGCTCCACCGACTCATGGGGCAGATTGTAGAAATAAGAATTCACCGCGCAGAGTCTATTTTTCTAGATCATCTTCCGACTAGTTGTAGCTCATGAAGGCAAGTCAAGTGAACAATCTTCAAGTGAATAGGTGTGGTTTCAAAGGGTGCAAGGGTTCAAGGTGCCGAGGGTTCAAGTGAAATGCTGAAGAATTACAAAGAGTTGACTGTCTGGCAAAAGTCATATGAGCTTTGTCTGAAAGTATATAGAATAACGGCACAATTCCCAAATGAAGAAAGATACGGTCTCACCTCACAGATAAGAAGATCTGCTGTCTCTATTCCTTCTAATATCGCAGAAGGATATGGAAGAAAGACAATCGTTGATTATATTAGGATGCTTTACATCTCTTACGGTTCCGTTTGTGAACTGGAAACCCAGATATTGTTAGCTGGAGATTTAGGCTACATTGAAAAAGGCACATTGGGTAGAGCAAAAAAGGACGTTGCAGAAACCGAAAGAATGTTAAAGGCGTTGATAAAATCGTTAGAAAACAAATCCTTGAATCCTTGACCCCTTGAGTCCTTGGACCCTTTTCTCCAACTAGATCGGAGAAGAACCATTTCACTTTTTGTCCTTCGCGTCTCAAGCGAGTGAATGCGAGCGGGCGGTGAGTCCATGCAGAGATGTCAATGATGGTATTGGCAAGTACCCCCTGCCGGCGTCATGAGGGGCCTTGCTATGTGCGTGGCCCTTACCGGGGCTGAAGATGAAGGTGCTCATAGAGTTTGTTGAAGTCAAAGGCTTGATTTACTAACTCCATGGCCCGATCTATCTTTTGCTTCTCTTCCAGACGGAACCTTCCCACCATGGCCTCCACGTTTTTGGCCACAGAGTACGTATCCTCCCTGGCCACGAGGATCGGCACACCCTTTGCCTCGCCCCTGGCGATGATGGTGTCATTAGGGTAGAGGTTCCCGGAGAGTATAAGGCACCGGACATCGTTTTCTATGGCCACCAGTTGAATGTCTGTCCTGTCCCCTCCCACGATGACGGCCGAGTTGGGGCTTTTGAGCAGATACGTGATAAACTTATCCACCTGCATGCCGCCGACCAGGAAATTCTCAACCAAGGCTTTGAGCCCGTCCTTTCCACAGACGACGTCGGCCCCCAGATGGTCTACCAGGTCCCTCACCGCCATGGCCCCCAACAAGGTGTCGGCAGGCAGGGAGCCGAATACCTCTATCCCCTTTCGCTGCAGAAAGGGGGAGACGAATTCCTTGATCGCCTCCAGGTCCACGGCCTCTACCCTGTTAAATACCACCCCCAGCATGGGACTGCCCAGGACCTTCTTCAACTCCATGACAAAGTCGACACAGAAATCACATTCATACTTTTCAACAAAGAGGGCCTGGGCGTCCAAGGCCTTGATAAGCTGGAGGCCCGACAAGTCGAAGGAACTCCCCTCGCTGAAATTGCTGTCCGAACTTACCACCACCAGATCCTTGTTTGCCGATATTCTCTTGAAGGCCCCTTCTACCTTTTCCTGCAATCCTCTCACATCCTCTTCAAAGTTCTGCATGATCAGGTCCTGGGTGATGATGACCGGGCATACGTCTTCAATGGCATCTTCTAGTTGAAAGAGGCGATGAGTGAGCCATGCGCCTTCATCGGTGACAGTGTTTTCCACCTTTGCGGGAAGGTGTCCCACCGGCTTGAAATAACCCACGTTGAAGCCGTCTTTTCTGAGCCGGTCGATCAAGCCAATGGTTAGGAGATTCTTGCCGGCGCCCCTCTGGATGGACGTCACGTATAAGGGGATCATCATGGCCTCCTCTCTTGCATATCCACAACAGCCATATCATGGGACAGGATACTGGAGATGGCATCGTTCTCTTAAAAAGCCAGAACATCGTTCCACAGCAGAGCAGAGTGTACCGCAAAAGGCCGTCTCCTGCAATCCAAAGGGCGAAGATGGTATTGCCTTGAGTTTTTTCGCGCCTTTAAGTAAGTTCGTGGCAATTCCGGACTTGCCGGCTTCCTTCTAAAACCTCTGCCGGCAATCACAACGGCCATGAGGGGGAGATGGAGATGAGCCGTGGGTCCAGGAAAGGGACTGGCCATCATGACAGGACGTGAATACCCTGAAAGCCCCCAGACTGCCGTGGGGGCCATTGTTGTGAAAGATGAAAAGGTGCTAATGGTCAAACGGGTCCACGCGCCGGGGAAGGGGTTATGGGCCATCCCCGGCGGTGGCGTGAAGCTGGGTGAGACCCTGGAAGAGGCAGCCGAGCGCGAGGTCAAGGAAGAAACAGGAATCGTGATTCGAGCCAGAGGCCCTGTATATACCTTTGATCTTATTGAGCGCGATGCGGCCGGCCGGATCCGGTTTCACTATGTGATTGTCGACCTTTTGGCCGATTATGTAAGGGGCCAGCCCAGGCCCCGTGATGATGCCTCCGAGGCCCGCTGGGTTGGGGCCGAGGAACTGGATGGTCTGCCGGCCAGTGACACGACAAAGGATCTCCTTAAGAGGCTGACAGACCTGGACCAGTTCTTCTTGACGGTTTCGTGAGAAGCTTCTCCCCTTGGTTCGGGCAACAGCCCGTCTTGTTTTGACACCTCACTCTCTTTCTGCTAGACACCCCTCATGCCAAGTCGTCTGGAAATCACCCTACAGCCCGAGCTCTTTGACGCAGAGGGTGCTGCCATTTGCCGCAAGGCGAATGACTATTTCGGGTACCGTATCGCGTCCGTTCGCACGGTGCACATCCTGACCATTGATGTGGCACTGGAGAACCAGCAGCTCGAGTCTATCCAACAAGAGGCCTTTACCAACCCGGTGGTTCAGGTTTCGTCTTATGATCCCCTTGACATCGATTTTGATTGGAGTCTCTGGATCGGCTACCGGCCTGGGGTGCGGGACAATCCTGGAAGTACGGCCGTAGAGGCCATTGAGGATCTCCTGGGGATCCGCCTGAAACCCCATGAGGGGGTGTACACCTCAAAGCGCTACTGCCTAAAGGGGGGCGATCTGGCCTTTGAGGATGCCGATCGGATTGCCCGGGAACTTCTGGCCAATGACATTATTCAACAGTGGAAGGTGTTTTCCAGAGAGGGCTGGGATCCCAAGCAAGGGGTGGGCATCATCATCCCCAAGGTAAGACTGGATCACAACCCTGAAGTGGCAGTGATTCCCATTGATACTGATGAAACCCTCATGAGGGTCAGCAAGGAACGGAGTCTGGCCTTACATCCCAATGATATCCCAACGATTCGCGCCTACTTCTTGAGAGCGGATGTCCTTGAGCAGCGCCGAGCCGTCCAGCTTTCAGACCCCACCGATGTAGAGCTGGAATATATCTCCCAGGCCAGGAGCGATCACTGCAACCACAACACCTTCAAAGGCCTGTTTCACTACCGGGACCTGGCCACCGGTGAAACCCAGGTGGCCGATGACCTCTTTGCTACTTGTATCGAGGCCCCCACCTTGGCCATCAAGGAGAAAAAGCCCTGGGTCGTTTCCGTTCTCTGGGACAATGCAGGGGTGGGCCGCTTTAACGATGACTACTACTATGTGATTACAGGAGAGACGCACAATTCTCCGTCCAACATGGAGGCCTATGGCGGTGCCATTACAGGGATCGTAGGGGTCTATCGAGACCCCATGGGCACGGGCAAGGGCTCCAGGCTGATCATGGGGATGTACGGCTATTGCGTGGGCCCTCGAGAATACCGGGGAGAGCTCAAGCCGCGCCTTCACCCAAAGCGCTTGCTAGACGGGGTGATAGAAGGGGTCCGGGATGGGGGCAACAAGAGCGGCATTCCTACCCCTTATGGCCAGGTGTGGTTTCACGAGGGATATCTCGGCAAGTGCCTGGTCTTTGTGACGGCCATGGGCCTCATGCCTGCACAGGTTCGAGGGGCGCCTTGCGAGGAAAAGACGACATCTCCTGGCGACCTGGTCGTCATGTGTGGCGGCAGAGTGGGAAAGGATGGGATCCACGGCGTAACAGCGGCCTCTGAAGGCTTTTCAGCCGAAACCCCTGCCGGCCATGTCCAGATTGGGGACCCCTATACCCAGAAGAAGATGCAGGACTTTCTCTTAGAGGCGAGAGACGAGGGCCTTGTTGCCTTTATCACGGACAATGGCGGTGGCGGGCTTTCATCGTCTATAGGCGAATCGGCCCGGTTCAGCAACGGGTGCATCATTGAATTGGACAAGGTCCCCCTCAAATACGAGGGGCTGGACCACTGGGAAATCTGGGTCTCTGAGTCTCAGGAACGCATGACCATTGCCATCAAAGAAGAAGATCACGACCGCTTCATGGCCCTTTCCAAGAAACATGCCGTGGAAAGTACGGTCATCGGTCGCTATACAGATACAGGCAAACTGCACATTACGTACCATGGTAAGACCTGTGCCTATGTGGATCTTGATTTACTGACTTCCCAGTTTCCACAGTGGACCTTTGAGGCCGAATGGACCCCTCCTGCCCTCCGGGGGCTTTCAGAGCCTGTCCTTTCAGAACCAGAAGATCCGTCCCAGGTGCTTCTGGATCTCCTTTCCCGGCCCAACATCTGTTCCAAAGAATGGATCGTCCGGCAATATGACCATGAAGTCCAGGGCACCAGCGTGATCAAGCCCCTGTTGGGAAAGGACCGGGATGTAAACAGCGATGCCGTTGTCATCCGTCCTGTCCTGGACTCCCTTCAAGGGCTTGCCGCGTCCCAGGCCCTGCTGCCCACCTATTCTGAGATTGACACCTATCACATGGTTGCCTGTGTCATGGACGAGGCCGTGCGGCGTGTGGTGGCCGTGGGTGGGGACCCAGATCGTCTGGCAGGGGTGGACAACTTCTGCTGGCCCTCTGTCCAGCATGACCCCAAAGAGAACCCTGATGGCAAGTACAAGGCCGCCCAACTGGTAAGAGCCAACTGGGCCCTGAGGGATCTCTGCCAGGCCTATGAGATCCCGCTCCTTTCAGGAAAAGACAGCATGTATGTGGACGGACACCTCAAGGGGCGATACGGCGAGACCCACAAGGTCTCTGCCCTTCCCACGCTGCAGTTTTCTTGTACCACCGTCGTTGAAGACATTACCCGGTGCACGACCATGGATGCCAAGTTTGCCGGAGACCTGGTCTATCTATTGGGGGAGACGGGAAACGAACTGGGCGCTTCTGAGTATTACGAACACCTTGGCTACGTGGGGCTCCATGTGCCCAAGGTGACCCCTGGGGCATTCATGACATTGTATCGGGCCGTGGCTTCGGCCATCAAGGAAGACCTGGTAGCGTCTTGCCACGGGATCTATCGTGGGGGGCTGGCCATCCATCTGGCCATGGTGGCCATGGCAGGGGGCCTGGGCATGACCATTGACCTTTCCAAGGTCCCCAGAAGGGATGCTGACCAGGACCAGGTGCTCCTCTATTCAGAGACGCCTGGTCGGTTCATTGTGACGATCGATCCAAGGGATCAATCGTCCTTTGAATCCTTTGTAGGGACCCTTCCTCATGCCTGTATCGGGACGGTGTCTGAAGGGCCGGATCTCTCGGTCAAGGGCCTGAAAGGGGGCCCCCTCATCTCGGTACCAGTGGCCGCATTGAAGGCGGCCTGGAAGGGGCCTTTTGGAGGGCTTATATGACCGGGCCTCAAGCCAAGGAAAGAGAGATCCGGGCCGTGGTGCTGACTGGCTATGGCCTGAACTGCGACCGTGAGACGGCCTATGCCTTTGAATTGGCAGGGGCCGTGGCCCACCGCGTGCATATGAACACCCTCATTGCAGGAGAGGTGCTCCTTTCAGACTATGATATCCTGGCCTTTGATGGGGGCTTTAGCTGGGGAGACGATCACGGGGCCGGGGTCTTAGAAGCGGTCCGCTTCCGGTCCAATATGGGCGAGGCCCTGCACCGCTTCATCGAAGAGGGTAAACTGGTTATAGGAATCTGCAATGGCTTCCAGGCCATCGTGAACATGGGGTTGCTGCCCGGCTTTGACAAAGACTACCATACACGGCACGTGGCTTTGACTTCTAATGATTGCGGAAATTTTAGAGATGACTGGGTCACCCTTGTGGGAAATGCAGATTCTCCTTGCGTCTTCACCAAGGGGATTGCGTCTTTGGAGATCCCTGTCCGCCATGGGGAGGGAAAACTCTACGCTCCCCCTGAGGTGATAGGGCGCTTGACGGCGCAACAGCAGGTGGTGCTGCAATATGCCACACCCCAAGGGGAGTTGGCCAAGGGGCGATTTCCTTACAATCCAAACGGGTCTGTTGAGGATATCGCTGGCATATGTGACCCCACGGGCCGTATCTTCGGCCTCATGCCCCACCCCGAGGCCTTTACCCACTGGACAAATCATCCGGATTGGACCCGCACCAAGGCGATCTTGAAGCGCAAAGGGCACCCCATGCCGTCGGGGCCGTCGGAACCCACGCTGGGCATCAAGATCTTCAAGAACGCCGTTGACTACATGCGAGAAGCCTGTGGTTGAGGACGACGTACTCATAGGGCAAATTGCAAAAACAAACGTTCACCGCAAAGACGCAAAGAGCGCAGAGATCATCCTTTGGATGGCTTCGGCCCCGTCCACGGCAGAGGTGATGAAGGCATCGGCATCGTGGCCAAGTCTTCCCTTGTAGCGGGCCTCCACGAATTTGAGGTAGATCATGACCTGGTCCAGGGGCGGTTGTAGATCATTGGCCATGGCATGGGCCCACTTCTTGAGGGTCTTATTTTCTTGCTCAAGTTGGAGGACACGCTCTTTTTCTCTTTCCAAGGCTCTCTTGTGATCAAGAAGCAGCTCTTCTAGCGCCTCGACCCGCTCTTCTAGCTTTTCGTAAGTGGGCTTTCCGTCCATGGGCATCTCCTCGGGACATTACCTTTTCCTCTTGCTGGAATCACTAGCTTACGTCTCGTACCATGATCAACGATTTGAAGTAAGGTAAAAGCGTAGGGAGGTTTGTGGAGGGGCAGAGCAGTGGTTTGGGTGGTTTCTGGGCCATGGGAAGGTCGGGATAGGGAGACTCGCTTCACTGCGGCCTCCAATGCCTTTTGTAGCCGTCCGAAGCTGGGTAAGAGGCAATGGCTGTAGGCCCCTGTTGAGATATGTTCAGCGAATCTCCCCATCCCTTTGTTGCGGAATAAAGATCAACGATTTGAAGTGATCTAAAAATGTGGCGAGGTTTGAGGGGGGGGCAGAGCAGTGGTTTGGGTGGTTTCTGGGCCATGGAAAGGTCGGGATAGGGAGACTCGCTTCACTGCGGCCTCCAATGCCTTTTGTAGCCGTCCGAAGCTGGGTAAGAGGCAATGGCTGTAGGCCCCTGTTGAGATATGTCCAGCGAATCTCCCCATCCCTTTGTTGCGGAATAAAGATCAACGATTTGAAGTGATCTAAAAATGTGGCGAGGTTTGAGGGGGGGGCAGAGCAGTGGTTTGGGTGGTTTCTGGGCCATGGAAAGGTCGGGATGGGGGCATGCGCTTCACTTTGGCCTCCAATGCCTATAGTAGCTACGGAAAGATGGTAGGTGGCAATGGCTGTAGGCCCCTGTTGAGATATGTCCAGCGAATCTCCCCATCCCTTTGTTGCTAGATAGTGGGGTCCAGGTCTTGATACACTTGCTATCGTTAGACAGGAGGGGCGCCAAAATGGGTTTGCTTGCCGGGGGGGCCATCAAGGGGACCGCATTCGAAACTGCTGGAGAACGTGATGAAAGGCCTCTAGATGAAGGGGGTTCTCTTGGCTCCAGAAGAGATGGGTGGGGCATTTGCAATCTGATGACCCGAAGCCGGCTGGACCCTGCTCCATGACGGTGGAAAGGGCCTCAGCGATATGACACTCAAGCCTTTGGGAGGACCGCACAGGGATGGGGACGACGCTCTCCGCCTCCTGGGTAAGATAATCGATGTGCCAATGGCGACGCTTTTGTCTCCTTGTATGTCTTGCCACGCGGGCCGAGAGGTGTTTCATGGCAGAGCCCACATAGACATAGTAGCCTTTTGAAAACCGCGCCCTTTTTAAATGCCCAACCTGAAGGCTCTTCTCTTTTTTCCATTTTAGAACCAACAGGTAGCTTCCCCTGTCTTGGACCTCTTCGTTCAAATACTGCCACGGGATATCCAACACCCTTATATCTTTTCTGAGGGTCAGGTCCTTTTTCCAGCCGATGGCCACGGGCAAGATACGGACATCCTTTCGCACCTTGAGCAAGGCTGCGCTGAATGCAAGGTCTGTATGAAAGTCCGGCATGAACCATTTCACGTGGGGATAGTGGACCAGAAAAAGGACCACTGTGGGGACCTTGTTGCGGGCCATCTTGGCAAGTTCAAGGAGGTGCCTTTTGCCACGCTCCGTCACAGCGTCTGGAAACATGGCTACATTGTTTCCAAAGAGGGTGCACGATTTGACCTCTAAATAGAGATCCCGGCCTTTTTCACGGAGAAGAAAATCGAACCGGCTCCTGCCCACAGGGACCTCTGCCTGGACAACGCGGGTCCCCTTTAGAGGGGGGATCAGCTGCTTTTCGAGAAGACGGCCGGCCACCTCGTTGGTGGCATGGGTGTGGAGAAAGATGGGACATCCCTCGCGCTCTACGGCCAGGACCGTATACTTGGTCTTCCGAGTTGAGGGGCCTGCCTCTGTTAACCCATTCACTGGTTGAAGATAGAGGACGGCACCGGGCAAGAGGAGCTCCCAGAGGCGGCCCGGGTTGGGGAGGTAAGCATTGATGTGGCCTCGTCCGTGGGCCACACATTGAACTAGAAATCGGTTGGGCCGTGCAAGGAATTGTCCTTTGAAGACGCCGTGAAATTTCAAATAACCGTTTCTCCCGTCATCTGCTCCTTTTTGAACCGATTAAGCGAGCGCATTCCCTGCAGATTGCTGCAGGGTCTTCAAAGGCCCCGTACTCTACAAATGATGCCAAAACAACCTCATTCTCTTTGACGGCCCTCCCTCCCGCCGTTGCCTGCCACGGACCAGACAGGTTGGCCCCTGGCTCCATAGGCCATTACCCGCATGAAGCCCTTACTTGCCCTTGTCCATGTCCCCCTTTTTGGAGTCATGACCCGAGTCTGGAAATGCAGGGTGAGACTCAAGAGTCTTCTGCAAGCCCTTTAACTCCCTTAGCAGTAACCGATATTCGGCAATCAATTCTTCCGGCTCTGAGTCTCTGCTTTTTTCGGCCAGCCTATTTATAACAACTACAGCCCGCTTCGCTCCAACAATGGAGGCGCTTTGAGAGAATTCGCTCAGATCTTCAGGAGGCAGTGTGGGATTGTTCTGATCTATTTGTTGCTCTAGCAGAGCGGTCTTCTGACACAAAAGGGTATGGAATGTCTGGAGAATCTCCTCGTAAGAGTCGCGATCCAGACCGAATTCCGCCATTACTCGATCCTGATCATCAAGAACCGGGCTCTCCTGCTTTAGGGCTTTGGCTACCTCTTTTTGCAGCGCCTTTGCATTCACCGGCTTAATAAGATAGTATCGACATCCCATGGCAATAGCCTTCTTTACTGTTTTGGCATCTGCAAGAGAGCTACACATGATCACGGGGAGATTGTTCCACTCCGGCGTTTGTTTAATCCTTGAAAGGAGTTCCAGCCCATCCATCTCCGGCATCATGATGTCCATGATCACGAGTTGAATCTCAGAATGAAGGCCCAGATGTTCTAAAGCCTGTTTTCCATTCTTTGCCACAATGGTCTGGTAGTCCCATTTTTTAAGATTACCCTCCAGCACCTTTGCGACCAGTTCGTTGTCATCGACGATGAGTATGCTCATGGATCCTCCTTGGAAGCTCTTTGCCCTGTGTTCAAAAGACCTGTCTATTTCTATAAAACCCCGTGCTCTGGGCGGAGGGCTTGACTTTACGCCAATCGCTTTACCAACTTCCCGACCATCTTGCCGTACGCCACACACTCATCATGAACCTCTTGATCGGGCGCCCCTACAGAGACAGGACCGTAATGGTTCCCCTTTTGTACCCCCGGGATGATCATGCCGTGGATCAACAACCCCTGCAAGATGCTCATGATGGTGGTTTCGTTGCCACCGCCAATCATTCCTGATGACGTAAAGGCCCCGCCAACTTTTCCCACCAGCTTTCCGTAGCATTGAATACTCTTGTCCATCAACTCCTTTGTTTCCCTTGCCATGACACCGAAATAGGTGGGACTGCCCATGATGATGCCGTCAGAGGAACGGAGGTCTGAAATGGTGGTATCCTGCACCCTTTTAAGGTCCACCGTGACGTCTTGCAAGGAATTTACCCCGTCCCGGATGCTTTCAGCCATGGCCTTGGTATTTCCCGATTTTGAAAAATAGCTAATCAGTACTTTTGCCATTTTTTGCCTCCCCTCTTTGATGAAATCGTAGAAAGCCTGAGAACACCATTTATTGCGAATCCGTCAAGGTCCTTGCCCCGACGCCTGGACGCAAAGGTTGGAGGGTCAACATCACCCTAATCAAAAGATAGACAAAGATCGGCCACTTGGTTAAGTATTGCAAGAGATATTTCGCTTTCTGGATCTATCTGTTTAGTTACGATCTAAGCCCACCGCTTTTAGCGGTGGACCCGTAGAGGTTCTACCGATCCGGGGTGTGTGAGAACATACATTTGTTCATTTTGCGGCTTGCGCCTTGAGAAGAGCACTTTGCTCGGCCCAAAGAAAACGAACCAAAAGAAAGGGCGCCCTGTCCCTTGGTCCTTCGGACTGCCCTGTGCTTCTGGAACAGGCCGGGCGCGCGAAAACTCCCCCGACTTTCGTCGGGGTCAGACAGTTCGCACGCCTGATCGGCCGGATTCTGCGATGCTCGGCTGCGGGACAATGGGTTTGCCAGGTCCGGTGAAATAGTCGTTCTGATATAGGCCCCCCTTTGGGGGGCTTCCTGAGGCCGCCTGCTCTGCAGGCGGAGACTCACTGATGACCTCAAGAAAAGAAAAGACAAATGCTCTTCAAGAGGCCCTGGAGCGCCGCATCCTTCACGGGCTGGCCTGGGAATGGAAGACAGCGCTTTGGGTGTTGGGCGCCTCTCACAAGAGCTTGATGCGGATGCCTTTGTTCAGCCTCAGGGACATGACAAAGAGACTCGGTTGTTGGTCCGGTGATAGGCGGGAGATATGTCTGAGTCGCGCTCTTGTGCTCAACCATTCCTGGGACGCCGTTCGTGAGGTTCTTCTTCATGAGATGGCCCATCAGTTCGCAGACGAGGCCTTAGGCGCTCCTCAAGAGCCGCCCCATGGTCCCATGTTCCTTAGGGCCTGTCATCTTCTCAGGGCCAATCCAAGGGCCTCGGGCAGATACAGGCCTCTTGATGAGCGCCTCTCTCGGGAATTGCCAAGCCAGGAAGACAAGATCATGGTTCGGGTGAAGAAGCTCATGGCCCTGGCAGAGAGTAAAAACCAACATGAAGCAGAGTTAGCCATGGCAAAGGCCCACGAGCTGATTGGCAAGTACAACCTGAAACTCCTGACCCATAGTGAAGACAGGGATTTCACCAGCGTCTTTGTGGGCAAGCCCGCGCTGCGTCGTTTCCGGGAAGACTACCACCTCGCCCGTTTGTTGCAGGACTACTACTTTGTCTATGGCCTGTGGGTGCCGGCCTATGTCCTGGAAAAGGGGAAAATGGGCCGTGTCCTGGAGATCAGCGGAACCCTCCAGAACACGAAGATAGCCAGTTATATCCACGAGTTTGTCCAGCACTATGTGGATAGCCAGTGGGAAACATACAATGAAGACAAGGCATTGAATCGGTATCGAAAGACAGACTTTGCCGTAGGGATCATAGAGGGGTTTCGCTCCAAACTGAAACAGCAGGTCAAGGGGAAGAAACAGGTCACAGCGCAACGAGGGCTTATCAAGCTTGAGGACCCCCTGCTCCTGGCCTATGCGGCCTATCGGTATCCCCACACGACAAACTTCAAGAGGGAGGGGTCCAGTCAAGATGATGATGTCTTAAGAGACGGGATGAAAGTGGGCAGAAAGATGGTTATTTCCAAAGGGATTACGGAAAAGGCTAAGAGCAAGAGACTTCTTTTGGAAAAACTGTAAGCCTTGAGATGCGAGACCTTTTCACAACCCCTTCTCACTTGGTTCTGTGAGCGTCTTGATGGCCCAAGGCGCCCCGCATTCGCTCTTGGAGCTACAGCATTGCCTCGCCATTTATTCCTGTAGCGAGCTACAGGCTATTCTGACAAAGGCGAATAAACTGAGAAGGCTCTACTCCGCAAGCAAGAAGGAGTGGAGCCTTCTTAGACTGGCACTGCTGCGGCGATGATGCGCATTTGGTGCCAGCCGTTTTATTGCCCAGACGGGTCAACCCATCATGGTGACAAATACGATCAATATGATGATGCCAACAACACCGCATACGATCCAAACAGATAAGAGTTGCTTCCAGTCCCGCTCAGCCATTCTCAGAACACCTCCTTCCTGGACACGTCTGTACACTACTCTTCAAGGGCGGAAGGTCTTGGCAGTCGAAAGGCTCCCGTCGGCGGAGTGGCGTACTTACTGCATTCGGTCTAACTGGTGATGGTCCCTTTAGGGCACGGTCGATTTCGGGCAGAGGCTAGCGGCAGTGCAGATTTTTGTCAAGTCTTTCTATAGGATAACGGGTCGTTGGAGGAGGCCATAGGTGGGACTCCCCAACCAGGACATGGCCCGCAACGCTTGCCAAGGCCCTCCTTCTATGCCATGGCAAGGCCTTGTATAGGTCTTCGGCATCAAGGGGCCATATAGACCCCTCTTCGTATCCTCTTGATTTTTCCCTGTTTGAATGCCTTGGAGACAATATTTCTCACCTTGTTTTGATCATACCCTGTCTTCTGTGTCAGGGTGGAAATATCAATCCCTTTCTTGGACCTCTTAATGAGCTTAATGACCTGGTCCGTGGCCGTCATGGACGCGCCCTTCTTTGGAGCCGCCTTGCCGACAGCAGGCCTCTTTGCTGGGGCCTTTGTCCCTGCCTTGCGCCTGACGCCTTGTTTCTTTACCTTCTTTTCCTTTTCGAGGGCCTCAACTGTCTTGGCCAGCTTCTCCATTTGGCGTGTCAAGCCTTTCAAGGCCTCAGCCGCCCGCTGTGCCGGGGATTTCAATTTAATGGCAGCCTGGGCGTGCTCAAGCCCCTCAACGGCCGTCCTTGTCAGTTGGGAGGTGAGGTTTCCGATTCTTTTTGAGAGTGTCTTGAACTCACTGGTCACAGCCCGCACGTCGTTTCTGAACTGTCTCATGGATCCTTTTCCCCCTGTTCTTGGATCTAACGGTGGTCCACCCGCTCTTTTAATTCTTTGCCACACTTGAAAAAGGGGAGCTTTTTGGCTGGCACCTCGATGGGTTCCCCTGTCTTGGGGTTTCTCCCCGTATAAGCTTCATAATCCTTTACATAGATGCTGAATAGGCCCCTGATTTCAACCCTGTCTCCAGAGACAAGGGTCTGCGCCATGTTGTCAAAAAAAGACTCCACAATCCATTCGGCCATGCTTTTGGATAGGCCACTTTCCCTTGCCAACGCCTCTGAAAGCCCTGTCCTGTTCATGATGCCCTCCGATAATTAAGGTTAAATCAGTTACATATAAAATCAGCGCAAGAATGTCAAGGCGCCTGAGGCACAGTAAGGCTTGTTCGGAGCCTTTTCACCTTGCCGGCGCTGTAGATTAACCATTTGAAATTGCCATCTTTAGCCTTTCCAGGGGAGATGGAAAAACAACCTCTCAAAAGGTTTCAAAGAAATGTTGGTTTGGGCAAAAGGCCGTCCAGGTGGCTGCCCGAAGAAAAGATTCGAGCGAATCTCCCCATCCCTCTTTTGCGGAATAAAGATCAACAATTTGAAGTGATCTAAAAATGTGGCGAGGTTTGAGGGGGGGCAGAGCAGTGGTTTGGGCGGTTTCTGTGCAATGGAAAGGTCGGGATGGGGAGACTCGCTTCACTTCGGCCTCCAATGCCTTTTGTAGCCGTCCGAAACTGATAGCTTGCAATGGCTGTACGCCTTCATTCAGCGAATCTTCCCATCCCTCTTTTGCCCAATCAAGATCAACGATTTGAAGTAAGGTAGGAGCGTAGGGGGGGTCGCAAAAAGGCAGAGTAGTGGTTTGGGCGGTTTCTGTGCAATGGAAAGGTCGGGATGGGGAGACTCGCTTCACTACGGCCTCCAATGCCTTTCGCAGCTGTCCGAAGCTGGGTAAGAGGCAATGGCTGTAGGCCCCTGTTGAGATATGTCCAGCGAATCTCCCCATCCCTCTTTTGCCAAATCTGAGGGCTACAAGTCTTGACGGCCTACTTTTAGTGGAAACGAGGGGTCAGCCTTTTTTCAAGCCGCAGGCGCAAATTTGAGCAGGAATTTTCTAATCTTTTTTAGGTCCTTAAACAAGAAGCTCACGGGGAAGCCGAAGGGTGGGGCTTGGCTCGAAAAAGTAAGTGAGTGCCCATCCCCGAACGTCCAAGAAGGAAGTGGGCACTGGCGACAGTTTCCAATTCAGAAATGAGCAGTTTTTCGCAAGATCAAGAAAATCAACGGATTGCGCGGAGGCGTACCGAGGTACGTCGCACAAGCGATCCGGCAGATTGACGCCGAGATTGCGGAAAAGGGCCCTTTATGGATGGAAACTAGTGAGAAAGAGTTGTAAAGGGGTCTCTAAGTAGGAAAAGGCAGAGACTTGTGGTGCCGAGGCCCAGAATCGAACTGGGGACACGCGGATTTTCAGTCCGCTGCTCTACCGACTGAGCTACCTCGGCACCCAAGTGGGGAACTCTTTATTGGAAGCCCCTGTTCTTGTCAATCCTTTTTTGGTCACCTCCAAGGTCCCCAAGCACATGCTGGAGAATGGCGCACGCGGCCATCGCCGCTGTGTCTGCCTTCAACGTTCTTGGCCCAAGGGAGACAGGAATGAAGCCGGCATCAGTGGCCGAGTTTACCTCTTTGTCTGTGAAACCGCCTTCCGGTCCTATGAGTGCCAGGACCTTGCGCACCTTTTCCAAGGCCCAAGAAGACGACTCTGATCTGCTGTTGGTCTCGGTGTTGTGAAAGATGATTTTCAAATCATAGGCCTCCCGGGCTGAGATGAGCTCCTGGAAGGAGACTATCTGGCCAATATCCGGTGCCTTGGATCGGCCGCACTGTTTCAGGGCCTCCCTGGCAATGGTTTCCCATCGCCGCCGTCTCTCGGCCAGGGGCCCGGGCCTGGGCCGGGGCACACTCCGTTCAGCCATAAAGGGGATGAACCGCGAGGCCCCCAATTCGGTCAACTGCCTGACCATGCGATCCATCTTTCTGGCCTTCAAAAAGCCCTGTCCCATGGTGATCTTGAGATGTGATTCCGAGATGTCAGGGAATTGGTCCAAGAGCAAAAAGGTGATGGCCCGTGGGGTGCTCCCGGTGATGCGGGCACGGTATTGCCATCCCTGGCCGTCAAAGAGTGAAACCTCGTCACCAGGTCCCAGTCTCAAGACCGTCCTGATATGCCTCACATCTGCTCCCTCAAGGACCAGTCTGTCCTGACGGATCTGCGTTCTGTCAATGAAAAAGCGTCTCATGATGTGGCTCTTCCCGTTGTTCGATGGGCCAGGCCATTTATATTATGGATTATGTTATATTTCAAGGAGATGTAGCGATGGCGCCCCTGCTGACAGCAAAGAGGCCATGGCGCCAAAGGGGACTAGGGCCCGTTTCTTGCTGTCACGGGTGGCCTCACAAAGGTCTTGACATATAGGAACGAGTCGTGATATTTTTATTAAGGAAATCAAAGACTAGAGGAATTTGACTTTTCGCGGCATTGACCTTGTCCACGTGCCACCCAAATCAAAAAGGATCTGACCATGGACACCGAAGAAAAAGACAAAGAGCTTCGCACATCGCAAGAGACCAGCCCATCGGAAGAGATTGACGATATGCAAGACGTCCTGGACCTGCTTGATGGCACCCCGGAAGAGGATGAAGGGGTTGGGGCAATGGACAGGATAGAGGAGAAGCTGGACGCAGAAGAGGGTGAAGAAGACCTTATTGATCTGATCGACATGGTCGACGAGGTGCCCCCAGAGGACAGGGCCCAGGATATCCCCATTGAGACCCTTGAGGGGGAACCTGAGGAGCCCCTCTCACTGGAGCTTGAGACGCCGGCAGAAGAGGAAATCCTCGACTTGGTCGATGAGGTGCAGGCGGAACCTGAGTCCACAGACGAGATCATTGACCTTGCAGGTGTGGTGGAAGACCAGGACCAAGGGGCCCAGGCCGAGGCGACGTTGGGTTATTCCGATGCCGACTTTGACCTAGAGGCGTCCGAAGATGAGAGCAGGCTTTCAGAGGATTTAGGGATAAAGATGCCTGAAGCGCCCCTTGACGTTTTTGTTGCCGAGGAGCCAACGGAGCCATCTCCCGTCCAAGAGCCTATGTCAGGGGAGGCTCTCCAGCCCACTGATGAGATGCTGGCATCGATAGTGGCGGAAAGGTTATCTGACGAAAGGATAGAAGAAATCATCACACGGGTGGCCAAGGAGACCATGGAGAAAAAGGCCGAACGCATCCTCCTTGAGGCGGCCCAGGAGGCTATTGCAAAGAGGATAGAAAAACTGAAGCAAGCCCTTTAGGGGGGGCAATTTTTGGGAAACAGACTATTGTTGAAATCGTAAAAAGTTCCTTTCGCTCTCTCCGTGAGCATTTGCGCCTGTGGGCTTGAGTAAAGAGGGGCGCACTTAGAATATTCGGCTAAAATGCTAAAACTCGGGCTAACGCCCTCAAACAGTTAGCATTTCTTAACGCCGAACATCCCAAGTGCTTTTTCCCAAAATGCTCAATGTCGTTTGCAAAAGACTTTTTACGAAACCGTCACTATTGAGTTATTCAGGGGATTAAGATATTAATCCCCTTTTTAGTTGTGCGCTCGGCAGGGCGCACCCGATTGGAATGCCTTTGCTTGTGGGTAAAAGGGGTTTCAATGGGGCGTTGAACCGATTAAGCGAGCGCATTCCCCGTAGGTTCCGCCTGACGGCAGTGGTTCTGCGCGTTGGCAGTGCTAGCGCGGCGCGGGCTGCGGGGTTAGCGAGCGTATATAAAATGAGACATATTCCTTACGGTCGAAGATTCCCTGCAGCTTGCTGCAGGGTCTTCAAAGGAATTTCGGTTTGGGCAAGGGCCCGTTAAAAACGTGTGAGAAAAGAGGCTCTTTCTTGCATCATGGAATTCTGTGGTGCACGGGGGCCAAGGCTAGGAGTGAAATCGGATGAGTTCAGACACGGTGCTAAAGAAGGGCTACGAACCACAGGAGGTGGAGAGGCGCTGGTACGCATACTGGGAAAAGGAAGGGCTTTTTGCGGCCAAGGATGACAGTAGCGAGAAGCCTTTTTCCATTGTCATCCCGCCCCCGAATGTGACGGGGGTGCTGCACATGGGCCATGCCCACAACAACACGCTTCAGGATATCCTTTGTCGGTACCGACGTATGCAGGGCTACAATGTGCTGTGGATGCCAGGTACGGACCATGCAGGGATTGCCACCCAGAACGTGGTAGAGAAGGGCTTGGCCCAAGAGGGGATGACCCGCCACAGTGTGGGGCGGGAGGAATTCATCGAGCGGGTGTGGCAATGGCGGCGGGAATATGGCGGCCTGATTATTAAGCAGCTCAAGCGCCTCGGGGCCTCCTGCGATTGGGACCGGGAACGTTTCACCATGGACGAAGGCCTGTCTCGCGCCGTAAGGACGGTCTTTGTGAGACTCTACGAGGAGGGCCTGATCTATCGGGGAGACTATATCATTAATTGGTGCCCCCGCTGTCAGACGGCCCTGTCAGACTTGGAGGTAAGTCACGAGGATCACAACGGTCACCTCTATTATATCAGGTACCCCCTTGAAGACGGCAAAGGCGGCGTGGTCGTGGCCACGACCAGGCCCGAGACCATGCTGGGAGACACAGCGGTGGCCGTCAATCCCAGCGATGAGCGCCACAGCAGCCTTCATGGAAAGCGGGTGATCTTGCCGCTGATGAATCGCAAGATTCCCGTGATCCTAGAGGAATATGTGGATACCAAGTTTGGAACCGGTGCCCTGAAGATCACGCCGGCCCACGATCCAAACGATTTCGAAATAGGTCAGCGCCATCACCTGGAGACTGTCACCGTCATTGGGGGCGATGGCCGCATGAACGCCCAGGCCGGCCCTTTTAAAGGGCAAGATCGGTTTGAATGTCGGGAAAGGGTATTGGAGGCCCTGAAGGCGGAAGGCCTCCTTGAAAAGATAGAGCCCTATCAGCACAGTGTGGGGCACTGCTATCGCTGTAGAACGACAGTGGAGCCCTATCTTTCCAAGCAATGGTTTGTCAAGGTAAAGCCCTTGGCAGAGGAGGCTATTGCTGCCGTCAAGGCCGGTGACACCCGCATCATACCGGACATCTGGACAAATACCTTCTTTGAGTGGATGAACAACATCAGGGATTGGTGCATTTCCAGACAGATCTGGTGGGGACATCGCATACCGGCCTGGACCTGCCAGGGGTGCGGCAAGATGATCGTGGCCATGGAAGCCCCGGAGGCGTGCCCTGACTGTAAGGGGACGGCCCTTATCCAGGAGACCGATGTCCTGGATACGTGGTTCAGTTCAGCCTTATGGCCCTTTTCCACGATGGGGTGGCCAGACCATACCCAGACCGTGAAGACCTTTTACCCCACCTCTGTCCTGGTGACCGGCTTTGACATCCTTTTCTTCTGGGTGGCCCGAATGATGATGATGGGACTCCATTTCATGAAGGAAGTCCCCTTCAGGGATGTCTATATCCATGCCCTGGTCCGCGATGCCGAGGGGAAGAAGATGAGCAAGTCAAAGGGAAACGTCATTGATCCCCTCTACGTGATTGACGAATTCGGCACCGATGCCTTCCGGTTTACCCTGGCCGCCTTTGCCGCCCAGGGGCGCGATATCAAGCTCTCTGAAGACCGCATAGAAGGGTACCGTCACTTCATCAACAAGCTCTGGAATGCTTTCCGCTTTTCTCTGATGCACCTGAAGGATTTTGATCCCCATTCCATGGACGGAAGGGGCAACCATCTCTCCCTGGCAGACAGGTGGATCCTCAGCCGGCTGGAGGGGGTCATTGAGGCCGTGACGACGGCCATCGAAGGGTACAAGTTCAATGAGGCGGCCAGTGCCCTCTATCGATTCGTGTGGCATGAATTCTGCGATTGGTACCTGGAAATCATTAAACCGGTGTTGTACGGAGAACCTGATGAGGATGGCA
Source organism: Thermodesulfobacteriota bacterium (assembly GCA_034189385.1). Taxonomy (GTDB): domain Bacteria; phylum Desulfobacterota; class Desulfobacteria; order Desulfobacterales. The sequence goes on from JAXHVD010000017.1 coordinate 43,861, forward strand.
CGGGCCCTGGAAAGGATAGGGGTCCAGGATCCTCCCCATATGAAGCCACGCGATCCGTGCTCTGGTCCGTTCTCAACGAAACGGTCCGTCTCCTGCACCCACTTATTCCATTTGTGACAGAAGAGCTCTGGCACAAGCTCCCTGGGACCCAAGGCTCTGTCATGAAGGCCCCGTTCCCCGTGGCCTCCAAGGATCGTCGGGATGGTGAGGCAGAAGCAACGGTGGATCTTCTCAAGGGGATCACCAGCGGCATTCGAAACATTAGGGGCGAGATGAACGTTCCACCGGCGCGGGTGGTGGACGTGATGGTGCAGTCGGCAGACCAGGAGGTGGGTCAGATCCTCGAGCAATATGGCGACATCGTCATCAATCTGGCCAAGCTGGCCAGCCTGAAGGTAACGGCGCCAGGAGAGCGGCCTCCCTTTTGCGCGGCCTCTGTCTTTGGTGACAGCACCATTTTTGTTTCTTTAAAGGACATCATTGATTTTGAGGCGGAAGAGGCCCGCCTGGACAAAGAGATCAACAAGATCGACAAAGAGCTTGGCGGTGTTGGCAAGAAGCTGGGTAACCAAGACTTCTTAAGCAAGGCCCCTGAGAAGGTTGTGGAAGGGGTGCGGGCAAAGCAGGGGAGACTGGCAGAAAAAAAGAAGAAGTTAGAGGCTCAACTAGAGGCTGTGAGGCAAGTAGCGGGAAATGGATAGGCTGAGACCGATTCCCCCTTTCAGGTACGGAGCCAGGGTGGTCCTGGCTCTGGTGGTGGGGCTTTTGACGGCAAACGCCTATTGGACGGTCAGGCACTTTGCGGCCGAGGCCTACTGCAATACCGTTACCAATTCCACCCTGAACAGAGACCAGGATCCAGCCTTGGAAGAGATCCATGGGGCCCTTTCGTGGGACAGTGAGAATGCAAAGTACTGGTATAGACTGGCACGAAAGCTGTGGGGCATTCGCAGCAGCAGCCAGGGGGCGTTGAGTAGTGAGGAGAGCTACGAGAAGCAGCTTGAAATCGTAAAGGCCCTGGAAGAGGCCGTGCAATTGAATCCTTTTGACGCCCAGTGCCACGTGCTGCTGGGGTGGGAATATAGCTATTTGTGGCAAGATCCCGATTATCACAACAAGTGGCTCACTGCGGCTGACCGATCTATGGAAAGGGCCGCATTTTTTGCCGGAGAGAGCGACCCACATCTTCATATAAATATTGGCAATTACTGGATTATGCGTTCAAAAACCGCCCTTCCTTCCGACTCCCGATGGGGGGCCGCCTGGACCCAGGCCCGGCGCCACTATGGAAAGGCCCTGAGCCTGGGAAAGACAAAGGCCGTAAGGGATGAAATAGAGGCCTTTGTGTGGAAGTTCTATCCCGATGAAGCGATGCTCCGGGACGTTATCCTTTCAACCATGGCTGAAGAAGAATCGCACGGCAGATGAAGATGCAAGGGGCATAGCATCTCTCCAGAAAGGCTCCGTTCCTCCCTCCTTTTCCCCCAAAGATACCCCTTCCGCCTGCCATGGGGTCTCCCGTGGTCCGGCGGCCTCCTGGGTTGAACCGATTAAGCGAGCGCATTCCCTGCAGCCTGCTGCCGGGTCTTCAAAAAAAGCCTTGACATTTTTCATTGATTGACTCTACATATTGGGGCCAAATATCCAGAGAATACTATATATAGAAAGAATGAGGGATTTCACGACCCCTTTGAGAGCAGACGCCATCGATAGGTAATCGATTGGAGGGAGCTCGATCATGCTGATGAGATGCAACATAGCGCTTGGTCTTTTTGTCATTGTTGGTCTGCTCATGGCGGCGACACACACCTTTGGAGCTGAGCCGGTCCGGTGTTTGGAGGCGATAGACGAAGCAGAGACTGTGGCAAAGAAGGCCGCCGAGTCCGGCCAAAAAGCCATGGAAGCCGTGGAAGTGGCAAGGGCGGAAGGGACCTTGGAGGCTGCGAGAAAGGCCAGGAAGGCCGCTCACGCCACAAGAGATGCCGCTAAAGAGGCCCGTGACGTGGCCAGCCATGCCAGATCCATGGGGTGCTTGGGGGCTGCAGAGAGGGCCGAAGGGGCAGCCAGGGAGGCGGACAGGGTTGCCAAAGAGGCAGAAGAAGACGTTGCGAGAATCGTCAAGCTCCTTGAGGGCCTCAAGCCGGTATTCCTGGATCCAGGGACCTCGGAAGCGGAAAGATACCAGCAGGAAAAGGAAGTGAGCCCTTCTCAATGATGGTTTCGGAAGGCGTCTGTTTTGCTCCCAACCTGAGCATTTGCGCTTGCGGGCTTGAAAAGAGATGGGCGGACTGAATCGTTCGCAAAAGGTTTTTAACGAGACGGTCAATGATAGATGAGAAAGAAAAAAGATCTGCTCAAAGGAGCCACATCATGAAGAGGATCATTGCCATTTGCTTGCCCGCAGCCCTCCTTCTCTTTCTGGCAGCCTTTGTCATGGCCGAAGCGATCAACATCCATGTGGGCAGGTTGCACAACATCCCTCTCTCGGCCCACCAGCAACGGCGCGCCGAGGCCGGCAGGATTCACGTGGGCGACCTGAAGATCGTTCCCAGGCTGACTGTAGGCACGGTGTACGATGACAACGTCTTTTTAGGTAACGGGAGCAATAGCCCCGCGGAAAAGGAATCCTCCGACTGGGTGTTGCGTCTCATGCCTGGGTTGCTCCTGGACCAAAGCTTCGGCCCAAGGGGGCGTTTCAGGCTCGGCTACCGGGGCGATCTGGCCTATTACGACGATCACAGCAGAAACGACTGGCAAACCCATGAAGGGCTCTTTGATCTCGACTATCGTTCGCCAGGGGGGCTGATCGTCCGTGCCATCAACGTTTACACCGATGCGGAAGACCCCTACACCTCGGAAAACGAATACAAACTGGGCCGGAAGATTAAGCGGTGGCATAACAATCTGAAAACCAAAGTGGGTTTTGATTTTAGAAATCGGTTTAAGTTCCTGGCCTTCTACAACTATTACAAACAGGACTATGATCACAAAGAAGACTTTACCCAGAACTACGATTCCGATGAATTTGGTGCTGGCCTTGAGATGAAATTACTCCCCAAGACCTGGGGTTTTGTCAGGTATCACTACGGTGAGCGGGACTACTATACGCACAGAGAAGGCGTGACAGAAGACAATGACTCAGATTTTTCCTGGCACCGGATGAATGCTGGTCTCACATGGGAGCCTGGCGCCAAACTGAGTGGCGAGTTGAACGTTGGCTATCAGTGGAAGGACTATGACAACAAGGGCAATAAGGACGGCTATGTCTACGATGATAGAAACACGTGGATTGCATCCACGGTGATATCCTACAAACCTGCCCTCACAAGGGTTCTCTCTCTGAGTATGATGAGGGCCCTGAAAGAGGTCGGTTCCATCACCGATGAGTATTATGAGGACACGGGAGTTGGCTTAAGCCTGCAGCAGGTGTTTCTGGATAAGTTCACGCTCTTTGTGGGCACGACCTTAAGCCAAAACGACTATAATGTCTTTGACGATAGATCTAGAAGGGATGACAATTATAAGGTCAACGTGGGCCTTGACTACGACATCCAAGATTGGCTCCGTGGCGGCCTGTCCTACAGCTATTGGAGAAAGGATTCAGACATCACGAAATATGACTTCACCGATAATCGGTTTATGGCCAAACTAGACATCGTGTACTAGGGGCCGGTGACGTTTACCCACTATCTTTGAACATGCACTTCATGCCGCGGGAAAACCAAGGACGTGGCCTGTGCACCGTGTTCCGGGCAAGGGAGAAGACATTTGGCAAAGGGCCTGTGGAAGAGGCGACAGGGCTGTGAGACAAATCGATAAAGGGGTCCAGGGCCCCTTTTTTTCATGTGAACCTGCCCTTTTGTCTGGAGGCGGAGGAGAGAAAGAGCTTTTATGACGTACCTTAGACTGATTGCCTGGTTGGCCGTTGCTGCAGTCTCCATGTCCGTGAGTGCCTGTGGCGGGGGAGAAGTGGTAAGAGTGACCACCCTCCACGACAGCCGCCTTGAGGGCATGGTGGGGGCGGAAGAACGGGCCAAAATCGCGGAGCTGAAAAAGTCCGGGCAGACCCAACAGGGTATTGACGCTGGTTTGAGCAACGTGATAGAGGCGACGCCCCATTTCTCTGTGTCCGAATACCTGGCCCAGCACCCAGAGGCCAGAGGCGCTGTGGGGGGCGACTACCTGGTGGGAGGATACGATGTGCTGAGCATCACGGTCTATGAAGAGAGCGACCTCTCCAAAGAGGCGGTCCGTGTTTCAGAGGACGGATACATCTCTTTTCCCCTTATAGGACGCATCAAGGTAGATGGCCTGGCCACATCGGACATAGAAAAGGTGATATCCCGCAAATTGGCCGAAGAGGAGTATCTCTTAGAGGCCCATGTCTCTGTGTTGGTGACGGAGTACAACAGCAAGGGTTTCCTGGTCCTGGGGGCCGTCAAGACCCCTGGTTCCTATTCCCTGCAGGCCAAGGAATGCGTCTTAGACGCTATTTCAAGGGCAGGGGGTATTGACTCTGAACACGCCGGCAAGCGGGCCGTCATCGTGCGTTCAGAGGGTCTGAAGGGGGCCCAGGAGCGCAAAGTCGTCATCGACATAGATCTTCAGGGCCTCTTAAAAGGGAGGGATCAGATCTCCAACATATGTCTTGCCGATAAGGATGTCCTTTTCGTGCCCACGGCCGAGCATTTTTACATCATCGGTCAGGTGAACAAGCCTGCCTCTTATACCATGCCGGAAGGTGAGATCACGTTGGTGGAGGCCATTGGCATGGCTGGCGGGTTCACCCGGATCGCGGCCCGAAACCGCACCCGCATCATCCGTGTAGAAGAGGGGGCTGAAAAGGTCATTGAAGTGCAGGTGGATGCCATCACCAAAGCGGGAAGAAAGATCCAGGATGTGGTGATCCGACCCAATGACGTCATCGTGGTTCCAGAGAGCTTTTTCTAATTAGCGAACTAGCGAATTAGCTCACTAGCTGGTAAGCCGATAAGCTGGTAAGCCGATAAGCTCATTAGCTCATTAGCTTACTAGCTTACTAGCTCACTAGCTCAACAGCTCAACAGCTCAACAGCTCAACAGCTCAACTGATATGGAACAGCACTTGGAAGAGCATATAGACCTTCGTGATTACCTGCGCGTGATTCTGAAACGCCGATGGACCGTGATGACGGTTTTCGTCATCATCTTGATCAGCGTTGCCATCTACACCTTCACGGCCACACCGATATACCAGGCCACCACCCGCTTGGTCATTGAGAGAGAAAACCCGAATGTGGTTTCTGTTGAAGAGGTCATGGCCGTTGATGCATCGGGCACCGACTATTACCAGACCCAGTACAAGATTGTTGAAAGCCGTACCGTGGCCCGCGAGGTAATCAGACGGCTGAACCTGGAAAACAGTGAGGAGTTTTTCCCCACGCCCAAGGACGATCTCTTGTCTAGCCTGAAACGGTCTGTCGTGGAGACCGTGGCCTCCTGGAAGGAATCGATCACCTCTTTGCTTAAGATAGAAGAAGAGAAAGGGGCCGACGGTTCGGAAGCATATGCGCCCGATACTGCCCTGGTGTCCGATTTCATTGATAGGATTACTGTTGGTCCCATTCGCAACAGCCGTCTTGTAGACGTGAGCTTCCGGGCAGCGGACCCTGTGCTGGCCACCAAGATCGTCAACACCCTGGCCAGGGCCTATATAGACCAAAACCTGGAGACCAAGCTCGTGGCCGTGCAGAATGCAGGCAAATGGCTCCACACGAGAATCGACGAGGAGCGCGAAAAGGTGGAAAAGGCCGAGGAGTTGCTCCTTCAATACAAAGAGACACACGGCATTGTGACGGATTTTTCAAGCGATGTGGAGCAGGTGACGGCGCAGAAGCTTGCACAGCTCAACTCCCAGGTGGTCCAGGCAGAATCCAGGCGCGTGGAAGCTGAAACCCGCTACAACCAGGCCCTTGCCCTGGTGGGCTCTCCTGACATGCTGGATTCCATCCCAGAAGTGCTCAACAACGAGTTGATCCGGCAAATCAAATCCATGGAGGTCGACCTATACAAGCGGATGTCGGAGCTTTCTAAGAAATATGGGCAGAAACACCCTCAAATGTTGGCCATCGAATCGGAGCTCCAGACCCTTCAGAAACGAAAGGCCCAAGAGGTGGATCGCGTCATCAACTCCTTGCGGAACGAGTACAGGGTGACACTGGCAAAGGAGAAGTCCTTAAAAGAGGCCCTGAACAAACAGAAGAAGGAGGCCCTCGACCTGAACCAAAAGGCCATCAAGTACGGGGTGCTCCGACGGGAAGCAGACAGTGCCAGGCATATGTACGAAGTGTTGATCAAGCGCTTTAAGGAGACGAGCCTTACAGAAGATATGAAGACCGGCAACATCAGGGTCATAGACAGGGCAGAGGTGCCGTCTTTCCCTGTAACACCCAGAAAAAAGCTGAACCTTCTCATGGCTGTCACGCTAGGTCTCTTTGCGGGCATCGGCCTGGCCTTCTTCTTTGAATACCTGGATAACACCATCAAGGTTCCGGAAGATGTGAAACGACATCTTAAGATCCCTTATCTGGGCCCCGTTCCGCTTTTTGAAGTAAACGGCCAAGGCAAACAAGACGGCACAAGACCTGAACTGGTTACGGTCCTTGCCCCCAAGTCCACGGCCAGCGAATCCTATCGCGGCATCCGCACCAGCATCCTGTTCTCTTCTGCTGAATCATCTCCTCAGGTCATCCTCGTGAGTAGTGTGGGACCTGCGGAAGGAAAGACCATTACCACTGCAAACCTGGCCATCACCATGGCCCAGTACGGGAGCAAGGTCATTGTCCTGGATTGCGACATGCGCAAGCCTAGGATGGACCAAATCCTGGGCGTGCCCAGGAATGAAGGGATGTCCAATCTTCTTGTGGGAAGCAATGCCAACATCCTTCGCACGGGCGTTCCCAACCTAGACGTCATCCCGGCAGGCCCTATTCCACCAAACCCATCGGAGATATTGGGCTCTGCCCGCATGGCCCACTTGTTGGGGACATTGCGTAAACGTTACACCCGCGTTCTGATCGACTCTCCGCCTTCCACGGCCGTCACCGATGCCGTGGCCCTCTCAAAATCGGTAGATGGTATTATCCTCGTCATTCGTGCCGGGACGACGACAAGAGAAATGGCAAAAAACGGCGTGGCCCAGTTTGACGCCGTCGGGGCCCCCATGCTTGGTGTGGTCTTAAACGGTGTAGGCGTTGGGAGGGATAGTTATTATTACTATCAGTATTCTTACGACTATTATGGCGATGACGGAGACAAGAGGAGAAGGCCCCGCAGCAAGAAGACCCCCATGGGCCTAGAGGGCGACGACAAGGCCCCGCCGACGAGATTGGATGTTTAGGCAAGGGAGGCGCAATGAGATCACAACCGGCTCTTTGCGATTCTGAGAGCAAAAGATCCCTTAGAGAGAGGGTGGTGCCCGATACCAGTATGCCACAGATCATGCAAAGCCGGTTGCCATGAAATCCCCAGTCCCAGAAGTCTGAGAGCGCCCCGGTGATCGACCTGCATTGCCATATCCTTCCTGGTGTGGATGATGGATCCCGCTCCCTGAAAGAAAGCCTGGCCATGGCACAGATGGCTGTCAGAGACGGTATCCACACGATTGTGGCCACGGCCCATACCCTCAATGGTATCTACGTCAACCCCATTAACAAGGTTGTGTCATGGGCCCATGCCCTTGAAAAGGCCTTTGCCAAGAATGGCATTTCGCTTCGACTCTTCGCTGGTTCTGAGGTGCACATATGTCCCCATATGGTAGAGCAGATTAAAAAGGGGACGGCCGGCACCATCAACAGGGGGGGGAAGTATCTGTTGCTGGAACTCCCTTCACAGAGCATTCCCGGTGGTGTGAAGGAAGAGATTTTTTCTCTGAAGTTAAATGGCATTACGCCGATCATCGCCCATCCGGAACGCAATGCCCTCATACGGAGGGATTCGAATATCCTGTATGAACTGATTGGCATGGGGGCACTCAGTCAGGTGACGGCCATGAGCGTGACCGGAGGCTTTGGCGTAGCCGTGAGGCAGTCGGCTGAAACCCTGTTGAGGCAGCGGATGTGTCACGTCATTGCAAGCGATGCCCATTCTGCCGTCGCCCGCCCCCCGGTCTTGTCAGAGGCCGTGGAGGATGCAGCGGACATACTGGGCAGCTATGAGGAGGCAGCGCGCATGGTCACAGATGTGCCGGCTGCCATTGTTTCGGGCAGGGTCCCAGAGATTGCAGAACCAAGGCCGGCCCGAAGCAGGGTTCCCTTCTACAAGAGGTGGTTCAAGAAGTCCTGAGAATGCCGAGTCAACACCATCAGGTCGTGGCCGTGGGCGTCTACAATGGACGTTGGAAAGAGTTACGCAAAGTCTTGGTGTGTGAAGGTTCTAGAAGATGGCTCTTTGGCCGGTGCACGAAAGGAGGTTCATGATGAAGGTTCGTACCATCGGTTTGTTCGTGGCCTACGTCCTCTTCACGTCGACAGTTTTTCTTGCGGCATCTTTGCCCTGTGCTGCCCTGACAGCGGCTGAGGTGGAAAACCAGGTCAAGGCAGCCATGGGCACCGGCACTGCGGCAAGAGATGCAGTGAAATCAGCTGTTGCCGGTGCCATTGCAGAAGGGATGTCAGTAAAAGAGGCGGCTCGAGCCGCCGCAAAGGGTGCCGTTGAAGCGGCGTCGGCCATGGGGCGGGACATCCACCCGGCCATCAAGGGTGCTGTCATGGGGGCAGCCGCGGGGGCTGCTGCTACTGGGCTCGATACGAATGGGGCCATTGAGGGTGCCTCAGAGGGGGGCATCATGGCAGTTGCGGCAGCCGGTGCAGATGTCCGAATTGCCGCGCAAGCTGCTGTGTGCGGGGCGGTGTTGATTGCCGCGGAACAAGGGCGCAACACCACTGCCGCTCTTTCCAGCGCTGTGAACGGTCTGTTGAGCGGTTCCATCGGCTCCAAGCTGGGCCCTGAGCAGACAGAAGGCACGGTCTATGGTGCCGCCCAGGGGGCCAGAGTTGCGGCTGCGGCCACGGGCCAGGACAGGGCGGCTCTTTTCAGTGCATTGACAGACAGTGTGTCCCGAGCTGCAGAGGCCCACGGGCTTCCTCCCGGCACCTTGATTGGTGCTGCAAGGGGCGGTATGGCCGACAGGGGCCCGTGCGCCGGTTGCCCGACGCCCAGGGCAGTGGAAAGGCCGGCGGCAATACCTTCCGTTGCTCCCGATGCGGTGGAACCGGTCCCTGACCCGACGGCAAGTCCCATCTAGCGTCGTGTCTCTAAAAACTAGAGTGCCGCCATGAAGCCGTTTTCCTGGCTCCGTGAGCATTTTCGGGACTGCGCTGAGCCGAATCATGCACGAAGTGGCTCTTTTCAAGCCGTCAGGCGCAACCATTAGCGCTATAACTTTGCGCTGCGGCGGATCAAAGAGTTTATGATTCTTAGCGCTTCACGCAGCTGACGTCTGATTCCGAAAATACTCAATGTCGCACGTAAAGGGCTTTGGGCCGCACAGGGACCAATGACACTTATTTCTGGTTCATGACACTAGGGCCGTGTCTTGGCAAGGGGTCAGATAAGTAAAAGAGCTCACAGAACTAAGTGAAAAGGGGTTGTGCGAAGCTCTCATGTTAAAGAGGGGAGGAGATATTGAAATGCTGAATCCAGCTTGCATCCAGAGTCCAGATCTTGAACGCCTAAACACCAGAAGGGGGCCACACAAATGCTTTTTCTTTGGCATTCTTCTTCTGCTTTTAGGCTGTCCGGCCGCCTTTGCTGCTGTTGAAACGGATATCGTGTTCTCACTCGATACAGAAGAGCAGTATAGCGACAATTATTACAGACGGGGGAGCAAGGAGATAGAGGTGTACACCACCGTCATCAGACCAGCCATCACCGGTAAGGCCTGGACGGGTCGGAGTTCCTTTCTTTTTTCCTATGCGCCTACCTTAAATTACTACCACGATGACAGCTCCAGGGTACGTGCCTCTGACGATGATTTTGTGGGACACGAGCTGGAGCTTGCGGCAGAAACCACATTGTTTGAGCGCCTGGGGTTTACCCTCACAGAGAGGTTTCAGCGCACCAGGGAGCCGGGGGCCTTCGACGCCCTGCTCGAGGCTGAGGCAGACAGGGAAGAGTACAAAGTCAATCGGATAGGTCCCTTCCTGACCTATGATTTTGCAGAGAAGTTTACGGCCATTGTTGGCTATCAAAACGAGTTCTACGATTACGAGGACTCCGAGGATTCTGATGAGCACCGGGGGGTTTTCACCCTCAGGTACCACTTGGATGATCGGAATTCCATTGAAGTGGAGGACCAGTACTGGAAAAGGCTCTATGACGATACTCCTGACTATACCTCGAACCAGGTCAAGCTTATCTTCAGGAGGGAACTGAGCGATTTTCTCAAGTGTGAGATCGGCGGGGGCTACCACGATCGGGAGTTTGAATCAGGAGCTGAAAACGTGGAAGACTTCCACAGTTTTATCTACAGGGTGGCCCTAACGGGCGAGTCTGATGTAAGCCGGGTCTTTCTCAGCTACCGACGAAACCTAAACGACGTATCCCTGGGAACCTCGTACTTTGATGCGCACAGGCTTACACTGGACCTAGAGCACACTGTCTTTGACAGGCTGAGAGGCATTCTGGGGGGATATTACCAGGATAACGATTATGACACCTGGACCGGCGTGACTTCTGGCGGGAACTTGGATCTGCGGGAAGACGAAATTTGGAGCGGTCACCTTGGCGTCAGATACTGGTTTGCCGACTGGATATCTGCCGGGCTCCACTATGAGTACACGGACAGAGATTCCAATATCGCGGGGGAAAGCTATACGGAAAACAGGGTCTTTGGAAATATCAGGTTTGAATACAGCACAGCCAAAAGGCTGTAGCAGGTTGAGCGAAACGATGGGGGCTGAGGTGCCGGAGATTCATGGGAAGTAGAAGCAGGCCCAGAGGAGGAGGTCGTTGGCGGGGTGCCTTGATCCTGCTGTCGATCTTTATGGTATGTGGCTTGGCCACACCGGCCCTTGCTCAGAAAGGAAAATACGTGTTGGGCATCGGTGATAGGCTCTCCTTTCTCCTCTATGCCGGTGGCGAGAGCCAGCTTGAAAGCAAAGGCCCCATCATGCTCACCATCTCCGAAGAGGGCACGGTGACGCTCCCCTTTCTGGGAAAGGTCCAGGCAGACGGTTTGACCGTTGACCTGCTGACTCAGGAGATCACGGCGGGCCTGGCCGCCGATTACTTCGTTGATCCTCAGGTTATTTTATCGGTGGTAGATTATCGGAGTAAGAGGGTCTATATCCTGGGCGAGGTAAAGTCCCCTGGGTCCTACGGTATGGAGCGGGAAAATCCCACCCTCATTGAATTGATATCCATGGCCGGCGGGGCCACTGAGAGGAGGGGTAAGAAGGCCTTTGTGCTCCGAGGGGCATACGACCATGTGGCCGCCGGAGGCGAGATTGACGAACTGGTAGAAAAAAGGGACCCCATGGCGGTGGACCTGCAACGGCTCCTGGAAAGGGGAGATCTCACTGCCAACGTCCGGCTTGAGCCCGATGACGTGGTCTATATCCCGCCCAGGGCCTTTGTGGACATTGCCCAGTCCAAGATATACGTCATGGGACACGTGAAAAACCCCGGTGTCTATGAATTCCAAGATGGAATTACAGCCTTAAACGCCTGTCTCCTGGCAGGAGGGTTTGCCAAGTTTGCTGCCGCCAACCGGGCCACCGTGACCCGTGACAACGGGGAAAAGAAGACCGTCATCAAGATTGACCTGAACGATGTCAAGCACGGCAAGGCCGACGATATGGTGCTCAAACCCGGCGATCGGGTCTATGTCCCTAAGTCGTGGCTGTAGTGATGATGGAACCACACCTTTCAGACATTGACGAACACGTCCACCTTTCCGACTACCTCTATGTGGTGAGGAGGCGCAAGGGGGTCATCGTGGCCTTCATGGTCATCTTGGTGACCCTGGTGGCTGTCGTCACCTTTACCATGACGCCTACCTATAAGGCCACGGCCCGGATGGTCATTGACAAAGAGTCCAAGAAATCGCCGCTCACGGGAGAACAGCTCGACTATGAATCCTACGCCTCAGAAAGCCTCACCTTTCAAACCCATTTCAAGCTGATCAAGAGCCGACCGGTGCTGTCCAAGGTCTATGAGGTCCTCAACCTGGCAGACAGGATGGACCAAGATGGATCGGCCGGCGCCGTGGCCACCTTTGTGGGCAGCGTTGGCCGCAACCTGAAGAAGCTGGTCCTCCTTTTTCAAGGCAGATCATCTGACTCAAGGCAGCCCAAGGAGGAAGCCCACGACATCGACCCCGTGGCTGTCTTGGACCAAAAGATTGACGTAGAGCAGGTGCGAAACACGCGGTTGGTGTTGGTCAGCGCCCAAGACCAGGACCCTGCCATGGCCCAGGCCATGGCCAACACGGTCTGCAATGCCTATATCCAATACAACATGGACCTGCGCCTTGAGGCGACACAGGGGGTACTCTCGTGGCTGGCAGACGAGATGGGCAAAATGAAGGAGAAGCTGGAAGAATCAGAGGCCCGGTTTCTGGCCTTTAAAGAGCGGGAGAAGATATTCTCCATTGCAGGCAAGCAGAAGGTCCACACCCAGAAGATCGGCGAGATCAACACCTCCTATATCAACACCAGATCCAGCCGTGTGGACATAGAGGCAAGGATAGCAGAGCTGGAAAGAATCCTTGCCAGCGATGCCCTCGTGGAGTTTCCTCCGGCCTTTGCCAGGAACGAGCTGCTCAGCTCCCTGTACGAAGAACAGGCCCTCCTTGCCATTGAACTGAAGAAGAATCAAAGGGTGTACAAGGCCAAGCATCCCCAGATTGTCAAGATCACCACCAAGTTGGACCAGATAAAGAAACGCTTTCGCACAGAGCTCCAAAAGGTGCTGTTGAGTTTGCAGTCAGAGCATGCGGTCCTGGCAACAAGGGAAGAGGCCCTTCAGGAGGCCTTGGAGAAGTATGAAAATGACGCCCTTGAGACCAACAAGAAGGAGGCAGAGTACGCTATCCTGGAAAGAGAGGTCAAGACCAACAAAGAGCTCTACAACGTCATGTCCACCAAGGTGAAGGAGTCTATGATATCCCAAGGGATCGAGACGGTGAATATCCGCCTGGCCGAACCGGCATCACGGCCGGCCAGCCCATTTAAGCCAAAGAAGATGCTCAACATCCTCCTGGCCATCCTGGGCAGTCTCATGGGGGGCATAGGCCTTGCCTTCTTTCTGGAATACCTGGATCAGACGGTGAAGACCCCAGACGACCTCGAGAACCACTTCAGACTCCCTGTGCTGGCCGTGGTTCAGGATGTATCCACCAATGGAGTGGCAAAATGAAGACCCCCGTCCTTTCCGAAAAAGGGGCCCCTAGGGCAAAAGGGGTCAACGGTCCGTCAGTGGCCCGCCATGGCATGCGTTTGCAGTTGACCGAGGCTTTTCAAGCGCTTAAGGCCAAGGCCCGTCTTCCAAGCTCCAAGGAGTCGCCTTCTAAGGGTCAGACGGCCAAGCGCCCGGCAGTGCCCCGACATGGGGATTTTAGTCTCATTTCTCCTTTTACAGAGTCCTTTAACACGCTGAGGGCCAATATCCGTCTCGCCAGGCTGGACAGTCCTGGAAAGGCCTTCCTGGTTACGGGAGCAGCCCCCCAGGAGGGAAAGACCACCGTTGCCGTGAACTTTGCCGAGTCCCTGGCCTTTGCAGGCCAAAAGGTGCTCCTCATCGAGGGGGACCTGAGGCTGGCGCGGTTTCATCACCTCTTTGGCACAGACCCCAAAAAGGGGCTTTCCAGTCTTTTGTCTGAGACCTTTAACATCCCTGTGGAAAAGGGGTCTCTGGGCAGCGTGACCCTGGGCGACCTCATGACCCTGATCGACCTTCAGGAGATGACGGGCGCACTGACCATTACGGACAATGGCGATGCCTATCGATTCACCTTTGAGCTGGGAAGACTGGTTTCCTCTGCCTGGAAGCAGAGGCCCAGGGAAAAGCACCTTGTCGCCACCCTTGTCAAGAGCGGCAGCCTCACCGTGGATCAGGCCCGAGAGGCCATGAACAGGGCCCGCCAGTTCGGCCAGCGGCTGCCCCTTGCCTTGCTCAACATGCGTGTCCTGAGTGCCGACCATCTAAAGGGGCCGCTGCGTCTTCAAATCCTGGACACCCTTGGCCAGGCTGTGAATCTTTCCCGAGCCGAGTACAGGTTTCAGAAAACCTCGCACGTGACCTACGATCGGGGGATCGTAGAGCCGATCCCCTTTAAAGAGATCCTCTCTGACGGGTTGCCCGGTCTGGCAACACGCCCCTTTATGAGCAGGCAGATCGCCGCTTCCATCACGAAAAAGACGGGGGTAAAAAACCTCCATGTCTTGCCTGCCGGCCCCACGCCGCCCAACCCATCAGAGATGCTGGGTTCAAGGCGCATGGCCGCCCTCATGGGCATGCTCAAAGAGGCCTCAGCCTATGACGTGTTGGTGATCGACTCGCCCCCGGTGACGACGGTGAGCGATGCCTCCATCCTTTCGGTCTTTGCAGACGGCATCATCATGGTCGTCTGTGCGGGAACCCTCAACCGGGCCATGATCCACAAGGCCGTTGACCAGCTCCAACAAGTCGACACCCCTCTTTTGGGATTTGTCTTAAACCGGATGAATCCGAAAGAAGAAGAACGCTACTACAGCCATTATTATGGATATGGATACCACGACTACTACTACAGAGGAAAACCTAAGGAGCGGGCAGGGCAGGCCTCCGCAGTCCCATCATCTCATGACGCTTCTCAGATATAGGAGCCTTGGCAGCAAGGCCACGTTTCGGGCCCTTCTCGCTGGGTGGGTGGAGGTTGTGGACGCGGGCCCTTTAGACAGGGAGGCGTGAGACATATCTCTAAGACCACAGCACGCGTCATCGAGACATCCCTGATCGCCCTTCTTGTTTTCACCCCCCTTGCCCGTGGTGCGGTTCAGCCCTGGGCAGTATCCATTGCCCACTTTCTCACTTTCATCATGGTCACCACCTATCTGTTGGGCGTCGTCTTTGGCGCCCAGCCCCGGCCAGGAAGAACGCCTCTTGATCTTCCCCTCGTGGCCCTTTTTCTCCTGGCCCTTTTCTCCTCTCTCTTTTCCATTGAGCGCCATAGCAGTGTGGTGGCCCTTGCACGATTGGCCCACTACGTGGCTCTCTACGTCATCGTCGTCAATACTGTCAGGCGCAGGGACCAGGTGCGGCGTCTGGCCTATACGATCGTGGCCGTAGGGAGCTTTTTGGCGCTCTTCGGCCTGATCAAGTACTTGGGAGGGCTCACGCCACCCTGGTGGGACTATGATGTTCAATCTGCCGGTCTCACAGCCACCTTTGTCAACAAGAATCACCTGGCCGGATATATGGAAATGGCCATTCCTGTGGCCGCCGGTCTCCTGTTAGCTGCAAGAAGGGGGTGGGAAAAGGCCCTGTTCGCCTTTTCTATCTTCCTCCTGTGTGTGGCCCTGACCTTGTCCCTTTCCCGCGGCGGGTGGATATCGGCAACCTTTGCCTTAGGCCTGATGTGTTGCCTTTATCTCATGAAGGCAAAGAGGCATTATAAAGGCTTGATGGTCGGCGCCGTGTCCGTGGCCACGGTGGTGGTCTTGACGGCACTTGCCAGCGCCCCTGTCGTAGGGCGGCTGGAGACATTGACACACGGGGAAGATATGGGCAAGCGCCAGGGGCGGCCGGCCCTGTGGGCCAAGACCCTGGATCTCATAGAGGATCATGCTGTGCTCGGCACTGGCCCCGGAACTTTTCCCATTGCCTTCACGCCGTACCGGCCGGCTGGTGTAAATTCGACATACCAATACGCCCACAATGATTATCTCCATTTTGTATCAGAAACAGGCCTCTTTACCTTGGGGATCATGTTGTGGCTGGTGGCCGCTTTCTTCCCATGGGCCACAGCAAAGATCAAGGCCACAAAGAGCGAGCTGACCCTGGGCATCACCCTTGGCGCTCTTTCCGGCATGGTGGCCATCATGGTGCACAGCCTCGTGGATTTTAATCTGCACATCATGGCCAACGCTACGCTTTTTACGGTCTTGGCAGGGCTTGTCATGTCTCCGGCCCATGGCCCTTGGACTGCTGGTCGTTCCCCTTTGCGCTTTCCACTGTCCGCCGCAACAACCATGCCTGTGGTGAAGACAGCACTCACTGTGACCATGGTGGGCCTCTTTGCCTTGGGAAGCCATTTTCTCTACCGATGGTTCATGGGGGACTACTTCATCCACCGGGCCAAGGAGTTGGAAAAGACAACAGGCTGGAACACGTCCATGGGCGCCTATGAAAAGGCCCTTCAATATGGGCCGGGCAACCCTGAGTATCACTATCTCTTCGGCAGGTTCTATCAGATGTTTGCAAAGGCAGCCAAAGATGAGGGCATCAAGGAGATGCTCTTTCAAAGGGCCTGGGCTGAACTGGAAGAGGCAAGAAAGGGGTCGCCCAGGGATGCCCGTACCTATCTGGCCCTGGCTCAGACGTCAGAGGGCCTCGGGCGTCTGGGCCAGAGCGCGTCAACAGACTCCACAGAGACATGGTATCAAAGGGCAGTCTCCCTTTATCCACACAGCGCCCCATATCGCTATTTCCTGGCCAGGCATTACAAGAGGGCGGGAGACGTTGAAAAGGCCTTACACCACGTTTCGACCATGCTCGCACTTGATCCCAGTGCCGACAGATACATACGGCACCATGCCTTCTGGGATGTGCCGAACATAGACAAGGCAGCAGAAAAGGCCCTGGAAAAGGCCCTGGAGAATCCTTTTACCTGCAACGCCGCTGCCGCGGCACTGGCCGCCAGGTTGGCGGAAAAGAAGAGGTGGCTGGAGGCTGCCCAGGTATACGGACGCCAAGTCCCGGAAAGTGCCTTTGCAGACCGCAGTGGCTACTACATACAGATGGGTCGATACTTGCTCCTGGGAGGCGAAGAAAGAGCGGCTGAGGTCTATTTTTTACGGGCCCTTGAAGGGGCCTCTGATCTCTTTGCCGCGCTGAGAGGCGTGAAGACGGCATACCAGCGGGCGGAGCAATTGGACCGGCTTTCTGTCTTGTTTGAAACCCTGAAGCAGGGTCGCCCAGAGGTGGTGGAAATCGACCTCTATTTGGCGCAGGTCTTATACGAACAGGGGCAGTACAAGGAAGCCCTCGCTTACCTTGATGCCTTCTTAAGGGTCAAAGAGACGTCAGGGGTCGATTTTTGGATGGCCAAGACCTTGAAGGCCTTGGGAAAGGATTACAAGGCCGAAGCCTATATCAAGCAAGCGATCAGGTGGGAGCCGGAAAATGCCCAGTTCCACCACTTCTATGCCGGTCTTTTGTATGATCGAGGACGTTTTTTAGAGGCCCTTGAAGAAGCCGACAGGGCCATTCATGCCTCCCATGGGGAGAATGCCTGGTACCTGGACCGCAAGGCCTGGATACTCTACCGCATGAAACGTTACGACGCAGCCATCAAGGCGTGGCAGCGGGCGGCCACGTTGAAACCGGCGCACAAGGCCTTCCGTCGCCAGATTGACATGGCCAAAAGAGAAGCCAATGGAGACGCTGTGAACCGGCTATTAAGCTATTGAGCTATTGAGCTGGTAAGCTAGTGAGCTAATGAGCTGCTCAGCTGCAATAAAATACTGTAAAAGTTCTGCAATTATCTTGACATTTATTTAATTTTTAGCTAGTTAAAGGTCAGTTAAAATTATGATAGCTTTAATTATATATAATTAATATACATATATTGATAATAACAACGGTTTTCGCTTCCACAAACAGTCTTTCGTAAGGGGTTGACTGGGCCGGCTCTGTGTAATCCAGGGAGCGGAGCTGTGTCTGGTCTGAGATCTTAAGGCCTCAGACCTTTACATGGGATTCAAACAACGATACCATGGCAATGAACGTTCGAAAGAGTTATGCAAAGCTCTCGCTGTCTTGATGTGCAGGGGAGGAGGCCGGCCCCGGAAGGTTGAAATGGAGCAGGCAAGAAAGAAGATCCTGAGTGATGCCTTGTCGGGTCGTGATGAAATCCTTTTCGCCCTCCTCTACGGCACGGCCGCTGAGGGCTTTCGTTTTCGCGACTTGGACATTGGGATCTTTGTGAACCGGAAGATCATACCGGCTGAAAGGGAGCTGGCATATGCCTTTGCCCTCTCAGACGAATTGGCATCCATGTCTTCATGTCCTGTGGACGTTCGCGTTATCAACGATGCCCCTCTACTCTTTCGTCGCAGTGTGAGCTGCGGGACCCCGCTGGTGGTAAACGATGAGGAGGTCTTTACCACTTTTTTGACGCGAACGTGGAGTGAGTTTCTCGATTTTCAGCCAGTGGCCATGAAATACCTGAAAGAACTGCGATGAAAGAGGTAGATCCCATCCGCATCAGAGATCTGCTGGGGAACATGAACGATGCGCTACGCCGCTTGCGGGAACTGGGTGATGTGCCTGAAGAAGCATTTCTTGCCGACTATCGCAATACCGAGAGTGCGAAGTACCTGCTCATTGTTGCCATGGAAAGCGCCATCGATTCGTGCAATCATATAGTGGCGCGCAAAGGGGGAGGGCGCCGCAGGATTATGCCGACTGCTTTACGATTCTTGCCGAGCTTAAGGTTGTTGACTCGCAACTGGCTTCACGCCTCAGGCAGATGGCACGGTTTCGAAATCTCATTGTCCATCTTTACTGGCAGGTAGACAACCGGCGGGTTTACTCCTTGATTCGTGAGGATCTTGTCGACTTGGATCTCTTTCGCGAACAGGTCCTGGATTGGGGACAATGGGGCAGGACACACTAGAGGAACGGCATGGCAGTGGTTAGGGCGGTTTCTGTGCAATGGAAAGGTCGGGATGGGGAGACTCGCTTCACTCCGGCCTCCAATGCCTTTCGCAGCCGTCCGAAGAGGATGGGTCGCAATGGCTGTAGGCCCCTGTTGAGATATGTCCAGCGAATCTCCCCATCCCACTTTTGTCGAATTAGGCTCAATGATTTGAAGTGACGTAAAAGTGTGGCGAGGTTTCCCAAAACTACCATGATTGCCAATGACAAAAACTGGATAGTCTTTCTCTTTGCCCTGGCTTTGTTGGGGGCATCCTTTTACTCCCTATGCTGGGCCCAAGGCGATCTTAACGTCACATGGGAAAAGGAGACCCTTTATTCTGCTGAAATTACCGGCGTGCCCCTGCAGCGTGTCCTTGAGCACCTGTCAGACGAAGAGGGCATGTGGTTTGAGGCTCACAAGTCTGTTGCCGCTCACAAGGTCTCTGTTCATTTCGAGGGACTTTCATTGGAGGAAGGGCTAAGACGCATCTTTGCTGGCCTCGACTATAGCCTTGAGTTTGACGGCGAGGGCAACCCAAGCGGCATCGTCATTATCGGTGAAGAGAAATCGCCTCGTGCTCGTGGAAGGGTAAAGGCCCCCACGGCCCGCCGCAGAGTTCCCGTGCGGAGCCGGAACACGACAGAGCCCATGGAACTCGATGAAGATGATGAAGACGACGAGGACGACGAGGAGAGGTCCTCCACCGTCGGGCCCTACGGGCCTGATCAGGTGCGCGTCCAAAAACGGAGAGGTGTCATGAAGCCGCCACAGCCAGATGAATCAGCGGACGAGGAATCTCCTTACGGCCCGGGCGATGTGAACCCTGAGGGGGCAAAAAGCGCTCAGGAGAGCGAGACGCCTTAATCTCCTCGTGAATCTGCCTCACCCCCACCGGCCCACGGTCAGCGGCCAAATGTAAACGGTTCACCCCGTGAAATAGGGTTCTCCTTAATCCAGCATCAAGCATCGTAAGAGATCACCGTTCACCGACAAACATCTGCGAACCGAAGCACTGAGCCCACTAAGGACAACGGACAACCGTCAACGGTGAACGGCTATCAGGGTAAACGATTATCCGGCATCCAGCATCCAGCATGATGTTTTGTTCCCATCAATGGTCAACGGATAACGGTCAACGTTCAACAGTGAACCTCCATCATGGTAAACCCTTATCCGGCATCCAATGCCCACACCCCTAAAAAGACCCTCAGCCAAAACTGGATCATCAGCCCATGAGTGAATTAGCCTTGGATGGAGCTCGCCCCGTTAGGAAAAAGGAGAATTTCCTTGTTTTTGGTGCACCGCTGATCGAGGAGCCTGAAATAGAAGAGGTGGTCGGCTGCATGCGCCGTCGCTGGATCGGCACTGGCCCGAAGGTCCGGCAGTTTGAGGAAGACTTCGCGGCTTTCAAGGGCTGCAAACACGCTATTGCCCTCAATTCATGTACTGCCGCCTTGCACCTTTCCATGTTCGCGGCAGGCATCGGGCCAGGCGACGAGGTCATTACCACAGCCATGACCTTTTGTGCGACGATAAATGCGATCATCCATTGCGGTGCAACTCCGGTCTTGGTGGACTGTGACAGGGAAACCATGAATATCCTCCCCGAGGAAATTGAAAAGAAGGTCACCGCCAAGACGAAAGCCATCCTTCCGGTCCATTTTGCCGGTCGGTGCTGCGACATGGATGCCATCATGGAGATTGCGCGCACCTTCGATCTTCTGATCATTGAAGACTGTGCCCACGCCATCGAATCGGAGTATCACGGCCAAAAGGCTGGAAGGTTTGGAGACATCTCCTGCTTCAGTTTTTATGTCACCAAAAACGTCGTCACCGGCGAGGGCGGCATGGTTGTCACAGATGATGACCGCTTTGCTGAAAGGATAAAGGTCCTGGGCCTCCACGGCATGAGCAAGGACGCCTGGAAGCGGTTTTCTGATGAGGGCTATAAGCACTACCAGGTTATTCATGCTGGATACAAATACAATATGATGGACATTCAGGCTGCCATGGGAATTCATCAGCTAAAAAGGGTGGACAGGTACTGGAAGCACAGACAGGACATCTGGAACAAATACAATCAAGCGTTTAAGAGTCTCCCTTGCTTGATCCCTCCTGAACCCGAGCCGGATACGAAGCATGCCTACCACCTGTACACCCCCTTGATAGACATTGACAGGATCGGCAAGACCAGAGATTGGGTGTTAAATGCACTGACGGCTGAAAACATTGGTGCCGGGGTTCATTATATCCCTGTCCACTTGCACCCGTTTTACCGCAAGACATATGGCTGGAAAGAAGGTGACTTCCCCAATGCCGAATGGATCGGGGAACGAACAGTCTCCCTGCCGCTTTCGGCGGCATTGAGCGAGGAAGATGCCGGAGATGTGATAGAAGCATTCGCCAAAGTGTTACATGGCTGATCCCCTCACATTTTCGTCCTATTTTGTCCATGAAGGAGCTGTGCTCAAGTGTACAATAAAGCCATGATCGATGTCCGGGGACTTCCAGAAGGGTTTGGAGAGTTTGCCTTTACCTCAGCCAAGAAGCTTTTCAAGCTATTTTTGGGGTATCCATTGACGACACCTCCGTTGGGTTCAGTTACCCTGGATTTAGACGATGTGGCCATTGCCAAGGAACAACTGAAGAGGAAACAAGATTGGTTCAATCCTGAGAAGGTTGAGGAATACCAAAACGCCTTTGCCTCGTGGAATGGCTCTAAGTACGCCTTCGCCTTTATGGGAGATCACTCTCTTTAGTGCTTACATTCAAGCACTTGGACCAATTTCTGAGACGCGGTAAGCCTCCCAGGCTATTCGTGTGTGGTGAATCCCAAAGGCTTTCACTGGGAAGATAGGAAGTCCACTGCATTCTTTGAACTGTCTCTTACAGGAAACAAACCGATCTCGACATGACGCCAAAGAGAGGATAGGAGGAGCGCATGGACCTTACGTCAGCAGATGGTGAGAGCTTTGTAGTAGACATGTCCTTAACTCAGGGCGATAAGATACGCAGGATAAGACAATTTTGGGACGACAGAGCAAAGCAATACGGTGATGGATGTCGAGCCACACTTGGTGAAGTCAGGCTGCGGAAGCTAGAGATAAGAACGATGATTAAATACATAAGGAAGTTCGCTCCGTCACTTGTTTTAGATGTTGGGTGCGGAAATGGGTATTCGACAAAGATGTATGCTCAAAACTTCCCAACTATTGATTTCCTAGGCGTAGATTACAGTCCTGAAATGATCAAACATGCAAGAAAGAATGTAACGAGGAATTGCTCCTTTGATACTGCCGACGTGCTCGACATTGGCTCGATGCCGAGAGGTCGTTTTGACTTAATTATCACACAAAGGTGCCTTCAAAACCTACCTGATTATGCCAGACAGCGCGATGCTATATACAATTTGATTTCTCTGAAGGCCCCTGATGGCAGGTTGTTGTTGATGGAATGCTCGAAAACTGGTGTTGCACAGCTTAACAGGGTCCGAAAGCAATTTTGCAGGTCACCTCTAAATAATATTGAACCATGGCACAATTGTTTCTTCGTAGATGAGACCATTAAAGAAGATTTCAAAGCTGATATTGTCTATTTTAGCTCCACATATATGTTTATCAGTAAGGTTATACACCGAAGGCTGTCCCTCGTGGGTTACTGGCTTCCTCCAATTGGCAAATTCGGATATGACAGACTATATATCTTGTGAAGTGAAGGTATCTTTGTGAACTCAGGGTGGGGGGGCTTTACAGATCGGCTGGCCTGAACTGAGTTTGTCTGAGCCAGCGAGTGTTCCCTCACAACCCGCGATCTTTACAGTGGACAATGTACAGGATCAACTATACTGGGCATAACTGGCTTATTTTTAGAAACATGAATGAAAGGTTGATTGAGTGGTCAAAGCATATCAAAGGTACGGTTTACGATCTCGGGTGTGGAGAAAGGCCCTATGAACGATTCATTCTCGAACATGCGAACCAGTATGTGGGTGTGGATTGGTCAAATACATTGCATGGCTTGAAGGCCGACATTGTAGCCGACCTAAACGAACCCCTCGAGACGATAGACGATCGGGTTGCAGATACAGTTTTCTCCATCTCCGTCATGGAGCACTTGTGCGAGCCACAGCAATTTCTAGAGGAAGCGTTTCGTATACTTAAAGAAGGGGGGGGGCTGCTTTTACAGGTGCCCTTTCAGTGGCATGTGCACGAGGCCCCGTATGACTACTTCCGATATACTGAGTATGGACTTAAGTACCTCCTTGCTAAGACGGGTTTCCGGAATATCGAGGTAACCGCAACGACAGGCTTCTGGTCAACGATGGCATTAAAGGCGAATTACCACTCACTTCGATACATACGGGGTCCCAAGTTCCTACGCTATGTGGTGAGATCTTTGTTAATCCCCTTTTGGCTTGCCGACCAGAGTATTGCAGACTTCTTGGATAGAATTGACTCGGACAAAAATGAAACAGCGGGATATACTGTTATGGCCTTCAAATAGAAGGATTGACCATACCTCGTGTAAGCCGGCGCCCTCAAGCCTTAGAAGATCTGCCGCCTCTGGGGCTAAATGGACCACTGCATCGACTGCAGCCACGACTGCCCTGCACTTTTGCCAATTGGCCGTGTTGGCAAGACTGCTGGCGCCTCAAGATTTTGGCCTTATGGCCATGATCATGGTTGTTCTGGGCTTTGCCCAAGCATATTCAGACATGGGTATTAGCAATGCAATCATTTGTCGACAAGATGCAACGGCCGATCAACTCTCTTCCCTATACTGGCTGAACATGGTGGCCGGCATTCTCGTATTCTTTCTTATTCTTTCAGCTGTGCCGCTGATTGTCGCATTTTATAAGGAACCTAGGTTAGCATCGCTACTTCCTTGGGCGGCTTCTATCTTCTTGGTAACACCCATTGGCCATCAATTTCAAGTTCTTCTGCAAAAGGAACTTGCATTCAGGTCCCTAGCTGTCATTGAGACTACAAGTGCCGTAGGAGGATTTGCCACAGCGGTTGGTTTTGCCATCGCAGGTGCCGGAGTCTTTTCTTTGATTCTCGGCCAACTGGCCAGGAGTGGCATAAAGGCTCTGACATTGGCAAGTGTTGGGTTTCGTCGATGGCGCCCTAAGCTTCGATTCAAGAGAGTGGACATTAAGGGCTACACAGGCTTCGGCCTTTATCAGATGGGCGAGAAAAGTGTGAATTACTTCTCGGCTAACGTGGATTACCTGGTGATCGGAAGACTTTTGGGTGCCAATGTCTTGGGTTTCTACACTTTGGCCTATCAGATGGTAGTCTTCCCCCTACAAAAGATGAACCCCGTATTGACACGGGTCACATTTCCAATTTTTGCTAGGGTGCAAAAAGATGACAGCCTTTTAAGAAGAGGCTTCTTGGAACTGACGAAAGCTCTTTCCTATATTGCCTGTCCACTGCTTGTTGGACTGGGGGCCACATCGCCTGTTCTTGTTCGTGAACTGTTTGGTTTTAACTGGTCACAGGCTGTACCTCTGATCCAGATACTGGCTCTGGTCGGCCTTTTGAAAACGCTGGGGAACCCAATGGGTTCGGTACTTTTGGCCAAAGGGCGAGCAGATGTTGGCTTCAAGTGGAATGTTTTGGTTGCTGGACTCAACACCACAGTCTTTTACCTCGCTGCTAAGTTCAGCATTCATCATGTCGCGTGGTCCCACGCATGCTTGTCTTGCGTCTACTTTTTCGGTTCCACATGCATACTGACTAGGATAATCGGGCTCACGTGGGGGCCCTACCTGCTGGGCCTTGCACCGCCGTTCGTTCTAAGTGCGGCAATGGGTACATTTATTTTGTCGTTTCTGACAATTAGCCGTTACGTGGGCGATACGACCGTGCTCATCATGCAAATAGTGTTTGGGTCCATTATGTATTCGCTACTTGTATGTACCTTTCAGCGACGATACATATTTGGCGTGCTTGAACAACTCTTTAACAGACGGAGTTGAAATGCCTGGGCTAGTTGGCTTTCTTTCTATGGAAAACGAACCCCAGATGGTTCTGAGTCGCATGCAGGATAGCATTACTCACCACGACTTCCAGGTGACAGATCGCCTTTTTTTCGATGGCCAGTTTGGCTGCACCAGAAGTCACATCAATGTCATTCAAAAAGACTCACAGCCATTGGAACTAAATGGAGTCTATATTTGGCTAGATGGGGAGTTTTATAATCAAAGAGAGCTGGCTCGGCGAACCAATGGTGCCGTAAGCGATCCCGAAATCCTCTTGAACCTTTACAAAACCCATCCTGATTTCTCGTTTCTTAAGAACATAGATGGCATATATTCAGCCATAATATACGATAAAATACAACAAAGCGTTCATCTGATAACCGATCGTTACGGACTTAAACACTTGTACTGGTGCCATCGGAACAACTCCCTGGCATGGGCATCTGAGGTTAAAGCATTTCTGTGCCTGCCGTGGCTGACACTCACAATTGATGAGCAATCATTAAGCGACTTCTTTAGGGTGGGATATCTCCTTGAAAATGAGACGTGGTTTAATGAAGTCAAATTGCTGCCTTCCGGAACGGTGCTTTCGTACCAGATAAAATCTAAGAATAAGAAACAACTCCGATATTGGTGGTGGGATAATATCATCCCACTTCAACAAGACTTAGATGAGGGAGACTTAGTTGAAGAGTTGGGCCGATTGTTTAATGAAGCAGTGGCAAATCGATGCAAAAAGGGTGAGCGGGTCGGCTTGACTTTAAGCGGGGGACTTGATTCCAGGGCGATTTTGGCGGCTATGCCCGAGGGTACTGAGCCAATCCATGCCATAACCTTTGGGAAGAAGGGGTGCGAGGACATCCGCATCGCAGCTGTGGCAGCCGAAGTCAAGGGGGCTGAACACCACGTCTGCCATATCAATGAGAGTAATTGGCTTGCACCTCGTATTGAAGGAGTCTGGTGGACAGATGGGCAGTTGAACATGTTGCACATGCATGGGATAGAAGGGCTTGAAGGCGGAAAGAAGTATATGGATATAACTCTAAACGGTTTTGCAGGTGACGTAATCTTGGGCGGCAGTTTTCTCAAGAACCGAAGGTGTTGCGACACCGTGACCAAATGCTATGCCGGCCAGGTGATGAAGGTGACCGAGGAATGCCTTCACAATTTTCAAGAGTACAAACAGCTAAGGAAACCTGACTACTATTTCCTTCAGAATAGAATTCGGCGATTCGTGCACTGTGGAAGCAAGGCTGCTGAGACTCACGTGCATAACCCAAAGCCGTTTTATGACAATAAACTAATTGAGTTTATCTATTCTCTCCCGGATAGACTGCGCCTTAATTCACATTTGTACACTAAGATGCTGGTTGGAGTGTTTCCTGACTACTTCAGCAGTATCCCATGGCAGGCAACCGGATATCCTATTTCAAGAGATCCAAGAAGAGTGGCTATGCTATTGGGAATAAGGAAAATAAGACGGAGAGTGTCTTATCTCCTGACCAAAGGGAGTTCTGATAAGCTCCATGGCAGTTCAAACTACACAGATTATTACCGCTGGATCAGATCCGAACCTGCTAGCTCATACTTCCGGCAGGTGCTTTTAAGCAGAGATGCAATCTACGGTGAATATATTCCGAGGGAGCGGGTCGTCGCCGACTTGGATGGGCATCTCAGAGGATCAGCTGACCATTCAGATATGTTATGCCGGTATTTGACTTTTGAGATATGGCTACAACAGGTGTTTATGGAAAGGCAGAAGATGTGGAAGGGGTCGAAGGCTACATAGCTCCGCGTGTGTGCAAGGAGAGAAACCCAGATATGGGGATGCAAAAGGGGACGGTCGCGCATTTTGTACACAGTTACCTTTTCCCAACGGGCAGTTGGATCTACACACAGCTCATCAACATGAAAAGATATCGGCCCGTTGTCCTTACATCCACCCTGGAAAACCAGGATCAGTTTCCGTTCAAAAACGTATACTGCTACCGCCAGGCTTTTAAAGGGACTAGAATAGCACAGGTTGCATGCAGAAAGGTTTATGAGACGATTACGCAAAAGAGGAAGCGGTATTTCACTGGTGTGATCAGAGGAGAGAGAGCCCGATTGCTCCATGCGCACTTCGGAACGGAAGGTTACTACAATCTGGCACTTCAGAGAACAACACACCTTCCACTTGTCACTACCTTCTATGGCTTAGACGTGTCCAAACTCCCGAGCACAAAGCCAAAATGGCGAGAGCGCTACAGGGCACTATTCGAAGTAGGAGTCCTGTTCCTGGCAGAGGGCCCCTTCATGGCGGAGGCCATAGTAGACTTGGGGTGTCCGGCTGAAAAAGTGCGGGTGCAGCATCTTGGGGTTGATGTACAGCGAATCCGGTTTGTTCCCCGATTCCAGCAGGACGGTCAGCCTGTGCGCATTTTGATGGCGTGCAGTTTCAGAGAGAAAAAGGGTATTCGCTTCGGAATTGAAGCATTTGCAAAGGCTGTGCGGAAACATCCAAATATGGAGCTTCGCATTATCGGAGGTGCAAATACTTCTGGAGAAACGCGGCTAATGGAGCGTTGTAAGAAGATTGCCCTGAAGGAAGGAGCCGGGGAAAAAGTTCGCTTTCTGGGATACATTTCCTATAGTGACTATCTGAAAGAAATAACATGCGCCCACATCTTTCTGGCTCCAAGCGTTCGAGCGCGGGATGGAGATACAGAGGGTGGTGCGCCAGTTTCTGTTATCGAAGCATCAGCTGCCGGCATGCCAGTTATTGCAAGCCGGCATTGTGACATTCCTAACGTCATTATCGACGACGAAGCCGGCATCCTTGTTCCGGAGCGGAATGTGGATGCCCTGACGGAGGCCATTTTGAGCTTGGCTTGTGCTCCCGAGTGCTGGGCCGCACTTGGTGAAGCGGGACGGAAGCGAGTTGTAAAGGAATTCGATGTGGTTAGGCAAGTGGCGCGATTGGAAAGCCTTTATGATGAAGCTTTGGGGCAGACAGTTGAAGTAGCGGCGTCTTGAGACAGCTATCTAATGAGAATTGTTTGGCAGAGGATAAAGATCGCCTTAGAGTTATAAAATATGCCCGCAGGAAAACTTGTTTTGCAAGGTGGCCCGAAAACAAGGTCATCTGCTCCTTCTCAAAGTCCCCGAAGGCCTGATGTCCGGTCAAAAAGGGTTGTGCCATCACCTGGAAGAGCCCCCGCCGGGGCCTTTCTGCTATTAGTATGGGCAGCCTTTGTTTTGCCTAACGCGAATTGGGCCGCTTTTGAGTTTCTTATAGGGCACACGACCTTTTCCGAACTGGCTCTAATTCTGCTGCCCCTAATTTACGCGCTGTACCCCCGACGGCGCGCAGTATGGCACACAACCCGGCTACGAATTGCAATCGTTGGTTTTTTTGCTTCCTGCCTCCTTAGCAACGTAGTTCAATATTTAATATATGGTGGCAGCATAACGTCGTTCCTTCGTGTACACCGAGCGCTTATTCCTCTGTATTGCGCAATGTCTCTCCTATACCTCGGCCCACGACTGCGTTGCGCGACGATTATTCGCAATTTAGGGGCATGCCTTTCAATTTCGTTCTCTATATCCATTGTTTTCTTTCTTTTTGACGTGGATTTTCAGCCGTACTTTCAGGCTGAATTGAGAGAAGGGGCATATGAGGTAGTTCGCTCTGGGCGGCTTTACAACGTAAATGCTGGCTTTGCTTACTTAGGACTTGCCATCATTGCTGCATTTTCTTACTATCGGAAGAAGGCGCAAGCAAATCGGGCTACTTTGTTTCTGGTTGTGGCTAGTGCGTTGGCAATCTTGACGTGCATTCTGACATTCAACAGGACGTTTCTGTTTGTTTCTCCTTTCTTAATCATCACATCCCTCCTGATCTTTTCAAGGTTTCGCGTTGTACTCTATTTGATATTGACGGTGTCTCTTGCAATTTCATTAGGTCTATATAGCTATCGTGAGGCTGAAACAGTTCGGCGGCAGGTCGATGAGCGTATTATCATTCCATTGAAACATCAACGAATTTTTGAGAACGTATACTATGGCAAGCGTGATGTCCTTTACCGAAGCTATTTTGAGGTTGGAAAGGATTACTTTCTGACAGGGGTGCCGCCACATGTTCCGTTGTGCATCGTCGGTCTTGAGTCCCGGCAAGTTATGACGACAGATATAAGTTTTGTAAGTGTTGTGCTGAGAAATGGTTTTTTTTCATTTCTAGTGTACTGCTGGGTGGGCTGGCTAATATACCGCAGCCTGTGGAAAATGAAAAACAAAAATGAATGGTCACAGGCAGGCATGCTGAGGCGCTCACTATTGATGGCCTTGCCGTTCATGGCGATTGCCAGTTTGAATATTGACATCTTGGCGCGTCATTATAGCATTGTATTCGTTGCACTTCTAATTGTTTCGGTGAGGGACGATCAGGCAACTGGGCAAAAATGCTGAAGTCAGAAGAACCTGAAGCCGGTGCATGGCAGGCGCAAATGGACTATGTGGCACTCGGCGGTTGTGGGTACTATGACGGCAGGAAAAATTCGATGTGACTTGACGAGAAGCAAATAGTATTCCGTATGGAGCATTATCAGTGCGAATTAGGGAGCAAGCCAGCGGTCAGTTCGGGATAAGCTGGGAAGCCAAGAAAGCATGCAAGAGCCCAAGCCGGTGACACTTAAAAGCTAAAAAGATTAAAGTGATGAAATGGGTCCGGAGCTTAGCGATGTGGCGAATAGCCGGGGTTAGGAACCAAAGTGGCCGCTGGTAGTTAAGGTTTAAAATGAAACGACGCGTTATCTTTATTGCTGATGGCAGCATAAAGAATCCCATTTTACATTCGCAGGGGCTTCCTCTATATGGGGCTCTTGCGGCCAGGGGTTATGGGTGCTCATTTGTCACCTTTGAGACACGGCTAAATGAAAATGCGTATAAGAGGCTTGTCAGTGAACTCGTAAAGAAACATGGCAACATCGGATTCAAAAGAATAGCCATTCGACAAAAATGGCCCGTTCCTTCTGGGGCTGAGAACGTTCTTAAGGCTCTGTTTTGGATCGTCGCGAAATGTTACAGGGGGAAGCTGCATATAATCCATGCTCGCAGCCTTGTTCCGGGCATAGTGGCGTTGTGGGCCAAGGTGTGCAGTTTTAATAGATTGAAAGTTATTTACGATAAGAGGGGAGTGTTGATTGAAGAAGAGATATTGAAGGGGAATTGGGACGAAGGTAGTATGAAAGTTAGGCTATTATATCTAATAGAATGGCTTCTGCTGAAGTATTCGGATCAAATTGTTACCGTATCTTACGCCTTCAAGGAACACTTACTAACTACCTACGAGCTCGTCGGACTCAAGAGCAAAATACATGTAGTTCCGAATGGGACGAAGCTGTCAGAGGGCGAGAAATCCACCTCTGAGATGAAGCATTTGGTCAGCAAAGTGACGTGCGTTTACTCTGGGTCGGCAGCTCCCTGGCAAAAGATTGATGATGTTTTGATAATATTCTCAATTGCAGAAAGTATTTTCCGGAATATATCGTTTAAGATTTTCACGTATCAGAAGGAAATAGTTCTTGATAAAATGAGCGCACACCCAAAAGTGTGGCCCAAACTGGAGATGTCAGATCTGCCGCCGCACGAAGTCCGTCAGGAGCTGGCAAAATGTAGTTTTGGGCTATTGATAAGGGAGAGAAACCTGATTAATCGCGTGGCATCACCTTTAAAATTCGCAGAGTATTTGGCGGCCGGTATACCTGTATTAATAAGCGAAGGTATCGGAGATACTGAACAAGTTGTGAGGAAGTATAATATCGGAGTAATCATTAAGAATGGCAATTATGCTAAGGCATTGGTCGAGATGAAGAAGCTGCTGACTGACCCATCTGTCTATTCAAGGTGTCGGACTGCGGCATCATCAGAGTTGAACGTTCAGGATGGGATTAATGGATACGTATCTATTTATCAAAAATTGCGTTGAGGATCCTTGTGCATGCGGGGCAGATTAAAGCAAAGTGTCGCGGCTAGCGTAATTCTGTATAATCCCACAGGAACTGTAAGAGAAAATGTCTTATCTTACATAAATGATGTCCATAGGCTATATGTTTTGGATAATTCACGGGAAGTGAACACCGATCTATTAACGTATTTTGATCCTAGAAAGGTTGAGTATATCTATAACGGCTGCAATGTCGGTGTTGCTAGAGCTCTAAACGTCGCGATTGGAAGGGCTATCACAGATGGTTATCAGTACCTATTTACTTTCGATCAGGATAGCCATGCGAGTGCTTCAATGATTAGAAACATGATTGAGTTTATAGAAAAAACGGATTGTTCAAAAATTGGGGTGATATCAGCTTTTCATAATAACAAGGGATACAAAAAGCCGGATCAAGTAAAATTGGTAAATGAAAGATTGTGTATAGCCACTTCTGGGAATATTTTGAATTTGAGGGTGGCTGAGATGGCTGGAGGCTTCGATGAAAAGTTGTTTATAGATTATGTTGATATAGAATACTGTCTAAGAATTAATTCGCTGGGTTATAGGGTAATAGAGCTTAACAACGCCGTTCTAGAACACAACCTTGGACAGCTCGAAGAAAAAAAACTATTTGGAAAAAAAATTGCCGTCACGCATCATTCGGCTGAGAGACTATACTTCAGAACTCGTAATAGGCTTCATGTAAGCAGACGATATTTTCGATGCTTCAAAAGATATTGTCTTAGGGTTCTAGTGTTGATTGGGAAGGATGTCATTAAGATATGCTTGTTTGAGAAGAACCGATTATCTAAAATGGGACTGATGGCGAAGGGGATATTTGATTTTAAGAGGAATAGGTTTGGAAATCCATTTCGGGATGGGAATGGGTGCTAAAGGTCGGGGACAAATAACAAAGGGCCGTCGGGTGAGTGCGGACGAATGTTGAGAAGCCCTGGGAAAAGGTAGAGGCAGACTGAAGGAGAGCAGTTTTCGGCCTGAAAAATGAGATTCGGTGAGTAGGAAGGCGGGCCTAATGGCCAGTCAGTGGTGTGGATTGTGTAGGGCAATGGAAGGGAGGGTGAGGTGGGAGTGGTCAGTAGTAGGGTAAATCAGGAGGTATTGTCGATCTGTGTGAACTATTGTTGTGAGGAAAGGACAGTAACCTTCGTGACGGATCTTCTCCAGCAAGATTGTTCCGAGTCAGTACGCGTGATCGTAGTCGATAACAGTGGGAGGGATGGTCCAGAATTGTCGTTATCGCGTTTTTCCTGCATGGAGGAGCGGGTGGAGGTATTCTGCCCAGGAAAGAATCTTGGATACTATGGCGGAGCTGCTTGGGCACTTCAAAAACACCTAGACTGCGGGGCGAGGTTTCCGGATTGGGTTATTGTTTCAAATATTGATATATCCTTTCCTGGGCGGGACTTTTTTTGTACTTTATTTAAGCTTTATGGGAAAGAGGCCCCAGCCGTGTTGGCTCCGAGGGTTATTTCGAGTCGCACGGGGATTGATCAAAATCCAGAAATGGCGCGACGTCCTTGCAAGGCTCGATGTCGCCTATACACGTTGATTTTTCGATACTACCCGGTTTTCACGGCATACCGCCTGTTGGCCCTTGCTAAGAACAAACTGCGCGGCATTGTCGCTAGTAGGCGCATTTCGGGCGAATCTGGTGAGAGGGATCAGGCCACGCCACGAATGCCAATCTATGGGCCACATGGTTCTTTTGTGATCTTTAATCGTGCTTACTTTGAGGCGGGAGGAAGCCTGGACGTTGGTTCATTCATGTTTGCAGAGACGATGTTTATCGCAGAGACCTTGGAGCGTTTAGGCCTCAGTGCCGTGTACGAGCCAAGACTGCGCGTTATTCACGATGAACATGTAACAATGGGTAGATTCAAGAGCCCTCGAGTCGCTCGATTGCAGTGGGAGGCAAGCGTATATTGCTTCCGCGAATTCTTTTCTTAAACGGTAGCCTGAATCTGACAAGAAACAGACCAATTGCGAGATATATTCTTCTGCTTTGTTGTCGCTTCGGTAGCCGGGACGAAGAACAGAGCGAATAAAAAGCCCGCAAGAGATGCTGTGCTGTGTGTGAGAACAGCGATTAAGGAACACCAGTAGGAATGGTTCAGAAGTGAATTGAATTCCTAGAAGACTATTCAACAGTGTAGAGCACCGTCCCTTACCAACTGTCTTGGCGTAAAAGCCTCATCGAATCGACCTACCTTTATAATATACTCCCCCGGGATCTGTAAGCCATAAACCAAGCTCCCTAGCGGATCTGTCCTTTTGAAAATGGAAACGATTTGGCCTGTGGAATGTTGTTTCCACGTTTAAGCTTTAACCCCATAGGCCATAGACAAGGCCTATATATCTGCCATCAAGCGGTGCTTTTTGTGATCTTGAATGCCGCTTTGTCAGCTGCGGTCCAGCCGCCTACTCCTCGGGTTACCTTAGGGAGAGGACAACATGCCCCGCTGATAGACGCGGTATTCAATGACAGGTGTTGGGAAGAAGTACCCTGCTTCACCTTTTCAAATCTAGTCGCCCCGGACTTCAGCCGCGTTGCCCAAATCCAGACGGTGGCCAGGGCGTGTTACAATGAATCGCATTTGTACCTTGCCATTCGTTGTGAAGAACCACGCGTCCAGGGGATGAGGACGGAGGTAATGAAACGAGACGGGCCCGTCTGGCGGGATGACTGCATCGAGCTCTTTTTCGATCCGGGACGAACGCGGGAACAATACTACCAAATCGTGGTAAATTCACGGGGCACAGTGTTCGACCAGATGGAACCGAGCTCCGAGAACTGGGATTCCAGGGTGAAGGTGGCAACCAGCATGCTGGAAGAAGGTTGGGTATTGGAGGTGGCGATTCCGTGGGCGGCATTCGAGACGCCACCATCGGTGAGTGAGGTGTGGGGATTCAATTTGGCGCGGGAACGTTACGCAGGGGGGGCGCGGGAACTGTCTTCATGGTCTGCCACTGGGGAGGACTTTGGGCAACCTGGCCGTTTTGGAGAGGTAATTTTTGGAGAATATCCGATCTGTTATGAAATTGCAATGCCGGTATTTTTCGGATTTGGCCCAAATTACATCAAGGTGTCGCCCATCTCTGAGATGGAACCAACGGTTCGCATTATTCGGTCATCGCAAGGCAGGCAGGGCGGAGTGCAACAATCCGATCGGCTCCCGTTGCTTCGGAAGTCAAAAGGGTGGGATTTGGCCTTGCGAATTCTGGATGGAACGGAGCTTGGCGTGGTGGTGTCTCATGGAGATGGGGGCAATGCCGGTTTTGTTCAGGCCTTGCCATTTGGGATCACACCAAAACCGCTGACTTTGGAGATTCAACAACGAATCTTTTCCCTCCGCCAGAAGTTGCAGGATGGAGATGTCCCTTATACTGCGCAAACTGTGCCATTGTTAAAACGGGCTGAGGCAGCGCTCGGTCGCTTCATTCAAAGCAACAAGAGCAGGTCAATTCCCATGTCACCAGAGGAATGGGATGCGGCGCATGACTCGCAACTGAAACTACGTGACGAGCTGGTCGGAAGCGACTACGTGGTCTGGACAAAGTCTCCTCTGGATAATCTGCTGCCCACACAAGGGCCACCCTCCCTGGAAGCATCAACCAGAATCCTTATAGAGGCTTGTGTCAATGAGCGTGAAGCGGGTTCTTTTGTGATTTCGAACACTGAAGAAGAGGCGTTTGAAGGCCATTTCACTTTCACTGGATTGCACATGACAGGGCTTGAAGTTGACGCTCTCAAGTCCGGAACAGTCTTCTCAAACTGTGTCACGCTTCATGAGGTCCTTTTCCATAGACTGCGAAACGGCCAAACAGTGGCGGATCCCTTGCCGCGAATGAATGAGGCTCAGTCCTTCATCATTCCGGCCGGTCATTGCCGTGAGTTCTGGATGGAGGTAGATGCCAAGCATTTACCTCCAGGTCGTTACAAGGGGGCTATTGAGGTGTTGCCGTTTGACCACGATACTTCGAAGAAGACCGTGGACCTTCTGGTGGATGTAAAACGTGTGCGCTTGCCGGACCGGATGCCTATTGCAACTTACAATTGGGACTATGCGCGAGACGAGCGCTACGTTCTTAATTTGGTGGAACATCGAACCAATTGCTTTCTGATGAACACCCATCCACCCATCAAAATAGGGAAGGACGGGACAGAAGAAAAGCCCACCGATTGGACCGCCTATGACAGGTTGCTCCGGATCAAATTGGCTGCCGCACGGGAGCACGGAGGTATCGTGGTCTTTTCCTATGGTCTAATCCGGGACTTCCACCGCCGCTATTCGAATAAATATCGATGGAAGTTCATGAATGAACGTTGGAAACAGGCATTTCGTGCTTTGGTGCTTGAATTCGACCGGCACCTTCGCGAAGATGTCGGAATGGCTTACGAAGATTACGTGGTCCAGCTCTGGGATGAAGCTGAGAACCACAATGTGGAACGGACGGTGGCCGCCGGCCGTCTCCTTCGCTCAATTGCCCCGCGAATGCGCACCTGCATGGATGGAGCCCAGGATAGCAACGAGATTAGGGTTATGGAGCCATTTGTGGATCACTGGATCCCGCATCAGAAGGTGCTTCATGACCGAGGGAAACACTCCGACCTATATAAGACTTACAACAGCATTATGGGCCGGGGCAAGCCCGTCTGGACCTATACCTGCAGCAGGAACATGAAGGCACAAAGCCCACTTGGTTACTATCGCCTAAAGGAATGGCGTGTTTGGGACTTGGGCCTTCAGGGTTCGTGCTATTGGGCGTACAATAGCTGGAGTGGTGATCCATGGAATGATTTTGACGGTGAGAGAGAAGACTGTGGCGTGGTTTACGATGGTCCTGACGGCCCCGTGAACAGCCGGCGCTGGGAGGCCACGCGGGACGGCAGGGAAGACTACTTATGCCTCCACTTGCTGCGAGAAGCGAGTGAGTTGGCGGGGAACAAGAAACGGCGGGAGGTCAAAGTATTTATCGACGGACTCGTAGCAGAGGTGCTTGCCTCTGCTTCTGACGTTGAAGGCTTTGAGACGTCGAGAAGTGAGCTTTTGAAGAAGCTCGAAGAAGTATGCGCTCCTTCCATACCAGAACTGATTGCAGAACCCGTCTTCTCCAAAAGGGGCAATGAAGTTGTTTGCCGATTGCGTGCATCACGTCCTGTGACTGTGCAATTTCTGTGGAGAAAGCCGGGCGACACCATGTGGCACTGCTTACAATCCGAGCGTTCTGCTGAACCTACCATCCACCTGGCACCTCCTTTGGAAGATTCAATTGAATGGTTTTTGATGTTCTACGACAACCTCGGCGCGACAGGCTGCCTCTTGGAGGGGCTTCACAAAGACAATTGGCTTTGTTTCAGGCACTTACATCCTCTGAATATGCCTGATAGACCCTAGTTCGAGGAAGAATAAAGAGTGTTTGGGCTGGAGCGAAAATCGTACGATGTTTCAAGAGGTTCTGTGGAGATGGGCACGCGTCCATTTCGAAGTTTGGGAGCGCACGAGATGCTACCTACTTTTAGGCAGTAAGATGCCGATGACGGAGAATGTGAATAGGGCTGGAAAGCCCAAATAGGGATGAGCATTTGGATCATAAATCACGCGGGCGGCACTCCCTATCATGGCCCCAATATGCGAAGCTACTACCTGGCTAGGGAGTTTGTCCGTCGGGGAAACCGCACTGCGATTGTTAGCGCCTCTTTCTTTCACAAATACATCAACCCACCCAAGGTGCAAGCAGGCAATGGGCATGAGGTCATCGATGGAGTAGACTATTTCTGGACAGGTGTTCCTCGGTACAACGGCAGAGGGGGGGGACAAGTTCTTAATCAGTTGGTCTTCACTGCTAGGGCGTTTGGTCACGTCGTACAGCTTCCAATGGCCCGTCCGAGAGTGGTCATAGCGTCTTCGCCGCATCCTTTTGTTTCATTGCCGGCATGGCGCGTTGCACAAAGATTCTCCTGTCCTTTTGTATTCGAAATCAGGGACCTTTGGCCCTTGGCTATACGAGAATTGACCGGTTGGCCCTCTTGGCACCCATATATCGCGATGCTTTCTTGGGCAGAGCGGTTCGGTTGCACCAAAGCGGATCACATAGTCTCGGTGAAACCTGGGGACATCCAGTACCTGAGTCAAAGGTTTGGAACCACAACCGAAGGCTTCAGTTGGATCCCCAATGGACATCCCTGTGAAGACTCACCCCCCAGTTTTAAGACCTACATTACGTGGCCAAAAGGGGACTTTACCCTGGGTTATGTGGGGGCGCTATCGAAGTACTATGCATTGGAGACACTGCTAAAGGCTGTGGGTGTACTTCAAAGTGGGAACCTCAACATACAGCTTGTCATCGTCGGAGATGGAGCACTTCGTAGCTCGCTCGAGAAGATCGTTCAACAGATGAGGCTGAAGAATGTTTTCTTTGCGGGTGCTGTGCCCAAGCAAGCCGTGCCTGAGATCCTCAGACATTTTGACGTTTGCTATCTCGGTCTCGCTGCAGTGAGCATAAATCGTTTTGGCGTTTCGTGTAACAAACTCTATGATTACATGTATGCCTCTGTCCCAGTGATAATGTCCGCGGCCGTTCCACGAGAGTTTGATCCTGTCGCAGAGGCGGCGTGTGGGATATCGGTTCCCGCCGAGGAACCTGAGGCTGTTGCCCACGCAGTCCAGCAGTTTCGCGACATGCCGAGGTCCTATCGGATTCAGCTGGGTAAGAATGGCCGGAAGTATCTGGAGCGGCGCCACTCCTTTAAGCACATAGCCGATACTTATCTTGAGTGTATAGCTTCACTTAGAAAACAGTGACCTCAAAGGAGCAATTGTGCAACTTGTAATATATAGTGGTTAGCGAAAGATTGTGTCGGGCGTAAGGTGCCACAAGAAACTGGCAACAGCCCGACAAAGTAAAGAGACGAGGCACTCTTTCACTCTGCCACTGTTTACGAGCTTGGGGCCTGCTAAATAGAGAAAAGCCCGAATTGACATTGTAGTGTATCAACCGGTAATCATCATTGGAGCTGCCCGCTCGGGAACCAACATATTGCGAGATCTCATCTCACAATTCCCGGGGGCAGGTACCTGGCCCTGTGACGAGATCAACTATATTTGGCGTTATGGTTCCCGGCACCACCCAACGGATGAATTGCCGAGATCTTTGGCCAATTCTAAGGCCAAGCGATATATCCGAGATGAATTCGCCAGGCTGAGCAGAAAAGGGAACTTAACCCATGTAGTTGAAAAGACGTGCGCGAACTCATTGAGAGTATCTTTTGTTGACAGGATATTTCCAGAAGCTAAATATGTGCAAATCGTGCGCGATGGACGGGATGTTGTGGCCTCCGCAATGAAACGGTGGGTGGCACCCTTGGATATCCCATATGTTTTGGCAAAAGCTCGATTTATTCCTATCTCTCATCTTGCTTTTTATGCTTCGAGATATCTGTCAAATCGACTCCATAAGATAGCATCAAATAACAAACAGCTCGCCTCCTGGGGCCCTCGATTTCAGGGTATGGAGGAAATGGTGCGGTCAAAGTCTCTTGAAGAGGTATGCGCAGTCCAGTGGGCTCGGTCCGTTCAAAAAAGTGGGCAGGCTTTTTCGAAAATGGAGCTGGGGAGATACATCACAATTCGGTATGAGGACTTTGTATCGAATGCGGTCTCAGAAATGGGCAAGATAGGACGTTTTCTTGGGATATCCCTTAAACCGAAGGCAATAGGGAATATGGTTTGTTCGGTTTCGGACAGAAGTGTGGGTAGGTGGCAAAGAGACTTGGATCAGAATGCGGTGGGGAGGATTATGCCCCATATTTCTCCGACATTAAAGAAATATGGCTACCTTCAGGAAGAATAGAAAGGAGCTAACGCTTTGGAATAGGTGCTTGAAAAGATCTTTTGACGTCAGTTTATCCCTTGTGGGAATGAGTTTTACGTCTTGGATTATCCTAGCTGCGTACGTCTTGGCCAGCCTTGAAACGAAGTCCAACGGGTTCTTTATCCAAAAGAGAATAGGTAGAAACGGAAGAATCTTTCATTTCGTCAAGATTCGCACAATGAGAAATTGTAATGCATCTAATACAACGGTGACTACGTCCAAAGACCCTCGCGTCACTCGCCTTGGACGCATTTTGCGCAAAACAAAGATCGATGAGCTTCCGCAACTTATTCACGTATTTTTCGGTCAAATGAGTTTGGTGGGTCCTCGTCCTGACGTTCCAGGCTTTGCCGACAAGTTAGGTGGAAGTGACAGGGTCATTCTTACTATACGGCCGGGAATCACGGGGCCTGCAACACTAAAGTACCGTAACGAGGAAGATCTCCTGTCCTCGGTACAGGACCCTGAGCGCTACAACGAGGAGGTTCTGTTCCCCGACAAAGTTCGGCTCAATCGTGAGTATGTCGAGAGTTACAGGTTCCTAAATGACATAGAATACGTTTTCCGCACCTTAGCTCCAAAATGGGGTAGTAGCAATGCTCGATGAGCAACAACCGTATACATGCAAACTGTATCTGTTTCCGAATTCGGTCCTGCGCGGTAGCGAGAAGAACAGACTCTTCTACGAAACACTGACGTGTGAGGCCCTGAACGCACCGCTTTATGTACGATTCTAATCAAAAGAAAGAACGCATTTTCCTCTCTCCTCCCCACATGGGAGGTGTGGAGTTTGAGTTCATACGCGAGGCCTTTGAGAGTAACTACATCGCTCCAGTGGGACCTCAGGTAGATGCCTTTGAAGAGGAGTTTTCCGAAAAGGTGGGCATTCCCCATGCCGTGGCCGTATCAAGCGGCACAGCAGCCATGCACCTAGCCATGCAGCTCTTGGGGGTAGGCCCAGGTGACGAGGTAATGGCATCTACGCTTACCTTTATAGGCAGTGTGACCCCCATTGTGTTCCAAGGGGCAACGCCAGTCTTTATTGATGCGGATCGCACTTCGTGGAACATGGACCCCAATTTCCTTGCTGAAGAGCTGGAAAAATGTGACAAGGCGGGACATTTGCCGAAGGCAGTGGTCCCCACAGACCTTTACGGACAGTGCGCTGATATGGAGAGGATTCTGAAAATCTGTGAGCCCTATGGCATTCCCGCGGTGGTGGATGCGGCAGAGGCAATCGGCGCAAAGCGCCGTGTCGAGGCTCAAGGCTCAAGGCTCAGGGCTCAAGGTTCAGAGTTTAATGTTGATGAAAAATGGGTGCATGCTGGGGCTGGCGCCAAGGCGGCGGTTTTTTCGTTTAATGGAAACAAGATTATTACAACCTCAGGTGGTGGGATGCTGGCGTCACACGACAAGGAATTCATAGAACGGGCAAGGTTTCTCTCCCAGCAGGCCCGCGACGCTGCCCCCCATTATGAGCATTCCACTATTGGATATAACTACCGAATGAGCAATGTCTTGGCTGCCATAGGCCGTGGCCAGCTCCTCGTGTTGGATGACAGGGTGGAAGCAAAGCGTAAGATATTTGACATTTACAAGGAGGCCCTGAAAGATCTTGCCGGCATTGAATTCATGCCCGAGGCGCCATACGGGAGATCGAACCGCTGGCTCACGGTGATCTTGATCACCCCTGAGGCCTTTGGTGCAGACCGGGAAACGGTGCGCTTGGCCTTGGAGGCTGAGAATATCGAGTCAAGGCCGGTGTGGAAGCCGATGCATTGCCAACCTGTTTTTCAGGTTGAAGGTCAAAGCCGAAAGCTCAAAGGTGAAAGCAAGTGCCACAGCGCCTACAGGGCGAGGGTGGTGGGGGGAGCGGTGGCGGAGGATCTCTTTGATCGGGGGCTTTGCTTGCCCTCTGGAACGGCCATGACGAGCAGTGATCTGGAACGGGTCATTGGGGTGATAAGGAAATGCTGTAAGTTTAGCTAGCTAGTTAGCTGGTCCGCCCAGCAAACCGGCGGATAAACCCGCCTAGTAATCCGGCGGATAAATGAGCTGATGAGCTGGTGAGCATTCTAGCTATTGAGCTGATGAGCTGATAAGCTATTTATAGGACGCATTCTGTTTCCTGGGGCCTGTATTCGGGCACCAGTTCGTTTAGCTTCTCTTTGATGCCAGGGGCATCCTGGCTTCCTGCCAGTCGATAAAGATCATCCACGCCTTGGTATAGCCACCTACAAAATCCCTCCCTGTTACCATGGCCATTCCAACCCCCATTTGGCTTCAGGACCAGTATCTTCTCATGGGGCGTGGGTGCGATCCCTTCATCTTCGGTGATGAGCTCTTCGTTGAGCTTTTCGCCCGGCCGGAGGCCGGTAAAGACGATTTCCACATCCCGATCGGGGTCCTTACCGGAAAGGCGGATGAGGTCCCGGGCCATGTCCACAATCTTGACGGGTGTTCCCATCTCCAAGACGAAGATTTCCCCTCCGTTGCCCAGGGCGCCTGCCTGAAGAATAAGCTGGCATGATTCCGGAACGGTCATGAAGTATCGCCTGACCTCCGGGTGCGTGACCGTCACCGGGCCGCCGCGAGCAATCTGTTGCCGGAAATGGGGGATAACCGATCCCGAAGATCCCATGACATTGCCAAAACGCACGGCCCGCATGCGGGTGCCGTTTGCCCGGAAAGACTGTAAGACAAGCTCACACACCCTCTTGCTGGCCCCCATGACATTGGTGGGCCGGACGGCCTTGTCTGTGGAGACCAGCACAAAGTCCTCTACCTTGTGTCGGATGCTATGTTCCATGATCATGCGGCTGGCCCGTATATTGTTATTGACTGCCTGCCAGGGGTTTCGCTCCAGCATGGGCACATGCTTGTAGGCGGCCGCATGAAAGACGACCTGGGGTTTGTACCGACGGAACGTACTCTCCAAAACGGGCTCGTTTTGTATGCCTCCCAGGACGGCTGAACAGGGTAGGTCCCTGCAGCTCTGTTCCAGTTCCATGTGTATGTCGTAGAGATTCGGCTCAGAGGCATCGAGAAGAACCAGCCTTTCAGGGTGGAAGCGGGCGATCTGGCGGCATAGTTCAGAGCCAATAGACCCTCCTGCCCCGCTCACCAGGACCCGTCTCCCCTTGAGATACCCCTGGATCTGTTCGAAATGCAGATGGACGGGGGGCCGTCCTAGGAGATCCCGGTAGTCCACGTCCCTTAGGGCCTTGATGCTTACGTGACCGTTAATGAGTTCTCCCATGCCCGGCAGGGTCTTATAGGGCAAACCGGATGCCTCACAGGCCTCGACAATCCTGCGCATCTGCTTGCCCGTGGCCGATGGAACGGCAATGAGGACCTCGTCTGCCCGATACTTTTCCGCCACCTGCGGGAGGGACTCCACATTGCCCAAGACAGGCAGGTGATGGATAGCTCGCCCCATCTTTTTCGGGTCGTCGTCAATAAAACCCACCACGCGGTAGGAAAGCCGCGGATTGTCCCTTAATTCCCTGAGGGTCTTTTCGCCTGCGTCTCCAGCGCCGATGATCAGCAGCCGTCTGGCATGGTCATGATGGGATCTAAGGAAAGGGATGCGGCTGCTAGTGTCTTTGCGATGAAAGTAGAGCCTGATGCCGAGGCGTAATCCACCCACAAGAAAGAAGGTGAGCAGAATATCCATGACAAACACACTTCTCGGAAAGCCGTGAAAGCGAACGGTGATGAGGAGCGCAAGCACAATCATGGCAGAGCTGGCAAGACATGCCTTTGCCAGGTTTTCCAGATCTTGAACGCTGGTATAACGCCACATCCCGCTGTACATGCCGAAAACCATAAAGCAGGCCAGTTTGAGAGGCACGATCCACGCGACTGTGTGCATCCAACTGGCGAAGAAGTTGGCAGGGATACTCCCGTCAAAGCGAAGATAGTAGGCAGCGTAGTAAGAAGTGGCGAGAAGGAGGGCGTCCACCAAAAGCATGATCCAGAAATTGCGGTTTTTCAGGATGTGAGGCATTGTTTTAGCTTATAAGCTGTTCCGTCCAGCAAACCGGCGGACAAGCCCGCCTAGTAAGCCGGCGGACAAGTAAGCTAGTAAGCTGTTGAGCCAGTAAGCTGCTGGACTGATAAGGGCCTATTCGCCTACCAGCCTGGGTGCTTTCGGGCCCTGGAAAATGGCACAATACACCGCGCTTTGCTAGTTAAAGATAATTATATATAATTATATTAATGTCAAGATAATTTTGACTTGGCGTGGCTGTACGCAGGAGAGGGGCGCATATTATGATGGTAATAACAATGGGTTGTACGTATTGATCCGTCTGGACAGGATGTGCTCAAAGGCATATCTTGGAGCAAGAACAAGCGTGGAGGGGCCGCAAGGGACCTGTTTAGCTGGTGAGCTATTTAGCTGGTAAGCTATTAAGCTGATGAGCTGGTCCGCCAAGCAGACCGGCGGATAAACCCGCCCAGTAAGCCGGCGGATAAACCCGCCTAGTAAGCCGGCGGATAAATGAGAAGTAAGGGCCTTGTTTTTCCAGTTGACCCGTAACGGTTTTAGTGTTATGTTAATGCTGTTACGGAAAAAGCATAATTTGACGGACTAAACAACCTTGTTTTGAGCCGGGGTGCGGGACCATTTTTTAGGACGGCGAAATCGGACAGTCGGGAACGTCTACATGAAGAATCCTTTCATCTATGGCGGCCTTGTTTTCGGTAGTCATTTTGCCGATAGGCAACGCGAGCTTTCTGAGCTAACGGCCGAAATGAGTAATGGAGGTAAGGTCTTCTTGATTTCGCCCAGACGCATGGGCAAAACATGCCTGCTGAAAAACCTGCAACGGAAGATGGAAATGGAGGGCTTCTTCACCGCCTATGTGGATCTTTATCGTGCTCCCACGCTAAGGCATTTCACCGAGCTATATGCAAAAGCGGTTGTAGAAGCCGTGGAAGGCAAGATTGAGAAGATGGTGAAGGCCATCCCCAGGCTCCTTCCGGGCTTTCGACCGAAACTTGAGCCAAGTCCTGACGGGACAATCTCGTTCTCGGTGGAGTACGTTGCCAGGGAGAAGGAGGTCTTTCAAGTATTGACCGAAGTCCTTGAGTATCCTGAAAAAGCATCGGTCAAGAAGAGCAAACCGTTTGTCGTTGTTATTGACGAATTTTCAGATATCACTAAATACAACGGTGAGGATGTTGAAAAAGCTATTAGAGCAGTGGTTCAAACCCACCAGCAGGTGGGCTATATTTTTTCTGGTTCCAAAAGGTCGGTGATACATGACATGGTAAAGGACAGGACACGGGCCTTCTATCGCATGGGCTCAGCCATGGAATTGAGCCCCATCCCGCGTGACTTGTTTCGTCCCTTTATGGAAAGCTGGTTTGGCAAAGGGGGCTATGACCTTGGAGAGGGCGTGGTTGACCTTGTTTTTGAAAAAGGCCGCGATGTGCCTTACAACATTCAGCGTATTGCTCACAATATTTGGGAAGATGCAAGGGAGTCTAAAAAGATAGAAGAAGACCTGGTCGAAAAAGCGGTAGGGACAATCATCCGCCAAGAGTCCATGCACTACGAAGCCTTCTGGGACGGCACACCTCAAAAGCAACGGGAGGTCCTCATCGCCTTGGCTAGTGATGAGCCTGCCAGCCTTTTCTCACAGGAGTTTCTGCAAAAATGGCGGCTTGGTGTTTCATCGCTCCAGTCCTCTATTAAGGCCCTGGAAAACAAGGGGGTGTTGGAAAGGGGGAAACAAGGAAAATGCAGGTTCGATGATGAGTTCTTTCGTCTCTGGATTGTGCGAATGCCTGATTAGTGATTGAGGTGGTCCGCCAAGCAGACCGGCGGATAAATAAGCTGATGAGCTGGTTAGCTATTAAGCTGATGAGCTAGTTAGCTATTAAGCTGATGAGCTAGTTAGCTATTAAGCTGGTAAGCTGATGAGCTGGTAAGCGATTGAGGTGGTCCGCCAAGCAGACCGGTGGATAAACCCGCCTAGTAAGCCGGCGGATAAACCCGCCTAGTAAGCCGGCGGATAAACCCGCCTAGCAAACCGGCGGATAAATGTCCTAAAGGTCGACAAAATCAATGGTGTATGGCTCCATCCCTGATGGGTGTTTCGTGGCATAATCCTTGAGGGCCTCTGCAACAAGAGAAAATCTATCCCCTGGGATGGTATGGGGAACAATGAGTACCCCGCAGTGCGGGCGGAGTTC
Source organism: Thermodesulfobacteriota bacterium (assembly GCA_034189385.1). GTDB lineage: Bacteria > Desulfobacterota > Desulfobacteria > Desulfobacterales. The sequence goes on from JAXHVD010000017.1 coordinate 88,792, forward strand.
ATTAAAGAACTGAACGGTCAGACGGATAAAGTCATCTCGATTTCGGGTGACAAGGGTCCTGTTCTCTGAGACTGCATATTCCAATTGCTCTCTATCCAGTGCCTGGGTCATACTCACCTCGTGGGCACTCATTACATTGACTGCATATTTTCTCAAGATTTCTGCAACTTTTGGACTTATGTCTTCATCAAGGTAGTACTTCACGAGACTTCGTTCCGGCAAGAAAGGGATAGGTTCTGTGAGTGCTTTCCTTTGTCCACCCTTTATTCTGATCTATGAGAGCATCAATTTCTTTTGGGTACGCCCGATAGTAGCCTAATGCGGCTCTGAGCTGCAAATCGTTGAGCCAGTGGTACGCAGAGCGCAGGCGGTCAAAATCCTCATTTACACTTTTGTGCGTGGCGATCACCTCCCACACCTCCAGGCCGGTGCCGGCAATTCGCGCCCTGCGGCCCGTTACCCCTTCGGCGAAGACGATGCCAGGACAGCGATGCATTCTAATTGCCTCTTGAAGCAGCTCTTTTGTAATGGTGGAGAAGTCCTTTCCTGATCGTTCTGCAATGCCCTGAATTTCGGCAACTATTTCCTTTGGAATCCTCATGCTCTTTTGAATACTCGCCATCATGACCTCCACGGGGACAATGTGTATGACACCACACTACGATGCATTGCACCGCATGTCAAGCCGATTTGGCTATTTAGCCATTTAGCTGTTAAGTTAGTAAGCTATTTAGCTGTTGAGCTGGTCCGCCTAGTAAGCCGGCGGACAAGCCCGCCAAGCAGACCGGCGGATAAACCCGCCCAGTGAGCCGGCGGATAAACCCGCCCAGTAAGCCGGCGGATAAATGAGGCTTTACGGTGAAACGGAAACCCGGTTGAGGCTTTTGCAACCGTCTCGCATTAATGCAATTCAGGGGATGATGGTGAACCCGGCTGTCACAAAATGCCGGTCAAAGCAGAAAGCTTGTTCAATACCGGTTTGGCGCATCACGGCAAAACTGACTGCATCGGTGTAGCTGAAAACCTGATCTCGGTATTTTCGCAGGATATCTTCGGCAGTTCCTTCCAACAGGCTGTCCGAATAGATTTTGATGACCCGGGGACTGGCTGCAATACTTTCCAGAAAGCTGATAGCGGGTTCGTGGCCCATGGCTCGGCGTATGAGGATATAGGTTTCGGCAACAACGAGATTGGTTGTTGTCAAGTGGTATTCACTGAGGAGATTCGGATAGACCTTGACAGCCTCTTTGTGATGTTGATCAGATCTGTCGGCCAGAGCAAACCACGCACCCGTGTCCACAAATATATCGCCTTTTTTCACCCTGTTCTCCTATTCCTCCGAGATCAAGTAGTCATCATGCCTTTGTCCAATGTCCTTTTTCCCTGAGGCCCCAAGGTTCATAATGTCCAGTGCGGGATCTTTTTCAGGTGGAATGCCAGCGATAAACTCGGAGACGCATGAGCGGATGAGGGCGGCCTTGGACTTTCCACTGTTCTTGGAAATAAGACCAATAATCTTGTCCTGTTGGGGATCCAAATAGATCTGAATGGGGATCTTCTTTTGCTTTTTCATGGCATCATTCTCCGCATGTCTAATTAATGCTATATACATAACATGCTATATAAAATAGTGATTGTCAATTACAAAATGTGATGGCTGGTCCGCCCAGTAAGCCGGCGGATAAATGAGCTGGTGAGCTAGTTAGCTATTAAGCTGGCCCGCCTAGTAAGCCGGCGGATAAACCCGCCTAGCAGACCGGCGGATAAATAAGCTGATGAGCTGGTAAGCGATTGAGCTGGTCCGGCTTTGCGGTGAGACTGATGCCTGTTTGAAGGGGGCGCATGGAAGGAGTCAAAAAGTTGGCACCTGGCTCATTCTTCGCCACATCAATATATTAGATCAAGCTTAGGCCCGGCTTGTATCAAAAGTTGGCACTAAGGCATTTTACATACATATCAGTCAGTTGAGGTCCATTTATGGGGAGCACGTCAAAAACTTCTGCTGATTGACCGGCCTGGACGGCCAAGAAGGGGCGGCTGAGGAGGTCGTCTCCGATAGGTCCTTATCTGAGCGTGTGACGTTCTGCACACATTTATTTGGTTAGAAACTGAACGGTTAGGTCCCCTCCATAAGAAGAGGGCGGGGCACCCCGGTGCCAAAGGGGGCTCGGAAAGGCGAGAGTGGCACCTTTTTCGCATAGGCTATGGCGTTTAAAACTTTGCATAACTGCTTTGAGCGGCCATTGCAAGCTTTTTGGGGAACCCATTCCGGCGCAGCGAACGGCCCACGTTAGTGGGCAAATCCTAAACTGTTTGAGGCCGTTAGGCAGAGTATGAGCGCAAAGCTTCACTGCGCTCCGCTCCGTGTTAGGATTTAGTAAGCAAGTCGGCATATGGGTCAAAAAGCTTGTAGGAGGAAGCGAAAATAGGTTGTGCAAAGGTTTCCCCTTATTCCTGTTAGAGGCTAATCGGCAAGCGGGCGATTAGCCTTTTTTTACACAGCCGGGTGAATGCCCCGAAGAACTCATAGGAACGATTGAGAAGAGGTTCTGCAAAGGTCCCGTAACATCGTTAACCGAGAGCGGCAGATGTGGCAAGAGGGCAGACTCACTTTCTCTCAGTTGTAGAAACAAATATTCACCGCAAAGGCGCGAAGAGCGCAGAGTGTATTTTTCTTTATGTTTTCCGCTGAGACGCCGGAAAACATAAAAAAGCTATCGCCTACGGCGAACAGAAACGGATCGAGATCAGGCATTTTAGCTGTATTTACATATGGTTCCGGTGAAAGATGGCTGACGTTCATTAGCTCCTTGTTGTGAAGATAAATAATCACCGCAAAGGCGCGAAGAGCGCAGAGTCTATTTTACTTTATGTTTTCCGCTGAGACGCCGGAAAACATAAAAAAGCTATCGCCTACGGCAAGAAGAAGGGCATATTCACCGCAGAGACGCAGAGTTCGCAGAGCCAGTCCTACTTTATGTTTTCCACCGGTAACAGGCTATTAAGCTAGTGAGCTAATGAGCTAATCAGCTTTGCGCCCTTTGCGTCTCGAGCGTAGCGGGCGGTGGCCTCATGTCTAAATGTCAATGATCTCATCAGTAGCTGGGGCCTGCCTCGTTGGCCGAAGGCCTTCACTGGGGCGCCCTCAGCATCTACGCGGTAAATACCCAAGCAGGCGAAGACAAGCGTTTTCCATTGTCGCCTGAACGAATATATTGGAGAGTGTTAATGCGAAAACATGCCAGTGTTTTGGCAAAAATAATGTTGCAGGCCCTTCTCATGGTGCTTGTTCTATCGGGCACACACGCCTTTTCCGGTGAGCTGAGCCTGAGATGGAACCCTAACCTGGAATCGGACATTGCCGGTTACAAACTCCACTACGGCACTGCGAGCTGGGATTACGAATTTGCCGTGGATGTGGGAAACGAGACAAGCTACACGCTTTCAGGCCTCCAAAGCGGAATGGTCTATTATTGTGCGGCAAGCGCCTATGATACGCAGGGAAACGAAAGTGACCTGTCTGAAGAAGTGGTTCACGTGGTGGCTTCTGATGAGGCAACGGTCTATGAAGATGCCGAAGATGGGAAGGTTGACGGGTGGTATGTGTACGATAATAGCCCTGTGGGTATGGAGATCACCAATGTGTTTGATGAAGAACGGCAGAGTCGGGTGATTCAGTTGTCAGGTTCCGGCCAGACCAATGGTGCCTCTTTGAGAAATCGTGATTTTACCCTGTGGCAGAATGCAGGACAGTTTGTGATACAGTGGAGCATGAAGTATGCTGAATCCTTCACCATCTATATTGACGTTGAGACCACTGCGGGTCATCGATACATGTATTACACTCCGGTTGACCACGACGGACTGGGGCAGGGTGAGTATGTCCATCACGGACTGGGAACCAATGTGATCGACGGACGATGGCGCACCTTTGTTAGAGAGCTTCAGGCAGATCTTCGAGATGCCCAGCCTGGGGTAAGTATCATAGAAGTGAACGGTTTTTTGATCCGAGGCAGCGGACGTGTGGATGATATCAAACTGCTTGATGCCATGCCTTCCTCAACGGTCTATGAAGATGCTGAGGATGGGACGGTTGACGGGTGGTATGTGTACGATAATACCCCTAAGGGCATGGAGATAACCAATGTGTTTGACGAGGAACGGCAGAGCCGCGTGATCGAGTTCTCAGGCGCTGGCCAAGACAACTGTGGTAGTTTAAGAAATGCTGATCTTAGCAAGTGGCGCAATGACCATCAGTTTGTGATCCAGTGGAGCCTCAGCTATACTGAATATTTTACCGTGTACCTTGACGTTGAGACCACTGCGGGTCATCGATACGTCTACTACACTGCCCATGACCACGACGGACTGGGGCAGGGTGAGTATGTCCATCACGGACTGGGGACCAATGTGATTGACGGACGATGGCGCACCTTTGTTAGGGACCTTCGGGCAGATCTTCGAGACGCCCAGCCTGGGGTAAGTATCATAGAAGTGAACGGTTTTTTGATCCGAGGCAGCGGACGTGTGGATGATATCAAACTGCTTGATGCCATGCCTTCCTCAACGGTCTATGAAGATGCCGAGGACGGGACGGTTGACGGGTGGTATGTGTACGATAATACCCCTGAGGGCATGGAGATAACCAATGTGTTTGACGAGGAACGGCAGAGTCGGGTGATTCAGTTGACAGGAGCGGGGCGGAGTAACGGTGGTTGTTTGAGAAATCCCAATTTCAGCGTGTGGCAGAATACTGGCCAGTTTGTGATACAATGGAGCATGAAGTATGCTGAATCCTTCACCATCTATATTGACGTTGAGACCACTGCAGGTCATCGATACATGTATTACACTCCGGTTGACTCCGACGGATTGGGAGGCGGTGGATATGTCCATCATGGACTGGGAAGCCATGTGACTGACGGACAATGGCGCACCTTTGTAAGGGACCTTGAGGCAGATCTTGCCGATGCCCAGCCTGAGGTGACCATTCTGGAAGTAAACGGCTTTCTGATCCGAGGCAGTGGGCGGTTGGATGACATCATGCTTCATGATCAGATGCCATTGGATGGGGATGAAGACGGCATTGATGATGCGTTAGAAACAGCGGGCTACGGCACGGATCCAACCCTGATGGATACAGATGGAGATGGTATAAACGATGGCAATGAACTAGCCTTTTGGCAGGGGGTCTGGGGTACAGACTATGATGCTGATGGTGTGGTGAATCTTTTGGATGGAGATTCAGACGGGGACGGGTATCTGGATGGTGAAGAGATCGCAGCTGGCTCTGATCCGGCAGATCCTTATTCTGTGCCGCCAGGGGCAAGCTGGACAGACTATCGGGTGATGTTTACCATGGGCTCTAATGATAATGATGCTGTGGGGCTGATGTTTCGGTTTCAGGATGCGGACAACTACTACCGTTTTTCCTGGGACAACCAGCGTGATTACCGCCGTCTGGTGAAGTGTGAAAATGGGGTCTTTACCCTGCTTGCAGAGGATAGTGTAGGGTACGTCACAGGAGAGACCTACGAGATAGAAGTTGTTGCAGAGGGGACCACTCTGGAAGTCTTTGTCGATGATGAATTGGTCTTCTCGGTGACGGACCAGACTTTTACCGGCGGGACCATTGGGCTTTACTCCTGGGGGAACCGGGGAAGTCTCTTTGACAATGTGCTGGTGGAGGACCTTTCCACGGATGTGGTCGTGCTGTGGGAGGATTTTGGGGATGGTGACTACAGTGGCTGGAGTGTTGTAGATGAGGGTACTATTAGTGGGCCGTCAGCATGGTCGGCCGAAAGTGGGACTCTGGTGCAAAGCGCCAATATCTATTCCGGGCCGACTGACCGCGCCGATTTGAGCAAGTTGGGCACATTTGTCGTCTACGACGGCTAGCTATTAAGCTGTTAAGCTATTAAGCTGTTGAGCTGATGAGCATTCTAGCTGATAAGCTGTTAAGCTGGTGAGTAGCTATGAATGGGGAGCGGCTGTTTAGTTTTCAGGATTTGAAGGTGTGGCAGAAGTCCGTCTCCTTTGCCGAAGAAGTCATTCGAACTATTGATGAACTTGACACGCCGCGTAAACACTATCGTCTGGTAGAGCAGCTTGAAGCAGCCGCCACGAGCGTGTCCATGAACATTGCCGAAGGGAAAGGCCGCCAATCCACGAAAGAGTTCATCCAGTTTCTTTACATAGCCAGAGGCTCTTTATTTGAAGTCGTAACCCTTCTGATCATTCTGGAAAGAGTCGGGTGGATGGCGCAGAAGAAGGTCGGAATGCTTCAAGGGCTGGCCGAAGAGATTGCCAAGATGATTAATGCCCTGGTGAAGTCGATGAGATAAATTAGCTGGTAAGCTGTTGAGCTGGTAAGCTAATGAGCTAGTGAGCTGATCAGCTAATGAGCTGGCCCGCCCAGCCAGCCGGCGGACAAGCCCGCCAAGCATACCGGCGGATAAATGAGCTGTCCAGCAGGGTTTTGGCATCCTTCCAAAGGCTTGAGCACTTCCTGATATTTTGATATAAACCCACCGTCTATTTGGTTTCACCGAAAAGACGCCGAGCACGGAAAGCTGACCACCCAACTGCGGCAAAGGGGTCTGTTTCTGTTCGCCACAGGCGATAGCTTTCTTATGTTTTCCGGCGTCTCAGCGGAAAACATAAAGTAGGACTGGCTCTGCGAACTCTGCGGCTCTGCGGTGAATATGCCCTTCTTCTTGCCGTATGAGTATTTAGAACTCCAGGGAATTTTTGCTAATGGGTGTGGCAACTGTGGATGAGATTATCCGGAAGGGGCTGCTGGTTGTTTTAGGTTTTTCGGTGGTCTTTTTTGGAGCGGTCCATACATGGGCGTACACCTGTGTGCAGCTTTTCCTCGTTTGCCTGGCCCTGTTTTTTGTTCTTGTTCGTGTGCGGGCCTGGCGCCGGGAGGGCAGGGGTGAGATCTCCTGGATTGTCACACCTGTGAATCTGGCTGCCCTTGTTTTCCTGGTTGTGGTGATTCTTCAAATCATCCCTTTGCCTGGAAGCCTTGTGGGGGTGCTTAGCCCGAACACAGCGGCTGTGACCAAGATGTCAGAAGGCGTTGTCACCGGGCCTGCCTCCAGTTATCATTTCAGCCTCTACCGCTACGCCACCGTCCAAAGCCTGATGATGGTGCTGGCCATCCTCTATTTCTACTTTCTGTTGCTCTATTCCATCAAAGGGCGATCGCAATTAAAATCCTCTGTCAAGTGGGTCCTCTATCTTGGATTGGCTGTTTGCATCTACGGGCTCTTCGAGAAACTGAGCGGCCACGGCCACATCCTGTGGTGGCGGCACCAAACCCAACATGGATTCAGGGTCTTTGGAACATTTATTAATCCGAACCACTTTGCCTTTTTTCTGAACCTCATCCTCTGCCTGCTCTTCGGGCATCTATACGCATTGATGGGACGAAGAGAGAGAAACAGATACGACAGGGCAAGGGGCCTGTTTCGTGCTTTTATGGAAAATGAGCCGGGTACCCATGAGATCGTCTTTCTTTCTTTCTGCTTTGGCGTGATGGTGGTCACGGTCATCATGACAGGTTCAAGGGCGGCTGTTTTTTCCCTGGCCCTATCCATGTGTGTCATTCTGATACTCCTTTTTGTGAAGACGAGAAAGAGAAGCCTCTTTTTTCTCATAGGGGCCCTCTTTCTCATTGTCCTGGTCTGCGGGCAGCGGATCGGCATTGAAAAAACGATCAATCGCTTTGAAGCGCTTTCCAAGGAGGGGATCTTCCAACAAGAGCGGATGGTGCACAACCGGGCGGTATTTCCTATCATCAAAGAATACCCTCTCTTGGGGACAGGGTTGGGCACCTTTGAACATGTCTATCCCCGCTACCAACCGGCCCAGGCCCGGGGGTATCGTAGAGAACTGCACAACGACTGGTTGCAGTTGTTGGTGGAAACGGGGGGCGTGGGTTTTCTAACGGTCCTCGTGGGCTTCATCGCCCTGATGAAGCGCTTTTTGGGGTTGTGGTGGAAAAGGAGAGATCCCTTTGCCGTAGGTGTGGGTATGGGATGTATCGGCGGCCTTGTGGCCGCTGCTGTCCACAGCCTCTTTGACTTTAGCCTGCACATACCGGCCAATGCCTTGACTCTGGCCACTGTGGTGGCCATGGGCTTTTTGGCGCTCCACAGCAAGAAGCATAGCCATCGGACGCCCTTTACTTACCCGGTGAAGAAATTAGTTAGCTAGTTAGCTAGTTAGCTGGTGAGCTGTTAAGCTAGTTAGCTGGTAAGCTGGTGAGCTGGTAAGCTGGTAAGCTGGTCCGCCCAGCAAACCGGCGGATAAATGAGCTGGTGAGCTGTTAAGCTGATAAGTTGATAGCTGTTGAGCTCTTTAGCTGATAAGCTATTGAGCTATTGAGCTATTGAGCTAATGAGCTGGTGAGCTGTTGAACGGAAAACGATAAGCGGACAACAGTGAACGGACAACCAACAACAGGAGTCTAACATGAAAAATCCCATTGGCCGCTATTGGAGGGTCCGCCTAACGGATGTGAAGAAGCAGTTGGAGGCCAACAACTTTGAGGCCTTTGTGGCAGAAAACGCCGCCAAGGCAAGGCAAATTGTCCTGCAAGAGATCCTTCCCAAGATCAGGGCAAAGAGTGTCTCCTGGGGCGGGTCGTTGACCTTTGTCTCCTCCGGGCTCTATGATGTGCTAAAGGACGATAGGAAAATGAAAGTCCTGGACGTCTTCGACAAGGAGCGGCCCCGTAAAGAAACGGCCGAACTGCGGAGACAGGCCCTTTTGGTGGATCTCTTTGTTACCGGCACCAATGCCGTCACAGAGACCGGCAAACTCGTCAACCTGGATATGTACGGAAACCGCGTGGCAGCCATCACCTTTGGTCCCAAATATGTAATCATCCTCGTGGGCCGGAATAAGATCGTGGGCGATATTGAGGAGGCCATGGTGCGGATCAAAGACTATGCAGCCCCTGTCAATGCCATGCGCCTGGACAAAAAGACGCCATGTGTTAAGACGTCTTACTGCGAAGACTGCCGGAGCCCGGACCGCATCTGCAACACCTGGACCATTACAGAGAAGTCCTTTCCCAAGGGGCGGATAAAGGTGGTGTTGATCAATAAGGACATGGGGTTTTGAAAAAAGAGAGGGTTCAAGGGGTCAAGGGCTCGAGGGGTTGAGTGAAGTGCTGAAGAATTATAAAGAGCTGAAAGTCTGGCAAAGGTCCTATCAGCTATGTTTGCAGACTTACGGAATAACAAAAGAATTTCCTGAAGACGAGAGATACGGCCTGTCATCGCAAATGAGAAGGGCCGCAGTTTCTGTTCCCAGCAACATAGCGGAAGGATATGGAAGAAAAACGACACAGGACTATATTCGGTTTCTGCACATAGCCTATGGTTCGAACTGTGAATTAGAGACACAGATATTGCTTGGCGGCGACCTGGGGTATATCGAAGCTCCTAAACTGGAGATACTCCGGCAGGGAATAGGAGAGGTCGAGAGGATGCTTAAAGCACTCATAAGGTCGCTGGAGAGAAAGCACTCGACCCCTTGGGCCCCTTGCATCTTTTTAAGGCGAAAGCCGCAATCCTGGAACCCTTTTCTTCAACTGAGTTGGAGAAAAATCTGCATTAAGAACAAAGGAATTTCGCAATGAGAAGAACTTGTACAAAGGTCTTGAGGATTTGTGGTGTGTGGATGGGTGTCTGCCTGTTGTTGCTGGCCTGCTCTCATTCTGACTCGTCCTTGCCCTTTGATCCGAACATCAAGGACATGGAGATGGTTCAGTGGATCACAGGAGAGGAGGCCCAAAAGGCCATCGACAGACTCCATGGAATGTCTATCGACGTGGTCAGGGGCTTCATCGCCCATTACAAGGGCGCTTACGGCAAGGCCACCATATGGGTATCGGAAGCGACCACGGAAGACCTGGCCAGCGAACAGATTGACGTGATGATCGACAAGATGAAAAAGAGCAAACGCTCGCCCTTCAGTAACTATCGCCAATGGAATAAAGAGGGCTTGAACGTCATTGCATTTGATGGTATGGGCCAGGTTCATTATGTGTTTAAAGATAAGACCTGGGTCTATTGGGTGAGCGCAGATGGAAGGGGCATAGATACGATTCTAGAGCATATTCAAGATGGCTAGTGGGAGGTTTGAGGAGAAATTTATGAGAATGCCTAAAGTGCTGGTTACAGGAGGGGCGGGTTTTCTGGGCAGTCATCTGTGTGACAGATTGCTGGCTGAAGGGAAAGAGGTGCTGTGCCTGGACAATTTCTTCACAGGATCGAAAAACAACATTTTCCATTTAATGGATGATCGGCGTTTTGAACTGGTCCGACACGACCTGGTGCAGCCCATCTTTCTGGAGGTGGATCAGATTTTCAACCTGGCTTGTCCTGCGTCACCGGTCCATTATCAGTACAACCCTGTAAAGACGGTCAAGACGAACGTCATGGGAACGATTAACATGTTGGGGCTGGCCAAACGGGTCGACGCCCGGATCTTGCAGGCCTCCACATCTGAGGTCTATGGCAACCCGAAGGAACATCCTCAGAAGGAAAGCTATTGGGGACATGTGAACCCCATTGGCCTGCGCAGTTGCTATGACGAAGGAAAAAGGGTGGCCGAGACATTGATGATGGACTACCATCGCCAGAACAGAGTAGACATTAGAATTGTCCGCATCTTTAATACCTACGGTCCAAGAATGGCCGTTTCCGACGGCAGGGTGGTGAGCAATTTCATCGTCCAGGCCCTGAAGAATGAACCGCTTACGGTATACGGAGACGGAAGTCACACCCGCGCCTTTTGCTATGTCTCCGATATGATCGACGGGTGCATGAAGATGATGGCGTGCGATGATTTTGTGGGGCCTGTAAATCTGGGAAATCCGAATGAGTTTTCCATTCGAGAGCTCGCTGAGTTGGTGCTCGAGATCACCGGGTCCAAGTCGCCCATCGTAACCAAGCCCTTGCCAGAGGATGATCCTGTTCAGCGACGTCCCCATATCGCACTGGCCAAGGAAAAACTGGACTGGGAACCCCGGGTGAGTCTGAGGGAGGGGTTGGAAAAGACCATCGACTATTTTAGTCAGATGATATGAGTGAGTTGGCGATTTAGCTGATGAGGTGATGAGCTGATGAGCTGGTCCGCCCAGTAAGCCGGCGGATATTAACCCGGCAAGAAAATAGATGAGTTGTTTGTGATAATATGTTATAGAGTCGTGCATGAAAAAGACAGATGCACGCAAACTTTCTACTGAGGCCCAACAGCAACTGCGCCACCAAG